>NZ_JAIMID010000054.1 GCF_019966535.1 Mesobacterium pallidum | reverse complement strand
AAGATCAGACATGTTCACCGCTCGTTTTTGAGCCGTGAATCACGCCACCAAGCGGAAATCAATAGGTCCTGACCCTAGAGACATCGTCAGGTTCGGCAGTGTGACAGTGGTCAGCGCGGCCTTTCGAGATGTCCTGTTAACCTGCGACCCGGAGGGTGGGCATGAATTCGTGCCCTGCCTCATCATGGACGAATGTGGCCGACCGGCGAGCCAAGTAGAACACTATCATTTCTGGTGCGGACGGAGACTTTATTTCGAGCCCAGAGGTGAGCCAGATTACCGCTTTGACAGCACTCTTCCAGTTTTCTCTTTCGAAGCAAAATTGCTCGGAAATCTTGCACAGGCGCAGTTTGCCGCCAAGGTTCCGGTTTGGGTTCATGGCAGTCAGATGGGTACTGTCTATTTTGACGAAGACGTATTTTCTTGTCTGAGCAAGGTCGGCCTGTCCGGCCTCACAGAGTTCTCGGAACGCGGCGGGCGCTTTTCGGAGCTACCAGACGGAACGAAACTCTCTCTCCAAGAGGATGTCGGTCATATCCGCGTGCCCGTCGACAGCGGCAGCTGAACCCAAGGCTATGACGGCGAGGGACGCCATCCGCAAACGAAAAATCCCCCGCGGCGCCGGGCAGGGCACATGCGGGGGCAGGAGAGGCACAAAAGGTCACTCGTTACGGGTCGGGTCGCGAGGGTGCGCGCGGCCCGTTCAGTCTTCGTCGGTCAGCACGGCCTTGCCGCCCTTGTAGGCCAGCTTGCCCGCGCCGATGGCGGCCTTGCCGACCATCTTGCCGGTGCCGGCGGCCACGCCGACCGTGTTGTCGATCACCTGGTCCGAGGTGCAGGCGGTCAGGGCGCCCGTTGCGGTGATGAGGGCGGCGATGAAACCGATCCGGAGTGCGAATTTCGTCATGTCTTTTCCTTTCATCTCCAAAGGCTTGTGGCCTCGGTGGGGCAGGGGCGTCGCGCCTCCTGCTGACAAGGGAAGAGATAGGGGATGGCATCCATAAGGAAAAACGAATAAGAAATATGTTTGAGACGAGCATTGCTTATGGATAGCCCATGGACATCACCCTGATCCGCACCTTCCTCGAAGTTGCCGCCACCGGATCCTTCGTGAACGCCGCCGACCGGCTGTTCGTCACGCAAAGCGCGGTCAGCCTGCGGGTGCAGCGGCTCGAGGACAGCCTGGGCCGGCCGCTCTTCACCCGCTCCAAGGCTGGGGCCGAGATGACCCCGGCGGGACGCGAGTTCGAACGCTACGCCCTGTCGATGCTCAAGCTCTGGGAGGAGGCGCGCCAGCAGGTCGCGATCCCCGAGGGCTTTACCGAAAGCCTGACGCTGGGCGCGCAATATTCGCTCTGGCCCCGGCTGGGGTTCCGCTGGATCGACCGCCTGCGCGCCGCGCGCCCCGCGCTGACCATCCGGGCCGAGATCGGCATGCCCGACCGCCTGACCCGTTTCCTGGTCGAAGGCGTGGTGCAGGCGGCGCTGATGTACACGCCGCAGCTGCGCCCCGGCCTCGAGGCGCTGCGGGTGATGGAGGAAGACCTCGTCCTCGTCGCCGCCTGGCCCGGCCCGGACCTGGCCGAGCTGCCGGGCCGCTATGCCTTTGTCGACTGGGGGCCGGAATTCGTGCAGGCCCATGCGCTGCACCTGCCGGCGCTGACGACCCCCGGCCTGACGCTGAGCCTTGGCGCCATGGCCGCCGATTTCATCGCCCGCCGCGGCATGGCCGCCTACCTGCCCGCCCGCTACGTGAAACGGTATTTGGATGCGGGCCAGCTGCACCTCGTGCACGACGCGCCGATCTTTCCCTACCCGGTCTGGGCGCTCTTCCGCGACGACTTGCCTGTGGCGCTGCGCGATGCGGCGGTCCTGGCCTTGCGCGGCGTGGCGACCGAGATGGAGGGCGAACAGGAGGCCGTTCTGGACGCGCTGGAGGGGATAAGCGACGGGGTGGAGGTGTTGGGGGCTTCATAGTGCTTCGATCTCCCGTTGGCCGATCGACTTTGGCGATCTGACGAAGTCTAGCATTCTAGCGCTTTGTCATGAGTTCGTTGTTTGAACAGTTCCAAGTCGAGCAATTACAAAGACGGCGGCACGATGCGCGGCATAGGCCTCTTCCATCGTGACTGTGACCTCTCCGTATCTGGCCTCTGAATAGCCCCGCGTTTCTTAGACGCCTTCGGCTCTCAGTTTCCGCTGCCGTTCGAACTCGACGGGCGACAGCATCC
>NZ_JAIMID010000053.1 GCF_019966535.1 Mesobacterium pallidum | reverse complement strand
AAGATCAGACATGTTCACCGCTCGTTTTTGAGCCGTGAATCACGCCACCAAGCGGAAATCAATAGGTCCTGACCCTAAGCGCGACTTGTTTCAAAAATGGGTCGAGTTAGTGTTTGGCGGAACACGTGAAATTGCCCTCACTTTTGATCGTGTCTCGCTATCGCAGATCGATATGTTCCTGTCCGATCCTGATCCCCTGAACGCCTTCGTCGAGAGATTAACCCGCATGCGGGGTAGCGCTAGACCCAGCGATGAACGGCTACTTGAGAGCGCCGCCGAGTCCGTTCCCCAACTTATCCAACTTTTTCGGTATCTCCTCAACCTAACTCAAGGGGCCGAAAGTTTCGGGAGTAGAGGGCCTAGCCGCTCCAGCCTTGTCTTGAGACTGGATGCGTTGGACGACGGCGCTCTGGTTGAACTGGCAGAACTACAGCCAGCGATTTCGACGGCTATTAGAGGACGGTTCCTCTCTTGGCCGAATGTTGCGATTGAAGGAAACGCTTGGCAAGGCTGGACGGAATTCGGACAGTTGAGCTCAGGAGAGCAGAATATTCTGTCCACCGGAGCAAAACTCATCGCACACGCGGAGCCAGGCTGCTTAATTGCAATCGACGAACCCGAAGTAAGCCTCAATACCGCATGGCAACAACATTATACCGACCTCGTCACTCAGTCTCTGTCAGAGGCTCCAGGAAGCCACGTATTGATCGCCACCCATTCGCCACATCTGATATCCAGTCTGCCATTCGGAGAGTCTAGTGTCGTTCTGATTGAGCGAGACAAGGATCGACTAATGAGTTCGACAGTTGATGCCGAGTTTGAAGGTTGGGGATCTGAATCCGTGCTTTATCAAGTTCTGGATATTCCATCTGCTTCCAGTTTTGGATTTCAAAGAGATTTGGCATCCGTTCTGCTGCACATTCAAGGGAATGGAACAGATCGCCGTTTAATTGATGCGTTTCTAGATAAAGCGGATCGGTTAAATTTAGAAGGCGCAGAAGCGTTAGCTAAAGTTGTTGCGTCAATAAGAGATTACAAAGACGCGCTTGCATGAAGAAGTTGAACGCACCGCCCTTCGACATAAAAGATGTTCGCTTTTTGCGTTCGAAGCTTACTGATGTTCCGACCGCGCAGAACCTTTGGAAGCGCAGTGATGGAAAGTACGGGAACTTCAAGAAGAACGTAACGACAACAATGAAGGCCGCGCAATCTAAGCGGTGCGCTTATTGCGGCACCCGCCTATTCGAAGAACGCCCCCACAGAGATCATATCGCGCCGAAGAGCCCTCATTTTAGGTGGACATTTTGGCCAACAAACCTGGTTCTAGCATGCTACTGTTGCAACGTTGATTGCAAAGGTGAGACCGATACGGTCGCTGTGGTGGCGGCCAGCTATCGGCGCACGACTTTTACCATTGTGCATCCCTTCCTTGACGATCCTGCTGATCATCTGGATTTCGGAGTGGCTGACAACGCTATCCTAATAAGCCCGAAGAACGGTTCAGCGAAGGGAGCAGAAACCATTAGGCTCTTCAATTTAATGGACCCAGAACGTGCCAAGGAGCGAGCCAAAGATGTTCTTTTTGACGAAGACGTCGAGCATCTCCATGGCTTAACTCGGGATATGTTTCTTGCCGCAGCAGAAGAGTTGCGTGGCGGCAGAGTAGTCATGAAAACTTGAGGCGACCATAATCAACTCGCCTCGCGCACATGAGATTGAGAGCTTTACTAGAGCGAGCTTTGCACTTTGAGCCTGATTGAACGGCTGGTTTGGGTAAGATGTGCCGCAGCAGATTGCATTTGAGAGAAGGTCGGCTTTGGGCCGTGGGCGCCCTGGAGCATAGTGTTGCCCAAATGTCGGCCCTCTTCGCTTCTTGAGCTCGGCACGAAACTGGTGTGCTTCGCTCAGGTCAATTGAGTTGACCACGGTGGACGAATGTAATTTTTCGGCGATCTTTTGCGCGGGGGTGTCTATCTATCCGAGCGGACGAAGCGCCCCCCGTACCCCCCTTCCCCTTGGGAACCTGACGACGGCGCGGGGAGAGGCAATCGGCCATGGCGCAGAGAGCGCGCACAGACGCCTTAGCACGTCCAGAGCAACCGCCCCCCCCCAACCGGGATAGCGACGATACCGACTTGCCCTTGTACGGGCCTCTACGGCGTTCTAAGGGGCCACGTCGCCACCTGCCGAGCGGGACTTCGTGGTTGACAGGCGCTGGGATCATTCCGCATAGGTGCGACACAAAGTGCGACACAGACCTCAACCTCGCACTCGAATGTTAAAGCCTGCCAGTGGCTTAGAAAAATGGTAGCGGGTCCGGTACTCGCCTCCAAACCTTTTCAATGACGTAACCACCCGGTTGCTACCGCCTGCCGGATTTCGCTGTGAGGCCCTAAGACACGTGCATAGCGACGTCGCAAACGA
>NZ_JAIMID010000052.1 GCF_019966535.1 Mesobacterium pallidum | reverse complement strand
GTAAGCGCTGTCTGCGCCCCACGCGGGATCAGCTTGCCGGGTTGAAGTTCCAGGGCAGGAGCTCGTCGATCCTGCTGGCCGGGTGACCGGCGGCGATGGCCTCGAGGGTCGCCTTCAGGTAGGCGAAAGGCTCGACGCCGTTGATCTTTGCGGTGGCGATCAGGGAGGCGGCGCGAGCCCATGTGCGGCCGCCCTCATCGTGGCCGGCGAAGAGGGCATTCTTTCTCGTCAACGCGATCGGTCGGATCAGGTTCTCGACGGCGTTGGAGTCGATCTCGACGCGGCCATCGTGGAGGAAGGTCTGCAGGCCGGGCCAGTGGCGATGGATGTAGGTCAGCTTCTCGCCGAGCCGGGATTTTGCGGAGACGCGAAGACGTTGCGCCTGCAGCCAATCGCCGAACGCGGCCACGAGGGGCGCGCTGCGGGCCTGTCGGGCAGACAGACGCTGGCCGGGGCCCATACCGCGGATCTCGGCTTCGATGCGATAGAACTCGGCAATCCGGCGCAGTCCCTCGGCCGCAATCTCGGAGCCGTCGCGGTCGAAGACTTCCTTCAGCTTGCGGCGAGCGTGTGCCCAGCAGTGGGCAACCGTGATCGGCGCGCCGCCCTTGCGGGAGGGGCGCGTCAACCGATCGTAACCGGTATAGCCATCAAGCTGCAGGATTCCGTCGAAGCCCTGCAGGATCTGCTCTGCATGCGCCCCTGCGCGGCTGGGATGGTAGGTGAAGACCACGCCGGGCGGGTCCTCTCCGCCCCATCCGCGGTCATCCCGGGCAAGCGCCCAGAGGTAGCCGGTCTTGGTTCGGCCACGGCCTGGGTCGAGGACCGGGGCGGTGGTCTCGTCCATGAACAGCTTGCCGGACGACTTGAGATGCTCGGTCAGCCTGTCGACCACGGGGCCGAGATGGAAGGCTGCTGTGCCGGCCCAGTCCGCCAGGGTGCTGCGGTCGATCTGGATGCCGGAGCGCGCCAGGATCTGGCTTTGGCGGTAGAACGGCAGGTGGTCCGCGAACTTGGACATCAGGACATGCGCGATGGCGCCCTCGGTCGGTAGCCCACCTTCGATCAGCCAAGGTGCTGCTGGCGCCTGGGTGACCCCGTCCGAACAGACAAGGCAGGCATACTTCGGCCGGGTGTCGACCAGGACCCGGAGTTGCGCCGGGATGATGTCGAGGCGCTCGGTGCGGTCCTCGCCGATCCGGTGCATCCGGCCGCAGCCACATGGACAATCGAGGCTTGCGGGTTCCAGGACACGCTCGATGCGCGGCAACTCGGCAGGCAGATGGCCCAGGTTGCGACGCCGTGCCGGGCGCGGCGTGGCCGTCGACGGCGCAACCTGCTCCTTGCGGGTCTCGACCTCGGCGACGGCGGTTTCCAGGTCCTCGAAGGCCAGCTGTCGGTCATCATCGCTCAGCTTCTCGGACCGCTTGCCATGCACGACATGGTTCAGCTCGGCCACGAGATGCTCGAGCCGCCGGTTCGCGTCCTTCAGCGCGTCACGCTCCTGCAGCACCGCCAGCACGGCGGCGCGCTGGCTTTCGGGGATCGCGGACAGATCGATGGGTGGGGCGCTGGACATGCGCAGATCATACCGCGCCAAATGCGCCGATGCCCCGTCATTCGTCGGGGCGAGTCACTCTGCCACAGCCGGCCGACGCACCTCCAGTGACCGCACCCGGCGCCAGTCCAGGCCGGCAAACAGGGCCTCGAATTGCGCGCGGTTCAGGGTCATGGCCCCGTCGCGGATCGCCGGCCAGGTGAAGGTGCTTTCTTCCAGCCGCTTGTAGGCCATCACGAGCCCACTGCCGTCCCAGAACAGGATCTTCAACCGGTCGGCCCGCTTCGAGCGGAAGACGAAGACGGTGCCGGTAAATGGGTCCTCGGCCAGCGTCGACTGGACCAGCGCTGCGAGACCGTCATGGCCTTTCCGGAAGTCCACCGGCTGTGTCGCCACCAGGATCCGCACGCCCTGCGAGGGCATCAACATGGATGCGCCTCCAGCGCGTGGACTATCTCGGCAATCCGGGCCGCGGGCGCATCCTGTGCGAGCTCGATGATGACCGAACCCCGGACAACCCTAACTGGCGCCTCGGCGCGGTGCCGCTCGGGCTCGGGGGCCGTCGTGGTCTCATCCCGGACGACCAGAGGTGCGAAAACCGGCTCATCGATCTCGACCGCAGGCAGCACGAGCTTGCCATCCTTGGCCAGCCGCCGCCACGCCGTCAGCTGGCTCGGCATGATCTCGTAGCGCGCGGCGACACCTGACACCGTCGCCCCAGGCTCCAGGGTCTCGGCCACCGCCTGCGCCTTCACATGATCCGGCCAGCGCCTCTGCCCCGAGGCGAAGACTTCAACACCAAGCGCCGTGAGGAACGAACTCTTTGCGAACATTGCGAAACGCACTCCTTTTCTTTGGATGCGTATCAACTCGCAATGGCTGATCCCGTCGGCAATGTGGGGTGGCGACACCGTTTACC
>NZ_JAIMID010000051.1 GCF_019966535.1 Mesobacterium pallidum | reverse complement strand
CGGCTGCCGTTCGGCCTGCACCTAGACACCATCCCGCCCGCAAAGACCGCCCTGCGGGCGCCATCCTGAAACCGCCCCGGAGGCACCATGGAGAAGAACGTCAGAATCCCGAACGGGCTGATCCCAGAGCTAAAGCAGTGGGTCGAAGATGAACTGGAGCAGGCGCTCACAGACACGGCATACCGCCGGGATCTCTCGATCTTCTATGACCGGCTGGAAGCGGCCGGACCCGAAATCCAGTGACCGCCGAGGTGAAGATATGGCAATTGCGCAGGTAGAAGGCGAAGAAATCGTGATCCGCATCCCGGTCGCAGCATTGGTCTATCAGCCCGAACCGCGCGGTTTTGTCGTGACGGCCCCGGCGCTGTTTGCGCCCCATGTCGCCCGCGAAATCAGCGGTGAGGATATGGCGGAGCGCCCGTGGGTTGAGGGGCTTGTCGAGGGAGCAATTCTCAGGGCAGCCGAAGGTGACGCTCCAGGCATCCAATGGGATTCTGACGAGAATGAGTTCCCGCCAAGTCGTTGCAACGCATGGGAGGACTGCCAGCATGACGGCCTTTGCCATGATCCGACAGGATGCGGAGCCGCTGGACCGAATACGCTGGGTGAAGGCGAAGATCCTTGCCCAGTGTGCGGCAGCGAAGAACGCGGGCAAGGCGGGTATCTCGCCTGCGAGTGCCCAGACATTTGAATCCCACAACCGGAGAGGTGATGACATGGTGACAGTCATCAGCACCGCCCAGCACATCGCCAGAAAGTCTCATCGCTGCGACAGCTGCATGCGCGAGATAGAAGTCGGCACCGTTTATCGCCGGGCGCGGTGCGTTGATGGCGGAGAGGCGTGGACATGGAAGACCCACCTCGCCTGTCAACGTGCGGGCGAAATCCTCTGGGATCACGATATTCGCGGCGAAGAGGATTGCCTGATCAACGTCATCGACATGGATCACGAAGACCGCGGAATCGTCTACTCAGCAGATCCAGAAACATTCCATCAGGTCTGGCCGGGACGCCCCGCGCCAGGCCATCCGACTTCCATCCAGTAACCGCCCGGAGGCCGGCATGCTCTTTGCCAAAGACGACTTGCCACGATCTGAACCGGTCAAACGGATGCGAGTTGCCGACGCTGGACACCTACCTGGCGGCAGCCCCGGCATTCGCTTTGCCTGCCCCCACTGCGGGCATGACACCGGCTGGATCGCCGATGAATGGACAGTCTCAGAGAACAAGCGCGGGCTGCCCTGTCCGCGCTGCAACCAGAAATCCTGAAACGCCAAGGTGAAGACATGCCAGAAAACATCATCAGGATCAGAATTGTCGATCAGCGCCCCGGGTTCACCGCCCAACTGGCCAAGACGGTCGCGGCGGTCGGAATGGCCGATGGCCGCACGGAAGCGGCGTACATTGAAAATCGGCTGCGCGCCGCGTTGGAGGCATCGTGAAATCTGACATCATCGACATCGAAGGGTGGCAATATCACGCCACCGAAAAGGCGATCCTGTTCTGGACGGACGAAACGAGCCGCGACATGGCGGTTTGGCTGCCGCTCTCCAAGATCGAGGTGTCCGACAGTCATATCTCAGGCACGTCGGGCGCGATCACAGTCACGCTGCCGGAATGGCTTGCGCTGGAAAAGGAGCTGATCTGATGGATCTGCGCATTCGAGAGACCATGCGCGCACGTCACGCCCCAGACGTTTACGCCGGCCCCAACTGCGACCAGCATGAGCCGCGCTGGGTGGGGTCCGCAGAGGGTGACATGGACGGAGACGGGCCAGTCGGGCGCGACGGCACCTTGATGCTATCAGCGCGAACATTCCCGCCCGGCACAGTGGTGACGGTTTCGATGCCGGAGTGCCCCAACTGCCATGAGACACCCCATGACATGGGCGACCTGCCAGACGGCAAAGGCGGCTGGTTTACCAAGTGGTCTTGCGGGTGCGACTTCGACTGGCGCGCCTGGGCGACCGACGAATTTTCTTGAATCCCACAACCACCGAGGTGAAGACATGACCGAAGTAGAACCCCTGACCGCGGGCGAGGAAATCTCCCTGACCAACTTCATGATCGCGCTGAAAGGGCCGGTCGAGTTCGAGTGTGAATATCGGAACTGGCGCGGCGAAGTGGCGACGCGCCGCTTGCGCGCGGTCGCATTCTGGCATGGCTCGACCGAGTGGCACCCGACGCCGGGGTTGATGCTCAAGGCGGTCGATCTGGACAAAAACGCCGAGCGCGACTTTGCCGTCGCAGACTTCAACATGACCACGCTACGCGCGGTCCAGTAAGGGCCGAGGTGAAGATGATACCGAGAAGCGTCAGGAAGAAACTGCCGAAAGCGAGCCTGATCCGCGTCGAGATTGGCGGCTATTACCTCAAGCCATATTGGGCAAAATTCCGTGGCGCGAACTTTGTTCGGTGGCAGCTAGGTCGCATCTGCCTGACGCATCGTGCGCCGTGGTTAGAGCGATCGGCACGCCAGATCCACCCCCACCTTTTCGAGTCCAGCTAACCCCGGAGGCACCATGAACAGAGCCATGCAGGGACTATCGAAGAAGGATCAAGCGGCCCTTCTGGCCCGCGAGAGGAAG
>NZ_JAIMID010000050.1 GCF_019966535.1 Mesobacterium pallidum | reverse complement strand
CCCCTCACGCCGTCAATCCTTCGGGCTCTTCGACCCCGTTTGCCCTGCAGCAGGCGGTGAGCGTATTGGCGAGCAGGCAGGCGATGGTCATGGGCCCGACGCCGCCGGGCACGGGGGTGATGGCGCCGGCGACTTCGGCGCAGCTGTCGTAGTCGCAATCGCCGACGAGGCGCGTCTTCCCTTCGCCCTTCTCCGGCGCGTCGATGCGGTTGATGCCCACGTCGATCACCGTCGCGCCGGGCTTGACCCAATCGCCGGTGACCATCTGCGGCCGGCCCACGGCGGCGACGACGATGTCGGCCTGGCGCACCACCGCCTCGATGTCCTTCGTGCGCGAATGCGCCACCGTCACCGTGCAGCTGTCGCGCAAGAGCAGCTGCGCCATCGGCTTGCCGACGATGTTCGACCTGCCGATCACCACCGCGTTCAGCCCCGAGAGGCTCCCGTGATGATCGCGCAGCATCATCAGGCAGCCCAGCGGCGTGCAGGGCACCATCGCCTTCTGCCCCGTGGCCAGCAGCCCGACGTTCGAGATATGGAACCCGTCCACGTCCTTGGCCGGGTCGATCGCGTTGATCACCAGGTCCTCGTCCAGGTGCCCGGGCAGCGGCAGCTGCACCAGGATCCCGTGCACCGCCGGGTCGGCGTTCAGCCGCGCGATCAGCGCCAGCAGGTCGGCCTCGGACGTGCCGGCATCGAGCTTGTGCTCGAAGCTCGCCATGCCGACCTCGACGGTCTGCTTGCCCTTCGCGCGCACGTAGACCTGGCTCGCCGGGTCCTCGCCCACCAGCACCACCGCGAGCCCGGGGGTGATCCCCTGCTCCTTCAGCCGCGCCACATGCGCCGCCACCTTGCCCCGCACCTCGGCCGCAAAGGCCTTGCCGTCGATCACGCTCGCGCTCATCCCGTCTCTCCTAGCCGGCCCTCGGGCCCCGTAAAGTCAACTTGCAGTCCAACCTGCGAAAGGGGCGCCGACCGCCCCCTTCATCTTGCCAATAAACTCCCGCCGGAGGCACAAGGGACGGTGGGCGGGGCGTCGCTCCCAACGGGAGCGCGCGTCCGAACACCGTCCCAAGACCTCAGAACAGCCCCTCGATCTGGCCCATGTCATTGAGCCCGATCGTCTCGGACGCCGGTTTGCGCGGCAGGCCCGGCATGGTCATGATCTCGCCGCAGATCACCACGACGAACCCGGCCCCCGCCGACAGCCGCACCTCGCGCACCGGCACCGAATGCCCCGTGGGCGCGCCGCGCAGGTTCGGATCGGTCGAGAACGAATACTGCGTCTTGGCCATGCAGACCGGCAGGTGGCCGAAGCCCGCCTCTTCCCAGTCGCGCAGCTGGGTGCGGATCTTCTTGTCGGCCAGCACCTCGTCGGCGCGGTAGATGCGCTTGGCCACGGTCTCGATCTTCTCGAAAAGGCTCATCTCGTCGGCATAGAGCGGCGAGAAATTGGCGCTGTCCTTGTCCGCGATCTCGGCCACGCGCGTCGCCAGTTCCTCGGTGCCTTCGGACCCCTTGGCCCAGTGCTGGCACAGGATCGCCTCCGACCCCTGGGCTGCCACGTAGTCCTTGACCGCCTGCACCTCGGCCTCCGTGTCGGTGACGAAGTGGTTGATCGCCACCACAACCGGCACGCCGAAGCTCTTCACGTTCTCGATGTGCCGGCCGAGGTTCGGGCAGCCCTTCCTGACCGCCGCCACGTTCTCGGCCCCGAGGTCCGCCTTGGCCACGCCGCCGTTCATCTTCATCGCCCGCACCGTGGCCACGACCACGACGACCGAGGGCGCGAGGCCGGCCTTGCGGCACTTGATGTTCATGAACTTCTCGGCGCCGAGATCGGCGCCAAAGCCCGCCTCGGTCACCACGTAATCGGCGATCTTCAGCGCCGTCGTCGTCGCCATGACCGAGTTGCAGCCATGGGCGATGTTGGCGAAGGGCCCGCCATGGACGAAGGCCGGGTTGTTCTCGAGCGTCTGCACCAGGTTCGGCTGCATCGCGTCCTTCAAGAGCACCGTCATCGCGCCATCGGCCTTGATGTCGCGGCAGGTGATCGCCTGCTTGTCGCGCGTATAGGCCACGATGATGTCGCCCAGGCGCTTCTGCAGGTCGGCAAGATCCGTGGCGAGGCACAGGATGGCCATGACCTCGGACGCCACGGTGATGTCGAACCCGGTCTGGCGCGGAAAGCCGTTGGCGACGCCCCCAAGCGAGGTCACGATGTCGCGCAGCGCCCGGTCGTTCATGTCCATGACCCGGCGCCAGACCACGCGGCGCTCGTCGATCTTCAGCTCGTTGCCCCAGTAGATGTGGTTGTCGATCATCGCGCTCAGCAGGTTGTGCGCCGAGGTGATCGCGTGGAAATCGCCGGTGAAATGCAGGTTCATCTCTTCCATCGGCACGACCTGGGCATAGCCGCCCCCCGCGGCCCCGCCCTTCATCCCGAAGCACGGACCCAGCGAGGCCTCGCGGATGCAGACCGCCGCCTTCCTGCCGATCCGGTTGAGCCCGTCGCCCAGGCCGACGGTCGTCGTCGTCTTGCCCTCGCCCGCCGGCGTCGGGTTGATCGCCGTCACCAGGATCAGCTTGCCGCTCTTGTTGCCCTGGACGGAAGCGATGAACTCCTGGCTCACCTTCGCCTTGTCATGCCCATAGGGCAGCAGATGCTCCGCCCCGATCCCCAGCTTCGCCCCGATCTCCTGGATCGGACGCTTCACCGCCTCACGCGCAATCTCGATGTCAGACTTAATGCTCATGGTCT
>NZ_JAIMID010000004.1:271097-361203 GCF_019966535.1 Mesobacterium pallidum | reverse complement strand
CTCAGCATAACAACGAAAGCCGCCTGATCATGCCCTCAGGCCATCCGGGAAATTACACCACCTTGACGGACGTGACCCCCAGAGGTCAGTACGGTTCTGAGACATACGTTTGGGAAAGTAGTCCATGGCATCGAGATTCCAGTCTTTCACCTCAAAGACCGCAATGCCGATATCTGGGTTCAACAGCACGAAGTCAGGACGCAAGCCGTTAAGGTGAGGTTGAACGTAGATTTCCCATTTCGGGCTAAGATTCCGATGAAAGAAATCGAACACCATCCTTTCACCTTGCGTCAGCTCTTGGCGCAGGTTTGAGAACTCCTCCAGAGGAGGTTCGACTAAACGCTGAGACAGCGCGTTCTGCGACCCTGTCGGCCACTCACTGCGGTCCGGCGCTCCAGCTTCGATTGGAGATTTGGAGGTAGGATGTTCAGACACTGTACGCGCCCTCCCAAAGGACTCTGATCGTAACTGCATGATGAATTTGGCTTATTCTGGGCGGGATCAGTGCGACGCACAACGGCTTCCTGCTTCCACGCAGGACGATCACTCCGCTTCTTGGTGCTACGCCTCCTGCATGTTCGGTCTCTGTTTCGCTCGATAGCGAAGGAAACAGGGCGCGCAGTTTTGGCGGGCCTGCGAGTCAGGCCATTGGAAAGGCGAGGAAAATTTCGACCGAACCGGAATCGGCGCGGTTCGCCCGACCAGAGACGAGAGGCCATACAGAGACGGGAAACGCTGCGCACCCGGGTCTCAGCGGTTCGCACCCACCCGGCAAACCCCTTTGAAAACAGGAGAAACTCCGCTCTTGGCGGCCGACTAGAACGGGTTCGAAAGGGTGATAGTGGCGGAGGGGACGGGCCTGATATCCAACCTTCTCTACCTTAAGCCTTTTTTGTGTGCTTCGGCTGCGCAAACCCACCTTCGACTTGCCTATGTCTCGTGCCCGCGCCTTCGTTTCATAACAACGAAACGAGTTGCCCAGGAGGGATCGAAGATGCCGGACCAGTACACAGACCAAATCGAATTGGTAAATCCATGGCGGATCAGCCCTCGATTATTGAAGCGTTCAGGCTGGCATGGCGAGTCACCTATCATGAAACGCCCAAATCCACTCCCTACCGCTCTAATCACACCAGCCGAGCGTCGTGCAGAACTCTGCACTTTCCTGGCGCTTGCGTTGGTACGGTCCCGGCTTCCCGAGAGCTGATGCGGTCAATGCGGCTGAGACGGGCTCAGCCTTGGTTCCGGGCAATTACCTCGGCGGCGGTAAGCGACACGTAGCTGCCCTCGGGCGCGGAAAAGGCTCGGTTCAGTTCGGCTTTCAGGCGATCGGACGCGGCGCGCTCGACGCGTTCCATATCGCGGCGGATCAGGTCGCGGATATACTCGCTCACGTTTTCGTAGGCACCGTACTCGCCGACATTGGCCGCAACGAAATCGCTGAGCGCGCCGCTAACGCGAATAGTCATGGTGGTGCGGGGCATGGCGCGCTTTCTCCTCTGCACCCAAACTAGATGACTAAAACGATCAAGAAGCAAGGGTGCGGCCATCGCTGCAAGTGCTAGAGCCGGGCCACTTCACGCCCTTGTTCTTTCCTTTTGCAGTCAGAATATGGATCTTCCGCTTGTTGCTCACAGAAGCTTTCCGGACGATCTATGCACCTCTAAAGCTGCGACGCCCAGCGTGGATGCTGGTCGTCCACGACGAACGGGTGCGCGTGGCGGCGCTCACCCTTGAGGTGAGGATGATCGAGCGGCAGGTTTTCGTGGGTATGCTCGAGGATCTCGGGATCCTCCTGCGGCCAGAGGCGCAGCGCGGTGAGCGCACCGGCACCCGCGAGCAAGGCAAGGCACCCGAGGGCCACGACCGGCCCGAACTGTGTCATCAGCCAACCCGAGAGCGGATAGGTGACAAGCCAGCAGGCGTGGCTGAGGGCGAACTGGGCGGCGAAGAGCGCGGGGCGGTCCTCGGCATGGGCCGAGCGGCGCAGGAGACGGCCGGAGGGGGTGAGCACCGCCGAATAGCCCAAGCCTACCAGAAGCCAGGCGCCGAGAAGGAACGGCCAGTCGAGCCCGAGTGCGACGACCTCCCCTGCCAGCGCCAGCAGCGTCAGCACCATGAGCGCGGCGCCGCCGACCATCACGGGCCTGTCGGGCACACGGTCGAGCAGACGCGGCAGCGCGAACGCCGCCAGCATCGAGCCGGCGCCGAAAGCGAACATGGTCCAGGCGAGCGCGCTTTCGTCGAGGCCCAGCGTGCCGCGCACCAGCACCACGGAGTTGACCAGGACCATGGCGCCAGCTGCCGCGGCGGCGAGGTTCAGCGCCAGCAGCCCGCGCAGGCGCGGCGTCGCAAGATAGATGCGGATGCCGCGTGTCGTCCGGTCGTAGACGCCACGCGGCTCGGACGGCTTCGGGCTCGGCAGGATGACCGACACCACCAGCAGCGCCGAGGCGGCAAACCCCACGACGGTGCCGAGGAAGAGGGAGTTGTAGCTCATGATCGCGAGCAGGAGCGCCGCGAGCGTCGGGCTGACGATGTTCTCCAGATCGTACGCCAGCCGCGAGAGCGACAGCGCACGGGTGTAGCGCGCCTCCTCGGGCAGCACGTCGGGGATCGTCGCCTGGAAGGTCGGTGTGAAGGCGGCCGAGGCCGATTGCAGCAGGAAGATCAGGACGTAGACCTGCCAGACCTCGGTCACGAACGGCAGGCAGAGTGCCGCGCCCGCGCGCACCACGTCGAGCCCGACCAGCAACGCGCGACGCGGCAACCGGTCGGCGAAGGCGCCGGCGATGGGCGCGATGCCGACATAGGCCACCATCTTGATGGTGAAGACCGTGCCCAGCACCATCGCGGCGCCGTCGCCCGCGAGATCGTATGCCAGCAGGCCAAGCGCCACGGTCGCGAGGCCCGTGCCAAGAAGCGCCACGACCTGTGCGAGGAACAGGTGGCGGTAGGTGCGGTCAGAGAGGATCTCCAGCATCAATGGTCTCAGAGGTAGCGGGCGATGGCCTTCAGCTCGTCGCGATCCGCGGGGGAATGATCTTCGTCCAGGCAATGGTCCATGTGATCGTGGATCAGCGCCCGCTTGGCGTTGGCGACGGCCTTCTCGACCGCATGCAGCTGCTGCGCGACGTCGAGGCAGGGTTTGCCGTCCTCGATCATGACGATCACCGCGCGCAGATGGCCGTCGGCGCGTTTCAGCCGGGCGATCAAGGCGGGATGGGTTGCGTGGACATGGGGCTTTGTCATAGAAAGACGCTATCCTCCCTGGGGGGATAGAACAAGATGACCTTTCAAGGGGTCACGCAATCGAGCGGGCAGACAGGCAAGACTGATGAGACTTCTGGCGACATACGGAAGACGGGCGTTTGCGGCGCTTCTCTGCCTGTCGCTCGTGGTCTGGTCGGTCATGCCCGCCGCAACCCATGCGCCGACCGTCTTCGAGACAATCCAGGACCACCTGGAGATGATCGCGGATCACGGGCATTCGCACGGGTTCGAGGAAGACCTCTACTGGGCGATGCACGGCCACAGCCACGACACAGCTGATCACGATCACAGCCAGGCGCTGCCCGAACCAGGCGAGAGATCACATCTGATCGCATCCTACCGCGATGCGTGGATGCTGAAGGCCTCGCCCGGCGGCGGTCACCACGCCTTCAGGATCGAACGACCTCCGCGTGCCTGATCGGCGCCGCGCCGCCGCGCGGCATCACCGATCCCTCAACCGCACGAACGGAGACCTATTCATGAGTTCAAGCTCAAGGGGGCTGCATGCGCTCGCATCGCGACGCGCGGTCGCCCTGACCCTTACAGTGCTGGCGCTCTACGCCTCGAGCGTGGCGCAGGCGCTGGCCCACAACGTCACCGAAGGCGACGCGGGCTACATCCAGGAAATCTGGGGGGTGCACATCATCCCCTTCATGTACCTCGGCGCCAAGCACATGGTGACCGGATACGATCACATCCTGTTCCTGCTCGGCGTCGTTTTCTTCCTCTACCGGATGAAGGACGTCGGCATCTACGTGAGCCTCTTCGCCCTCGGCCATTCGACCACGATGCTGCTCGGCGTCTGGTTCGGCTGGGGCATCAACGCCTACATCATCGACGCCATCATCGGCCTGTCGGTCGTCTACAAGGCGCTCGACAATCTGGGGGCATACCAGCGCTGGTTCGGGTTCCAGCCGAACACCAAGGCCGCGACGCTGATCTTCGGCTTCTTCCACGGCACGGGCCTCGCCACCAAGATCCTCGACTACGAGATCGCCTCGGAGGGGCTTCTGGCCAACCTCCTGGCATTCAACGTGGGTGTCGAGATCGGGCAGCTTCTGGCGCTCGCTGTGATCCTCATCGTCATGGGCTACTGGCGGAAGTCCCCGAACTTCTTCCGCCAGGCCTACACCGTCAACGTCGTCATGATGTCCATGGGCTTCATCCTCATGGGCTACCAGATCACCGGCTACTTCGTGGCCGCGTAAGCTATTGGAGAGACACATGTTCAACGCAGAGAAACCCAGCCTCGAAGAGCTGCCGAGCTCCGCGCAGCTGCTGAAGTCCACGATCATCGCCGCGGTGTCGGCGGTAGTCATCCTCGTGACAATTGTCCTGCCCGCGGAATACGGCATCGACCCGACCGGCGTCGGCCGCGCGATCGGGTTGGCGGAGATGGGCGAGATCAAGACCCAGCTCGCCGAGGAGGCCGAAGCGGACCGGATGCTCGACGCCGCAGCCGACGAGCAGTCCAGCCTCTTGGGCGATTTCCTCGGCCTCTTCGTCGGCGCCGCCCATGCGCAGGAAGCCGAAACCTGGCGCGACGAGGTCACGTTCACGCTGGCGCCTGGAGAGTCGGCGGAATGGAAGCTGGTCATGACCGAAGGTCAGACCGCCGAGTACCGCATGATGGTCGACGGCGGTCGCGTGAACTTCGACCTGCACGGGCACGGCTCGGGCCAGTCGGTCACCTATGATCGCGGGCGCGGGTCCACCGGGAACGAAGGCGAGATCGTCGCGAATTTCGACGGAGAACACGGCTGGTTCTGGCGCAACCGCGACAGTTCTCCGGTGACCGTGACCGTGCAGGTCCGTGGCGAATACGCCGAGTTCAGGGACGCGAGCTGAGCCTTGAGCAAGGTCGGGCGGCGCGTCTCTGGCGCGCCGCCACTGCCGTCAAGCGGCCCCCGCGAGGTGCAGCGCGACACCAAGCAGGGCAGCGCCCCCGAGGACGACCGCCATCCCAAGCTTCAGCCGGAACACCGCGACCAAGGCCAGCGCGGACAGCGCAGCGGCGGCCCAGTCGATCGATGCGAGCCTGGGCAACTCGATCGACAGCGGACCGGCCTCGATCCGGAGCACCTCCCGCCACACGACATGGATTGCGAACCAGATCGCGAGGTTCATGATGACCCCGACCACGGCCGCCGTCACGGCCGTCAGAGCCGCCGAGAGCGCCCGGTTCGACCGCAGCCCCTCCATGAACGGCGCGCCGAGGAAGATCCACGCGAAGCACGGTGCGAAGGTCACCCAGGTAGCGAGCAGCCCGCCAAGGGTGCCGGCCATGAGCGCGCTTTCCCAGCCGGCGTCGCGGAAGGCGCCGAGGAAGCCCACGAACTGCAGCACCATGATGAGCGGCCCGGGCGTGGTCTCGGCCATGCCGAGCCCGTCGAGCATCTCGCCGGGCTCGAGCCAGCCATAGGTTCCGACCGCCTCCTGCGCCACGTAGGCCAGAACCGCATAGGCGCCGCCGAAGGTGACCACCGCCATCTTCGAGAAGAAGAGAGCGATATCGGCGAAGACGTTGCCCGGCCCGAGGGCGAGGAGCAGGAGCGCGACCGGCAGAAGCCAGAGCGCCAGCGCCGCCAACCCCGCGACGAGCGCGCCGCGCCGCGCCTCCCTCGGCATTCCCGCCAGCTCCTCTCCGAGCAGCGTCTGCGCATCCTCAACATGAGCGGCGCCGACCGTCCCGTGACCGCCGCCAGGCGCGAACGCCGCGAGACCGGCGCGCGCGCCGAGAAACCCGATCAGAGCCGCCGCAAGCACAATGAGCGGGAACGGCGCTTCGAAGGCGAAGATCGCGATGAAGGACAGCACCGCGATCACGCGCATGGCGTCGTTCTTGAGCGCCCGCCGGCCGACGCGGACGACCGCCTGAAGGACGATGGCAAGGACCGCGGCCTTCAGTCCGAAGAAGAGCGCCGAGACGACCCCGACCTCGCCGAACAGCACGTAGACCCAGCTCAGCGCCATGATCGCTATGACGCCCGGCAGCACGAAGAGCACGCCCGCGATCACGCCGCCCCAGGTGCGGTGCAGGAGCCAGCCGATATAGGTGGCAAGTTGCTGCGCCTCGGGGCCGGGAAGCAGCATGCAGAAGTTCAGTGCATGCAGAAACCGCCCGTCGCCCAGCCACCGCTTTTCCTCGACGAGGATGCGGTGCATCACCGCGATCTGCCCGGCCGGGCCGCCAAAGGACAGAAGCGCCACGCGCGCCCAGACCCGCGTCGCCTCGGCCAGCGTCGGAAAGGGCTGCGGCTCGATCCGGGTCTGCGTATTCGGCAGCGGTGCGTCGGTCATTGCGCACCTGCGGGACGGTTCGTCGGCCAGTTGTGGGTCTCGTCCGTGGCGTCGCGCGCCCAGCGGTAGATCGCGTCATAGAGCGCCATGCCGGCCTCGAGCTGCTCGAGGTCGTCCGAGTACATGCGGGAGAGACCGAGGGAGGCGGCGAGCAGCCCGGCCGCTTCGGGCGCGAGTTCCGGGCGCCCCGTATCGGCGCCGCGCACGATGGCGGCCAGCCGATCGAGCGCGGGCGTCGAAAGGCCGAACTCCTCGATCATTGTGTCGAAGGAGCAGCGCTCACCCCTGTGGCTCCAGAATACGTCCTCGATGTCGTAGGGCATCGCACCGAAGAGCTCCGCCGTGCCGAGCACTTCCGCGGGCGCGACGTAGAGGAATATTGCGCGAGGGTCGACGAAGCGCCGGATCAGCCAGGGACAGGCGATCCGGTCGATCTTGGGGCGTGAACGCGTCACCCAGACCGACCGGCCTTCGGCGTCGCGCGCGGTGATCTTGCGGGCATCGATCAGTTGAAGACCCGCAGCGAGCCAGGCCGCCTGACCTCCTTCCAGGTATTCCGCCGAAATGCCTGCGCTGCGCAGGACAGCGGCCACGCCCTGACTGCGCCTGTGCCCTTCGGCGCAGACGGCGACCACGGGACCGGTCATGGTTGCCGCAAGGCGCTCCAGCGCATGATGTGCGATCTCGGCCTCGGCGAGCGGTCGGGCGGCAGGGACTAGCCGCGGCTCGGAGGCGCGGGCCGCCTCGGCGCGGACATCGAGAATGATGGGGCAGCGAGGGGTGCCGATCAGCTTCGCAAGCTTGTCGGCGGTGATGGAATCTGGCGCAGGCATGCGCGTTCCTCCTTGAGTTCAAGGTTGAGGTGGAACGCGAGCTTCGGCTGTCGCCTCGTGGGGAGATCGCGGATCCCCATGCGCCAAAAATCGCGGATGGCGGGCTTGCTGTCAATTGTCCTGCGCGGCCATCACGACCGCCTTGCCGTCAGCCCGAGGTGAGCACAGGCGCGAACCTGATCCCGCAGCACGGCATAATCGCTGAGCATCTCCGCGAGCGCCGAGTCTTCCTGCAGCAAGGCCATCTCCTCTGCCGCCCGCAACTGGAACTCCCGGCTGTACTGGACGGTCGGCGGACATGCTCGTGGCCCACCGCCGTCAGAACTCACCGTCGCGCAACCGCTGAGCCAGATCGTCGCGAGAACGAGGGCGGCGAGCCGCCGCCTCGAGCATCCGGCGTTGGACGTCATTGGCCTTCTCCGTGGTTTCAAGGCGTTCGGCGAGGCGGCCCGTGCGCTCGCCGGAGCGGCGCAGGGCCAGCAGGAACAGGAGCACTGCCAGTGCGATGGCTGCGTAGCGTAGCGCCGACCCCATCCACGGGCTGGCCGCAATCCCGCTGAGGAGCGCGGCGATCACCGCCGCCCCCGGCGCCAGTCGTCGAGCCGCGCGTAGATCGTGACCGCGATGCCGCCGAGCGCCACGGCGATGAACACCCAGCGGAGCGTATCAAGATACGGGACCAGCGGCAGGACGGCGCTTTGCGTCTCCGCCAGCACCTGCTGGGCGACTTCCACCCCGGCCGCGCCGAGCGTCGCGACACCCGCCGCGCCGCCACCCTTCATGGTGCGGCTGTCAGCCAGCACCTCGCGCGCGGGCGGCGTCTCCGCTGCAAATGCTGTCGCCCGGACCGGGAACCGCTCGCCCCACTGACGCTCGGGGCCAAGATCGACATGCATAAACCCCGAGCGCGGATAGAAGCCGAAGCCGAGGAACCCGACCTCCCGCGCCGCGGCCTCGAACGCCACCGGGTCGTGGTTCACCATGGCGATGTCGAAGGCGGCCCCGTCGAGGTGCTTCGAGCGCTTCGCGCCGCCCACGGCGCGGTTGTGCTCGGGGCTGCGATAGGCGGAGCGGACGATCAGCGGCTTGCCCAGCCGGTCGCGCAGCGCCTGCAGCCTGTCGAGCGCGGGTTCGTTGACGAGCAGCTTGCCGGTGCCCCGGCAGGCGATCTCGGCTGGGCTGAAATTCGGCCAGCGCCAGGTGCTCTCCGGAACGTCGCGCCAATGGCGATGGAATGTCGTGGTCATGGGGGTCCTCCGAAACGAAAGAACCCGCCTCGAAGGGCGGGTCATTGCGGGCTGATGAATGGGGATGGGGCGCGGCTACGGGCCGCCGCCGAAGATCTTGAGCTTGATGGCGATGCCGGCGAGCAGCGCCAGCATGACGCCGGTAGTGATCATGCGGACGGCGGTCTGCATCGCGGTGCGGCGCACCAGCCGGATGCAGTCCACCAGGGAGCGCAGATCGCGGATGTCGAGCGCGGCCTCGTCGCCGTCGAGCCCGACATCGGCAAGCGCGCGCTTCGCGCCTTCCTCGGCCGCCCGCGTCAGGATCGCCTCGAACTCGGCGTCGGGCATGCGGACGAAGCCCTCGGATCGGGGTGGTGTCATCGGATCCTCCCTCCGCCACTCAGCCAATCTTGCAGCCCCAGAAGGACGTGTGATCAGCGGCGAAATACCCGTCCGCAACCCGGAAATACCCCTGCAGCTCGACGGTATCGCCTGCGGTGAGCGGCACCATGGTCTGCAGCCAGATCGCGGTGGCGAGCGAGACGTGGGTGGCGGAGATTTCGCCGAGGGAGCCGCGGATTTGGGTGGTGCCGTTCAGGACGAGCCGCCCACTCATCCGCGCCGTGGCGCTGGCGTTGATCTTGTAGAGCAGCGTCGCGCCGAAGACGTAGGTGCCGTCCACCGGCGCCACGAAGTGGTTGTTCGCGGCGTCGAACGCGCCCTGATCGTTGGTGTCGGTGTTGTTGAGGCCGATCTTCGTCCAGGCACCGACGCCGACGTAGTTGTCGTAGTTCGTCCAGGCCTTGAACCGTGGCAGCCGGGGCTGGTCGACGATGCCGTTGGCGTTGTTCACGCTGAGCCCGTCGAAGAAGGTGCTGCCGTCCGCGGAGACCGCAAGCCGGAAGCGGTCGGAGCCGAAGAGCCCCACCAGCGCCTTGGTCACGAAGCCGGTCTGCAAGGTCAGCCCGAGATCGTCGCCCGCGGCCTCCTTGTTCATGGTGTAGAAGAGATCGCCGGTCCCGCCCTCGGCCACGGTCCTCGCCGTCCAGAGCGCGGCGTTCAGCTTGGCCGAGAACGGGTTCGACGCATCCGCCGTCGTACCGAGCCCCAGGAGCGCCATGTTCTGCAGCGCGTCCGGCGTTGTCCCGATCCAGCCTGCGCCGTCATAGACCAGCAGCAGACCTTCGTCTTCGACCCAAGCCCGCCACCCGGTCCGTGGCGGCAGGCGCAGCCAGGTGCCGTCCGTCCAGAGCGCGACATTCAGATCCCAGCCCGTCCAATCGCCCGTCGCGCCGGAGGCGATAATGTAGCGGTCGCCGTCGACGGGGCTGGCGGGCGGCGCGCTCAGGTCCCGGTCGAGGACGGAGAGCTGGACGAGTCCGTCGAGGATCCGCAGCGCCTCGTTGTTGGTGACATGCTTCTGGGCCTGCGCCGCCAGGATGTAGGGCAGCAGGAGATGGGTCGTGGCGTCGGACATCGGTTGGCTTTCAGAACAGGAGCGTGACGGTCTTGGGCGCGCCCCGCCCGACGAGGGCGGAGAGCTGGAAGATGCGGATCGAGAGGCTTTCGCCGGGGCCGAGCGGCGCACCCCAATCGGCGCTCTGCTGGGCGGCGGTGTAGACCGCGCTGGTGGTGGCGGTGCCCAGCACCCGCTTCACGGTGGCGCCGTCGAGGATCTCCACCTCGTAGGCTTCCAGTTCCTCGGCCAGCGGCACTTCGAGCCCGCCCCAGCTGTCCGCCGCAAGTGCGCGCGACCGGCGCGTCCAGCGGATGGTCAGATCGCCGGGACTGCGCGGCTTGCGCCACGGCTGCTCCACATGGCCCACAGAGAACGGTCGCAGCCCCACGCCCTGAGGCGTGAAGGACTGCGCCACATAGGTCTCGTCGCCGACCGGGCGGCTGGCCGGACCGATGCGCCAGTTCCAAGGTATTCCGAGATCGGCCTCGGCGATCGGCAGGGACGCCAGCGCGGTGTCCAGGACCACGACCCGCGCGCCAGCAGGCGCCGGGTTGCCCATGGCGCTTTCGGTGCCGCGCTGGCCGCGCAGGAGACGTGTCAGCCGATACGTGCCCGGCGCCAGCAAGTCGGCCGCGCCCGCCTGCACGATCTCCCAGATGCCCGGCGCGCTCTCGATGGCGAGCGCATTGGCGCCGCCGAACAGGGTCAGGTCGGTGACGCTTTCCAACGTGCCGGTCAGCAGATCGACCACCAGCGCATTACCGAGGTCGAAGCGCGAGGTGGGGCCCGCATAGAAATCCGAGATCAGAGCCCCGATCCGGGCGCGGCTGCCGAAGGTCGTCAGCAGCTCGAAGCCATCCGTCGATGGGCTGCGGAACACCGCCATCTCGCCCGGCCAGGGAACCGCGTGGGCGGCGACGAACGGCCGATGCGCGGGCTGGTCCTCGGTCAGCTGCGGCAAATCCATCAGCACCGCATCCGGCGCGCCGAACACGACAGCGCGCGTCAGCGACGCCGCGCGGGGATCGCCGGGTGGCAGATCGTAGGTTGCCCGGTCCTGACGGACCGCCTCCATACCGCGCGCCTCCGCGTCGGCGATGGAGACGAGCCGCAGGTCGACCAGCCGCCCGTCATGCTCCAACCGAATTGCGTCGGCCGGATCGAGCGAGAGCCGCGAGGGCGGCAGACGGAAGGCCGCCGTCTCGCGCCCCACCCACGCCTCCATCAGGGCGCGGCGGCAGCGGCGTTCGGCCTCCTCGGGCGGCACGGCGATCGGGAAGGACTCGGAGGCGATCCGGGTCGTGTCCACGGTGATGCGCCGCGCCTCGACGAGGGCGGCGTCGTAGTCCTCGTCGGCGCGGGCGACCTGCCATTTCAGGGCCTGCGGCAGTTCGGTCTCCTGGCCACGGGTCAGCTCCAGCACGTCGCCCTCGCGGGCGGCGACCAGATCGTCGGGCGCGAGGGTGGCGACGGAGGCGCGGCCGCGCATGACGAAGCGGATCACGCCCTCGGTCTCCACGGCGTCGAACCCGAAATGCCGCGACAGCGTGGTGATCGAGGCGCGCGGGCTTTCGAGCGCCGTGATTGCGTAGCCCTCGACCGCGCCCCAGAGGCCGGTGACAACGATGCGGTTCTCGGGCAGCCCGGCGCGGAGACAGAGGTGCCGCACGAGGGCTGCCAGCGACACCGCTCCCAGCCGCCCCGTCAGCCAGTGCCCCAGCCGCCAGTTCGCCCCGTCCGTCCAGACGTCGGTCAGCGCCGGAAAGAAAGGGTACGGCCGCGCGTCCCAGGTCCAGGCGGCGCATTCGGGCACATGCACCATCCGGCCGCCATAGACCGAGGAAACAGGGTTGTTCGCCGCGGTGCCCCACCAGAGGTACGTTGCCTCCAGATAGGCCCGCTGAATGGCGTCGTCGCGCCAGCCCCGCGAGAAATGCGGCGTGAAGCTCTCGGACGACTTCGGATCGAAGAAGACGTTGGGCTGGTTCGTGCCCCGGTCGATGGCGGGACAGCCGAGCTCGGTGAACCAGATCGGCTTCGACTCCGGCGCCCACGTCGTCGGCGTTCCGGCCTCCACCCCGCCCGGGCGGTCGTAATGCGGGTTCGCCCACCAGGCGCGCAGATCCTTGTAGCGGAAGACCCACGGCTTGGCGGCCGCGCCGTCCGTGATCGGAGTGCGCACCTGCGCGGTGCGATCGGCGGTGCTGGCATAGAACCAGTCGTAGCCTTCGCCGCCCGCGATGTTCGTCTGCAGATAGGCGCGGTCGTAGATCGCGGGCCAGCCCTCGGCGGCATCAGCGTGCTCGAAGCCGTCGCGCCAGTCGGAGAGCGGCATGTAGTTGTCGATCCCGACGAAATCGATCTCCGGATCGGCCCAGAGCGGATCGAGGTGAAAGTACACGTCGCCCGAGCCATCGCCCGGCTGATGCCCGAAATACTCGCTCCAGTCCGCCGCATAGCCGATCCTGGTCCCGGACCCGAGGATGGACCGCACATCCGAGAGCAGATCCCGATAGGCCTGCACCGCCGGATAGCTGCTGGCGCCCGAGCGGATAGTGGTCAGCCCCGGCATCTCGGTCCCGATCAGGAAGGCGTCGACCCCGCCCGCCGCCGCGCAGAGATGGGCGTAGTGCAGCACCATGCGCCGCAGGCCCCAATCGCCGGGCGTGCCTGTCCAGCTGACGCTCTCGCCTGAGACGCTGAAGCTCGCGGGCGTGGCAGCGCCGAACAGCGCCGCGACCTGGCTTGCGGCCGTTCCGGTCTTGTCCACCGTCCCGGCGAAACCGGCGGCGGGAGAACAGGTGATCCGCCCCCGCCACGGGAAGGCAGGCTGCCCGGTCTCGGCGGCGTTGTCGGAATACGGGTTCGGCAGGGTATTCCCGGGCGGCACGTCCATCAGGATGAACGGATAGAAGGTGACGCGCAGCCCGCGCGCCGTCATCTCCTGGATCGCCTGCACCACGGCGAAGTCGGACGGCGTGCCGCCATAGACCGGGCGATCCTGGTCGTCGCGGCTGACGAGGAAGGCATTGGCGCGGCTGACGCCATTCACCGACCAGCTGGCGGGCGTGGTCGACTTGGCCGAGACCTCGACACCAGGCCGCACCTTGCAGGATCCCGCCCGCAGATCGTCGCCGAACCAGGCGACGACGAGGCTGACGCTTACGACCGCCGGTGCCATCGCCTGCAGCCGGTCGAGCGCCTCCACCATGTCGGTGGCGTCGGCCAGAGCGTTCAGGTTCTCGGGCACCGTTGCGCCGCCATCGGTCTTGCGGATGGCCTGCGTCGCGTAGGTGAACTCGCCCGATGCGGGGATCATGGTGACCGCGCGGGTCAGCCCCTCGGCGGTGTCGGGATCGGCGAGTGGGCGGAACACCTCGAAGGAAAGTTGCGGCAGGCGGTTGCCGTAGGTCGAGAGCGCCAGTTCCTCGAAGACCACATAGGCCGTGCCGCGATAGGCGGGCGTGCTGGCCGCGCCCATCTTCGCGGCAATGAACGGATCGGGGCTCTGCGCCTCGTCGCCGGGATACCAGCGCCAGGTGACGCCGGAGAGGTCCATAGGCTTGCCGTCGGCCCAGATGCGGCCGATGCCGGTGATCGAACCCTCGCAGAGCGCGACGGCGAAGCTGGCGTAGTAGAGATACTCGGTGGTCTTGACCTTGCCGCCCCCGCCGCCCTTGCCGCCGCCCTGTGTCGTGGTCTTCGTCTCCTCGCGAAAATCGGTCGCCCAGATGATGTTGCCGCCCATCCGCATCCGGCCATAGAGCCGCGGGATGACCGCGCCCTCGGTGGCCGAGGTGATGCGCAGCGTGTCGAGCCGCGCGCCCTCGATGCGCTGCGTCGGCGCCAGCGACGAGATGATCCAGCTGTCGACGACAGAGCCGATGCTCGAGCCGATGAAGCCGCCGATGGTCGCGGCGCTCACGCCGAGGATCGCGCCGCCGATGCTGCCGCCAATGGCGGCGCCAGCGGCACCGAGAACGAGCGTTGCCATGTCGGGGTCTCAGCGGTGCGGGAACAGGAAGGCGAAGGCGATGCGCCGCCGCCATGGTTGCGTGAGCGGTTCCTCGATGACGCCGAGCCGCTCGTAGGCATGGAGGAAGCTGTCGGGCCCGGTCACGATCCCGACATGCTTGGCGATGGCGCGGGGCTTCATGCGGAACAGCACCAGTGCGCCAGGACCGGCCTCGGCGGGAGCCACCTCGATCATCATGCGCCGCGCGGCCTCGGCCAGCACCTCGCGCGGGCCGGTCTCGCCCCAGTCGCGGCTGTAGGCCGGGATCGGGAACGGTTCGGGCCCGACGACCTCGCGCCAGATCCCGCGCGCCAGTCCGAGGCAGTCGCAACCGACGCCCCGAAGGCTAGCCTGGTCGTGATACGGCGTGCCGAGCCAGGACCGCGCGATGGCGATGACGCGCGCGGGGTCGGCCAATGCGAGGGGTTGCGTCACAGCACGCCTCCCTCGTGCCCGCCATCCTTGGTGGCGTAGCGCAGCACGGCATCCTGGCCGGGGATATGCGGGAAGCCGCGGAAGTTGGCGGTGTTGGCGAACTTCGCGCCACAGGTCTCCATGCGCTTGTCGCAACCCGCACGGATGGTGAAGCCGTCACCCTCGGCGATCGCGCGCACCGGCGCCTCGAGCAGGGTCAGGATCGCGATGCCGTCGGTCACATCATGGCCCAGCACCTCGGCACGCCGGCCTGCGTTCGCGCCGCTCGTCCAGTCCAGCGTACCGAAGGTGAACCAGCCGGAGGCGAAACCGCCAAGGCCTGAGGCAGTGAAGGCCCGGTCGCGCAAGAGATCGATGACGGCGCCCGTGCCCTTGTAGGCCGGATCCTCGAGATCGACGCCACAGCGCGCGTCGCCGAGCGCGGCGTCGCAGGTCGCCTGGAAGGTCCGCCCGACCGTCTGGCCGAGCACATGGGCGAGCGAGCGCACCTCGGCGACGAAGGCCAGCCGCCCGCGCCGAATCTGGCCGATGGCCCCGCGGCGCATCAGCACGCGCTGGCCGGTGTCGGCCCAGTTAACCCGCCAGACCTCGACCTCGGCGTTGTCCCAGCGGCCGTCGAGGATGTCGGTCTCGGTGATCCGATCCGAGGTCAGCACGCCTTCCGCGTCTTGTGCATCCACCGACAGGTCCGATCCCGAGCGGACCTCGGAGGCTGTCAGCCCGCTCTCGGGCTCGAAGTCGGTCCCGTCGAAGGCGAGCGTCCGGTCATGGTCGGTGAAGCCGAAGGTGACGCCATCGGCCCGGGTGATCCGCCAGCACCAGGCGAGCGTGGTCCTGCCCTCCTCGAGATGGGCCTGCAGGGCGGGATCGAGGGTCTTCATCGGCGCAGTTCCAGAAGCGGAATGGAGGTGATCGAGCCGAGCCGCTCGAGGTCGAGCGTCACATCGAGCACGTCGGTGTCGAAGCGGACTGGCACATCGAACTCGAAGCCCGCGGTGATCGCGACGCCAGCGCTCGGCGCCGCGCTGAAGGTGACGAGGCCAGTGGCGGTGTCGACCGACCAGCCGGAGGGCTGCTCGACCCCGCCGAGGGCGATGCGCACGCTGCCCGCCACCGGCTTGGTGATGGCGCGAGTCCAGGATTGCGCGCCCGAGGCGTAGCGCTTGACCAGCTGGAAGGCAGTCGTCGCGCCGTCGCCGGTGCCGATCGCCTGGTCGGTCGGCGATGGCGTGCCCGAAGGCAAGCAGGACTTGTGATCGCCCCAGTCCTTGAAGCGGAAACCGTGGAGCCGGCCATTGCGCGCCTCGAAGAAGGCGACCACCGTCGCCAGATCGTCCGCGCGGCGGATGCCGTAGGCCACGTCAAAGCGGCGGCGCGAATTGGCCCAGCTGGCGTTGCGCTCCTCGTCGCCCGAGGCCAGCTCGACGATCTGGGTACGCCGCTCGGGTCCGCCGCGCGCCCCACGACTGATGTTGTCCGGGAACCGAATCTCATAGAACGCCACGGCTTACATCCCCCGGCGCCCGAGCGAGACCGCACGGGCGATGTCTGCCGCGACCTGCGTACGCGATTGCCGGAAGCTCTCGGCGTCGCGCGCCATGATCGTGACGTTGACGCCGCCGCCTGCGCCGTAGTTCTGGGCCTCACGGCGCGACAGCACCCGCTCGCCGCGTTGCAGGATCGCAGGCACCTCATCGTGTCGAAGTCCGGCCATCCCGCCGGAATGCATCCGGGGCGCAGAGGCGAAGGCCATGGCCGGGATCATGCGCGAGGGTCCAGCCGATCCGACCATCCCGCCCGCATGCAGGACGTTGGCGAAGATGCCGCCCGCGCCTGCGAAGACGCCCGAGAGCGCATTGGCGATCGGCCCGAGGATGAAGCGTCGGGCGGCGAGCTGGGCAAGATCGGCGATCATCGACGTGACCATGTCGCGGAAGTTCAGCTTGCCGGTCTTCACGAACTCGCCGACGGCGTTCTCGGCCGACTGGAATGCGCCGACGAGGCTCTGGCCGATATCGCCGCCGATCTCGCGGGCCTTGCTTGCGTAGTCCGACAGCGCCGCCGTGACCGCCCGCCAACCGGTGACGGCAGCCTCGGTCGCGGGCTCTGCCGCAGCGGCGGCAGCCCCGGCCGCCGCACCGGCGCCCGTGGCTGCGCGACCTGCATCTCCGAGCGCCGTCTCCAGCCGCTCGGCCGCGCCGGTGGCCTCGGTCAGCGCATCGGCACTGGCCTCGTCGGTGCCGCGCACGGCATCGCGCAGCGCCTGCCAGCTTTCCAGCGGCGCGCGGGCCCCGTCGGCCAGATCGCGCGCCGCGCCACGGTAGACGTTGGCTGACTCGAGCGCCCGGTTCGCCGCCTCGGTCAGACCGAGATCGGGCGCGGTGAGCGAGTTGTCCTCGAAGGCCCGGTCGAACGCCGCCTGCGCCGCTGTCGTGGCAGCACTGGCCGCACCCTCGAAGCGGTTCTCGATCTCGCCAATGTCGAGGTCAGGCACCAGCGAGATGCGGCGCTCCGACCCGAGCGCTTCCAGCCCCTGGTTGATGCCGCCGATGAAGCCGTTGATGCGCGCGACTACGCCGTTCAGCATCGCCTCGACACCATCGACCAGGCTGTTGGCCGCCTGGAACGCCAGATCGCCGATGGCAGCAGGCAGCAGACCCCAGATCGCCTTGATCGCCTCGTAGGCACCTTCGAAGGTGTTCGCGGCGGTGTTGCCGAAAGCCACCACGCTCTCGATGGCGCTCTGCATGCCCGACGCGGCGTCCGCCTTCAGGTCGAAGAACATCGCCGTGGCGGCTGCACCAGCGGCAGCGGCGCCCATCCTGATCCGCTCCCAGACCTCGACAGCGAGGTCCTTCAGGAGCGACATCGCCTCACCAAAGCCGCCTGCACCAGAGACGAGACGCGTGAACTGGTAGACGAGCTCGCCCGCGCCGACAATCAGCGCCCCGATGCCGGTGCGGATCAGCGCGCCGCGCAGGACGACGAGCGCCGTGGCAAGGCCTCGCACGGAGAGCGCGGCGGCGGCCATGCCTGCCACCCAGCGGCTCGCGAGAAACGCCGCGAAAGTGGCGGCATAGGTCGTCAGGCGACCGATGTTGTCGAAGAAACCGCGGATCGCGATGCCGAGCGGACCGGTGCGGCTGGCGACCGCCGCCATGGCGTTGGCCACGGCTTCCAGCGCCGGGGCCGCGGCGACGGCCAGCTGGTTCGACAGGCCGCGCCAGATCAGACCGAGACGGGAGATGGCGTCGTTCGTCCGTTCGATCTGGTCGGCATCCTGCTCGGAGACGACCACCCCGAAGGCGAGGACATCCTCCGTCGCCTGGCGCAGCGTCGCGGTATCGATCCGCGACATGGCGATCGAGCCTTCCTCGCCGAAAAGCTGGCCCGCGACAGCCGCGCGTTCAGCGGCGGGCACGAAGCTCTCAATGGCCGCGTTGATCGCGCCGACGCGCTGGTCCAGCGGCAGGGAGATCAGCTCATTGGCCGAGAGCCCCAGCCGGTCCAGCGCATCGGCGGCGGGCCCGGTCCCGGCGGCCGCCTGGCTGAGACGGCGCGTCAGATCCTTGGTGGCCTGCTCGATGCCGGACATCGACACGCCCGCCAGCTCGCCCGCGCGCTCCAGCGTCTGGATAGAGGCGACCGTGGTGCCGAGGGATTGGGCGAGCTTCGCCTGCGCATCGACCGTCTGGAGGCCGGACCGAATCATCGCCACGCCAGCGGCGGCTGCGGCCGCCACTGCGGCGGCGGCAGCCACACGCACCCGGCGTGAGAAAGCCGCCAGCCGGGCGTTCGCCGCTTCCATCTCGCGGCTCAGCCGTCCGAAGCCGCGCGATCCGGCCTCGCCGACGCCTTCCAGCTCGGCGCGCACCTGCCGTCCGCCCACAGCCGCGAGGCGGACGCTTACCCGTTTTTCCGCCATCGGTCAGAGTCCTTGCTTTCGCCGCATGGGCGTCTTACGTTTTAGCTATCGATCCTATGAGAGTATGACCATGGCCGAGACCGCGACCCTTTCCTCGAAGTTCCAGATCTCGATCCCCAAGGCGATCCGCGCGGCGCAGCACTGGGAAGCCGGGCTGACCTTCGCCTTCATCCCGAAGGGCACCGGCGTCCTGCTAGTGCCGGTGCCGAAGCGGGAGGCGCTGAAAGGGCTCGCGCGCGGAGCATCCGCCACCGACTATCGCGACCGCTCGGACCGGTTCTGATGATCCTGGTCGATACGTCGGCCTGGATCGAATGGCTGATCGACTCGGCAACCGGCGCCAAGGTGGCCGAGCACCTGCCCGAACAGGCGGAGTGGCTCGTCCCGACCATGGTCCAGCTCGAGCTGGCGAAATGGCTGACCCGCGAGGTCGGCGAGGACAAGGCCGATCAGGTCATAGCCTTCACGCAGGTCTGCGCTGTCGTGACGCTCGACACTGAGATCGCGCTGGCGGCCGCGGAAGCCTGCCGCGAGCACAAGCTCGCCACTGCCGACGCCATCATCTTCGTGACGGCCCGGGCCCGAGGAGCGACGCTCCTGACCTGCGACGCACATTTCGAGGGGCTGCCGGGCGTCACCCTGATCGAGAAGATCAAGGCCTGACACCCGGGCTGCCATTCGCGGCCAGTTCCTCGTTCAGTTTCCGCACCATCACCGCCTCGATGACAGGCAGCAGTTCGGCTAGGACGAGCGGCGGCACGCCGAGGGCGTCACCGAGAGCAAGCGCCGCCGACATATCCCAGCCGATCACCGCACCCGGCAGGACACGCAGCTGACCGCCGAGACGGCCGACAAGATCCCAGACCTGCCAGCCCTCGAGGGTGAGCGGCCGGTTCAGCCGCGCCGGGCAGTCCGGGCAGGCTTGCGCGCAGGCTTCGCAGTATCGCTCGCCCCCGCCGAAGGACCACTCGGCGAGAGCGCGGAGGCGTTTTTTTCCTGTTCCAGCAGCAGGCCCTTCGACACGTAGGTCAGCTGGAAGGCCTCGAAGATCGGCCAGATGTCGAGAAGCGCGTCGATGGCCTCGGGGCTGGGATCAATGGCGTTGCCGTCCGCATCGCCGATGCCGTCCCAGGCGATCACCGCGCGGCGTGCCAGCGCCTTGGCGAAAGCGACGGCGCGCTCCTCGTCGGAAGCTTCGTCCGGCACCGCCTCCACGGCCGGGTCGCTGCGCGTCGCCACCATCAACGCGGTGGTCAGCGGGCGCAACTGCACCCGGACGCCGGGCGCGAGGTCATGCCAGCGCGGGGAGTTGGTCAGGTCGAGCGTCAGCATTAATAGGTCTCCACATCGTTCACGAGGGTGGCAGTGCACATCCGGCCGACGACGCTGTCGCGGGCGGCCTGCCAGTCGAAGGTCGCCTGCACCCCTTGCGGCCCGGAAATCTCGATGCGCGGGCGCGGCAGGTAGACGGCGTGCACGGTGAATGTGAAGCTCTCGCCCGAGGGCAGGACGTAGGCGAATTCCATCTCGCAGGCCTCGCCGTTGATCGCCTGCGTGACCAGTGTCTGGTCTGCAAAGCGGACCTCGATCCGGCCGGTCAGCGCCGCGATGGACGGGTCCGCGCCGTCGATGCGCCCGTCCGAGCGGATGGTCTCGATCCGGTCGAGGTTGTTGGCATGGGTGATCTCGGCCGAGACCACGTTGCCGAGCGCAGTGCCATTTCGGCTGATCGACCCGTTGAAATGGCCGAAGCGCTTCAGCTCCAGCGCGGCCGGCGTCCCCGCGCCGGTGGTCGTCGCCACCGTCTCGCCCTGCGCGACCAGCCGCGCGGTTGCCGTCAGCAGGCCAGATCGCTGCATCTGCCAGGTGATCTGGTCGAGCACGCAGCCGGAATACATCGCGTAGCGCGGCACCTCGGGCATGCCGGTCTCGATGGAGAGGCTGGGCAGCGTCCAGGCACCCGACTGGAACTCGTGCGTCCATGGGCCAGTGCCCGTGGTCGTCGGCGCGCCGAAGGCCGCCTTCAGCCAGAAGCCGAAGGCTTCCGCGTCGAGCGGCACCACGACATCGCCGTCCGCCGTGACCGCGTCCTTGATCGGCGCCAGCGGATCGCGGCCGTAGCCGAGAAGCTCGGAATTGAGGAGCGGCTGCTCTGCCCCCAGCGAGGTGCTGGCGAAGGGCATGCGGGTGAAGCCGCTCGCGGGCGGCGTTCCATAGGTCGTCTCGAACGCAAGCGCCATCAGCGCCCGCGCCCCCTGAGCTCGTGCCATGGTGTTCTCCTCGGGTTGTCGGGATCAGCCGAGCGGATCGGCCGTGGAATAGTGCAGCACCACCGGGATCACGGCGGCTTTCAGGCTGGCCGCGCCCTCTACGGCCAAATCGACCGGGCGCGGGGCTTCCGCCTCCACCCAGTCGCAGAGCCCGCCCAGCGTGCGGTCGGCGGCGAGCGCCGTGCCGATGCTGGCGGTCAGCGCGTCGAAGGCGGAGTCACGGTCGGTGCCCTGCACGACCGCCTCGATTTCTGCGCGGTGCTGGTAGTGGTAAGCCAGCGGCGACAGCGTCACCTCCGCCTCGCCCGGCTCGCCATCGCGCAGGATCAGCAGCCCCTCGGCCGGGACGCGCTCGGGCAGCACCTCGCCGCGGAGCGCGGTGGCGGGCAGCGCCGAGAGCCGCGCATGCAGCGCGGCGAGGATGGCTTCGCGGGGGGTAGGCATCGGATGCTCAACTCTTCAGTGCAACCGGTTCGCTGTCGGATTCGGCTTTCTGAGCCTTGACCTCTAGTCGCAAGCCAATCGACGAAAGCACCTTCAGTACTGTCGTGAATTCGGGATTTCCCTTGGGGTCCAACGAGCGGTAGAGGCTCTCACGAGCAAGTCCGGTTTCGCGCGCAACCTGACTCATCCCATGATCGCGCGCGATCCGGCCTAAAGTTTCCTTCACCGCGGGCGCATCCGAGCGGGCCAGCGCGCCGTTTAGTGCTGCGACAAGGTCATCAAGCGTCAAAAGCTGAGTGGGCGAATAGGTGTCGGCCTCGTTTGAGCCTTTCTTAGCGTTCGAAACGGAAGGCCCATCCTCGATCGCCGACAAGAAGTTGGGCTGATCGCTCATCTCGACCAACTGCCATTCATCGGGCGTTGCGCGATCCTTTACGTCGCGGCGGAGCTCGTCGCTGCAGTGCGCAATGAAATTCCTCCATGCGTCTACAGACTTGATGTTGATGACGTCCTTGGTCGGAACGTTGAACAGCACCGCGATCTTTCCGGCAACGGCGAGGCGCAGCACGTTGAGCACAGTGCCCGGGCTCTTTCCGTCCCAGATCATCAGGCCGAAGTCCGCCTCACGCGCCATTTCTCGGTCCTTGGCCGCGTAAAACTGAAAGCCCTTCGCATGCTTGGGCGCGTCAACGTGACGGGTTAGCCAAGTTCCAATATTGTTGCGTGGTGATGCGCCCGAGCAGAACACCGTGACCTTATCATAGTGCATGTCGTGAAAATGCTTCTGGACGGCCTTGTCGGCCCCGTTGGCATCTCCGATGATTACGCGATGGCCGCTCGCAACGACGTTGTCGAGCCGCTTTTTTACCTCGGAAGGCAGTCGGGAAACGTGTCGCGAGCCGCCTATGAAAATCGTGTTCAATGGTTGCTCCGTGTCTTGGTAATGGTGACCGCCCGAACGACCGCTGCTTGGCCCGGGCCGAGCAACTGATCTGTGATTGCATTCATCGTGGTCCCTGACCGAAAGAGATCATCGAAAAGGAGTATGCTGCGGCCACGTGTCTGCGTCGCGTCGACCTGATATAGGCCTTCGACTTGCTTCTTCCGCTCCTCCGGATCGGTCACATTCTTGAGTTGGGTGGTCGGGCGGGTTGTCGTGACGCAAGACAACACGGGAACACCAAGCGCTGCTCCAATTCCCTCGGCCAAGACGGTGACTGGCTGCAATGCGCGCTGGTGGGACGGCGGGACCGGGACGATGCTATCGAACTTATCCCGATGCGCAGCGAGAAAGTTGACAGCGGTCTCGATGATCGGCCCTGCCGCATCCTTGTCGGCACGGTTCTTAAGTCGATACAGAAGTTCGGCAATTTCGGGTCGCACCGTATCGAACTGCATATGTCCGAATTCGTTGTATCCTATCGGCGTGCTACTTGTTGTGTGAAGATCAAGGGCAACGCCTGATTGCCAGCGGCCCTCGATTTTTATCGGGTTGATCTTGACCATTGCCATTCGATCTCCGGGACCTGCCGTGGTGTAACCCATAGGCTACAACTGGGCAAGGCCCGATCGCGGCTGAGCCTGACGAAGTATCTAGCGCCCGATCTTAAGGATCCTCACATGATATCAAAGGCGCCCCGCTACCCAGTTCGCCACGATCAGCCCCGGCACACCATCCAACGCTCGGTCTGCATCCCGCGCAAGGTCCAGCCGCTTCGGCAGCTTGACCTGCGGCACCAGCAGGAAGATCGGTGCGGTGACCTTGCCGCGTCCGGTCTTCGAGCGCGACACCACCGCCTGACCCTTCGTGTTCAGCCGACCCTCCGCCACCAGCAGACTCGGACCCGTGCGGCGATAGACGAAGCGCAGACGCAGGCCACGGCGGCGCTCCCATTCGCCGGGTGTGATCCGGCCGCCCCGCAGGGACTTGCCAGCAGCGGGCAGCGGGATCGCCAGCCAGAACCCGTCCTTCGAGCGGATCAGCGGGCCGGTGTCATGCGCGCCGACGATGACCGGAGCCTTCGACCAGACCAGAGCCGCGGCATCGAGGCTTTCGCCGGACCTCGGGAAGTTCTGGCTCCGGATCGAATTGGCGAGCCGGGTGCCGAGCCCCGCACCGGTGATCTGCAACCGCCATGCCGTCTTCAGCCCGGTTCCGGCCTCGCGCATGGCGGCCGTGACGGCGCGCTCGCCCGCAGCGACCTCCGCAGCCATCATCGCAACGATGTCAGGATCGATGTCGAGCTTCAGTTTCACGCAGGCCTCAGATCGACGGTCCAGACGAGCCGCTCGCGGTCACGGACGGGCTCGCCCTGAATGAGGAAGGCGTCGCCGTCGATCTCGATGCGGTCACCGGGGCGTGGGTTCGCCACCTCGGCGACGCGAAGGTCGATCCTGGTGGTCTCGGACCAGAGCCGCGCGTCGCCGAAGTCGCTGATCGCATCGGCACGGCGCGCGACGACGCGCACGAGCGTGGGCGCGCCGCCGTCGGCGATGTAGACCGCGTCCCGACCGATATTGGGATCCGCGAAGAGTGCGCCCACGGCGTCGGCGAAGGCGCTCATCAGAACGTCGCGTTCAGGCGTACCCGGCCGATGGTGTCGCCCGCTCCGCTGGCCACGGCCTCGACGGCGACGCCGATCAGGGTATTGTCGGTGGCGACCGTGGTGCAGCGCTTGTTGGTGTCGTCCCAATAGACCTTGGCGCCGACGGTCCAGGCCTGAGAGCCGACCTTGGTGATGTCAAAGATGCCGACGAGCGCGGTCTCGACCGCCTCGCCGAGGGCGGCCGCTCCGGCGGCGATACCGAAGATGGAGCCCACGAGCAGACCATCGCCGGAGGCGACGGCATAGGGCGCGGTCAGGGTGATGGTATTGCCGGGCTGGACGTAGTTTTTCATGGGGAGGATCCTTTCTCAGACGCGCTGATTGGTCAGGTGTTTCCGGATGCGACCGGTCTTCAGGGCCGCGACATGTGAGACGGTGACGCCGAACGCCCCGGCGACCTCGCGGCGGGAGAACCCCGCGCCGAGGCAATCGAGCATGCGGCTGCATTGATGATCGGTCAGACGCGAGAGATGCGAGCGGTCGCCACAGGGCATCGTGCCGTGGTCGCGCTTGTGCTCTATGTTCTCGCGCTGGGTGACATAGGCGAGGTTTTCGACACCGTTGTTGGACTTGTCACCGTCGAGATGGGCGACGACCAGCCCCTCCGGCCGCGACCCGAGGAACGTGGTCGCGACCAGAATGTGCAAGGCGATCCGCTGGCGGCTGCCTGCCGTTTCTCGGACCAGCGTGTGGTGCAGATACCCCTCCGGATCACACCAAGGCTGCCGCAGCGTCCAGTCGCGGCGATCCAGCCAGCGAGAGCACGCACCGCGAGGGATCCTGCCCTTGCGATGCGCGCTCCAGACCCGGCCGGTCCGGTCGATGTGGTATCCGGGGAACCCGGAGATCGGCACAGCGCCCTGTCGATCATGGATTGTCATGGGGATCTGCTGATCCTACGCCCCAGGATTTTTATAGAGGCCGCGCCAGTCGATGGCCTTGGCGCCGAAGTCGAGGCGGCACTTGATCTCGACGCCGTCGACATCGAAGCCGTTGCGCGTCTCGATGTAGGCGCCCTGCTGACCCTCGAGATAGGCGTATTCGATGGTGTCGATCTGGTTGGGGCTCGCCGCCAGATACCAGGCTGTCTCGCTGGCGGCGTCGAGCCGGGGCTCGCTGATCGGCGCGAGGGTGCGGATCGATTGGGGCACGACGCTGGCGGTCGCAGCGGGCACGAGGTTCTGGGCGACCAGCTGCTCGGCCTTCAGTTCCAGCGAGGCGGGCACGATCAGGAAGGCGGGGCGGACGTTCAGCACCGTCTTCTTGTCGAGGCCGGTCTGCTTGGCCATCGCCGCCCGCGCCGCGCCCACCGCCTCGACCGCCAACGCCGTGCCGGTGCCCGCGAGGTTCTTGTGGGTGGTGTGGAACAGCGCGTTGCCGTCGGCCATGGCCGGGTTGGCGGTGATGATGCCCCAGACCACGTCCGACTCCAGCTGGGCGATGGAGTTGCCGTACATCGCCGGGATCCGGGTGAAGGCGTCGAGATCGTCGTTGATCAGCGTCTGGCGGGTGATCGCGACGACCCGGCCATAGGTCTTGACCTTGTAGCTCTCCTTGCTCTCGCCGAGCGTGCCTCGCTTGAACTCGCCGCTCTCGCCGACCTCCAGCAGCTGTGGCGCCTCGCCGAGCTGGACGCGGTGCATCGCCTTGAAGTCGGTGGCGAGCACTTGGCGGCAGAACAGCATGAACGTGCGCGGATAGGCCTCGTAGGCCTGCCGCAGGGTCTTGTTGGTGACGGCCGACAGGATCTCCGGGAAGTCCGAGGTCGAGTGCAGGGCCCGCGTCGCCACCTCGTCGCGCGAGAGGCCCCGCGTGTTGACCCCGGCATTGCCGAGGCTCTCGCGGGAGAGTTCCAGCAGCGTCATGCCGCGGTACTGGCGCGCGGCGTCCTCCAGCTGGAACAGCGTCGGGCTGTAGCGGTGCAGGAGCGCGTTGGCCACCGCATCGCGGCGGGTGATGCGCTCATCCCGGCCGCCGAGGGGGACGGAGACATGCGGGAAAGTCCGGGTCTCGTCGGACTTCGCGGCGACCTGGTCGAGGATCAGGCGGCGGGACTCGTCCACGCTCACGCCACGCTTGACGAGATCCTCGGCAAAGCCGCGCTCGAGGTTCAGCCGCCCGGCCAGATCGTAGATGGTGGAGACGCGGTCGCGCTCGGCCTCGCGGGCGCGGGTCGCGACCGCTTCGGTGTCGGGCGCGGGAGTTACCTGCGTCTTCGGCTGGCTGCGCGTCTCACTTGCGTGGACCTTCGGTTCGCTGGCCGCGACCTTCGGGTCGGGCGCAGCCGCTTTCGGCTCGGTCATGGGGGTGTCCTCGGTTTCGACCGGCGCGGTCGGCTGGGTGGTGGCGGGGGTTGCGGCGTCGCTCGCCGGGGTCTGGGTCTCGTCCGTCATCGGGGATGCTCCTTGCAGTGTGGGGGCGTCCCGGCGGTGGAGGACGCAGTCGTGAAGGGGATGCTGGGCGCGGAAGCCCGCGGCGGGGTCAGCCCCGACCGCGACGGCAGAGACCTCGAACGGCGTCCAGTCCACCGCCCGCCAGAGTTCGCGTGCTGCCTCCGGCTTGGAGACCTCGAAGCGGTGGACCTGGTAGCCGATCGAGACCGCCCGGATGTGCCCGGCCTGGATGTCGCGCCAGATCGGCTCGACATCAGCACGTTCGCTGATCCGCACCAGCGCGATGCCGCGGCCGTTCTCGATCCGCGCCGAACCTGGCACGACCGAACCGATCACCGCGTCGAGCGTGTCGAGCTCGTGCACCTTCAGGAACGGCGCGCCCGCGTTCAGCCGGTCGAGGCGGACATGGGCCGGATCGAGGCTGAGTTCCTCGTCATAGGGCTCGCCGAAGAAGGTGGCGCGGCGGACGCGCGCGCCTGCCGACCAGACAACCTCGACGGTGCGGGTGTCGGCATCGGCCGTATTCGGCGCAAGCTCCGCCGACCGGCGCATGGCCGGCAGTTCGATCATCGTGTCCATGAAGGTCAGTCCTGTTGGTCGGCCTGCGCCGGGTCGGTTTCCGCCTCGGCGGAGGAGTCGTCGGTATCCGGTGCGTCGGCGGCCGGATCGGTTGCCGGATCGCCGGTCTGTGCGCTGCCGGTCTTGGTGACGCGGCGCGGGTCGCTGTCGAGCACCAGCCCCAGCGCGTCGAGCTTGGCGTTGGTCGCGGCGATCTCCGCCAGCACGGCGTCCGGGTTACGGCCCTGTTTCGCGATCACCTCGGCCAGCGTCATGGTGCCCGAGCGGATCGACAGCAGGTTCGCCATCGCGTCCTTCTGCGGATCGACCGCCTCGAACTTCGGCGGCGACCATTCGACCGGCACGGTGGGCGACGGGATCTGCCCCGCCGCCCATGCGGCCTCGGTGAACCAGCGCCAGACCGGCGTGCAGAACAGCGGAATGAACAGCTGCCACTGCACCGCGTCGATCTGGCGGCGGAACTCGACGAGACCGGCCCGGATCGAGGAATAATTGACCTGGCTGAGATCGCCGGTCAGCAGCTCGTAGGGCACCCGGAACCCAGCCGAGATCGTGTGCAGGCTCGCCCGCTTGTATTCGCCGTAGCCACCCGTGGCCGACGGCTGGTTGAAGCGGATGTCCTTGCCGCCACGCGCATAGGCGATCAGCCCCGGTTCGAACTGCTCGATACGGTTGCCATCGGCGTCGACCACCGAGGGCGCGATGCCCTGCTGGGCCTCGTCGTCGCCGAAGACGATGGCCGTGACGCAGGCCTCGGTCTTCTTGCGGACCAGCTCGGCCACCTCGTAGTCGTCGAGATCGCGCAAGCTGCGGATCACGGGCGCGCCCCAGGGAACGCCGCGCGCCTGCGTGCGCTGCTTCTCGTAGACATGCGCGATCTCACTCGCCGGGACCGGGCGGCTTTGCAGCCCATTCTGCAGCGCGCCATAGGCGTCGCCCGGATGCTCGGCATGCAGCCAGTAGGCCCGGCGCTTGCCGACCGGGTCGAACTCGATCCCTTGCACCAGCCGCCCCGCGCCGAGGGCGCCGGATTTCGTGGCGTCGAGGAAGTCGGCCTCCAGCACCTGCAATTGCAGCGGCACGGGCAGGCCATCCGAAGACCGGCGCAGGCGGCGGCGCACCAGCACCTCGCCCGCCTCGACCATCTCGCGGCAGATCAGCGTCTGCAGACCGTAGAAATCCAGTTGGCCATCGGCGTCGCACTCCGCCGTCCAGCGTTCGAACAGGGCGTCGACCTTCCGGTCGAGCGTGTCGTCGCCACTGGCGGCGCGCGGCATGATGCCCGCGCCGATGATGTTGTTGACCAGCACCGCCACCGCCTTGGCCGCATGCGGGTTGTTGCGCACCAGATCGCGCATCCGGTCGCGCAAGAGCGCCCCGGCCACGCCGATCTCGGTGTCGGCCGAGGATCCGGGCGCGCGCCAGCCCTCGGTGCGACGCCCGCGCGCGGCGCCGTCATACCCCCGTGTCAGGGTCTCGAACGCCTGTCGCGCCATCACGCGGCGCGCGGCCATGCGCGGGGCCACCGTGGCGATGGCGTGGTCGAACCAGGTCGCCGACATCACCGGTCCCCGCGCGAGAAGCCCGCCAGCCCGGCCACCGGCAGCGGTCTGCCGACGCCCGCGATGGCCCGCTCGATGGTCCGGATGCGGGCGAGCAGGTCCTCGGCCGAGCCGTAGTCGACCGACTTGCCGTCATAGCTCACCCGGGTCGTGCCGCTGGCATAGGCCCGGCGCAGCGCCGAGAGCTCGGTTTCCGTCCAGTCAGTCATGTTCAGAACCATCCTCCGCGCCGTCCGAGCCAGTCGGAGCGGCGCTTGCCCTGCGGGGCCTGTCCCGGTCGGTTGATCTGCCCGGCGGGATCGGTGTCGGTGGGGGCCCCCCCGAGCTGATCCTCGAGGTCGCGCCATTTCTCCTCAGACCAGCGGTCAGCGCCCGCGATCCAGGCGGCGGCGCGGGCATAGACCCGGCAATCCAGCGCCTCGTTGCGCTCGCGGAGCTTCTGCCATTCCAGCCGGGCGAATCCGCGCTTCGTGCGCACCGTCACCAGCTGCTCGGCCACGAACTGCTTCAGCCATTCGTTCTCGACCCAATGCGGCAGATGCACCGAGCCGGGCGGGAACGCCGCCCCGTCGGCCATCTCCTCCTGGGTCGGCCGGGCCAACCGCAGGAAGCGGTAGGTCTCGGCCTTGAAGGTCGACACGGCGACAGTCCAGAGCCGCGCCCCGCGCCGCAGGCGTTTGCCGCCCTCGGTCGCATCGACGAAGGTCGGCCCCGACACCGGGCTCGAGCGGTTGAACCCCTCGACGCCCTTTACCGGCGCCACCTGCGCGAAGCCCTGCGCCCGGGACCAGGAATAGACCGCCGGGGCCTCGTAGCCGGTGTCGATGGCGAGCCGCGCGATCCTGAGATGCGCGCCACGTTCATGCGGCCAAGACCTGTCGAGCAGCGCGGTCAGTTCCGACCAGGCGTCATGCCGATCCGGCCCGCCCTCGATCACGACGTGATCGACGAGCCAGCTTTGCAGCCCGCGGCCCCAAGCCCAGACATCGACCTCGATCCGGTCCTTCTGAACGTCGGCCCCGGCCGTCAGGAACAGCCCGCCCGCAGGCACCGTGCCGGATGTCCAGCGCTCGCGCCGGTCGTAGAGCCGCTGCCAGTCCGGCGCTTCCCCGGTCTCGACCCATGTCTCGCCGAGGATGGTGTTGCGGAAGGCCTTGATCGCCTCGTCCGACCCTTGGGCCGCGTCCCATGCCCGCACGATCCGCTCCCAGCTCAGCCAGCCGATCGGCGAATAGAGCGCGGAGAGGTGATACCCGACCGTGGTCGGATCGGCGGCCGTGGCGGTCGCCCGCCATTCGCCACCCTCCAGCATCGCCGTCTTGTGGTGTTCCGCGATGGGCGTCTCGCAGCCCTCGCAGTGATATTCCGCCGTTTCCGGGCGGCCTTTCTGCCAGCGCAGCCGGTCGAACTTCAGCCACTGCATCGCCCCGCAATGCGGGCATGGCACGAAGAACCGCCGCTGGTCGCTGGCCTCGAACTCCCGCTCGATCCGGCTCAGCCCCCGGATCGTGGGCGTCGAGACCAGCAGCACCTTGCGCCGATGCGCGAATGTCAGCGACCGCGCTTCCGCCAGCGTGACCGGATCGCCTTCCTCGTCGGCCGAGGCCGGATAGGCGTCGACCTCGTCGAGGAAAATGTACCGCGCCGGGGTCGAGCGCAGCCCGACCGCCGAGTTCGCGCCCGTCATGATCAGGATGCCGCCCGCGAACTCCTTCGACAGCATGGTGTTGCCCGCATCGCGGGATCGCGCGGGCTTCACCCGCTCCCGCAGCTCCGGGCTCTCGTCGATCAGCGGGTCGATCCGCTGGCGCGAGTTGCGCTTGGCCAGTTCCACCGTCGGCTGGACGGCCAGCATCGGCCCCGGCGCCTGGTGGATGGTGAACCCGATCCAGTTGTTGCCCGCCTCGGTCGCCCCGACCTGCGCGGCCTTCATGAACACGATCCGCTGCGTGGGATCGCCGGGCGACAGCCGGTCCATGATCTCGCGCATATAAGGAGTGCGCGCCGTCCGGTACCGCCCGGGCTCGGCCGAGGCGCGGCCAGAGAGCATGCGGTGCCGGTCCGCCCATTCGGATACGGTGAGGTCCGGGTCGGGCCGCAGCCCGTTGCCCCAGGCGCGCAGGATCTCGCCCGCGCCGTCGAAGTCCGTCAGTGCGTCATCATCACCGGAAGTCGGGCCGGACCTCGGCGAGTTCGTCGAGGTGGGCGCGTACATGTCTCTCCAGCACCTTCTGCATCGCGGCTGGCTCCACAATGATCTGCCGGCCCGTCGCGTCGCTGCACGAGGCCGAGAGCTCTGCCGCCATCAGCGCCGCCGCGCGTGCAGGCCAGGTCACCCACGTGTCCCGTTCCTCCCGCGCCAGGCGGAACACCAGCGCCAGCGCCCGGGCCCGCTCGATCAACTCCCCCTTCAGCTTCTGCAGCCGGATGCGTCGTTCCTGGGCCTTCAGCACCTCGTTCGCAGTCTTGGCCTGCAGGAAGGTCGTGCCGCCGCCGACCGCCGGCACCGCCAGCCCCTGTTTGCGCAAGGTGTCGCCGACAGCAGCGACCGCCGCCTCGGGGACGGGCTTCAGCTTCGGCGCGGTCGGCTTTCTCGTCTTCGACGGGTCCGTCGTCTCCGCGCGCCGGGCGTCGCTCGCGGCCGCGTTGATGCTGCCGTCGGGATAGAGAACCAGCCGCTCGGCCGTCTTCGCCTTCTGGATCGCGCCGCGCGACAGCCCGACATGCGCGGCGTACTGGCGCTCGCTCATGCCACGCATCGACGGCTCCGATTATCATTCTAAATCATGTGCTTATCGAGTTGATAAGCGTCACGACCGGAGCGAACGTCCGTTCAGAAGGACGATGCAACTCACCACGGAGCCACGACGATGACCACCCGACTGAACCCGATCACCACCCCGCGCCACGAACTCCGCGCCGAAAAGGCGCGCCGGAACAAGGAAGCCGCGCTCGCGGCCTTCATCGGCAAGAAAGCCGAGATCGACGAGATGCTCGCCCGCCTGCAGGCGCTCAGCGACGACCATTTCAACTGCGCCCCCGACGAGGCGGGCTGGGCCATGGTCGGCACCCTCGAACACTACGCCAGCCTGCTGAAGCGCATCACCGACAGCGCCTTCGGCGAGGGCGAACACGCCCGCTGATTTCCGGCCCAGCCGGAACTCCCGCCGCGCGCCCCGCGCGGCTCGGGGTCGTAGAAGGCGCCGCATGACGCGGGCCCGAATACGGAGACGACCCCATGACCAAGCTTTCCGATACCCAGCTCGTGATCCTCAGCGCTGCCGCGCAGCGCGAAGACCGCAACGTCCTGCCACTCCCCGGCTCGCTCCGCGGCGGCGCCGCCGCCAAGGTGGTCGGCGCGCTCCTCTCCCGCAGGCTGGTCGCCGAGACGGCGACCGACAACAGGACCAAGGCCGACGCCTCGCTCAACCGGATCTGGCGCAACGACGAGGACGGCCGCGCCATTCTCCTGCACATCACGGACGCGGGCCTCGCCGCCATCGGCGTCGACCCGGAAGGCGGCGACACCGCGCCCAAGGGCGCCGACGAGGTGCCGAGTGCGGAGGCCTCGCAGGACACCCCTACCGAGCCCGCAGCCGCGCCCAAGGCGCGCACGCCGCGCGAGGGCACCAAGCAGGCCACGCTGATCGCCATGCTGCGCGCGCCGGACGGCGCGACCATCGAGGAGATCATGGCCGCGACGGGCTGGCAGTCGCACACGGTGCGTGGCGCGATGGCCGGGGCGCTGAAGAAGAAGCTCGGGCTCGAGGTGACCTCCGAGAAGGTCGAGAATCGGGGGCGTGTGTACAAGCTCCCCGCCGCCTGAGGCACCGGAGTCCGACAAGCTGATGGCCGCCGTCCCTCCGGGGCGGCGGTCGATCATTTGGCGGTCCGCATCCGGATCGCCTCGAACACCCGCCGCAAGGCGAAGGAACGCACTATCGACACGATAGTGAAGATGGCGCCCATCTTCAGGTTCTGCGCCAGCGTCGTATGCAGGCCGAAGATCGGGAAGATCAGGATCTGCGTCATGACCGCGACGCCGTAGCCGACGATCACGTTGGCGACGGACTCGACCAGAGACATGAGGCGTGACTGCTTCATGCGGCTGCCTCATCCATCGGCCAGCAGTTCAGCCGCGAGAGTTCGCAGCGCATGCGCCGCAACCAGCGGGACCACGCCATTGCCACAGAGGCGAAGGCGGTCCACCCGGTGGGCCAGCCCATCAGCGCCTCGACGAACAGCGGGTTCAAGGTCCGGCGCGCATCGGAGGTACCGCTCCCAGCCCTCGACGTCACCAGGACCTGGCGGCCAAGCAGGCCGTTCACAGGCGTGTTCGCCAAGCTCGTGGCCCCGTCCTTGTGATCCCGCGCCGTCGGCGTCATCCACAGCCCCGCCGAATGGGTCAGGTCGGCAGATCGGCGGTTGCCCGCGCTCGGTTTGCGGCCATCGTTCGCCATCGGCGTCGGCCACATCGCGGCTGTCGTAGCGAGGTTCATCCCGTGCTGACCCGCAGCCTGCGAGGGCGTCGGTTTCATCTGCCGGTTCTCGTTGGCACTGGCCCTCGGGGTCGGCCAGAGCCTCAACAGCTCCGTCCGGTTCCCGCCGCTCGACCGGGTGCCAGAACAGGCGCGCGGGGTCGGCCAGCTCGTCCCCCTCGCGGATGGCGAGAATGAAGAGCCGCTCCCGCTTGTGGGGCGCGCCGACTTCCGCCGCCGTGAAGAGGCCTGCCGCAAGGCGGTAGCCCATGCCGACCAGTCCTGCGGCGACTTCGGGGAAGCCGAGGCGGAGATGATGGGCGACATTCTCGAGGAAGACGAAGGGCGGCTCGATCTCACTGATGATGCGGGCGACATGGGGCCATAGATGGCGCGGGTCGTCTGCACCCCGGCGCTTGCCCGCGACGGAGAACGGCTGGCACGGATAGCCCGCAGTGACGACGTCCACCGCGCCGCGCCAAGGGCGGCCGTCGAAGGTGGCAACATCGTCCCAGACAGGAGCCCGATCCAGGGACGCGTCTTCCATCCGCGCCACGAGAATGGCCGCGGCGTAGGTTTCCCGTTCGACATGGCCCACAGCACGATATCCGGGGAGGGCGATGGCGAGCCCGAGGTCGAGCCCGCCCGCGCCGGAGCAGAGGGAGAGGCCGAAGAGGCATGCGTCTCCGGCCCCGGAAGCGTCTCCGGAGGGATGTAAAGCCAGGTCATGCATGTCACGCGGCGTTCTTGCGCTTTCGCGCGGGTTCTGGGGCGGCGTCCGTGTCCGGCGTCCGGGCTGGTGGTTCGGCGTCGCCGCCCAGCCGCTCGGTTCTCACCTGCGTGAAGGTCCGGCCGTCGCCGTCGAGGATCGCGTCACAGCCGGTTTCGGCCTGCCAGCGTTCAACGGCGACATCGATGTAGGCCGGGCTGATTTCCATGGCGAAGACGCGGCGGCCGTTGGCTTCGCCCGCCATGATCTGCGAGCCGGAGCCAGAGAATGGCTCGTAGCAAAGCCCACCGCGCGCAACATGCTGGCGCATCGGGATGGCGAAGGCGTCGAGCGGTTTCGGCGTCGGGTGGTCGGGCCGCTCGTCCTTGGCAAAGGACGGCATCTCCCAGGTCGAGGGCAGCGTCTGCTCGGCCACCTTCGGCGGGCGGTTCGGGCGGCGCCAGCCCATGAAGCAGGGTTCGTGCTTCCAGAGGTAGTGCGATCGGGTCAGGACGCCCCGGTCCTTCACCCAGATGATCTGCTGGTGGACGAAGGCGCCCGCCTTTTCCCAGCAGGCTTCCAGCATCGCCTGGCGACGGGAGGCGTGCCAGCAGTACCAGGCCGCATCCTCGGTGATCGCTTCGGCCACGGCCGCCGCGATGAACCCGTCGTAGAGCTCCGCGCCTTGAGAACTGTCGTCCCAGGTCGTGCCGTAGGACGCGGACCAGTCCTTGTTGCGGGTCGGATGGTTCGAGCCGTCGTAGTCGACGAGGTACGGCGGGTCTGTCGCGAACAGGATCGCGCGCTCGCCGTTCATCAGGCGGCGCACGTCGTCATGGGATGTGCTGTCTCCGCACAGCAGCCGATGGTCCCCGAGGATCCACAGATCGCCGGTGCGCGAGGCCGGGTTGCGCGGCGGTTCGGGGATGGTCACCGGCGGCACGGAGCCCCCGGCGCCACCCTCTTCTTCACCGCCCCCGTCCGGATCGAAGGCCAGCAGCTTGTCCAGCTCGCCGTCGGAGAAGCCGACCAGCGACAGGTCGAAATCATCGGCCAGCAGGTCGTTCATTTCCGCCGACAGCAGCGCCTCGTCCCACGTCCCGAGTTCGGTCAGCTTGTTGTCCGCGATCCTGTAAGCCCGCCGCTGCGCCTCCGTCAGATGCCCGAGCACGATGACCGGCGCTTCGGTCAGTCCCAGCTGGGTTGCCGCCAGCACGCGCCCGTGGCCCGCGATCAGTTCGCCGTCTTCGGCCACGAGGCAGGGAACGGTCCAGCCGAACTCGGCCATGCTGGCGGCGATCTTCGCGACCTGGTCCGGCCCGTGCGCCTTCGCGTTCTTCGCGTAGGGCTGGAGGCGCGACAGCGGCCACGTCTCGATCGCGTCCGGGGCGAAGCTCAGCGTCATGGTGGGCAAGGTTCCTCGATCGGGTGGATGCCGGTGGCTTCCGGACTCCGGATGCCGCGCCGGACTCCAAGCGGGGTCCACCGGCTACCAGCGGTGTCCGGTCGGAAGGTCAGCGTTCATTGGTGTTAGCGCGGGGCGCGAGTGGGTCCGGCTTCCGGGTGGCTTCCCAAAAATCCGGCCCTGTCGCTGGCGATGTCCCGCGCTTCGCCCGCCAGCATACGAATATCGCCAGGAAGGAACCGCGATGTCGGGCGTGACCCGCCCGACCTTTACGGGTGACGGGCGAACCGAATTTCCACGGTGCTGTTGCTCGCCACTAATCGGACGAGGACGTTTGGTATCTCGGGCAAAGAAACAGCTTGCGGTTCATCTGGCGCTGCCACCTGCGACTCCAAGTATTCGTCAAGCCTGAGGCGCTCGAATCCTTCTACCTTCTCGGAAGCACGGCCTAGCGCCATGGCCAAGAACACGCCGCCCAGTGAAGGCTCGAGCCTCTCGGAAGCCTCGATCACCTCCCCAAATCTGAGCACGAGATCGACCTCATCTCGTGCCAAGGTTTGATTGAGATCGAGAGAGCGTGGAATAAAGATGCTTCCGTGCGCGATACCATCCTGTAGTCGACTGAGATTAGGAAAGCAGTCAAGCCTCAAAAGCTTGTCGCCGACGTATCCGCCACCGTCGAACTCGCGGAACTGCACTGCAGTCATTGAAACGTTGGGGTCGCTCAGTTCGGCCTCAGCGGCTTTAACCGCATCTTCCTGATTGGCGAAGAAGTCGCGAAAGATTTCTGAACTGCCCGAATAGCTTTCCGCAAAGTATGGAGTATTCTTGTCCAGCATTCGGGCAGTCTCAGATCATTCTGGCATTGCGGTTGGGTTGGCTTCGATCAATGTCTGTCTAGACGGACGATCGACAAGATCTAGCGAATGCTTTCCAGCGCACTCTCCCCATCTTGCCTTCGGAATAGCATGGATCTGTTGCAGATGTCGAAGGGAAAAGTGTTGCAACACATTGGAGTCACTGCGCATTCAGGCGCGCAGCGATCTTGGTCAGCGCGAGCTGCCAGCGCCGCCATGCCGTCGTGCGGTCGCAGCCGAGCTCTCCGCTGATCTGTTTCCACGGCACCCGGGCCGCGCGCGACCAGACCAGCTTGCGCTCCGCCTCCTCGATCCAGAGCACCCAGTCGAAGGTCTGCTCGAGCCGGGTGATCGCGGCGGCCGAGGGCCAGACCCGCATCGGCTGCGGCTCCATCGCCGCGATCTCGCGGCTGGTCCGCACGATGTCGGGCCAGGTGTTGAAGTAGCCCTGCGCCTTCACCGGCGGCAGCTTGCGCAGGGTGCGGAACGCCTCCTCGAAATGATCGGCGACGCAGTCGGCGGTCCATTCGCGATCAGCCATGACGCGCCTCCCTGTCGGCAGGGCGCGGGCCGTAGAGCTTCTCGCCGAGCTGTCGGACCAGTTCACGCTCGGGCCAGGTGAGGCGGTCGTCATCGGCGGAGACCGCGAGGACGCCCTGTTCGTGCCAGCCCTCGCGCTTGACCTGTTCGGGATCCCGGCGCCGACCGCCGTAGCCGTGGGGGTGCCATCTCATGCGACACCTCCGTTCGTCTCGATCGCCCAGAGCAGGAGCGCGATGGCGTCGGCCTCGTTGTCGTCGGCGGGGCTGAAGCCTCGGGCGCGGACGGCCGCGACCATGGCGGCCTTGTCGGCGTTGCCCTTGCCAGCGGCATGGCGCTTGATCGTGCCGATCGGGACACCCTCGTAGGGCACGCCGCGCAGCTCAGCCCATGCGGTCAGCGTGGCCATGAGCCCGCCGTAGATGTGGCTCGCGTCGGTGCCCGCGTGGCGGCGGACTTCCTCGAACCAGATGGCGGCGACAGGACCGGACAGCCGGTCGATCTCGGTGAGCCAGTTGGTGAAGCGCAAGTAGCGCATGCCGCCGCCGTCGAATCGGCCGGGGCGCAGCGAGACGGTGCCGCTGGTGATCAGGCCGTCATGGCCGCGGATCGCCCAGCCGGTCGAGGTGCCGAGGTCGAGCGCGAGGATGCAGCGGTTGCGGGGCGTGTCGAGCGGCAGCGATTCAAACCTTGCGCCGTCGCAATTCGGGATCAGAGTCGGCTGAGCCATGATGGGTCTCCTTTGCCGGTGGCCTGTGGTGGTGGAAGACGACGGCGGTCTGGTGCTTGGCGGTACGGGGCCGCCGTCGTCGGATCGGGAAGCACAACAGACCGTCACGGCGGCGCGCGCGGCTGACCCGGACGTATGGGAGGAGTGGCCAACCCTGTGGGGTGGCCCTCCCATACGTAGTATGGGGGTTTGACACCTAACTGTTCCGAGGCGTTCAAGTGGCTGAAATCATTGCGGAATAAGACTTCATGAAGTCTTCGGGCATGAGTTAGGGACCTAACTCTTATTTCCCCGTAACCCGTTGATTTCCTTGAGTGCACAGTTGGCGCTGTCATATGAGTCAGGCCTCACTCATATGAGTGAGGTCGTCCTCCAGCCCGTCCGGGTAGACCCAGACGGCGGGATTTTCGACCTGCAGGCAGAGCCCGGACTGGGGGCATTTGAAGTGGCTTGGCAGGACTTGGCGGACCTCCGTGGTGACCTCGCCGGTGGCCGGATCGACATGATCGGCGGGTGCGCCGAACTGCATGCCCTCGACGCAGAGATAGCCGAACCGCGACCGGGTGATGGGAAAGCCGAACCCCGAGGGGTCGCGCAGGAACTTCACGAAGCCTTTGGTCGCCAGCACGCTGAGGCGCTCGCGGATGGTGTGCTTGCTGCCCAGACCGCCCCGGTTCTCGAAGGTCTCGGCGAACTGCATCGCGGTGTAGAGGCGCTCGCTGGCCGCCTCGTCCAGCAGCATGCCGAGGATGACATCATGCTTGCGCAGCCGCTCGGCATCGAGCCTGGCGCCGACCTCCTTGCGCACCAGGCGCTCGTTCATCGGGTTCAGCTCGACCCATTCGCCCTTCACCTTGTCGATCAGCTTGCCCGGCAGCGCGGGGCCGTTCCGCAGCTCGATCTCCAGCCTGCGGACGCTGCTGTCCTCGTCGGGGCGGTGCATGAGCAGTCCCGAGGTGTAGAAACCCCGCAGCGCGCTGGCGCCGGAGAGCGCGAGAAAGGGTCGTCCTTGACCTGGTGCTTGCTGGCCTTGCGGGTGTGGTGGGCGAGGATGACGCCCGCGTCCGGATTGACCGCCTCGCGCAGGAGCTCCACCCGGTCCTTCAGGAAGAACATCATGGCGGTGTTGTCGTTCTCGCCGCCCCCCTCAGGTCCGCCATCGAAGAGGTTGCGGATCGGGTCGATGACGATGATGTCGGGCGGCGCGTCGGGGAATGCGGCCCGGATCGCCTCGGCCACGCGGGCGACGCCCTCCGCGTCGAGCAGCAGCTTCAGCTTCGGCGTGGCGATGAAGGTGTCGCGCGCGGCGGCGATCACGGCGGCGGGCAGCGCGATCTGCTGCATGCGCTCGCGCAGGTAGTGATACTGGATCTCGGCCTGCAGGTAGAACACGCGCAGCGGCCGGGGCGGCGTGAAGCCGAGGAACGGCACGCCAGCGGCCATGTGCACGAGCCAGGAGATCAGGAAGTCGCTCTTGCCGACCTTGGGCGCGCCGCCAAGCACCAGGAGCCCGCCCGGCGTCAGCACGCGCGGCCCGATGATGTCCTCGGGCATGGGGCTCGTGTCGTCGAGCAGAGCGCCGAGGCTGAAGGTCGGCAGTGGGCTGATCGAGACACCCGCGTGGGCCGCGCGCAGGAGCGGCGGACCGTTGCGCTTCACATGCAGCTCCCAGAGCCGTTCGGACTCGGCCTGCAGCCGATCGAGCGGCCAGGACGGGCGCAGCATGGCGGCGTTGTAGCCGCAGATCGCCTCCCAGCCCGCGGAGGGGTCGAGGCGGCCCTCGTGCACCAGGCGCACGTAATGGCCGATGGCGGCGCTCGCCCCCTGGAACCGGGACCAGTCGTCGATCGCGCCTTCGCGCACCGGCGTGGTGAGCACGGCGTCGATGCTTGGCTTCGCGGTCGGCGCGGTGGCGACGCTGGCGAAGCCCACGCCCGGCAGCGGCGGCATGTCTGCGACCTTTTCCGCGAAATCCGCGAGGTCCACCTCGGCCGCGCGATGTTCGCGGATCTGCACGAGGCGCTGATGGCCGTGCTTGTGATAGACCGTGCCCGGCACCCGGATCGGCTGGTGTGCCGAGCGGAAATGCGTGTCGCCGCCGACCTTCACCGCGATCTCGCCCCGCAGGCGGCACAAGGTGGCCAGATCCTCTCCCTCGGCCGGTTCGGTCAGTTTCCACCAGACATGGAGCTTGGCCGCACCCTCGGGTGTACGCCCGCCGCTTTCGATGATGAGCGTTGGCGGGCCGAGGTGGCGGGTGACATGATCCAGCTTGGCCGGGATGTCGCCCGCATCGAGATCGACGACGATGGCCTGCATCTGCAGCACGTCGGCGGCGCGGGCCTGGCCCTGTTCCTCGACCGTGCCGGGGATGACATAGACCGCCGCGCCCTCGCGGTTCGCCCACGCGGCGAAGGTCGCGAGCTTTCCCGGCGCGGTGTCGTCGGCCGTGATCCAGATGTTGTGCGGCTTGCCGTCCCGGCCCTGACCCTTGTCGACGAAGCCGCGCAGCGGGATCAGCCCCTCGCACCAGCTGAACACGGTGTCGAGGAACACGGCGATCTGCTCGGGGTCAGGGTCGCACCCGAAGGGGTTCTCGGACGGCGGCCCGTCGTTGAAGTCCATCCACGGGTTGAAATGCAAGATGCCGTCGTCGCTCATGTGGGAAGCCTCCAGCAGCGCTCGGACCACGGGCAGAAGCGGCATTCGAAGAAGTCGGGCGTGGTGGCGACGCGTGGCAGAAGCTCGCCCGCATCGGTCGCCTGCAGGATCCGCACGCCCCGGTCGGACATGCGCTGCGCGAGATCCGCGTCGAAGGGCACCAGCTCATGGTGAAGCTCGGCGGTGTCCTTGTTGATCGCGGTGAAGAGCGCCGGCGCGGCCGAGATGCCGGGGACCGCCCCTTCCATGTAGGCTTGGTAGAGGGCGATCTGGGCCGCGTAGACCGGCTTGGATTTCGTGACGCCGTCCTTGATGCAGGCGCGCCAGTTCTTCGCGTTCATCGTCTTGCATTCCCAGAGCGCGGGAACGGCGAGACCGAAGCCATCGGGCCCGGATGCGATGATGCCGTCGACATGACCGCGGATGCGCCCGCCCGCGACGGAGAACCCGAACTGGCCGCCATCTGGCCGGTTGCCCTTGCGCGTGTAGAGGTCGAAGCCCGCGCCGCGCAGCCAGGCGACGGCCAGATCCTCGAGCGCGTGGCCGATGGCGAAGATGCGCAGCGACTGGCCGCTGAAGTCCTGGCCCTCGTCCTTCGGCGTCGCCGTGAACTCGAACTGCAGGGCACGCTCGCAGGCATGGCCGAGGCGGGATCCGCCGAGATAGTCGCGGGGCGGCCGCGTAGCCTGATCGGCGGTCAGCGCCCGATCGACGGCGGCGTTGACCCGGTCGGCGAAGCTGGGGCGGCGGTTATAGTCCAGCATGCTGGACTCCCTCGTAGCTGCGGTGGGCGAGCCCGTGGCAGGTCGAGCAGAGCCATTCGACCGAGAGCGGCGCGTCATAGTCGTGGTGATGCGCTTCGAGATCGGTCACGCAGCTGCAGCGCTGACACCAGACCGGCACGATGATCCGGCACGCCTTGACGGCGCTCCTGACGATGCTGTGCGCTCGGTTCTTCTCGGCGTGGCGCAGCCGATAGCGGCGCTGCGCCTCCCGATGCCTTTCGGGATCGCGGAAGTTCTGCGCATAGGCACGCTGATATTCCCGGCGGCAATCCCGGCACCAAGCCTGTAGGCCATCGGGGCTCCGGCGCCGCACGCCAAACTCCACCGCCGTCTTCTCTTCGCTGCATTTGCTGCACGTTTTCATTAGAACGGCACCTCCGGCGCGTTGGCCCTTGCGATGTCGGACATGGCCTCGCGGAAGCCCTCGACGGCCTCCTCGATCAGCGCGCGCACCTGCGCCTCGGTCAGATCCGCAAGCGGGGTGGCCCAGCCGATCTCGTCCATCAGCAGGGCGACGCGCTTCATGGTGGCGGTGATCGCGGCGCGCTCCTCCTCGGTCAGGTCAACCATGGCGAAACGCTCCCTGGCCAAGCGCGTCCAGAAGGACTGGCAGGGCATCGAGCAGAACCAGACCGAGGGCCGGGGCCGCTTCGACCGGTGCGGATCGAACCAGCCAAAGCCACGGGTGGGTTGCCGGCAGACAGCACAGAGCGTTCCACGCGGATGCCAGAGCCGCCGCCGGTTCTCGGCTGTGATTGGGGTTGAGGTGGACATGGATCATGCCGCCCTCCGTTCGGGGCTGGCCGCGCTGTCGATCAGCTGCCGGATGGCGCGCTTGTTGAAACCGAAGGTCATCAGCGCCGAGGCGCGGTAGCGCGTCAGGCCGAAGTCATGGCGGCACTCGGGCGGCAGGTACTGCAGCTGCTTCTCGGTCGGCGGCTGGCGCAGCCAGGACCGGGTCTTGAAGGCGCTCTCGTCGGTCTCGTGGGTGTTCAGCCAGTCGTCGGCCTGCGCGAGGCAGACAGTGCGCTCACCGACACCCAACAGGTGGGGGCGATCGCCCTTCGCCCCGCCGATGGCGTACCAGACCCCGTCCAGCCAGAAGATGCCGCCCCAGGCTGTGAAGCCCGTGGCCATCAGCGCGTCGTCCGTGCCGTAGAGGTCGACCCAGGCGAAGCTGGACCGCTTCAGCAGGTCGATTTCCGTCATCATGAAGCCCGACAGCGGCGCAGCACCGCCACCTTCACCGGTCTCTTCGTCCTCCCGCGGGAACGCCTCGCCGCAGAGCGGGCATTCGGTGGCGGCCAGCGGGATCTCCGCCTCGCAGGCAGGACAGGTCTTGGTCGGCGCCTCGCCGGTTTCGGTCTTGCCGTCGAGATCGACATCCTGTTCCAGCGTGCCGTGGATCAGGCTCGACGTCCCGAAATCCAGAACGACGCAGTCGGTCTTCACGATGCCCGGGTGTTCCTCGGGATCGACGGTGCGCAGGCCGCGCCCGACCATCTGGATCATGGTGGACTTGTAGGAGCTGGGCCGCAGCAGCACGACGCAGGAGGTTGGCGGATGGTCCCAGCCCTCGGTCAGCACCGCCACGTTGACGACGACGCGGATGCTGCCCGCCGCGTAGTCGGCGAGGATCGCCTTGCGGGTCTCGGCCGCCAGATCGCCGTGGATCAGCACGGCGGACACGCCGGCTGCCCTGAACGCGTCGGTGACGTGCTCGGCGTGGGCCACAGTGGAGCAGAACACCACGGTCTGCCGGTCGCCCGCCTTCTCCTTCCAGTGGCGGATCACCTCGTCGGTGACGGGGGCGCGGTCCATGATGCCGGCCACTTCCGCCATGTCGAAATCCGACATGGTCTTGCGGACCGAGCGCAGCTCGTCCTGCACGCCCACGTCGATGACGAAGGTGCGCGGCGGCACCAGATGGCCCGAGGCGATCAGTTCGCCCAGCCGCACCTGATCGGCCACGTTGTCGAAGACCTCGCGCAGGCCCTTCCTGTCGCCCCGGTTCGGCGTCGCCGTGACCCCGAAGATGCGGGCGTCGGGATTGGCCTCGCGCACCCGGTCGATGATGCGGCGGTAGCTGTCGGCGACGGCATGGTGCGCCTCATCCACGACCAGCAGATCGAGGCGCGGCATGTCGGCGAGGTTCGAAGCCCGCGCCAGCGTCGGCACCATGGCGAAGGCCACCTGGCCGCCCCAGGACTTTTCCGTGGCGTCGATGACCGAGGTGGCGACGCCCGGCACCACGCGCTGGAACTTGGTGCGGTTCTGCGCCGTCAGCTCGTCGCGATGCGCCAGCACGCAGGCCTTGGCCCCGTCGCCGATCATCTCGCCGGTGACCGCCGAGAGCATGATGGTCTTGCCCGCACCGGTGGGTGCCACGCCCAGCGTGTTGCCGCGGGAGGCGAGCGCAGCCACGCTGCGCTCGACGAAGGTCTTCTGGCGGGGGCGCAGGCGCATGGCCGGTCTCCCCCTTACTGCGCCCAGCTCGGCCGACCGGCGGCGCCGGTGGCGGATGCGGGCTGGCTGGGCTGGGTGGCCGTGGTGGGCTGCTGCGCGGCGTGGCCCTGCGCAGGGGCGGCGGAGACCTGCGGCGCGACCGTGCCCATCAACGCGGCATAGTCACGGTGATCGGGGGTGACCGCGGCGCGGATCTCGTTCTTGTCCTCGCCGTTGGTGTCGGTGCCGATGTCGATGCGGGCGACGAACTCGACACCGTCGAGATCGCCGAACCCGTTGATGCGGCGGCGGGCCTGCGCCTCGGGCGAGTTGTCCTTGTCGGACACGCCGCGCGCCGAGTTGAGGATGCCGCGGATCAGTCCGCGCCCCATGTTGGCCCAGTCCGGGCCCTTCGGGCTGTAGAGGCCGATCAGCGACCAGACCTTGCGCCGGGCATAGGGGCCTTCGAGCACAGTGTATTCGGCATCGAGATAGACGGCGCCGGTGGTGGCGCGGCGCGCCCAGCCACCGGTCCAGCCCTGCGAGGGGTCGTCGAAGCCGCCGGGGCGGAGCGTCAGACGCACCTTGGCGAGCGTGCCCTTGGGGATGACGTTGGTGTTGGATTGGGCGGAGTTGAAGTCGTTCCAGGGTCCGGACATTGCGCGGCTCCTTTCAGTTGGAGGATGGGACGCGCAGCGGCGTCAGATGGGAAAAGCCACCCCGGCGACCGGATCGGGACACCGGGCATGGCAAGAGGCGCTCAGCCATGTCCGGGCTCCTGCGCGGGCGCGGGATCGGTGGGCGTCACCGGCGGCCAGGTCAGGCGTTCGGAGGCAGGCGCCGCGGGGCGCTGGATCTTCTCCATCAGCCGTCCGAGATGCGGGGCCTCGACCCGGTCGAGGCGACCGGAGCGGTCCTTGGCGGGATACCCCCAGGGGTTCAGCGTCTGGCAGACGAAGGCGCGCTGCGGCTGGCCGCCGGGGTCCGGGATGTCGGCCATGGTGATGACCTGATCCACGATGCCCGGCAGCTCGAGCCCGGTCTTCGAGCCGTCGATCTGGGGATGGAAGACCTTGCGATTGAAGTCGTCGAGCCGCTCGTCGAGGATGCCCACGAACCAGACATGCTTGCCGCGCGTGTGCTGCAGATGGGTCAGCCAGCCGATCATCTCGCGGCCATGCAGCCCGTAGGCGCCGCGGATGTCGGGCTTGCCGGTCTTCTCGGAGAACGCCTCGGGCTGCCCACGGCACCATTGGAAGCAGAGCCGCCCGGCAACGGTGATCGAGTCGATGAAGACGGTCTCGTACTTCCCGATCACCGCCGGATCGCCGTAGCGCCCGCAGACCTCGTCGAAATGCGCCTGGCTGTAGGGCTGATCCTCGCGCAGCGCCGGGTTCGGCCCGCCGATGAACACCGCGAAATCGCGGCATTCCTTCCAGGTGCGGGGCCGGAGCGTGTCGATCTCCAGCCCCTCGACCGCCAGATCCCCGGCCTCGAGGTCGAGGAAGAGCGTGGTCGAGGCATTCAGCGTCCAGAGCAGGCTGGTCTTGCCGATGCCGGACCGGCCGAAGATGACGCCCTTGATCCCCTTGCGCTGCGCGAGCCGCTCGTCGGCGCCGATGATTGGAAGGGCCATCACTGGCCCTCCTTCTTCATGACTGCGGCGGCGGCGCGATCTGCACCGATGCATCCGGCCTCGCGGGCGAGCTTGTAGAGCCGCTTCAGCGCATCGGCGCGGCGGTAGGCGGCCGTGCTCTCGCGCTCCGCTTCCACGATCGCGAAGGCGATCTCGTCGACGGTCGCCTCGACGACCGGCAGCGGCTCGCGCGGCTCGTCACCCGCGCGCTGCGGGAAGGCGATGGTTTCGGGGAGATCTTCGAGCGCGTAGCTCGCCTTGCGAAGACGGGTGATGTCGTCCGGCTGGTCCGGCATGGCGGTTCTCCGTGAGATGAATTGATCGAGGAGGCCCATCAGGCGGCCTCGCGGGCGTCGGGCGCGGGCTCGGCGACGTAGATCGCCAGCAGTGGCGTCCCGTCGGCGTGGGTGCCGGCGTCCTCGATCTGATAGTTGCGGTTGGGCTCGCAGACCTCGGTCAGCTCCCAGCGGCGATAGAGCCCCGGAAGACGCCTGAAATCCTCGAGCGACAGATCGGCAGTGCGGTTCATGCGTGTCTGCTTTCGGTTGGAGGGAAGGCGCTCTGGGCGCTCGAATGGAAAAAGCCACCGGCGGGACCGGATCGGGACATCGGCTCAGGGGATTTCCTCGAGGGCAGCGTGCAGCCGGCGCATCGCGCGCTGGTACCGCTTGCGGGCGGCGGCTTCGGTCAGGCCCAGCTCGACCGCGACCTCGGCCTGCGAGAAGCCCTCGATCGCCACGCGGATCACCAGCAGGGCGTCGTCGCCGAGCAGCTTCCGCACGGCGCCGTTCAGCTTTGCGTACCCGGCCGCGCCGATCCCGCTGTCGCCGCTGTCCGCCACCTCGTCGGGATCGGCGCCGCTGGCGAGATGTTCGCGCGCCGTGTCACGCTGGCGCACGCGGATCATGTCGCGCTCGACGTTGCGCAGCACCGTGGCCGCGATCCAGTTGACGCGCCCGAGGTCGAGGCTGCGGACCGCCTCGGTGGTGCGCGCCAAAACGTCGGACGCGATCTCGTCGGCGCTGCCGAGCCTGCGCCAGAGCGACCGGCGGCGGATGGCGTCAAGGCCGGGCCAGAGCGCCAGCAACAGCAGCGTCAGCGCGCAGTCGGACGCGGGCCCGTCGCCCTGAGCCGCCCCGACCAGCGCGGCGAGGATCACGTTCTTCCGGGCCGGATCGCCGGCGGTGCGGTGCAGCCCGTCCAGCAGGGTCGCCGGATCGCGGAACGGCGCGAGGGCGGCCTGCGTGCGCCGGATGGCGTCGAAACTGCGCTGGAAGTTAAGCTTGGAAGATGAATCGGTAAGATGATCGCGGATCGCGTGCCACGCGATGGACATTGGACGCCTGCCTTGCGGCCAGGCGTCCGGCGCCTTCTCGTGGCCAGGTCAGGACGTCGCGCGTCTCTTGGATTTCAGGGGGTTGGGTGAATGCGCGCGTTGCCGCGCGCTTACGGCTTGCTCGTCACGTTCAGCGACCCGCAGCCGGGACAGGTCGCAAGCACCGGAAACCCGACAACATAATCGAGCGGCTTCCGGCGGATCTGCATCTGACTGCCGTTGGTCTTGCCGAGGAGCCTCCCGCAGTCATGGCACCGCCACTCCCGCGTGAATTCGGCGTCCATGGCGCCGCTTCCGGCGCCAAAAGGGCGACGCGACCGATCGATGCTGTGTTTGGAATGTTGGTTCATGCGGCGCCTTTCTTCTTGGCCTTCGAAAATCTGGACGTGCGGGATCGTTCGAAGCAGCGCATCTTGCTGCTTCGTGGTGAGGTCTTCGGGTGGACTGGGTCAGTCGGGTTTAGCTGGGGCCGTCCTTGTCCGCCCCGGTCTTCTTCTTGGGACGCCAGCCAGGGGAGGCAGCAGCCTTCCGGCTCTTGCGCGCCAACTCACGCGCCTCGCGGAACTCGGGCTCGATCTCGGCGAGTTTGTCGACAAGGCCCTGCAGGTCGTACATGTTGGTCTGCCGACCACCGTGATCGCCATAGCGCTCCTGCCGGCGCAGGAGCCCTTCGTTTTCCAGGTCGGTGATGTACCGCTGCACCTGGCGCTCGCTGATGCCGAGGCGGGAGGAAAGCTCCTTCTTGCTCGGGTACGGTTTGCGTGCGGCGTCCCACCAGTGATCGATGATCTGAAGCAGGACGGCGAGCTGAGACGGGTTCAGGTGCAGCCGGCGTTGCGCGCGCAGCAGCAGCGACGGGATCATGCAGAAACCCTGCTCCATTACCTTCGCGCCCCACTTGTCCGCGTTCGCGGACCGACGCGGCTTCTTGGGCGGGGTTGCCGTTTCTGATTGATTCTGTTCGGTCATTTGTGTTCTCCTTGGCGCATAGATGCAGCCTACCAAGGCTCCACACAAGGCTAGGAAAGTGGACGTTGGTGTCTTGGGGGTGCAGACACATGCGCCTTCTCCCCCAAGTCGTCAGCGTCTCCTGATAAAGACATCAGTTACGCAGGAGAACGGGAAGGCGCATAACAAGCATATGGAACCCCCAGACACAGATGACCTATGGGGCGCCCCCCTGAGCCCGGTTCGTTCGGCTCGGAACCCCGGTATCAGGCTCTTCTGACGGCAGCTGTCCCGATCAGGCCGACCACTTGGCTTTTCTCTCTCAGAACGCGCTGCAACCAAGCGCCGCATGACGGAGACCAAGTTGAAACGCCCGAACCCACTCCCGCCCGACCAGATGACGCCCGCAGAACGCCGCGCCGAGTTGTGCGGGCTGCTGGCGCTCGGGCTGGTTCGGTTGCGGATACGGGATGGGGGCGAAGTATCTGACGATACTGGAGAACGTGGCCTACACTATCCGCCCGACCAATGCCGTCATGCAACTCCAACGCACCGGAGAAATGCATGAACAAGCCCGATCCCGTCCCCGCGCGCCTCGCCGCGCTCAAGACCACGCCGACGCCTGACCTGAAAAAGCAGTGGCGCGACCTGTTCGACAGCGAGCCGCCGCCGTTCAATCGCCGCTACCTGGAAAGCCGCTTGGCCTACCGCATCCAGGAACTTGCCTATGGCGGGCTCAAACCCGAGACGATCCGGCGCCTCGAACGACTCGGCGAGGAACTGGACGGCGGCGACAGGAAGAAGCGCGGCATCCGCGCCGATCGCGACCGCCCCATCACCGGCACGCGCCTCCTGCGCGAATGGCAGGGCGTCGAACAGATCGTAACTGTTACCGCCGACGGCTTCGAATGGCAGGGTCGGCCGTACAAGTCGCTGTCCGCTATCGCACGGGCCATCACTGGCACGCGCTGGAACGGCTGGACCTTCTTCGGGCTCAAGAACCACAGGGGGCGGACATGACGAAGCCGCCGGATAAATCGAAGGTCGTCCGCAAGCTGCGATGTGCCGTCTACACCCGGAAGTCCTCCGAGGAAGGGCTGGAGCAGGAGTTCAACAGCCTGCATGCCCAACGTGAGGCCTGCGAGGCCTACATTGCCAGCCAGCGCTCCGAAGGATGGGTGCTTGTCCGCGATCAGTATGACGACGGCGGCATTTCCGGCGGCACGCTGGAGCGCGTGGGCCTTCAGAGGCTGCTGGAGGACATCGAGGACGGGCTGATCGACGTGGTGGTGGTCTACAAGATCGACCGCCTGTCGCGCTCGCTCGCCGACTTCGCCAAGCTGGTCGAGGTGTTCGACCGGAACGGCGTGACGTTCGTCTCTGTCACGCAGTCGTTCAACACGACCACGTCCATGGGGCGGCTGACGCTTAACATCCTGCTCTCGTTCGCCCAGTTCGAACGCGAGGTCACCGCCGAGCGCATCCGCGACAAGGTCGCCGCCTCTCGGCGCAAGGGCATGTGGATGGGGGGCGTGCCGCCCTACGGCTACCGGGTGGAAAACCGCAAACTGCTGGTGGACGAGGAAGCCGCCGCGCACGTCCGCTGGATCTTCGCCCACTTCCTCGAGATCGGGTCGGGCACGGAGCTGGCGAGAGAGATCACGAAACGCGGCATCCGGACGCCGCGCGGCAACCGGATCGACAAGAAATACATCTACAGGATGCTGAGCAACCGCGCCTATATCGGCGAGGCGGTCCACAAGGGCGAGAGCTATCCCGGCGAGCACGACGCGATCATCGATCGCGAAACGTGGGACCGCGTCCACGTGATCCTGCAGGAGAGCCCCCGCAAGAGGGCGATGCGGACGCGCGCCGAGACCCCCGCGCTGCTCAAGGGACTGTTGTTCGGGCCGGATGGCGCGGCATTCTCGCCAACGCATACCCGCAAGGGCGAGAGGCTCTACCGCTACTATGTCAGCCAGACCGTGCTGAAGCATGGCGCCAGGTCGTGCCCGGTGGGCCGTGTGCCCGCGGGCGAGGTTGAAGCGGCCGTTATTGACCAGCTGCGCGCCGTGTTCCGCCAGCCAGAGATCGTAGCCGGGACATGGAAGGCCGCCCGCGCTCACGCCGCCGACATCACCGAGGCCGACGCTCGCTCGGCGCTGCAGAGGCTTGATCCACTGTGGGACGAGCTGTTCCCAGCCGAGCAGGCGCGCATCGTCACGCTGCTGGTCGAGCGCGTGGACATCGGCGCGGACGAGCTGAACGTCCGGCTCCGGGTGGACGGCCTGAACGACCTCGCGCGCGAGATGCTGGCCGGCGGGATCGGAGAAGCCGCATGACCCGCGGAGCTCCGATCCCAGAGACGGTGACGCTCCATGTCCCGTTCCGCCTCGTGAAGCGCGGCGGGCGGAAGGAGATGCAGCTGCCGGAAGGCGCTACCCAGCCGCGGCGCGCCGACAGCACGCTGGTCAAGGCTCTGGCACGCGCATTCCGCTGGAAGCGGATGCTCGAGTCGGGCGAGTTTGCCACCATCGCCGAGCTGGCCGAGCACGAAGGAATCGCACCGTCCTACATGACGCGCGTCCTGCGGCTCACTCTGCTCGCGCCCGACATTGTCGCCGCGATCCTGGACGGGAAGCAGGGGTCGGAGGTGACACTGGCGCGGGTGTTGGAGCCGTTTCCGCTCACATGGCAGCATCAGGCACTACATTTTTCTCTGTAGGATGAAAACTGCATATTGAAGGATTGACTCGCGAGGCGAGCTCGCCTAGATCTCTGTAACTCGCCTTACAGAGGATTCCTTCATGCGGCTCGCGGATTTCTCTGAGATTCACTCCGGCTACACGGCGCGCGGCAGGCTCGATCCGCTGCCGGAGGGTGGCGTGCCGGCACTGCAGCTGCGTGACGTCGGGACTAGCGGTGAAGCGCCAGGCCCAGATTTCCAGAGGTACGACCTGGACAAGCTGTCCGATCGATACTTTGTCCGCGGCGGCGAGGTTGTCTTTCGATCGCGTGGCGAGCCGAACGCCGCGGCGGCCATTCCCGCTTCGCTGCCGGAGCCCGTCGTGGTCATCGTCCCGTTGGTGATCGTTCGCCCCGACAGGGATCTCGTTCTCCCCGAATACGTGGCATGGGCCATCAACCAGCCCGACGCGCAGCGCAGGCTCGGCGCGGAAGCACAGGGCACAAGCCTCCGGATGATCCCGATGGCGGTCCTCGAAAACCTCGAGATCGCCGTCCCCGACCTGCTCACGCAGAAACGCATCGTCGAACTCAATGCCTTGGCTCGGCAGGAGGGACAACTGCTCCGCCAACTCTCCGCTCGCCGCGAAGAACTCGTAAGCGCCATTCTCGGAGAGGCCGCGAAGGCCGCCGACCAGAAGGAAATTGTCTGATGACCAACCAGATTACCCAAGACCAGGTCAATAATGCCGCCTGGGCTGCTTGCGACACCTTCCGGGGCGCAGTCGATCCCGCTCAGTACAAGGACTACATCCTCGTGATGTTGTTCCTGAAGTATATTTCGGACCTCTGGAACGACCACCTCCAGACCTACCGCAAGCAGTATGGCGACGACGAGGCACGCATTCGCCGGCGCCTCGAGCGCGAGCGCTTCATACTGCCTGAGGGCGCCAGCTTCTACGACCTCCACGCCCAGCGGAACGAGGCCAATATCGGCGAGCTGATCAACATCGCGCTGGAAAAAATCGAGGACGCAAACCGGGCCAAGCTCGAGGGCGTCTTCCGCAATATCGATTTCAACTCCGAGGCCAATCTCGGCCGCCCGAAGGATCGCAACCGCCGCCTCAAGAACATGCTTGAGGACTTCGCCAAGCCAGCACTCGACCTGCGCCCGTCGCGGGTGACCGAGGACATCATCGGCGAGTGCTACATCTACCTGATCTCGCGCTTTGCCTCGGACGCCGGGAAGAAGGCGGGCGAGTTCTACACGCCCACGGCTGTCTCGCGTCTGCTGGCCAAGCTGGCCGCGCCGCAGCCCGGCAACACGATCTGCGATCCCGCCTGCGGGTCCGGCTCACTGCTGATCCAGACTTCGCAGGAGGTCGGGTCCGAGAACTTTGCCCTCTACGGGCAGGAGGTGAACGGAGCGACCTGGGCGCTGGCCCGAATGAACATGTTCCTGCACGCCAAGGACGCCGCCCGCATCGAATGGTGCGACACGCTCAACAGCCCCGCGCTGGTCGAGGGCGACCACCTGATGCGCTTCGACGTGGTGCTGGCCAATCCGCCGTTCTCGCTCGACAAATGGGGCGCTGAGGACGCCGATAGCGACCAGTTTAAGCGTTTCTGGCGCGGCGTGCCGCCCAAGTCCAAGGGCGACTACGCCTTCATCACCCACATGATCGAGATCGCCAAGCGCCAGTCTGGCCGGGTGGCAGTCATCGTGCCCCACGGCGTGCTGTTCCGGGCCGGTGCGGAGGGGCGCATCCGACAGCAGCTGATCGAGGAGAACTTGCTCGATGCCGTTGTCGGCCTGCCCGCCAACCTGTTCACCACCACTGGGATCCCGGTCGCCATCCTGATCTTTGACCGCTCGCGCGAGGAAGGCGGCGCGAATGAAGACCGGCGCGATGTGCTGTTCATCGACGCCAGCAAGGAGTTCACGCCGGGCAAGACCCAGAACGTGATGGGCGAGGCGCACGTGGCCAAAGTGCTGGAGACCTACGGCACGCGCGCCGAGGTCGCGCGGTATTCGCACCGGGCCAGCCCCGAGGAGATCGCCGAGAACGGCTACAACCTCAACATCCCCCGCTACGTCGACACCTTCGAGCCCGAAGACGAGATCGACGTCGCCGCCGTGCAGAAGGACATCCTGCGGATCGAGGCCGAGCTGGCCGAGGTACGCGCGAAGATGGCCGGCTATCTGAAGGAGCTCGGTGTTGATGCTTGATGGCGGTGACACCTTGAAGCCGTTTCCCGATCTCGGAAGTGCCTTGCCGACAGGATGGCGCAGGGCGCGGCTGGACGACGTTGTCGACCGGGCAAGCGGCCACACACCGGATCAGGGAAAACCGGAGTATTGGAACGGTGGAGTGTCTTGGGTCTCGCTGGCGGATAGCGCCAAGCTTGACCAAGGGTATATCGAAGAAACCGACAAGCAGATTTCTCACCTTGGCATCAGGCACTCATCAGCAGTCTTGCTGCCCCCGGAAACAGTGATCCTGTCTCGGGATGCCGGCGTTGGAAAGTCTGCAGTCCTGAAGACCGAAATGGCTGTCAGTCAGCATTTCATTGCGTGGTCCTGCTCCAACAAAGACGTCCTCGACCCTTGGTTTCTCTACGCGTGGATGCAGACGCAGAAGCCCTTCTTTGAGCGGATGGCTGTTGGCTCAACGATCAAGACCATCGGGTTGCCGATCTTCAAGCGCCTTACAATTGATTTCCCACCACTCCCCGAACAGCGCAAGATCGCCGAGATCCTGCGGACCTGGGACGAGGCGCTCGAAAAGCTGACTACCCTTCGCGCGTTGAACATCCGCCGCCGCGTCTGGTTCCGGACCCATCTGTTCACCGGCAAAGTCAGGTTGCCCGGCTTCACGGGCGAGTGGCGCGTTGTCCCGCTGAGTGCGGTCCTCCATGAGCACGGGTCGAGATCCACCGGCGCGGAAGAGGTCTTTTCGGTCTCGGTCCACAAGGGGCTGGTCAACCAAATCGAGCATCTCGGGCGATCATTTTCGGCCGCGAACACCGACCACTACAATCGCGTCCTGCCGGGCGACATCGTCTACACCAAGAGCCCCACTGGCGATTTCCCGCTCGGGATCATCAAGCAGAGCAAGATCGACCGCGAGGTCATCGTCTCCCCGCTCTACGGCGTGTTCACCCCGCAGACCTACGCGCTTGGCGTGATCTTCGATGCGCTCTTCGAGTCGCCGCTGGCCGCCCGCAACTACCTCTATCCCCTTGTCCAGAAGGGCGCCAAGAACACGATCGCGGTCACCAACAACCAGTTTCTCGAAGGCAAGCTCCGCCTGCCGATGGACCCGGCCGAACAGGCCGCCATCGCCGACATCGCAAATGCGTCGCATGCCGAGTGCGCCGGCATCGAAGCCGAGATCGAAGCCCTGACCCGCCAGAAACGCGGCCTGATGCAGAAACTGCTGACCGGGGAATGGAGGGTCAGTCAGTGAAATTCGAGGTCTATTGCGACGAGACTCTGCCCGACCTGTTCACCTCCGGGAAGCCACAGGGCCGATACCTGATGATCGGCAGCCTTTGGCTGCCCGCCGAACTGCGCGAGGACGTCAAGGCGCGGATCGCCGATCTGCGCCAGCGTCACGGTGTTCATGGAGAGATGAAGTGGCGAAAGGTCTCGCCGTCGAAGGCTGCTTTCTACACCGATCTCGTGGACCTTTTCATGAGTTTTGGCCTCGACCTTCGGTTCCGCTGCATTGCGGTCGATCACCAGGCCATGAATCTGGACCTTCATAACGGTGATGCGGAACTTGGCTTCTACAAGTTCTACTATCAGGTTCTCCACCACTGGATACTTGACCGGAACGAATACACAGTCTTTTGCGACCTGAAACGCAACAGAGACCGTACACGGCTTCACACTCTCCAGCGTGTCCTGAACAACGCCAACCGCACATCGACCATTCCAGAAGTTCAGTCGTTACCTTCCTCCGAAGTAGTTCTTTTGCAGCTCTGTGATGTGCTGCTCGGCGCGGTTTCCGCTCGGATCAATGAGCGGACCGATCTTGGAACAGCGAAAGAAGGCTTCATCGCCCACTTGGAACGGCGGCTCAATCGTCCGCGCCTCAGCCCTACCCACAAGTCGGAGGAGAAGTTCAATATCTTCAAGATCCGGCTGGGAGGTGGTTGGTGACTCCGCCGCTGTTGAAGCTTGCTGATCAGGCCGCCTATCGCACCCACTACGAGCGAACGCTCTGCCGAGGCGGGATCGTTACACATGATGGTATTCGTGTCTTTTTTCGAAAGCAGGAATTTGATCATGCTTTTTTCGAGAGTTCGGGGCGTCGTGGGGAAAACGACGTGTTCTCCCTTGAACGCGCGATGCGCATGGAATGGATCGCTCCTGCACTTGCCGATCCGAATGCGCGGCGTCTACAGGGTTGGTTGAAGAAAGAGCAACGGCATGACCCAACGCGGCGCGTAACCGTGTTCATCGACGGCTTCCTCGTAATCATCGCCTTGCGTTTGAGAGACGGAGAACTGCGCGCCCAGTTCGTGACCTGCTATCCCGCAGACGCCAGGACGCAGACCAAGCTAACCCGTGCGCCATTCTGGACGCTGGAGGACTGTCTCAATGCGTTGCGATAAGGGAAGAGGGACGCTGATTCGCTATGCTGGCTCAGCGTCCGAAGCCTCGACAGATTCACAGCCGATGGGCAGTGAACTCTTGGTAGATATGGTCATTGTATGGCTTGGAAGTCAAGGGACCCCTAACAGGTCGCACGTTTCGTCAGGTCATCGAGCAGCGTTCGGAGCACGCTCATGACCTTCAACGCCGCCGAGAAACACCAGTCCCAGGTTCCGGCGCTGCAGCTGCTCGTGGCGCTCGGGTTCACGCCGCTCTCGCAGGAGGAGGCCTTGCGCCTGCGCGGCGGGCGGCTGCGGAACGTGGTGCTGGACGACGTGCTCGCCGAACAGCTCATGCGCATCAACCGCTTCACGCATAGGGGTCGAGAGTACGCCTTCGACCTCGAGGACGCACACGAGGCGATACGGCGGCTCAAGCCCACGCCAGACCGACTGAAGGGGCTGCGGGGAACGAACCAGGACATCTACGACACGCTTGTCCTCGGCACGACGATCACGAAGTCCATCGACGGCGACTCGAAGAGCTACTCGTTCCACTACATCGATTGGGAGCGGCCGGAGAACAACGTATTCCATGTCACTGCCGAGTTCTCGGTCGAGAGGACCGCGTCGAGCCAGACCAAGCGCTGCGACATCGTCGCGTTTGTGAACGGCATCCCGATCCTGGTGATCGAGAACAAGCGGCCGACAGAGAGCCTGAAGAAGGCGGACAGCCAGCTGATCGGCTACCAGAACGAGGACAAGATCCCGCAGCTATTCCACTTCGCCCAGCTGCTGATCGGCATGAACCGGAACGAGGCGCGCTACGCGACCGTCGGGACGCCGCGGAAATTCTGGCAGACCTGGCGCGACGAGGAGGACACTGACGAGGCCATCGCGCCCTTTGCCAACCGCGTGCTCACCGCAGCGGAGAAGGACGCCGTTTTCTCCGGCGACTTCGCGGGCGCACGAGCCTACTTCGACGCCATGGCCGCCGAGGGCGAGCGCGCGGTCACGGTTCAGGACCGGACGGTGTACGCGCTGTGTCGCCCCGAGCGGCTGCTCGACCTCATCCGCCGCTTCACCGTGTTCGACGGCGGCGTCCGCAAGGTGGCACGCCATCAGCAGTTCTTCGGGATCCGGCGCGCGGTCGAGACGGTCAAGCAGCATGATGTCAGCGGCGCCAGAAAGGGCGGCGTGATCTGGCACACGCAGGGTTCGGGAAAGTCATTGACGATGGTGATGCTGGGACGCTCGCTTGCCTTGGAGCGCAGCATCGAGAACCCACGGATCATCATCGTCACGGACCGCGACGATCTCGACAAGCAGATCAAGGACACCTTCAAGTCCTGTGACCTCGAACCGGTTCGGGCGACGAGTGGGTCCCACCTTCTGGAGCTCGTCCACAACAAAGCTCCGCTGGTCACCACGATCATCAACAAGTTCGACACGGCGCTGAAGAACAGCAAGCTGGTGGACGAGGATCCGAACATCTTCGTGCTGGTCGACGAGAGCCACAGGACGCAGACGGGTCGCTACGGCGGCCACAGCCAGTTCGCCGCCAAGATGCGGCGCCTTCTGCCCAAGGCCTGCTACCTCGGCTTCACCGGCACGCCTCTCCTTAAGAAGGAGAAGAACACGCTGTCGACCTTCGGGCGGCTGATCCACCGCTACGCGATCGACGAGGCGGTCGCCGACGGCGCCGTCGTGCCGCTGCTCTACGAGGGACGGCTTGTCGAGCAGCAGGTCTCGGGCACCGTGATCGACCGATGGTTCGACAAGATCAGCGAGGGGCTGACTGACAGCCAGAAGGCCGACCTCAAGCGCAAGTTCTCCCGGATGGACGCGCTGTCGAAGACCGACCAGGCCATCCGAGCCAAGGCGTTCGACATCTCCGAGCACTATCGCCAACACTGGCAGGGCACTGGCTTCAAGGCACAGCTCGTTGCCCCCTCGAAGGCCGCGGCCGTCCGCTTCAAGGAGGTCCTCGACGAGATCGGCCACGTCTCGAGCGCGATCGTCATCTCGCCGCCGGATGAGAACGAGGGTAACGAGGATGTCGACCAGGAATCCAAGGACCTCGTGCGTCGCTTCTGGTCGCAGATGATGGCGCGGTACAAGACCGAGGAGGAGTACAACCGCCAGATCATCGATGCCTTCAAAGGTTCCGGCGATCCAGAAATCCTGATCGTCGTCTCCAAGCTCCTCACCGGCTTCGACGCGCCCCGGAACACAGTGCTTTATGTCTGCAAGTCCTTGAAGGAACATAATCTCCTGCAGGCGATTGCGCGCGTGAACCGGCTCTACGAGGACGGCGGCACGGAGAAGCAATTCGGCTTCATTATCGACTACGAAGGGTTGCTGGGCGAGCTCGACAGCGCCCTGACGACCTATAGCGCATTCGAGGGGTACGAGGCGGCGGACCTCGCCGAGACGGTGCATGACGTCCGCGAGGAGATCCGCAAGCTGCCCCAGCTGCACGATCAGCTCTGGGACCTGTTCAAGCCGGTCCGGAACAAGAAGGACATGGAGCAGTTCGAGCAGCACCTTGCCGACGAGTCGCTTCGCCATGAGTTCTACGCGCGCCTCAAGGCTTTCAGCCGGTGCCTGCACATATCGCTCTCGTCGGACAAGCTGTTCGATGTCTTCGACGAGGCCAAGGTCGACGCCCTGAAGCGGGACTGGAAGCAGTTCTCCGAGCTCAAGCGGTCGGTCCAGCTCCGTTACCAGGAGACGGTCGATGTCCGCGAGTTCGAGCCGAAGATCCAGAAGCTGCTCGATGACCATGTCGTGGCGATGCCTGCCGAGACCATCATCGAGGTGGTGAACATCAACGATCCCGATGCGCTGAAGGCGGTCGTCGAGGAGACGGGCGTCTCAGAAGCCTCGAGGGCGGACCGCATCGCCAGCGCCACCCGGCGGGCAATCACCGAGAAGATGGATGAGGACCCGACGTTCTACAAACAGTTCTCCGAGCTGCTCGAAGAGACCATTCGCGCCTATCGCGAGAAGCGGCTCTCCGAGCGCGAGTACCTGAACAGCGTCGTGGACCTCGCGAGCAAGGTGGCACGCAAGGATAGGGGCCGGGATGTTCCCGAAAGCATCCGGGGCGATGAGGATGCACAGGCGTTCTTCGGAATCCTGGACGGTCAGCTCAGGACCAAGGGAGACTCGCTGGTTGGAGGCGACGATGCCGCAGCGATCGCACAACGGATAATAGACATCATCAAATCGCACCTGATCGTCGACATTTGGTCGAACGAGGTGGCGCAGAACAATCTGCGCAACGCCATAGACGACTACTTCTTCGACGTTCTGCGCGACGAGCAAGGCATCGACCTCCCCGTGGAGGTGCTCGACGATCTCGAACTGAAGATCATGGACCTCGCCCGGGCCCGGTTCGCGGCATGACGCGCGAGTTGTACTGCCTGCGTTACGGCGAGCAGGAGATCCGATATGAAATCGTCCGCCGCCCGAGGAAGACGCTCGAGATCGCCGTCGAGCCGGATGCTTCGGTGGTGATCGCAGCCCCGGAGGACGCGACGCTCGACGCCATTGAAGCCAAGCTGCGAAAGCGCGCGGCATGGGTGACAAAGCAGCAACGGTACTTCTCACAGTTCCTACCGCGGACGCCGGAGCGCAGGTTCGTCGCCGGAGAGACGCATCTCTACCTCGGCCGCCAGTACCGGCTGAAGGTCGTGCCGCATGTGCAGGAATGCGTGAAGCTGATCCGCGGCTTTATCGTCGTGCAGACTCATCGGCCGACCAGGCCGGAAGTAACGCGCGAACTGGTCGATGCCTGGTACCGGGATCGGGCCCACATCAAGTTCCCGGAGCGGATCGAACTCTGTCTCGGTCTCTTCCCGGATCCCGAGGCATTTCGGCCGAAGGGGCTCATCGTGCGCCAAACCAGGCAGCGATGGGGATCCATGTCTCCGGCAGGCCGCCTCCTGCTGAACCGCCGCCTCGTGCAGGCGCCTGTCGACGCCATCGACTATGTCATCACCCACGAGCTTTGCCATGTGGCCGAGCCACATCACGGCCCCGCATTCTTCGAGCTCCTCGACAAAGTGATGCCCAATTGGGAGCGTCGGAAACAGAGACTGGAACGGGCAATGGCCTGAGAACTTCCGAACCCGGTCGCGGCAGACGCAAACGCGACTCCAATCCAAGCAATTTCCGCGGTTTGAAATTTCTTCTTTTCTACAACAACTTACGAGAAATTCACCAAACCCGCGCAGTCATGAGGTCCGGAGAATACCGGCCCTGAGAGACCGCTCCCATGCCTCCTGGCGCAGGTGCCAGTGCTCAGCCCAACCCGCATAACCCCCGAATACAACGGAAAAATCCGGCCGCAGCCGGATCGGGAGAACGCTTTCGTAAGGTCAAGTGGCGGACACGGAGGGAGGTTTTTCGAACCACTGGGATGCCTTATTCGCTGAGTTGGAGCGTTGGGAAGCGGTCCTGAGCCAGCGCTCTGACGTGCCCGCAGAGGCCGACCACCAACCACCAGATCCGCCCGAGTGACGCCCACCTTCGTCGCCCCCAATCATCATGTTCAACCCGACCCCGCCCCTCGACCCGAGGCGGCGGGGTTTTCTATTTGGAGACCCCAACCCCCATGCCTCCCAATGCCAAGGATACGCGATTGACGATCCGGCTGACGCCCGAAGAGCGTCTGGCGCTGGAGGCAAAGGCCGGGGACCGGGCTTTGAGTGCCTTCGTGCGCGATCTGGCCTTGGCGGAAGCGGCAAACAAGCGCGCCAACACGCGTGTCCCGGCGGCTTCGTCCAGGGAGCTGGCGCAGGTCCTGGCCTTGCTCGGCCAGAGCGGCGCTTTGCAAGGGCTGGATCGGCTCGGTGCCGCCGCTACGAACGGCATCGTTGCGTTGGATGAAGTGGAACGCGGGCAGATCGACACTGCACGGGCCGAGATTGGCGAGATCCGCGCTTTGCTCATGCAGGCGCTGCGGGTGAAGAGCCGATGATCTTGAAGGGGTCGCAGCGATCCGGGGCCAAGGCGCTGGCGGTGCATCTGTTGCGTACCGACGAGAACGATCATGTCGAACTTCACGAAGTGTCGGGCTTTTGCACCGACGATTTGACCGAAGCGTTGAAGGAGATTCAGGCGGTGGCCAAAGGGACGCGCTGTCGCCAGCCGCTGTTTTCGGTGTCGTTCAACCCGCCGGGCAGCGCCGCCGTCTCAGACGCGGCCTTTGTTGCCGCCATCGACAAGGTGGCGGAGGCGACGGGCCTCTCCGGCCAGCCCAGAGCGATAGTGTTTCACGAGAAGGACGGGCGGCGTCATGCCCATTGCGTTTGGTCGCGGATCGACGCCGTGACCATGCGGGCGATCAACCTCGACTATACGCGGCAACGGCTGCGGAAGGTGTCGCAAGCGCTCTTTCTGGAACATGGTTGGACGCTGCCGCAGGGCATGATCGACCAAGCGCCGAAGTCGGCGCTGACCTATTCGCTGGCGGAATGGCAGGAAGCCAAACGCAGGGGCATTCACGCGGGCGACCAGAAGGCGCTGATCCAACAAAGCTGGGCGGCGGCGGACAATCGCGCGGCCTTCGAACAGGCACTGGGGCAACGTGGCTACCGGCTTGCGCGCGGGGATCGACGTGGATTTGTGATCGTCTCGCCCGAGGGCCAAGTCATGGCCGTGGCGCGGAGCCTGGGCAAGCGCACCAAGGAGGTCGCGGCGCGGCTGGGCGATCCCAAGGACTATGCGCCGGTCGCAGAGGTCCGGCAGGCGATGAAGACGGATATGCGCCGGGCCTTCACCCGGTTGGCGAAGGAGGTGCGTGGACAGTTTGGCCGGAATCGTACGGGACTGAACGCGCGGCGCGCCAAGATGATCGCACGCCACCGGGCAGAACGCGCGTTGTTGCAGACCGAACAGGCCAAGCGGCGGGACGCGGAAGCGGCAGCGCGCAAGGCGCTGCTCAAGACAGGCCTTGGCGGCTTGTGGCAATGGATGACGGGGCAGCGCGCCCGTCTCCAGCGCAGCCATGCGCAAGAGTATCTGAAGGCATCGGCGCGGGACCGTGATCAGATGGACGCACATCGGCAGGCACAATTGAGGGAACGCCGGGTGATCGAAGCCCAACGGATTGCAGCGCGGCAGGCAGCGTTCGGGATTGTCCAGGAATTGAAGCAAGAGTTCCGGGAGATGTTCAAGGACGATGCCCCTGCGGCGACCAGGCGACAGCGGCGCAGGCGCGCCGATCCGGGACATATGCCGCAGCCCTAGCTGTTTGGTCCTGGCCATGGCCAGTCTTACGGGTGCGGGCGGAGAGCTGGCGCTGACCCGTTCGGCCAGCTCCGCCGTTCCGGTTTCTAGAACGAAGAGATGTCGAAGTCCCGCTCCATCTTGCGGGTTGCGCCCTCCAGACGATGGGTCAGATAGCGGATCCGGCGCTCACGGGCGGCGATGCGGCGCAGCGCCGCCGACTGGGCGGAGCTGTCGGCCCAACTGGGCGCGGGATGCTCGTGGCTCAGCCTGTCATGGTCGGATTCGCGCTCCTCGATCAGCCGCGAGACCTCCCGGCGCGAGGCGGTCTGGCGGGCGTCACTGGCGTTCATGCGCAATCTCCTGGTCCTGACCGCGCACCGGCTTGCCCTGGGCGAGGCGTTGCTCGCTCAAATAGGTATAGGGGTCGGTGCTATGGCGGGTCTCGAAGCTTTTGGCGATCACCGCTTTCATCTCGTCGCGCGAATGGCCGGTGGCCTCTGACAGGCGTTCGGCAAACAGGTTGAGCGTCTTGGAATAATAGCCCTTGTCGTCGATTTGCAGTTTCAGCTTGTCGGCGTAGTCGCGCGCCATCTGGTCGTGTTTCTCGCTCCAGCTCTCGGGATCTGGCGTGGCGATCACAGGGCCTTTTTCGGTGACATAGACCATCGCACGATCCAGATCCTGCGGCAGTTCGGTGTTGCGGAAGTAGTCTTTCAGCATCACGCCTTGCTGGCTGCGCGGGATGCTGGCCACCCCGTCGCGGGTCTGGATGTGGCGATGGGTGTTCGGGTCGATATCGGACATGTCGTTCTCCTAGTTTGACTTGCGCAGAATGATGAACGGGCAAGACGGCCCGTTGATCGTGAAGGGCCTGGGACCGATATAGCGGCACCAGGTAAACCGACGGGCGGAATACGGTCCGACATAGCCATAGCTGGCGCGCAGATGCGGCATCCCGTGCTCGGCGGTGAGCGCCAAGGCCACCAGAAGGAAGATCACCCAGGCACCGGGCGAGAGTTTGCGCGCCAGGAACACCCAGATCGGCCAGCTGGAGACCCGTCCGGTTCGCGCCATCCATCCGCGCGGCGTGACTTGCGTTCCCCACCAGCGCAGTCGGATTTCGATGGGCAGCAGATGGCGGCGCTTGCTGTACATCGTGTTGATTCCGATCCTGTGCCGCCAGGGATGGATCGCAAAGACCTGCACCTTGCGCAGCAGCATCGGCTTCAGATTGCCCCAGATGACGATCTGCTTTTCGGAGCTCAGACGACGCAACTCGTCGGGCGTCTTCAACGGGCGTTCGGTCTTTGCCAGGCTTTCCTGCACGCCGTCTTTCTGGAAGCTGTAGCTGGGCGCATGCTCGGTCTCATTGCCCAGATACTTGCTGAGATAATCCAAAGTCGTTTGCGACCGGATCCCACCCAGGAATTGCTTGATATCGGCCTCCGAGAGCACGGATTCCAGAGCGTTTTTGCCGTACACCCGATGGATGTCATCCAGATCCTGCGTCGCCATGATGCAGCGGATACCGTAGCTCCTGAGCAGCGTCAGCATCGTGGGCAAGCCATTCAGCGGGGCGTTGCAGAATTCGTCCAGCAACAGATAGACCGGCGTGTTGGTCCGCTCCTGCACCAACTGCCAGGTTGCAAGCCATTGCATCATTCCGGCCCAAGGACCGGCGGCGTCCTTGTTGGCATAATCGACCACCAGATAGGCCGTGATCCGCGCGTGTTTCATATCGGCAAAGCGGAAGGTCGTCCGAGACGTGATCCGGGCGAGCGGCCCGCCCTTGGCATAGATCGCGGTGGCTTGAGCCGCGCCGAGGCGGAATTGCTCATGTGTCTTGGCCGCGCCGTCGTCGCCAAAGGCCTGGGCATGGAGACTAGACGCCAGTTCCGCAATCGCCCCGTCAAGCGCTTCGACGGCCATGGCCCGATCAAGCAGCTCGTGTAGGAAGGAGGGGTCGGAAAGCGCCCTGTTGGTGGTGGCCAGCGTCCGGTGCTCGGGCGGACAGGTGGCCGCGACCGCGCAATTCAACCCGGTGATCAACTCGCGGCTGCCGATAGTGAAGAAGGCATTCTGGTCCGGCTTTGGCGGATCGGGCTTCATCTGGAACGACAGGGCGCGGGCATAGGTCAGGGCTATGGGGCTGTTCGCCGCGATCAGATCGGCCAGATCGTCGAGCGGATTGACGCAATCGGCGTCTGGATCGTCGGGGTCCAGCAGGACGATCCGGTGGCGCAGGTAGCGCCGACGATATGCGGCGGTGACGGCGTAGAGCTCTTTCTTGGAGTCATTGACAACCGCGCTGTCGCCCAGCCCGCAGAGCAAGGGAAAGAAGCCTGCGGTTGATTTGCTCGTCCCAGACGGACCCAAGATCAGCTGATGGGTTTCAGATCCGGCGAAGATCGCACTGCGACCCAACACGCCAATTAAACGGGTTCCGGGCTTGCGCCGGTCAAGCCGCAACCGCCGGGCCTGCCGTTCGCTCAGCCAGCCAGCGGCACCTTTGAGCTTGCCGCGCCGCCGGGAGCGCAGATAGCTCAGGATATCCTGCAGCTTTGTCACCATCCGGTTCAACGCTTTCACTGCTGTGACCCCGCCGAGGATCTTCATCGCCAGCGCCAGCAGCACGATCCCCGGTTCTTCGAGGATATGGGTTTCCAGCCAATCCCCGCCCCAGATAAGCCCCGATGCCAGAAGCATCGGGGCCAACACGCCTTGGCGCTCCTGCGGGGCGCTCAAGACAGGCCCTCCGGCCAGATGCAGCGGGCGCGATGGGCGGCGATGACCTCCCTGTCGATGCCGGGCTCGCGCAGGACCGTTTCGGGAATGCTCTCTTCTTTGAGGCCACGGATCTTGCTGTAGCGGGCCAGATAGATCGTGCGCAGATCATTCCCGCGCCCCAGAACCATGTAGCACCAGGCCTCGACCAGGCGGTTGTCGTGCAGCAGCGAGTCATAGCCATGCCCGGTGACGACCTCGTAGCGGCCGGTCTTGTTCTTGTGGAAGACGGCATAATCGCTGGCCCTCCGCTCGATCCTGGCCAGACGTTCGTGCAACGCCTGCAGCTCGGCCTTGCGCCGTTCCAGCTTGGCAAGTTCGGCCTCTTTGGCCTGCACCCGCGCCTCAGCCTCGGCGCGAATGCGCGCGGCCTCCGCCTGCGCTCTGCGCACCCGGTCCGCCGCCGCGTCGCGGCTCCGCTCGGCCTCGGCCTCGGCCTTGGCGATGACGCAACTGGTGGTGAGATTGTATGTGCAGGCGATGCGCTCGATGGCAGGCACCTCGGTGCCGAGCAGCATCCAGATAATCAGGGCCAGGCTGAGGGTCGCCATCAGCGTCAGCCCCAGGGACAGCAGCAAAAAGTTCAAGCCGCGTTGAACAAAAATCTTCATTGTCGTCTCCTCAGGTGGGTGGGTCACACCCCCCACCTGAGGCCATCGCGACCTAGTCTGTGGGCCGGGTGCGGGCGGTTTGTGCCGCCCGTGCTGCCCCGGCCCGCGCGGTCATCAGGAACATAAGCGCCCAGAGCGGGAACAGGTCCAGCGCAAGCGCCAGCGAGACCATGGGGACAAAGCGCCCGCCGTGCAGGCGGATGGCCGTGATCAGGTCGGGCGAGGTGATCGGTGCCAAAAGCGGGATCGGATCGCGTTTCAGCCGCGCGGTGATCAACTCGGTGCTGGCCACCAGCCCCGCAAGACCTGCCTTGATCCCTGCGACGGATTCAGCTTGCCGCTTCGAGAAGGCCGTCGTCTCCGACAGCTCCGCCACGCTGGCCCGCAGCTGGGCGGCACCGGCGTCCATGACATCCGTCAGATCCGACGCACGGATCTTTTGCAGCGCAGTGTTGAGCGCGACACCGGCATCGAGAAACCGGTCCTCACGCGCGACAATCGCCGCGTCTCTATCCCGGATTGCGCCGCGCATGGCCACGAGCGCGTCCTGCGCGGCCCCCACGCCTTGGATTGCGGCGTTCCGCGCCGCCATCATCGACCCCACAAAGCTCTTCGTCTGCTCGCAGACCCGCGCCAGGTTCGCGGCGACTGGACCGCTCCCGGCACCGGTGCCCGAGGCCACCCCGCCGTCAAGTTCGAGAGCGGCCAGCTTGCAGGCTTCGGCCTGCTGCGCCTGCCAGCCCGGCAGGATTTTGTCGATCCCCAGCACGCTCGTCTCCAGCCGGTTGGTCAGAGCCACATGATCGGTATGCGTCAGGGTCCAGGCATGGACCTTGCTCGGCGGTCCCACCAGCGCCGCCAGGTTCGACGTCGTGCTGGCCCCCAGCGTCAGGGCGGTCAGCGCCAGCCCCAGCAGGGTCATGCGCAGGCCCAGCCAGGGCGTCGGCGCTTCGGGGGCATATTTGAGGATCATGCCCCAGCCGACAGCCAGGATCGTGACGATGGAGAGCGTCAGGATGACTGCCGTCCCCTTGGTGGTGATCGACTCCCCGCCGATCTCGCTTTGGAACAGCTGAATGCCGTTAAAGCTGGCATAGCCCGACGCGATGGCCAGCATGGCCATGACAGAGCCGAAGACAAAGGTGATCCAGGCGTAATCCGCGCCGAACCGGTTCGGCTGCGGCGCAGGGGGCGTTCCGTCCGGCGAGGGCCTGCCGCCGGATGTGGATTTGGGGAAGGAAAGCAGGGTCATCAAAACCTCCGAGGTGTCAGGTGGGTAGACCCACGCTGCTAGAGCCTCGCCGCGCCCCCGATGGGCCTTGTCCGGGCGGATTGGCCCCAACCACGCCCCAGCAAAGCAATAGACCCCGCCGAAGCGGGGTCCCGGAGGTCGTCTTGCTCGATCCGGGAGCTAAAGCGCTCCGCCTTGACCTTGAATCGCCGATACCCTGCCGCGCTGCACGCTCTCGGGACATCGGCGATCCCCGTGTTTTAGGTTAATGGCGGGACGCTTTAGTGCGTCCAGGTCTCGATAAAGCCAGCGGCCTGATCGATCCGGTCCTGCGGCAGGCGCAGCATCCGGTAGCGCGTGACCAACACCCCGTCGATCCGCTCGGCATAGGCAAAGAGATGCCGGTTGCGGAAACCGCCATCCAGCTCCGTGATCCCATCCTCTCCGCTCAGCGCATAGCCGAGCTTCGCCAGCGCCCGAACCGAGTTCGGATTGGCCGAGCCGTGATGCGCGATCACCGCGCCTGCGCCGCTCTCAAAGCCGGGCCCAAGCGCCAGCAGCCCCCGGATCCCGAAGGAGACCATCGCCGGGGCCAGCGCCCGCCCACGGACCTCGTCGCCAACGATCAGGCCGCGCAGCCAGAGCACGCCCTCCTGAAGGGTAAAGTAGCATCCGCCGACCGGGCTTTGCGGCGCAGCCGGGCCGCTCCGGCGCGCGGTGACGATCATCGCCTTGCGCCCCACTAGATCGAAGGCATCGGCGGCAAAGAGATACCGCCCCGCCGGACGGTGGCGCTGGGACAGCAAATACCCGGCATAGGCTTCGGTTTGCGGCGCGCCGCGCTGTGCCTGCGTCAGGCTCAGCACGATGCCATTCCGGCGCTCGGTATGGAACATTGGCGTTTGCGTCGTCATGAGGTGGCCCTCCGAATATGCGCGGCGATGGCAGCGCTTCCGGTCATCGGACCTAGAGACCTGACTGGACGGGGCGGGCCGGGTCAGGGACGCAACCGGGCTGGTATCGGGCGGGTACTGGGCGGCTTAACAGATCGTTAACCTCGTTCCGGTACAATGATCCCTATTGATTGAGGTTTGATTTGAATGACTTAAGCGAAGAACACGACGCCCGAATGCGGCGTCTCCAAGACGACCACGATGCGCTTCAAGACGAGATGGCAGGGCATGGCTTTAGCCGTCAAAGCCGCATCGGACGCACACGTGAGGAAATTGCCGAACGCCGCAGCGGTCGCTCCGCATCCGGCATGTCCGACTTCACCAGCCAGCTACAAATGCTCCTGGCCAACGACCCCGAATATCGAGCAGCCTACGAGCGGACCTGGGATGTGTTGACCGATGCAGAAACGCGCGCCCAAAGCACGATTGATGCGCTTGAAGCGCAGCTTGAACGAGATGAGGCGGCCCTTGAGGCGCTCACCCGCAGCGCCGCGTCCCTGCCGGACGGCACGAAGGTGTTTCGTGCCGCCGACGGATCCCTGAAAACGCAAGAGGGAACCGATGTGTCCCATCTGTCAGACCACGTCGTCTGGCGCGGGGATGAGCCGTCATGGGAAGACTACCGCGACCAACAGGCCCGCACCGAGAACCTACGAGGCGATTTGGATGCCTGGCGATATTACCAGGTTGAGACCCTGGGCCATGCGCGAGACCGGCTGTCCGATGAGGACAATCCGCCGAGCGTTGAGGAGTTGGACGAGATCCAGCGCGATATTGAGGCGAAGATGCCGCAAGCTCCAGAACCGACTGAGCCAGCCGAAGCGGCAGACATTGCCGTGTCGCCAGCCGCAAAAATCGAGATTCCCGCTATTTGAACGCACCGCAGCGCTTCTTGAGCCAGGCGTAGATGATGCCGCTCGGATGATAACCGGGGTTTTCCCGGATGGTTTGACGGATTTCATCGTTGCGTTGTGCGCGGACGGCCTCACTCGAAAAATACCATTCGTCAATGCATTGCGCGACCGACGGCTTCGTTTGCGTTGCAATCACGGAGGCCATTGTAACCGATGTGCTCAAGTACCCGTCTTGCCCGGATTTGGACCACCTGAGGAATGCCTCCCCTGTGAACTCCTCCGCGCGGGATTGCTGTGGATAAACCCCGCCAAGCAAGACAAGAGCGGTTGCGGCACATAGGTTTAATCTGTTGATCATAATGGAAGAATTTAGATCACCAGATGACTTGACCGATGCCTATTGATTGCCGATACGAAACACAAGGAAATCTGCTGGATCCACCTCCGCGACAAGCGTCACGGCAGTCGTCCGGCACCTGTTCAAAAGGGTTCCTTTCCGAGCAGGATCCCGCCATGTCCGCCCGCACAGGCCGCAACGTGGGCTATCTCCGCGTGTCCACGCAGGAACAATCGACCGACCGGCAAGCCTTGGGCCTGCGGGATCTCTGCGACCTTTTCCATATTGAGTATGTTTCCGCCGTTTCCGACCGCCGTCCGGTGTTCGACCGTGTAATCGCCAGCATGCGCGCCGGGGATACGCTCCATGTCTGGGATCTGGACCGCGCGTTCCGGTCGACTATCGATGCGCTGATCACGGCAGAAACTCTGCGCAAGCGCGGGGTTCACCTCAAGATCGCCCGTCTGAGTATCGACACCGGGACAGAAGAGGGCGAGCTGTTCTATACGATGATCGCTGCCTTCGCTCGCTTTGAGCGCCGCATACTCGCGCGCCGAACCCGCGAAGGCCTGGCCGCCGCCCGCGCCAGAGGAACACGACTTGGCCGCCCCCCGGCCTTGTCCAAGGCTGACATCGAAACCGCCCATGCATATCTGCGCGACGGCTACCCCTGCCGCTACATCGCCTTCCTGCTGGGCGTCTCCCGCATCACGCTGGAACGCGGCTTCCACCGCGAAGGCCTGCGCTATCCGTTTGATCCAACGGAAAGACCAATCCATTGATCGAAACATGGTACTGCGTCGCTCAGCAAGAACTCTCTCGATTCATCCTGGTTGAAATAGCAATCCGCAATCTCGGTGCCCTGGGAGTTCCTAGGTGTTGCCCAGGGCTGCACTTGGTTCATTGAGTGGGGTAGCGACCAACGAGACCATTCCGGTATTAGATCGCGAACCCGAGCGGCGGCGTACGCAATCCGAGTTCCAGAATCTGCAGGCGTTGTTGTACGATCATCGAAGGCGACTTCAACAGCGGGCCAGCTTTACAGCGCCTGGGAAACTCGGAAAGCCATTTGTAGCTCGGATCATTGAACAAATCGTCAAGGCGATTCTCACTGACATCGAAGAGTTCGCCGTAATAGTCATGGAACAATCCACCCGCGTCCAGAAAGTACTCGAAACGCAACTGAACAAGATTGACGACGTTGCGTCTGGTCCAGGCTTGCTCAGCTAATGCTAAGCCGACTGACTGAGCGTTTTGACGAAGAGCGAAGGCGGGAAGAGGCAGCGCGGCCAAGACAGGGGGAATTCGATCTTGAGCGCTTCCCTCGCCACCTTCACGCCACCTAACCGCATTACCATAAGAATGCATTTCAAGACTCCACATAGTTGATCGTAGAGATGTTGTAGATGGCAAAATCACAGCAAACCGGAGATCACTAGAGTAATGTTGTAACACCTTGAATGTACAAGCTTTAATTCCCTGCGTCGTTCGCTTTGACAGGCGCTGGTTCGCCTACGAACACGCAGCACAAGCATCGTCTCAAACTTGATTCAATGGTCAGACGCACGGCCACTTCCCTCACAGCATAACCCCTCTCCGTAAAGTGCTCCACGGCATCCCGCTTGAAGTCTACGCTGAATATGATGCTGCCTATCATGGTCTACTTGCCACAAATGTAGCGATTAGGGCGTCCGCGAGGCACGGGAGCATTCAAAAGAATCTATGCTCCGACACAGTCCCTCTCAGTGCTGCACGCCCGAAATCACAAAATACGCGCTCGAAGTACTCCCCGAAGTCTGCAATGCTGGGATCAAAGCAAAGAATACGATGGCCTCATTACTTCGGATCCCAGCCCTACAACCTTGAACAAGAATCTGAGAGAATTTTCATGGCAACAATACAATCAAAAAACAGCCCCGATTCCATATTTACAAAATGGCTTCTAAATAGAACGTTCCTGTATGTACGTCTTTCATACCTCTGCTCGACGAAGAGGAGGAAGAGGTACGAAAACCGGCTGCAAAGAAGGCTACGTGCCGCGACTGAGTCAATGCTATTTAGAGAACACAAGCTCACAATGAAGAACGCAATGCAGATCGCAAGCATAGTGTCCTATGTGATTGACAAAAAAGTTCTACCAAATGCACCAAATTCCGAAATCGCCAATCGATTCGCGTTGATAGATTGTCGAGTACTCCTGAAACTTGCTGAAAGAACTGCTGCAAAACATGGGCACCGCGACTTTCAGACCGCTTCTCAAATCCTGAGGGCCACAGTTGATGCTATGGCTATGGTACAAAGAGCAAGCTCGCCAATTGAAGCGGTCAGGTTGGCTCGCATTCGAAGGCGCCAACTGAGTGAACTGTTTGATAGGATCGGTTCAACAGATGAGGAGCAGCTACTACAGACAAAGTACCTTTACCTAATGACGCTATTTGTGGAACTCACCGTCGCATATAGGGCCGAGGAAAAGAGAATCGCGATAGAAGCCGCAATTACCCTGACCGGCGAAATGTCGCAAAGCTTTCCGATAGTTGCGCTAACCGAAGAAAGAAAAAAATCAACGAGCCAACCTCATCTAAAAATCGGCTCGATTGATTTGCATCGCGCAAAAGAAAACTCCGCCGTTACCCGAAACATCGAAGCCTACGCTATAATCGCAAAGTTTTGCCAACAATTGATCAGTGACTATAGACCAAAGGATGAGGTTGTTCGCGAGCTGACTGCGAGACTGAGAACCTATACTGAGGTTTGCCGCGAGAATGAAGCGACTGTTGAAGCAGGCACCACGCTAAATGTACTAGGTGAGCAGATCCTAAATCGGAGCATTTTTCATTCGGTTTGGCAGGCAAAAAGATCAAGTCCATACATGCTATTTCTAATCGAGATAACTGAAGCGTACAAATCAATGCGTCGCGTCGGTGGCAGTCTCAACGCAGCAGACGAAATCGACGGACAGCTATACGAAACGATGATTGCAACAATAACCAAGATGGCGACTGCGAGCGTCATCAGCTTTGAGATTGTAGAGGGTTGCATCCAAGAAACGATGTCACTTACTTCAAACAGTGAATCGAGCAGAGATTGGAAGTTTAGACACGCCATTATCCTATCAGAACTCTCGCTATACTGCTTCAATACCTGCGGTATTGGACGAAAAAGACTTGTTGCGGAACGATCTGCTGATTTCGCGCTGGAAGCACTGCAATCCGAATCTGGAGAAACAGTATTTCAAGAGCTCAAATTGACCGGCTACATATTGTCAATGGCGAAGTATTTGGCAAATCACGCGATCTACGCGCGACTTCATGACGTATACTCGAGAAGAAAAGCGGCATTGCGCCCGCTAGTGGGAGACGAATGGGCACTTCGGTCTGCGCTTAGATCTGGCGATACCCTCTATGAAGAGCTGGCAGGAGAGTATTTCGAAGCCAACGACTACGAAACAGCAATTGAAATAGTCGAGAACCAGCGAACTCTATTCTGGAATGATCAATCAAGATATCAAAGCCAGAACGACCACAAGAATTATCCTATTGTCTCCAATCCGAGAGAGAAATACTTTGTATTTCAACGCTTCATGAAGATAATCACAAACTCAAATGAAAGCATCTGTTTCATATTCGTTACGCTGAATCGATCTGGGGTGAACCTTCACATATTTGCTTCTGGGCCAAGTGGGTTTGTGACGAATGTTCAAGTATTCGATAATGAACAGTACGTAGGATACTCTCTGGGCGATATCTTTGAAGAAATCGCTTCAGACTTGCGCCGTGCATTTGATGAATATGGAAAGATTGATGCAGTGTACGGTTGCACCGTCGAAGAGCGGATAAATGAGTCTCTAAGACAGATTCACAGTGGGTTGTTTTGGAGGGTGTCTGAAGTTGTGCCGCAAGATCTATTAGACCAGATAGAAACACTTTACGTAGTTATTTCCGGTCGAACCGCGCGCTTACCACTTCATCTCTACCCGATAGTGTCAGATTCGTCTCTATCCGATAAATCGGTTGTCTTCTGTCCTTCATTGAACACCATTGATCTCGTATCTGACGCGGATGACGCGTCCCAGATTAGACGCACAGGCGTGTTCTTATTCGAAAGCGCATACGGTTCTAGGCTAGTTAACGATAGAAATTGGAAAACTATCAAGGATAGAGTACCGAACTTTCTTTTCTTCTCTGGCCCGAGCGCTACGACTTCGAACTTTCAAGAGATTGCTCCTAGCTTAGACGAGATATTCATCATTTGCCATGGACGATTTGACGGAAAGAATTATTCAAATGGCGGACTAATGTTATCGGATGGAATGTTAGACATTGACTCTCTTGGTTCAATAGAATTTCCAAAATCTCCATTCATTTTTCTCGGTGCCTGTGACAGTGGGGCTTTTAGCGGTCACGGAGTGTCAGGCGAGTATGAGAGCATAGCCGGAATGATGCTTCGTCAGGGAGCAGGCAGTTGCGTCGCCGCACATTGGCTATTGTCAGTAGAGGGCATGAATCACGCACTCAGTAACCTACTGCCACTTATAGGCACTGACAAACTTCGTGATCCAGCATGTGTTTCGAAAATCTTGATGCAGAGTCCCGCATTCGACCTTTCGGGCCATGATAACGCGGCTCTTTCACCTAGCACTTTCCTTGCTGGCCCGAAGGATGAGGGTAGTCCATTAATTGGTTCGGGCATTGGTTCATCTCCAATAGTTGCTCCAATACTCCAACATGGAGCACTTGCGCTGCACACGCGTTTGATCAAAATTCACTAACTGGGCCACCTTGACTGTCATGGCTTCCCGACATCATTGAGCGAAATTGGTCAAGCGTAATACCGCGTCGTCTACATTCGTCGAATTGAAGTTGCATGACCTGAGCAGAAACATCGGCGTAGTATGGAAGGAGCTTGGAAGAAAAATCCATGGGCGGCAATAGGTCAACAGGCAGTTGGCCAGAGCTGTTTACAATTAAAGGATTCAATTCACGTCGAACTCTTGAGATCGCTTTGTTGATATTCTCAATTCCACCATAGTCATCAGCATCAGTCTCAAGTTCGAATGTCGCCACTGGGTCTTCAGCTCTCCGTGATATGAGTTGCATGCAGTATGCCGCACCGTTCTCCACAATCATATGCAGCACTGTATTTCCCGACACCGGCTCCTGTTCATTGATGTCAAAGCCTTGCGTAATTGCTTTCAGCAGGTCTAGGTGTTGATCGTATTCAATGAATTTAAATGGTTTCATATTATTGGTTTCGTTGTCAATTCTGTGAAATCTTACCACATCTTGATTGCCGCCGGCAAATAAAAAATTGCCAATATCTCTAGAGTAAGCAGTCGATTGTTCCACAGTCGTATATGAGTTAACTATTTCCTTTCTGTTTCGCACATTAAAGTATCTAGACTTGTTGCCAATAAATCGCCCGGGATTCTCCAGTGTCTTTTTCTCCGGATCGGTAGACGTGGTGTACTCTGCATTCAAGAGGCGGTTGAATTCGCGGTCTTCGCCAAAAGTCAGGAACAAGGTTAACGTCTTGACCTTTTCTTGCGCTTGCGCATCGAGGTAGCAGATACCTGACAAATCTCCAGTGACGTGCAGCTCTCCCGCTATCTGGCTGGAATGGTAGAAACTCTTTTTCGAGGAGTCGGGATTTCTTTCTTTGGCAGCGAGTGTTCGCGTATTCCCTCGGGATAATGAGAGTTTGGCAGCCAAAATTCCCAACTCCAGATCTTTCATGGATATTCTTGTGAACAATAGGCGGGAGATATCAATGGATTCAGCGTCGCGGTTCTCAATTGCCCTCCAATACTCTCCCATGATCATCTTGCAGAACTTTGCCTTGCTGATGTCGGAGCGGCGAACTATTTTGACTGAGGTTTGCGATGCTTCCTTCTCCCAAAAGGAACTTGGCAATAGTTCCTCTTCAATGAGGTAGTAGACCATCGCCTTCATTGCGCCTTTTGACCTTAGTTGGTGTACCTTTCCCTGAAGAAAGTCATGGAAGCTATCGAGTGATACGATTTCTTCTTCTGGTTCTGTCTCAAAATTTAAAATATCACTGTCTAAAGTTCTCGCGGCGAACGATGCATTGACTTCATCAACCGTCCTTTGAACCTCCGCTGGTTTTGTGCCTCCCGACCTTCGAGATTCGAGTCTTTCTCTGCTTCTATTCATGGATACCATCAGTCTCATTCGAGTTCGTACTATTTCGATTTGGTCTGGTGTCACTAAGCTAGTCCTCATGCCGCGTCGTTCTATGTATTGGTATGCACATTTTGAGTAATCATCTCCTTATTGGCCGATCTTCAATTGGTTGTATCTGTTTGCCCTGTTTCTAACGTGACCGTCTTACGTTCGGTTTCGGGAATCCCTTGATCAACGCCAGAAGGTCGTCCTGTAAGACGAGAAGCGACATGCGCAGTGTCTGTACTTGACCGGATCGCAGCCCGCTCTTTGGGCGACTTCGTCGCCTACCTATTTAGATGGATCAGCATGGTCGTGCCCCGTTTCAAACGCTCCTCGGCACCGACCTTGCCATAAACTGGATCGACCGCCGAGGGCAAATGTGATCATCTGAGATTGAACATTATGTCACCAAGGCAGTCGGCGTTAGAATATTAGCTAAGTGTGTGGTCATGGATCGGTCACATGAAGGGCAAGATGTGTGTCCGTGGATCGGTCACATGAAGGGCAAGATGTGTGTCCGTGGATCGGTCACATGAAGGGCAAGATGTGTGCTGTCAGACAGCACATCTTGGCAGGGAGACCCGCTGCGCGTCTCCCGTGCACCCTCTTAGCCAAATGATCGTACCAGGCATTGAGCCCGTCACGATCATGAAACGCTTCGCCGTTTCATCGCGAACACGAAGAAGTCTGCTCTCCGTTCACCCGTCGATCAACAGGCAGACTGCCGCGACCGGCCCAAAGCCGCCTTTCATCGACGATCTGGGCCGCTGCGGTGCGGCCCGCAGCCCGCCATTCCGGACTTTCGCCGCACATGCGAAATCTAGGCCGTGTTGACAAAAGGGATTCACACCGGATCGCAGGCGTGATTCAAGCTGGTATCTATTATGGAGATCAGCTTGGCACGAGATCTGATGTCGGACGAAGAATGGGCCTTCTTTGAGCGGTTCATCCTGGCTGTCCGTGCGCCGAACGGGCGCAAGCCGACCAACCACCGTCTTGTTCTTGATGGGATTTTCTGGATTGCCCGCACCGGAGCGCCGTGGCGCGATCTGCCCGAAGAGTTCGGCAAATGGTCGAGCGTCTACCGCCAGTTCCGACGCTGGACACTGGCAGGGCTTTGGGAAGAGATTATGGACGTCCTGAACCATAGCGGGGCCGTGCCGGACGCCCTGCAAATGATCGACAGCACCGTCGTCCGCGCTCATCATCAGGCAGCGGGCGCAAAAGGGGGACTCCGAGACAGGGTTTTGGCCGCTCAAGAGGTGGCTTCACGACCAAAATCCACCTCCGCGTCAACGCAGCAGGCTTGCCCATGAGAACCGAGATCACGCCGGGCCAGACATCGGACTACGTGGGGTTCGATCTCGTCATGGCCGACAACCTGCCTGAGCCGAGTGTTCTGTTGGCTGACAGGGGGTATGATGCGGATAGTATTCGCAAAAAGATGGATGCGCGGGATGTGCTGACGCAGATCCCTATGCGCAAATCACGCAAGATGCGCGTCGGTGTCGATCATTCGCTGTATTCCCTGCGCAACCTCGTCGAGCGGTGCTTCAACAAGCTCAAGAATGCGCGCCGCGTCGCCACACGCTATGACAAGACCGTCGAGAGCTTTCTTGGCTTCATCGACATCACGTCCATCCGACTTTGGGTGCACCTTTTGTCAACATGACCTATGGCGCGGCTGGGGGTTCCGCTTTACATAACAGAACAAATAATTGACCATCGTTCACAAGTCAGCGGCGTCGCAGCCATATACAATCGATACACCTATCTCGAAGAGGTGCGCGTTGCACTTGAGAAATACGATTCCCACGTACAAAAGGTGGTTCGAACTGGCCTGAACTGATGCTGTGGATGCCAGAAAGAGATGAAAAATTTTGGATCAAGGGATAACTTCGGCAGACACACTGGGATTTGAAGTATGGCCGCGACATGGGGAATCACTACGACGACTAATGCAAGCCCCGCTGACATATTGCGTTTTACCAAGCACTATGCCGCGCTTGGCGCAACACAGATTGATATCTATCTGGATGAACCGCCCGACTCCCTCGAATCTCTCAAAGAGGCCCCTGCAATATCCAACTTCATCATGTGCACGAACAAATATTGGCATGATATCAAGGGTTCTCGACCCGAGAACCTTGTTAGTCGCCAGATAGCCAATGCGACTCGCAGCTACAGGATGGCAAGATTTGGATGGTTGGGTCACGTCGATACCGATGAGTTGATCATGTGCAACCCACCTTTTTGGGAGTCACTTGCACAAAGTACCCAAGAGCATTAACGAAATTCGAGTACGCACTGTCGAAAGACTTTGTGATCATCCTGATACTCTTGGTTCAGGGTATGAGTATTTCAAACTCCCCATTCGAAAAACGGCAGAGCACCCCGGACAGGTGAAAGAAGTTTATCCAGAGTACGGATATTTACTGTCCTCCGGTTTCATCAGTCACACGCGCGGCAAAGTCTTTGTTCGTTCTGGCTTGCAGGATCTAAGACTCGGCGTACATAAGGCGCGGGGCGTGAAAACCCGATCCCTTGAACTGACCGACTGCTATTTGGCGCACTATCACGTTCGAGACGTATCAGAGTTTCTTGACAGACTTCATGACCGAATATATGGCGGCTCCTATGGCAGAAGTTCAGATTTGGACCCGACCTCATTGAGGGCTGGCTTAGAGGAGTTGATGCGAAAAGAGGGCAGCGACGGTTTAAGAAAGTTCTTCCTCACCACTTGCACAGCGAACAATCAACTGCTGTTGAGACTTTCTCAAAAAGGCTTGCTATTACGCAGAAAGGTTCATTGATCGTCACAGTGAATCTTCGGCGGCGTCGTCATCCTCAAACGCTCGTGAGACCTGGGCGGCGGCCGACTGAGAAGCCAGTATCTTCCTTCCGTATCTGGCCGGCATTTCGGCCGAGGCCCATCGGCCAGCGACCATGATGGAAGAAAGATCACAGCCAAGCCTGAATGCGTCCTGAACGCCACCGACACGCGTGCTGTGTGATGATACATCTTTTCGGCCAGTACATCTTTTCATGATCCGCGAAACCGTCGAAGGATCCAACGGAGCCTTTTTCCCGCCAGGCTGTGACTTGGTGAGTATGGGATCCGCATCTTTCAACTCGGCTAGTTGGATCCACTGCATGACAGCTTTCGCTCCGCGAGGAGACAAATAAGCATAGGCCCCCATACCGTTGGGATCCGTCTTAGACCGTTCCAGGAACAGCAGACTGCTGCCATCATCCTGGCGCAGGAGATCCCGAACCTTGAAGGCGACAATCTCTGATGCTCGACACCAGCTGTCTGTCGCGATCCAAAGCAACGCTTTGTCTCTGAGGTCCTTCCTGCTGGTCCCCAGACGGCCAATCGCGCCAAGCACTTCAGCCTTCCCCAACGCGACAGCTTGGCGACGACCTCCACCAAATTTTCTCTTGACCCTTTTCAATGCGAGTTCGACCAAGCGGTGACGACACGGGGGCACGAGAAACATCGAGCGGTGCAGTTCAGCAATGCCCCAAAGCCTGGTTTCGATGGTAGTAGCAGCCAGTTTTCCACCCATTGACTCGACCCACTCAGCGACGATGCTCGGTGATACTGGCGGCTCCGGATCGTGGTCATTATCTACGCACCAGGTCCGAAACTGTCGAACTATCAACCTGTAGTTTCGAAGCGTTTGCGGAGCGAAAGCGCCTTCCGAGCGCCTCTTATACTCAGCGATCAATCTTTCGCGGTTCTCGCGAGATGACCTGGAAACTACAGAGAATACCTGATTTCTCTCCATTTCTCGTTCGTACATCGTGCCCATGGGTACGCCCCTCCTGACCGGCGCCCCGCATGTTAACCATATATTAACCATTTCCGCATACGCCCCCCTTCGTAGAGGGGATAACTTCGAAGGGCTGCAGGAACATGGCGGATACAGGAAAGGACTTCCAACGACTGTGCATGGACGCCTTGCTTGACTACATCGAGAGGTACGGGTTTTCAGACAAAGCAAGGCTTGCGTTCCTGACGAATTTGTCTGAACGAATGGAAGCTTCGCCGGTGGGCAAAAAACCTGACCAAGTCATACAGGCGCTCAGAGACCATAACGAGCTCTCTGCGGACATGATGCGTGCTCAGCATTCAATCACTTCAACCAGTCGAACAGACAGGAACTAAGCTCGCTGACATACCTGGAAGCAGCTCTGCCGTGTTCGGCACGACGGCCTCACCATGACCTTGCACCGAGCGACGCTAGGTGGTTATCAACCTTCGTGCCATGCCTGCGCCGAAAGTTCCAGCTTTCGGCCAGCGGCAGACTTACAAGCATCCAGTGGAGCGACGTCGGTGCCAAAGCTTTTCTTGCACGTTGGGATGCACAAGACCGGCACATCGTCAATCCAGTACAGCTTGGCTGCACTTCCTGAGGGACGTGGGGCAAGATATCTATCTTTCAGCGGCAGCGGCAATTCTTCAAAGATTGTGAAGCAGGCTTTCATGAAGCAAGAACGCTTTCCAAGTCGTTTTGCTAGATTGACTGCTTCAGAATTCGATATGCAACAAAAGCGCGCAAGAGAGCAGATATACTCCAAGCTTGAGGAACATAGGTCTGAGGATGTGATACTGAGCGCTGAGGATTTTGGGAACCTATCTGAGGATGAATTGGATTCTTTTGTCAAGAGTATCCAGCACCACGAAATCCATACCTATTGCTATATCAGGGACCCGATAGGGTATGCCCCGTCTGCATTTCAACAGCGCGTCAAGGCCGGAGTGCTGCGAGACTGGAACATAGGGGCGTTGGTTCCGCAGTACAGCAAGCTTCGGAAGTTTCTCACTTTGAAACACTGCGAACTCTTGCGGTACGACAAGAGTTCTTTGAAAAATGGATGTGTGGTCCAAGATTTCTGCGGCAGAATAGGTGTGGATATCCATCCCAACGAAATCAAGTATGAGAACGAGTCAATCAGCTTTCTGGCTATTTCACTGCTGTACTGCAGAAACAAGGCTCGCGCACACGAGGGCTTCAGAACGAACAATCCTTTGCTGCCGACGCTCAAAACGTTGAAAGGACCCAAAGTCAGTTTTTCGCCCCGTCTCATCAAGGAAATGCTTCAAAGACGTCAGAATGAAATTTCTCAGATGCAGAACTTTCTTGGGCGTCCTTGGCAGCCTGAGCGCACTCTGAAGCGCCCCAATGTTCGCGGCGAGTCCGACTTGCTAGAACCTCCAGCCGACGCCAGGAATTGGCTAGCCTGTCGTGTAGCAAGTTATGACGGCTCGCCTGACTATCGCGCAGTCGGAAAGGCCATGGACGAACTTGAGAACATTGTCATTGAGAGATCAAAGTCGCGCAAGTCCGGCATACTTACCAAAGACCACTCTCACCGGGGGAACTCAAACTCCGGTCCTTAAATCATGTCTCAGGCACCATCAGTGTTGTGGCCGCTATCAACAACGGGCACGCTGATATCGAAGAGAAGCGGCAAGCGTTTTCGACCTGCGTAGATCACCTACGACGTTATTCTTGGGGGCGCATAGACCTTACGAGAATTAGCACTAAGCTGAACGGACCTAGGCCAAGTCGTAACCTGGGCATCGCGATGCTCTTCAACCATGGAGAGATCGTGATGTGGATCTTGTCAAAGCGCCAGCTGAAGGAGTTGGTTTTGTATTCGCCGCAGCACATTGCGCGCCTGGAAAAGGACGGGAAATTCCCCAAGCGGGTAACTCTCGGCCCCAACAGGGTGGGATGGGTCGAAGTCGAAGTGCTGAACTGGCTACAGGAAAGACTGGACCGCCGCGAAACGACCTGACGACACTCCCTGATAGGGAGCTGGGTGGTCGCGTATGCACAGCGCGGCCACCCATTTAATGTACGGATGCGCTGCACGCTATCCTCCACGATCGGCGCGGGGCCGGTACGTGTGATTCCTTCTGGGCAGCACGGAACGTTTGCGCTTGGGGCGCGGCAGCCTCCGATCAGGCCCGAATTGCCCGCATCAGGCCCTGGATGCCGCAGCGCGGCCCGCCGAAGGGGAGATCTCGGATTCAACCTCTCTGCGCAACAAAACCAATCTAGAGGCGAAATTATGCATTGGGGAGTCATAAAAGCTTTTCTGTAAAATCAGCCGCATAGCCCGACAGGGAGCTTGGCGCCGCATTTTGGCCGTATTAGAGACGCGATTCGGTCGTTTTTCCCGCGCCTGATCAAAATGGGTGGGTAACGATCATTGCGAGGATAAGATGAGGTCTCGTACTCCTGTTTTCTTACTCGATGAATCCGCTAGCACGACCATCGAACTTGCCATCTGGACACCGCTGATCGCCGGCACACTGATGCTTGTGCTCGATTTCTCCTTCATGATGACCCTCAACGCGAACATGTGGAATGCCTCGCGCAGTGCTGCGCGTGCCGTTTCGATCCACGATCTGAACGCGACGGAAGCCGAGGCCTGGGCGCGGGACGAACTGTTGGTCTCCAACCGGCCCTACGAGATCGACGTGACCCGGGGTGAGACCGACGTGGTGGTCACGATCCGCCTGGCCGGGGACAAGGCGGGACTGACGCCTTTCCTCGCCCGTGTCTACAAGGGTGACATCAGCGCCTCGGTCCGCATGCTGAGGGAGCCGATCTGATGCCTTGCTTGCCCGACTTCACGCGCCGCATCCGGCGCCTGCTGCGCGGTGAGTCCGGTGCGGGTTCCGTGTTGGGTCTGACGCTGCTGGTCCTGTCTTTCCTCGTGGGTGGCGTCGCCATCGACACGGCCAATGCCTGGAGGGTCCGCGAAATCCTGCAATCCAATGCGGAGGCGGCGGCGCTGAGCGCGGCGATCCGCGCCAGCGAGGTGCAGCATGCCGCACGTCGCGAGGTGCGTGGCACAGCCAGGCTCACGGCCCGCCACGGGTTGGCCGAGGCCGGGCTGACCGACGCCTGGTATCGCGGCAGCTTCAGGACCGGGCGATTGGCGCCGGAGAGCGGCAACTTCGTGCCGACCCTGTCCGACTGGACTGCAGTTGAGGTTAAGCTCAGCCGTCACGCCCGCACCGGAAACGCCGAACCGCTGACCTGGCTGCGCCCCTTCGGCTACGAGCGGTGGAACCTCGAAGGGCGGGCCCTCGCCGAGGTCGTGCGCCGAGACCACGTCGATTGCATCGATCCGCTGCTGTCGCTCAAGGCGCGGGTCGACATTTCGGAGGTGGATGCCTTCGTCGGGATCTGCCTTTTTGCCCAGGCGACGGTCGATTATGGCGCACGGCCGCTATGGGTGGATGCTGGGTCGCTAGGGCTGGTCAACGCACTGGTCGCCGAGGCGATCGGGCTCAACATCACGCAGCCGCTGATGCAGAACGTCTCCGCCACGCCGGAATTGCTGCGCCAGGCGGTGGCCGGCGCCGACCGGTCGGTGAACCTTTCCGATCTCGACGACATCTCGGTGCTGGCGGATGAAAAGCTGCATGTGGTCTGTGGCGAGGACGACGTGCTGACTTTGCGCGATGGCACCGTGATCGAGAATGCCGCCATCTATGCCGATTGCCCGATCAACTTTCGCGGCAAGGTGACGATTCGCGCCTCGCTGGTGGTCTCCAACTTGCTGTCAGTGCTGGGCGAGGTGCCCCAGGTCCGGCTCGAGCCGGCCGCGCTGCTCTCAGGCTCGCCAGCCTGCGCGCCGGGCAACGGACTGCGGGTGCTGCTGTTTGCCGATGTGGGGGCTGTCGCCGAGGTACCCGCGCTGGTCTCGACCGACACGCCGCTGGGCGCCTTCCTAGACGACAGCCTCGGCGCGGTCGGCGGGCTGCTTGGCTGGACGCTCGACCAGCTCGGCCTCACGCTCGACACGCTCGAGGCGGATCTGAACCGCATCGCCAGCGATTTCCAGCTGCTTCCTGTCTGCCTCAACGTCGACACGATGGTCAGCAGCAAGACGGCCGTGCTGCGCTGAGTGGGCCTTGTGGGACGAATGACTGATTTCGCGATGTTTTTTCATCAACGAGAGAAGCGGCCTTTTCTGTCCGGCGCCCCAGAGGCTAGCGCCTGCGGCAATCCGCATTCCCGCCCATGGTTGCTCCGCCTTTTCGAAGCTCGTCGCTGGCCGTGGCATTTTCCCTCAGAATAATGTCCCGCCCGCCACTTGCGGACATAATGAACCGACGCCACGTCTTCTCCCGAGGCCGCACTGGGCTTCCCGGTACACACATCATGCTCCAAACCTTTCTGTCCCTCGCTCTCGGCCTGATCCTTCTGGTCGCCGGGGGTGAATTTCTCGTGCGTGGCGCCGTTCAGGTGGCGCGCAAACTCGGCGTCTCGCCGCTGGTCATCGGGCTCACGCTCGTCGGTTTCGGGACCTCGATGCCCGAGCTGGTCACTTCCGAAAAGGCAGGGCTTGCCGGCTCGCCAGGGATCGCCTTCGGCAATATCGTCGGCTCGAACATCGCCAACATCCTGCTCATCGCGGGCATATCGGCCGTGCTCTGCCCGGTCATCGTCGCCCGCGCCGCCCTCAGGCGCGATGCGATCGTGATGCTGGCGGTAGCCTTTGTCTTCGCGATGCTCGCGCCGATGGTGCCAATGGGGCGGCTGATGGGGGCGTGCCTGCTTGCGGGACTCGGCGTCTACCTGTGGACCGTCATCCGGCAGGAACGCGTAAGCCATGACGGCGGCGCGACGGGCGACAAGAGCGCGGCACTCGATAGCGTTGACCAGGTCCTCGCGGCCACCACCCGCCCGCTCGGCATCGCGCTGCTGATCGCCCTGGGCGGGCTGGTTCTGGTCGTCACCGGTGGCGCATTGCTGGTCGACGGGGCCATCGTCATCGCCCGCGACCTCGGCATCTCGGAGACAGTCATGCGGCTGACCGTCGTCGCGGTCGGCACCTCGTTGCCCGAACTGGTCACCTCGGTGGTCGCGGCGCTGTTCGTGTTGGTGGCAGCGACCGGCCTGCGCATCAACCGGGCCGAAGGGGAGCTGCTTGTTGCGGGCTATGTCCTCTATGTCTGGCTGCTCTGGCCCGCTTCCGTGTGATCTCTCTCCTGTCCTCCGACACCTTGCCCGCGAGCCCCCGATGCTTTTCGATCTCGGAGCCTATGCCCCCTTCGCCGCTCTCGTCCTCGTGACAGTGGTCTTTGGACTGTTTCTCGCCGAAAGGATTGCCGCAGAAGTGGTTGCGCTCTGCGGCGTCGCCGTAGCGCTCGCGCTCGGCCTCGTGCAGTCCTCAGACTTGCTGTCAGCCCTGGGCAACCCCGCCCCTGCCACCATCGGCGCTATGTTCGTCCTAAGCGCCGCGCTGGTTCGCACAGGTGTCCTTGAAGCGGTGACAGCCTCTCTCGCCAAGGGGATGGCGCGAAGCCCGCGCACGACCATCGCGGCTTTCTTCGGGCTGGCGGCCGTAGCGTCCGCCTTCATGAACAACACCCCCGTGGTGATGATCCTCATCCCCGTCATCTTCGGCCTCGCACGCGATATGGGCTCCTCGGCCTCGCGCCTGCTGATGCCGCTGAGTTTCGTGGTGATCCTGGGCGGCACGGGCAGTCTTATCGGCACGTCCACCAACCTGCTGGTCGATGGCGTTGCGCAGGACCTTGGACTTGTGCCATTCGGCCTGTTCGAAATCGCGCCGCTCGGGATCGCCCTCGCGCTGGTGGGCGGGGCGTTCCTCGCGCTCGCGGCGCCACGGCTGCTGCCCGACCGGCAGGCGTTGTCGCAATCCGTCACGGGGCGCAACCGCGTGTGGCAAGTGGTGCTCTTCGTGCCCGCAGGGTCGCCGCTGGCCGGCCGCCGCATTGCCGAAGTGGCCGATTTCCGGCGCCAGGGCACGCGGTTCGTCGACCTCATCCGCGACGACGTCTCTCTGCGCCGTGAACTGGCCGAACAGATCCTCCAGGCGGGCGATCGCGTGGTGCTGCATACCTCCGAGACCGAGGTCGCGGGATTTCGCGCGGGCTCCGGGCGCAGCCTCGCCATCCCCGGGCTTGAGCCTGCCTCCACGCGGCGCCACCAGGTGATCGAGGCACTCATCAAGGATCGAAAGGGCGCGGTATCCGGCCTCGGCTGGCGCCGAAGCTACGGGGTCTATCCCATCGCCGCACACCGCCAAGGCGCTGCGGTGGACATCGGCGCGGCCGGCCTGCATCTCGCGCCCGGCGACACCGTTCTTCTGGACGGAGCGCGCGAGGACATCGAACGGCTGGCTCGCGACGAGGACCTGATCCTGCTTGCGCCCTTGCAAGCTCGCGCCTTTCGCCGCGCCAAGGCGCCGATCGCCCTGGCGGTTCTGGCCCTCGTCGTGCTGGGGGCGGCGCTGAACATCGCACCGATCCTGCCGCTGGCCGTCATCGGTGCGGCGGTGGTCCTCATCACGGGATGCGTGGAGCCCGACGAAGGCATCGGCGCCATCGACGGCAGGCTCTTGTTGCTCGTCGTGAGCATGCTGGTGCTGGGCAGCGCCATGGACACGAGCGGCGCGATGGCGATGATCGTGGATGCTCTTTCGACCCCGCTCGGTCATCTCGGCCCGATCGCGGCCCTTGCGGTGATCTATGCCGCGTCCTCGGTCCTGACGGAGGTGGTGACCAACAACGCGGTCGCGGTCATCATGACACCCATCGCGGTAGGTGTGGCGCAAAGCCTCGGCCTTGATCCACGGGCCTTTGTCGTGGCCGTGATGTTCGGTGCGAGCGCGAGTTTCGCCACCCCCATCGGCTACCAGACGAATACGATGGTCTACAATGCGGGCGGCTACCGCTTCGGTGATTTCCTGAGGCTCGGCCTGCCAATGAATGTGCTCGCGGGCGTCGTCACGGTCCTGCTTGTCCCGCTCATCTGGCCGCTGCAGCCCTGAAGCATGGGGGCAAGGCAAGAGCCATGCGCACTACGTAGCGCGACTCCTTTTGAACTGACTTTCAAGAGTTCCGCAGCGAACTTCCGCTGTCCGCCCTGCCTGGCGGAACGTATCGACCGGCCCACAACGGTCATTCTTGCATAGACTGGGATGCTGCAGTCGCAACCCGCTTTCCGGACATTCGCGCAGACCTTCAGACTTGGGACAACCGGGCGGTCAGAACTTGTTCACGAGTAGGAAGGCTGTCTGAATCTCCAACAACAAAAAAAGGAAACGCGCCCCGTAGGACGCGCTTCAATGTGGTGCTACTTCGAGCTTGTTAACGGCTCGACCGCGAATTCTGAACAGCCCTTTGTTCGCATATGATGACCACGCTTTCAAGTTGCATTCTATTCCACGGCAAGGAATCCTGATCGAAATCGCAAATTTGGGTGATGAGAATGCGTTTGGGTCTTGATATTGGAGCGAACTCCATTGGCTGGTGGCTGTACGAAACCGACGGTGTCGAGGCTGACGCCAGGATCACTGGTGTGATAAGTGGCGGCGTTCGCGTTTTTTCGGATGGACGAGATCCGCAATCCGGCGCATCACTGGCGGTTGATCGAAGAACCGCCCGTGCCATGCGTCGCCGCCGTGACCGCTACCTGCGCAGGCGCTCCACGCTGATGAAGGTTCTGGCCGATGCGGGGCTGATGCCTGCCGATCCGGCAGAGGCGAAGACTCTGGAGGCGCTGGATCCTTACGCGTTGCGAGCAACCGGTCTGGACGAGGTCCTGCCGCTTACGCATTTCGGCCGGGCGCTGTTTCACATCAACCAGCGACGCGGTTTCAAATCCAACCGCAAGACGGATCGCGGCGACAATGAAAGCGGTATGATCAAGGACGCGACCGCGCGACTGGAGCAGGCGATGATGGCCAGCGGTGCCCGCACCTATGGCGAGTTCCTACACATGCGGCGCCAGCGCGCGACCGACCCGCAAAACGTGCCGACCGTGCGGACCCGCCTTTCCGTCGCCAGGCGGGATGGTCCGGATGTAAAGGAAGAAGCCGGGTATGACTTCTACCCGGATCGGAAACATCTCGAGGAGGAGTTTTGCAAACTCTGGACGGCCCAGGCGCGCTATCACCCTGAGCTGACCGAAGAACTGCGCGACCTCGTTTTCGAGAAGATCTTTTTTCAACGCCCGCTGAAAGAACCCAAGGTCGGGCTTTGCCTATTCACGGCCGAAGAGCGTTTGCCCAAGGCCCATCCTCTGACCCAGCGCCGTGTGCTTTATGAAACCGTGAATCAGTTGCGCGTGACGGCAGACGGCAGGGAAACACGCCGTCTGACCATCGAGGAACGCGACCAGGTCGTCCACGCACTGGATAACAAGAAGTCCACGGCGTCACTGAAATCGATGTCCATGAAACTGATTGCGCTCGCAAAAATTCTCAAACTGCGCGATGGCGAACGCTTCACCCTGGAATCCGGCGTGCGCGACGCCATCGCCTGCGATCCGGTGCGGGCCAGCCTGTCGCATCCCGACCGTTTCGGCCCGCGCTGGTCGGAATTGGATACAGACGCGCAATGGGATGTGATCTCACGACTCCGGAAGGTGCAAAGCGATGCAGATCACGCTGCGTTGGTAGACTGGCTGATGCAAGAGCATCGGCTCGACCGCGACCACGCGGAGGGGGCCGCCAAGTCACCGCTTCCCGAGGGCTATGGCCGACTGGGCCCGACGGTGACCGCGCGCATTCTCGATGCGTTGAAGGCAGACGTTGTAGTCTATTCGGACGCTGTCGCCGCCTGTGGCTGGCACCATTCGGACCAGCGGACGGGCGAGAGCCGAGTTTTTTCCTTTGATCCAAGATCATTGAGAAAACCTACTGGTTGTCGGTATATACCCTTGGAGTACTACGGAAAGGTTCTGGATCGACATGTGATCCCGGGAACCTATAACGAAGACGACGACGACATCACTCGCTATGGCCGCATCACGAACCCGACCGTGCATATCGGGCTCAATCAACTCCGTCGGCTCGTCAATTTGATCATCTGTACCTACGGCAAACCCGATCAGATCGTCGTCGAGCTGGCACGGGAGTTGAAGCAATCCGAACAGCAGAAAGCTGACGCGATGAAGCGAATTCGCGACACGACTGAGGCCGCAAAGAAGCGGAGCAAGAAACTGGAAGAGCTTGGCTACGCGGACAATGGCGGCAATCGGATGCTCTTGCGGCTGTGGGAAGATCTAAACCCTGAGGACTGCATGCGGCGGTTCTGCCCTTATACGGGCGAGCGCATCTCTGCCGCCATGATCTTTGATAGCTGCGATGTAGATCACATCCTGCCCTATTCGCGCACTCTGGACGACAGTTTTGCCAACCGGACCCTCTGCCTCCGCGAGGCCAACCGCGAAAAACGCAACCAGACCCCGTGGGAAGCCTGGGGCGGCACAGCCAGCTGGGACGCCATCGAAGCCAACCTGAAAAACCTTCCCGACAACAAGCGCTGGCGTTTCGCCCCTGACGCCATGGAGCGGTTCGAAGGCGAGAATGATTTTCTCGACCGGGCGCTGGTCGATACGCAATACCTCGCCCGGATATCACGCACCTATCTCGACACGCTGTTTACCAAAGGCGGCCATGTCTGGGTCGTGCCCGGACGATTGACCGAAATGCTACGGCGGCATTGGGGGCTGAATTCCCTGCTGAGCGACGCCGAGCGCGGTGCGGTCAAGGCCAAGAACCGCACCGATCACCGCCACCACGCCATCGACGCAGCCGTGGTCGCCGCCACGGACCGCAGCCTGCTCAACCGGATCAGCCGCGCTGCCGGTAAAGGCGAAGAGGCCGGCCAGTCCGCCGAACTCATCGCCCGTGAGACGCCGCCGCCCTGGGAAGGGTTCCGCAGTGATGTTGAATCGCAACTTGGCAAGATCATCGTAAGCCATCGCGCCGATCACGGCCGAATCGACAAGGCGGCACGCAAGCAGGGTCGCGACAGCACGGCCGGTCAGCTGCATCAGGAGACGGCCTATTCCATCGTCGATGACATGCATGTGGCGAGCCGGACTGATCTGCTGAGCGTCAAGCCTGCACAGCTGTTGGATGAGCCAGGCCGAAGTGGCCAGGTGCGTGACGCGCAGTTGCGAAAGGCGTTGCGCGTGGCGACCGGCGACAAGACTGGCAAGGACTACGAGAGGTCCCTGCGGGACTTCGCAGCCAAGCCCGGCCCATATCAAGGTATCCGCCGGGTGCGCATCATCAAGCCATTGCAAGAGCAGGCTCGCGTTGCAGTCCCCGCGAAAGACCCGGTCAAGGCGTACCAGAGCGGCAGGAACCACGCCTTCGAGATTTGGAGGTCTCCTGATGGCAAGATCGAGCCAAGAGTGATCACAACCTTTGAGGCTCATACTGAGGAAAGTGCGAACAACAAACGCCACCCGGCCGCTAAGCGGCTTTTGCGCGTTCACAAAGGCGACATGGTTGCGCTGGAACGAGAAGGGCGAACGATTGTGGGCCATGTCCAGCAAATGCACATCAAGAACGGACTGTTTATCGTTCCCCACAACGAGGCGAATGCGGCAGAGCGAAAGTGCTGGATACAGATAGCTGCACGGCCTGCGGTTGCGGCTGGGGTGCGTCGAGTTGCCGTTGATGAAATCGGCCGTCTTCGCGACGGAGGCGTCAAGCACACATAAGCAGGGGTCGCGCGAATCGAGAAAACATGCCAACCTTCCAATGGCTTGGAGGGTGAAGGCATTGGATCAGATCGTGGACATATCGACCGATGGTCGGCACCTCTCGCGCGACCGGGGCTTTCTTAAAGTCAGCGACGGTGTCGAAGAGATTGGCCGTATACCGCTCGACCAGGTCGTGGCAGTGATCGTGCACGCCCATGGGACCACATGGTCCACCTCACTCTTGACCGAGCTTGCCGATCGCGGAGCTCCGGTCGTTCTGTGCGGGCCCAACCACGCTCCCCGATCCGTTCTGCTGCCTATCGAGGGGCATCACGCCCAGGGTGCCCGTTTACGTGCTCAGTGGCAGGCTAAGGCCCCACTCTTCAAGCAAGCTTGGAAACAGGTCGTGATCTCCAAGATCGCCATGCAGGCTGCCGCTCTGGAGGCAGTGGGTGAGGCCCAGGCGCCTGTGGCAATGCTCAATCGTAAGGTGGCCAGCGGCGACAGCACCAATGTCGAAGCCCAGGCCGCCCGCTATTACTGGCCTCGCATGATGGGGCAGGAGTTTCGGCGGGATCGTACAGCAGCCGATCTCAATGCGGTGTTGAACTATGGGTATACCGTTTTGCGGGCAGCTACCGCCCGGGCCGTCGTGGCCGCCGGGCTGCACCCCACCATCGGGTTGCACCATTCTCACAGAGGCAACGCATTTGCCTTGGCAGATGACCTGATGGAGCCATTCCGACCCCTGGTGGATTGCTGCGTTCGCGGGCTCGCGGAACGAAATGGACCAGAGGTGGATACCGAGGCCAAAACGACACTGGCCCGGCTCATCGCACTTGATCTGCCGTTGGGCGGCGGCTTGACACCAGTGTCCGTAGCGCTTGGAAAACTCGCCGTTTCGCTGGGCCAGAGCTTTGAGACCGGACGCCTGAACCTTTCCCTTCCATCGCCGCCCGACGCACTTACCCTTGCGGGGTTGGGATCATGACCGCTGCACCTGTCTACTTGTCTGGATACCGAATCATGTGGATTCTCGTGATGTTTGATTTGCCCACCGACACCAAGCCGCAGCGAAAGGCGGCGACCAATTTTCGGAATTTCTTGCTGGATGAAGGTTTCGAGCGGAGTCAATTCTCGGTCTATGCTCGTTTCGTCAACGGCAAGGAAGCGTTCCAGACGAGCGTGAACCGTATAGAGCGGCATCTGCCGGACAAGGGTGACATCCAGATCCTCAATTTCACAGACCGGCAGTACCGTGGTATCGTGCATTTCTCGGATCAGGGCCGCAGGGCGGTCCGGAAGAATCCAGAGCAACTGGCGCTATTTTGATGAAGTTTCCCCGGTTTGCCTCACTCGCCCCCCTTCCAAGAATCCTGTGATTTCAGGAGCTTGGATGAGGGGCAAGTTTAGCTGTTCAGAATTCGGGGTCCAGCCGCAACCAGGGTGGCAGCATCTGCGGCAAGGCGATGAGTTTAGCTGTTCAGAATTCGGGGTCCAGCCGCAACATCCCCTTGACGGCGGAGTCGTCCATGCCGAGTTTAGCTGTTCAGAATTCGGGGTCCAGCCGCAACCCCTGATGGGCATACAGTCATCACCATCCAGTTTAGCTGTTCAGAATTCGGGGTCCAGCCGCAACGCGATAAGTCGCCATGCGTAACCTCTCAGAGTTTAGCTGTTCAGAATTCGGGGTCCAGCCGCAACTATTCCAACGATCCGGACACCCGCGTCGAGAGTTTAGCTGTTCAGAATTCGGGGTCCAGCCGCAACTGCGCGGTGTGGTGATAGAAAGCCGACCGGAGTTTAGCTGTTCAGAATTCGGGGTCCAGCCGCAACTGCGAGGTTCAGGGGGTCGAAATCAGTGTCAGTTTAGCTGTTCAGAATTCGGGGTCCAGCCGCAACGCTATTTGTGACACTGTCAGGTCACCGGGCAGTTTAGCTGTTCAGAATTCGGGGTCCAGCCGCAACGATCCGGGTCGCCAGCCGTTCAAGCTGTACAGTTTAGCTGTTCAGAATTCGGGGTCCAGCCGCAACAGCCGCTGCCGACGGCGCCTTGCGATCGAGAGTTTAGCTGTTCAGAATTCGGGGTCCAGCCGCAACGCGCAGTCGCTCATGGCGCGAAAGGGTTGGAGTTTAGCTGTTCAGAATTCGGGGTCCAGCCGCAACCGTCGCCTCGGTAATGTCCTCAAGAACGAAAGTTTAGCTGTTCAGAATTCGGGGTCCAGCCGCAACTGATCTGGTCAGCGGTCGGGCGGCTGGGCTAGTTTAGCTGT
>NZ_JAIMID010000004.1:0-270997 GCF_019966535.1 Mesobacterium pallidum | reverse complement strand
AGTTTAGCTGTTCAGAATTCGGGGTCCAGCCGCAACTGATCTGGTCAGCGGTCGGGCGGCTGGGCTAGTTTAGCTGTTCAGAATTCGGGGTCCAGCCGCAACCTTGGCGGCAGTGTCGACGACATGGACAGCAGTTTAGCTGTTCAGAATTCGGGGTCCAGCCGCAACGACGGCTCGGTCACCCTGACCTGGGCCCGCAGTTTAGCTGTTCAGAATTCGGGGTCCAGCCGCAACTGATGGATCGTCTTGCCGTTCACGCCCGGCAGTTTAGCTGTTCCGAATTCGGGGTCCAGCCGCAACTATGACATCGGCTCCGCGTCGGCCCGGGTAGTTTAGCTGTTCAGAATTCGGGGTCCAGCCGCAACCACGGTCGGGGTCTGGCCGCGGCGGTAGTCAGTTTAGCTGTTCAGAATTCGGGGTCCAGCCGCAACGAGATCTGCGACATCGACATCGAGGGCGACAGTTTAGCTGTTCAGAATTCGGGGTCCAGCCGCAACTGATCTGGTCAGCGGTCGGGCGGCTGGGCTAGTTTAGCTGTTCAGAATTCGGGGTCCAGCCGCAACCAGCAGGTCATGACGATGCCCTGGGCCGAGAGTTTAGCTGTTCAGAATTCGGGGGCCAGCCACCGTTCCGAATGGCTGTTTTTTGTGAATTCGACTCGTCCATTCGGATGCGCAGGGAAAGTCTGCTTCCCGCCCTTCCTGCTTGGTCAAATGTTGTTTTCTGCAGTATCGCGTTGAGCGAGTCTAGCCACAAGCTTTTCGCTGGGGGCCGCCCGCTAAATCAGTGCATTGCCCGCGCAGGAAAACTCGTCAGCCTTGCCGATGATCACATGGTCATGAACGATGACTCCCAACGGATCCAATGCGGCTACAGGGTTGGTCGCTGACAGTTAGGTGCAACTCCGTAACTCAACGCGCATCGGCTTTCAGCCGACCGGGCTGGCGTGAATCGAGCCAGCAAGCTGTCTCGCCCCTTCGGGCGTTCATCCCTCGCGCCTCTGCTGTCGCAGGCATCCTGAGTGGCATCGGCATCGCCGCTGCATGCTTGGGGCGCTGCCCCTGGCGCATTTCAAGCAAAACAGATCGCACAGGATCTTTCGTTGTCGGCACCCCCTGAAGGTCGCCCCCAACAACCAAGAGATCCTTGCGCCGGTTTTCCCCTCCATTTGCACCCCCGCTCTCGGCGAGGGCCAAGGGTTGCAGGCGCAACCCTGTTCCAATTCGAAGGAGGACAACACATGCATATGAACCATATCGTTGAAGGCGATTCCGCCAATATTCTGAACACCTTACCCGAACACTTCGTCGATCTGGTCGTGACCGATCCGCCTTATCTGGTGAACTATCGGGATCGCAGCGGGCGCAGCTTGCAAAACGACGACAATGCGCAGGGCGTCTTGCCCGTTTTTGCCCCCATGGCGCGGGCGATGAAGCCGGATAGCTATGCGATTTGCTTCGCTGGCTGGGGGGCTTTGCCGCAATTCACAGCCGTCTGGCAGGCGGCAGGGCTGCGCATTGTCGGGCAGATCGTTTGGCAGAAATCCTATGCCTCGCGGCGCGGATACACGCAGTATCACCATGAAACCGCCTATGTTCTCGCAAAGGGTGACCCGGCAAGACCTGCCCATCCGCTGCCCAGCGTCATGCCGTGGGTCTATTCCGGCAACAAGAGCCATCCGACAGAAAAGGCGGTGGAAATCCTCGCGCCTCTGATCCGCTGCTTTTCAAAGCCGGGGGCGCTGGTCTGCGATCCGTTCAGCGGGTCGGGCAGCACGTCGGTGGCGGCAGCTCTGAACGGGCGGCGCTGGCTGGGGATCGAGATTGACCCCAAGCATGTTGCCACGGCCCGCGCCCGGCTTGCCGGTGTTGCCCGCTTTCAAAGCGGGAGGGTCGCGGCATGAATACCCAGCCCGATCAACTCGGTTTTCAGGACTTGCTGGAAGAAGCGGCGGCGGGTAATGCCGCCCGCCGATTTGCCAAGGAAACCAAACATCTACCCGGCGACATGCAGGCAGCTCGCGCCTGTCATCGCGAACAGATCGAGACGCATCACACCGCGATGCTGGCTTGCGATTTCGATGCGGCGCTTGCGATCCGCAAGGAAGCTCACCAATTGGCGCGCAAGTTGAACGGCGGCAATCCGGGCATTCTTGCCCATGACGACGCGCCGGGGAATGTGCTTGCGCGGGATTGCGCCGCCTTGCCCGGCGATATGCCGCTTTGGGGACAGGAGGGCACGTTTTGCCTGAGCGCCGCCGGGGCGGAGATGTCGGTGCGGTTCCATGGCATGTTCGGCATCGGCGCGACAGCGATGCCCTATCTCGGGTTTGAAATCCGCGCGACCGACCCGGCACAACCCTTTGTCAGCGCAACGGGATACCGCAGTTTTCTTGGCGTTTCCGTCGCGCCCAAGCCCGGAATGATCCCGGCAGCCTTCGCGTGCCGAGTGGTGGAGGTCTATGTCGCAGAGGAGTTGGAGGGGCGGCTGGTGGCCGTGCGGAAGGCATAACAATCTAATAATAATGGACAAAAACAGAAGTTTGTGATATGATTAGCCCAGTATTCCCAGAAATCCGCCTGCAATTTGAACCGCAGCCCGCCCGGTTGCGGCCCATAGTCATTGTGCGCGGCGGGTTTGTTTTTCTAACCAGTCACAAATTTTTGCGCCGCCCGACTGGGCGGCGCTGGAAAGCGTATTCCATGTCCCCCGATCTCGAAAAGTACCGCCGCCTTGCGCAAGAGCAAGGCGATGGCCGCGCATATTCCGACGATGACCTGCTGCGCCTCTGGGCGGCGATGGAGCATCTCTTTGCGCGCGGCGTCACCATGACTTGTCCACAGCTTTTGTCGCAGGATGGCGCAGAGAGGGGCGCGCAGGACGCATCCGATGCGCTATCCTTGACCGAGCCCCCACAAAGAAAGGAGCCCCGCCCATGAGCGCAAACCCTGCCGTCATCTATACCCGTGTGTCCTCCAAGGCGCAGCTTGCCAAGGGCGACGGGCTTGCCAGCCAGCAAAGCCGCTGCCGCGAATTCGCCACCTACAAGGGCTATGCCGTCGAAAAAGTCTTCGAAGACAAAGGCATCTCCGGCGGTCTGGTGGATCGCCCCGCGATCAAGGAGATGCTGTCCTGGCTGCGCCAGCACCGCAAGCATGACCCCGTAGTGATCATCGACGACATCTCGCGCCTTGCCCGCGATCTGGACGCGCATCTGAAACTGCGCGCCGCCATCGGATCGGTCGGCGCACGGCTGGAAAGCCCCTCCATCGAGTTTGGCGAGGACAGCGACAGCCAGCTCATCGAGAACATGCTGGCCTCTGTCTCCCAGCACCATCGCCAGAAGAACGCCGAACAGGTCCGCCACCGCATGTCTGCACGGCTCAAGGCGGGATATTTCTGTTTCTGGGCACCGACGGGCTACACCTACGTCAAGGCCACGCGGGGCGGCAAAGTGCTGGAACGCGATGAGCCGACCGCCAGCCTGCTGCAAGAGGCGCTGGAAGGCTATGCCTCGGGCCGCTTCGCCTCACAGGCTGATGTTGCGCGATTCCTGGAACCGCATCCGATCTATTCCCGCGACGCCATGGGCACCATTCATCCGCAACGCATCAAGAACCTCCTCACCAACAAAATCTATGCGGGCTACTACGCGTACAAGCCCTGGGGCATCGGGCTGACCAAAGGGAATCATCCGCAGATCATCTCATGGGAGACGTTCCAACGCATTCAGTCCCGCCTGAACAGCCACAGCACCGCCCCGCAGAAGAAGACCGCCACCGAAGACTTCCCCTTGCGCGGCTATGTGGCCTGCGATTGCTGCGGCCACCCCATGACCGGCTACTGGGCGAAGGGCCGCAACAAGCGCTATGCTTATTACGAATGCTTTCAAAAAGGTTGCGATGCGCGCAGAAAATCCATCAAACGCGCGGAAATCGAGGCGGCTTTCGACAGGCTCCTGAAGTCCTTGCGCCCCTCGCGCAGCCTGATCGCTGTCGCCTCGGCCATGTTCAATGACATTTGGGAGGCGCGCATCGGCACGCTGGAAGACCACCGCGCCGCGCAGAAATCGGCGCTCACGCGTATCCAGGGCGACATCCGCAAGACCGCCGACCGCCTGATCGAGACCGACAGCAGCGCCACCGCGCGGGCGCTGGAGGCGAAAATCGACAAGCTGGAAGCAGAACGCGCCTTGATCGCGGAAGATCTGGCGAAGAAAGCGCCAAAGCCGCGCGACTTCGATGGAAGTTTTCGAACCGCGCTGGGATTTCTGGCAAACCCTTGGAAACTCTGGGAAACTGGCGGAGCGGATGACCGCCAAACCGTCCTGAAACTCACTTTCGCCACCCCAATCCCATATCAGCGCGGAAGAGGGTTTCGAACCGCCAAAACCACCTTACCTTTCAAGGTCTTAGGTGATCTAGACGACGAAAAAGGGCAAGTGGCGGAGAGACAGGGATTCGAACCCTGGAGACGGTTTCCCGCCTACACACTTTCCAGGCGTGCGCCTTCGACCACTCGGCCACCTCTCCGGTACGCGCGGTTATACTGATGTTGCGCGGCTTCGCAAGCGCCGAAACGCCCCCCTTCGTCAATTGTCGAGGCTGATGTTCACACGCCGGTTCTGGCGGCCCTTCTTCTCGATCTTGCCCAGCACGATGCGGCCGATTTCGGCCGTGCGGGCCACGTGGGTGCCGCCGCAGGGCTGCAGGTCGACCGGCATTGCGCCGTCGCCGATCCGCACCAGGCGCACCTGCCCTGCCCCGCGCGGCGGCGCGACCGACATAGTCTTGACCAGGCCCGGGTTGGCCTCCAGTTCGGCATCCGTGATCCAGTCGGTCGAGACCGGCAGGTCGTCGTCGATCAGCGCGTTCAGCTCTTCCTCGAGGCCCTCGCGGTCGATGCTGGCCTCGGGCATGTCGAAGTCGAGCCGGGCCTTTTCCGTCGTGATGGCCCCCCCGGTGACGGGCAGCGGGATCACCACCGACAAAAGGTGCAGGGCCGTGTGCAACCGCATGTGGCGGTAGCGCCGCTCCCAGTCGAGATGCTGGGTGACCTCGGTGCCGACGGGCGGCAGCGGAACTGCCTCCGACGGGATCAGCACCAGTGCGCCGGCATCGCCCTTGATCGTGGTGGCGATGGGCACCGAGCCGCCGGACCAGTCGAGGCGACCGCTGTCGCCGGGCTGCCCGCCCCCTTGCCCGTAGAACAGCGCCTGGTCGAGCACGAGGCCCCCTTCGGGCGTCAGCGACACGACACGGGCGGGCGCATCGCGCAGGTAGGCATCCTCGAGGAACAGGGGCCGGGTCATGAATGTTCTCCGTCGCCGCCATCGGGGCGGAAACCGCCGTCGGGCTCGATCAGGTTCTCGGTCAGCTCGCGGGTCGGCTCGGGCTTTTCCGCGGGCTCTTCGGGCGCGGGCTTGGGGGCGCTGCCGCCAGTCAGCGCCTCGGGGTTGCGGATCCAGACGTCGCGCTGCGCGAAGGGGATCTCGATCCCTTCCTTGGCGAAACGCGCGGCGATGGCGTGGTTCATGTCGGACTTGACCGCCAGCATCCAGTTCACGTCGCGCAGGATCGCGCGGATCTCGAAATCGAGGCTGTCGGCCCCGAAGCCCATGAAGATGACGCCGGGCGGAGGGTTCATCAGCACCATCGGGTGATCCTCGGCGATCTCGCGCAGGATGCCTTCGACCCGCTTGGTGTCGGTCCCATAGGCCACGCCCACGGGCACGATCACCCGGCCCACGGTGTTGCCGCGGGTGTAGTTCGTCACGGTGCCCGAGATCAGGTCTGCGTTGGGCACGATCACGTCGGTGCGGTCGAAGGTCTCGATCCGGGTCGAGCGCACCGAGATGTCGCGCACATAGCCCATCTTGCCGCCGACCTCGATCCAGTCGCCCTCGGACACCGGACGTTCGATCAGCAGGATGATGCCCGAGACGAAGTTCGACACGATGTTCTGCAGGCCGAACCCGATGCCGACCGACAGGGCACCGGCGACATAGCCAAGCGCGGTCAGGTCGATCCCGGCGCTAGTGATCGCGACCAGCGCGGCCAGGATGATCCCGACATAGCCGAGGCCCGACACGATCGCCGTCTGGCCACCCGGGTCGATCCGCGTCTTGGGCAGGACCGAACTGCGCATCGTCCCCTGCAGCAGGCGGGTCAGCCCGTAGCCGATGACGAAGACCAGCACAAAGACGAAGAAATCGGTCGGCGAGATGCGCGTCTCTCCGATGGCGAAACCGGCGCGGAAGGCGACCCAGTAATCGGCCAGCTGCGCCGGGCGCATCCCCCAGATCAGCGCCAGCACCGGGATCGCGGCCAGCGCCAGGGCAAAGCCCATCAGCGTGGCGACCAGCCCGTCGGGTTCATCGTCGGCGCTGCGCATGGCCAGGGCCACCACGTCCGACACGAAACGCTGCAGGATCTGCAGCAGGCCCATCAGCGCCAGCGTCAGCACCGCCGGCAGCGTGATCGAGGTGCCCAGCTGCATGTAGCCGATGGCACCCAGCACGGGGCCGGCGACGGCCACCAGCATCGCGAGACGCCCGACGACCCGCACGACCGACACGCGGAACGGCGCCTCGACCGGCTCGCCATCCGGGCCGGGCTCGGGTGCGACTTCTCCGGCGCGGGTCAGCATCTGGCCAAGGCGCAGAAGGCCCAGCCCGGCGAGGATCAGGAACGGGAAATCCAGGACCGCGGCCGGCCCGTCCTCGAGGTCGAGCATATCGATCGTGGCGGTGGCCAGCTGGCGCAGGGCCAGCACGAAGCCCAGCAGCACCCCGGCGCGATGGGCGCGCAGGCGGTGGTGATCCTTCATCGCAAGCCATTCGCCCGCCCCGCCCGGCTGCAGGATCGCCTGCAGGCTGACCCAGCGCGCGGCAAGGATCGTCAGCCCCATGGCCGGGATCAGCTGCAGGAAGGCTTCGCCGCGCAGGCCCGGCAGCCCGGTCGCGATCACGGCCGAGCTGATGGCGACCAGCCCGCCGAAGGGCACGAGGATCAGCCCGACCGAAACGAGGAAGGCCCAGACCCCGGTGCCGCGTCGCGTCCTGCGCCGCAGCCAGTCGGCGATGTGGTTGATGACCCGTGGCCCGCGCCAGAACAGCGCAAGGCCCACGATCAGCAGCAGGCCCGAGGACAGCGCCGTCTGCTGTGCCTCGCGGATCTTGATGTCCGAGGCGAGGTTGTTGGCCACCTCCATCCGCAGCGCCTCGGGCCCGTCGACGAAGGCCTCGAGCGCCTGGGGCCAGTGAACCGGGTTCAGCGGGCTGGGCCCGAGGGTCAGCAGCCGGTCGGTTTCGCGGGTGCGGATGATGCCGTCGATCTCGGTGATCAGGCCGATGGCGCGGTTGTAAGCCTCTTCGGCGCGCAGGATGGGCGCCTGCAGGTCGCTCAGCTGCTGGTGCAGGTCGGCCCGCCGCTGGGCGATATCCTCGGGCTCGCTCTCGCCTTCGGCCGGGGCCGGCCCCAGCGCATCAAGCTGGGCGTGCAGCGTGTCGATCCGCGCCGTGTTACCGGAGCGGGCGGACAGGAACTCGTCACGGAAGTCCACCAGCTGGGCGCGCAGGATCTCGAGAGAGATCTCGGAGGCTTCGCCCCGCGCCAGCACCTCTTCTGCGCGGGTCGCGGTGTTTTCCCATTCCTGGTAATCGACGGTGTCCTGCGCGACGACCGCCGTCAGGGTCGTCAGGCACAGCAGGAGACCCAGCAGCAGCGCACGAAGCAGGGGCATCACGAATCCTCGAAGACCGTCGGCAGATCCATCGGCGCCCGGTCAAGCCAGTCGGGCACCGGCAGGTCCTTGGACTTCAGGAATTCGGGGTTGAAGAGCTTGGACTGGTAGCGGTTGCCGAAGTCACAGAGCACGGTGACGATGGTGTGCCCCGGCCCCATTTCCTTTGCCATGCGGATCGCCCCGGCGATGTTCACCCCGGTCGAGCCGCCCATCACCAGCCCCTCGTCGGCCAGCAGGTCGAAGATGATCGGCAGCGCCTCGCTATCCGGGACGCGGCAGGTAAAATCGGGGGTAAAGCCCTCGAGGTTGGCGGTGATGCGCCCCTGCCCGATGCCCTCGGTGATCGAGTTGCCGGGGTTTTCCAGCCCGGTGTACAGCTTGTAAAGGCCCGCGCCCTCGGGGTCGGCAAGGCCAACCTTGACGCCCTTGGGTTGCAGCGCGGCGGCGACACCCGCGACGGTCCCGCCAGAGCCGGCCGCGCAGATGAAGCCGTCGACCTTGCCGCCGGTCTGGTCCCATATCTCGGGTCCGGTGGTTTCGACATGCGCCTGGCGGTTGGCCACGTTGTCGAATTGCTGCGCCCAGATGGCGCCATGCGGAGCGGTCTTGGCGATCTCCTTCGCCAGACGGCCGGAATAATGCACGTAGTTGTTCGGGTTGGCATAGGGCACGGCCGGCACCTGCACCAGCTCGGCCCCGGCCAGGCGGATCATGTCCTTTTTCTCCTGGCTCTGGGTTTCCGGGATCACGATGATCGTCTTGAACCCCAGCGAGGCGCCGACCAGCGCGAGGCCAATGCCGGTGTTGCCCGCCGTGCCCTCGACGATGGTACCGCCGGGTTCCAGCAGGCCCTTTTCCATCGCGTCGCGGATGATGAACAGCGCCGCGCGGTCCTTGACCGACTGGCCGGGGTTCATGAACTCCGCCTTGCCCAGGATCTCGCAACCCGTCAGCTCGGACGCCTTGTTGAGGCGGATCAGGGGCGTGTGGCCGACGGCCTCGCTCAGGTCTTTCACGATGCGCATGTCTGTCCCCTCCGGTCTTGGTGCAGGCCCTGTCTAAGCGGGGTCCGGGGCGGTTTCAAGCAGCCGCGCGCAGCCGGTCACGGTGGCGTGCCAGCCAGTTGAGCATCAACACGGTCGGCACCGCCGCGATCCCGTCCGCATCGCACAGGGCAATCGCCTCGTCGAAGGACATGACGCGGCTGCGGATGTCTTCTTCCTCGGTGTCGAGCCCGCCCATGCCGGCCGCGCTGTCGGGTAGGTCGGTCAGGCCGAGATACATGTGGTAGAACTCGGTCGAGGCGCCGGGCGACGGGTAGCCGGTTCCGATGGTCTCGAGCCTGGCGACCGTCAGCCCCGCTTCCTCCTGCGCCTCGCGGCGGGCGGCATCCTCGGGCGCCTCGCCGGCGTCCACGCGGCCCGCGATGGTCTCGATCACCCACAGGTCCTTGTCCTGCCGCCCGAAGGGGCCGGCGCGAAACTGCTCGACCAGCAGCACGCGGTCGCGCACCGGGTCATAGGGCAGGATCAGCGCGGCGTCCGTCGCGGCAAAGACCGCGCGCGTGACGACGGGCGAGTGGCTGCCGTCAAAGCGCGGAAAGGCCAGGTCATACTCTTCGATGGCAAAGAAGTTGACGTAAGGAATGCGCTGGTCCACCACCTTGGCCGGCGCCTCGGGCAGCGGCCCAAGGCCGGGCCGGCGCGGCATCCCCGCGGCGATGACGCGGCCCATGGCGCGGGCGGCGATCTGGGGATAGATCCGACCCACCTGCCCCGGCGCCATCCGGCCTTGCAGGCGCATCACCTCGCTTGCGGCCAGCACGTTCAGCCGGCCGAATTTCGGCGCCCAGTCGGCCAGCGACCAGGGCCCGCCGATCTGCGGCAGCGACGGCGGTGCCCAGAGGCGCGCGGTCTCGGGGCCCTGGTCCGTTTCGACCGTCACCTGGGTCGGATGGTAGTCGAACGCCGCCTCGTAGAAATTGAGCCGGTCCAGCGCCGCGCCGCCGACGTCCAGCACGGCGCCTTCGGCCACGCCCGCACCCGGCACCAGCACCGGATAGCTTTCATCCGCGGCCCAGTGGACGGTGTGCCCGACCAGTCGCGCAGGGCGCGTCGGCAGCTCGCTGCCTGCCACGGCCGCGCGCAAGGGGGCGTGCAGCAATGTGCCGAAGATGAAAACCCTGGTCATTTCCAGGATTGCGCGGCCCATTCGGCGAGCAGGCCGATCACGACCGACGAGGCCAGCAGCACCAGGATGATGTCCTGCGTCGCCATGGTCTGGGTGTATTCCCAGAACAGCTGGAAGAGACCGTTGAGCGCCTCCATCGGGTCGGAATAGCGCCGCAGCAGGCTTTCCTGGTACATCTCGTAGCTGGCCTGAAGGAAGAGCCCCCAGAACACCATGACCATCATGCCGGTGATGCCCGCGCCCATGCCGGCCATCCAGCCGTTCCCGGTGCGCCGTCCCACCGTGATCCATCCCGCCAGAAAGCCGAGCAAGGCATTGAGCTGGTTGAAGATCCCGAAATCCGTGCCCTCCTGCATCAGGGGACGGATCATGTCAGAGACGATCCATCCCAGGATGGCCATCAACAGCGCCGCAACAGCCTTGGACGCGGTGGGCATGAAGTTGATCATGTGTCAGGCGGGCCTTGCTACCGTGATTTGGGTCACGTCACAGTTACCGCCCTCGAACGCACCCGCGCAAGATGTCAGGTAGAAATTCCACATCCGTCGAAAGCGATCGTCGAACCCCAGCCGCGCGACCTCGTCCCACTTGTCGTTGAAAACATCGTGCCAGCGTCGCAATGTCTGGCTGTAGCTCGGCCCGAACTCGATCGAGCGAACCACGTTCAGGCCGGCCCGTTCCACCTCGGCCCGCAGCGCCGAGGGGCTGGGCAACATGCCGCCGGGGAAGATGTATTTCTGGATGAAATCGACCCCGCGCTTGTAGACCTCCCAGCGCCGATCCTGCACGGTGATGATCTGCAACGTGGCCTGCCGGCCGGGTTTCAGCCGCTGGCGCAGGGTGTCGAAATAGACCGGCCAGTACTTCTCTCCGACTGCCTCGAACATCTCGATGCTGGCGATGCCGTCATAGGTGCCGGTCTCATCGCGATAGTCCTGCAACTTGAAAGTCACTAGGTCTGAAACGCCAGCCTTTTCAATACGTTCCTGAGCGTAATTGAACTGCTCGCGGCTGATGGTCAGACCGGTGACGCGCAGCCCCCGCTCCTTGGCGGCATATTCGGCAAAGCCGCCCCAGCCACAGCCGATCTCGAGCACGTGATCGCCCGGCTTCACGCCCATCTGGTCGACCATCGACGCATACTTGGCGATCTGAGCCTTCTCGAGGCTTTCCTGCCCGGTTTCGAACAGCGCCGAGCTGTAGGTCATCGTATCGTCAAGCCACAATCCGTAGAACCGGTTCCCGAGGTCGTAATGCGCCGAGATGTTGCGCCGCGCCTGTTTGCGGGTGTTGCGGTTCATCCAGAAACGCACCTTTTCGTAAGCGCGCAGCAGGCCCATGCCGGGGAAGCCGTCGTAGATCTCGTCGTTGCCCGCGTGCAACAGGTCCATGAAGGCCTGCAGGTCCGGTGTGCTCCATCCGCCGTCCAGGTAGGCCTCGCAGAACCCCAGGTCGCCTTCGCGGATCAGCCGGGCAAAGATGTCGGGATCATGCACGACCAGCTCGGCCACCGGCCCGGGGTTCTTCCCCTCGGCCCGGAACCGCCGCCCGTCCGGCAACACCAGGTCAAGCCGCCCATGCTCCATGTCCTTCGCCATCGCGAAGACCTGCGCAAAGTACCGCGGCAGGTCTTTCTGCCCCTCGGTCGTCTCCAGGATCATGCCGCACCTTCCCTGATTAGCCATTTGTTAACAAATACGCTGGCGGCCAGGTTTCGGTTTGTAAAGAATTATGAACCCCCGGCCGCCCGACCGGCGCCGCCCCCGTCCCTTTCATTATTCCGCAAATACTCCCGCCGAAGGCTCCGACGTCCCGGTCAGCCCTTCAGCCGCTCGTAGGCGCCAAGCGCCGCCTCGCGCCCCGCCTTCAACCCGACCACGGGCGCCTTCGGATAGGGGTCATCCGGCGACATCCCCCAGGTCTCCGGGATCGCCTCGAAATAGCTCAGCGCGGTCTCGGTCGGCTTGCGCTGCCCCTCGGCGATCCAGCGGCGGCGATAGCGTTCGTCGGGGTCGAACTTCTCGGCCTGGGTCTCGGGGTTGAAGATGCGGAAATAGGGCGCCGCATCCGGCCCGCAGCCCGCCACCCATTGCCAGCCCATGGCGTTCGAGGCCGGGTCCCAGTCGGTCAGGCAATCCTCGAACCACTGAAGGCCCACGCGCCAATGCACCATGAGGTGCTTGGTCAGGTAGCTGGCGACGATCATCCGCGCTCGGTTGTGCATCCGCCCCGTGACATACATCTCGCGCAGCGCGGCATCGACCAGCGGAATCCCGGTCCGCGCCTGCTTCCACGCCTTGATCTCGGCGATGCGCTGATCCTCTTTCCAGGGAAAGGCATCCCATTCGTCGCGCCAGTTGTCCGTCGCGAGCTTGGGGAAATGGTGCAGGAGGTGGTAGGCGAACTCGCGCCAGGCCAGCTCCTTGAGAAAGGTCTCGGGGCCCCGTCCCGATTGCTCTTCCCGCGCGCGCTGGCCCGCGTGCCAGCATTGGTGCGGGGTGATCTCGCCGTAGGTCAGGTTTTCGCTGAGGCCCGAGGTGCCATCCTCGGCCACCATGTCGCGCTTGTCCTTGTAGGCATCGATCTTTTGGCCGGTAAAGCCGCCCAGCCGCGCTTGGGCCGCCTTTTCCCCAACGGTGGCATGTTCGGCCATGACCGCTGCCCCGCGCCGCATGTCCGCGCCCAACTGCCAATCCTCCAGCGCCTCGCTCTCGGGCCAGCTGGCCGGCGCGGGGATCTTTTCCGGTGCAGGCAGCGGCGCCTCGACCTCGCGGTCCTTCACGGCGCGCCAATAGGGGGAATAGACCTTGTAGGGGCCGCCCTGCTGGGTCTCGACCGTCCAGGGCTCGAACAGGACATGGCCGCCGAAACTCTTCGCCTCGATCCCGTCTTCCTTGAGCGCCGCCTTGACCTCGGTATCCCGCGCCACGCTCTCCGGGTCATAAAGCCGCGTCCAGTAGACGGCCCGCGCGCCCGTCTCCTCGATCATCTCCCGCAGCACCCCGAGCGCCTCGCCCGAGCGCAGCACCAGCCGGCTGCCCTTGCCCTCGAGCACCTGCCTATGGGCGGCGATGGACAGCCCCAGCCGCCAGCGCGGCGCGGCGCCCTGCCCCTTGAGCACCGAGTCGCGGATCAGGACCGGGATCACCGGCCCGCCAGCGTCGACGGCGGCGCTTAGCGCGGGATGGTCGGACAGGCGCAAGTCGCGGCGCAGCCAGAGGATCGTGGGGGCAGTCATGGGGCTCTCCTGTCGCGGCCCGGCTCCGGGCATGTAGGAAGCACTACGCGCAACAGGCCGCCCCGGTTCAGATCACAGCACCGCCTCGAGCGCATCGAGCAGCCGCGCCACCTCGACCGCGCTGGTGTAGTGGACAAAGCTCAGCCGCAACACGCCCTGGTCCGGATCGATCCCCTGCGCCGCCAGCGCGCGCACGGCGTAGAAATCGCCGCCCCCGGCCATGATCCCGCGCTCGGCCAGGGCCGCGGCCACGGGCGCCGCGGGCCGGCCGAGGTCCAGCGCCACGGTCGGGGCCCGGTGCGATGCCTCGGACGGTCCCAGCAACCGCACGTCGTTCCGCGCCCGCACCATGTCCAGCAGCGGTGTCAGCAGCACCTGCTCGTGCCGCTGCATCATCGCCGCCACGGCCTGGGACCGTTCGACCGGGGTGCCCGCAATGCCGTGATGCCCGGCGAAACGGTCGATGTAATCAGCCATGCCGGCACAGGCGGCGACCTGGGCGTGATCCGGCCCCGCGGGCGTGAACCGCTTGGTCAGCACGTCCGCGTTGAAAAAATGCGCCTGGTTCGGCAACGCCTCGGCCAGGGCACGGCGGATCACCATGATCCCCTGGTGCGGCCCGTAGGTCTTGTAGGCCGAAAAGAGGTAGATGTCCGCCCCAAGCGCCCCCACGTCCGGGAAACCGTGCGGCGCGGCCGAGACGCCATCGACACAGACCCGCGCCCCCGCGGCGTGGCACATGGCGGTGATCTCCTGAACCGGGTTCACCTCGCCCACCACGTTCGAGGCATGGGGAAAGCAGACCAGCCGCACCCTGTCGTCCAGCAGGTCTGCCAGCCGCGCAGGGTCGAGATGCCCGGTCCCGGGGTCCATCTTCCATTCGCGGATCTCGATCCCTTCGTCGGCCAGCCGCCGCCAGGGCCCCGAATTGGCCTCGTGGTCCTGATCGGTGACGACGATCGCCTCGCCCGGCTGCATGGCCTGACGAAAGGCCCGCGCCAGGACGTAGGTGTTCTGCGTGGTCGAAGGGCCAAAGCTCAGCTCGTCCGCCGCCACCCCGAGCATCCCAGCAAGACGTGCGCGCGCCTCGTCCATCTCCTCTCCGCCCTCCCGGCTGGCCGCATAGGGCCCGTAGGGTTGCACCTTGCGCTGCCGGTAAAAGCGGGTCAGCCGCTCGATGACCGGGGCGCAGGCATAGGAGCCCCCCGCGTTCTCGAAGAACGCCTGGCCCTGCAGGGAAGGTTCGGAAAACGCGGGAAACTGCGCCCGCACGAAATCGATATCGAGTGTCATGACCGAACTGAGACCCCGCGCCGCGGCAAAAGGCAAGCCCCCTCGGCCCCGCGCGCCTTTCGCCCCGTTCACCATTCCATGAATATCGCGGGAAGTTTGAGGGGCAGCGCCCCACATGACCCGGCCCGCACCCCGCGTGCCCCGTGCCTTCGGCGAGAGTATTTTCGGAATAATGAAAGCAGGCCCGCCCGATCCCCCTTCATCTTGCCAATAAACTCCGGCGAGACATGTCAGGTACCGCGCCTGTGGCGCGAGGGGGCTGGCCCGTCACTGCCACCCTCTCCCCAAACGCGGCGCAACACAAACGCGCATCCACCTGCCACAAGGCAGCGGGGGGGGGGGGGGGCCCCCCCCCCCCCCCCCCCGCGGGGGGGGGGGGGGGGGGCCCCCCCCCCCCCCCCCCCGCCGGTCGGATCGCTTGCGATCCGAAACCTCTTGCCGAAAGGTCAGGCCTGGCGCTCGGCCTTGAGGCCCTTCCAGATCGCCCAGCACATGACCAGCAACACCAATGTAAAGGGCAAGCCGGTCGAGATCACCATCGCCTGCAACGCGGCCAACCCACCACCCAGAAGCAGCACGATGGCCACCGCGCCTTCGAACAGGCACCAGAAGACCCGCTGCGGCACCGGCGCGTCGACCTTGCCGCCGGCCGTGATCGTGTCGATCACCAGCGAGCCCGAGTCCGACGAGGTCACGAAGAACACGATGACCAGCACGATGCCGAGAACCGAGGTGATGCCCGACAGAGGCAACCCTTCCAGCATCGCAAAAAGCGACAGTTCGGGGCTGTAGGCGTCGATCACGTTGGCCTTCACCGCCGAAGTCTCGGGGTTGGCGACCATGTCGTTGATCGCGGCGCCGCCAAAGACGGACATCCACAGAAGGCAGACAGCACTCGGGATGATCAGCACGCAGATCAGGAACTCCCGCACGGTGCGGCCGCGCGAGACGCGGGCGATGAACATGCCGACAAAGGGCGACCAGCTGATCCACCAGGCCCAGTAGAAGGCCGTCCAGCCCTGGCGGAACCCGTCATCCTCGCGCCCGAAGGGGTTCGAGAGCGGCACGACCTCCTGCACATAGGCCACGAGGCCCTTGCCGAAGCCCGACAGGATTCCGACCGCGCCCGCCGTGAACAGCACGAAGAGCAGCAGCAGCATGGCGAGCCCCATGTTGATCTCGGACAGCACCTTCACGCCGCCGTCGAGACCGCGCAGGACCGACACCAGCGCCACGGCGGTGATGAGCGAGATCAGGATCACCTGCACCGTGGTGTTGTTGGGCAGGCCAAAGACCTTTTCCAGCCCCGCGTTCGCCTGCGTCGCCCCGAAGCCCAGCGAGGTGGCAAGACCGAAGAGCGTGGCAAAGACAGCCGTCACGTCGATCACGTGGCCCCACCAGCCCCAGACGCGTTCCCCCAGGATCGGGTAGAAGGCCGAGCGGATCGTCAGCGGCAGGCCCTTGTTGTAGGTGAAAAGCGCCAGCGCCAGGGCGACGACGGCGTAGATTGCCCAGGGGTGCAGCGCCCAGTGGAACGAGGTGGCGGCCAGCGCCATGCGGCGCGCCTCTTCGACGTTCTCTGCGATCAGGACCCCGTCCTCGGTGAAGGGCCGCACGGTGCCCAGCGGCGCGTCGCCCCAGGGGGTGCCGAAGTAATAGGCCGGTTCGAGCACGCCGAAGAACATCAGCCCGATCCCCATGCCGGCCGCGAACAGCATCGCGAACCAGCCAAGGTAGGTGTAATCCGGCGTCGCCTCGGCCCCGCCCAGGCGCACCTTGCCCACGGGCAGCACGATCAGCGCCAGGCAGAAGAGGACAAAGACATTCGCCGCGCTCAGGAAGAACCAGTCGAAGGTCGATGTCAGCGCGGGCCGCAACCAGCCAAAGAAGGTCCCGGCCTGGTCCGGCAGCGCCAGCGTGTAGAAGACGAAAGCGACGATCGCCACGCCCGACACGAGGAAGACCGGGTTGTGGATGTCGAATCCGAACGGCCCGACCGAGCCGTCGATGTTGTCCTGTCCGATCGTGTAATCGGTCTCGATGAGGGCCGAAGTGCCCTCGGGTTCAGGTATGCCCTGATCGTTCGTGGTGGTATCGGCCATGCGTGGCCTCCCTGTCCTGTTCCTGTTGTTGCGTGCGCCGAAGCGCACGGATTTTCGCGCGCGGGCCTACCCGCGCACGATCATCACCGACGCCGTGGCGCGCGTTGCCACGGTTCCGCCGTTGGACGGCCAGAGCCGGTCGGCGATGTTCGGCAGGTGGCTCGCCATGATGACGAGATCCGCCCCTGTCTCCTCCACCGCGCGCAGCAGTGTCGGGTCGAGATCGGTCGTGGGGTCGTGACTGACCATGGCATGGGCCGCGGCCTTGATGCCGAGGCTGGCACCCTGGCCTTCGGCGAACGCCGCCAGCCGCTCCGCGTATTCCTCTGGCGTATGGCCCAGGTCCGACGGGGCGGCGGCCGTGACGCCCACGTAGGTGACGGTCGCGTCCCACAATTTGGCCAGGTCGCCGGCCACGGACAGCGCGTGGCCCAACTTGTCCACGTGCCGCAGATCCACGGGAACCATGATCTTGGAATACATCTTCCCTCCTTTGACGCGTCGCGGCCAAGGGTACGGGCACGGCGTGCCCGGTCAGGTCGAAGTGACGATGATTACGGCGATCGCCGACAGCCCCGGCAACCGTCCGCGCCACTGCCGGAACAGCTGGTCCCGGCCCCGCGCGTTCTGTTTTTCTTCAAGGGGCAAGCCGGCGCATCCGGCTCGCGTCCACCCACGAAAATGTTAGGGCAAAACCGCCGTCAATCAAAGCACCGAGCGCCCTTTCGTCGGACAAAAGCGACACGGGCAGGTCGAAACCGGCGGCTCAGGCGGTGACGGCGACCACCACGCGGCCGCGGACCTGGCCTGCGAGGATGTCGGCGCCCAGCTGCGGCAAGTCCGACAGCGTCGCCGGCTGGATCATGTCCTGCAGCTTGTCCATCGGCAGGTCGCTCGCGATGCGCGCCCAGGCCGCCTGCCGGGCGGCAAATGGCTGCATGACGCTGTCGATGCCCAACAGGTTCACGCCGCGCAAGAGGAACGGGATCACCGTGGCCGGCAGCGCCGCGCCGCCGGCAAGCCCCACGGCGGCGACGCTCGCGCCGTATTTCATCTGCCCCAGCACCCGCGCCAGCATCGTGCCGCCGACCGCGTCGACACAGCCCGCCCAGGTCTCGGATTCCAGCGGCCGCTTGATCGCCTCGGCAATATCGGCACGGGGGACGATCTGCGTGGCGCCTAGGGCGCGCAGGTAGCCTTCCGTCTCGGGCCGCCCGGTCACGCCCGCCACCTCGTGGCCCAGCTGCGCCAGGATCGCCGTCGCGACCGACCCGACGCCGCCCGCCGCGCCCGTTACCAGCACCGGTCCTTGTCCGGGTTCCAGCCCGTGCCCTTCCAGCGCCATCACCGCCAGCATCGCGGTAAAGCCGGCCGTGCCCACGGCCATCGCGTCGCGGGTCGACAGCCCCTCGGGCAACGGCACCAGCCAGTCGGCCTTGACCCGCGCCTTTTCGGCATAACCGCCCCACTGCGCCTCGCCCACGCGCCAGCCGGTCAGCACCACCTTGTCGCCGGGCTTGTACCGGTCGTCCGAGGAGGCCTCGACCGTGCCGGCAAAGTCGATGCCGGGCACGTGCGGATAGCTGCGCACCAGCCCGCCGCCGGGGCCAAGGCAGAGCCCGTCCTTGTAATTCACCGTGGAATATTCGACCGCGACCGTCACGTCGCCCGCGGGCAGGTCGTCGAGGGTCAGCGTCTCGACCGCCGCGTGGGTCTTGCCGTCTTCGTCCTTGCGGACCACGAGTGCGTTGAACATCGCCTGATCTCCCCTTCCAGTTGCCTCGAGCCAAACAGGTTTGACCGGCAGAGACAACGGGAAATCGGGGCAGTCAGTTGGTGATGACCACCTGCATGTTCTTCAGCCCGACCTTTTGCGTCAGTTCGAACAGGACCGCCGCGTGCTGCGGATGCAGCCTGACGCAGCCGGCCGAGGCAGGCGAGCCCAGCCGCGACAGCTGGTCGGTGCCATGCACCGCGTAGTTGCCGTTGAAGAAGATCGAGAACGGCATCGGCGCGTTGTTATAGAGGCTCGAGCGGTGGTTGCGCGACAGGAACTGCGCGGTAAAGGTCCCGCGCGGCGTGTATTTCCCGCTGCGCGCGGTCGAAACCTTCCACTGATAGGCCAGCCGGCCGCGATGGTAGACCCGCATCACCTGTTCCGACACGTCCACCCGCGCCACGAGATCGGCCGCGGCCACGGGCAGGCCCGCGCCAAGCGCGAAGCAGAGGGCAAGAGGGGCGACAAAGCGTTTCATGAAATCACCTTGAGACAATGTTGTTACGAATGCCTTGATCAAACCGCGCAACACGCAGCGAGACAACAAGAATTCGATTCAAACGGGGTAAGTGTTTCCGCCCCCCTTTCCCCATTGATCTTCCCGGCGCCTTGCCTATATCTTGCAGTGTCCCTTCGGGGACTATGGGCATAAACGCGCGTGGAATAAGCGGATCGGACCCGGGGGCGGTACCCGGCGGCTCCACCATACACCCTTTGTTGGAGGGATCATGGGGCCGAAACAGGATCGACGAACGTGTAAAGACGTGGCTTTGTCCCGGTGAGGTACCACCGTTACCGGTCCGAAAAGTACAATTGCCAACAACAATCGTGCTCCGATGGCTCTGGCCGCGTAAGCGGTTCGATCTATCGAAATCTAAGTCCTTGCGCCTAGCAGCTTAAGGCGGGGTCCGCAGGCACCTGGCAACAGAAGCCTGCACTTTCCCCTGACCGCTACGTGAGTACTGCGCCCGACCATGGTCGCGCGCGGCATGGCGCAGCCAACGCGTCTGCCGCTTGCCCGTTCCGGCCGCGCCCAGCCTGTGTTAGCCCTTTCTTAAAGCCGCTGAAACTAGGTTCACGAAGCCTGCGCAATTGTCCCCTTTTTCTCGGCGACGAATCCCGTATGGTTAACCTACGGTTTGGAAAGTGACGCATGACCCGGTCGATAGATTACGGAAACCTGATGCACCGCGCGATGCGCGGCCTGATCCAGGAGGTCCTGCAGGACGTCCAGGCTCATGGTCTGCCCGGGGATCACCATTTCTTCATCACCTTCGACACCCGGCATTCCGGGGTCGAGATGGCCGACTGGCTGGCGCAGCGCTACCCCGAGGACATGACCGTCGTCATGCAGCACTGGTTCGACAACCTCCAGGTCGATGACGACGGCTTTGCGGTCACGCTGAACTTCGGCGACGCGCCCGAACCGCTGCGCATTCCCTACGACGCGATCAAGACCTTCGTGGACCCCTCGGTGGAATTCGGCCTTCGGTTCGAAACCCACGAATCGGACGACGACGAGGAAGACGAAGACGACATCGAGGTCGCGGAAGACGCGGAAGGCACCCGCAAGGATGCCGAGGTCGTCAGCCTCGACAGCTTCCGCAAGTAATCCCGTAACAACCCCAAGACAGCCGCGTAACGCCTTGGAAACAGGGCCATGTCGCGCCCGTGACGCGGGGCTGCGCCCCCTTGCGGATGCCCTGAAATGCCCTTTCTGATCCCTGCAGGACCGGAAAGGACCCCGCCATGCCCAGTGATTTCGCCGTCTTCCTGTCAGAGATGATCCGGCGCCCCGGCGAGGTGCGCGCGCTTGCCCCCTCCTCTGCCGCGACAGCGCGGCTGATGACCGAGGGGCTTGAGCGGGCGCGCGGCCCGATCGTCGAGATCGGCCCGGGCACCGGGTCCTTCACCCGCGCGATCCTCGCCCGCGGCATCGCGCCCGAGCGGCTGACCCTGCTCGAGATGAACCCGCGTTTCTGCGCCGAGCTGCGCGCGCGGTTCCCCGGCGTGCGGGTGCTGAACCGCCCCGCGCAGGAGATCGACCGGATCGACCTGTCCCAGGTCGGCGCCGTCGTCTCGGGCGTGCCGATCCTGGCCCGGCCAGAGCTGCAACGCGCGGTGGTCGGCCGGGCCTTTGACATAATGGCGCCGGGCGGGTTCCTGACCCAGATCACCTATTCCGGCAAGTCACCCGTGACCCCCGACATGCAGGCCGAGCTGGGCATTGCCGCCCTCCGCCGGGGCACCGTCTGGACCAACCTTCCGCCGGCCCGCGTCTTCGAATACCGCCGCCGCGCCAGCGGACCCGGGGTTTGTGATCGCAACTTGTGATCACAACAGTCAGATTTGTCCTGAATCCCCCCATGTTCGCGCCAACAGGGGCGCGGGCGCAATTGCAATGGCGCCCCGCCGTCGCTACACCCCTGCGCGAGAGTTCGACAGGGAGATCCCCAATGACCGCGACCCGCACCGAAACCGACAGCTTCGGCCCGCTCGAAGTCCCGTCCGACAAGTACTGGGGCGCGCAGACCCAGCGCTCGATCATGAATTTCCCCATCGGCTGGGAAAAGCAGCCCGTGCCGATCATCCGCGCGCTGGGCGTGGTGAAAAAGGCCTGCGCCATGGCCAACAAGGCCAACGGGTCGATGGAGGCCGAGATCGCGGACGCGATCATCGCCGCCGCCGGTGAGGTGATCGACGGCAAGTTCGACGACAACTTCCCGCTGGTGGTCTGGCAGACCGGCTCGGGCACGCAGTCGAACATGAACGCGAACGAGGTCATCTCGAACCGCGCGATCGAGATGCTGGGCGGCGAGATGGGGTCAAAGAAACCCGTCCACCCGAACGACCATTGCAACATGGGCCAGTCGTCGAACGACACCTTCCCGACCGCCATGCACGTGGCCATCGCGATGCAGGCGCACAATGTGCTGCTGCCGGGCCTGGCCAAGCTGCATGCCGCGCTCGAGGCCAAGCAGATGGAGTTCAAGGACATCATCAAGATCGGCCGCACCCATACCCAGGACGCGACGCCGCTGACGCTGGGCCAGGAGTTTTCCGGCTACGCCCACCAGGTCCGCAAGGGGATCGAACGGATCAAGGCCTGCCTGCCGGACATCTACGAGCTGGCGCAGGGCGGGACCGCTGTCGGCACCGGCCTCAACACGAAAAAGGGCTGGAGCGAGCAGGTTGCCGCCAACATGGCCGAAATCACCAGCCTGCCCTTCGTGACGGCTCCGAACAAGTTCGAGGCACTGGCCGCCCATGACGCCATGGTCATGTTCTCGGGCGCGCTCAAGACCGTTGCCGCCTCGCTCTTCAAGATCGCCAACGACATCCGCCTGCTGGGCTCCGGCCCCCGCTCGGGGCTCGGAGAGCTGATCCTGCCCGAGAACGAGCCCGGCTCCTCAATCATGCCCGGCAAGGTGAACCCGACCCAGGCCGAGGCGCTGACCATGGTCTGCGCCCATGTCATGGGCAACGATGCCGCCGTCGGCTTTGCCGGCAGCCAGGGCCATTTCGAGCTGAACGTCTACAACCCGATGATGTCCTACAACGTGCTGCAGTCGATGCAACTGCTGGGCGACTCGGCCTCTGCGTTCACCGACAACATGGTCGTCGGCATCCAGGCCAACGAGCCGCGCATCGAGAAGCTGATGAAGGAGAGCCTGATGCTGGTCACCGCGCTCGCCCCGACCATCGGCTACGACAATGCCACCAAGGTCGCCAAGACCGCGCACAAGAACGGCACCACGCTGCGCGAAGAGGCGATCGCGCTGGGCTTTGTCGACGAAGAAACCTTTGACCGCGTCGTCCGCCCCGAGCAGATGATCGGCCCCAAGGACTGATCCCCGCGCCATGCGACACAAGGCCGGCGTCCCCCGCGGGGCGCCGGCTTTTTCATGCGTGGCGCTGGCGCAGGCCACGCGGCCCGAGGCAAGTCGCTCAATCGTCGGTGGAGGGTTTCACCGGCGGCTGAAGCGGCCGGATCGTGCGGACCGTCACCAAGTGGCGTGACAGCCCGCACCTCCACTAGGCGACCGGATTCACGGTTCTTCAACCAAATTTCATGGATGCGGTCTGCGCCCGGGCCTGCGTGCCGCTTTCTTGGGCACGGAGCCCGAAGCGGCGCGCCGGTCAGACCTCGACCAGGACATACCGGGCGATGCCGTAGACGTAGAAGACCGAGAACAGGATGTTGATGTACTTGAGCTGCCGCTCGGTCCGCAGCCAGCCGCAATAGATCCAGATCAGGCAGAACGGCAGGCTGAACAGCATGGCGCCCAGGTGCCAGCCCTGCACCACGCAGATCGTGGAACAAAGGCCCAGCACGAAGGCGACCCACTTCAACGGTTGCTCGAAAGCAGCGAAGGAAGCCAGTGTCATATGTGTGACTTTCGGTAATCAGCGCCGTGGACCCGGCGATCTGATGCCCGTCCCGCATAGCGCGAAACCCCGAATCGCGCAATTCTTTCATGGCCTTGGCGCGCGGCGCTTTTCTGACCCACCGGCTTGTGATCCGCCCGCGCTTGCCTGCGACGGCCCGGCGGATCACCTTCGGGGCATGAAACGCCGCACCCTTCTTGCCAGCGCGCTGGCCCTGCCGTTCCTCAGCCCCGCCCGGGCGCAGGATCTGTCGCCCCTGACCCAAGTGCTCGAGACCGAGGAGCAGTTGCATTCCTTGCAGGTCCTGCAAGCCGACCGGATGCTGATCGCCGAGGCGCCGCGCGGCGGCGGGCTGGACCGGCTGACCAACATCAAGTCCTGCTCGAAAAGCCTGGTCGCATTGATGCTGGGCCAGGCCATCGCCTCCGGCGCCATCGATGGCGTCGAGGCGCCGCTGGGCGAGGTCGCGCCGGGGCTGATCCCGTCCGGAGCCGATCCGCAGGTCGCCGGGATCACGATGGAAGACCTCGTGACCCTGCGCGCCGGGCTCGAACGGACCTCGGGCGGGAATTACGGCGCCTGGGTCAGCTCGCGCAACTGGGTGGCCGATGCGCTGGCCCGGCCCATGGTGGCCGAGCCGGGCGGGCGGATGCTCTATTCCACCGGCTCGACCCATGTGCTGGGCGCCGCGCTGGCCGAGGCGACGGGCCAGAGCCTGCTGCGCCTTGCCCGCAGCGGTCTGGGCGATCCGCTGGGGATCGAGATCCCGGCCTGGACCCGCGATCCGCAGGGCTATTACCTGGGCGGGAACGAAATGGCGCTGACGCCCCGCGCCATGCTGCGGGTCGCGCGGATGATGCGCGACGGCGGTCGCCATGACGGCCGCGAGGTGGTGCCCGCGGAATGGGTGACCGCCTCGCTGCGTGGTCGGTCCCGGTCGCCCTGGTCGGGGATGGACTACGGTTACGGCTGGTTCCTCACCCGGTCGGGCTTTGCCATGGGGCGCGGATATGGCGGGCAGGTCATTGCCTTTCACCAGGCGCGGGGACTGGCGGTCGCGATCAGTTCCGACCCGACGCTGCCGGCCCGGTCCGAGGGGTATTTCGGCCGTCTGCTTGACCTGCTCGAGGGGCCGATCCTTGCCATGGCCTGACTTTCCATGGCGGCGCAGTTGGGCTATCCTGCGGCCATGAGCAAGGTCATCAACCTCAACCAGGTGCGCAAGCAAAAGGCCCGCGACGCGAAACGCGCGCAGGGCGATGCCAATGCCGCCGCCTTCGGCCGGACCAAGGGCGAAAAGCAGCGCCAGAAGCAGGAGACCGACAGCCAGGAGCGCCATCTCGACGGCCATCGCCGCGATGCGCCGGACGAAGGGGACAAGCCGTGAACGGCCGCCCGGTCAAGCGCTCGCTGACCCTGCATGGCCACCGCACCAGCGTCTCGCTCGAGGAGGCCTTCTGGCGCGCCTTCCGCGAGATCGCCGAGGCCGAAGGCAAGACGCTGAACGGCCTCGCCGCCGAGATCGACGAGGCCCGCGGCGTGGACTGCGGGCTGGCCTCGGCGATCCGCGTGCACGTGCTGGCGCATTACCGCGCCTTGCACCCTACGCAGGGGAATTGAGAAATCGTTAACGACACCGTGGCAGTGTCTCGCGCATGAGCCTGACGTCGCCTCTTCGCTATACCCCGGACAAGCAGGCGGCCGACCGCTGGCTGTCCGACCTCTATGCCAGCCGTGCCGCGCGGGCCGGGCAGCAGGTCACCTGCTCGAGCCACGACATCGAGGCGATCGTGGGCTGGCAGGTCTTCCTGGCCGATCTCTCCCGGCGCGGGTTCAGCGCGATCGAGAACGCAGGGCTGGTGACGGTGTTCTGCAACGATCTGCCGGTGCAGCGGTTCGGCCCCGCCTGATCCGGAGCGCGGGACTTGCCCGCGCTGATCGGCGGCCAGGTCGGTGCCGAGGCAGGCCACCAGGCGTGACGAGGGCTGCGCTCAGCCCCTCAACCGCGTGCCATCCGGATCGAAGGGCGGTTGCGCCAGGATCCGCGCCCGGTGCGGCTGGCCCAACACCATGACGTCGACCTCGGCATCGTCCCGCACATCCGCCGCGACAAACCCCATCGCCAGGCTCATGCCGACGCCATAGCCATACCCGCCCGAGGTGACGCGCCCGACACCCCGTTCGCCGCAGAACACCGGCTCGCCCCCGGTGGCATCGGCCTGCGACAGGGTCGTGTCATGTTCGCTGAGCGCCATCAGGACCATCCGTTCGCGCGGCGCCTTGTCCCGCACGCCCGCCAGTGCGCCCCGGTTCAGGAAGTCCTTGTCCATCTTGCACAAATGCGCCAGCCCGACCTCCTGCGGCCAGGCCTCGGGCCCGAATTCGCGGCCCCATGAGCCATAGCCCTTTTCCAGCCGCAACGACATCAGCGCACGGCTGCCCACCGGCCCGATCCCGTGTGCCTTGCCCGCCTCCAGCAGCGCCGCATAAAGCGCAGGCTGGTCGGCCTCGGCGCAGTACAGTTCCCACCCCAGGTCGCCGGTAAACGAGACCCGCAGCGCGAGGCAAGAGGTGCCGCCAACCGAAATCCGCTGCGCGGTGAAGAACGGGAAGGCCGCGTTCGACAGGTCCGCGTCGGTCAGCCCCGACAGCATCTCGCGCGCCAACGGCCCGGCGACCGAGAGACCGCACAGCGCCGTCGTTTCGCTGACCACATGCGTTCCCTCGGGCAGTGAAACCGCGTCGAAAAACCGCTTGTGATAGCGCTCGGCCATGCCCGAACCAAAGAGCATATACTCCTCGGCCCCCAGCCGCAGGGCCGTGAAATCCCCCGCGATCCCGCCGCGCACCCCGATCAGCGGTGCCAGGCACATGCGCCCGTCCCGTATCGGCATCCGGTTCGCCAGCAGGGCGTTCAGCCAGGCCTCGGCTCCCGGTCCGGTCACGCGGGTCTTGGCAAAGTTCGAGATGTCGATGATCCCGCCCCGCTCGCGCGTCGCCCGCGCCTCGGCGCCGACGATGTCCCACCAGGGCTGGCGGGTGAAACCGGCGGTGTCCTCCGCCCCCGGCGCGCCAAAGTACAAGGGATGTTCCCAGCCCGCGTTCAGCCCCATCACCGCGCCCATCCCGACTTGCGTCTCGTAGATCGGCCGCATGCGCGCGGGGCGTCCTGCCGGCCGCTCTTCGTTCGGGAAATGGATGGCAAAGCGGTGGGTGTAGACCTCTTCGACCTTCGCCTTGGTGAACGCCTTGTCTGCCCAGTCGCCGAACCGCGCCATGTCCCAGGCAAAGAGGTCGTATTGCATCTCGCCCTCGATGATCCATTGCGCGGCCATCAGCCCCATGCCGCCCGACTGGCTGAAGCCCGGGATGATCCCGTTGCAGCAGAAATAGCCGCGTTTCTCGGGCACAGGCCCCATCAGCACGTTGGCATCGGGCGACCAGATCATCGGCCCGTTGATCACCCGCTTGATGCCCGCTGCGCCCACCGCCGGCACCCTTTCGATGGCGCGCAGCACGTTTTCCTCGATCCGCTCGAGATCGTCGGCAAAAAGCTCGTGGCCAAAGCCCTGCGGCGTGCCCTCCTCGGCCCAGAACCGCATGCTGCGCTCATAGGCGCCGATCAGCAGGCCCTGGCCTTCCTGGCGCAGGTAGTATTCGCCATCGCGGTCCGCGACCGAGGGCAGGCGGCGGTCCAGACCCGCGATCTCGGCAATGGTTTCGGTGACGAAATACTGGTGCTCGGTCGGCATGAGCGGCAGCGCGATCCCAGCCAGCGCCGCCACCTCGCGCCCCCAAAGGCCCGCTGCGTTGACCACCCAGGGCGTGCGGATGTCGCCCTTGGGCGTGCGCACGATCCAGCTGCCGTCGGGCTGCGCCTCGGTCGCCGTGACGGGGGTGAAACGGTGGATCTCGGCCCCCCGCGCCCGCGCACCGGCGGCATAGGCCTGCGTCACGCCCGAGGGGTCGACATTGCCGCCATCGGGTTCGAACATGATGCAGCGGATGCCACTGAAATCTACCAGCGGGTGCAGCCGCTCGGCCTCGTCCCGGCTGACCTCGTGGAAATTCATACCGTAGAGCCTGGCCTTGGCAGCCTGCAGCCGCAGCTGGTGTTCCCGCGCCTCGGTCTGCGCAAGGTAGAGTGAGCCGGGCTGGAACACCCCGCAGCCCTGCCCGGTCTCGGCCTCGAGGTCCTTGTAAAGCTGCATGGTGTAGTGCTGGATCCGGCTGATGTTCGTCGAATCGTGCAAACCGTGGATATTCGCGGCCGCGTGCCAGGTCGAGCCGCTGGTCAATTCGTCCCGTTCCAGCAGCACAACCTCGGACCACCCCAGCTTGGCCAGGTGGTAAAGGATCGAACAGCCGATCACCCCGCCTCCGATGACGACCGCCTGTGCCTCTGTCCGCATGATCCGCTCTCCTGTGCCTGGCCCTCAGACTGTCCCGGATCGCGGGGCGTCAAATGCCGGAAAGCGGCATGTGCTGTCGCTGTGATACAAGGATCGCGGCAAAGCAAAAGGCCGGGCACCTGGCCCGGCCTCGTGATGTCCTGCAGCGGCAGCGCTCAGCGCGCGATCTTGCCCCCGGCCTGCGCCCAATGCGCGAGCCCGCCGATGTTGTGCACCTCGGCAAAGCCGTTGCGCTCCATCACCTGGGCCGCCATGGACGACCGCCCGCCCGAGGCGCAGTACAGCGCGACCGGCTTGGCGCAATCCAGCGCGTCGTGGAAGTCGGGGTGCCGCGGGTCGGTCTGGAAGTTCAGCACGGCGAGCGGGATGTTGATCGCACCTTCGGCCATGCCGGACATCTGCACTTCCATCGGGTCGCGCACATCGATAACGGTGATATCCCCCGCTTCGGCTTTCGCCACGATATCGCGGGCAGAGAGTCCGGGCTGGCCGGCGTTTTGTTTCATGAAGGCGAACATGGGACGTTTCCTTTGCCTGAGTCGCTCCCGGCGCGGTGGCCGCGTCGGCGTTGATCCCTACATATTCCACTATTGCAATATGTCAAGTCCCGACTTGACCTCGGCCTCAACGCGCGCGCATCTCTGCCGCATGAATGAGCAGATCCTGATCCTGATCCCCGCCGCCGGTCGATCTTCGCGCATGGGCGGCACCGACAAGCTGATGGAGCGGGTCGGCGACACGCCCCTCCTGGCCCGCCAGGTTGCGCGGGCGCTGGCGACCGGCGCGCAGGTTCTCGTCACGCTCAACAGTGATTTCCCGGCCCGCGCCACCGCTCTGCCTCCGGGAGCGGCGACCGCCCTCATCCCGGACGCCGCCGAGGGGTTGGCCGCTTCGCTCCGCGCCGGCGCGCGGCACGCGCGGGCGATGACGCCCCGCCCGACGGCCCTGATGGTCCTGCTGCCTGACCTGCCTGACCTCACGACCGATGACTTGGACACCCTGCTTACCGCCCACGCCAAGGCCCCGGACCATATCCACCAGGCCACGGCTGCCGACGGTACCCCCGGCCACCCGGTGATCTTCCCCGCACATCTCTTCGCAGAATTCGCCGGCCTCACCGGCGACCAGGGCGCCAAGCCCCTGATGCAATGCGCAAAGATCCACCACACCGCCCTGCCCGGCACGCACGCCACCCGCGATCTCGACACGCCGGAAGCCTGGGCCGCCTGGCGGGCAGAGAACCCGGCCCCCTGACTTCATTGTTTTCCAAATACCTTGGGGGGTGAGGCCGCAGGCCGAGGGGGGCATCGCCCCCCTTAACCCTTAATAATCAAGCGTGCGCAGCACTCATCCGGATCACGTTCAGACCTTGCGCAGCGCCAGTACCGCGTTGAGCCCGCCGAAGGCAAAGGCGTTGCTCAGCGCGACCGAAACCTTGGCCTCGCGCGCCTGGTTCGGCACCACGTCGAGCGCGCATTCCGGGTCCGGCTCCTCGTAGCCGATGGTCGGGGCGACGATGCCGTCGCGCAGGGCCATGATGCAGGCCAGCAGCTCGACCGCGCCGGTGCCGCCGATCAGGTGGCCATGCATCGACTTGGTCGACGAGATCATCAGCGAATCCGCGTAAGGTCCGAAGACATCGGCCACGGCCGCGCATTCGGTCTTGTCATTGGCCGCGGTGCCGGTGCCATGGGCGTTGATATACTGCACTTCCGACCGGTCGATCCGCGCATCAGCCAGTGCGCCGGCGATGGCCCGGGCCGCGCCCTGTTTCGACGGCATGACGATGTCCGAGGCGTCCGAGGACATGGCAAACCCCGCCACCTCGGCCAGGATCTCGGCACCGCGCGCGCGGGCGTGGTCGTAATCCTCGAAGACGAAGACACCCGCCCCCTCGCCCTGCACCATGCCGTTGCGGTTGGCGCTGAAGGGCCGGCAGGCGTCTTTCGACATGACCCGCAGCCCTTCCCAGGCCTTCACCCCGCCGAAACACAGCATGGATTCCGACCCGCCCGTGACCATGACCGGCGCCATGCCGCCATGGACCATCTGGAAGGCCTGCGCCATGGCGTGGTTCGACGAGGCGCAGGCCGAAGCGACGGTAAAGGCGGGGCCCTTGAGGTTGAACTCCATGCTCACATGGCTGGCCGCGGCATTGTTCATCAGCTTCGGCACGACGAAGGGATGAACGCGGTTCTTCCCCTCCTCGTAGACCGAGCGGTAATTTTCGTCGAGCGTGGTCATCCCGCCGCCCGAATTGCCCAGCACCACGCCCGAGCGCGCGGCCAGCTCGCCGGCAAACTCCAGCCCCGACTGCGCGATCGCCTCGCGCGCCGACAGCAGGGTGAACTGCGTGAACCGGTCGTACAGCGACATCTGCTGTCGGTTGAAATGGTTCTCGGCGGTAAAGCCCTTGACCTGCGCACCGATCTTGACCGACAGCCGGTCGATATCGGGAATGTCGAGCTCGCCGATCCCGCAGCGCCCCTCGCGCATCGCTTCCAGCGTATCCGGCACGTTGCGCCCAAGCGCGTTGACCGTGCCTGCGCCTGTGATCACCACCCGTTTCATCTCACGCATCGGGCGCGCCCTCCCCTGCGCCGGTCAGACCTTCTGCTCTGCGACCAGCCGCTCGACCCCCTCGACGATCTTCGCCACGGACGAGATGTCGAAATCGCTTTCCTGCGGAGCGTTGGCGTTGAACGGGACCTGGATGTCAAAGGCTTCCTCGATGGCAAAAATGCTCTCGACCAGCCCCAGGCTGTCGATGCCGAGATCTTCCAGCGTGCTGTCCAGCGTCACGTCCGACGGGTCCAGCACGGCCTGTTCGGCGATGATTCCGATGACCTTGTCCTTGACGTTCATGGCACGATCTCCTGCCTGCCCTGTACTGCCCGGGGATTACTCGGTCGCGTCCCCGTTGGAAACCGCTTTCTTGAGGGCGGCGACATCGCGCAGCAGGCGCGGCAGCTTGCGCAGGGCCTTGTAGACCTCGATATGGCTGTCCATCTTCATCGCCGGGTAGCCCAGCATGACACGGCCGGCGGGCACGTTGGCCAGCACCTTGGTCGCGCCCCCGGTGATGGCGTTGTCGCCGACAAAGACGTTGTCGCTGACCCCGGTCTGACCGCCCAGCACCACGTTGTTGCCGATGCGCGACGAGCCCGCGATGCCGACCTGCGCGCAGACCAGCACGTCGTTGCCGATCACCACGTTGTGGCCGATCTGGGCGAGGTTGTCGATCTTGACCCCGTTGCCCACCGCCGTGTCGCGCACGGTGCCGCAGTCGATGCAGGAATTGGCACCGATCTCGACGTCGTCACCAATCGTCACGCTGCCCAGCGAATGGATCCGCGCATAGCTCTGGCCCTTGGCCTCGCCCGCGTCACCCAGCGTGTCGCGCACGCGCTCGACCGCCGATTCCTCGGGCGTGACAAAGCTGAACCCGTCGCCGCCGATCACCGCGCCGGGCTGCGCGATGAAGCGGGCGCCGATGCGCACCCGCGCGCCGATCCGCACGCCTTCACGCAGGTAGGCGTTTTCGCCCAGCACCGCGTCGCAGCCGATGAAACATTGCGGGCCGATGACCGATCCGTCGCCGATCACCGCCCCGGCCGAGATCACGGCCAGCGCGCCCACGGTCACGTTGCGGCCGATCTGCGCATGGGGGTCGATCAGCGCGGCCGGGCTGATGCCGGGCTTGTAGCCCTGCCCCCGGTCCATCATGGCGCTGAGCCCGGCCATGGCAAAGCGCGGGCGCGGCGCGGTGATCGCCGCCTCGAGGCCCATGGCCTGCCAATCCGCGCCTTCCCACAGCATGGCGGCGCGGGCGCGGCCGGCGCTCAATTGCTCGGCAAAGGCCGGCTTCATCGCCATGGCCAGGTGCTCGGGGCCAGCCATCGCCGGCTCGGCCACGCCGCTCACACGAATATCTACGGCGCCAAGGGCCTTCGCCCCCAGCGCCGCCGCGATCTCGGAAATCGAATGATCCATCTCTGGCCCCCGTTCGTCTCGGGGCCCGGTTTAGCCCTGAACGGCGCGCAACGTAACCCCGGCCGCCGACAGCGCGTTCCAGATCTTGGCGTCACGGCCGTAGACGTCGCGGCGATAGTTGGTGTTGCCCTTCGCCTGGGTGAAGGCCGTGCGGTAGATCAGGTGCACCGGGATCGGCTGGTCCAGCGGCACCACCGTCTCGCGCCCGGTATTCAGCTTGCTGTGGAACAGGCCCTTCGGGTCATCGGTCTGCACCGCCAGCAGCGCATAGGCAAAGTCGAAGGGCTGTTGCAGCCGGATGCAGCCGTGGCTGAAGGCGCGGGTCTCGCGCTCGAACAGGCTCTTGGATGGCGTGTCGTGCAGGTAGATGTTGTACTTGTTCGGGAACATGAACTTGACCAGCCCCAGCGCGTTGCCGTCCGACGGCGGCTGCTTGATGTTGTAGGGGAAGGTGCGTTCCGTGTAGGCGTTGAAGTTGATGCTGCTGCGGCTGACCTGGCGGCCGCGCGCATCATAGAGGTTCAGGTGCCCCGCCGCGTTCGGGTTCCGCTTCATCATCGGCAGGTACTCCTTGACGGCGATCGAGCGCGGCACGTTCCAGGTCGGGTTGATGACCATGTGCTCCATCACGTCGGAAAACTCCGGGCTGCGCCGGTCCGAGCTGTCGGCCCCGATGACCGAGCGGGTCTCGAAGGTGACCTTGTCGAAATCGACGATCTTGGCCGAGAAATCCGTGAGATTGACCAGCACATGGCGGTCGCCGCGCGGAATGTTCGTCCAGCGCTCGCGCTCCATCGCGACCAGGATCGACTGCAACCGGCGTTCGACCGGCACGTTGATCTCGGCCAGGGTGCCGCTGCCGGCGACGCCGTCCGGGCTCAGCCCATGGTCGACCTGGAACTGCTGCACCGCCTGCTGCATGGCCGCGTCATAGGACTGGCTGGCCGAAGGCGCCATGTAGCCCATGGCCACCAGCCGGTTGCGCAGTGCCACGACGCCCGCGCCCTGCGCGCCGGGCTCAAGCTTGCTGCCCGGCACGGACTGGCCCCAGCCGCCCTGCGCCAGCAGCTTTTCCAGCCGCATCTTTTCCTTCATCAGCCGGGCATATTCGCCGGTCTTCGGCGGCAGCGCGCGGAAGAAGGCCTTGGGCGTCGACTTGCCCACCGCCGCCAGCAGCGAGGCGCGGTCGCGGTAGGGAATCGCCCTGACGATGCCGCTGTCGATGCGCTTGGGCTCGAGCACGCCGGTCTGGATGTCGCGGGCGTACTGCAGGAACAGCTTCGACATCTCGACCTCGACCCGGCCCCGGTCGCGGGCGGTCTTGGGGCTGGCCAGCAGCGCCTCGATCGCGGCGGGGTCGTAGCGCCCGGCGGGCAGGCCATGGGCGCCGGCATCGGCCACCGCCTCGAGCAGCGCGCGGCGGCGCGCGCCGTCGTCGTTGCCGGTCCAGAGGTCATCGTAATTCGCGGCCTGGTAATAGGCGGCGATGCCCTTGTCCTGCGCGGCCGCCTCGGCCACAGCCTGCTTGAAGGCCGTCACCCCCTGCGCCATCGCGGGCGCGGCCCCCAAGGCCAGCGTCGAGGCGACCGCGGCCCCCAGTGCAAGGGCGGAGATCCGGCGGGAGAGCGGCAGCATGCGCATGGCGTGGTCGATCCTCTTCTATCGTTACAACTCGGCCCCATTATCACAAAACAGCAGGCAGAGAAGTCTATTCACATTTACTTAAGTTCCGAAGTTTAAACCCGAATGCGTCAACCACGCCCCCGTGGAAAGGGGGAAACGAGGAGAATCCGCCACACCAGAGGGGCTTCGCAGCCCTCTCAGCAAAAATCTGCCGAAATCTCTTGATTTTTCCCCCCTGCCCGAATCCGGCCTTGGTCCGCTTGGCCCTTCGTGGCATAGAAGTCTCACATCTGGGGATGAGATGGCAGGTCCGCACAACGTTGCGGCAGAGAAACAGGTAGAGCGACGGGACAGCGCTAACCATGACAGACAAACGCACCGGCGTGTTCACACGCCGCGGCCTCATGGCCGCATTCGCAGCGACGGCCGTTACGGCGGCTCCCACCTACACCAATGCAGCAGGCTTCCTGCGCGGCGGCGGCGACATCCGCCGGATCAAGATGTACTCGGGCCGCACCGGCGAAAAGATCGACATGATCTACTGGGTCGAAGGCGACTACATCAAGGAATCCGTGGACGAGGTCCACAAATTCATGCGCGACTGGCGCACCGACCAGGTCAAGTTCATCGACCTGCGCACGATCGACATCCTGGCCGCAGCCCACAACCTGATGGACGTGACCGAACCCTACATGCTGGTGTCGGGCTATCGCAGCCCGCAGACCAACAACATGCTGCGCGCGCGCAGCTCGGGCGTGGCCAAGAACTCGCTCCACATGCAGGGCAAGGCCGCGGACGTCCGGCTTAACTCGCGCTCGGTCAACCAGATGGCCAAGGCGGCTATGTCCTGCCGCGGGGGCGGCGTCGGTCGCTACTCCGGCTCGAATTTCGTGCATATGGATTGCGGCTCCGTCCGCTCGTGGGGCTCGTAAGGGCAACCCGCCAAGGCCGACAAGGTTCCATGTTGAACGCCCGCGCTGTCCTCGCGGGCGTTTTTCAATCCGGCGCTTGCGGCTGATTGGCTCCGGGCCTTGCGCCCCGTGCCCCTTGCCGCCAAGACAGGGGCAAGACGTGGGGGACCCGGCATGAAACCTTTCCTGATCCTGCAATTGCGCCCCGAGGCGGATACCTCGGACGACGAATATGCCGCCTTTCTCGACAAAGGTCGGATGACGGCCGCGCAGACCCGCCGCATTCGGCTGGACTGCGAGCCGCTGCCGGGGGACCTTGACCTTGGCGACTATGCCGGCGTCATCGTCGGCGGCGGCCCGGGCTGCGTCAGCGACCCCGCGGCGGGCAAGGACCCGGTCGAGGCGCGGATCGAGGCCACGATCCTGTCGTTGATGCCCGAGATCTGCGCCCGCGACATCCCCTATCTCGGCTGCTGCTACGGGCTCGGCATCCTGGCCCATCACCTGGGCGGCCATGTTGGCCAGGGCCGCTATGGCGAGCCGGTCGGCCCCGTCACCTGCACGCTGTCGCCCGAGGGCCGTGCCGATCCGCTGATGGCCGGGCTGCCGGACAGCTTCGACGCCTTCGTGGGCCACAAGGAGGCGGTGGAGGTCATGCCCGAGGGCAGCACCCTGATCGCGCGGTCCGCCCCCTGCCCGGTGCAGATCATGCGCCATGGCCGGAACGTCTATGCAACCCAGTTCCACCCCGAGGCCGATGCTGCCGTCTTCGAGACCCGCATCCGGCGTTACCGCAACAAGGGATATTTCCATCCCGACGAGGCAGATGACCTGATCGCCATGTGCCGCGCAGCCGATGTGACCTGGCCCGAGCGGATCCTGCAGAACTTCGTTTCGTGCTACGCCATTGCCTGAACGGCCATACTGTGGCATCCTGAAAGGGTTACTTGGCGGGCCCGGCGCCCACCACCGCACGGATTACTGACCGCGGCCATTTTCATCGCGGATGCTCATTTCACCCCTTCACCAGAGGAGGGACCAGTCAGCCGCCCCATTCCGGGCACCGGGCAAGTGACCGCCCCGCGCGTCCTGCCCCCTTTCCGAAAGGCCATCACTCACGCTGCCCGTCCGCGCGACGCGGCACTCCCGGAATGACGCGCCGCACGGGCCGCTCCGACAGGCGCCGCCCGAAAAGCCCCGCACCGTGCCCGCGCCGTGCGGGGCTTTGCGTTGGGCCGTGCGCGACTGCTGGACCTTGGCGGGCCAAGCTGGTTTACTGGCCCCGAAACCGGTTTCGACCGGTCCAGCAAGCAAGAGCGCGAACAATGCCATCCACGTCCCTCTCGTTCAGCAGCCGGCTGTCGCAGCTGCTGCGCAAGATCTATCCCGAGACCGATTGCGACATCCTCGCCACCCAGGTGATCGACGCCTTCTGGCCCGAGGGAAAGCATCGCCGCAAACGGCCGCGCACCCCGGGCAACAACCTGTGGTCCCAGAAGGACGCCGTCGTCATCACCTATGGCGACACGCTGATGGACGGGGCGCACAAGCCGCTGGACGTGCTGCTGGATTTCCTGCTGACCCATCTTAAGGGTGTTGTGAACGGGGTTCACATCCTGCCGTTCTTTCCCTTCACCTCGGATGACGGGTTCGCGGTCACCGATTACACCAAGGTCAATTCCTCGCTTGGCGAATGGTCCGATATCGAGCGGATCGGCCAGCAGTTCCACCTGATGTCCGACCTCGTGCTGAACCATGTCAGCAGCCAGGGTGTCTGGTTCAACGCCTATCGCCAGGGCCAGCCGCCCTATGACAAGTTCTTCTTCGAGGCTTCTCCGACCGACGACCTGTCCGAAGTCGTCCGCCCCCGCACCACGCCGCTGCTGCAGGAGGTCGAGACCTCGAACGGCACGCGGCACGTCTGGTGCACCTTCAGCCACGACCAGATCGACCTGGATTTCTCGAATCCCGAGGTGCTGCTCGAGATCCTGCGCATCATCCGGCTGCATATCGACGAAGGGGTGCGGACCATCCGGCTGGATGCCGTGGCCTTTGTCTGGAAGGAGATCGGCACCAAGTCGATCCACCTGCCCGAAACCCATGCCATCGTGCAACTGCTGCGCCTGTTGGTCGATTACGCGACCGAGACGGTGATCCTGCTGACCGAAACCAACGTGCCCAAGGCCGAGAACCTCAGCTATTTCGGCCAGCGGAACGAGGCGCACGCGGTCTACAACTTCCCTCTGCCACCGCTGATCCTGCATGCGCTGATGTCGGGCTCGGCCCGCCGCCTGCTGGCCTGGCAACGCGCCATGCCGCCCGCGCCGCTGGGCTGCGCCTATCTCAACTTCACCGCCAGCCATGACGGGATCGGCATGCGCCCGGCCGAAGGGCTGCTGCCGCAGGACGAGATAGACCAGATGATCGCCACGGTGCGCGAGGCCGGGGGCCTGGTGTCGATGCGCGCCCTGCCCTCGGGCGGAGAGGCGCCCTATGAGCTGAACTGTTCCTATTACGAGGCGCTGAGCCACACGTTCAACGGCACCGACGACTGGCATTTCGAACGCTTCATCTGTTCGCAGACCATCGTCATGTCGCTTGAAGGTATCCCCGCCTTCTACATCCATTCCATGCTGGCCACGCGCAACGACCACGAGGCGGTGACGCGGCGCGGGATGAACCGGGCGATCAACCGGCACCGCTGGGATTACCCGGCGCTGAAGGACCGGCTGGCCGATCCGGACAGCGACAATGCCCGCGTGCTGAAAGAGCTGTCGCGGCGGCTGCGCATCCGGCGTCAGCAATCGGCGCTGCATCCGAACGGCACGCAGTTCACGCTGCATCTCGAGGACCGGGTGTTCGGCATCTGGCGGCAATCGCTCGACCGGAACCAGTCGCTGTTCGCCCTGCACAACGTCAGCGCCGACACGATCGAACTGCCCGCCTCGAGCATCAACCTGATCGCGGACGAGGAGTGGGTCGACCTGCTGACCGGCGAGAGCATCGCTTTGGATGCCGAGGTGATCACGCTGGCGCCCTACCAGTGCCGCTGGATTTCCAACCGCATCGACGAGTGACGGTGCGCAAGGTGGGGTGAAACCCCACCCTACCCCGTTTGCCGTAGGGTGGGGTTTCACCCCACCTTCCCTAGGCCTTACGCGAATTCTTCCTGGTCCTCGGCCACGGCCTTCTTGAGATCGTTCAAGAGGTCTGGATCGGCCGAATGCACCCGGTTCCAGGTCGGGATGAAGGGCGTCTCCTGCGGCAGGTCGATGAAGATCTGCCCCGCGCGCACGATGTTCTCGGCGAATAGCTCGATCGAGCGTTCCTCGGCATGGCGGTCGATGGACAGCCCGTTCATCCGCGCATCGGCCCAGTAGGCGTCCAGCAGGTCCAACGCGGTCCGGTAATAGGTCGCCTTGAGCGTGCGGAAGACATTCGGCGTGAAGACCGTGCCGTCGGCGGCCAGCTTGCGGTAGATCGCCTTGCAGATGTCGGTCGACATGCGGTTGAGCCCGGCGTTTGAATCCTCCTGGCTGAGGTCCTGGTGCTTGTGGTCATAGGCATCCGCGATCTCGACCTGGCAGACGGCCGAGGGGCCGAGGTTGCGCCAGGCCTCTGACAACACGCCGATTTCCAGTCCCCAGTCCGAGGGGATGCGCAGGTCGGGCAGCATGGCCGTCCGCATGGCAAACTCGCCCGAGAGCGGGTAGCGGAAGCTGCGCAGGTAGTCGATGTAATCGCGGTCGCCGATCACCTTCTTGAGCGCCAGCAGCAGCGGAGAGACCAGGTTCCGCGTCACCCGCCCGTTCAACTTGCCGCCGCCGACGCGGGGGTAGAACCCCTTGCTCAGCTGGTAGCTGAAATCGGGATTGGCGACCGGGTAGACAAGGCGCGACAGCATCTCGCTGTCGTAGGTGGTGATGTCGCAATCGTGGATCGCCATCACCGCGCTGTCGGCGCAGGCGATGAGGTAGCCCATGCAGCCCCAGACGTTCTTGCCCTTGCCCGGTTCCTGCGGGGCAAGGCCCAGACCGATCAACCGGTCCTGGATCGCCAACATGCGCGGGCTGTCGTTCCAGAGCACCACATGCTGTTGCGGCAGCCGGTCAAAGTAGGCGCGGGCGTGGCGGAACTGCGCCTCGTTCGCCTGGTCGAGCCCGATGATGACGCGGTGCAGGTAGCGGACCTTGCTCAGCTCGTCGAGGATATGTTGCAGCGCCGGATGCTCGAGCTCGGAATAGAGGCTGGGCAGGATGAGAGAGATCTTGCGCGTCTGGGTGAAGGTCTCGAGCTCGTAATCCAGCTCGGCCAAGGCACGCTGGCGCAGGTTGTGGAACTGCGCGATATTGCCGTTCTGGTGAAAATCCGCCATCTCAGGGCCTGCCTTCCTGTCTTTCCAACTGCGCGATCAGGGCGAGGATTTCCTCGGCCCAGCCTTGCGGTCCGGGGGCCGTGCTGCGACGGATGCGGCCCAAAGCCTCTCCGGTCAGCGCGGGCAATCCGGGCCCGTGGTCGTTGCGGATGACGATGCCGTAATCGGCGGCCTCGAGCATCTCGATGTCGTTCGGCGCGTCACCAAGCGCGATGGTCACGTCAGGGTGCAACATGCGCGTAACGGCGTCCATCTGGCTGGCCTTGGTGCCGCCGAACGACAGGGTCAGGTAGCGGCCGCCGTGGCGGGCGGTGATGCCCTTCGCGGAAAGCCTGCCGGCGAACGCCGTTCGTTGATCATCGGTTCCCAACCAGCGGCCGGGTTCGCTGAAAAGCCGCTCTTTGGCGAGGGTCGCGCTGGCAAGCGGCAGGCCGGTGTCGGCGGCGACCTCCTCGGCGCTCATGTCGCCAAAGCCGCGGAACGGCGCGCGCAGCTCCGGCGGCAGAGCGTCGAGCGCGGCGCGCAGGCGGGTGTAGTCGGAAGTCTCCGGGGTGCCCTCACCGGGTCGCACCAGCGCCGCGCCGTTCTCGGCGATGATCGGCGCGTCGCCCAGGCCCAGCTCGGCGTGCAGCGGAAGGATCTCGGCCGCGGTCTTGCTTGAGGCCAGCACGATAGCCGCGCCGCGCGCCTTCAGGGCCGCGATCGCAGGGGCTGCGGGCGCGTGGCTGTAGCTGCCATGGTCCAGCAGTGTCCCGTCGAGATCGGTGAAAACGGTGAGTCGCAAATTGGTGTCCCCATCGCTTGATCCCCCGACCATGGCAGGCGGGTCCGCAAAGGGAAAGCGATGGGGCCAGCGATTTGCCGCGGAAAGAGGCAGGCGCCCAATACCGCGGCAGGGACGTTACCGGCCTTCGAACCTAGCCGGGCGCTTTTCGAGGAAGGCCAGCACGCCTTCCTTGAAGTCGCGGCTCTGTCCGGCCTGACCCTGCAGTTTCGCTTCCATCGCGATCTGGGTTTCGAAATCGTTGCGGAAGCTGGCGCGAAGCGCGGTCTTGATATGCGCGTAAGCCGCGGTCGGACCGGCGGCGAGGTGTTTCGCGCGAGCCTTCCAATGCACCTCGAACCCGTCATCGGGGACCGCTTCCCAGATCATGCCCCAGGCGTCGGCCTGCCGGGCGCTGATCTTGTCGGCAAAGAGCGCCGCGCCCATGGCCTTGGCCAGCCCCATGCCGCGCGGCATGGTGTAGGTGCCGCCCGCGTCGGGGATCAGGCCGATGCGCGCGAAGGCCTGCAGGAAATAGGCGCTTTCGGTGGCGATCACGATGTCGCAGGCAAGCGCCAGGTTGGCCCCGGCCCCGGCAGCGGCGCCGTTGACGGCGGCGATGGTCGGCACCGGGCAATCGTGGATCGCGCGCACAAGCGGCGCGTATTCGTCGCGCAGCACCCGCTCGAGATCCATGTTGGCGGCGTTGCTGCCGTCGCCCAGGTCCTGGCCCGAGCAGAAGGCGCGCCCGGCGCCCGTCAGCACCACGACCCGGGCCTGCTGCCCGCCCTCGCGCACGGCAAAGGCCAGTTCGGCCCGCATCTGCGTCGACATGGCATTCATCACGTCGGGGCGGTTCAGGGTGATCGTGGCGATGCCATCGGTCAGGTCGTTGGTGATGGTTTCGTACTGCATGGCGGTCCCTCGACGTAGCGCGTTGGCCCATGGATAGGGCCTTGGCGCGTCGGGCGCACCTAGAAACGCCGCGTCACTCGTCGAGAAGCGCGCGGACGCGGTCCTCTTCGGCCTCTGACAAGGTCGCCTCGGCCGTGCCCGGCGCGCGGGACCGGCGGCGCAGGTACGTGATCCCGACCCCGCCTGCGATCAGCAGCATCAGCGGCCCGGCGGCCCAGAGCAGGATGTTGGCGCCGCCGGTCTCGGGGCGCAGGAGGACAAACTCGCCGTAGCGGGCGACGATGTAGTCCACGACCTCTTCGTTGCTGTCACCCGCGACCAGCCGTTCGCGCACCAGTACCCGCAGGTCATGGCTGACCGAGGCATTGGATTCGTCGATGCTTTCGTTCTGGCAGACCGGGCAGCGCAGGCCCTTTGAGATCTCGCGCGCACGGGATTCGAGCACCGGGTCGTCCAGCACCTCGCTCGGGGTGACGGCGAGGACGGGCGCCGAGAACGCCAGCATCAGGGCAAGGATGAAGGCTGGGCATTTTGCCCACCACCGGCCGGCCCGGGTCATTCCGCCGGAACCCCCTTGGGTTCGCGCCGCGCCCCGGCGGCGACGCGGAAGCGGCGGTCGCTGAGGCTCAGCGTGCCGCCAAGCGCCATCAGCAGAGAGCCGGCCCAGATCCAGTTCGCCAGCGGCTTGATATAGGTTCGCATGGCCCAGCCGCCGTCGGCCTGTGCATCGCCGATCACCACGTAGACATCGCGCAGGAACCGGTAGTCGATCGCCGCTTCGGTCGTCGGCATCTGCGCCACCGGGTAGGTGCGTTTCTCGGGGTGCAACGAGGCGATGTCCTGCGCGTCCTGGCGCAGGGTCACGTCGCCCATGGTCGAGATGTAGTTCGGCCCCTCGACGCGGTTCACGGCGGTCAGCACCAGCTCGAAGGCGCCGACGGTCCAGGGCTCGTTCAACTGGACGGTGCGGATGTCTTCCTCTTCCCAGGCCATCAGCCCGGCGACGCCCAGCATGGTCACGCCAAGGCCCGCATGGGCCACGGCCTTGCCCCAGTCGGCGCGCGGCAAACGCAGAAGGCGCGTCAGGTCGCGGTCGCGCCCGGTGCGGGTCCAGAGATCGGTGAGCGCGCCAAAGACCAGCCAGGTGCCAAGGAACAGGCCCACGGGGCCCATCAGGCTGCGCCCGGTCTGCATCGCCCAGGCGAGCCCGCCGATGGCCAGCGCCAGCACGAAGGCCGGCGCCAGTTGCCGCATCACCCGGCCCAGTTTGGCCCGTTTCCAGGGCAGCATGGCGCCGATGGGCAGGATCAGGCCCAGCACGATCATGAAGGGCGTGAAGGCCATGTTGAAGAACGGCGGTCCGACGCTGAGCTTGCGGTCGAGGAACATCTCGGCCACCAGCGGCCAGATCGTGCCGATGAAGACGACGAAGGACGACACCGCCAGCAGGATGTTGTTCGCCACCAGCCCGGATTCGCGGCTGAGCAGCGAAAAGACACCCTTCGCCTCCATTGTGCCGGCGCGGGCGGCAAAGAGCGTCAGCGCGCCGCCGGTGAAGATCGCGAGGATGGCCAGGATGAACACCCCGCGCTCGGGGTCGTTGGCGAAGGCATGGACCGAGGTGATGACGCCCGAGCGGACGATGAACGTCCCGATCAGCGAGAAGCCGAAGGCGAGGATGGCCAGCAGGATCGTCCAGGCTTTCAGGCTCTCGCGCTTTTCCACCACGATGGCCGAATGCAGCAGTGCGGCGGCAAAGAGCCAGGGCATGAAGGACGCGTTCTCGACCGGGTCCCAGAACCAGAAGCCACCCCAGCCCAGTTCGTAATAGGCCCACCACGACCCCATCGCGATGCCGATGGTCAGGAAGACCCAGGCCGCCAGCGTCCAGGGCCGCACCCAGCGGCCCCAGGCGGCGTCCACGCGGCCTTCGATCAGCGCGGCGACGGCAAAGCTGAAGGACACCGACAGGCCCACGTAGCCGAGGTAGAGGAACGGCGGGTGGAAGGCGAGGCCCGGGTCCTGCAGCAGCGGGTTCAGGTCCTGCCCGTCAAAGGGCGCCACGGCCATGCGGGTGAAGGGGTTCGAGGTAAAGAGGATGAAGGCCAGGAAGGCCACGCCGATCGCCCCCTGCACGCCCAGCACCCGGGCCCTGAGCGAGGGCGGCAGGTTGCCGCCGAACCAGCTGGCACAGGCGCCGAACAGGGCCAGGATCAGCACCCAGAGCAGCATCGACCCCTCGTGATTCCCCCAGACGCCCGAAATCTTGTAGAGCATCGGCTTGGCACTGTGCGAGTTCGCGACCACCACCTGCAGGCTGAAATCCGAGGTGACGAAGGCATAGGTCAGCGCGGCAAAGGACAGCGCGATCAGCAGGAATTGCGCATTGGCGGCCGGTTCCGCCACGGCCATCCACCCGGCGTGACGCCGATGCGCCCCCACCATCGGCACGATGGCCTGGACAAGAGCGACGACAAGCGCAAGCGCGAGGGCGAAGTGACCGAGTTCCGTAATCATGGACCCGTTATATGGGCGCGGCGGCCCGCGTCCAATCACATTCGGGACATGGAACGCTTTGACGCGGGGGCTAGCTGTCGCCGATCTGCCGCTCCGGGAAGGCGGCGCGAAGGCCATTGCGGACGATGGTTTCCAGATGCCGTGCAAGGGCCTTGCGGTTCTCGAAATCCTCGATCCGGACCGGCGGATGATAGGTGATCGCGACCCGGCCCTGCCGCGGCGTCGCCAGCACCTTGAGCAGGTGCGCTCCGAAAGACATGTCGCCCCACCAGCCGTAATGGCGCGGATCGGCGCCCGGGGGCGCGTGATACGCCAGCGTGATCGGCTGGATATGCAGATCGGCGCTGGCGCTGTGGCGAAAGAACGCCTCGAACAGCGTGGTCTTGAACGGGATCACCCGGGATGCATCGGTCGAGGTACCCTCGGGGAAGAACACCAGCCGGTGCCCCGCCTCGATCCGCTCCATGAAAAGATCGGTCTGCGCCTTGGCCTCGCGCCGGTCGCGGTTGATGAAGACGGTGCCGGTGGCCCGCGCCAGCCAGCCGATGCCGGGCCAGTTGGCGACCTCGGATTTCGACACGAAGTAGATGCGCTTGCGGGCGTTGAGCGCGAAGATGTCGAGCCACGACCCGTGGTTCGCCACCGCCGCGCCGGGCTGTTTCATCGGTTGGCCCGAGGTCGAAAACCCCATGCCAAGGATGACAAAGGCCGCGCGGCAGACCCCTTGGGTGATCCAGGGTGTCCAGGGACGGTTCAGCCCGAAGATCGGCCGTTCGATCAGACGCAGGGTCAGCAGCAGCGCCAGCCCGCCAAAGACCACGGCAGCCAGCACGAGCCCGCGCAGCACGACCAGCCCCCAGCCCAGCGGGGTGATCTTCGGCTCGTCGGGGTAGTCTCCGCCCTCCCAGGTGACCATCAGCCGCGGTCCCGTTCGTACAGCGCGCGCTGGCGCTGGTTCATGCGGGCGGTGTCCATGACCAGGCAAACGTCGGTGGTGTTGAAGGCGCGGTCGATCCAGGCGCCATCGCCCACCACGCCGCCCAGCCGCAGATAGGCCTTGATCAGCGCGGGGATCTTCAGCATCGCCGCCTTGCGGTCGAGCTCGCTTTCCTGAACGCGGTTCATCTCGGCCCGCGCCTCGGGGCGGGCGGTGACGCGCAGGTCCTCGGGGGCAAGGTGGCGCTGATACAGCAGCGACAGCGCATCCGCATGCGCCTCGGGGTCCGCGCCGTGGAACGAGGCGGTACCGAACAGGATCTCGATCCCGTGCTCGGCCACGTAATCGGCAAGTCCGCCCCAAAGGTGATACATCGCCGCCCCGCCCCGGTAATCCGCATGCAGGCAGGACCGCCCCAGTTCGAGCAGCTTGCGGCCGCTTTGACGCAGCACAGACAGGTCGTATTCATCCTCGGAATAGAACTGCCCGGCCGCCCTGGCCTGGTCGCAGCGCAGCAGGCGGTAGACCCCGACCACGGCATGGTCACGGCTGCGGTCGCGCAACAGGAGGTGGTCGAAGAACGGATCGAACCGGTCGATTTCCAGCCGGTTGTCATGGTCGACCATGGCCCCGCCGCCGCCCAGCTCCTGGACGAAGATCTCGTAACGCAGGCGCTGCGCGGCGCGCAGGTCCTCGGCCGAGCGGGCCAGAGACAGCTCGAAATCGGGCTCTGCCACGTGCGTCTCTCCCCCCTTCACGGCCGTGCTGACAGGGCTTTTAGGCAAGGGGCCGCGCCTTGGCAACCGGCGCACTTTGGCGGGTTTTCGCCCCCTTTACAAAGCTCAAGCGGGCGTTAACCATTCGTAAACCAACTCAGGGCTTTATCACCGGCATGAGACCGACCACCGTTCCATCGATCACCACCTTGCCCGCATCGGGAAAGTTGACGGTGATCCGCGCGCCGATGCGCGACTGGACCTGGCCCGTGCCCCATTCGGGATGCGCGGGATGCCGCACCAGCATGCCGGGTTCGAGAAAGGCGTTGAGGTCGGTCATGAGGTCCCTATCCGGCAGGAGCGTTCAATGACGGACAGTAACGTGGATCTGGCGGCGTTGATAGGGTCGCGGATCTGCCATGACCTGATCAGCCCGATCGGCGCGATCACCAACGGGCTGGAATTGCTCGAGATGAGCCAGGGTACGACCACGGGGCCGGAAATGGCGCTGATCGCCGACAGTTGCGCCAATGCCAATGCGCGCATCCGCTTCTTTCGTGTCGCCTTCGGCGCCGCGGGGCGCGGCCAGTCGATGTCGCGAGGCGAGGTGATCAAGGTGCTGGACGCGCTGTCGAAAGGCGGGCGGCTCAGCTACGATTACGGGCCGACTGGCGACATGGACCGGGCCGAGATCCAGCTGGCCTTCCTCGGCCTGCTCTGCGCCGAAACGGCCCTGCCACGGGGCGGCAAGGTCACGGTGGATTACTCGGCCCGCCGCTGGCGCATCGTCACGGACGGATCGCCCCTGCGCATCGAGCCCGAGGTCTGGGTCGCGCTGGACGATCCCGCCGCGCGCAAGGCACTGGCCCCGGCGCAGGTGCAATTCGCGCTGCTGCCGGTCCTGGCGCTGACCCTCGGACGCAGCGTGTCCTTCGAACAGGAAAACGAGCTGTTGCGCCTCACGGTCTGAGCCGAGCGCCCTGCCCGGCCCGCCCGGACAGGGCTGCGTTTGCCTGTCGGGAAGACCCTACGTTTGCCCGTCAGAGAAACCCGACGCTTTTTCGTCGGACAAACCCGACGTTTTTTTTTCGTCGGGAAGACCCGACGTTTTTTTCGTCGGGAAGACCCGACGTTTACGCCCGGGTCGTGCCGTCGCCGGTCACCAGGTACTTGAAGCTGGTCAGCTGCGCCGCGCCCACCGGCCCGCGCGCATGCATCTTGCCGGTGGCGATGCCGATCTCGGCGCCCATGCCGAACTCTCCCCCGTCCGCGAACTGGGTCGAGGCGTTGTGCATCAGGATCGCGCTGTCCACCCGCTCGAAGAACCGGGCGACGGGGGCCGGATCTTCGGCGATGATGCATTCCGTGTGGGACGAGCTGTACTGGCGGATATGCGCGATGGCCGCGTCCACGTCGTCCACCACCTTGGCAGCGATGTCCATGTCGAGGTATTCGCGGCCCCAGTCCTCGGCCGTGGCCGGGACGGCGCCGTCGATCCGCGCGAGGGTTTCATCGGCATGGACGCGCACACCCGCGTCCAGCAGCGCGCGGATCAGCCCCTGCCCGATCGTGGCCACGATATCGCGGTGGATCAGCAGGCATTCGGCCGCGCCGCAGATGCCGGTGCGGCGGGTCTTGGCGTTCATCACCACGTCCAGCGCCTTGACCGGGTCGGCCGAGGCATCGACGTAGATGTGCACGATCCCTTCGAGATGGGCAAAGACCGGCACCCGCGCCTCGCGCTGGACCAGGCCGACAAGCCCCTTGCCGCCACGGGGCACGATGACATCGACGTAATCGGTCATGGTCAGCAGTTCCTTGACCGCGGCGCGGTCGCGGGTCGGGACCATCTGGATCGCATCCTCGGGGAGACCCGCGGCCTTCAGCCCCTCGACCATGCAGGCATGCAGCGCGGATGAGGTGTGGAAACTTTCGGACCCGCCGCGCAGGATCACCGCGTTGCCGGACTTGAGGCAGAGCGCGCCCGCGTCGGCGGTCACGTTGGGGCGGGATTCGTAGATCACGCCGACCACGCCCAGCGGGGTGCGGACGCGCTTGATGTGCAGGCCGGTGGGGCGGTCCCATTCGGCCAGCACTTCGCCGACCGGGTCGTCCTGTTCGGCCACGGCGCGCAGGCTATCGCAGATGCCCTCGATGCGGGCATCGTCGAGCTTGAGGCGATCCATCATGGCGTCGGTCAGGCCCTTTTCCCGGCCGAAGGCGAGGTCCTTTTCATTGGCCGCGACGATCTCGGCCCGGCGCTCTTGGATGATCTCGGCCGCCTGCTCCAGCGCCTGGCGCTTGGCCTGCGACGGGGCGAAGGCCAGCGTGGCAGCGGCGGCTTTCGCGCGCTGCCCGATCTCGGTCATCAGGGCGGGGATGTCGGCGAGGTCTTTCATGGGCATGGTCCTTGCGGTGAGGTCGGATGCGGGGGCCAGCCCCCGCGCCCCCGGAGTTTATCGGCAAGATGAAGGGGGATCTTCAGAGTGCCATATCGTCGCGATGAATCAAGGCCGCGCGGCCTGGGTAGCCGAGGATCGCCTCGATCTCTGAGCTGTGGTGGCCAAGGATGGCCCGCGCCTCGGCCGCGGTGTAGCGGGTGAGGCCATGGGCCAGCTCGCGACCGCTTTCATCGCGGATGATGACCGGATCGCCGCGGCCGAAGGCGCCTTGAACGCCCTTGATCCCGGCGGGCAGCAGGGATTTGCCCTGCGCCAGCGCCCGGGCAGCGCCGGCGTCGATGGTCAGCGTGCCCTGCGGTTTCATCGCCGCGATCCAGCGCTTGCGCGCGGCATGCGGGTCGAGATGCGGCGTGAACCAGGTGGCCGGGGCGCCGTTTTCCAGCGCGGCCAGAGGGTTCAGGCGCGAGCCTTCGGTGATCGCCAGCGCGCAGCCCGAGGCGGTGGCGGTGCGGGCCGCCATGACCTTAGTCTTCATCCCGCCCTTGCTGAGGCCCGATCCGGCGTCGCCGGCCATCGCCTCGATCTCGGGCGTGATCTCGTCGATCACGTCGTAGCGGCGGGCGTTCGGGTCGGTCGTGGGGTTGGCCGAGTAGAACCCGTCCACATCCGACAAGAGCACCAGCTGGTCGGCGCCTACGGTCACCGCGACCTGAGCCGCGAGCCGGTCATTGTCGCCATAGCGGATTTCATCCGTGGCGACGGTGTCGTTCTCGTTCACGATGGGCACCGCGCCGAGGCCCACCAGCGTTTCGAGCGTCGCGCGGGTGTTGAGGTAGCGTCTGCGGTCGGCGGAATCTTCCAGCGTGACAAGCACTTGCGCGGTGACGATGCCGTGGGGCGTCAGCACCTCCTCGTAGGCGCGGGCCAGGCGAATCTGGCCGACGGCGGCGCTGGCCTGGCTTTGTTCCAGCGGCAGGGTGCCGGCGGGCAGACGCAGGGTCGCACGGCCAAGCGCGATGGAGCCCGAGGAGACCAGCACCACCTGTGTGCCGCGCGACCGCAGCCGGGCCACGTCGGCCGCGAGGCTTTCCAGCCAGTCGCGCCGCAGCGTGCCGGTCACCCGGTCGACCAGCAGGGCCGAGCCGATCTTGACGACGAGCCGTTTCGCGTCGCTCAGGGCCGCCATTCGCCGTCCCCGTATTCTTCGTCCTCTTCGACCACGGGCGCGCGGTTGGCGTCCACGTAGGGCCGCAGGGCGCGCAACACCTCGTCGGTGCCTTCGCGGCTGACGCCAGACATGAGCAGCGGCGTGACGCCGGTTTCGGCGATGAATTCGTCCCGCAGGAAGGCGCGCATCTCGTCATCCAGCGCATCGACCTTGTTCAGCACGGTCACGCGCGGCTTTTCGTTCAGGCCCGCGCCATAGGCGTCAAGCTCGCCCAGGATGGTGCGGTAATCCTCGATATACTCGTTCGAGGTGACGTCCACGAGGTGCAGCAGCACCGCGCAGCGTTCGACGTGGCCGAGGAACATGTCGCCAAGGCCCCGCCCTTCGGAGGCGCCCTCGATCAGGCCGGGGATGTCGGCCACGACGAATTCGGTGTTGTCGATACCGACCACGCCAAGGTTGGGGTGCAGCGTGGTGAACGGGTAATCGGCGATCTTGGGCCGCGCGTTGGACGTGGCGGCCAGAAAAGTCGACTTGCCCGCGTTGGGGAGGCCCAGCAGGCCCACGTCGGCGATCAGTTTCAGACGCAGCCAGATCGTGCGCTCCACGCCCTCCTGCCCGGGGTTGGCGCGGCGCGGGGCCTGGTTGGTCGCGGTCTTGAAATGGGCGTTGCCGAAGCCGCCATTGCCGCCGCGCGCCAGCTGGACCCGGTCGCCGAGCGTGGCGAGGTCGGCGATCACCGTTTCCTCGTCCTCGTCGATGATCTCGGTCCCGACGGGCACGCGTAGCACGATGTCCTCACCGCTGGCACCGGTACGAAGCCGGCCGGCACCGGGCCGGCCGTTGTCGGCAAAGAAATGCTGCTGGTAGCGGAAGTCAATGAGCGTGTTCAGCCCGTCCACCGCCTCGACCCAGACATGGCCGCCGTTGCCGCCGTCACCGCCATCGGGGCCGCCGAATTCGATGAACTTTTCGCGGCGGAAGCTGACGCAGCCGCCCCCGCCCGACCCGGAGCGGATGTAGACCTTGGCGAGATCGAGGAACTTCATGATCCGTCGCTTTCCGGGCTTCACGCCCTCATTCGATCCCGCCTTTAGCGCGCCGCGCGCGGCGGGACTAGCCCAGTTTTCGCAGGTAGGTCCAGGTGGGCACGTTTGCATTGCGGGCGACCGAGAAGGTCTCGGCATCGCCCAGGTACTCGAAACCGCAATTGGTCAGCACCTTGGCAGAGGCCAGGTTGTCCTGGAAGACCGACGCGAAATAGGTGCGGTTGCCCAGCGGGTTCGCCTCGACCAGCGCGCGCACGGCTTCGGAGGCGACACCGGTGTTCCAGTAGGCCGGCGCGACCCAGTAGCCGATCTCGGACTGGTTGCCCTCCATCCGCTCGAGCGAGATGAGGCCCATGAGCTCGGTCCCGCTGTCACGGGTGCCGTCCATGACCCAGACCTCCTCCTCCCGGTCGGGCGAGAGGCAACGGGTGATGAAGGCCTCGACCGAGCCGGGTGGCAGCGGGTGCGGGATGGAGCGGGTCATCCGCGCCAGCCGTTCGTCGGCGCCGTAGAACTCGATCATGCCGAGATCGGACCGCCGCAGCGGCCGCAGGTCGAACCGGTCTGCCGCGATGGTCGGCAGCGAGGTCATTTCCAAGGTCATGCGCGGGTCCTCCTCTGCGCATCTGTCGTTTCCGCCGGCCCCTCCTCCGCCGGAAACGGATCGGGGGACCGGCTGGTCTTCCAGCCGATCCCCCGTGTGTCTCATGCCTTCGGGTCGGCTGTTATTCAGCGGCCTCGGCTTGCGGCAGCACCGAAATGAAGGTGCGGCCCTTGAGGCCCTTGTGGAAGGTCACGTTGCCGTCGACGGTCGCGAAGATGGTGTGATCGCGGCCCATGCCGACGCCCTCGCCCGGCCACCACTTGGTGCCGCGCTGGCGAACGATGATGTTGCCGGCGATGGCCGACTGGCCACCGTACAGCTTGACGCCCAGACGACGACCCGCGGAGTCGCGACCGTTACGGGACGAACCACCTGCTTTTTTATGTGCCATTTGGTCAGTCTCCTCTTACTTGGCCAGTTCTTTGGCCTGTTCGACCCACTCGGGCTTCACCTTGGTGGCCTCGAAGGTCTCTGCATCCACGGCCGCCAGGTCGGCGAAGGTGTTGATGCCGGCTTCGTTCAGCTTCTTGGCGGCGGCGGGGCCGACACCGGTGATCTGGGTCAGGTCGTCGCCAGCGGCTGCCGGTGCGGCGGCAGCCGGGGCTGCTGCGGCGGCCGATTTCGGGGCCGATGCGGCGCCGAGGGCGGCCTTGACGCCGGTCGCATCAGCGCCCGAGGCCAGGATGTCGGTGACGCGCAGCAGGGTCAGCTGCTGACGGTGGCCACGGGTCCGCTGCGAGCTGTGCTTGCGGCGACGCTTGACGAAGGTGATGACCTTGTCGGCCTTGATGGTATCGATGACCTCGGCCTGCACGGCCGCGCCGGCGACCAGCGGTGCGCCGACGGTGACGGTGTCGCCACCCAGCATCAGGATATCGTTGAACTGGACTTTTTCACCAGCATTTGCGGCCAGCTTCTCGACCCGGAGCACATCGCCCGAGGAGACCTTGTACTGCTTGCCGCCGGTTTTCAGAACCGCGAACATGTAGTCTTCCTTTTCTCTCCGCGTCCTTCGGCCCCGGTCACCTTTGCAAGGCTTCCCGGCGTTTGAGGGCGACTGCCCTGCCCCGAACTGCGCGCCCCCGCCAGGGGACTTTGGTTACAACGAAAGCGCCGGAGCGTGAGCCCCGGCCTGAGGCCGCGCTTATCGGGGCAAACCCCGCGCGAGTCAAGGACCTTTGGTCACAATTCCTGGCTTTGCTGGGCCCGGGCCGTGGCCAGCCCCAGGGCACGGGAAATGTCGGTATACATCAGGTCAAACCCGCGGAACAGCGCGCGGTTCAGCCGCTGCCCGGCCTCGGTCTGCGACAGATCGGTATAGGCTTGCAGATCGTCGTCGCTCATCGGGCCATAGGCCATCAGCAGAAAGCCGTAGACCCATTCGCGGGTGTCCTCGCGCACATCCGGCTCGCTCGCCCAGACCTCGGCCAGCAGTTCGTCCTCGGGCACGTCGATCGCGCCACCGGCCGAGAGCCCGGCATAGAAGGCATACGACGCGTTCAGCGCCCCTTCGACGTTCCACTCGATCAGGTCGTTCGCCTCGACGAAGTCGCGCATCAGCTGGTAGCGCGGGGTCTCGGCCGCCTCCATCTCGCGGAACCCGTCGCGGGCGGCCTCCTCGACGCTTTCGTCCAGCATCGCCTCGCGGGCCGACAACTCCAGGTCGACAAAGCGCGCGCCCGGCCCGTCCTCGAAGAAAGCCAGCAGCGGGCCGAGGTCCGCATCGCCCATCACCTCGTCGAAGCCCGCGCGCACGGCCTCTTCCATCAGCGCGGCGTCGTAGATCTCGGACACGGTGTTCTGCCAGCTCGGGCCGATCCCCTCGACGCCCATGTCGCGGCCCAGCTCCGCGCCGTAGTCGAGCCCTTCTGCCCGCATCAGCGCGACAACCTCGGGAATCCCGACGGCGGCGGCCAGGTCATCGAGCGGCGCGGCCCAGGTCGGCGGCGCGAATGTCACACCGGCGGCAAAGGTCAGGGCGGCAAGGGGTCGAAGCATTTGGGGCGGTCCTCGGGCTGGGTTTCCCTGAATTTAAGGGCCCCGGCGCGGAAATCCAAGCGCCCCGGCGGAAAGGCGCAAATTTGCTGTTGCACGCCCCCATGGCTTTGGCTAAACGGCGCCCCACGACCCCCGCGGAGAGGTGCCGGAGTGGTCGAACGGGGCGGTCTCGAAAACCGTTGTGGGTGCAAGCCCACCCAGGGTTCGAATCCCTGTCTCTCCGCCACTTCCCCCCCGGTTTCCGGGTGTGGATGGTCAAACATTATCCAAGTTGTGATGTGTGATGAGGGGGCTTGGTTCCGGCCGCGCGCCCTCAGCGCGTCAGCAGCTTGCCGATGCCGGCATCCGCAGGGGCGCCGTCCGACCACGATGGCTTGCCATTCACCCAGACAGTGTGGATGCCCGTCGCCCGCGCGGTCGGGTCGTCGTAGCTGGCCGTGTCGATCACCGTCCCGGGATCAAAAAGCACAAGATCGGCATAGTAGCCTTCCTGCACCAGCCCCCGATCCGTCAGCCCCAGCACCCTGGCCGTCTGGCCCGTCATCTTGGCGATGGCCGTCTCGAGCGGGATCAGCCCCCGGTCCCGGCTGAAATGCCCCAGCACGCGCGGGAAGGTCCCCCAAAGCCGCGGATGCGGCCGCCGGTCGCGCGGCAGCCCGTCCGAGCCGACGAGGCTGGGCGGAAAGGCGAGGATCCGGTCGAGGTCACCGTCGTCCATCTGGTGATAGATCGCCCCGCCGGGCTTGAGCCGTTCGATGGTCTCGGTCTGCGACAGGCCCCATTCGGCAGAGACGTCGCCCAGGTCACGCCCGTTCATCTCGGGGTGCGGGTCCGACCAGGTGACCGTGACCTGGCGGCTATCGCGGGCAAAGGTCTCGATCAGAACGGTCGAACTGGCGGTGTAGGGATAGACGTCGAGGTCCAGCGTCAGCTCGGCCCGCGCCTCGGCGATCATCGACAGCGTGGTCTGCGACAGGCCGAACGCCGCCTCACCGCAACATTTGTGGTGCGAGATCAGCGTGCGCGACCCGGTGCGCCGGGCGATGTCGATGGTCTCGGCCACGGCCGAGACGACCCCGCTGCGTTCGTCCCGCATGTGGGTCGTCCAGAGCGCGCCCGCTGCCGCCACGTCGCCCACCAGCGCGATCAGCTCGGCCGTGGCGGTGGCCTTGGCCGGTGGATAGGCCAGCCCGGTCGACAGGCCAATCGCGCCCGCCTCCAGCGCATCGACGAGGTCGCGACGCATCGCGGCGATCTCTTCGTCCGTGGCGGGGCGGTCGAGGCTGTCCATCGCCCGCGCCCGCAACGCCGTGTGGCCCACCAGCGGAACGACGTTCACCGCCGGGCCGGCAGCGGACACGGCGGCGAGGTAGTCGGCAAAGCGCGGGTAGGCAAAGGTGGCCGCATCACCCAACAGGTCCAGCGGGGGCACCGGCACGTCGCGCCTTAGCAGCGGCGAGGGCGCGGCGCTGATGCCGCAATTGCCGGTGACCACGGTGGTGACGCCCTGGCTGACCTTGGGCGTCGATCCCGCCCGGGTCAGCACGGCGATGTCGTCATGGGTGTGCACGTCGATGAACCCGGGTGCCAACACAAGGCCGGCGGCGTCGATCACCTCGGCCACTGCGATGTCCAGCCTCGGCCCGATGGCGACGATCCGGTCGCCCGTGACTGCCACGTCCAGTACGCGCCCCGGCGCGCCCGATCCGTCGTGAACCGTCGCATCGCGGATCAGGAGGTCTGCCCGGGTCATTCCAGGTCCTTTCGCCAGGCGGCCATCTCACCGCCGCGCGCGCCGATGATACGGCCGTTTTCCAGCCGGCAATAGACCTCGCGCGTGATGCGGCCGACCGGGCGGCCGTAGCGCAGGACCGGATCGCCGCGCAGTACGACCGAGCCTTCCCAGGCAGGCCCCAGCCAGGTCGGGTCGTCCACGGTGATCGCGGCGACCGATCCGTCCGAGGCGAGGTCCAGCGCGCGCATGTCGCCAAGCGTCACGCTTTCGCCGACCAGCCGTGCTTCGCCGTCGATGGCATCGGCGGGCGCGGCGAGGTCGAGCGCGGCGGCGACGGCCACCTCGGCCAACCCACGGGCGGGAAAGATGGAATTGTGCAGCACACCGATCGACAGGCCCGCGCCCGGATCTTCGACCAGCGCCGCACCGATGTCGTCGCGGCGCGCGACGAGCGCGCTGTTGGCCAGCGCGATGCGGCCCGACAGGTCCATGGCGATGAGGCCGGCGTCGGCCTCCGGTGCCTCGGCCAGCGCCATTTCGATGGCCTCCACCACGCCGGCACCGCTGCGCATCGCCCCGAGCGCCACGAGGTTTGGCGGCGTGCCTCCGGGCCCCGGCATGTTGGGCAGCCGGTGCCCGGTCATCAGCCCCACGGCGGCGTCGCCGGGGGTGAACTGCACCAGCGGCTCGGGCCGGTCGGGGCCGGAGGACATGAGCGCCGCCAGCCGCGCCTCGGCGAAAGGCGCGCCAAGGGTGTCCGGGCGCAACGCCCCTGTCCCGCCGCGTTGCACGCCGGCCGTCAGCAACGCGCCGTCCGCGATGGCGACAAGGCTGACGAAACCGCCGATGGCGCCGCGCCCCACTGCCTCGATGGCGCCAAGCGCGGCCAGCGCGGCCGGCACGGCGCCGGGGCCCGAGACGGCGATGCCGACGGTCATTGCGCGACCATGTGGCCGGGCGCGACCTCGGCCAGCGGTCCGGTGGGCAGCGTGGCGAGGTCGAGCGTGGGCAGCGCGCCGCGCACCCGGCCCGGATCGGGCACCGGCACGGCGGCCAGCAGCGCCCGGGTATAGGGGTGTTGCGGGTCGTTCAGCACCGCCTGCCGCGCGCCGATCTCGACGATCTGGCCCTTGCGCATGACGGCCACGCGATGCGCCATCTGCTCGACCACCGCCATGTCGTGGCTGATGAAGAGATAGGCGAGGCCAAGGCTTTGCTGCAGCTCGAGCATCAGGTCCAGCACCTGCGCCTGCACCGACACGTCGAGGGCCGAGGTCGGTTCGTCCGCGACGATCAGCTCTGGCCCGACGCCAAGCGCGCGGGCGATGCAGAGCCGCTGGCGCTGCCCGCCGGAAAACTCGTGCGGATAGCGGCGGATATGGTCGCGCTCGAGGCCGACGCGCAGGAACAGCTCCTCCACCCGGTCCTCCAGTTCGCGGCCCGAGGCGAGGCGGTGAATCACCATCGGTTCGGCCACCAGCCCGCCCGCGCTGATGCGCGGGTTGAGCGAGGCGAAGGGGTCCTGGAAGATCATCTGCATCTGCCGCCGCGCCCGGCGCAGGCCGGCCACGCCCAGGCCGCGCACATTGGTGCCCTTGATCTCGATCCGGCCCGTGTCGACCTCCATCAGCCGCAGCACGGCACGGCCGGTGGTTGACTTGCCCGACCCGCTCTCGCCCACCAGCGCCAGCGTCTCGCCCGCGCGCAGATCAAAGCCGACGTCCTTCATGGCCACCGTGCCGGGCTTGGCAGGCGCGAAGAGCCAGCTGCGCTCGGCAAAGGTCTTGTTCAGCCCCTCGGCGCGGACCAGCACCTCGCCGACCTGGCGCGGCTCGGCCACGACGGTCCGCGGTGCGGAAGTCCCGGCCATGGTCCCGAGACGCGGCACCGAGGCGAGCAGCCGCTTTGTGTACTCCTGCCGGGGCGCAGCAAAGATCTCGGCCACCGGCCCCTCCTCGACCTTCTCGCCGCGGTTCATGACGACGACGCGGTCGGCCATCTCGGCCACAACGCCCATGTCGTGGGTGATCAGGATGATCGAGGTCCCGAACTCGCGCTTGAGCGTCCGCATCAGGTCGAGGATCTGCGCCTGCACGGTCACGTCCAGCGCGGTGGTCGGCTCGTCCGCGATCAGGATCTCGGGGTCGGCGGCCATGGCCATGGCGATCATGATGCGCTGGCGCATGCCGCCCGACAGCTCGTGCGGGAACTGCCGCATCCGGTGCTCGGGCCGGTCGAGGCCGACCAGCACCAGCATCTCGCGCGCCCGCGCTTCGGCCTCGGCCTTGGTCATGTTCTTGTGCTCGATCAGCGCCTCGGTCAGCTGGATGCCGATCCGCAACACGGGCGTGAGCGAGGTCATCGGCTCCTGGAAGATCATGGTGATCCGGTCGCCGCGCAGGCTGCGCTGGTCCTTTTCCGGCAGGCTCAGCAGGTCGCGGCCGTGGAAGGTGGCGGTGCCGCCCTCGATGCTGGCCGAGTTGGGGGGCAGAAGGCCGAGCAGCGCCATGGACGACACGCTCTTGCCCGAGCCGCTTTCGCCGACGATGGCCAGCGTCTCGCCCTTCTTCAGCGTGTAGCTGAGGCCCCGAACGGCGACGTTCCGGTTGCGCCCCTTGCCGAAGGCGACGGTCATGTCCCGCACGTCGAGAAGTGTGTCACGGTCCATCATCGCTGCCTCTGCCTGGGGTCCAGCGCCTCGCGCACGCCATCGCCCAGCAGGTTGAAGCCGAGGACGGTGAAGGCGATGGCGAGGCCGGGAAAGATCATCATCCAGGGCGCGCGGCTGATCAGGTCGCGGCTGGATGACAGCATGAAACCCCATTCCGGCTGCGGCGGCTGCGCGCCAAGGCCCAGGAACGACAGGCCCGCAGCGGCCAGCACGGCGGTCGAGACGCCCAGCGTGCCGACCACGATCAGCGTCGGCACCACGTTGGGCAGCAGGTGGCGAAAGATCAGCCGGCCATGGCCCGCGCCGGCGGCGACGGCGGCCTCGAAATAGGGCTTGTTCTTTTCCACCAGCACCACCGAATGCGTCACCCGCGCGTAGAACGGGATCGAGGCGATGCCGATGGCGATCATCGCGTTGGTCAGCCCCACGCCAAAGATGGCAAGGCAGGCCAGCGCGATCACGATCTCGGTGAAGGAAAAGAGCACGTCCACAAGGCGCATCAGGACCTTCTCGGCCCAGCCCGAGGCGTAGCCGGCGACCAGGCCCAGGAAGAGGCCCGAGGTCAGCGAGATGCCGACCGCGATGGCGCCGATCTGCAGCGTCAGCTGCGCGCCGTAGATGATGCGGCTCAGCACGTCGCGGCCGAAATCGTCGGTGCCCATCCAATGCTGCCAACTGGGCGGCTGCAGGCGCGGCCCGGCGGCCATGCGCAGCGGGTCATGCGGCGCCAGCAGCGGCGCGGCCAGGGCGACGATCAACAGCAGGCCGACGATGGCAAGACCGATGATGCCGGTGGGGCTGGACAGGAGTGCACGGAAAAAGCCGGTCTTGCGGGCGCTGGCGGCGTCCTCGGGGTGGGCCGCAAGGGTCACGGTGTCAGTCATGTCACGAATACCGGATGCGGGGGTCGAGGAAGGCATAGGCCACGTCCACGATGACCGAGGCCAGCGCAACCACGGTGGCGAAGAACAGGATGAAGCCCTGGATCAGCGGGTAGTCGCGGGCGAACACCGCCTGGATCGCCAGCCGCCCGACCCCGTTCCAGGCAAAGACATTCTCGACCACGATGGCGCCGCCCATGAGGTACGCAAATTGCAGGCCCAGCATGGACACGATGGGCACAAGGCCCGAGCGCAGCGCATGACGGTAAAGCACGACTGCGCGGGGCAGCCCCTTGGCGCGGGCGGTGCGGACGAAATCCTGGTCGAAGATGTCGATCATGGCCGACCGGGTCATGCGTGCCAGCACGGCGGCATTGGCAAGACCCAGCGTGAGCGCGGGCAGGATCAGGCTTTTCCAGTCGCCCCCCGCGACGGGCAGCCAGCCCAGTTGCAGCGCGAAGAGGAACAGCAACAGCAGGCCAAGCCAGAAATGCGGCATCGACACGCCGATGACCGCCAGCACCATGGCCCCGGCATCCACCCAGGTGCCGCGCTTGTAGGCCGCCAGGAACCCCAGCGACATGCCCACGACCACGGCGATGACAAGGCTGGTCAGCGTCAGGGCCAGCGTGGCCGGGAAGCGCGTCAGCAGGATATCGGCCACCGGCTGATCGCCCACGATGGAGCGGCCGAGGTCCCCCTGCGCCAGGCGGCCGAGGTAATAGAGGTATTGCTTCCAGATCGGCTGGTCGAGGCCGAGGCGCTGGCGGATTTCCTCCAGCTGCTCGGGCGTGGTCTGGAAACTGCCGTACATGATCCGCACCGGGTCGCCCGGCACCAGGTGGATCAGCAGCGTCACGGCAATCGTGGCGATCCAGATCGTGACCAGCGCCGCCAGCAGGCGTTGCGCGATGAAACGGGCCATGGGGCCTCCTGTCGGGGAATTGTGAGCCGCGCGCCGGGCAAACCTGCGCGCGGCCCGCTCGGTTCAGCCTTCGATCTTCACGTCGGTGAAGATGGGGTGGAGGAAGGGGCCGATCTTGAAGCCCTCGACCTCGGGCCGCACGGCAAAGACCCATTCCCAGCCGGGCGAATAGAGGCCGACGTGAACGGCGTTCTCCATGAGGTACTTGATGACCGCCTGCACCTTCTCGAGCCGCGCGCCGGGTTCGATGGTGGTGCGGGTTTCCTCGAGCATCGCGTCCAGCTCGGCGTTCTGGAAGCCGGAATAGGCGCCGGGCGAATGCCAGAGCTGGTAGAGGATGTCCGGGTCGTACCAGGACCAGGTCATCATGTCGAAGGTGCCGGGGGACGGATCGTCGGGGCTTTCGTTCTGTTCCTTGACGCGGGCATTCATTGTCCCGATGTCCATGATCTCGATCGCCGCGTTGATGCCGACCTGGGCCAGCTGCGCCTGAAATATCTCGGCCAGCTTGTGACGGTTGCCGCCCGTCCAGACGAACATCGTCGTCTCAAGCGGGTTGTCCGGCCCGTAGCCCATCTCCGCCAGCAGCTCCATCGCCTTGTCGGGATCATACGGATAGCCGTATTGCTCGCAGAACTCCTGGTCATTGCCGAAGACCCCGCGCGCCACGGGGCACCATTCGCGGTTGGTCAGCCCGCTGTAGATGATGTCGATGGCCATCTGCGGATCGGTGCCATAGGCCACGGCCTGACGCGCGCGGATGTCGTCGAAGGGCGGGCGCGAGACGGTGAATTCCCAGAACACGTCCTGGCCGGTGTTCTCGGCCACGATGATGTCAAGATCGCCCGATTGCTGGATCGCCGGCACGTCGTCAAAGGGCGGCTCGGCGATATGCACCTCTCCGGTCCGGAGGGCGGCCAGGCGCGTCTGCGGCTCGGGCACGGTGCGGATGATCAGCGTGTCGATATAGGGCGCACCGGGGTTGTCGACCGGATCGCCGAGGTTGGTGAACTCGGGGTTCTTGGCCAGCACGATCTGATCGCCCTTGACCCATTCGACCAGGCTGAACGGCCCCGTGCCGATGGCGGTGGACGACCCGAAGGTATCGGCTGTGTTGGTGTCGCAGACCATGGACGAAAAACTGTCGGCCAGGAACGGCAGGAAGGCCCCGAACTTGGAGCTCATCGTGACCTTGACGCTCAGCGGGTCCAGCACCTCGACCCCGGTGATCGGCCCCCAGGAGGTGCGCGTCAGGCTCGGGTTGTCGCCAAAGGCCCGGTCGATGGTGAACTTGACGTCATTGGCGTCGAAGGGCGTGCCGTCATGGCACAGGATCCCGTCGGCCAGCGCAAAGGTGTATTCCAGCCCGTCCTCGCTTACCTCCCACGAAGTTGCCATGTTGGGGCCGGGCGTCCCCTCCATGTCGAAGGCCAGGAGCGTGTCGTAGATCTGGTCCCAGACCTGCATCGACAGCGTGCTCGTCGCGCGGTGCGGATCGAGTGAATCGGCATCGCCGTAGCGTGCCCAGACCAGCTCTTGCGCCGCGACCCCGTGGCCCGAGGCCAGCGTTGCAGCGACCAGAGCCGGGCCCAGAATTCTTTTCCGGGTCGTTCTCATGTGATCGTCTCCCATTCCCATGTCGGCGGCGCCCCCAATGGCGCCTGCGTGGAAATTGGCGCATGTGGCTTGCATCTCTGGCAAGATAAATTTCACAAGCGAAATGTTCATTTTCATTTCTGATGCTTTCACACGGGCGCGCAGCCGGGAATGGACGTGGGAATGAAACCGCTCAGGCGTCGTCGTCCTCGACCTCGTCCCACTCTGCATGAATCGAGGCAATGGCGCGCAATCTGTCAGCAGCCGGAAAACCCAGCTCGGACGCGAGTCGCGCGCAAAGGTAGGTGACCAGGCTGATCGGCGCGGTGAGCGAGCCGAAGAGAGTCGGCCCAGAGGTGCGCCCGCGCAGGATGACCGAGGCGTTCTTTTGGTCGCCTTTCGCGAGCGTTCCGGTGACCAGCACGATGCGCGCCCCGGCCTCGGCGGCCGAGCTGACCACGTTGTGGAAATCCTGCGTGCGCCGCCCGGCCCCCAGCGCCAGCACAGTGTCCTTGTCGGTGATCGAGGCGAATTCCTCGGGGATCGGGAAGCCGCCCAGCGGGATCATGCGGATGTCGGGCCGCAGCTTGATCAGCAGCGAGCGGGCGAAATGGGCGATCGGGTAGTCTTCGCCAAAGCCCACGACCCAAAGCTTTTCGCCGTCACGCAAGAGCTTGACCGCGCGGGTCAGGTCGTCGGGGCGCAGCACCTCGAAGGTGCGGATCAGGTGCTGCACCTCGGCATCGAGGTAGGCGCCCATGCTGAGCGGCACATCGCCCAGCGGGTTCTCGTGGCTCACCGGGCTCACCGGCGGGCTCTCGCGCACCTCTTGCAGGATGGCGCGGAACCCGCTGTAGCCCAAGCGATGGAAGAGGCGCGAGGCGGTGGCCTTGGACACCCCGGCCCGCGCCGCAAGCTCCCCGGCCGAGGAATAGCGGATAAGCCCGAGGTCCTCGAGCAGCAGGTCGGCCAGCCGCCGCTCGCCGCGCGGCAGGTCGTCATAGGCGGTCAGCAGGCGCTGGCCGATGTGGTCCTTGGAATCCATGGCGGCGCGCGGCCCTCGCTGTCTGAACGGTGTTCAACGGCAAGGGTCGCATCCGGCGGGGCGCCGCGCAACTGCCCTACCCCTTGGGCGCGGTGATCGCCGCGTAATCCTCGGGCTGGCGGTGCAGGTCGAAGTTGAAGACATTCGCCCGGATCTCGGCGCAGCGGTCCAGGTCGACCTCGGCGGTGATCACCTCGTCGCCGACCGTGGCGGCGCGGGCCAGGATCTCGCCCGTGGGCGCGACGATGAGACTGCCGCCGATCAGGTCCGAGCCTTCCTCGACCCCCGCCTTGGCCACGGCCACGGCCCAGAGGCCGTTCTGGTAGCACCCGGCCTGGATCGACAGCTCGTTGTGGAAATACTGCAAATGATCATGTTCCGGCGCGGGCACGTAATGCGAGGGCGTGTTGTAGCCCAGCACGACCAGTTCGGCCCCGCCCAGGCCGAGCACGCGCCAGGTCTCGGGCCAGCGGCGGTCGTTGCAGATGCACATGCCAAGCTTGCCGCCAAAGGCGTCGAAGACCGGAAAGCCGAGGTCGCCCTTTTCGAAATAGTATTTCTCGAGATGCTGGAACGGCCGCCAGGGTTCGTTCTCGGCATGGCCCGGCAGGTGGATCTTGCGGTACTTGGCCAGGATCTCGCCCTTGTCCGAGACAAGGATCGCAGTGTTGAAATGCCGCCCCTCGGGGGTCAGCTCGGCATAACCAAGGTGAAAGCCGATGCCGAGCTCGCGCGCCAGTGCGAACAGCGGCGCCGTGTCGGCGTTCGGCATCTCGGTCTCGAACCAGCAGTCGATCTTGGCGGGCTCCGTCTCGTACCAGCGCGGAAAGAAGGTGGTCAGGGCGAGTTCCGGGAACACCACCAGCGCGGCACCCTGGGCATGGGCGCGGCGCATCAGCGCGCACATGCGGGCGACGGCCGAGGCGCGCGGTTCGTCCTTGGCGATGGGCCCCAGCTGCGCGCCCGCGACGATGAATTTCCGGCTCATATCTGTGCTCCTGCAAGGTCGCAGACGACATCGCACAGGACCTGCGCCCCCGCGCCGATGTCGTCTTCGTCGCTGTGTTCGTTGATGTTGTGGCTGAGCCCCCCGGCCGAGGGGATGAAGATCATCGCGGTCGGGCAATTGGGCGCGAACATCTGCGCATCGTGCCCCGCGCCCGAGGGCATCCGGCGCGTGGGCAGCTGTCGCGCCTCGGCGGCCCGCGCGACCTTGTCCACGAGGCCCGCGTCGAAGACGACCGGCGCAAAGCGCGCCAGCGGGCGGATGTCTATCGTGCAGCCCGCCGCTTGGGCCAGCGCCTGCGCCTCGGCCAGCAGTTCCTCCGTGGCGGCGTCCAGCACATCGCCATCGGTGTTGCGCATGTCCACGGTCAGGCGCGCGGTACCCGGGACGACGTTCACCAGCCCCGGCGACAGCTCGAACACGCCCACGGTGGCGACCTGTGGCGGCCCGAGCCGCGCGGCGATGGCATCGGCGGCGCGGGCGATGGCGAACCCCACCTGCCCCGCGTCCCGGCGCAGCGCCATGGGCGTGGTCCCGGCGTGATTGGTCTGTCCCGTCACCGTAACCTCGGTCCAGTGGATGCCCTGGACCGAGGTTACGGCACCAATACGGAGGCCTTCGACCTCCAGCACCGGACCCTGTTCGATATGCAGCTCGAGATAGGCGGCGGGCGTGAACGGGACCGCGGTGCCGGCATAGCCGATGCGCGCCAGCTCTTCGCCCACCACTGCGGTGCCGCCGGTGGCCCGGGTCGCCAGCATCTCGGAGAGGTCCAGAGCGCCCTGGTGCACGCCCGACCCCATCATGTCGGGGGCAAAGCGCGCGCCCTCTTCGTTGGTGAAGGCGGCGACGGCGAGGGGCAGATCGGTCTCGACCCCGGCGGCGTTCAGCGTCGCGATGACCTCGAGCCCGGCGAGCACCCCAAGCGCGCCGTCGTAGAGCCCGCCCGTCGCGACCGTGTCGATATGCGAGCCCATCATGACCGGCGCCGTGTCGCTGTGCCCGGCCCGGATGCCCCAGATATTGCCGATGGCGTCGATATGGACGGTGAGGCCCAGCCCTTCCATCCGTGCCACCAGCCAGTCGCGCCCGGCCTTGTCGGCATCGGTCAGCGCAAGGCGGCAGACCCCGCCGCCGTCCAGCGCGCCGACCTGGCCGAGCGACCGCAGGCTCTCCATCAGCCGGGGTAGCGAGATGTCGGGAGTCATGCGGCGCCCCGGACCTGCGCGGCCGTGGTGCCCATGAGCTGTTCGTAAAGCGCGGCGTCGGTGTCACCTTCAGTTCCAAAAACCAGCACGCGCGAGGTGGCGTCGAGGCCGAGCATGGCCCGCGCCTCCGCATCCTTCATCGCGACCGCCAATCCGGCCAGTCCCGCCACGGCGGATTCACCGGCCACGACGGGCGTGTCGCCCCCTGTCGGGAAGGCCAGCCATTTCATCGCGGCGACGGCTTCGTCGTCGGTGACTTCCATGACCGCGTCGGCGTGGTCACGCAGGATTTCCCACGCCAGCGCCGAAACCTCGCCGCAGGCAAGACCCGCCATCAGCGTGTCGAGATCGCCTTCGACCGCCGTGGGCGTGCCTGCCCGGATCGAGGCGAGCACGCAGGCCGACCGATCAGGATCGCAAAGCACGATGGTCGGGCGCGCGGCGCCGAACTTTCGCGCGACATGCGCGGTCACGGCGGCCGCCATGCCGCCGACGCCGGTCTGCAGGAAGATATGGGTCGGGGGCGTCTGCATGGCCGAGACGGCTTCGTCCGCCATCAGCTCATAGCCCTGCATCACGTCCTTGGGCACCTCCATATAGCCCGGGTAGGAGGTGTCGGACACCACGAACCAGCCTTCGCGGGTGGCCGTTTCCTGCGCCTCCCGGACGGAATCGTCGTAATTGCCTTTGCAGCGCCGCACCTCGGCACCGTAGGCGGCAATGGCCGCACGGCGCCCTTCCGAGACGGTGGCGTGGATGAAGATCACACAGGCGCAGCCGAAGGTCTGCGCGCCCCAGGCGACGGACCGGCCGTGGTTGCCGTCGGTCGCACAGCAGACGGTGATCTGCGACACGATCCCGGGATGCTGCTTGCCGGTGATCTCCTCCATCCCCACGTCGCGCCCGAGCGCGTCGGAGACCTTGGCGCGCAGCAGCCGCGCCACGGCATAGGCGCCGCCGAGGGCCTTGAAACTGCCCAGCCCGAACCGTCCGCCTTCGTCCTTGAACCGGATCTCGGCCACGCCGATCCGCTGGGCCAGCGCGGGCAGCGCCACCAGCGGCGTCGGCGCGTAGCCGGGCCAGCCGGTGATCGTCTCGCGCGCGGCGGCGAGGCCCGCATCGCTAAGGATCGCGTCCTGCGCCGGCGTCCAGGGCGCCGCCTTGGAGGCCGCGGCATTGGTGCAAAGCGTGAACGCCTCGGGCGTGCCGGCAAAGCGGGTGATCTCGGTGGTCATGTGGTCCTCGGGCGTCGGTCGTGTCTATCGACCCGGGCGGGCGCGTCGCCCGGGTCCCTGTTCCGTGAGTGTGTGTTTACTTGGCCGCGTCGATCGAGGACAGCATGGAGTCCAGCATCTCGATCCCTTCGGCGCCGTATTTCTCTTCGATCAGGGCGCGGACGGCGGGTTGGGCAGCCGCGGCGAACTTGGCCTGTTCCTCGGGGGTGACGACGTTCACATCCATCTTGGCGGCCAGCGCCGGCAGGCCCTTTTCCGAGGCCTCGATCACGCGGCTCATCGACCGGCCGGCATCGGTTGCGACCTCGGCGGCCCAGGTGACCAGGTACTGGTCCTCTGCGCTCAGGCTGTCATAGAAATCCGGGCTCATGGTCCAGATGTAGGGCGTGATCAGATGGTTGGTGACCGACAGGAACTTCTGCACCTCGTCGAACTTGGCAAAGGCGATGATCGGAACCGGGTTCATCTGGCCGTCCGCCACGCCCGTCTGCAGCGCGGTATAGACCTCGGCCCAGGGCAGCGCGGTCGGCTGGCCACCCAGCGACGAGATGATCGCCTCGTGCGTCGGAAGGGTCATGGTGCGGATGCGCTGGCCCTCCATGTCCTCGACCGAGGCAATCGGGCCCTTGGAGGAGGTGAAGGCAAAGAAACCGCCCGAATCCAGCAGGCCCAGCACCTTGAGGCCGGTCTTGGCCTCGAGATCGGCGGCGAATTTCTCGCCGAAGGGGCTGGCGAGGTCGATCACGTCCGAGGCCACCCCGATGTTCGGGAAGGCGAAGGGAATGTCGAAGACGCCGACCAGCGGGTAATGCTGCGCCATGCCGCCCGAGGACGAGATGGTCGATTCCACGAGGCCCGAGCGCACCTGCTCGATCACCTCGTTGTCCTTGCCCAGCTGGCCGTTGGGGAACAGCTGCACCTCGATCCGGCCGTTGGAGTTCGATTCAACGAGGCTCTTGAAGACCGAGGCCATGGCGCCGGAATGGCTGGCGAAGGGGTCCTCGGGGTTCAGGTGCGCCAGGCGCAGGGTGATGTCGGCAGCATAGGCTTGCGCCGCAAGGCACAGCGCCGCGACGGCGGTTGCGGTGGTCTTCATGAAGGTCATGTCTTGTCCTCTCCTGTTAATCTTGGTGCCGGGCTCAGAGGCCCAGCAGTCTTGGGATGAAAAGCGTGAGATCCGACCAGAAGGCGACGACCAGCAAGATGCCGACCTCGGCCAGGATGAAGGGCCAAAGCTCGCGCGTGATGGATTCCACCTTTTCCCCGGTGACCGAGGCGAGCACGAAGAGGCAGGCCCCCACGGGTGGCGTCATCAGCGAGATATTGAGCGCGAGGATGATCATGATGCCCGCGTGCACCGGGTCCATGCCGATCTGCACGGTGAGCGGCGCCAGCACGGGGGCGAGGATGATGAGCGTGGCGTTGATGTCCATGACAAGGCCGATGACCAGCAAGAGCAGCAGGATCAGCGCGATGATGACCTGCGGGTTGTCCGACACCGACAGCAGCCCCGCTGCGATGGCCTGCGGGATGCGGTTGAAGGTCATCCACCAGCCAAGGATCGTGGCCGAGGCGATGATGAGGAAGATCACCCCGGTGATGCGCGTGGTGCGCACGGCGACTTCGTAAAGGTCCTTCCAGGTCAGCGCGCGGTAGACCAGCCCGCCGACGACGAGGGCATAGGCCACGGCGATGGCGGCGGCCTCGGTGGGGGTCGCAAAGCCGCCCAGGATCGAGCCGAGGATGAAGATCGGCAGCATCGCCGCCAGGAAACCTTCGCGCAGGGCCTTGATGACGATGCCGAAGCTCGGCCGCCCCTGCCCTTTGGGCAGGTTCTTTTTCTTGGCGTGCAGCGCGATCACGGCCATGCAGATGGCGCAGATCAACAACCCCGGCAGGATGCCGGCAGCGAAAAGCCCGGCAATCGACACGCCCATGATGGACCCGTAGATGATCGCCAGCGTCGAGGGCGGGATTGTCGGGCCGATGATGGACCCGGCGGCCGTCACGGCGGCGGCGTAGCGGCGGGTGTAGCCGGCTTTCTCCATCGCCGGCACCAGCGTGTTGCCGAAGGCGGCGGCGTCGGCGGTGGCCGAGCCGGTGATGCCCGCGAACATCACGGACGCCACCATGTTCGAATGCGCCATCCCCCCGCGCATCCAGCCCACCAGCGCATCGGCCAGCCGCACCAGCCCCATCGTGATGCCGGACCGGTTCATGATCTCGCCCGCGAGGATGAAGAACGGCATGGCCAGGAAGGGGAACAGGTCGAGCCCGGCAAAGATCCGGTCCGGCGCCATCTGCATGAAGCGCGGCCCCATCTCGAGGATGCCGATCATCCCCGCGACCCCGATCGAGATGCCGACCGGCATGCCAAGGGCCATTAGGCCGAAGAACGCGATTGCGACAAGGGCTGCACCCATCACTCTTCTCCCCTCAGGGCCATGGTGGCGTCGGACACGCCGGTGGAACTGGGCGGTTCTTCGGCAAGGAAATCGTGGATGCCGATCAGCAGCAGCTGAACGCAGGCCATGAACGCGGCGAGGGGCACGCCCATGAAGGCCCAGCCCTTGGGGATCGCGTAGATCATCGTCAGGCGCGAGAAGCCCTTGATGGTGAATCCGATGCCGTAGAAGAACAGCGCAAAGAAAAAGAGTAACGCGATGACGTCGAAGGCGACGGCCAACCAGCGCCGCACCGGGGCCGGCAGGCGGCCGAACACGAACTCGACCCCGATATGTTCGCGGTAGGCGATGCCCGAGGACACCGCCAGCAGCGCCATCCAGATCATCAGGTAGCGCGCCAACTCCTCGGTGAAGGTCAGCGGCAGCGGGATCACGTAGCGCACCAGCACGCCCAACCAGACGTCGAGCACCAGAAGGACCAGCAGCGCCACGCAGACCCGCTCGACCAGCCAGTTGACCCGGAGGCTCAGTGTTTTTGCGTGATCTGACAGCCCTGCCATCTGGCGAGTCCCCCGGGGCGTTGATAGGTCTTGCATGGCTGATGAAATGCTATTTTCATGAGTCGCGAAAGATGGAAAATTAATTTTCAGAAACGCAGGACCGACATTGCCCAAAGAAACAGCACAGCCCCCGCGCAAGGCCATCGCACAGCGCATCCACGAGGCCTACCCGACCCTCACCGGGGGCGAGCGCAAGGTGGCCGACACGATCCTTGTCGCCCCGTCCGAACTGGCGGTCTGCAACGCCTTCGAACTGGCGGCGCGCGCCGAGGTGTCGAACGCCACCGTCACGCGGTTCTTTCGCCGCCTGGGATACGAAAGCTTCGACGCCGCGCGGCAGGATGCGCGACGCCTGCGCGAGACTGGCTCGCCGCTGTTCGCCGGGCGACCCGCGGGGGTGCGGGGCGATCCGGTTTCGCAATTCCTGGCCGAAGAGACGCGGGTGCTCGAGGCGACGCTGTCGCGGGTCAACCCGCTGACCATCCGCGAGATCGCCGGGGCCGTGACGAAAGCCACGCGTATCCGCACGCTGGGCTACCGCAACTCGGCCTTCCTGGCGCAATACCTGGCCGCGCAGCTGGCGCAGATGCGGCCCGGGGTGGCGCCGCTGTTGCTGCCCGGCCAGACCGAAAGCGAGGGGATCGCGATGCTTGGGCCGGATGACCTTGCCATCGTCGTCGGCCTGCGCCGCCGCACCGCCGGGTTCACCCGCGTGGTCGAGGCGATCGCGGCGCGCGGCACGCCGGTGCTGCTGATCGCCGACGGCACCATTCGCGGCGCCCCGGCCCATGCGACCTGGACGCTTGACTGCGTGGTCGAGACGCCGCATTTCGCCGACAGCTACGTGGGCACGATGGCCCTGTTGCGCCTGCTCTACATCGAGGTGAAGCGCGAGATGGACAAGGCCGGGCTGCGCCACCTGCAAGACATCGAGGACCTGCGGGATCGGCTGGGCGAGCTGGAATAGCCGCCCTGCCCTTGTGTCAGACTGGCAGCGTTGCGGCTGCCGCCGTCACGGTCGCATCGAGCCGCAGGTCGGTGGCCGAGAACCCGACCTCGATCCGGTAGTCGCCTGCCGCGACCTGCCAGCACTGCCCGGCCAGGTCGAACCGGGCAAAGTCGCGGGGGCTCAGCGGGATCTCGATCCGCGCGCTTTCACCCGCGCCCAGCCGGACCTTGGCAAAGCCGCGCAGCACCCGTTTCGGTCGCCCTTCGACCGGTGTGACAGGCCCGAGGTACAGCTGCACCACCGTGCTGCCCGCCCGGTCGCCGGTATTGGTGACGGTCAGCTCGGCGCCCTCGGCCCAGGCCGACAGCTCCGCCATCTCAAAACGCGTGTAGGACAGGCCATGCCCGAAGGGAAACAGCGGCGTGATCCCCTGCGCGTCGTAGTGGCGATAGCCGATCATCAGGCTTTCCTCGTAGCGCACGCGCCCGTCGAGGCCCGGGTAGACCTCGGGGTCCTGGCTGCGGGTCGGGTTGTCCTCCCATCGCGCGGGGAAGGTCTGCGGCAGGCGCCCGCCGGGTTCCGCGTCGCCGAACAGCACGTCGGCGATGGCATTGCCGCATTCCTGGCCTGGGTACCAGGCCTGCAGGATCGCGGGAGCATCGGCGACCCAGGGCATTTCGACCGGGCCGCCGGTCTGCAAGACGACCACCGTCTTCGGATTGGCGGCCAACACCGCCGCGACCAGCTCGTCCTGGCGACCCGGCAGGCGGATGTCCTCGAGGTCCGACCCCTCGGTGTCCCATTCGCCCGAGCGGCCGACAAAGACCAGCGCAGTGTCCGCCTCGGCCGCCGCCTTTGCCGCCGCCGTTATCTCGGCATCGCCCAGGGGCCGCGAGACACCAAAGCGGAAGGCGCTGTGGTGCAGGTTCGCGGCGGGCTTGCTGCGCAGCTCCATCACGATCTCGACCTCCTGCCCCTTGGCGAGGTCAACCAGCCCGCAAACCTCGTCGCAGCCTTCTTCAAAGAAGGTGCGGCCGGGCGTCCAGTTGTCCCAGACATCGACCACCAGCTGGCCGTCCACGTAGAGCCGCGCGAGACCCGCCGCGTGCAGACCGAAACTGTGCGGCCCGGCCTCCTCGGCGGTGTAGCGTCCCCGGACGCGGGCCGAGAACCGGGCCGGATCGACCTTGCCGTCGGCCATCCCCTCGATCCAGAAGGCGATGGAGCTGTCGAGAGTTTCGGTGTGCACCGGCGCGCCGTCGAAGTCCTGGTTGTCGAAGAACTCGGCGGTCAGGTTGCCGGTCACGACGGGCTCCCACCGATGGTTGGTGCAGCCCTGCGCATGGGCCAGGGCATCCGGCCCAAGCCGCGCGGCCAGCCCGTCCCAGGGCGAAACGCGGTAATGCGGGTTCAGCTGGGCCGAGCCGCCGCCCATGATCTGCGCGACCGATGCATTCGGCCCGATCACGGCCAGCTTGCCCGCGTCCGCCAGCGGCAGCAGCCCGTCGTTCTTGAGCAGCACCGTCCCCTCGGCCCCCGCGCGCCGGATCAGCGCGCGGTGCTCGGGCCGGTCCTCGGCGTGTTCCTCGAACGGGCGGTCATCATGCAGCGCGCCGGTCCGCTGCATGAGCCGCAGCATGTTCAGCGCACGGGTCCGTATGGTGTCGCGGCTGACCGCGCCGGTCTCCACGGCCGCAACCAGCTTGGCACCCCGGTCCCGCGTCGGCCCGGGCATTTCCAGGTCGAGGCCTGCGTTCACCGTCGGCGCGGTGGTGCGCGAGCCGAACCAGTCGGACATGACGATCCCGTCATAGCCCCAGTCGCGCCGCAGCACCTGCCCCAGAAGCCATTCGTTTTCAGCGGTGTAGCTGCCGTTCAGCTTGTTGTAGGACGACATGATCCCCCAGGTGCCGGCGATCTTCACCGCGTCCTCGAAGGGACGCAGGTAAATCTCGCGCAGGGCAACCTCGTCCACGACGCTGTCGATGGTCGTGCGCTCGATCTCGGATTCATTGCCGACGAAATGCTTGATCGTGGCCGAGATGCCCTGCGATTGCAGCCCCTCGACATAGCCGACGGCCAGCGCGGCGGTCAGTTCGGGGTCTTCGGAATAGCATTCGAAATTGCGTCCATTGGTGACGGATCGGTGGATGTTCACCGTTGGGGCCAGGCTGACATGGGCGCCCTTGGACTTGACCTCTTCGGCGATGGCGACGCCGATTTCGCGCGCCAGCTCGGGGTCCCAGCTGGCGCCGATCGAGATGCCGACCGGGAAGGCCGCCGCCGTGACGCCACCCACGAGAGAGCCACTGCCGCGCGCCCCGTTCGGCCCGTCGGTGACGCGCATTTTGCCGATGCCGAGGCGCGCAATCGCCGGGACGGACCAGAAGTCCTCGCCCGAGAGCAGGCTCACCTGCTCTTCCAGCGTCAGCGCGTCGACGAGGGTCTCGATATCGGTTCGGGTGCTCATGGGGCCGTCCTTCCTGCCTCCCCTCGGGGGAGAGATCGCCGGAGGCGGCGCCCGGCCGGGCACCACCTGTTAGCGATATCATTACGGAGATTCCCCTGCCCCGGCAACCGGGCGCGGGGTCAATCCACCGAGAAGACCACGTTGGTCTGCCCCGTCCCGGAAGACGGGAAATAGGGCGTCACGACCTCACCCCGCCCCGTGTACCGGTCCCAGCCAAGCGCGCCGAAGAGCATCACCGTGTCGTGCATGTCGCCCTCGCCGTCGCAGTATTTCGCGTAATCGGGCAGCATGTCGAGGAACAGCCCGATCTCGCCCCCCTCCCACATCTCGAGCACGCGGCGGTCGACCACCTCGTTGAACTTGCTGGAAATCGTGAAGGTGCCGTTGTTGGCCTCGTAGATGTCGTTGGGCCAGATCCGGTGGCTGAGAGACCCCGAGGCGATCAGCGCGACGTTGCTGTCCGACGCGGCGATGGCCTTGGCGATGGCCGCCCCCAGCCGGCGGGATTGTTCCAGGCTGTGCACGGTGCACATGGCGGCGACCGAAACGACCTTCAGGTCGCCCTCGGGGTTCATGTAGCGCATGGGAACCAACGTGCCGTATTCGAGATCGAGACTGCCAACCTGGTGGCTGAGCGTGTAGACCCCCATCTCGCGCGCGGTCTCGGCCATGAGGTCACCAAGCGCGCCATTCCCTTCGTAGGCGTAGGGAAGGTCCTTGATGAACTGCGGGAACTCGTGACTGGTAAACAGCCCCTCGAACCGATGGTTCGCGTTGATGTGATAGGCCGCGTTGACCAGCCAGTGGGTGTCGAGCACGACGAAGGTGTCCGCGCCGGCGTCGCGCGCGCGGCGGCCGATCTCGTGGTGCCCGTCGATGGCGGCCTGGCGGCAGCCCTTCAGGCGGCCCTCCTGCTCGGACATGATCATGGTGGGCACATGCGTGCATTTGGCGGCCAGGACGATCTTGCCCATGGGTTCTCCTCCCCGTTCGTTAACATGTGTATCATGTCGGAATGCGGGGGGATGCGCCTTGATCGGGATCAAGGTCCGGCGGACGGGTCCGTTGCGAGGGGCCAGCCCCTCGCGCTCCCCGGGATATTTTTGGAAAGATGAAGGGGATCAGGGCGCGCCTGCTTTCATTATTCTCCAAATACTCCCGCCGGAGGCCTGCGCGGCTGGCTTGGGAGTGAGGGGCCAGCCCCTCACACTCCCCGGAGTTTATCGGCAAGATGAAGGGGATCGGCCGTGCTTTCATCTTTCTGCAAATATGCAAAACCGGCGCCAGAGACGGGCGGCGCCGGATGCAATTACAGGGTCTCGTCGGCCACGGTATTGCGCAGGATGCCGATGCCCTCGGCCTCGACCTCGATCACGTCGCCGGGCGTCAGCCAGATCGGCGGGTCGAAGCGCGCGCCGGCGCCGGTGGGGGTGCCGCAGACGATCACGTCGCCGGGGGCGAGCGTGGTGAAGGTGCTGATGTAGGCCACGATGTAGCGGAAATCGTACATCATGCGGCCGGTGCGGTCCTGCTGGCGGGCCTCGCCGTTCACGCGGGTTTCGAGCGCGATGTCGTCAAGCTGGGCGGGGTCGCGGAAGGGCACGAGCCAGGGGCCGATGGCGCCGGAAGCGTCCCAGTTCTTGCCTTGCGTGACGTTGAACTTGGCATGGCGCACCCAGTCGCGGATCGTGCCTTCGTTGCAGAGCGTGATGGCGGCAATGTGGTCATAGGCGTCTTCGCGCGCGATGCGGCGGCCGCCCTTGCCGATGACGATGGTCACCTCGCCCTCGTAGTCGAGCTGTTCGGATTCCGGCGGGCGGATCAGCGGCTCGCCATGGCCGACGAAGGAGCGCGGGAAGCGGATGAACAGGGACGGGTAGGATTTCGCGTCCGTGGTGCCGTCCTTGTATTCCGCGTTGCGGTCGGGGAAGTTCACGCCGACGCAGATCAGCTTTTCCGGGTTGGCGATTGGGATGAGGTAGGTCACCTCGTCTTCGTTGAAATCGGGCGCGCGGCCGGCGGCGGCAGAGATCAATTCTTCCAGCGCGCCGGCCTCGATGACCTCTTTCAACCCCTTGAACCGGGATGAGAAATTGGCGGTAAGGTCGATGAATCCGGACTCGGCAACGACGCCGTATCGGTCCTGGCCGCCGGCGTGGAAGGCCGCGACGCGGGCGGGGATGTCCTTGGGCATGGGGCCTCCTTACGGCGCGATGATGGGCGAGGCGCCCAGGGTCGAAGGTTGCGGTTCCAGCCCCTCGAAGAGCGAGCCATGTTCGAACCAGGACCGCGGGGCGGCGGCACCCCAGAGGGTCTGGCGCTGCGGATCCTTGAGGTCCCACTTGATCGCCTCGAGGTCGGGATCGACGGTCTGGTAATCCGAGCAGTAGATCTCGATCCGGTGGCCATCGGGGTCGAGGATGTACAGGAAGAAGGCGTTGGAAATGCCGTGCCGGCCCGGACCGCGCTCGATGTTGGAGACGTAGCCGGTGGTGGACATGAGGTCCAGGAGGTCGATGATGTTCAGCGGCGTCGGCACCCAGAAGGCGGTGTGGTGCAGGCGCGGGCCGGTGCCGTTGGTGAAGGCGATGTCATGCACGCCGCCCTTGCGGTGGGTCCAGGCGGCCCAGAGGCGCTGGCTCTCTTCGTCCTCGGTATACTCGGTCACGCGGAAACCAAGCTCGTTGTAGAACGAGACGGCCGCATCCACATCCGGCACGAAGCAGTTGAAATGGTCGATCCGCAGCGGCTTCACGCCCTTGTAAAGCGCGTATTTCTGGTGGATCGGCGCAAGGCGGTCCATCTTGAAATAGAACTCGACCGGCATGCCGAGGTGGTCGTGCGTCGCGAGGGTGCGGCCCTGGTAGGGGCGGTCGACCCAGGCGACATCGTGGCCCTGCGCCTTGAACCAGTCATGGGCCTTGTCCAGTTCGCCCTCGTCGAAGACCTTGAAGGACAGCGCCTTGACGGTCGGCGTCTCGGCCTTGCGCAGCACCATGCAATGGTGGCCGCGCTCTTCCATGGCGCGCAGGTAAAGCACGTCGTCGGTCTCGTCGGTGACCTGAAGGCCCAGCGTGTCGACGTAAAAGGCGCGGCTGGCGGCCAGGTCGGTCACGCCGAATTCCACGTGGCTGAGGCGGATGATGTTGAAGGGCGGGTAAAGGTTCGGGGCCGGGATGGGCATGGGGATACTCCCTCGTATGGTCTGTGCGGCGGGGCCTCCCTGCCCCGCCCGTGGCTCAGCCGAGTTTCGGCGTTTTGTGCGGGGCGCGGGGGAAACTGACGTTGACGGTTTCCATGTAGAAATCGAAGGACCAGTCGCCGCCGTCGCGGCCGATGCCGCTGGCCTTGACGCCGCCGAAGGGGGTCGGCAGGTGGCGGATGTTTTCCGAGTTTACCCACATCATGCCCGCGTCGAGATTGTCGGTCATGCGGATGGCTCGGTTCAGATCGTTGGTCCAGAGATAGGCGGCGAGGCCATATTGCACGTCGTTCGCGAGGCTGAGCGCCTCGTCCTCGTCCTTGAACGGGATGGCGGTCAGGACGGGGCCAAAGATCTCCTCCTGCGCGATGGTCATGTCGTTGGTGGCGTTCGTGAAAAGCGTGGGGGCCACGTAACACCCGGTATCGCCAACCTTTTTCCCGCCCGCGGCGATGGTCGCCCCTTCGTTACGGGCCGCTTCGAAATAGGACAGGACCTTGGCCTCGTGTTCGGGGTGGATCAGCGGGCCCACCACGGTCTCGGGGTCCAGCGGGTGGCCGACCTTGATGCGGCTCGCGACCTCGGCCACGCGGGTGCAGACCTCGTCGTAGATCCCCGCCTGCACCAACAGGCGGGACGAGGAGGTGCAGCGCTCGCCGTTCAGCGAGTAGATCATGAACGCGGCGGCATCGACGGCCTGCTCGAGGTCGGCGTCGTCGAAGACGATGACCGGGTTCTTGCCGCCCAGTTCGAAATGCACGCGCTTGAGCGTCTCGGCCCCCTGCCGCATGATCATCGAGCCCGTGCGGCTTTCGCCGACAAAGGCGATGGCCTTGATGTCCGGATGCTCGGTCAGCCGCTTGCCCGCGTCCTCGCCAAAGCCGTTGACGGTGTTCAGAACGCCCTTGGGCAGGCCCGCCTCTTCGGCGATTTCCACCAGCAGCTTGGCGGTCATCGGGCTGAACTCGGCCGGCTTGTGGACCACGGTGCAGCCGGCGGCGAGCGCGGGCGCGATTTTCCAGGTCGACAGCATGAAGGGCGTGTTCCAGGGCGTGATGACACCGACCGGGCCGATGGGGCGCTTTGAGGTCGTGTTCATCTGCGTCGGCGTGCGCGTCACCGCGCCATCCTCGGCATAGGGCGCCTGGTCGGCAAAGAACCGGAAGTTCGCCGCGCCGCGGATCGCCGCCTTGGACATGAAGCGCAGGGCCTGGCCCGTGTCCATGCACTCGGTGAATGCGATCTCTTCGGCGCGGGCCTCGATCGCCTCGGCGACCTTGATCAGGATCTTGCGACGCTCGGCGCTGGGGGTCCTGGACCAGGCCGGGAAGGCGGCTTTCGCGGCGGCCACGGCGCGGTCGATATCCTCGGCCCCGCCGCGCGCGACCTTTGCCAACGGCTTGAGGTCGACCGGAGAGATCGTATGAAACGTCTCGCCCGAAGCGGCGGGCACGTTCTCGCCGCCTATATGGTTCATCACGCCATCCGCGGCGAAACGGGCCATGTAGCCACGGGCGGCGGCGATGTTGTCGTCAAGCTTGCTCATGATGGGTCCTCAGCTCTTGCCCTTGAGGCGGGTATGGATGGGCGTCTGTTTCCAGGTCAACACCGGGTCGATCTGCCGGATTTCGAGGGACAGGGCGAAATGCTGCGTGGCCAGCGGCACCGACAACGCCTGCTGCGCGACAGCGAAGAGGCGATCCCCGGCCGCCTTCAGTTTGGCCTCGCTGCGCCCTGCCCCCACGTTCAGCGTCATGGCGACAAAGGCGTTCTGGTCCAGCCCGTCGGCGACAATGGCGAAATCGGCGCGGTAGGCCCGCACGCGAATCCCCGCCAGCGGGAACAGGTCAATCTGCATCATCTCGGCATGCAGCGCGCGGCAGACATCGGCAATATCCGCGTAGCGGTCCAGCGATGGCGCGTATTCGATGGCCAGATGTGGCACCGGTCTTCCTCCCTCTCTTCGTCACTTAACATGTTAAACAACAGGCGACTTGTCAAGCCTCCATTCCCTGTATCGCCCGTGATACCCTCGGGCAAAAGGAGACGCGCCATGGACAAGCTGTCGGTCATGAACGCCTATTGCCGGATCGTGGATCGCGGGTCTTTTGCCCGCGCGGCCGATGATCTTGGTGTCTCGCCTGCCCTGCTGAGCCGCGAGATACGCCTGCTCGAGGACAGCCTGGGCACCGTGCTGCTGGCGCGCACCACGCGGTCGATGTCGGTCACGGATGCCGGGCGGATGTATTACGACGAGGCGCAGGCGATCCTTGCCGCCGTCGGCCGGGTCGAGGACCGGATTCGCGAGGGATCGGGCGCGCTGAGCGGCCACCTCAGGGTCAATGCCTCCAGTTCCTTCGGCCAGATGGTGATCGCGCCGATGCTGCCCGGGTTCCTGGACGCGCACCCGGACCTGCGACTGACCCTGTCGATGGACGACCGCGTGGTGGACATGATCGAGGGCGGCTTTGACCTGTCGATCCGCATCCGCAGCGGCTTGGGCGATTCGACGCTGGTGGCGCGGCGAATCGGGACCATACGGCAGGGGATCTTTGCCGCCCCCGACTACCTCGCCCTCCATGGCACGCCCGAGACGCCGGAAGACATCGCCAAACACCGCATTGTCGGCTTCCTGCTGGCCGATCACCTGGCCGAATGGGACCTCTCCGGCCCCGATGGTGCGCAGAAGCTGACGCTGGACCCGGGCCTGCGGGTCGGCAATTCCATGGTCCTGCGCGACCTGCTGATCGCCGGGCACGGGATCGGCAGCCTGCCGAATTTCGTCTCGGACCCGTCCGTCGCCAGCGGCGCGCTGGTCCCGGTCCTGCCCGGCTACAGTCTGCCATCCCGCGACATCTGCGCGGTGACTGCCGCCCGCGCGGGCATGGACGCCCGCGTGCGCGCCTTTCTCGACGCGCTGCGGCCCGCCCTGCGTGACTGACATTCTTCAACCGGCGTAAAGAGTGATGTGCGACCGGGGCGGTTAATCGGCAGGACATCTCCTGCGATCTTGCCCGGCATCGAACAGATGCAAGGAAGATCCCGATGACCCATATCCTCGTCCTATACTATTCCAGCTATGGCCATGTCCGGGCTCTCGCCCAGGCCGAGGCCGAAGGCGCGCGCAGCGTGCCCGGAACCCGCGTCGACCTGCTGCGCGTGCCCGAGACGATGCCCGAAGCGGCCCGCCGCGCGGCCGGTTTCGCCCCCGACGACACGCCCGAGGCAACGCCGGCGGACCTTGCCGATTACGACGGCATCATTCTTGGCACGCCCACCCGTTTCGGGCTGATGGCGGGCCAGATGAAGCAGTTCCTCGACCAGGCCGGCGGTCTCTGGGCGCGCAATGCGCTCGAGGGGCGCGTGGGGGCGGTCTTTGCCTCGACCGGCTCGCAGCATGGCGGGCACGAGGCGACGCTGCTGACCACGCAGGTGCCGCTGATGCATTTCGGCATGGTGATCGCCGGGCTGCCCTACAGCTTTGCCGGTCAGACCACGCGCGATGGCATCATCGGGGGCGCGCCCTACGGCGCGGGCACGATCGCCGGGGCCGATGGCGCCTTGCTGCCGACCGAGACCGACCTCGCCGGCGCGCGGTACCAGGGCGCCCATGTCGCCCGGCTCGCCGCCCGCCTCGCCCCGGCCCGCAACGCGCAACACGCCGCCTGACGGCCAGAGAAAGGAAGCCGCCATGGCCACCCGCACCGACATCGTCCTGACCGCGCTCGCCCCGGCGATCTGGGGCAGCACCTACCTTGTCACGACCGAGTTCCTGCCCGATGGTCGCCCGCTGACGCTGGCCGCGCTGCGCGCCCTGCCCGCCGGGCTGCTACTGCTGGCCGTCACGCGCAGTTTTCCGCCGCGCGCCTGGTGGGGCCGCACGCTGGTGCTGGGCGGGGTGAACTTTGCGCTGTTCTGGGCGCTGCTGTTCGTCGCCGCTTACCGGCTGCCGGGAGGCGTGGCCGCGACGCTGGGCACGCTGCAGACGCTGATGGTGCTGGGGCTGGCGCGCGGCATCCTCGGCACGCCGATCCGGGCCGGCGCGGTGATCGCCGCGCTGACCGGACTGGCCGGCGTGGCGCTGCTGCTGATCGGCCCCGAGGCCGCGCTGGACCCGGTGGGCGTGGCGGCCGGCCTCGGCGGTGCCGCGTCGATGGCTGCCGGCACGGTGCTGTCGCGGCACTGGCAGCCGCCGGTCTCTCCGCTCAGCGTAACCGGCTGGCAGCTGACCGCCGGGGGGCTGCTGCTGGTGCCGATGGCACTGGCGTTCGAACCTGCGCTGCCCCCGCTCAGCACCGCCAACATCGGCGGGCTGCTCTGGCTGGGCCTCGCGGGCGCTGCGGGCTCCTACGCGCTGTGGTTCCGCGGCATCCCCCGGCTCGAGCCCGGCGCGATCTCGATGCTGGCGATGATGAGCCCGGTGACCGCCGTCGCCCTCGGCTGGCTCTGGCTGGGCGAAACGCTGAGCCCCCTGCAAGCCATCGGCGCCGTAATCGTGCTAGGATCGGTCTGGACCGGCCAGCGCGCCAACCGCCCGGCCCCGCACCCCGTCGCTGCCTGAAAGGACCGCCCCATGACCCTGCTTCGCCTCTCCGGCCTGTTCTACCTGGCCATCATCCTCGCCGGCCTCGGCGGAGAGCTCGCCCTGCGCGGCCCGCTTGTCACCTACGGCGACGCCACGGCAACGGGCGCGGCGATCCGTGCCGCGCCCGCACTCTTCCGCGCCAGCATCGGCACCGACCTGGTGATGGCGCTGAGCGACGTGGCGCTTGCGCTCTGCCTCTTCCAGCTTTTCCGGGCCGCCGCGCCGGGCCTCGCGCTGGCCGCACTGGTGTTCCGACTGGTGCAGGCGGTGCTGATCGCCGCCAACTTCATGGCGCTGCAGGCGGCCTGGATGCTCGCTTCGGCGGGGCAGGATGCGCAGGCACTGATGCTGGTCTCACTGCATGCTCATGGCTACGACCTCGGCCTCGTGTTCTTTGGCGTGAACTGCCTGCTGATGGCGCGGCTGCTGACCCTGCAGCCGCTCTTTGCCACCCGCTGGACCCGCGCCCTGCCCCCGGCCATCGCCATCGCCGGCGTGGTCTACCTGGTCGGCAGCGCGCTGCGCTTCTTTGCGCCGGGTCTCATGACCGCATTCCAGCCTGCCTATGGCCTGACGATCCTGGCCGAAGGCGCCTTTTGCGTCGCCCTGCTGACCGCCCGCCCATCGGCGCGGCGCCCGGGCGCGTGAGCCTGCCGCGCGCGGCGCATTTCGCTGTCCTGCGCGCGGCAAATGGGTAACATGAGGCGCAAAGAATTGCCAAAGGACCGGCCATGACACGCGATATCGACCCGATCATCCTGCACCTGTGCGAGACGCTGCTGACCACCTTTTCGGTCACCGCCGCGCTGCAGGTCTGGTGCGAGCTGCGGGGCCTTGGCTCCGGCAACCTCTATTCCGACGTGAAACCGGAATCGGGCGCGCTTGCGCTGCCGCCGCTGGGCGTGGACCTGCTGAAACCGAAGGGGGACGAGACGGTCCGCCACCGCGCCATCACGCTGAAACGCGGCGACGTCCCGCTGCTGGACGCCGACAACTGGTACATCCCCGACCGCCTGCCCCTGCGCGCGCGGGTGCTCTTGGACACGACCGACACGCCTTTTGGCAAGGCGCTCGAGGGGACGTTGCAGAACCGCGAGACCTTCTCGACCCTGCTGCCGCCGCATGTGATGGACCGGTTCGGGGACCGTACGCGCATCCGGCAGACGATCCTGGGCGCCGACCCCGCCGTGCCGGTGCTGACGATCCGCGGGATCGTGACGGTCGACACGATCCCCGTGTCCTTTGTCGAGGAACGCATCCGGCCGGAACTGGCCGAGGCCTCGGCCGCCGCGGATTACTAGAACCGCGTCACGACCGTCGCGCCCAAGCCGGTGAAATCATCCATGCCGGTGAGGCAGGCGATCGACTCCTCGAGGCTCACTTCGCGCCCGACCAGCCGCGCGGGATCAAGCGCGCCCGAGCGGACCATCGCCAACATCGCGTCGTAGCGATGCGCCTGCATGCCGTGGCTGCCGAGGATCTCAAGCTCCCAGCCGATCACCCGGTCCATGGGCAGCGGCGGCCGGGCCTGGTCGGCCAGCAGCAGGCCGACCTGCACATGGCGTCCCCGCCGGCGCAGGCCGAGGATGGAATTGGCGCAGGTCACCGGGTGCCCCAGCGCGTCGAGCGAGACATGGGCGCCGCCGCCCGTCGCCGCCATGATCGCTGCCGGCACGTCATCCGTCGCCGCGCCGTTGATGCAGGCAACCGCACCAAGCGAGCGGGCGAGGTCCAGCTTGGCATCGTCGATATCCACCGCCACCACCTGCGCGCCAAGCGCGGCGGCGATCATGACGGCCGAAAGGCCCACGCCGCCGCAGCCATGAACCGCCACCCACTGCCCACCTGTCACCCGGCCCTGGTCGACCACCGCCCGGAACGAGGTCGCGAAGCGGCAGCCGAGGCTGGCGGCGGTGGCAAAGCTCATGTCCTCGGGCAGCGCGACGAGGTTCAGATCGGCCCGGTGCAGCCCGACAAATTCGGCAAAGGACCCCCAGTGGGTGAAGCCCGGCTGAAACTGCGACCGGCAAACCTGCTGGTCGCCCGCGTGGCAGTCCGGGCAGGTGCCACAACCGCCGACGAAGGGAACGGTCACCCGGTCGCCGACCTTCCAGTTGGTCACCTCGCGGCCCACCGCCACGATGGTGCCCGCCAGTTCGTGCCCCGGCACGTGGGGCAGCGTGATGTCGGGGTCATGCCCTATCCAGCCGTGCCAGTCGCTGCGGCAGACCCCCGTGGCGCCGACCTGCAACACCACGCCATGCGGTTCGGGCGCCGGGTCGTCGACCGTGGCGATCCGGGGCGTCTGCTGGAAGGATTCGTAAAGGACGGCTTTCATCGTCGGGCGCTCCGGCTGGTTTCACGCACCCTGCCCGGCCCGCGTCCCAAGGTCCAGCCGCAACGGGAAAGGCGCGCCCGGGGGCTGCCCGGACGCGCCTTTCCCTACGCCTGTGTATGGCGGGATCAGTAGTAGTCGAAGATCTCGAGAACTTCTTTCAGCTTGGCATCCAGCTTGCGGATCGTGGCCGGGTCCAGCTTGGCCCTGTGATCGCCCGGAACGGCCTTGCGGATGAACTTCTGGCCATCCTCGGCCTCGGGCACCACGTCGACCTGCTTGAGGATGTTCTCGATCTGGCCGGGGTGGCACTCCCATCCGAAATGGTCGAGGATCTTGTGGATCATCCGCTTTTTCTGGAACACCCATTCCTCGTAACGCAGCACAAGGCACTTGGGATCGTCCAGCAGCGGCGTGTAGCCCATCATGGTGTTGGCCATGCCGCCAGCCTTCTGTACGACGTAATCGTCCAGCTTGGTCTCCTGCGCCGCCTTGCGCTTTTCCAGGAAGATCTCGCGGCCGACGCCGGCGCCCTCGGGCGGCAGCGAATGCGAATAGGCGTCCGAGAAATACTGCGACACCAGCGCGTCGCGCGGGTCGCGGAACATGAACAGCTTGGGCGCGGCGGCGAAATGCGGCGACATGCCAAGGCCGGGCACGTAGTTGCGGAAACCGCCGTAGAAGTTGCCCGGGTAGATGATCTTGTTGATATCGCTGTTTTCCCAATGCCCGACGACGAAACCGCGCTTGAAGGCGGTGCCGGGCAGGTCGACGATGTTGATGCCGTTCCGCCGCGCCAGGAACTGCGCGATGATCCCCAGCATGGTCGATCCGGACTTGCGCACGCCCATGCAGAAAAAGGCGTTGCCCTCGGCCTTGGTGTCGATCCTGAAGTTCAGCGACCCGCCCTCGATCGGCAGCTTGACCGTCTGCAGGTTAGGGTTCTCTTCGGCTTTCGGTTTTTCGGCGGTGGAATCTGCGCTCATGTCATGTCCTCGGGGATCAGGGGTGACGGGCCATCTCAGGCATAGCCGAAGGTGGTCATGAAGGGGGCAAGCTCGGCGCCCACGCGGGCCTGGAGCTCGGGGCTCATCTTGTTCTCGTAATCGCCCGGCGCGACGCGACGGACGAATTCGCCGGGCCGTTCCGAGGCGGGGCGCACATCGGCCCAGCCCATGATCAGCTCGACCTGGTGATCGGTCACCGTCCAGTGCATGTGATCGCAGACCTCGCGCATCAGGCGGGGCTTTTCAAAGATCACGTCCTCGTAGCGGAAGACCTTCATCAGCGGGTCCTTGGCGGCCGCGACGAAGGGCGCGCAGGTCTGGGCCATGGGATGGATGCGCTTGCCGATGTATTCGGCGATGTCGGAATTCAGCGCGGCGGTCCGCTGCACTTCCATTTGCGCCCGGGCCTCGCCCTCTTCGGGCAGGGAATGCGAATAGGCGTTCGAGAAATACTCGCTGACCAGCGCATCGCGCGGGTCGCGCACCATGCAGACCTTGCGCGCGGCGCGGAACTGCGGCGTGCGCGCCAGACCCGCCGGGAAGGACCGGAAGCCGCCGTAAAGGTTGCCCGGCTCGAGGATCTCGGCGATGGACGGGTCGTCCAGCCAGGCGTGCTCCGGCTGGCCTGCCTTGAACAGCGTGCCGCCCACGTCGACGTAAGGCACGTCGTTGAACCGGGCCAGCGCCGTACAGATCGAATTGAAGATCGAGCTGCCCGACTTGCGGATGCCAAGCACGATGCAGATGTCGCCCCGGGACCCCACGGCCATCTCGAGCGGGACGCCCCGGAACATGCGTGTCTGTATGTTGCTCATGCCTCGGCCCTCATTCGTGGAACAGGCGCGCGGCCAGTTCCGGCCCCACCATCGACACCACGTTATCGAGGTTGTCGAGCCAGGGCAGCCCCACTTCGGCGGCGTATGTCGGCTCCCACGGTTTGGGGCGGTCGAGGTAATGCAGCACGGCGGCGTCGGCGTCCACGTCCGAGGGCGACACCATCGGCGGGACAAAGAAGTTCTGGCTGATCGGCAGGTATTTCACATGCCCCTGGAAGCCGATGTTCAGCGCGCACTGGTCGTGGAAGAACAGCCGTGCCTCGTTGATCGAATGGATCGCCCGGTCCAGGCAGCCGTCGGTTTCGGGATGCGTCATGTCGAAGGACAGGATGCCCGAGTTGAAGTACTGCTCGGGCGTCATGCCGTGCTCGCGCGTGGCGATGACGATCTCGGGCCGGATGACCTCGCGCCGGGCCGCGAGGGCCTTGCCCTCGAAGTCGCCGGCCAGCAGTTCGCGCAGGTTTCCGACGACGGCCACGTCGCTGTCAAGGTAGGTGGCGCGGCGCCATTGCGGGTCTGCGGCCAGTTGCCGGGCAAAGAAGATCCGGTAATAGGCCGCCTGGCTCAGCTCGTGCCCGCTGGTGAAGATGCCATAGGACGGGTCGAGTTTCGAGAAATCGTCAAGGAAACTGCTGACCGGCACAATCTCGGTGCGCAGGTTCGCGGCCTTGGCCATGATCGGGAAGATCTCGGAGGAGAGCCCGTCCTCTTCGTCCGTCACCACGAAGATCTGCGTATCGCTCAGCAGGCTCAGGTTCGACCGGATCAGCGACATCAGCGCCACGGCCGTGCCCTTGCGGTAGCTGCTGTTGGTGCAGAAGAACACCGCCTGGTCGGGGGTGCCGGTCTGCACGCTGGGCGTTTCGAGGTAGCGCAGCGCGGTCTGCAGCCGGCGCTTGACCACCGGATCCAGCACGACCGGCGCCTTGGTCAGCAGGTGCGCCATGTCGGCCGGGCTGGTCGCGTCATGTTCGGCCAGGGTGACCCAGAGCCGCGCCAGGTCGGTCTCGTCGGACCAGCCGGGGATCTGCTCGATCCGGGCGGCCAGCTCGCGGGTGCGGCCGGCGCGGGTGAAGGCGCGGAAGACCACGTCGCCCAGCTGGGCAAAGTTGAACTGGGCCAGCCCGTGCTGCAGGAAGGCATCGCAGACCCCCGCCCAGTCGCGCAGCTCGGAGCGGAAGCGCAGCACTGGCGGCAGGGCGTTGCGGGCAAAGCCGTCATCCGACAGCAGCCGTCCCTCGAGATCGCGCGCGGCGTCGAAATCGCCGGTGAAACAGGCCAGCTCGAACCGCTTGAGGTTCAGCTCCATCTCGTCGCGCGGATCGCGCGGTTCGAGCCCCTTGAGGTAGGTCCCGGCAAGGTCGTAATCCTGCTGGGCAAAGGCCACGTTGATGCGCAGCAGCGCGACGGGGAAGTTGATGTGCCCGTCCTTGGCCAGGATGTCGGCCATGGCGGCCGCGTCGCGGGTCAGCCCGCGTTCGTTCATCAGGTAGCCCATGGTCAGGGCCTCGTAGCACAGCTCGCGCCGCGCCTCGGGGCCGATGGCGGCATAGGATTTCACGGCCACGTCGAATTCGCGCGCGGCAAAGACAAAGGACACCCGCACCAGGTCCATCACCTTGCGGTCGGCCCCGGCAAAGCGCGCCGCCACGTGGCCACGGCTTTCGCGCACGCTCTCGACATCGGGGTGGGTGCGCAGGTAGGTGCGCAGGAAATGCACGTGGAAATCCGGCCCGCCCAGCAGGAACTCGGCCAGGTCGCGCGCCTCGTCCACCTCGCCAACGGCGATCATCACCTCGACAAGAATGCAGGTCTCCCACTTGCCGGGGCGCGGGATGGTCAGGTCGAACCGGCCGATGACGCGGCGCGCCTCGGCCGCGCGGCCCAGCTTGAGCAGGATGTCGGCGTAGCGCACGGTCGCCAGGTCGTCGCCGCCGCGCGCATGCAGAAAACCGTAGAGATCCACGAGCGTGGCCCGGGCGCCGCCGGAATACTCGGTCTCGGCCAGCTCGGTCACCAGGCGGGCAAAGCCGACCGGGTCGTAGCGGTCCTCCCAGGCCAGCACGGGCCCGGCGGCCCGCACCGCCTCGGCCTTGCGGCCAAGCGCGTTCAGCGCGACGCAAAGACCGAACCAGTTGGGCGCAAAGCCCGGGTCGATCTCGGTCCCCTTGCGGAACGCGGCCTCGGCCCGCTCGAGATCGCCAAGGTCCAGCGCGGAAAAGCCGATCTTCTCGCACAGCACGGGGCTGTCCCCGAACCGCGCGCTCCCTTCTTCGAGGTATTTCAGCGCCAGGTCAGAGCGCCCGATCTCGCGCGAGACGTCGGCGGCCAGGTAGTAGGTCTGGTCGGGTTCTTCCGCGGCCAGCCCATGCGCGGCGTAAAGCTCGAGCAAGGCGACAAGCGGCCCGCCTTCGAGCGTCCTCAAGGCAACGGAGAAGACCATCGGCGCCGCCTCGTGCGGTTCGGTCTCGATATCCGGCTTGTCCGTCACGGTCTCTTCCATCACTTCCTGTCGGCCGGCCCCTCAGCCAGCCTGTCTGCTGTCGCTCCATGCTGGGCCAGCTTGGCCAGATTAGCACGGACACTTGTCTTTTTCACGGCCCCCATAGGCCCTTAGAGACCTTCGCGCACCTCTTGCGAGATGTCCACGTAGGCATCGGGCGTCGGATGCGCGCCATCGTTGCGACTGAACAGTCGACAATTGTCAAGATCGGGGCACTGCGCCCGGATCTGCCGCCCGATGGGCACGAACGTATAGCCGATCTCGTCCGCGTTCCGCGCCAGCAGGCGGTTCATCTCGTCCTTGGCCTGCCCCAGCCTTGTGCCGCCCTTGCGCGGCAGCAGGCCCGAGACCACGATGTCGGCATTGGGGAACAGCTGCTTCAGCCGCGCGACGGCCTGGCGCGTGCCGGTCAGCACCTCGCAGGGCTCGGCCCCGCGGCGCAGGTCGTTCGAGGCCGCGCCCAGGAACACCCGCGTCACGCCGGCCGCGCCGGGCACCTCGCCAAGCCGGTTCAGCCGGTCGAGCACGTCGCTGATCCCGTCGCCGCCCACGGCCGCATTCGTCACCCGGCCGCCAAGTGCCTGCGACAGCAGCCGCGGCGGCCAGCGCCGCACGATGGAATCGCCCACCGCCAGCACCTGGTAATTGCCGGCGCGCAGCGTTTCCTCGGACCGGGCCTGCCGCTGGGCGATCATGGGCAGGTTCTGGGGCCGCAGCGCCGGCACGGCACAGTCCTGCGCGAACGCCGGCGTCCCGGGCAGCGCGGTGCCGAGGCTCGCCAACAGCAGCATCGCCGCGCCGGTCAGTGCCTTCCAAAGCCGCCGGGTCATCGCCGGCGCTCCTGGCGCTGCGCCTTCTCCTCGTCCGAGGGCCGCGCGATCAGCGGGATGAAGCCACCGCCGGTGCCGATATCCTCGGGCGGGCCAGTCACGATCTCGGTCAACCGGTCGGCGTAGAACGACTGGTAGGCCTCGGCAAAGGCCTCGCGGCTTTCGGCGGTCGCGGCATCGGGGCCCTCGATCACGCCGGTGCGGAAGCCCGAGCCGGACCAATAGGTCGACACCCAGAACACCCGCGCCTTGCCGCTCCAGGCCAGTGTCTCGGCGCCCGGGCCGATGGGTATCTCGCGGCCGGCCACGTTCAGGAAGGTCGGCTCATCGGACTTGGCGCCATCGGGGAAGATCACGACGACGATCTGCTCCTTGCGGATCCGCTTGGCCAGCTTGAGAAATTGCGCCGGCCCCTCGTCGCCCTGCACCACGTAGGATTCCAGCAGGCTGCTGTTCGGATTCGTGTTGCCGTAATTGGTGACGCGCACCACCGGCAGACCCAGTTTGACATACGAATCCGTCGGCATGGCCACGTTGGTGCTGGTGTGGGCCGAGACGATCACGATCGGCTGGCCCGCGTCCACGGCCGCGCGGATAGGCGAGAAATCGGGCGCCTCGAGCAGTTCCCAGTTCTCTTCCACCAACCGTCCGATCTTGCGCCATTCCCGGTCGCCGTTCACGTTCCGCATCCGCCGCAGCGCCGTGACAAAACGCGTGACCGCGGCCCCCCATTGCGTGCGGCGCTCAAAATCTTCGGGGTCCTCGCCCGGGTCGCGCAGCGCGAACAGACGCCGGATGCGCTGGTCGGAATGGCTCTTGCCGGCCTCCTCGAAATCGATTGCCTTCAGCACGTCGATCAGGGGGCCATCCGGGATCTCGCCATCGGCGAAAAAGCCGCGCAGATCGTCCGGCCCCAGAGCCCTCTCAGCACGCCCGCCCGGCTCGCCCTCGCGGACCCGGCCGAACCGCGCGCGCATCTCGGCCAGATGGGCCGCATAAACGTCGGGATCCCCCATCGCCAGGGCCATCGACTTGAGTGACATGACGGTGTGCTGCTGGGCGATCGCCTCGGGCAGCGTGTCGATCAAACCCAGCGCGACCGGGTAGCGGCGGCGATAGACCGCGAACCGGACGGCCGCAACTGCGGTGTCATGCGGATCATCGGTCTCGTCCAGCGCACGGGTCAGGCATTCGGTGACGAAGGTGATCGCAGTCTCGCGCGACATGGCGCCGATGTCGCCCTCGGTGGCGCGGCGGGCAATGTCCGGGATGTCCTCGCGCTTCGGCCAGGGATCCAGCTGCGGACGGGTCCCGGCGCGGCCCCACCCTTCGGGCCGTTCTCCACGGGCCGGACGCTCGGGCCGTTCGCCGCGGCCCAGCCGTCCAGGCCGATCACCGCGGCCGGGCCGGTCAGGCCGTTCACCGCGACCGGGCCGCTCGGGGCGCTCGGGGCGCTCGGACCGGTCGCCGCGGCCCGGACGCTCGGGGCGCTCGGGACGGTCGCCGCGGGCCGGACGCTCGGGGCGCCCCTCACGCTGTGGGCGGACGGGCGCTTCCGCGCCCTCTGCGCGGTTCGGACGCTGCGGCCGGTCGGGCCGGTCCGGGCGATCGGGACGCGCCCCCTGCGGCGGGCCCTCGGGCCGGTCCGCGCGAAGCGGACGGGCGGGGCGATCGGGTCGTTCGGACTGCGGGCCGCGCTGCGGCCGGTCCCGCGGCGGCATCCCGTCGGGACGCGGGCCGCGCTGCGGACGGTCGGGGCGCGCGCCGCGTGCCATGGCCCCGGCATCCGCCTCTTCCAACTCGCGCCCCTCGCGCTGGGGGCGGTTCGGTCGGCGTTGGCCGCCGGCACCCTGCGGTCGTCCGTTGACCGACTCGAACTGGTCGGCCTGGGCGGCCTTGCGGCCGGTCACCAGGACCTCTGCCCCTTCGAGCCGGCCCAGATAACCAGAGGACACGGGCGCTGCCCCCCCCACCGCGACCACGACCTCGCCCTCGTCCGACACGGACAGCGCGCAGCCGGGCAGTGCCGGGCCGAAGGACAGGGCCGCGCCCTCTTCGCCTTCCTGCACCACCAGCGCCGGGGCCAGGGTCACCGGGCCGCCGCATTCGGCCAGCTCGAAGCTGAGCGCGACTGAGGCCGGGTCGATCGCGCGCCGGGCGCAGAAATTGGCCAGCGGCGGCACCGGGCCGCGATCATTGGCGTAGATCCAGCGCCGGACGGGCGGCAGACCGGGCACGCCCTCCTCCGGCGACAGGGCGGCAAAGGCACGCCCGGGCAGGACCGCGGTCGTCACCGCGTGTCGGGCCAGCGCCTGCGCCAGCGTCTCGGCCGTGGTCTCGGCGCGGCCGGGGGTGACCAGGACGACCCGGGCACCGGCCAGCAATGGCAGAGCCAATCCGTAGACCATGCCAGCCAGGTCAAACAGCGGCCGGGCCACGCAGATCGTCTCGGCCGCGCCTTGCAGGCCCAGCCCCGCGATCAGCGCCTCGAGCCGCAGCGCCAGGTCGGGGGCCGCGATCCGCACCGCCTCGGGCGGGCGGCCGCGGCTGGGCAACGTGGTCGCCCAGAGGTCGGGCAAGGACAGCGCAAAGGTCGCCCCGTCAACGGGCTGCAGCGCCGCCAACTCGGCATGGGACACCAACGAGACCGCGTCCGGAAGCTCGGCCGCGATGTCCTCGGGCCCGACCACAAGCGTGGCCCCGCTGCCCTGCAGCGCGCGCGACAGCAGGCGGCCGAACGGCCCGGGGCGGATCATCTCGTCCCGGTGCGGCAACACCAGCGGACAGCCGCCCGCGAGGCCCACCGCGTACCATGCCAGCACCAGGTCGCGCCCGACGGGTCCGACCAGCACCACGGCCTCGCCGGCTGCGATCCGGCCACCGAGGTGATCGGCAATCGCCCGGATCCGCCCCGCCTCTGCGGCGAGGTCGAGCGTGTCGCGCCCCTCGGGTCCGTGGTCGAAGTCGATGCGGGGCAAAGCGTCAGAGGCTGTCATGGCGTTTTTATCGTTCCGGCAAAGTAAGGACGCGGGCCGGTCAGGCGGCCCGGTGGAAAATGCGGCGTGCCTGCTGCACGAACAGGGGGGCGCCGGACATGTCCTGCCCGGCGGCCCCCTGCGTCACGCGGATGCGCGAGGCCACCCGGCCGCCGCGCCCCGCGGGCGATCTCAATCCTCGCCGCCGTCGTCGTCACCGCCCTTGGCGGCGTTGGCGAGGTCTTCTTCCGAGAACTTGAAGGTCAGCTCGACACGCTCGTTGCGTTCCATCAGGCGCAGCAGGCGGCGCGCCGTCATCTGGAGCGCCTTGCGGTCCTTGTTCCAGGCTTCCTTGCGCGCCGCGACCATGGCAGCGCGGTCACCGCCGCCTTCACCCTTGTTGAACTGCGGCGAGGAGCGGAACAGCATCCGTGCAAGCTCGCGCGTCTTGAGACGCATTTCACCGCGCTCGGCATCGGTCATCGCCTTGCCGGGTTTCGTGTCTTCGTCGGCCATGTCGAATATCCTTTCAATGAGCCAAACCAAACCGTGAAAGCAGAACCTGCCCTCGACGGGTCACCACCTGATCCAAGAGGCCCTCAAAGGGCCCCTCCCCAGACTCGATCGGAACGAAATCCTTCCCTCCGAACGACCAAACATGACGCGCCGTCCCCAATCGGCTGGCCATTCCGCTGCGATGTGCAAGCCCCCTTGCATCGCAGCGGCGATATCGCCCCCCTCTCGGGGAAAACAGCCCTCGGACCGGGGCCTGAACCCGCCACCGACCGAAACTTGGCGAAGTACTGGCAGGTCCGCGCATGGATTCCAATGGCCAATCTGCCAGCCTGCCCGAAAGCGCGGCAGACCCAAGGGCATGACGTTATGGTTAACCTATTGAAAACAGGCGGCTGCGTCAAAAGTTCGGGCCTTGTCAAGGACATGACAGGCAAAACGCTTGGGGTTGACGTGACGCATTCTTGAGCAGTCGAAATGCGTCTTTGGCAGCGCCGGGCGCGTGCCCGGGCCTGATCCCGAATCCCTTAACAGATGCGGGGCAGCTGTTCGCCGACCAGCATGTCGACGATGCGCGTGCCGCCGAACGCCGTCCGGGTGACGACCGGGATGGCGCCGCGTGCCCTGGCCCGGCCGATGATCGCGGCGCCCTGCCCCTCGGGCCGCGCGCGCATGGCAGCCAGGGCCGCCTCGGCCTCGGTCTCGGGGACGACCAGCACCAGCGTGCCCTCGTTCGCCAGGTACAGCGGGTCGAGGCCAAGGATCTCGCACATGCCGCGCACCTCCGCGCGCAGCGGCAGGGCCTCGTCCTCGAGCTCAATGGTAACGCCGGCCTCCTCGGCCATCTCGTTGAGGGTCGAGGCGACGCCGCCCCGGGTCGCGTCCCGCGCCGCGCGGGTGCCGGGGGCGGCCTGCAGCACCGCCTCCATCAGACCGTTCAGCGACCGGCAGTCGCTTGCCAGCGCGGCACTCAACGACAGGTCGCCCCGCGCGGCCAGGATCGTCGCGCCGTGATCGCCCAGCACGCCATTGACCATGACCACGTCGCCGGGCTGGATGCGGGCGGCGCCAAGGTTGCGCCCCGCCGGGATCACGCCCACGCCGGAGGTGGTGATGTAGACCCGGTCGCAGGAGCCCTTTTCGACCACCTTGGTGTCGCCGGTCACGATGCGCACCCCTGCCGCCGCGGCCTCGCGCGCCATCGAGGCGACGATGCGGCGCAAGAGGGCGATTTCGCAGCCTTCCTCGATGATGAAAGCGGCCGAAAGCCAGAGCGGTTGCGCCCCGCCCACGGCGAGGTCGTTGACCGTGCCGCAGATCGCAAGCTTGCCGATATCGCCGCCGGGGAATTCCACCGGGGTCACGACGAAACTGTCGGTGGTAAAGGCGAGCTGCGCGCCGGGCTGCCGCAGCGCATCATGGCTCAGCCGCGCCTGGTCCTCGCTGCTTTCGGGCCGGAAGACATCGGTGAAGACCTCTTCGATCAGGTCCCGCATCGCGCGCCCGCCGCCGCCATGGGCCAGGGTCACGCGGTCGCCGCGCAGGCGCGAAGGCTTGCTTGCCATGTTCATGTCGCTACTCCGCGGGTTCCACGGCGCGGGCGCCGCCATAGGTCCAATAGGCCGCGCAGGCGCCCTCGCTCGACACCATGAGCGCACCGAGCGGCATGTCGGGGGTGCAGCCCCGGCCGAATTGCGGGCATTCGGTCGGCTTCATCCGGCCGGTCATGACCGCCCCGCAGGCGCAGCCCTCGGGCTCGGGCACGTTGCGGGTGCCGGCCGCATAGCCGATGCCGAATTTCTCTTCGGCATCAAAGGCCTTGTAGCCGTCCCTGATGCGCAGCCCGCTCGCGTCGATCTCGCCCAGACCCCGCCATTCGAAGCTCGGGCGCGGTTCGTAGACATCTTCGATGGCGGCAAGGCTCACCGGGTTGCCATGCTCGGGCACCACGCGGGCATACTGGTTTTCGACGCGCGCTACGCCGTCGCGGATCTGGACCAGCACCATCAGCACCGATTGCAGCAGGTCGAGCGGTTCGAACCCCGCCACCACGATGGGCTTGCCGTAGTCTTGGGCAATGAAATCATAAGGATGCGTGCCGATCACCATGCTCACATGCCCCGGCCCGACAAAGCCGTCCAGCCGCATGTGCGGGTCGTCCAGCAGCGCCCGGATCGGCGGCGGCACAGTAATATGATTGCAGAAGACGCTGAAGTTGCGAATATTTTCCCTTGCGGCCTGCTGGATGGTCAGCGCGGTCGAGGGCGTCGTCGTCTCGAACCCGAGACCGAAGAAGACCACCTCCCGCTCCGGGTTGCGCCGCGCCAGTTCCAGCGCGTCGAGCGGAGAGTAGACCATGCGGATGTCGGCGCCGTCCGCCTTGGCCTGCAGCAGGCTCTTGCGCGTTCCGGGCACCCGCATCGCGTCGCCGAAGGTGGTAAAGATCACGCCTTCCTGTTCCGCGATCTCGACGCATTCGTCGACGCGGGCCATGGGCAGGACGCAGACCGGGCAGCCGGGGCCGTGGATGAACTCCAGCCCCTCGGGCGTCAGCTTGTCGAGGCCATAGCGAAAGATCGCATGGGTGTGGCCGCCGCAGATCTCCATGATCCGCACGGGGTTTTCGGCCGTCGCGCCAATCTGGTCGGTGACCCTGGCGATCTCGGCCAGAACCGCGCGCGCCTTAACCGGATCTCTGAACTCCTCGACATATCTCATTGAACCACCTCCCCTTTCGGCGCCAACGCCTTGGCACCCTCGGCCATCTGCTCGAGCGTCTCCTGCGCCTCGCCCAGCCCTTCGAGCGCCGCCAGCGTCTCGGCCGCCTCGTCGGCGTCGATGAGCGCCATGGCAAAGCCGACGTGGATCAGCGCCCATTCACCGATCAGCTGGTCCAGCGGCCGGTCGGCCACGCATGCCAGGCTCACCTCGCGGCGCACGCCGGACACGTCGGCCATACCCAACTGACACGCGGCATCGGTGATTTCGACGATCTGTCCCGGGATTCCCAGACACATGGCTCACTCCTCCTCTGCAATCGACGCATGGGGTTCGATCCCGTAGCGGTCGAGTTTCGCGCGCAGGCCAACGCGGCTTAACCCGAGCTCTTGCGCGGCCTTGCTCTTGTTCCACTTGAGGCGCGTCAGCGTCTCGCCGAGGATGCGCATCTCCATCAACTCGACCCGTTCCTTGAGCGTGCCCTCGAGCTGGCACAGGTCCATGCCGGACACCCGCTCCCCCTCGCGCTGGCTGCCCGCCTGGAGGATGTGGCGCGAGATCAGTTCCGGCCCCAGGGTCATGTCCTGCGCCAGGATCAACATGCGCGTCACCTCGTTGCGCAGCTCGGGCAGGTTGCCGGGCCAGTCGTAGGCGACAAGGAACTCCACCGCCCCGGCCGACAGGCCCCGCACCGGCTTGCCATGTGCGCCGGCCACCTCGTGCAGAAAGCGTTCGGCAAGGATTTCAACGTCTTCGCCGCGTGTCCTCAGGGGCGGAACGGACAGCTCGGTGACCGCCAGACCGTAGAACAGGTCCGAGCGGAACCGCCCCTTGGCGACCCGGTCGCGCAGGTCGTCATGGGCGCCGGTCAGCAGGCGCACGTCGACGCTGAGCGTCTCGTGCCCGCCCACCGGCTGGAAGATCCCGTCGCGCACCACCCGCAGCAGCGCCATCTGCATCCGGTCGCTGAGGCTGTCGATGCCGCCAAGGTACAGCGTCCCGCGGTCGGCCTTTTGCAGCAGCCCCGCCCGCGCCTGCACCTGGCCCGAGAGCGCGCCGCGCTTGACGCCGAAAAGCTCGACCGCCAGCGCCTCGTCCGTGAGGCCCGCGCAGTTCAGCTCCATGAACGGCCGGTCAGAGCGGAGCGAGCCGTAATGCATCGCCCGCGCGATCTCGGTCTTGCCGGTCCCCGGCTCGCCGGTCAGCAGCACGGGCACATCGAAGCTGGCCGCCTGCCGGGCCAGCGCGATGGTCGCGTTCAGCGGCGAATTCGCCCCCCGCAGCACCTTGTCAAACCCGAGTCCTGCCTGCGCCATGCGCCGCCGATCCTCGAGCTTCGAACTCGCCGTGTTCCCCAAGTAACGCATTTCCAGCGTCATCCGGTCGTGTTCGCGCGCCAGCGAGAACAGCCGCGCCGCATTGCGCACGGCCATCAGCAGCTGGTCCGGGTGCCAGGGCTTGGTGATGAACTGGTAGATCCCGGCGTCGTTGATCGCCTGGATCATGTCCGAGCTCTCGGTATAGCCCGTCACGATGATGCGCACCGTTTCGGGCCAGCGGTCGCGCACCTCGGTCAAAAGCTCGATGCCGGTCTTGCCGGGCATCCGCTGGTCCGAGATCACGACCTGCACCCAGTGCTCCTCCATCAACCGCCAGGCGTCGTTCGCGTTGACGGCCTCCAGGACGGTGAAATCGTCCTCGAGCGCCATGCGCATGGCGGCGACGGAATGCGGCTCGTCATCGACGACGAGGATGGTGGGAAGACTGGGCTGGGCCATCACTCGGCCGCCTGTTTCGCACGTTTCGCGGCGGCCTGGCTTTCCAGCCAGCCGAGCCAGAGGTCGAGCCCTTCGCCCGTGCGGGCCGAGACGCGGATGATCTCGATCGTGGGGTTCACGCGCCTGAGGTTCGCCTCGTAAAGCTCGAGATCAACGTCACAAAACGGCGAGAGGTCGATCTTGTTCAAGAGCGCGATCCGGGCGGCAGTGAACATGTCGGGATACTTGAGCGGCTTGTCCTCTCCTTCCGTCACCGAGATGACCGCGACCTTGGCGTCTTCGCCGAGGTCAAAGGCCGCCGGACAGACCAGGTTACCGACATTCTCAATGAACAGAGTGCTTTGCGGCTGGATATTAAGGTGCTTCATCGCGTGCCCGACCATGTGGCCGTCCAGGTGGCAGCCCTTGCCGGTGTTCACCTGGCAGGCCGGCGCGCCGGTCGCGCGGATACGGTCGGCGTCGTTCGAAGTCTGCTGGTCGCCCTCGATCACCGCCACGGGGCCGGCGCCGCGCGCCGTCATCGCGTTGATCGTCGCACAGAGCAGCGTGGTCTTGCCCGAGCCGGGCGAGGACACGAGGTTCACCGCGTAAGCCTCTAGTGCGGAGAGCTTTTCGCGGTTCGCGGCGGCGTAGCGGTCGTTCTGCGACAGGATGCCGGTCTCGATCTCGATCAGCCGCTCCTGCGTCATGCCCGGCACTTCGACACCCGCCGGCCCCTGGCCGAAGTGGATGTCATGGGCGTGGCCGTGGTGATGGTGGTGGTGATGACCGTGCTCATGGGAAGCCCCGTGATCGTGGTCATCATGATGGTGGGAAAGCCCCTCCACCTGTCCGTCTCCGCATCCGCATACCGTGCACATCAGGCCACCTCCATGTCCTTTATTCGCATCTCATCGCCCCCGTCGGGCATCAGTTTTCCACCCCCGCAGTCGGGGCAAGGGTCCAGCCGGTCGGCGATCTCGACGCTTTTCATGCAATCGTAGCACAGCGCCTTGCCCGGCAGGTCGATGATCTCGAGCGCCGCGCCCTCGGCCTTGGAGCCGCGCATGACGACCTCCCAGGCGAACTCGAGCGCGGGCTTTTCCACCCCGGCAAAGCGGCCGATCTCCAGCCGCACACGGGTCACGCGGGCGATGCCGGGGTCCGACGCGGCCTTGTCGACCACGTTTCGGATGCCTTCGCAGATCGACATCTCATGCATCACGCGCCTCCTTCAGCCGAACGGGGCTGCACGGGTCGAGGATGTCGAGCAGCAGCGCCCCCAGCCCCGCCTTGGCGGGTGGCAGCGTGGCCAGCGATTGGTCGAGCAGCCCGTCCGGGGCCAGCAGTGCATCGGTCGGGGTCACGCGGTCAAGACTCTCGACCCGACCACCGGAGAGCGTAAGGCGCACGGCATAGCCGCCCCGCGCCGCCGGGACCATGGCCCAGCCCTCGCCCGACTGGACGGCAGGCAGGCGCCCCTGCGCCGCCGCCTCGATATCGTAAAGCCGCGCGGCGCTGCGCCAGAGTGGGCCGCGGCCATGCTCCGCCTCGATCGCCTGCATGACCGGGTGACCGGCATGGCGGGCGGCGACGGAATTCTCGATGCGCCGATCCGCGAAGATGTTGGCCGGCGTCACTTCGGGCAGCGCTAACGCCACCGCCTCGCCCGGCGCAAAGGCGCTGCGGATGGCGCGCAGGGGCGCGGCGAGCGGGCTGCCGCCGCCGAGGAAGCGTTCAAATTCAATGCGGGTGGCCGGCGCAACGCTTGAGTCCCCAAACAGCGCCTGCAAAAGCGCCGGACCACCCGCCGCCCAGCCCGAGGGAAATGGCTGGGGAGAACAGCCGATGGAACCGGGCCAGGTAACCAGGAATTTCAGGAGGTGATCGCGCAGGATGTCCGACGCGATCCCGGACGTGTCGACCGGGCGACCGAGGGCAGCGGCGACCGCCGCCCCCTGCGCCGCACGGCAAAGATTGAAGAGGCGCGGGAGCAGGTCCAGCACCTCGTCGGGCGTGCGGCCCCGCACGAAGGCGGCCACAGGCACGCCGGGTGCGGCTTGCGCCACCAGCCGGGCGCCTATGCGGCCAGAATCGAGCATCAGGCCTGCGCCTCCTGCGCATCGGCCTCGGCGGCAAGGCCCCCGGTGATGACCTTGCGGCGCGTGGGCGCGGCGTCGAGTTCGGGCGCCTCGGCTTCGGCCTCGGCCTCGGTGGCTTCCACGGCGGCCAACTCTTCTTCGCGGGCGGCGCGGATTTCGGCCTGGCGGTCGGTCTCGGCGCGGTTGCCCTCGTCAAACAGCGCGAGCATCACGGCGTTCGCCACGTCCACCGCATCGCTCTGCTTGCTGAAATCACCCATCGGCGAGAACAGCGAACAGGCCTTGTAACCGCCGATCAGCTCGCGCGTGTTGTGGATGAATTCGTATTCGCCCGACGGATAGGTGATCACCTCTTTCTCGCCCGGTTTCAGCGCGGACCAATCCTGCCCGTCCGGCAGCTGAACGAGGTTCATGAACCAGGGAGAGATCAGCACGCCCAGGATCACGTCACCGGATTTGCGAAAACCCACGGCCTGCACGTGCAGCGTCTTGTTGACGATGGGCACGTCGCGCATCTTGGCGTGGTAGACTTCGGTGAAATCGGCCACCAGCCGGTCGGTCATCGCCTTGATGCGGTTGGCCTCCAGCAGCGCCTCGGCGCCGGGGTCCTCGAGCACCATGAACTGTTCCTTGGGGCCCGAGCAATTGGGGCAGGACCAATCCTCGGGCAGGTCGGTGAATGCCGTGCCGGCCTCGACCTGGCGGAAATCGTCGCCCTCGGCCGGGTCGTAGGGCGTCCAGCAGATCTTGCATTCCATGATGGCCTGCGGGCTGATGCGGTCGTTCGCGCCCAGGTAGCTGCCTTCGAAGCTCATGCGATCGCCTCCAGCACTTCGACCAGGCGCTCGGCGCTGTCCGAGAGGTCCTCGGGCGCGGCGATGGCCACCTCGGGCATGTCCGTCACCTCGAACGTGTCGAGGATCAGCGTGTCCATCGAGTTGAAGAATTGCACCCGCCAGACATGCGGCATGGCCGTCGCGGTGACGCGGCAATTGCCGTAGCCGCGCGACAGGATGTCGGTCGAGCCCTGCCCAAGCCGCGCGTCGAGCCAGGCCAGGTCGCCTTCGGTATGGGGCAGCAGGGTCAGGTTGACCACGTGCAGATCGCCCGGCCACGACGCCGACTTGTCGGCCAGTTCCACCAGCAGCGGCGGCGCGTTGACCACGGCGCCCGAGGGTTCGACATTCTGCATCGGGCGGTGCGGAACGAAGGCGCGGTCACGGGCGGCGCCGGGGGCCTGGGCCACCTCGATCGCATCGACACCGGCGCCCGAGATCACCCAGATCCCGGCAAAGACGCTTTCCTGCATCCGCAGCGCAGGGCGGCCGCGCACCTTCATCGCCACCTCGCCCTCGCCCATCGTCTCGGCGATCAGCGCGCGGTTGGCGGCGTCGAGCCCGCCCAGGTCGAACCGCTCGACCGGCCCGCCAGCGGCGACGCGCGCCGCGGCCCGGGCCACTTCGGCCATCACCGTCATGGCCGGATCGAGGCCGATCAGGTCCTCTATGTAAGGAATATGGGGCGAGAAGGTCCGCATGTCCTGCGGCAGGGGCATGTATTCCAGCTCTCCGTCGACCTCGGGCTGGGAGCCGGGCCCGTAGCCGGTGGGCGGCATGCGAAAATTGCTGACCATCTGGATGCTCCTTACGCCGGGGTTGTGTCGCGGGACAGGATCTGCGGGATGCGGGCGACGTAATCGTCCCAGTCGCGCACCTTGGGGATGCCGCCCAGGCAGTCGCCATCGCGGTAAAAGATCAGGCTGGGCGTTTTCAGCACCTTCGCGTCGGCCCGCACCTGCGCCTCGATCTCGTCGCCGCAGATGGCGCAGTCGAAGGCGCCCTGGAAGGCCATGCGCAGCTCGGGCAGGATCACCGCCACATCCGCGCTTTCGAGGTTTCGCGCCGCGTCGCCGGGGACAAAGACGACATGCGCGCCCTCGGTCCCGAGGTAGTCGGCCATCGCCGCGTGGCTGTCCAGAAGCGGCCAGCCCAGGTCTTTGCTCAAACGGTCGATCAAGGGGTGTCCCATGTCGTCTCTCTCCCTACCCTGTTCGCTTGCCCGCGGCCCGCGCCGCCTCGAGATGCGGCGGCAGCTGCGGTTCCCTGTTGGTCAGATCGGCGAAGGCCCCGCCGATGTCGCCGCCCCCCATCACGGCGCGCAGCCCGTCCAGCGCATCCTCGATCAGCCGCGCCTCGCGTTCGGTAATCACCTCGCGCGCATGGCCGAGATGGGTGAGCACCCAGTCGCCCGGCCCCGCCTCGGGGCACAGCGACATGTCGATCAGCGCCGCGCCCTCCTGCCCCGTGGCCCGGCCCGCGATCCCGTCGATTGACAGGATCTGCATGGGGATGCCGACACACATGTCAGGCCTCCTCGGGGAAGAAGCGGTCGTCGCCGGTGCGGCAGGCCGCGTCTTCGGACGGGCGGCCCGCCTCGTAGGCGTCCTGGCGGATCGCGGCATCGGCCAGATCGTTGGTCTCGGTCCGGCCATCGGTGGCATGGAACCCGCGCGCGGCCAGCCAGTCACGGGCGATCTGCAGCGCGGCGGGGATCTGTGCGGCCACGATGGGCCGCAGCCCGCCGCCGTAGTCCTCGAGCTCGACCGGCTGAACGCCGATCAGCAAAAGCTCGGCCGGCTTGTAGCCCATCAGCTCGGCGGTCGAGATCACGTCCTGAAAGCCGGTCTGGTGCAGCGACATCTTCTTGGCACCCAAGAAGCTGGGCACCTCGTCGCCCTCGACGGTCTTCATGGTGCCGGGCTCGAGGCCGTAATCGACCGCGTCAAAGACGACCATCACGTCGGCCTCTTCCAGGAAGGGCAGCAGGTACAGCCCTTGCGTGCCGCCATCCAGCAGCGTGACCTCGGGGCCAAAGGCCATCTGCTCGGCCAAATGCTCGACGCAGCGGACGCCGAAGCCCTCGTCCGCCCAAAGTACGTTGCCGATGCCAAGAATGAGCGCGCGCGCCATGTCCCCCTCCCGTATTGCCCGGGGCGGTCCCTCGCTTTCCGCCCGTCGTCTGGATTGAAATTATGCTTTTCAGGGGATGGCGGCAGCCGAATTTCCACATCCCCAAGACAACTTTTAACCAATTGTTAAATCTGAACTATCTCAGCATGTGGAGGCATTCCCGGCCGCACATAATGTCTTTCATCCTTCCATAAATATGCAAAATTGAAAAGTAACTAACCATGCAAAACGGGCCCCGAAGGGCCCGTTCGCGAGTCGGTCCCGGCCCGGCGGATCAATCCGGGTCATCGTCCTTGAAGGTGCGGGTCCCCGAGATCATGGTCGACACCATCGACTGGCGGGACATGATATCCTCTCGGATCGCGGCGTAGATGTGGATCATGATGAACAACACGATGGCCCACATGCCCAGCCGGTGGATCTGGTGCACGACCATGGAATTGCCGATGGCATCGCGCAGTGGGCCAAAGATCACGTCCGCCCAGGACCCGTGCCCCAGCCCCTCGGCATAAAGCATGAAGCCGGTGACGATCATGAAGCTCAGGCCCACCGTCATGAAGAAGAACATGGCGATCTGCGCCAGCGGGTTGTGGCCCACGTATTTCTTCGGCTTCTTCTCGAGGAAGGCGTACCACTTGATCTCCTGCACGACCTCCTTCCACCATTTCTTGCGATGGATCGGCAGCTTGAACATCTGCCGGGCGTGGTGGTTGCCCACGAAGGCCCAGTAGATCCGACCAAAGAAGCCGACAGTCATGATCATCCCGGCCGCGAAATGGGCAAAGCGGATGTAGCCGAAGATGAACTGGTGCGTCGCCTCGGCGATATCGACCGACGGCAGCGGCTTGCCGATCAGGTAGCCGGTGACGGCCAGCACCAGGATGCAGGCCGCGTTGATCCAGTGCCAAAGACGCACCGGCGCCTCGTAGACATAGACGGAGGTGTTGCGGCGGATCGTGGCGCGGTCGGCATCCGTCGCATCCCCCGTGAGGGGGGATGCAACGTAGGTGTCGATACGCGGGCCGCCGGCGATTTGCGGATCGTCCTTCATTCGCGGACCCTCCCCAACCAAGCGAGGGCCGCGGCGGCGACGATGACGGCGAGGCCGAGCAGCGGCAGGACATGCACCGTGTTATGGGCCACGGCGGGCACCGGGGCATGGGCGCCATGCGCCATGGCAGAGGCCGGGACCAGTGCGATCAGTGTTGCGATACGTTTCATCGTGCCCTCCCTCAGCGCACTTTGACTTGGGTCAGTTCGTCGCCGTCGGGCGACATGACGTGGGTCGAGCAGGCCAGGCACGGGTCGAAGCTGTGCAGGGTCCGCAGGATCTCGACCGGCTCTTCCGGGCGCTCCATCTTGGTGTTCATGAGGCTGGCCTCGAAGGCGCCGATGTTGCCGGCGGTGTCACGGGGCGACCCGTTCCAGGTGGTCGGCACCACGCATTGGTAATTCTCGATCCGGCCGTCCTTGATGCGGATCCAGTGCCCCAGCGCGCCGCGCGGCGCCTCGGTCATGCCCACGCCCTTGGCTTCCTTGGGCCAGGTCGAGGGGTCCCACTTTTCCACGTTCGCGGTCGCGCTGTCGCCGTTCTTGATGTTGGTCACCAGCTTGTCGAAGAAGTGCCGCTGCAACCGGCCGCAATATTCGGACTCCAGCGCCCGCGCGGCCGTCCGGCCGAGGGTCGAGAAGACGGCCTCGAGCGGCAGGTTCATGTCGCGCAGCAGGCGGTCGACCTGGTCCTTGATCTCTTCGTGACCCTTGGCATAGCCGACGATGTAGCGGGCCAGCGGGCCGACCTCCATCGCATTGCCGCGCCAGCGGGGGGCCTTGATCCAGGAATACTTGGCCGCCTCGTCCAGCTCTTCGATGTTGGTCCGCGTGCCCTTGGCGTTGGGCCCAAGCTCGTAGTTCGGCTCGGTCACGCCGTCCCACGGATGCAGGCCCTTGCCCGGAGTGCCGTAGGTGTACCACGAATGGTCGACGAATTCCTGAACCTGCTCGGGGTCGCGCGGATCGACGTCGTGAACGGTGCTCAGATCGCCATTGATGATCGCGCCGCGCGGCAGATGCAGCTGCTCGGGGCTGAAATCATTGGCGTGTTCCGGGATGTCGCCATAGGCAAGACAGGCCTTGGACGACAGCCCGCCACCATAGAGCCAGTTCTTGTAAAACCCGCCGATCGCCTTGACGTCGGGCAGGTAGACGTTGGTGTTGAACTCGTGGCAGCGGTCGATGATCGAGCTGACCATGTTCAGCCGTTCCATGTTGATCGCGCCGACACCGCCGACCCCGTCGACATTAATCGGGCATGGCACGCCGCCCACCAACCAGTTCGGGTGCGGGTTCTTGCCGCCAAAGATCGTGTGGACCTTGACGATCTCCTTCTGCAGATCCAGCGCCTCGAGGTAATGGGTCGTGGCCATCAGGTCCGCCTCGGGCGGCAGCAGGTAGGCCGGGTTGTCCCAGTAGCCGTTCTTGAAGAGGCCCAGCTGGCCGGATTCCACGAACTTCTTGAGCCGGTTCTGCACGTCGCGGAAATAGCCGGGGCTCGACATCGGGTGCGACGGGCTCACGGCCTGCTGCAGCTCGCTCGTCGCTTTCGGATCGGCGCGCAAGGCATTGATCGGGTTGACCCAATCCAGCGCATGCAGGTGGTAGAAATGCACGATGTGGTCGTGGATTTCCAGGTTCAGCTGCATGATGTTGCGGATCGAGTTGGCGTTGTCAGGGATGGTGATCCCCAGCGCATCCTCAACCGCGCGCACGCTTGTCAGCGCATGGGTGCCGGTGCAGACGCCGCAGATCCGTTCGGTGAACGCCCAGGCGTCGCGCGGGTCGCGGCCCTTGAGGATGACTTCCAGCCCGCGCCACATGGTCCCGGTCGAGACCGCGTTGCGGATATAGCCCTCTTCGTCCACGTTCACCTCACAGCGCATGTGGCCTTCGATACGGGTCACGGGATCGACAACGATCCGCTGGCCCGAATTGTCCAGGTTGAACCCGTTGGGGGTTTGAACGACCATGGATTATGCCTCCTCTTTCGACGGGGCTGCGCCTTGCGTCTTTTTCTGTGCGGATTTCAGCGCCGAGACGGCGGCGTGCAGGGCGATCCCGCCGCCCACGGCGGCAGCGGCGGTCAGGCCCACCTTGTCGGCATTCGCCTCGACCCCGAACTGCGTCAGGTCGGTGACGCGGTCGTAGAAGGACCCCTGGTCCCAGAACCCGTCTTCCGAGCAGCCGATGCAGCCATGGCCGGACTGGATGGGAAAGCTGACCCCTTCGTTCCAGCGCACGGTCGAGCAGGCGTTGTAGGTGGTCGGCCCCTTGCAGCCCATCTTGTAAAGGCAATAGCCCTTGCGCGCGTTGTCGTCGTCCCAGGCCTCGACGAACTGGCCGGCGTCGAAATGCGGACGGCGGTAGCACTTGTCGTGGATGCGCTGGCTGTAGAACATCGCCGGGCGGCCCTGGCGGTCAAGCTCGGGCATCTTGTCGAAGGTCAGCATGTAGGTGATGACGCCGGTCATGACCTCGGCGATGGGCGGGCAGCCCGGCACCTTGATGATCGGCTTGTCGGTGATGACCTTGTGCACGGGCGTGGCACGTGTCGGGTTCGGCTTGGCCGCCTGGACGCATCCGTAAGAGGCGCAGGCCCCCCAGCTGATGATCGCCTTGGCATGTTCGGCCGCGTGGCGCAGCTGGTCGACGAAGGGCTTGCCGCCGACGATGCAATACATCCCGTCCTCGTTCAGCGGCGGGTTGCCCTCGACCGCGAGGATGTAGTTGCCCTTGTACTTGTCGATGGTCTCCTGCAGCGCCGCCTCGGCCTGGTGGCCCGCCGCCGCCATCAGCGTGTCGTCGTAATCGAGGCTGATCATCGACAGCACGACATCCTTGGCCAGCGGATGGGCGCTGCGGATGAAGCTCTCCGAACAGCAGGTGCATTCCAGCCCGTGCACCCAGATGACCGGGGTGCGCGGCTTGGTCTCCATCGCGTGGGCGATCCTGGGCACGAAAGCGGGGCCCAGCCCCAGCGCGGCAGCGGTCAGCGAGCAGTATTTCATGAAACTGCGCCGGGTGATCCCCTGGCTTCGCATGACCTCGTAAAAGGTTTCGATCTGGCTCAAGCTTGTCCCTCCTCCACGAAGTGTACCCGGCGACGGAGAGCCTCCGTCACGCCCTGTCATGGCAGGATCGACGGTATGCCGGCGTGTGCGAAGGGAATAGGAGGCCGTGACGCAATACTGTCGATTTCCCATCCTTGTCAGAGACTTGCAGAACAATCCTGCATGTTAACGCGAAGAGTTAATCGGTTAAGGCGTGACCAGCAGCCGCGGGCGGCCGGTCAATCGCTTTCCAGCCGCGCCAGCGCGACCAGCGCCTGCCCAAACGCCAGCCCCCCGTCATTGGCCGGAGTCGTCCGGTGCGTCAGCACCGGCAGCCCCTCAAGCGCGGTTGTGGTCAACCGCAGCAACAGCGCGTTCTGGAAACACCCGCCCGACAGGGCCACGGCGCCCGCCTGCCCGCTCTCGACCAGCCCACGGGCTGCACCTGCAAAGACCTGCGCGAGGCCCGCGTGAAACCGCCGCGCGATGACCCCGGCCTCCGTCCCGGCGGCCAGGTCCCGCGTCAGCGCCTGCCACATCGGCACCGGGCTCAGCGCGCCATCTGCGGTGCCGAACGGATAGGCATCCGCGTCCTCGGCCCCCGCCGCGAGCGTCTCGAGCCGCATGGCAGCCTCGCCCTCATAGCTCTGCCCGCCAGGACAGATCCCCAGCACCGCCGCCACCGCATCGAACAGCCGCCCGGCCGAGGACGACAGCGGCGCGTTCAGCCCCCGCGCCGCCGCCATGCGCAACATGCCCAGCGGCTGGTCGGCAAACAGCCTGTCGGCCAGGTCGCCCAGTCCCGCCGCGTCCAACTGCATCACGGCGTTCCGCCAGGGCTCCTTCTGCGCCAGGTCCCCGCCGACCAGCCGCACCGGCGCCAGCCATCCGCGCCGCTCGAAACCGTCGTAATCGCCCAGCAGCAGCTCTCCGCCCCAAACCGTGCCATCCGACCCCAGCCCCAGCCCGTCCAGCACAATGCCCGCGACCTTGCCGCCTTGCCGCGGCCAGAGGTTTTCGCCCATGCAGGCGGCGAGATGCGCGTGGTGGTGCTGCACCTCGATCAGCGGCAGAGCCTGGGCCTCCGCCCGATTCCGCCCATGCCGCGTGGCCCGGAAATCGGGATGCAGGTCGACCGCCACCGCCTCGGGCGCATGATCGAACAGCCGCGCATAATCCCGGTCGGCCTGCACGAAGGCCTCCCAGGTCAGCGCCTCGTCCAGCTCGCCCAGGTGATGCCCCAGCAGCGCCTGACCGTTCTTCACAAGGCAAATCGCCGCCTTCATCTGCCCGCCATAGGCCACGACCTGGCGCGGCGCAAAGCCCTTGGGCAGCGGCAGCGTCCCCGGCACCCGGCCCCGCGCCCGCCGCAGCACCATCGGCGGATCGGCCCGCTCGACGCTATCGTCGAGCCGCCGCGCAATGTCGCGGTCGTGCATCAGGAAGGCATCGGCAAAGCCCGAGAGCTTGTCCCGCGCCTCGCCGTTGCCGATCACCTGCGGCGCGCCCGAGAGGTTGCCGCTGGTCATCACCAGCGGACGATCCATCGCAGCGCACAGCAGGTGGTGCAGCGGCGTGTAAGGCAGCATCCAGCCCAGACGCTCCTGCCCCGGGGCAACCACCTCGGGCAGGCCACCGCGCCCCGCGATCAGCACGATCGGCGCCGCGGCGTCGCGGAGCAGGGCCCAGTCCGCCTCTGTCGGCGCAACATGCCGCGCAAGGACCGCCGCATCGGCCATCAGGGCCAACGGCTTGCCCGGTCGCCGCTTGCGGCTGCGCAGCAGTGCGACCGCCTCGGAACGGGTCGCATCGCAGCACAGGTGAAACCCGCCCAGCCCTTTCACCGCAAGGATCTCTCCGCGCGTCAGTGCCTCGACAGCCTGCCCAAGCCACGCGCCGGGCAGCTCGACGCCATCCCGTTCCAGCCAGACACGCGGCCCGCAATCCGGGCAGGCCACGGGCTGGGCATGGAACCGCCGGTCGGCTGGATCCTCGTACTCGGCCCGGCAGGCGGCGCACATCTCGAACGGCGCCATGGTGGTCTGAGCGCGGTCATAGGGCAGCCCGGTCAGGATGGTGAAGCGCGGCCCGCAATTGGTGCAATTGGTAAAGGCATAACCCGCCCGCCGCCCGGCACCCTGAACCTCGGCCACGCAGTCCGCACAGGTTGCCGCATCCGGCGTCACCCGCGTTTCGGCCCCCGGCCCGCCCGAGGCGATGATATCGAACCCCGCGCCCGTCACCTCCGCCGGCGCCCCCTCGACCGCATCGACCCGCGCCAGCGGCGGCGCTTCGGCCGCCAACGCCGCCTCGAACGCGGCCACCTCGGCCCCGCGCGCCAGGATCAGCACCCCCTCGGCATCGTTGGAAACCGTCCCCTCGATCCCCAACCGCCGCGCCAATTGCCAGACGAAAGGCCGGAACCCGACCCCCTGCACCTGCCCCCGCACCCGGATGCGCCGCCCGTTCGCCCCCTCACGCAAACCCGATCCCTTTCATCTTTCCAGAAATATCCCGGGGGACGTCACCAAGTGTGACGGAGGGCAGCGCCCCCAGCTCCGTCTCCCATCCCGCGACACATCCGAACACCCCTCCCGATCCCGCTTCATCTTGCCGATAAACTCCGGGGGAGTCGCCAAAGGCGACGGGGGCTGGCCCCCTGCCCGGCCCGCCATCAATGCACCGTGCAGACCATGCAGGGATCGAAACTGCGCACCACGTGCTGCACGGCGATGGGCGTCTCGTCCCCCGCGCCCACGGGCGTACCGACCAGCGCGGCCTCGACCGGCCCCGGCACGCCGCCCGCATCGCGCGGGCTGAAGTTCCAGGTCGTCGGCGCGACGATCTGGTAGCCGGCGATCCGGCCCTTTTCGATCCGCAGCCAATGGCCCAGAGTGCCACGCGCCGCCTCGACCAGACCGGCGCCCGCGCCGCTGTCGGGCAGCGTCCAGGCCGACATGAAGCGCGCCGAGGGGTCAAGCCGCGTCGCCCAGTCTTCCAGCCAGATCTGCGTGCGGGCGATCTCGAGCAGGCGCCCAACGATACGCGCCCGGACGCCGCCCTCGGCCGTCAGCGCCAGCGCGAGGGGGTGGCCGTCGACCACTTGGCGGGCAAGGGCGCCGACCTCGATCGTTGCGCCGCCCAGGCGCGGGGCCTTGCACCAGGAATAGGCGGGGGCGGTCATGTCCTCGTCGGGCGCGGTCACGCCCGCCTCGGGATGCGCGGCACCTCCCAGCATCCAGGCGTGGCTGACGTCCTCGACGATGGCGGCGGGGTCGAAATCGCGGACCGTGCCATCCGACCAGACCCCGGCCCGCGTGGTGTGAACCCCGTTCATCGGGTAGGCCCCGGACGACAGGTACCGCCCCGGCCCGCGCCCCAGCGGCCCGAGGTCCAGGTCGCGCGCGATCTCGAGGAAGAGCCTCGCAGCCCCGCCCTGCCAGGCCTCGAGCGCGGCGATGCTGTCGAGCCCGGCGAAGGCTTCCAGCCTGTCGCCGAACATCACCGTCTCGAGCACCCGGCGGAAGGCCCGCAGCGAGGTGAGGATGCGCATGCGGTCACGGGCATCGGGGGCGCGGGTCACGCCGCCGGGCTGGATCGCCAGCGTGTGGGGCCACTTGCCGCCCAGGAGGCCGACGATGTGCAAGAGCTTCGCGCGGGCCTCGACCAGGGTCCGGGCGGTGCTGCCCTCCATCGCCGTGAACTCGGCCACGGCGCGGGCGTGCCAGGCGCGGCCCGCGTATACGGGCCGGGCGAAATCGGGCATGAAGAACAGGGAGAAATGGGTGACGTGATCCGCGAGGTTCTCGACCCCGTGCAGGATCGACATGGCCAGCGCGCCCTGCTCGCGCATCCGCGTGCCGCCGCTATCCGCCAGCGCCAGCGCGGCGGCGGCAGACTGGCTGATGCTACAGATCCCGCAGATCCGCGGCGTGATCGTCAGCGCATCGCGCGGGTCCTTGCCCAGCATCATCATCTCGAAGCCGCGGAACAGCGGAGAGTTCACCCGCGCCGCCGACACCCGGCCGTTCTCGATCTCGAGCTGGATCTCGAGGTCGCCCTCGACCCGGTTGAAGGGCCCGACCAGCAGCTGCCGGGTCATTTGCCGTCCTTCCGGCGCGGCGCGATCTCGATCCGGTCGGAATGGGCGTTGACGTCGATCCGTTTCGGCGTTGCGGCTTTCGACAAAGACGCCAGCGCCATGAACCACGCCTTCGGCATGTCGGTCGGCAGGCCCACGGGGATGCCCGCGATGGTCGGCGTCTCGGTGAAGGCGTGGCGCGGTTCTTCGAACTCGGGCGAGGTGCAGGCGATGCAGGGGTAATTGCCGCGCGTGCAGGACCCTTCGCCGTTCCAAGGCCGGATGTTGCAATCGCCCACGGCCTGGGTGCCGACACAGCCCAGATGCTCCATCATGCAGCCCATTTCCGACAGGCTGCGCGCGCTGGCCTTGTATTCGTAGAACTCGTTCTTGGTGCAGCCATGATGCACCAGGTGATCGGCATAGAACCGGGGCCGGCGCAGGTGGTCGAGGCCCGACTCGTCCAGGACTCCCTCGGCCAGCATCAGCAGCGTTTCGGTCACCCAGGCGGGATGCGTCGGGCAGCCGGCCACGTTGATCACCGGCAGGCCGGTCCGGTCGCGGAAGGACCCGGGCAGCGCTCCGCCCTCGTGCTGGCCGTCGTATTGCAGACCGATCGCGCCCGCCGGGTTGCCGCCCGCCGCCGTCATGCCGCCATAGGCCGCGCAGGACCCCACGGCCACCACGTGCCGCGCCCGGGGCGCCAGCGCGCGCAGCCAGTCCAGCATCGACCGGCCCGTGCCCGACAGCATGTGATAGCGCCCCGTCCCCTTGGGCCCGGTGACGATCGACCCCTCGACACAGAGGATGTCGAGCGGGATCTCGCCGCGTTCTACGCCCGCCAAAAGCGCGCGCACCTCGGCCCCGGTCTCGACCGACAGCGCGGGATGCCAGAGCATGGTCAGCCCCGCGTCGGACAGCAGGTCGAGCACGTTCGGATCCTCGGCGCAGAGCAGCGACATGGTGCAGCCCCCGCAGCCGGCCGATTGCAGCCAGAGTATGTTCAAGACGCGCCCTCCAACGGCAATTCCAGCCGAAAACAGCCCCCCGGTCCGGGGTCAAGATGCAGCCGGCCGCCGTGTTCCTCGGCGATCTTGGAACTGATCGCAAGGCCCAGCCCCGTGCCCTGCCCCACCGGCTTGGTGGTGAAGAACGGATCGAACACGGATGCGCGCAGCGCTTCCGGCACCCCCGGCCCGTTGTCGCAGACCGAAAGCTGCGCCTTGCCGTCCCGTTGCGCGATGCGAATGGTCATCTGCGGCGCCTCGGTCCCCCTGAGCGCGTCCATGCCGTTCTGAACGAGGTTCATGACGATCTGCTGCACATGGCCCGGCGCGCCGGTCACGCGCAGGCTGTCCGGGCCTTCGTAGCCCACGTCGATGCCGGATTTCGAGCCGCGTTCGACCCAGCGGGCGGCCACCTGCGCCACCTCGACCAGGTCGAAGGGCACCCGTTCGCCCGTCCCGTCGGCCGAGAGGCGCCGCAGGTCGGCGACGATGTCGCGCACCCGCTCGGCCCCGTCCCGGGCGCCGGTGATGGCCTGGCTGAGGTTGCGCAGGTTACGCTCCAGCTTCAGCTCTTCGCGCAGCGATATCAGCTCCTGCCGGGGCGCGCCGGCCTGCACGCGTTCGAAATAGGTCTCGAACTGGCCGACGTACTTTTCCAGCGCATGGACCGAGGCATAGACGAAACTGATCGGGTTGTTCAGCTCATGCGCCACCCCGGCCAGCAAGCGGCCGAGCGAGGCGAGCTTTTCGTTACGCACCAGCTGGCTCTGCGTCTCCTTCAGTTGGCGGTGGCTCGCCTCGAGCTCGGCATAGGCCTTGCGCAGCTCGCCCAGGGGGCGGCCGGTCAGCACGGCCCCGGCATAGCGCCCACCGTCCGACAGGCGCGCAGCCAGCACGATCTCGACCGGCTGCGGGCCCTCGGGAGTCATCATCTCGCCCTCGAACCGCGCCGTCTCGCGGCTGAGGCGCAGCGCCTCCAGCGCCTGCCCGAGGCGCAGGGCGCCGTCGCCTTCGAACAGCGCGGTCACCGCCCGGCCGACCAGCGCGCCGGGCTCGGACTGCAGGGCGCGGGCGAAACTGGCGCTGACCTCTTCGACCGCGCCGTCGCGGCCGACGACCACCATGACGTCACTGACGGAATCCAGCACGCTGTCGATGAACCGACGCGCCGCGCGCAGCTCTTCGTTCTGCCGTTCCAGCCGTTCCTGGTACTCGACCAGCTCGGCATAGGTGCGGTCGACGGCGGTCAGCACGTCGCCCCAGGCGTCGTCGGAAAACGGGCTGTCTGTCGCGGGCAAGATGGGCATCGCGGGTCTCCTCGATGGTTCAGCCTAGCCCCATCGCGGGACCGGATCAATGATGTCTCCCAAACCCGCATTTTCCCGGTAACGCATTGAAAAATATCGCCCTACAACCCGGGTTTAGAGCGGTTTGATTGACACCTCCGGCGCCGCATCACAGGCAGGTTCCGGAAACGCCGCGCAACCAACCGGAGTATGCAGATGTCCCTCAACACGACCTGCGCCACGCTCGACTTCATCTTCCTGCAGGACCTGTCGGGCTCCTACGCGGACGATCTGCCGATCCTCAAGGCCCAGATCAGCAACGTGATCGCCACGGTCGAGGATATCGACCCCTTTGCCGATTTCGGCGTCGCGAGCTTCATCGACAAGCCGATCAGCCCCTTCGGCGCGACCACCGATTACGTCTACCAGACGCACCTGGCCGTCACCTCGGACAACGACGCGGTGATCGCGGCCATGCAGGCCTTGACCACCCGCTCGGGCGCAGACGGCTTCGAGGCGCAGCTGTCGGGCCTCTTGCAGGTCGCCCTGCGCACGACCGAACTGGGCTACCGCGAGGGCACCAAGCGCATCGTCATGCTCTCGACCGACGCGGGCTTTCACCAGGAGGGCGATTTCGCCTCGGCCGGCACCAACAACGGCGACGCGGTGCTCGACGGCGGCGGCCTGGGCGAAGATTACCCGTCCATCGCCATGGTCGCCGCGGCGCTGGCGGCCGCTAACATCTTTCCCGTCTTTTCGGTCACCGCGGCGACGCGGGCGACCTATGAGGCGCTGGTGGCGGATCTGGGCACCGGCGCGGTGGTCGAGCTGACCGCGAACTCGTCGAACTTTTCCGACGCGGTGCGGCTGGCCATCGCCAAGTCCTGCGGCCATGTCACCCATGAAGGCACCGAGGGCGACGACGACATCCACGGCACCGAGACCGAGGATGGCATCTACGGCAATGGCGGCGACGACAGCCTGCGCGGGCTGCGCGGCGACGACGTGGTCGATGGCGGCTCGGGCGACGACACCTGCGAAGGCGGCTCGGGTCGCGACGACATCCGTGGCGGTTCGGGCCGCGACGACCTGCGCGGCGGCTGGGGTGCGGACACGCTGTCGGGCGGGCTGGACGACGACCTGCTGCGCGGCGATGGCGGGGCCGACACCTTCATCCTCAACCCGAGCGACGGCCATGACACGGTGATGGATTTCGAGAACGGCACCGACGTGATCGACCTGTCGGCCTTCACCCGGCTCGAGGGGTTCAACGCCGTGATGAACGCCGTTCAGGCCGGCCTTGACGTCACGCTCACCCTGCCCGGCGGCACGACGTTGACGCTCAAGGGGTTTTCGCTGGCCGACTTCGGGCTGGAAGACGTGCTGCTGAACACCGAGTTGGGCGCGCCGCTCGTCACCGCCGACACGGCCGAGGTCACCGCCAGCGGCAGCGTCAGCATCGACGTGCTGGCCAATGACCTGGACCCGGACGGAACGCCGCTCACCATCACCGGGACCAGCGCCGCGGCCCATGGCACGGTCACGGTCGAGGCCGATGGCACGCTCACCTACGCCGCGACACCGGGCTATATCGGCACGGATGTCTTCACCTACACCGCCACCAACGGCACCGCCCCGGCCACCACGACCGTGACCGTGACGATCCACCCGAACCTGACCGGCACCTCGGGCAACGATTACCTCGTGGACGACAACGGCAGCCACCTGATGCGCGGGTTTCGCGGCCATGACACGCTGGTCGCCAATGGCGGCGACGACACGGTCCTGGGCCATGCCGGGCGCGATTCCATCGTCGCGGGGCTGGGCAACGATTCGGTCAAGGGCGGTGGCGGCGCCGATACCATCGACGCGGGCGTGGCCACGGCCACCGTTCTGGCCACCGACGACGATACGGTCGGCGGCGGTGCCGGCGGCGACCTCATCAGCACCGGCGACGGGATGGATTCCATCCATGGCGACAATGGCAACGACACGATCCACGCCGGCGACTCGGACGACGAGGCCTTTGGCGATGCCGGCGACGACATGCTTTACGGCGAGGGCGGCGGCGACCGGCTGGCGGGCAATGCCGGCAACGATTCCCTCTACGGCGCGGGCGACGATGACCGGCTTGACGGCGGCACCGGCGACGACCTGATGGAGGGCGGGGACGGCAAGGACGAATTCCTGGCCTCGGGCAATGCCGCCCTGGGTTCGGACAACGACACCATGACCGGCGGCAGCGGCGCCGACACCTTCGTGTGGGAGTTCCGCGACGACCGCAACAACTCGGGTTTCGACGTCATTACCGATTTCGAGGCCGGCATCGACGAGATCCAGCTGGACGGCGACGTCAACGTCACGCTCACAGACACGGCCGATGGCGCGCTGATCGCCAACATATGGGGCGACATGATCCTGGTCGAAGACGTGACCGTGGCCGAGGTGACGCCCTGGATTGTCGGTCTTTGAACCGCTCTGGACCTTCGGGGCAAAAAGGTCTCTGCTGGCGGTAACGCCGCCCGCAGAAGGACCCCGCCCATGGCAGATCTCGAGACCCGCATCGCCCAGGCCCGGGGCGACGCCCCGGCCGACCTCGTCCTGCGCGGGGGCGCCGTGTTCTGCGTCGTCACGGGCGAGAAGATCCCGGGCGACGTGGCGATCTGCGGCGACACCATCGTGGGGATCGGGGCCGACTACGACGGGGCGCAGGTGGTGGACGTGACGGGCCTGACGCTGGTGCCCGGCTTCATCGACACCCACCTGCACGTCGAAAGCAGCCTCGTCACGCCCTTTGAATTCGACCGCTGCGTCACCCCGCGCGGGGTGACGACCGCGATCTGCGACCCGCACGAGATCGCCAACGTGATCGGCGCGCCGGGCATCCGCTGGTTCCAGCACGCGGCCGAGCGCACGGTGATGGACCTGCGCGTGCAGCTTTCCTCCTGCGTGCCCTCGACGGATATGGAGACAGCGGGCGCCGAGCTGACGGCCGACGACATCGCCGCGCTCATGGGCCACCCCTCGGGCATCGGGCTCGCCGAGTTCATGAACTACCCCGGCGTGATCCACCGCGACCCGGCCGCCATGGACAAGCTGCGGCTCTTCGAGGGTGGCCATGTCGACGGCCATTGCCCGCAGCTTTCGGGGCGGGACCTCAACGCCTATGCCGCCGCCGGCATCCGGACCGAGCACGAGGCGACCACCGCCGAAGAGGCGCGCGAAAAGTTGCAAAAAGGCATGCGGGTGCTGATCCGCGAAGGGTCCGTCTCCAAGGACCTGCACGCGCTGCAACCGCTGCTGACCGAGGCGACGAGCCCCTACATGTGCCTGTGCACCGACGACCGGAACCCGCTGGACATCGCGGAACACGGCCATCTCGACTACATGATCCGCGAGCTGATCGCGCTTGGCACCTCACCGCTTGCCGCCTACCGCGCGGCGTCGCTCTCGGCCGCGCAGGCCTTCGGGCTGCGGGATCGCGGCATGATCGCGCCGGGCTACCGGGCGGACATCGTGGCGGTGGACAGCCTCGAGGGCTGCCATGCGCAGGCGGTCTGGTGCGCGGGCCGGCTGGCCGACGCCGCCGCCTTCGCCGCGCGGGGGGACCTGCCGCCCATAGGCCGGAACTCCGTCGCGGCGCCCAGGATCACCGCCCGCACCTTCCGACACGCCGGCAACCACGAGGACACGCCGGTCATCGGCATCCTCGAAGGCAAGATCATCACCGAGCACCTGACCGAGCAGATCCCCATCACCGATGGCGACAAGCGCCCCGACCCGGCCCGCGACCTCGCCCGGATCGCGGTGATCGAACGGCACGGCAAGAACGGCAACGTCGGCACCGGCTTCGTGCGCGGCTTCGGGATGACCCGCGGGGCCATCGCCTCGACCGTCTGCCATGACCACCACAACATCGCCTGCGTCGGCGCCGACTATGACGACATGGCCCTTGCCGCCCGTCGCCTGACCGAGATCGAGGGCGGCTTCTGCGTCGCCGCCGGCGGAGAGATCCTGGCCGAGCTCGCCCTGCCCGTCGCCGGGCTGATGAGCCTCGAGGATTTCGAGACGGTCGAGACATCACTGGAAGTCCTGCGCGCCGCCGCCAAGTCCCTGGGCGTGGTGTTGCAAGAACCCTTCCTGCAACTCGCCTTCCTCGCCCTGCCCGTCATCCCGGCATTGAAGTTGACGGACCGCGGCATGGTCGACGTGACCCGGTTCGAGATCATCTGACCGGGTCATGTATCCCGACGCCGCCCCACGAGGGGGCGCCGCCGCGATGCCTCCGGCGGAGGTATTTATGGAAACAATGAAGGCAGGGGCGCACCCGCTCCTTCATTGTTTTCCAAATACCTCGGGGGCGGCACCGCAGGTGACGGCGGGGGCAGCGCCCCCGTCCGCGCCATCAATCTTGCGAAAATGCAGGACCAATTGGCGAAACATCCTCTTGCCTCTGCGTCGATACCGGCTCTTGCTAGGCGCGGGTGCCGGGCGTAGCACGGTACCGCGACGACAGGGGAAGGAGGAGCCCATGGATTTCGCCCTGAGCGAGGAGCAATCCGCGATCTTCGACATGGCCTATGACTTCGGCCAGGACCGGATCGCCCCGCATGCGCGGGCATGGGAGCAGGCCGGGACCATCCCGCGCGACCTCTGGCCCGAGGTGGCGGCGCTGGGGCTGGGCGGCATCTACGTCTCGGAAGAGCACGGCGGATCGGGCCTCAGCCGGCTCGACGCGACGCTGGTCTTCGAGGCGCTGGCCATGGCCTGCCCCTCGGTTGGGTCCTTCCTGTCGATCCACAACATGTGCGGCGGGATGATCGACAAGTTCGGCAGCGCCGCAGACAAGGCGCGCTGGCTGCCGGATCTCTGCAGCATGGAGAAGGTGTTTTCCTACTGCCTGACCGAGCCGGGATCGGGTTCAGACGCCGCTGCCCTGCGCACGCGGGCCGAAAAGACCAATGAGGGCTGGAGCCTCTCGGGCACCAAGGCCTTCATCTCGGGCGGCAGTTATTCCGATTGCTACCTGACCATGGTCCGCACTGGCGACGATAGCCCCAAGGGGATCAGCGCCATGGTGATCGAGGCCGGCAGCGAGGGCCTGTCCTTCGGCGGGCTCGAAGACAAGATGGGCTGGCGGTCGCAACCCACGGCCCAGGTGCAGTTCGACGACTGCCGTATCCCCGCCGAGAACCTGATGGGCGACGAAGGCCGCGGCTTTGTCTACGCCATGGCCGGCCTCGACGGCGGGCGGCTGAACATCGCCGCCAGTGCCCTGGGCGGCGCGCAGCAGGCGCTGACCCTGACGCTGGCCTACATGGGCGAACGGAAAGCCTTCGGCAAGACCATCGACCAGTTCCAGGCCCTTCAGTTCAAGCTGGCCGAGATGGAGACGCAGCTGCAGGCCGCCCGCACCTTCCTGCGCCAGGCCGCGTGGAAGCTGGACCAGGGCGCGCCCGACGCGACGAAGTTCTGCGCCATGGCGAAACTGATGGTCACCGACGCGGCCTTTGATGTCGCCAACGGCTGCCTGCAACTGCACGGCGGTTACGGATATCTTGCCGATTACGGAATCGAAAAGATTGTGCGCGACCTTCGGGTTCACCAGATTCTGGAAGGAACGAACGAAATCATGCGCCTCATCATTTCCCGCAGCCTGCTCGCGGAGCGTGGCTGATGTCCGACATTTCCATTCGCAAGGTCGGACGTATCGGCCGCATCACCCTGACCCGCCCGCAGGCGCTGAACGCGCTGAGCTACGACATGTGCCTGCAGATCGAACAGGCCCTCGACGGCTGGCTGCACGATGACGGCGTGGAAACCGTCCTGCTGGATGCCGAAGGCGACCGCGCCTTCTGTTCCGGCGGGGATGTCGCCAAACTTTTTCACACCGGCCGCGCCGGAGACACCGGCTATGCCGAGCAGTTCTGGCGCGACGAGTACCGGCTGAACGCCAAGATCGCGGATTACCCCAAGCCCTTCCTGTCCTTCATCCAGGGTTTCTGCATGGGCGGCGGCGTGGGGCTGGGCTGCCATTCCTCGCACCGGATCGTCTGCGAAAGCACGCAGATCGCCATGCCCGAATGCGGCATCGGCCTGATCCCGGACGTCGGCGGCACCCATGTGCTGGCCCAGGCGCCGGGGCACCTTGGCGAATACCTTGGCCTCACCGGCAAGCGTATGGGACCGGGCGCCGCGATGTTCGCCGGCTTTGCCGATCTTTTCGTGCCCCACGCCCTTTGGCCCAAGCTGATCGAGGCGATCGAGAAGACCGGCGATTTCAGCCTGGTGGTGCGCAATGCCAAGACCCCGCCCGCCAATTCGCTGGGCGCGGTGATGGACGAGGTGAACCAGCATTTCTCCAAGGGCTCACTGGCCGAGATCTTTGCCAGCCTCGCCGCCTCGGACACCCATTTCGCGGACGAGACGACCAAGGCGCTGACCCGCAACTCGCCCCTGTCCATGGCCTGCACGCTCGAGGCGATCCGCCGGCTGCGGGGCCCCGACCTGACGATCCGCCGCGCGCTCGAGATGGAGTTCCGGTTCACCTCGCGCGCGATGGCGCACAGCGATTTCCTGGAAGGCGTCCGCGCGACCCTGATCGACAAGGATCGCAACCCGACCTGGATGCATCGCATCAACAACGTACCGGCCGAAGACGTCGAAAAGATGCTGGCCCCATTGGGAGAGAGGAAGTTGAGTTTCGTGGAGGACGGATTGAAAATCGCATTCATCGGTCTTGGCAACATGGGCGGGCCGATGGCGGCCAACCTGGCCAATGCCGGCTATGCCGTGACCGGGTTCGACACCCAGAACGTGAGCATCGACGGGGTCACCCCTGCCGCAAGCGCGGCCGAGGCGGCCAAGGGCGCGGATGTGGTGATCACCATGCTGCCCAATGGCCAGATCCTGCGCGCCGTCGCCGGAGAGGTGATCCCGGCCATGCAGAAGGGCGCCGTGCTGCTTGATTGCTCGACCGTGGACGTGGACAGCGCACGCGCCGTGGCCGACCAGGCCAAGGCCGCCGGGCTGCTGTCGCTGGACGCGCCCGTGTCGGGCGGGGTCGGCGGGGCCACGGGCGGCACGCTGACCTTCATGGTCGGCGGCTCCAAGCCCGCCTTCGCCAAGGCCAGGCCGCTGTTCGAGATCATGGGCCAGAAGGCCGTCCATTGCGGAGAGGCCGGCGCCGGCCAGTCGGCCAAGATCTGCAACAACATGATCCTCGGCGTCACCATGATCGCCACCTGCGAGGCCTTTGCGCTGGCCGACAAGCTGGGCCTGTCGCGCGAGGCGATGTTCGACGTGGTCTCGACCTCGTCGGGCTATTCCTGGTCGATGAACGCCTATTGCCCGGCGCCCGGCGTCGGCCCCGAAAGCCCGGCCGACCGCGACTACAAGCCCGGATTCGCGTCCGAACTGATGCTCAAGGACCTTGGCCTGTCGCAGATGGCGGCCGAGGCGGTTGATGCCGACACGCCCATGGGCCAGGCCGCGCTGGACCTCTACCGCCGCTTTGTCGAGGACGAGGATGGCAAGGGAAAGGATTTCTCGGCCATGCTGCCGCGGTTCGAAAAACGCGGGCGCGGCTAATCCGCCGCGGCCGAAAGGTCGAGGCCCCGGTGACGGGCAAGGCTGGCGCAATATGCGAACCAGTCCTGGCCGTCATCGGTGAACATGTAGAACTTGCCCCTGGCGTCCCAGCTGTCCTGCTTGGCGTGCCAGACCTGGGTCATGTAGGCGACCACTTCGCGGCGCCCTTCCTCTTGCGCGACCCGTTCGGCCTCGCCCAGCAGCGCGTCCGTGACCGCCTGGATCTTGCGCGCCTTGGGGCTCGACGCCCGCTCCGGGAACCAGCGGTTGGAACTGTCGAACAGCGCCGCGCATTCCAACAGGCTTTCGCTGATCGGCTGCCCCGCCACGGCCGGCGATGCGGCAAGGACCGCGGCCAGTATGATCGACTTCATGCCCATTCTCCAAGGTCAATGGCCGCAGGTTGCCGCGGAAATCGGGCAGGCGCATGACGTCGCAGGGACGCCGCCGGGGCTTTCCTCGCCCGGCGCGGCCCGCCATTCTGCCGCCATGACTTGGACCGACGCCGCCCCCTTCGACATGCTCGCCCCCGCCAGCCGCGCCCGGCTTGACAAGTTGATCCCGCAGCAGGTGCCTGCCGGAACGACGCTCTTTCACCCCGGCGACGCGGTGCAGGGCTTTGTCATCGTGCTGTCTGGCCGGATCGACGTCTTCCTCGCCAATGCCGCCGGGCGCGAGATCCTGCTCTACGCGGTCGAGCCGGGGCAAAGTTGCATCCAGACCACGCTGGGCCTGCTGGGCGAAGACAGCTACACCGGCCACGCCGTCACCCGGCGCGACACCTCGGTCGTCCTGATCCCGCGCGGCCCCTTCCTGGCTTTGATGCAGGACGACCCGGCCTTCCGCACCTTCGTTTTCGGCGCCTTTGCCCGGCGGGTGCAGACCATGATGGCCCTTGTCGAAAGCGTGGCCTTTGACCGGGTCGAGGCGCGGCTGGCGCGCTTCCTGCTGGACCGGGCCGAGGCCGGCCACATCGCCGCCACCCATGCCGAGATCGCCACTGCCATCGGCTCGGCCCGCGAGGTCGTCTCGCGCCGGCTGGATGCGCTGGCGCGGCAGGGCGCGCTGCGGCTGGGGCGCGGCGCGGTCGAGGTTCTGGACCACGAGGCCCTGCGCCGCCTCTCGGACGCCCCCGCAATGTGATCCAGGTCACAGACGGTGCGGGATTCGCATGGTTAACTGCCCTCGTGATGCGGGCAGATAGCCCGCGCAAACCGGAGCAAGACACATGTTCAAGACCAACGTTGGCAGCATCGACAGGATCCTGCGGATCGTGGTTGGCCTCGCGCTGATCCTCGGCTTTTTCCTCAACATGGGCGGGGCTTACAGCTGGCTGTACCTGATCGGGATCATCCCGCTTGCGACGGGCCTGATGGCCACCTGCCCGCTCTATTCCCTCTTCGGCATGTCCACCTGCCCGATCAAGAAGTGACGCCGGCGCGGCGGGCCATGCGCGGTCCGCAGCCCCCCTTCGGAACAGTTCCTCTCCGCGTTCGTTGATCTGTCGATGAACAGAAGGATTGTCCGATGAAACGCGCCCTAGCCGTCCTGATGACGGGAACGCTCGCCCTGCCCCTCACCGCCCTGCCGAACCTGGCCGGGTCCTCGCCCATTGCCATGCCCGCGCTTTCGGCGCCGGACGGAGCGGTGGTCGAGGTCAAGAGCAACGGAAATGGCAAGGCCAAGGGCCATGCCAAGAAGAAGATCAAGGCGCGCGGCAATGGAAATGCCGCCGTCAAAGTGCCGCCGGGCCAGGCCAAAAAGGCCGCTGGCAACGCCGATGTGAAAGTGATCGACCGGCGCGATGCCGATGTGCGGGTAATCGAAAAGCGCGACACCGATACTGTGGTGCTGCGCAGGGATGGCGACCGCCTGGCCCGCATCGCGACGTTTGGCATTCCGCTGGCGACCCTGGGCACCGTGGGCCTTTCCGAAGTGCTGGTAGACTGCCCGCCGGGACTGGCCAAGAAGGCCGTGCCCTGCGTCCCGCCGGGCCAGGTCGACAAGCAGAACGTCGCGGCCGAGTGGCTGGACGAGGACGAAGAGACCATCCGCCTTGCCCTGATCGACCGCTGGACCGAGTATGACGGCTGGGTCGAACGCAATCCCGACATCGACGGCGTGCCGGACGGCGTGTCGATCCTGTCGCAGCAGCGGATCATCGACGTCTTCGACCTCGACCCCGCGCCGGCCGGTCAGCGCTACGCGGTGATCGACGGCCGCCCGCTGCTGCTGGACGAAGACGACTGGCGACAGCTGCGCCAGTTGCAGACCCTCGACGAGGTGGAAGTCTATGAGGTGAGCGAGATCGACCTCCGCGACCAGCGCAGCCATGTCGGACTGCTCGACCTCTACGACCTGCCCGAGCCGCGGCCGGATCATTACTACACCGCGATGGACGGCGACATCTACGAGGTGCCCAGCCGGATCTACGAGATGCTGCAACTCCTGCGCATCGCGGCCCTGGCACCGGGCCTCAACCTCGGCTGACGCGGCCGTCTATTGACCCTCGCGTGACGCGCGACGGGGCGGCGGATCATCCCGCCGCCCCGTTTGTCATTCCGCAGCCACCTTGCGCGCGTCGAGCATCGGCTTGAGGTAGTGCCCGGTGTGGCTGCGCGGCTCGTTCGCCACGTCCTCGGGCGTGCCGACAGCCACGATCTCTCCGCCGCCATCACCGCCTTCAGGGCCGATATCGACCAGCCAATCGGCGGTCTTGACGACGTCGAGGTTGTGTTCGATCACCACCACGGTGTTGCCCTGCTCGACCAGCTCGTGCAGCACCTCGAGCAGCTTGCGCACATCCTCGAAATGCAGGCCCGTGGTGGGCTCGTCGAGGATGTAGAGCGTGCGCCCGGTGGACCGCCGCGCCAGCTCCTTGGACAGCTTGACCCGCTGCGCCTCACCGCCCGAAAGCGTAGTCGCCTGCTGGCCGACCTTGATGTAACCCAGTCCCACGCGCATCAGCGCATCCATCTTTTCCCGGATGCTCGGCACCGCCTGGAAGAAGTCCTGCGCATCTTCAACCGTCATATCAAGAACGTCGGCTATGCTCTTGCCTTTGAACTTTATTTCCAGGGTTTCGCGGTTGTAGCGCTGGCCTTGGCAGGTCTCGCAGGTGACGTAGACATCCGGAAGGAAGTGCATCTCGATCTTGATCAGGCCATCGCCCTGACAGGCCTCGCAGCGGCCACCCTTGACGTTGAAGCTGAACCGCCCGGGCTTGTAGCCGCGCGCCTTGGCCTCGGGCAGCCCGGCGAACCAGTCGCGGATCGGGGTAAAGGCCCCGGTATAGGTCGCCGGGTTCGACCGCGGCGTCCGCCCGATCGGCCGTTGGTCGATGTCGATCACCTTGTCGAGATGTTCGAGCCCCTTGATCGTCTCGCAGGGCGCCGGCGTCTGCCGCGCGCCGTTCAGCCGCATGGAGGCGGTCTTGAACAGCGTTTCAATCGTCAGCGTGGACTTTCCCCCGCCCGACACGCCCGTCACGCAGACGAACTTGCCCAGCGGGAATTCGGCCGTGACATCGCGCAGGTTGTTGCCGCTCGCCTTGACCACGGTGATCTTCTTTCCGTTGCCATCACGCCGCACCGCCGGCACCGCGATCTCGCGCTCGCCCGACAGGTATTGCCCGGTGATCGAGGCGGAATCGGCCGTGATCTCGGCCGGCGTCCCGTGCGAGACGACCCGCCCGCCATGCACCCCCGCGCCCGGACCGATGTCAAAGACGTAATCCGCCTCGCGGATCGCTTCCTCGTCATGTTCGACCACGATGACCGTATTGCCTTGATCCCGAAGGGATTTCAGCGTGCCCAGCAGACGGTCGTTGTCGCGTTGGTGCAAGCCGATGGAGGGCTCGTCGAGCACGTAGAGCACCCCGGTGAGACCCGAGCCGATCTGCGACGCCAGCCGGATGCGCTGGCTTTCGCCGCCCGACAGCGTGCCAGCATTGCGCGACAGGGTCAGGTATTCAAGCCCGACGTTGTTCAGGAACCCAAGCCGCTCGCGGATCTCTTTCAGGATCGCGCGGGCGATCTCGTTCTTCTGCGCGGTCAGGTGGTCCGGCACCTCCTTGCACCAGTCGAAGGCCTCGCGGATCGACATCTGCACCACCTGGCCGACATGCAGGCGCTTGGCCGGGTCCTTGGCGGGGCCGATCTGCACCGCCAGCGCTTCCTCGCGCAGGCGGTAGCCGTGGCAGGTGCCGCAGGGGCGGTTGTTCTGGAAGCGCTCGAAATCCTCGCGGACCCAGCTGGAATCGGTCTCGCGGTAGCGCCGCTCCATGTTGGGGATGACCCCTTCGAAGGGCCGCGTGACCTGGTAGACGCGCCCGCCCTCGTCGTAGCGGAACGGGATCTCCTCCTTGCCGGAACCATAGAGGAAGACCTTCTGCGCCTCTTCCGGCAGGTCCTTCCAGCGCGATTTCTTGTTGAATCCGTAGTGCTTGGCAATTGCCTCGATGGTCTGGAGGAAATAGGGCGACTTGCCTTTGCGCCAGGGCGCAATGGCGCCATCCTCGACCTTGAGCGTCACGTCGGGCACGACCAGCCGTTCGTCGAAGAACAGCTCGACCCCCAGACCGTCGCAATCGGGGCAGGCGCCGAAGGGCGCGTTGAAGGAAAACAGCCGCGGCTCGATCTCGGGGATGGTGAAGCCACTGACCGGACAGGCGAAATTCTCGGAGAAGGTAAAGCGCTCCGGCTCGCCCTCCTCGGGCTTCGGCGCGGTTTCGAGGATCGCGATGCCATCCGCCAGGTCCAGCGCGGTGCGGAAGGAATCCGCCAGACGTGTCTCCATCCCCTCGCGGACCACGATCCGGTCGACCACCACGTCGATGTCGTGGCGGTATTTCTTGTCGAGCTTGGGCGCCTCGTCCAGCTCGTAAAATGCGCCGTCCACCTTGACGCGCTGGAAGCCCTGCTTGCGCAGCTCGAGGAATTCCTTGCGATACTCGCCCTTCCGGTCGCGGATGATCGGCGCCAGCAGGTAGCCGCGCGTGCCTTCGGGCATCTCCATCACCCGGTCGACCATGTCCTGCACCTGCTGCGCCTCGATGGGCTGGCCGGTCGCGGGACTGTAGGGCGTACCGACCCGCGCATAGAGCAGGCGCATGTAATCGTAGATCTCGGTCACCGTGCCGACGGTGGACCGGGGGTTCTTGGACGTCGTCTTCTGCTCGATGGAAATCGCCGGGGAGAGACCGCTGATATGGTCCACGTCCGGCTTTTCCATCATGTCGAGGAACTGCCGCGCATAGGCGCTGAGCGACTCGACATAGCGGCGCTGCCCCTCGGCGTAGATCGTGTCGAAGGCGAGGCTCGACTTGCCCGACCCCGACAGCCCCGTGATCACCACCAGCTGGTCGCGCGGGATGTCGACGTCGATGCCTTTCAGGTTATGTTCGCGCGCGCCGCGCACTTCGATGAACTTCTGTTCGGCCATGACAGACACCCCGGGGCTTGGACAGCGCCACAGATAACCCGCCTGCCCGGCTCGGCCAACCAAAAAGTGAGAACATAAGGTAAACATTGGGCGAGAACGCGCTGAACACGGTTCAGCTGCGGGCGATTGACGCAGGCGTGTTGCCTCCTTACGCTTTGGTCAAGCAATCGAAAGGCCGGTTTCCCGCATGAATCTCAAGCAATTGTCCGATTTGCTGGGGGTGTCGCAGACCACCGTCAGCCGTGCGCTCAACGGCTATCCCGAGGTCAGCGAAGCCACCCGAAAACGGGTGCAGGAGGCGGCGAAGGCCCATGGGTACACGCCCAATGCCCGGGCGCTGGGGCTGGCGACGGGCCGCGCCTTCCAGGTGGCGCATGTGCTGACGACCTCGGCCTCGGACGAGATGGTGAACCCGATCTTCGGCGATTTCCTGGCCGGCGCCGGGGAGGTCTATGCCAGCCGCGGCTATGAGCTGCTGCTGACCGTCGTCGGCGCGGGCGAGGAAGAGGCAGCCTATGCCAAGCTCAAACGCCGCAGCGCCGTCGACGCCGTGGTCGTGCAGGGCCCGCGGCGCGGGGACACCCGGCCGGCGGTGCTGGACCAACTGGGCCTGCCCTACGCGGTGCACGGTCGGATGCCGGACATGGACGCGGACAGCTACACCTGGGTCGACGTGGACAATTTCGGCGCGTTCCAGCAGGCGGCGCGCAAGCTGCTGGCGCTGGGGCATCGCCGCATCGCGCTGGTCAACGGGGACGAGGCGATGGCCTTTGCCGAGGCGCGGCGCGACGGCTACAGGACGGCGCTGACCGAACATGGCGTCACGCCGGACCCCGCGCTGATGCGGTCGGGCGCCATGACCGTTGCCGCAGGCCTGCAGGCCGTGGCCGAGATGCAAGCGTTGCAGGACCCGCCCACCGCCTATCTCACCGCCTCGAGCGTCACCGCCATGGGCGTGCAGCGCGCCCTGTCGCAGGCTGGCCTCGCGTTGGGGCGCGACGTGTCGCTGATCACCTTCGACGATGCGCTGACCTATCTCGGCGACGGGCCCGCGACCGCGCCGTCCTTTGCCGCCATGCGGTCCTCGGTCCGGGCGGCGGGGCATCACCTGGCGCACCTTCTGATCGACAGGGTCGAGCGTCCCCGGCAGCCGCATCGCAATTCCCTCATGGTAATCGATTACATCGACGGGGCCTCGATCGGTCCGGCGCCTGTTGCGCCGTCGCGCGTCAACGCCTAAAGCTGGGGTCGGACCCGTTCGCAAGCCTTGGGAGAGCGCGATGACCGAAGGCCCCCTGTTCCTGCTGGCCGATATCGGCGGCACCAACACGCGCGTTGCCCTGTCGCAGGGGGCGGTGTTGCAGCGCCAGACCATCCAGCGGTTCCGCAATGCCGAACATGACGGGATCGTGTCGATCCTGTCGGCCTACCTCGCGCAGGCCGGCAGCCCCGAACCCGTCGCCGTCGGCGTCGACCTGGCCGGGCCGGTCAAGGACAACGTGGGCCAGCTGACCAACCTTGACTGGGTGGTGGATGGCGCCGAGATCGCCGCGCTGACCGGCGCCGCGACCGTGTCGATCCAGAACGACATGCAGGCGATGGGCCATTCGGTCGGCCACCTGGGCCCCGAGGCGCTGACGACCCTGCGCGCGGGCAGCCCGGCCGCGGGCCCGGCAGCGCGGATGGTGGTCAACGTGGGCACGGGCTTCAACGCCGCGCTGGTGCTCGAGGGGCCGCAGGGCACCATCGTGCCGGCCTCGGAATCGGGCCATGTCACCCTGCCCCAGCGCAATGCCGACGACGCCCGCCTCGCCGCCTGGCTGGCCGAGCGGCACGGCTTTCCGTCGGTCGAAGAGGCGCTCTCGGGCCGCGGCCTGGGCCAGGTCCACGGCTGGCTTCTGTCCGAAGGGCATCCGGGCGCGCCGCTTGACAGTGCGGGGATCTTCGCGACCTGGGACGCAGAGCCGACATCCTACAAGGCGCTCGAGACCTTCGTGCGGCTTTTGGGCAATGCGACCGGGGACCTGGCGCTGGTTCATCTGCCCTTCGGCGGGATCTACATGGTCGGCGGCATGGCCCGCGCGGCCGCCCAGCACGCCGAGCGCATGGGGTTCGAGGCAGCGTTCCGCGACAAGGGACGCTTTTCCGACTATCTCGCCGCCTTCCCGGTGCACGTGGTCGAGGACGATTACGCCGCGCTGGTTGGCATGGCGGCCCACGTCTCGCAGCTGGTCCTGCTGTGACCGCGCAAGGCGGGCGCCGGGCGCCCGCCTGAACACGGTTCAGACGATGTGATCAGACAAAGTCGTAATTGGCCGACGTGAGGGTGGCCGAATCCACGCCCTGCAGCACGATGGCGGTCAGCCCATCGACCACGATCAGCGTCTCGAACGTGCCGATGACGGTCAGGTCGGACATCGCAACCCCTTCGAATCGCAGCACATCCGCCGTGATGTCGAAATCGGTGATCGTGTCGGTGCCCTCGTCCTGCGTGCCGTCGAAGACGAAGACATCGGCCTGCGTCCCGCCCGTGAGCGTGTCGTCTCCAAGCCCGCCGGTGATCTCGTCCGCGCCGCCGTCTCCTTCGATCACGTCGTTGCCATTGTCGCCCTTCAGCGTGTCCGCGCCCCAGCCGCCGATCAGCAGGTCGGCGCCAAAGCCGCCCTCGATCCAGTCGGCCCCGCTGGCCCCGTCAAGCGTATCGGCCCCGCCTTCGCCAAACAGCGTGTCGTCACCGTTGTTGCCCAGCACGTCGTCGTCACCCACACCGGCCGCGATGGTGTTGGCGAACTCGTCGCCGCGCAGGTCGTCGGCAAAGCCTGACCCGATCAGCCCCTCGATAGAGAGGAACACGTCGTTCGCCGCCTGCCCCGTGTTCAGCGCCATGTTGCCCATGACCACGGTCACGCCGGCCTCGGCCGTCAGGTAGCTCGCCACATCGGTGCCGTCGCCGCCGTCCAGCGTATCCGCCCCGCCGCCGCCGGTCAGCCAGTCGTCGCCTGCCTCGCCCTGCAACAGGTCATGGCCGTTCTCGCCGTAAAGGTAGTCACGCTCGGCCCCGCCACGCAGCGAATCGTGCCCGTCACCGCCGTAAAGGAAGTCGGTGCCGCCATTGCCGCGCAGGCTATCCGCGCCCGCGCCGCCGCGGATCGTGTCGCTTGCGCCGGAGCCGCGCAGATCGTCGGCATGGGCGCTGCCCTCGAGCTGTTCGACCGCGTAATAGCTGTCGCCCGCCGCGTCGCCCGCGTTGATCCCGGTATTGGCCAGCGCCGCCACCACGCCGGCGCCCGCATCGGCGTAGCTGACAAGGTCGATGCCCCCGCCGCCGCGCAGCTCGTCCGCGCCGGCGCCGCCGGTCAGCGTGTCATTGCCGCCCGCGCCGTAAAGCGTGTCGGCCCCGTCCTCTCCGAAAAGCGCGTCGTTGCCGTCGCCGCCGCGCAATTCGTCGTCGCCGCCGCGCCCGTAAAGCACGTCGTCATCGGCCCCCGATACAAGCCCGTTGCCCGCGTCGTCGCCGATCAGCGTGTCGGCGCCCGCCCCGGTCTCGAGGTTTTCGACGCCGAGGTAGGTGTCGCCCGCAGCCGAGCCGGTGTTCTGCGACGGATCCTCGAGCGAGACGACCAGCCCGCCGAGCGGCAGGCGCAGGGTCTCGACATAGCTCGCCGTGTCGTCACCGAAGCCGCCGTTCAGCACGTCCGCCCCGGCGCCGCCGATGAGGCTGTCATGGCCCGGCCCGCCGTAAAGCGTGTCATTGCCGCCGCGCCCCTCGATCGTGTCGTTGTCGCGGAAGCCCAGCAGCTGGTCGTAAAGATCCGTGCCCTCGATCCGGTCCTCGACCGGGCCGCCGGTGGCGTAAACGCCCGTGACCGGCGCGAGGAAGATCGCGGTATCCAAGAGCCCGTCGCCGCCGTCCGCCACGCTCAACTCGAGCAGGTTGGCACCGTCGAAGATCGGTCCCTGCACCGTCAGCACCTGAGTATAGGCATCGGCGCGCAGCACGTCGCGCAGCGCGCCTTCGCCCACGAGGTTGAAAAGCGTATCCTCGGACCAGGCGCCCGTCAGATCCACGGCGAGCGAGGTCATGTCGGCCTGCCGCCCGTCGCTCAGCACCGCGGCCGAGAGCCCGTTGATCTTGACCTCGAACCGGTCGGGGTCGAGCGGGGTGCGATTTTCCGGGAATTCCTCGGAGACGATGACGAGGTGGAAGAGGTCGCGGTAATCGACGCCGCCATAGCTGCCCGGCAGGGTCACGTCGAAATCGACCCGCACCGTCACCGCGTCATCCGCCGCCCCCGCGCTGCCGAAGTCGCGGCTGAGATCGCCGCCCGTCGCGGCCACGTTGGGCGAGACGACGACGGAACTGGCCAGCTCTTCACCGTTGTCGAAGGCCTCGGCCACGTAGAGGTAGAGCGGCTCGGAGGTGTCCACGGTCTCGGTCAGGGCAAAGGTCACCTGGCCTGCGTCCCCCAGCGAGAAGGCGCCGCCAAGCGCCGTGTCGCCCGAATAATCGACCTGGCCCAGCCGCGCGAAGCCTTCGTTGATCGTGCCGTGGCCGGTGCCCAGCAGGTCGTCCCCGTAGATCGGGAACGGCAGGTTCACGACGCGGGCACCCATGCGCCCCGCCTCGAACGCCGTACCGGCGGGCGTGTAGTCGAAGACGTCCAGCGCGCCGTCCAGCAAGGCCGGATCGAAGGTGGTCACCGTCTCATCCTGCGTGGCGATGAAGTCGCGCGACAGCACCACCGCGTCCAGATCGAAGCCCGAGACGATCCCGCCCTCGCCCTCGAGGTTGGCGCTATCGCGCAAGGTGAGCGTGTTGATCCCGCCCGGCACATGGGGCACCAGGGCGCGGAAGATGACCGAGCCGTCTGCCGTGACGCCGATGCGCTCGAACTCCAGCCCCCGCTCCATCGCCAGCGACAGGCCCGCGCCATCCGCGTTGTCGACCAGGTTTTCGCCCGCAAGCTCCGAGATGTCGCCGGTCGAAAGCACGAAGCCGTCGCCCATGGCAAAGGGCCCGTCCCGCATCCAGCCCGCATCCGCCCCGCCGGTCACCGAAAAGCCGGTGAAGCCGCCCGCGCCGGGGCCGTAGAGCACCTCGACCATGTTGTCGATGGCGCCGCCCATGATGTCGTTGTTCAGCGAGGTGAAATCGAACGGGGTCGGCCCGATGGGCCCGGGGGTCGGCCCGGGCGGGATGATCGGCGCGTTCGGCGCCCCGGCGCTGCCCGTCATCGACGATGTGCCCGACAGCATCTGCGGGGCCGAGGGCGTCACCGGAACATAGTCGATCGCCGTGCTGTTCGACGGCAGCAGCGTGAAGAGAAGCCGCCCGACCAGCCCCGACAGGTCGGCGGTGTAGATATAGGTATCCCCGCCCGAGAAGCTGAAGAAGTAATCCGACGCCGTCCCCGCCAGTTGCAACGTGTCGCGGCTGGCGTCGAAATCGTAGAGATAGGCGATGTCGCCGATGAATTCGCCGTAATGCATGCCCGAGGCGTCGCCCAGCACGAAGGTGTCGGACCCGCCCTGGCCCCACAGCTCGTCCGTGCCGTCGGCGATGCCCTGCACGCCGCCCTGCAACCAGTCGTTCCCGGACCCGCCCCAAAGCGAATCCTCGCCCGCGCCGCCTTCCAGCGTGTCGTTGTCACCGTAGCCCGAGATGTAATCGTCGCCCCCCCCGCCGATCAGCAGGTCGCCGAAGCTGAGGTCCGTCTCGTCCGAGGTGATGCCGAGGATCTCGTCGTCGTTATCAGTGCCGTGGACGCGCAACCGTTCGATATCGTTGAAGAACGTGCTGCCGATCGTGTCCGGGCCGTCCATCACGTAATAGACGCCCTGCACGTCGAGAGTCGGCGTCGCGATGTCGTTGTCGCTGATGAGCGCAAAGGCCGTGACGCCCGAGAAATCCAACGTCAGCCAGTCGGCTTGCGACCCGGTCTCGGAATTGCCCTCGCCGCCCTCGATCCAGTTGTCGCCGAAATCGACCTGGAAGCGGTCGGCCCCGAGGCCCCCGTCGAAGGCGTTGTCGTGATCGCCAAGCTGGGTCAGCCGGTCGTCGCCCGAGCCGGCGGTGATGTCGCCCAGCAGCTCGAAATCGACCATGGCGGCGCCGGTGTCGGTGTAGATGTCGAAACTGACCGAGCCGTCGGCCGCCCCCTCGATCTCGAGCGCGGTGACCATGGCCGACAGGTCCGCCGACAGCCGGTCGATGCCGAGGCCGCCGGAATAGAAGAACGCCTCGGCCAGGCCCGAGAGGCGCGCCACGTCGTCGTCGCCCGAGCCGGCAAAGACCACGTCATAGCCGTCGCCCAGCTGGATCGTGTCGTCGCCCGCGCCGGTCGAGATGTAGTCGTCCCAGCCCTCCTCGTCCGCGCCGTCGAGCGCGGCGGCGATCAGGTCGTCGCCATCGCCCGTCTCGATATCCAGCTGCTCGGTCGAATAGGCGATCAGGTCGTTGGTCAGCGGGGTGAAGAGCACATCCACCCGCACCTCGGCGCTGGTGAAGCGGCGGATCTCGACCGGCACGAAGATGTCGAGCGCGTAGCGCAGCTGCAGCGTGTCGATGCCGAAGCGGCCGTCCACCGTCTCGAGCACGCCGGTGGTGAACAGGCCCGGGTCGATGATGTTGTCGACGCCCCGGCCGTAGAGTGTGTCGGAATAGGCCGAGCCGATAATGTGTTCCATGTCGCGGATCACGTCGCCCTCGGCGGTGCCGCCCAGGCCCCAGCCATCGCGGATGTCCACCTCGACCGCCGCGCCCGAGCCCGAGTAATCGACCCAGTCCTGCCCGCCGTCGCCATCCAGCGTGTCCGCGCCATTGCCGCCGATCAGCGTGTCGTTCCCGTCGAGCCCGCGGATGCTGTCGGCGCCGTTGCGGCCGCGGATCACGTTTTCCGACGCGTCTCCGGTCAGCGTGTCGGCATAGGCGGTGCCGGTCAGGTCCTCGAAGGATGACACGAAGCCCTGCGCCACCTGGGTCACGCCGCCGGCGCCATCGTCCTGGTAAAGCGTGGCGTGGGCGATGGTGTCGCCCAGCTCGGGTGCCAGCCCGGCCATCACCGCGTAGCCGTCCAGCAGCGAGGCATCGACCGCCCCGGTCATGTTCTGGAAGCTGATGAGGTCGCGATCCCGGCTGTTGAACCCGGAGTTTACCCCGTCGAACAGGCCCCCGCCGCCGTGGAACGTGCCGCCGAGGCCGTAACCCATGACGGTGTCCTCGCCCTCGCCGCCGTCGATATCGTCCAGCCCGCCGCGCCCGTCGATGTAATCGTCGCCGTCGAAGGCCGTGACTACGTTGGTATTGGCATCGCCATAGAAGGTGTCGCCATGGAAGGTCAGCATGGCGTTCTCGATATGGATCAGGACGTCGCCCGTCGCCTCCCCGCCGAAGTTCACGCCCGCGTCGAAGTCGAGCCAGACGGCAGCGGTGGAAAAGACATAGGAGACCCAGTCCTCGAGATCGTCGAGGCCACCGCCCGGGCCGCCGCCGTCGATCGTGTCGGCCCCGACCCCGCCCGACAGCAGGTCGGCATGGTAGCCGCCCGTCAGGCTGTCGTTGCCGCCGTTGCCCTGCAGCACGTTTTCGGCGTGCAGGTTGCCGCCGAAAATGTCGTCGTAGTCCGAGCCGCGGATGTACTCGATGCCGCGCAGGGTGTCGCCCTCGGCCTCGATGGCGCCGGTGGCGCGGTACTCGGTGAAATCGGGGCCCGAGTAGACGGCGGTCAGGGTCACGCCCGCGCTCGCCTCTGAATAATCCACCTCGTCGAAGCCCGCGCCGCCGTCGATCAGGTCCGCGCCTTCCTCGCCGTTCAGGATGTCGTCGCCGTCGCCGCCGCGCAGCACGTCGTCGCCCGCACCGCCCGCCAGCACGTCATCGTCCGAGCCGCCGTAGACCGTGTCGTTGCCGCCGCCGCCCTGGATCGTGTCGCTGCCCTTGCCGCCGAAAACCTCGGCGTCCAGCGTCACCGCGTCCTCGATGTAAAGCGCATCATTGCCCTCGCCGAAGCTCGCGTCGATGGTCGCAAGATCGTCCAGCCCGGCCTCGTAGACCTCGAAGATGCCAAAGGCATGGACGGCCACGCCCCGGTTGACGCCCAGCCCGTCCTCGGCCGGGGCCAGGGTGATGGAGACATTCTCGTGCATCGCCTCCTGCGCGATGTCCTCGGCCACCAGCTGCTTCTTCTGGTAGGTGTCGATGATCTTGGCCAGTTCCGGCGGCACGGTGTCGGGGTTGTAAAGTTCGACCGGGCCGACAGTATCGACCGCGCGCGGCAGGGCGCGTTCGTCCGCCGCGCCGCCCACGTTCAGCTCGAGCGTCGCGCCGATCACGTCCGACAGGCCGGTGCCCACGTGGCGGTTGGTCATGTCCGGGCTGTCGCAGGGGTCGATGTTGAACTGCGCCAGCGTCACGGTCGCCAGTTCGAACCGGTCCGAGATGGCCAGAGGCTTCTTGCCCACTGTAAACTCGATCTCGATCCCCGCCGTTACAGTGCCCGAGATGTCGCTGATGATGCAGGGCATCAGCTCCTGGATGTAGGTCTTGCCGTCCTCGGACCCGGTCAAGTTAAGGCCCAGCGTGCCGGTGATCCCGCCCGAGACGGTGACCGAACCGATGATGACATTCAGACCGCCGCCCGCCTTCAGCGTCATGCTGAGCGTGGCAAAGGGGTTGGCGACCCCGGCCGGCCCCTGGTCGGTGGCCAGGTAGAAGCCTTGCGCGAAATCCACCCCGTCCGCGCCAAGCCCAGAAGTGTCGTAGCCGACCCCCATGTCGATGGTCGCGCCGAAATCCCCGCCGATAAAGGCCACGACGGGCCCGAAGTAGAAGGGAATGTCGATCCCCTTCTCGAACTCCAGCACCGGCAGGTCGTATTCCACCAGCTCGACCGTGGGCGTGCCGAAGCCGTTGAAGAGGATGGCCGACAGCGATTCCAGCGGGGTCTCGAGGAAGGGCAGCCGCAGCCCGATCCCGGCGTCAAGCTGCGCCAGCAGGTCGAGGTAGGCCTGCGGCAGCGGCTCGGTCGTGGGCAGAGCCGAGCCTGCGTCGATGATCGCGGACCCGTCCGGCAGCGTGCCCGCCGCCAGCTCGGCCGAGGCAGAGGCCGAGACGCCGATGTCGCCCAGCGGGATCACCCCGTCGCCCAGGTCCGCGAGCGTCTGGATCAGCTCGGCCACAAAGATGACTTGCTCGAGGAATTCGGTGTCGATGCCTGCGTTGCCGGGCAGGAAATCCACCAGGTCGGTGATCGTGATGATGGTGTCGCCATCGTCATCCGATTCCATGCCCGGGATCAGGTCGGGCAGCACCGGCAGCTCGGCCGTCAGGATGTCGAGCAGCGGCCCCAGCGGCACCGTGTCGAGGATGTCGTCGAGCTGGCCGAAGATCGCGCCCAGGAACTCGGCCAGCTTCGCGAGGTCCATCGCCATGTTCTCGAGCCCGATGGCGGCGGTCGCCTCGACCGTGGCGCCTTCGCGCATGATCGCGCCGGCGAAGTCGAACCCCATGACCAGGTCGCCGTAGATCGTCGGCAGGTAGGCGGTGATGCCCTCCGCCTCGCCGTCGAGATTGCCGGGCCCGGCCTCGAGATGGGCGCCGTAGTGGATGCCGCCCGAGACGGACGCGCGCCCGCCGCCGTTGATCCAGTTGGTCATGTTGAAGTCGAGCGCGATGGCCTCGTCCATGCCCGGGATGGCCTCGAGCGCGGCGCCGAGGAACCCCAGCGCGCCGGTCTCGGGCAGCGCGATGCCGCCGGTCAGCGAGATGTTCAGCGCCGCATCGGCCACGCCATCCTGCGCCAGCGCGCCGGTGGTGCCGTCGATGACAAAGGCGATTTCGGAACTCACGGCCGCGGCAAGGTTTTCCAGCGTACCGCCCAGGTCGAACCCGCCGCCGGGCAGGCCCAGGTCGCCCGCGATCTCGGCCGCGGCCAGGTCGACCACGGCGGCCGTATCCACGCCGAACGAAACGTCGAAGGCGATGTTGCCGCCGACCTCGACCGCGTGGAACCCGTCGATCGCGTCCAGCGCGGCCGCCACATCCGCAAGCTCGGCCGTGGCGAAGTCGATGGTGGACAGAACGCTGTTCAGCGCAGTGCGCCAATCGGCGACGAAGCCAAGCAGCGTGTCCACCTGCCCGCGCAGCGCATCGCCGATCACGGGGATGTCCGAGCCGAGGATCTTTTCCTCGACCCGCGCCACCATCGCGTCGAAATAGGCGTTGAACTCGGTCTCGAGCGTGACGGGATCAATGGTCGTCGGCATGGAATGCCCCCCTTGTCGACTGGTCCGGGCGGATGGGCCCACCGCCCCGCCGGGATATTGGAATGCTCTGTCCTGCAATCTTTTGCCGCGCCGCGCGCGGCCGGAAACGGATCGATCTCAATCCCCGTATCCTTGCCCGGACAGGCGAAAAAGGCAAGCTTTCGTCGCGGGGCAAGGCTTGCGCCGCCGCCCGTGTCGGCCGATAAACGCGCCTGCAAATCGGGGGGAGAACCATGAGCATCGACGGCGCAATCGCAGCCCTGAAACCGGTCCTTGGCGACCGGCTGTCCACGGCCCAGGCCATCCGCGACCAGCATGGCGCGAATGAATCGCATTTCGCTCCGGCCCCGCCCGACGCGGTGATCTTTCCCGAGACGACCGAAGAGGTCGCCACCGTGATCCGCGCCTGCGCCGAACACGGCTGCCCTGTCGTGGCCTGGGGCACCGGCACCGCGCTCGAGGCACAGCACCTGGCGACGCAGGGGGGCATCAGCCTCGACATGAGCCGGATGAACAAGGTGCTCGAGGTGCGCGGCGAGGACCTGAACGTGGTGGTCCAGCCCGGCGTGACCCGCGAGCAGTTGAACGAGGAACTGCGCGCCACCGGGCTCTTCTTTCCCATCGACCCCGGCGCCAATGCCTCGCTGGGCGGGATGGCGGCGACCCGGGCCAGCGGGACGATGGCGGTCAAGTACGGCACGATGCGCGAGAACATCCTGGCGCTCGAGGCGGTCATGGCCGATGGCAGCGTGATCCGCACGGGGAGCCAAGCGCGCAAGTCCTCGTCCGGTTATGACCTGACGCACCTGCTGATCGGCTCCGAAGGCACGCTCGGGATCATCACCGAGCTGACGCTGAAACTGCAGGGCATCCCCGAGGCGATCAGCGCCGCCACCTGCCGCTTCGAGAGCGTCGAGGACGCGGTGAACTGCGTGATCCTGACGATCCAGTCGGGCATCCCCATGGCCCGGATCGAGCTGGTGGACGGGATGATGGTCAAGGGCTTCAACGCCTTTGCCGGGTCGGACCTGCCCGAAAAGCCGCACCTGTTCCTCGAGTTCACAGGCTCGCCTTCAGGCGTGGCCGAACAGGCCGAGCTCTTTGGCGGCATCGCCGAGGAGTGCGGCGCCACGGGCTTTCGCTGGACCGAGAAGACCGAGGAACGCAACGAGCTGTGGAAGATGCGCCACAACGGCCATTTCGCGACGGCGACGCTGGACCCTGGCAAGCGGACGCTCGCCACGGATGTCTGCGTGCCGATCTCGCGCCTGGCCGAGGCCGTGCTGACCGCGCAGTCCGAGGCCGCGCGGCTGGGCCTCACCGCTCCGATCGTCGGGCACGTGGGCGACGGCAACTTCCACTGCGGCGTGCGCTGCGACCCCGCCGACCCCGAGGAAATGGCCCGCGTGGGCGAGTTCACCCATATCCTCGCCGAGACCGCCCTGCGCCTCGGCGGGACGGTCTCGGGCGAACACGGCATTGGTCTTGGCAAGCAAAAATACATGCAGGCGGAACATGGCCCCGCCCTGCACTGGATGCGCGCCATCAAGGCGGCCTTCGACCCCGGCAACATCCTTAACCCGGGCAAGCTGCTGCCCCCGGGGAACCTGTAAGAGGTTTCGGATCGCGTCGCGATCCAACCGGGGGCGCGCGGCTGCGCCGCGCGCCCGGCACGTGGCATGACCGGTTCTGTCGATGTGAAGGCATCACGTCTTGAGACGTCGGAGTGAGGGGCCAGCCCCTCACACTCCCCGGAGTTTAGAGGCACAATGAAGAGCGGATCGGATCCCCTGCTTCATTGTGCCGATAAACTCCCGCCGGAGGCACGCCCGAGGAACCGGCCCCTGGGCCGGTTTCGAGATATCAAGCGCGCGCGGCACGCGCGCCCCTTGGGATCAGGTCAGGCGCGGCCGAGCTTGGCGGCGCGGGCGTCGCGCATGCGGGCGAAATCATCGCCGGCGTGGTAGCTCGACCGGGTCAGCGGCGTGGCCGAGACCATCAGGAAGCCCTTGCCGCGCGCGGTCTTTTCATAGGCCGCGAATTCGTCGGGGGTCACGAAACGGTCGACGCGGTGATGCTTGGGCGTCGGTTGCAGGTATTGCCCGATGGTCAGGAAATCCACGTCAGCCGCGCGCATGTCGTCCATCACCTGGTGCACGGACTGGCGGTCTTCGCCCAGCCCCACCATGATGCCGGACTTGGTGAACATGCCCGGATCGAGCTCCTTCACCCGTTGCAGCAGCCGCAGCGAATGGAAATAGCGCGCGCCTGGCCGCACGGTCGGGTAAAGGCCCGGCACAGTTTCGAGGTTGTGGTTGAACACGTCGGGCCGCGCCTCGACCACCGTCTCGAGCGCGCCGGGTTTCGACTTCAGGAAATCCGGTGTCAGGATTTCGATCGTCGTGCCCGGCGACTTGCGCCGCACCGCGCGGATCGTCATGGCGAAGTGTTCCGCCCCGCCATCGTCGAGGTCATCGCGGTCGACCGAGGTGATCACCACGTGGTTCAGCCCCAGCTTGTCCACCGCATCGGCCACCCGCCCCGGCTCGAACACGTCGAGCGCATCGGGACGCCCCGTCGCCACGTTGCAGAAGGTGCAGCCGCGGGTGCAGATCTCGCCCATGATCATCATGGTGGCGTGGCCTTGGCTCCAGCATTCGCCGGCATTGGGGCAGCCCGCCTCTTCGCAGACCGTCACCAGCTTGTTCTCGCGCATGATCCGGCGCGTGTCCATGTAGGCCTGGCCGGTCGGCGCCTTGACCCGGATCCAGTCCGGTTTCTTCGGCTGGGCATTGTCGGGGCGGTGCGCCTTTTCCGGGTGACGCTGGTCCGGGATCTTGAGGTCTCTCACGTGTCTTTCCCCGTAACGGCCGTTAACTGTGCCTGCTACACCATATGGGCAGGCGGGAGGAATTGCCAGTGACGCATGCCTGCCATGCACACTGGTGCGCTACGTCCCCAATGTTAGTCCCCGCTTCCCGCCTGCAATCCCTGCCCGATCCGAATTCTGCCGCTTTTTCCGACGCTTCGACCGCCGCGCGCGCATTCCCCGGGCGCCGAAATACTGCAATGCGGCATGGCGCCACTTCGCAGTTGCGGCATCGCGGGGCTTGGCTTATCTCCGCCGCATCCTCACTCGAAACCACCTGGAGAGACCAGCCATGAAGACAGGCGTGACCCTGCCCAACGTGACCTTCCACACCCGCGTGCGCGACGAGGCCGTGGGCGGCCCGAACCCGTTCCGCTGGGAAGACAAGACGACCGCCGACTACTTTGCCGGCAAGCGCGTGATCCTGTTCTCGCTGCCCGGCGCCTTCACCCCCACCTGCTCGACCTACCAGCTGCCCGGGTTCGAGAAGGGCTTTGAGGACTTCAAGGCCCAGGGCATCGACGAGATCTACTGCATGTCGGTCAACGACAGCTTTGTCATGAACAAATGGGCCGAGAGCCAGGGCCTCAAGAACGTCAAGGTCATCCCCGACGGCTCGGGCGCCTTCACGCGCAAGATGGGCATGCTGGTCGACAAGGACAACCTGGGCTTCGGCATGCGCTCGTGGCGCTATGCGGCCATCGTCAACGACGGCGTGATCGAAGCCTGGTTCGAAGAGCCCGGCCTGATCGACAACTGCCCCGACGACCCCTACGGCGAATCGAGCCCCGAGACGCTGATGGCCTGGCTCAAGGAAAACGCGACCGTTTCGGCCTGAGGCTGAGCGGGTTTGAGAATGTGAACGCGGCCTCCGACCGGGGGCCGCGTTTCTGCGTCTGGATGCCCGGATGGCCATGACCTGTTCGCCCCATGCCCCGAGAGGCACGACCGACCGGCACTCACTCCGCAAGGAAAGTCGTCAGGGCAGCGACATAGGCATTCCACAACGGATGGCCGGCCAGAGGCAGGTGGTTCGCCGTTTCGAAGACCACGAGCTCGGCGTTGGGGATTCCGGCGGCCAGTTTCTGGGCCTCCTCCAACGGGTGCACCGCATCGTGACGGGCATGGAGAAGCAATGTCGGACATTGAACACCGGGCAGCAGCGGCACGACACTGGCCGCGTTCAGCCGATCCCTGATGGCAAGGATGGTCTCTTTCGAGGTGGCCTGCCGGGCCATCTCGGTGATGGCGCGCAGATCGTCGAACGGACCTTCGGGGCAATAGCTCGATACCCAGCCCATCAGAAAGCCGCCATGGGACTGGTCCCATCCAGCGTCGATCGAGGTGCGGATCGGATCGACCAGACGGGACGCGGCCCGGCGGTTCGGTCCATCGGCGTATCCACCGATGATGGCCAGTTTGGTGACTCGGTCGGGATGGCGCGCCGCCAGGTGAATCGCGGCCAGCACGCCGCCGGATTCCGACAAGACCGCCGTCCGGTCGATTCCGGCCGCGTCCAGAACCCTGCAGATGTGATCCGCCTGGCTGTCGAAATCGAGAGCGGCGACCCGTCGATCCGACTGGCCCGATCCAAGCGTGTCGCTGCGGATCAGAAGGTTCTGCCGCGAAATGGCGTCGATCATGCGGCGTTTGGTCGGGATATGCCATTCGGCCTCCAGATCGTTGGTCATGTTCGGCGTGAACCGAACGACGGCGGGGCCAGAGCCGGTCATCGAATAGGCGATCCGGTGCCCGTCGCTGGTCGCGGCAAAGCGGATACGCTGGGTTTCCTGAATGTCGCCCTGGAGGCGCGGCGCGGTGTCGGTAAAGCCCGCCCCCCTCACGGGAGCCACCAGCATGAGCCCCCGCCGCGCGATGGTCCGGATCACCTTTTGCGTCTTGCCGTCATCGCCCACGGCCTTGCGCGCCGACGCGATGCAAGCCGAGATGGCCGAATCCGACACGATCCGCCCGCCCCAGACCTCCTCGATCATCCGCTCGCGTGTGACAAGGTCACCGGCATGGCGCACCAGCAGGTGGATCAGGTCAAAGACCTTGGGCTCGACGGCGAAAGGCGCGCCGCCCCGGGTCAGCGTCAGGCGCGAGTCGTCCAGCGTGCAATCGGCAAAAACATGATCCATTCCTGTCAGGCTACACCGATTTTGGCGGGCGCCAGCGGAAATCTTGCGGGCACAGCAGGTTCCCAAGACAATCCCGGGAATTTCCCAAGGCCGGGCTCAAGCGGGCTATTTCGGATCATGGCACCTTGGCTGCATGAGCCAAGGGAGACCCCGGATGATCAGCCCCATACACATCGACCTCATGAAGCACAGTGGCCCCGTCGGCCCCACCCCGCAGGAGCGTGTGGCGATGCACCTCGTCCGCAAGGCCCGCACTGCCATGCTCGTTTTGCGCCTGCGCCAGCTGTTCGCGACGGCACTGCGGGCCCCGGCTTCGGCCCGTCTGATCGGCCCACGCAAGACTGTCTGATCATTCGGTGCGGTTTCAGATCCTGTCCGGTCTTCCGATCCAACGGATGCGCGCCGCCTGAAATCTCCGGCACCCAACCTGGCAGAGACGGCCAGTGGTCGCTCTTGCCCGGTCAGGGGCCAAACGGAGCCGACGCATGCGGCCTCAGTCGAAAATGTCCTCGATCGCGTCGAACGCTTCTTCCAGGAACCACCGCCCGAAACTCTTGCGCTTCTTCTGTTTCTTCGGCCGGTTCGGTTTGCCCTGCGTCCCATGGTAGCCGTGGGGCGCAGGGGTCCCGTGACGCGCCGGATGGCGAATGTCATCCCGGTGCCGCTCCACGCGCTCGCTGGGCAGGCTCTTGAGGTCATGTAGCGGGGCGCCGCAGCCCTGGCAGCTCAGCTCGTGGCGCGTCTCGCCGCGCAGGACAAGCGCAGCGCGCAGGCCGCAATAATTGCAAGTGGCGATCTTGGTTTGCGGCATCCGGCCCTCCGTTCTGCCCCCGATATGGGGGCGGAGGGGCCGTGCCTCAAGCGGGCCGCGCCGCGTAAAGCGCCACGGCGGCGGCGTTGGACACGTTGAGCGAGCCGAAATCGCGGGCGAAGGGGATCTTGACCAGCTGGTCCACCGTCTCCTTCGTCTTTTCGCGCAGGCCCGGCCCTTCGGCCCCAAGCACCAGCGCCACGGGGCGGTCGCGGCGGCCCTCGATTGCCTCTTCGATGGTCTGCTCGGCCGTGCCGTCAAGGCCGAGGACGATGTAGCCCATGCCCTGCAACTCGGTGATCGTCTCCGACAGGTTGCGCAGGCGCAGGTAGGGCTGGCGTTCCAGCGCCCCGCTCGCCGTCTTGGCCAGCGCGCCGGTCTCGGGCGCCGAATGGTGGCGCGTGCCGATCACCGCCGCCGCGCCGAAGACCTCGGCCGAGCGCAGGATCGCGCCCACGTTATGCGGGTCGGTGACGCGGTCGAGCAGCACGAGGCGCGGGCAGGCATCGCCCACCGCCACATCCGCCAACTGCCCCCAGTCCAGCGGCTTCACCTCGAGCGCGGCGCCCTGGTGGACCGAGTTCGAATCGAGCGGCGCGGCAAAGTTGCGTGGATCGCTCATCTCGGGCTCCATCCCGCTGGCGGCGATGGCGTCGGCCAGCTTGTCGGCGGCGTTGCGGGTCACGATCAGGCGCAGCCGTTCGCGCCGGGGATTTTCCAGCGCGTCGCGCACGGCATGCAGGCCAAAGAGCCAGACGGTTTCCGCCGCCGAGGCCTTTTTCGCCTGTTCCTTTTCCACCACCCACTTCGGTTTCTTCGCCATTTTCCCGCCTTTCGAGACCTTGCCCCCCTTTGCCTTGGCGCCGCACGAATGCCAAGGATTTTTCCGGTTGACGCCGCCCCGCCCCCTTTGTAATCAGCGCCTCACACCGGCTAGCCCGGTGCACGGTGGGCGACAGGCCGCAAGGTGTGGCAGGGGACTGTAACTCCCTCGAGGCGACTCACGCCTGGTTCGATTCCAGGGTCGCCCACCATTCTCACCGCCCGGACGGGGCGGTGGATTTTCCAGACAGGACAGCGCGTTACGGGGTCAGTTGATCTGAATTCCCGCGCGGTCGAAGGTCGCCTCTTCCACCCCCAGATCGTCGTAAAGCAGCCGGATCGTCACCGTCTCGACGGACCCGAGCGGCCGGCGGATATAGGGCAAGCCGTCCTCGGGCAGCAGCGCGCCGGGCGCGGCGGTCGCTACATGGCAGTCGGGCATCGGCCAGACCTCCAAGGCGCCGCCATTCACCGCGTATTCGATCTGGTGCAGCCCGCAGCGCCAGGCCAGCAGGTGCGTCAGGTACAACAGGTCGGCCCCGTCGTATTCGCGCACCGCCACCCAGCTGGCGCGGGTGGCGCCCAGGATGGGGCGCACCTCGGTCGCGGTCAGGAACTTGCCCGTGGGGGCCTGGTCCTCGGCGGTGAACCCTGTGGCGGCCGGTGCGGCCTCGGCCTGCGGCTCGGCATCGCCGCCCAGGGTCATGGCGATCACGAACAGGATCACGTCCAGCATCAATCCCTCCCTGCCCCGCAAGCGCGCGCTTTCGCGCCGCGTCGCCCGGGCCTATAAGACGTCACATCAATCAATGGGCAGAGTATGGCAGGCAAGCGGGGCAAAGGCCAAGCCTTCAACATCCTGGTGGTCGGCCAGGCGGGGCGGCTGGAATACGAGGCGGCGCTGTTCGCGGCGAGCCTGCATGCGGCCGCGCCGGACTATCCCGGCCGCGTGGTGGTGGCCGAGCCGCAGCCCGGCCCCCTGTGGCCCGGCGAGACGCGGATGTCGGAGCCGGTGCGCGACCTGCTGGCCGAGCTCGACGTCGAGATCCTGCCGTTCGAGTCCCGCCACTTCGGCGCCCGCTACCCCCATGGCAACAAGATCGAGGCGCTGTTCGCGCTGCCGCCGAACCAGCCCTTTCTCTTCCTCGACACGGACACGCTGGTACTGGACGACCCGGCCCGCGTGCCCATCGATTTCGACCGCCCCTCGGCATCGCTGCGCCGCGAGGGCACCTGGCCGAAGATCGAGCTGTACGGGCCGGGCTACGAAGAGATCTGGGGGTCGCTCTACACCCGCTTCGGGCTGGATTTCGACAGCTCCAAGGACCTGTCGCAGCCGGTCGAATACTGGCAGCGCTACCTCTATTTCAACGCCGGGTTCTTCTATTACCGCTGCCCCCATGCCTTCGGCCGGCGGTTTCTTGAATTCGCGCTGTCGATCCAGGGCGACCCGCCGCCTTCGCTGGTGTGCCAAAGTCTCGATCCCTGGCTCGACCAGGTGGCGCTGCCGCTGGTGATCCATTCCCTCGGCGGCGGACGCGATGCGCTCGAGCCCGGCTGGCTCGACGGGCGCACGACTTGCCATTACCGCACCCTGCCGCTGCTTTACGCGCGCGAAAGCGACGGCGTGGTCGAGGTGCTGGAACGCGTGACGGCCCCGAACCGGGTCAAGAAGGTGCTGAAAGAGTACGAGCCCTTCCGCCACATGATCTACCACAAGAGGGGCCATAAGGCCCGGGCGCTGTTCGACCGCAGCGACCTGCCGCGCAAGGAACAAGGCATCCGCAACCGGCTGCGCGACGCGGGGCTGTGGGAGAGGTAGCCCGAACGACACAGGGCGGACCATCGGCCCGCCCTGCCTGCAGGCACAACGCCCGGGCATGGGATGTCGGGTGGGGTTCTACCCCACCACCCGTCACGCCGCCTTTTCGACCAGCGTGTAGCTGGTGATCAGCTCGTCGCTGACCTGGGCACGCATCGGCTTGCCGTCCTCGGCCCGCTTGGCCTGGGCACCTGCGGCACGCAGGATCATCCGGCCCAGTTGGCGGTTCAGCCGCGCCTTGCGGGCATTGACGCCCTTTTCGTTCGCGGTGTTGATTGCCTGGTCGTAGCTGGCCGAGAAATCCTTGTCCGACGCGGCGGTCTTGATGACCGTCAGGATGAAATGCTCATCGAACTTGCCGGCCTCGTTCAGCTCGAGCGCGGTCGACACGGTCTTGTCCAGCACCGCGCGCTTGGCATTCAGGCGCTGCACCAGCTCGTCCTCGGCCGGGATATTCGACACGAGGTAGCCCTCGATCGCCTTCTGCAGGAAATGTCCCAGCTCGCGGCCCTCGGCCTTGGCTTCGCGCTTGGCCAGGGCCAGCACCTCGGGTTCGAGGTTGAAGGTCACCTTGCCCTTGGGCGCCTTGGCCACCTTGGCGGCTTTCGCGGCCTTGCCCCTGCGGTTCTTGCCTGCTGCCTTGCCCGGTTTCACGCCGGTCTCTTCGGTTTTCGCCATGATGTGACACTCCTTGTCAACATGAGTTAGCTTTATGTTGACAACATAAAGACACTTTATGTTATTGCAAGCCCTTTCCGACCTGCGGCGACCTCTGTCACGCGGCTGTTTCCAAAGAGTCACAGCGCGCCGCACACGGGAATCGCTTGCAAGCGCGGACGGGCTTCGAAACGATGCGCACAATCACTTCGATCACGACGGGAGGACAGACCATGGCCGACTATGGCTTTGATACTTTGCAGATTCACGCCGGCGCCCGGCCCGACCCGGCGACGGGCGCGCGGCAGACGCCGATCTACCAGACCACCGCCTACGTGTTCCGCGACGCCGAACACGCGGCCGCGCTCTTCAACCTGCAGGAGGTGGGCTACATCTATTCCCGCCTGACCAACCCCACGGTCAGCGTGCTGCAGGAACGCATCGCCACGCTCGAGGGCGGCGCGGGCGCGGTCTGTTGTTCCTCGGGGCATGCGGCGCAGATCATGGCGCTGTTCCCGCTGATGGGTCCGGGGCTGAACGTGGTGGTCTCGACCCGGCTTTACGGCGGCTCGATCACCCAGTTCAGCCAGACCATCAAGCGCTTCGGCTGGTCGGCCAAGTTCGTCGACACGGACGATCTGGACGCGGTCAAGGCCGCCATCGACGACAACACCCGCGCGGTGTTCTGCGAATCCATCGCCAACCCGGGCGGCTACATCAGCGACCTCGACGCGCTGGCCAAGATCGCGTCCGACGCGGGCCTGCCGCTGATCGTCGACAACACCTCTGCCACCCCCTTCCTCTGCCGTCCCATCGACCACGGCGCCACGCTGGTCGTGCATTCCATGACCAAGTACCTGACCGGCAACGGCACGGTGACGGGCGGTGTGGTGGTCGACAGCGGCACCTTCGACTGGTCCGCCTCGGACAAGTTCCCGTCGCTCTCGGCGCCGGAACCCGCCTACCACGGGCTCAAGTTCCACGAGACCTTCGGGCCCCTCGCCTTCACCTTCCACGGCATCGCCATCGGGCTGCGCGATCTGGGCATGACGCTGAACCCGCAGGCCGCCCATTACACGCTGATGGGGATCGAGACGCTGTCGCTTCGGATGGAGCGGCATGTTGCCAACGCGGAAAAGATCGCCGCATGGCTCGAGGGCCACGAGGCCGTCGCGGGCGTGACCTATGCCGGGCTGGAAAGCTCGCCCTACAAGGATCGGGTGACGCGGATCTGCCCCAAGGGTGCGGGCGGCCTCTTCACCGTGCGGCTCAAGGGCGGCTATGACGCCTGCGTCAAGTTCGTGGATTCGCTCGAGATCTTCAGCCATGTCGCCAACCTGGGCGATACGCGCAGCCTGGTGATCCACTCGGCCTCGACCACCCACCGCCAGCTGTCCGAGGAACAGCAGATCGCCGCCGGGGCCGCGCCCGACGTGGTGCGCCTGTCGATCGGCATCGAGGATGCGGACGACCTGATCCGTGACCTGGATCAGGCGCTGAAGGCTTGATCTGTCGCACAAAATGAAAACGGGCGCGGCCACATCGGTCGCGCCCGTTTTCCTTGCCCGCTGGCGGGAATTATTCCGCGCCGGGCGCCACCAGTTCCCAGACGATAGTGACTTTCCCAATGGCGGTGACGTCCCCGGCAGAGATCGGCACGCCGGTCGGCCCTGTGCTGGCGGCTTCCTCAACGATCACGGGGGCCTCCTGGACGGGGAACGGCAGCGTGACCAGCGGCGCGGCGCTGTCGCTGATCGACAGGATCGCGCCAAGGTCCAGCCCCGCCGCCACCGCGTAGTCCTGTGCCTTCTCGCGCGCATTTTCGACCGCAGCGATCCGCGCCTGGCGCCGCAGCTCGGACGCATCCTCGAGACGGAAGTGCATGTCACCGACATCGTTGGCCCCGTCCGCCATCAACGCGCCCAGCAGGTCGGACATCTTCGACAGGTCACGTATCCGAAGGTCGAGCTCGTTGGCCGCGAAGAAGCCCAGCTCGATCCGCTTGCCCTGGTCGTATTCATAGTCTCGTCGGACCATGAGAGTGCTGGTCTGCATGTCCGAAGGCGCGATCCCGGCGGCTTCGAGGCGCGCGATAAGCGTCTCCATCTTGGCCGAGACACCGGCCATCGCCGTATCGGGGGCTTCGGACTGCTCTGTCACGCCAATGGACAGTGTCGCAGAATCCGGCGCCGCCGACGCGCGCCCCTCGCCCGTCACGGTCAACGTTGGAACAATGGACTGCGCCATGCCCGCCCCGGCGAGGAAACAGGCCAGCAGGGCCACCGAAAAGGTCTTGTTCATGATGCGCTCCGACAGAATACCTGCCGGAACGCTAGGGGTGCGGGAAGCCGACGACAAGCACGACCTACTCGGCCGCGCCAATCTCCCAGGTCATGGTGACATTGGCGTTGACCGTGACCTCGCCGGCCGCGACCGGGACGGCGCCTGCGCTGCGCGCCTCCATCATCGGGGCGGCCACCGGGTAGGGCATGCCGCCGCCGCCGTCCTGGATCGACACGAGCTTGCCCAGCGTGACGCCCGCCGCCTCGGCCAGCACCTCGGCGCGGTGACGCGCCTCGGCCACCGCGTCGCGGCGCGCCTCGTCCATCAGCGGGGCCGGGTCCGACAGGCCAAAGCTGAGCCCGTTCAGCGTGTTGGCCCCCGCCTCGCGCACCAGCGTGTCAAGCACGCCACCGAGGCCGTCGAGGTCGCGGATGCGCAGGGTCAGCGTGTTCACCGCCTCGAATCCCACCTGCCGCTCGACCCCCGAGGACCGGCTGTCATAAACCGGGTTCAGCCGCAGGCCCGAGGTCTGCATGTCCCGCGCCTCGATCCCCGCCGCACTCAGCGCGGCCAGCATCGCATCCATCGCGGCACTCGCCGCATCCATCGCGGCATCGGCGCTGTCGGCCGCCTCGCGGACGCCGATCCGCACCATGGCCATGTCGGGCGCCGCCTCGACCTCGCCCTCGGCCGAGACGGTGATGGTCGCGGCCTCCTGGGCCATCAGCCCCGACGCCGCGCAGCTCGCGGCCAGCACCAGTGAAAACAAAGACTTGCGCATGGAAGCTCTCCCTTGACTTGTGGCTCAAGGTCGGGCCTTTGGAGGGGGAGTACAAGACCAGGGGGAGGCGTGCCCTTGCGGCAGGCGGATTTCGGCGGTTTCCCGCCCGAGAGTCCGGCTGCACGAGGCTGTGACTCCCCTGCCCCCGCGCGCAATGGTAAGGGCATGACATGAAACCGGATTTTGCGCTATCGCTGTCCTTCGATGGCATCTCCCTGCTGGTGCGGGAGGGCGCCGCTTGGCGTGCCATCGACCGGGTGGCCATTGATTCCCCCGACCTCACCGCCGCCCTCGCCGGCATGCGCCGCAAGGCCGAGGACACGGCCACGTCGAAACTTCTCAGCAAGTTGCTGATCCCCGAGGCGCAGATCCGCTTCATGGAGATCGCGCTGCCCCAAGCCGGCGACCCGGCCGAGATCGTGCGCGCCGCGCTGGAAGGTGCGACGCCCTACCCGGTCAACGACCTGGTCTGGGACTGGGCCATCGACGGCGAGGTGATCCGCATTGCCGCCGTCGCGCGCGAGACGCTGGACGAGGCCGAGGATTTCGCCCGAACCAACGGGTTCAACCCGGTGTCCTTTGCCGCAGCACCCGGCGTCGGCGGGATGGGAACCGAAGTGTTCTTTGGCCCCACGCGACTTGGCTCGACCCTGCTGGCGCCCTGGCAGAAGGTGACCCGGGACGGACCCGCGCCGGTTCAGGCCCGCGCCTCCGAAACGGCCGAGCCCGAGGCAACCCCCGAGGGCGAGCCCGAAGCGTCGCCGGATCCGCTGCCGGTTTTCATCCATGATCGCGGGGCGCCCGATCCCGCCGAGGCAGAGGTGCCGGCGTCCGATGAGGCCGCGGCGGTTATCCCCGCGCCCGAAGAACCCGACGAAGCGGCAGAGCGCGACGCCGATGCGCCGGGCCCGCTTGCAGACCATGTCCAGGGCCCGCCAGAAGACCAAGAGCCCACCCCTCCGCCCCTCGCGGCACACGCACCCGCGTTTCAGGCGGCCAAGGACCCGGAACCGGTCTTCACCCATGTCCGCCCCGAGCCGCAGTCGCCCCCCCCGACCGCGCCGGGCCCCGACCGGCCCCAGGTTGCCGCCAGGCTGACGATTCCGCCCGCGCCCGCTGCAGGGCTGGCTGCATCCTCGCCCGCGCCCGACCTGCCGGTGGGCAGCTTCCACTCAATCCGCGCGACCCGGGGCGAACCTGCAGCCGCCCCGTCCCCACGCCTCGACGGTGCCAGCCGCGGCAACATCTCGGCGCCCGGCATTCCTATCCCTGGCTTCCGCGCCGCGCCCGAGGACGCCTTGGACGAGCCGCTGCCGCCCAAGCCGGCGCCGGCAATCATCCGTGACCGCGTGAACGGCACCGCGCAGGCGAATGACGCCGCGCCCGCATTCGACGCGCCCGACGCCCAGGACCCGAACGAAGAGCGCAAGGCCGAGGTCGCCTCGAACCTCGGGCGGATCCTGCAGCGGTCGCGCGCCACCCGTGCCGACAGCCTGCCGCCCGGGCTCGCCGCGGCGATGACACCGCCCGCCGCCGAGGCCGCGCCCGAGGAAAGCCCCGCCGCCCGGATGCGCAAGCTGATGGCGCGACGCAGCGGCACCGCCACCCGCGACAGCGACCCCGAGGCGGCCGCCCGCCGCGAGCAGATGGAGGCGGAGCGCGAGCGCATGACCGTCTTTGGCGCCCGGGGCAACGCCAAGGCGCAGATCGGCGGCAAGCCGCGCTTCCTGGGCCTGGCGCTGACGCTGGTGCTGCTGCTCTTCATGGCCGCCGTGGCCGCGCTGGCCTCCACCTACGGCGACCGCATCGTGGCCCTCTTCCGCGCGCCGGACGCCCCGATCACCGTGGCCCAGCCCGCGCCCGAGATCCTGCCCGAGGCGCCCGATGCTGGCACGCCCGAGGTCACCGGCCCGCAGATCTCGCTGACCGAGGCCGACCCGGGCGTCGATACCGCGCCCGAGACGCCCGACGTCCAGGCCCTGCGCCAGCCCGCGCCGCAGCCCAGCCAGGCCGTCACGCCCGAGGCCGCGCAGGCCCGTTATGCCGCAACCGGCATCTGGCCGGCCGCCCCCGACGCTCCGATGCCGCCGCGTATCAGCCTGCAGGAACAGCTGCAGGTTGCCGCGATCGACCCGAACCTCGGCCTGCCGCGCCTGCCCGAACGGCCGGGCGCCGGCACCGCCCCAAGTGCCGACGATTCGGGCATCCTGGTGCAGGCGCCGCCCCCGCCGGGCGTGATCTACGACCTCGACGCGCGTGGCATGATCGTGCCGACGCCCGAGGGCATCGTGACCCCCGACCGCTTCCTGCTGGTCGCCGGGCGTCCGCCGCTGCTGCCGCCGACGCGCGGCGGCCTCGTCGATCCGGACACCGGGCAGGTCACGCTGGCCGCCCTGGCCCAGCCCGAGGCCTTCAATCCCGGCATCAGCCCCCGCCTGCGCCCCGAAGGCCTGGCCCCGGCGCCCGAGACCGCCGCGCCCGAAGCGGCCCCCGAGCCGACTGCACCGGAAGCCGCGGCCGAGGAAGACCCGCTGGTCACGCCCGAGGCGCCCGAGTTGTCGGACACCGCCACGCCGCCCGACGCCATCGCGACCGAAGAGCAGCCCGCCGCCCAGGCCACCGTGCCCTTTGACGGGCCGACCCCGCCGGCGCGCCCTGTCGGCCTGGGATCACTTGCGCCGCTGGGCCAGCCCGAGGCCGCCGCGCCCGAGGCGCCCGTAGAGGAGCCTGTCGCGACCGAAGACTCCGCCGCTGCCCTGCCCGTCTTCGACGGCCCGCGCCCGCGCCCCCGCCCCGCAGAGGTGGAGACGCGCGCAACGGCCGCCGCGCCGAGCGCTCCCGAGGCAGCGCTGGAAGCGGAGGTCGAAGCGGAGGTCGAAGCGGAACCGGAACCCGCTGCGACAACCATCCTCAACGCGACCAACCAGGCGGTCTCCGCCTCGCTCGTGCCCTCGGGGCGGCCGGCGAATTTCTCGCGACAGATCGCCCGGGCCGAGCGGCAGGCCGCGCGCGAACCGGCGCCGCAGCAGGTCGCCCAGGTCGCGCCGCGCACCGTGCAGCAAAGCGCACAGACCGCCGCCTCGGTATCGACCCAGGCAACGGTGCGCAACGCGATCAACCTGAACCGGCTGAACCTGATCGGCGTCTACGGCAAGCCCTCGAGCCGCCGCGCCCTCGTGCGCCTGCCCAACGGCAGCTACAAGAAGGTCCAGGTCGGCGACCGGATCGACGGCGGCCGCATTGCCGCCATCGGCGAGGCCGAGCTGCAGTACACCAAGAACGGGCGCAGCATCACGCTGAGCATGCCCCGCGGCTGATGCTGCCCAAGCGGGCGGCACCCTGCCCGATTTCTGCGCGCCATCCGAAGCTTGCGGCTTTGACCCCGCCGCCCCATCGCGTAACCTGACCGCGTCCTGCGCCCTGCGCGGACCGCATGTCATCGCCACCCTGACCCCGAAACCGGCGCGCCGGCCGGGTGCCCGGCTCCGGGCCCTGGCCACCGTGCCCCTGAACGCCGCAGCTTTCGCCCCGCGCCCCCGGGGCCAATTCCCCTCGAGAGGGTTCGCACCACCATGGAAGTCTTTCTGTACCAGGCGTCGATCTACCTGCTGGCGGCCGTGATCGCCGTGCCTTTTGCCGCGCGGCTGGGGCTTGGGTCCGTGTTGGGCTACCTCGCCGCCGGCATCGCCATCGGCCCGGTGCTGCAACTTGTCGGTTCCGAAACCCAGGACCTGCAGCATTTCGCCGAGTTCGGCGTGGTCATGATGCTGTTCCTGATCGGGCTCGAGCTGGACCCCCGCGCGCTTTGGGACATGCGGCACCGGCTGATCGGCCTCGGGGGGCTGCAGATCCTGCTGACCATCGCCGCCGTCACCGGGGGCGCGCTGCTGATGGGTTATGCCTGGCAGACCGGGGTCGCGCTGGGGATGATCCTGTCGCTCAGCTCGACCGCCATCGTGCTGCAGACCCTGAACGAAAAGAAGCTGATGCAGACCAGCGGCGGGCGCTCGGCCTTTTCCGTGCTGCTGACCCAGGACATCGCGGTGATCCCGATGCTGGCGGGCCTGCCGCTGCTGGCCGTGGGCACGCTCGCCTTCGGCACCGACGGCTCCATCGCCCGCGCCGGGCAGGAGGCCGCGGGCCACGGCGCCGCCAATCATGGCGACGAGGTCCACGCCGCCATGTCGCTGGTCGAGGGCCTGCCCGGCTGGGGCGTCACACTGGTCACGCTGGGCGCCGTCGCTGCGGTGGTCCTGGCGGGGATCTACCTGACCCGGCCGGTCTTTCGCTACATCCACCACGCCCGCCTGCGCGAGATGTATACCGCCGTCGCCCTGCTGATCGTCGTGGGCATCGGCCTCTTGATGACGCTGGTGGGCCTCTCGCCCGCGCTCGGGTCCTTCCTGGCCGGCGTGGTGCTGGCCAACAGCGAGTTCCGGCACGAGCTGGAAAGTGACCTCGAGCCCTTCAAGGGGCTGCTGCTGGGGCTCTTCTTCATCACCGTGGGCGCGGGCATCAACTTCAACGTCCTGCTGCGCGACCCGGTCGGGATCGTCGGGCTGACGCTGGCGCTGATCGCGATCAAGCTCGCCGTGCTTTATGGGCTGGGGCGGCTGTTCAAGCTGCGGCGCCGGGCGCTCATGCTGTTCACGCTGAGCCTGGCGCAGGCGGGTGAATTCGGCTTCGTGCTGACCTCGTTCTCGGTACAGCAACAGGTGCTGCCGGCGGGGCTGTCCGAGCGGCTGCTACTGGTCATCGCCCTGTCGATGCTGATCACGCCGCTGCTCTTCATCCTCTACGAGCTGCTCAGCATGCGGCTGGGCCATGACGTGGCGCCGGACGAGGAGGACGTGATCGACGAGACCGGCCCGGTGATCATCGCCGGGATCGGCCGCTTCGGGCAGATCGTGAACCGGCTGGTCCGCTCGGTCGGGGTCAAGACGGTGGTGCTGGACAACGACATGCGCACGATCCAGCTGATGCGCCGCTTCGGCTATCGCGGCTATTTCGGCGACCCGACGCGGCCTGACCTGCTGCACGCGGCAGGGCTGGAACATGCCTCGGTGCTGGTGGTGGCGCTGGACGATCCGCAGGCGGCGCTGACGCTGGTACGCCATGCGCGGCAGATCCGGCCGGACCTGCACATCGTGGCCCGGGCGCGCGACCGCAACCACGTCTACAAGCTCTATGCCGCCGGGGCGAACGACATTGTGCGCGAGCTGTTCGACAGCTCGCTGCGGGCCGGGCGCTACGTACTCGAGAACATCGGGCTGAGCGAGTTCGAGGCGGCCAAGGCAGAAGAGACCTTCTACCACCACGACCGCCACACGATGCGCGAGCTCGCCGAGCTGTTCGATCCGGACATCCCCTCGCACGAGAACGCGGCCTATGTGCAGCGCTCGCGGGAATTGGCGAAGGAGCTCGAGATGGCCCTGCAGCAGGCGCTGGAGGAGGACGGGCAGGACGCGGCCTGACAGGCGTGTCTCCCTGGGCTGGTCGGCCCGGCCCGCGGCCGCCCGGCCGACCTCTTCGACCTCTGCCGCGACGCGTCCCGATTCCCTGGCCCATCGCAAGCGGGCCCCGTCGCCCGGCCCCGCGATCCTTTCGCTGCGAGCAGATCCCGGCGATCCGCCTTGCCAAGCTCCAGCGGGGCGCGCACATGTCGCCACATGTCATGCGAAGCAGGAGGATTTGCGCCGCACGTCGTGCGTCGCCCGGGGGGCGGGGGCGCGCTGCGCGCGCCCCCGCCCCCCGGGCGACGCAAAACGGCCCCGGTGCGCCAGCACCGGGGCCGTTTTCGTTCGGACCATCAAGCGGCCCGCAGGGCCACCGATGGATCAGGCTGCGTTCAGGCGGCGCGCGAGGTCAGTACCTCGTCGACCTTGCGCGAAGCGGCCAGTTCGTCGCCGCCCGATACGGCCGCGACTTCGCGGGTCAGCCGCTCGAGTGCCGCCTCGTAAAGCTGGCGCTCGGAATAGCTCTGCTCACGCTGGTCATCGGTGCGGTGCAGGTCGCGCACCACCTCGGCGATGGCGATCAGGTCGCCCGAGTTGATCTTCTGTTCGTATTCCTGGGCGCGGCGCGACCACATGGCCCGCTTGACCTTGGCCTTGCCCTTCAGGGTCTTCATGGCCTGGCTCACCACGTCAGGGGAGCTCAGCGACCGCATGCCGATCTCCGTCGCCTTGTTGGTCGGCACGCGGAGCGTCATCTTGTCCTTCTCGAACGAGATCACGAAGAGCTCCAGCGTCAGGCCGGCGATCTCCTGCTCCTCGATCGAGACGATCTGGCCCACGCCATGCGCGGGGTAGACGACGTAATCGTTGGGGCGGAACTCGGTCTTCTTGGTCTTGGTCATTCGGTCCTTCCTCGGGGCGCGGACCCCGGTCCTCAGAGGCGACAAGACCACCGGACGGAAACGACTGAGGTCCCGAACACGGTGGTCATGAGAGTTGGGTTACACGTCTTCCCAGAAGAGAAAGCAGCGATCAGGGATGTGGCAGACGTGTTTCATGTGAGCGCAAATATATCAAAAAACGCGCATCATTCCTAGCGGGCTCGCACGGCGCCCACGGACCGGACTTATCTCAATGTAATCAATTCGTTACAGACAAACAGACATCCAGACGCCGCAAAAACACGCCGATCCGGGGCGAATCAGCTTGACCCCGAAGGGACGGCCCGGCAACCCGCCGGGCCCGTATCCTGCCGCTCAGCCGCCTTCGCCCGGCGCCTCTGAGAAGTACTTCTCGAGCTTGCCCGTCTCGCCGTCGCGCTCTTCGGCCTCGGGCAGCGGGTCCTTGCGGGTGATGATCACTGGCCAGAGCTCGGCGTACTTGCGGTTGAACTCGACCCATTTCTCGGCATCGCCGTCAGTATCGGGGCGGATTGCGTCCGCCGGGCATTCCGGTTCGCAGACGCCGCAGTCGATGCATTCGTCCGGGTGGATCACCAGCATGTTCTCACCCTCGTAAAAGCAATCCACGGGGCACACCTCGACGCAGTCGGTGTACTTGCAGGCGATGCAGGCATCATTGACGATGTAGGTCATATCGGGTTCTCGTTCTTGCCTTTGTCCGCCTAGCTAATCCAGACCCAAGGGGGGATCAAGCCATCCGGGCGCCGAAAGGACGGCGTGACGCATCCGGGCCCGCCCTTGGGCGAAAGTTCCGGCAGCGCGACCTGCCCATGGAACAAACATACGGCACAGGGTCATCTTTGGCGATCCCCTCTTGCGCGCCGCTCGCGCGCGGCGCGATCACCGGGGCGACTCGCCCGGATCGCCCTCGCCTTTCAGCTGGTCGATCTCGCGCCGGTCCTTCTTGGTCGGGCGCGGACCGACGCGCACCGGGCGCGGCTCGTCTGGCGGCGTGAGGTCGGTGTAGAGCGCCTGCGCCTCGACCGCGGGGCCGCGGCGGGTGCCGATGCCCTCGATCCGCACCACGCGCACGCGGTTGCCTTGGGTAAAGGTCAGCACGTCCCCCGGCCCCACCGGGGCCGCGGGCTTGAGCACCTTTTCCGCGTTCACCCGGCAATGCCCGCCCGAGACGACCTTGGCCGACAGGCTCCGCGTCTTGAAGAAGCGGGCCTGCCAGAGCCATTTGTCCACGCGCTGGCGCTGCTGCGGGGCCGCGTCCAAGGTCACTCCTTGTTCTTCAGCCCCATCAGCGCGGCGGCGAAGGGGTTGTCGGGGTCGATCTTGTCCTTCTTGCGATCCGGCTTGGCCGAGAAGCTGCGCGGGCCCTCCTCGCGGCGGGGCTTGCCCTTGTCACCGCGCGGACCGCCTTTCGGGCCGCCCTTGCCGCGCGGCTTTCCGCCACCCGACCGGGGCTTGTCGCCACCTTCACCGCGCGCGCGGTCACCGCCGTCGCGGCGGCCCCGACCGCCCTCGCCCTCGGCTGCGCGGGCGCCACGCTGCGGACGGTTGCCGCCGCGGCGGTTGCCGGCCCAGGTGAAGGTGTAGAAGGTCTCGATCTCGGGGCCGGCGATGGCCGCATCGGCCGCCGTACCGGGCACAACCTCGTCCGCGGGCACCTCGGCCACGGCCTCGGCAGGCTCGGCCGGTTCGGGCGTGGCGTCGACGGGGGCGACGCCCTCATCGGAAATGGTGTCCACTCCAGCGGGCACGTCATCGGCAGCCGGCGTCTCGGGCGCGTCGATGACGGCACCGGGCGCGGCCTCTGCGGCCACATCCATGACCGGCGTGTCCGCCTCGGGCGTCTCGCCCTCGACGGGCGCCGCGTCACCGGGCACGGTCGTGTCGACCGCCTTGACCTTCTCGCGCTCGCCCTTCTCGGCCTTGTAGCCAAGGCCCTGCATCAGGTCGGCGAACTGGTCCAGCGTCATGCCGGTGATCGACAGCATGTCGGGGTTCGCCTCGAACCCGCCCCGGGTATCCTGCACGCGCAGCATGTCGGCCAGACGTTCCAGCATGTCGATGCGGATCGCCCGGGTGCCGGCGTTGCGGTAACCCGACATGGTGTCGTAGCCCTCGGGCGCGGCACCGTCCACGGGCACGGTGACAAGGCCCGGCGGCGGGGATTCGGGGAATTCGCCCAGGTCTTTCGCCAGCGACCACAGCACCAGCCGCAGGCGCGTCGGCGCGGGCTTGAGCAGCAACGGCAGGAAGATGGTGAACTGGCCGAACCGGATGCCATGCTTGCGCAGCGCGCCGCGCGCATCCTGGTCCAGCGCCTTGACGTCATCGGCGACAGCCTGGCGCGGCAGCACGCCGAAGCCCTCGACCATCTGGAAGGCAAAGCCACGCGCCAGCCCGCTGAGAGCCTCGTCCCGTTGCAGGTTCAACAGCGGCTCGAACAGGGTCGCCACCTTGCGGTCGATGAAATGCTGCAGCCGGCGCTCGACCTTCTGGGCCACGTCCGGGCCCGCCTCTTCGTCGACGAAGGCCTGCACGCGGGGTTTCAGCGGATCATCGCCCTTGACCAGCTTGCCGACAGCATCCGAGCCCCACATGAGGCCGCCCTGCTCGGTATAGTCGATCTCGGTATCGGGGGCATTGTAGAACCGGTCGGCCCGCAGATGGAAATGCGGCGCCAGCGCCTGCGCCGAGGCGGTCTTGATCGCCTTGGCTTCCGCGCCCTGCGCCTTGTCGTCCCGGCGGAACCGGAACCCCTCGAGACGGCCGACGAATTCGCCCTCGACCGTCACTTCACCCTTGTCGTTCACTTCGGCCAAAAGGGCCTCCTTCTGCTTCAACCGTTTCAGCAGCACCGATGTCCGCCGATCAACGAACCGCTGCGTGAGCGCCCCATGGAGCGCATCCGACAGGCGGTCTTCTACAGCGCGCGTCGCCTCACGCCAATGGCTTTCGTCCTCGGTCCAATTCGCGCGCTGCGCGACGTAGGTCCATGTGCGGATATATGCCAAACGCTTGGAGAGCGTATCTATGTTCCCGTCGCTGCGGTCCAGCCGGTTTACCTGACGGGCCATGAAATCGAACGGAACCCGCCCACGTTCGTGCAAGTGGTTGAACAGCACCATCAAAAGCGCGGCATGTTCGGCATGGCTGATGCCGCGAAAATCCGGCACGCGGCAGACATCCCACAAAAGGCGCACCGAGGGGCCGTCGCTGGCGCGGGCCATCACCTCGGCCTCGCCGGCGAGGGATTTCAGCGCCATCAGGTCGTCGGCCTCGCGCGATTTGACCAGCCTTTCGTCGGCCGGGGAGCGTTCGAGCGAGTCGATCAGCGCGTCCACGGTGCCAAAGCGCAGGTCGGCATTGCGCCAGTTCAGCTTTTTCAGCGGGGTGAACTGGTGGTCCATGATCGCGCGGGCGGTGTCCTCGTCCAAGGGGGGCGCCTCTCCGGTCGTGCCGAAGGTGCCGTCGGACATGCCGCGCCCGGCCCGGCCCGCGATCTGCGCCAGCTCGTTCGGGGCCAGCATCCGCATCCGCCGACCGTCGAACTTGGTGAGCGAAGAAAAGGCCACGTGGTCGATGTCGAGGTTCAGCCCCATGCCGATCGCATCCGTCGCGACAAGGTAATCGACCTCGCCATTCTGGTACATCGCCACCTGCGCATTGCGGGTGCGGGGGCTGAGCGCGCCCATGACCACGGCCGCGCCGCCCTTTTGCCGGCGGATCAGTTCTGCGATGGCATAGACGTTTTCCACCGAAAAGCCGACGATGGCCGAGCGCGCCGGCATCCGGCTGATCTTTTTCGACCCCGAATAGACCAGCTGGCTCATCCGCTCGCGGCGGATGTACTCGACCCCCGGCACAAGCTGCGCAATCGGCCCGCGCATCGTGTCCGAGCCAAGAAACAGCGTCTCGTGCAGTCCGCGCGAGCGCAGCAGGCGGTCGGTAAAGACATGGCCCCGTTCAGGATCGGCACAAAGCTGGATCTCGTCCACGGCAAGGAAATCGCAGCCCATGCCTTCGGGCATCGCCTCGACCGTGCAGACCCAGTACTGGGTGCGCGGCGGCACGATGCGTTCCTCGCCCGTGACCAGCGCCACGACCGAGGGACCGCGCAGCGCGACGATGCGGTCATAGACCTCGCGCGCCAACAGCCGCAGCGGCAGGCCGATGACGCCGGTGCGGTGGCCCAGCATCCGTTCGATCGCATAGGTGGTCTTGCCGGTGTTGGTGGGGCCAAGCACCGCGACAACGCGCGTCCTGTCTGCCATGATTCCCCCCGGTTGGGCCTTGCTTCGGGCCCGGGCTTACAGCGAGGTGCCGCGCAGGCCAAGCTCAAGCCGGTCCCGGGCCTCGCGCGCATCTGCGTCGGTGGGGTTCAGATCAAGCGCCATGCCATAGGCGGCGTGGGCCTCTTCTTCCATGCCCAACTGCTCCATCACGGTCGCAAGGCCGCGCATGGCGCCGAAATGGTGGGGGTTGAGGGCCAGCACCTGCTCGAGATCGGCAATCGCCGGCCCCCAGCGTTCGGTGTTGTAGAAGGCCAGGGCGCGGCCCATGTAGCCTTCGGCGAAATCCGGCGCATGGTCGACCAGCGCCGAGAAATGGTCGATCGCCGCCTCCCAGTTCTGCCGCTCGGCGGCGTTGCGGCCCCGGCGCAGCAACAGGTCCATCGTGGCCGAGCCCGACTTGGACCAAAGCGTCATGATCTGATTGGTGATGCGCGCGCCCTGTTCGGGCGTCTCGGCCTCGCGCAGGCGCATCAGCAGCTCGTCTTCCTCGGAGCGGTCGGCATCGGTGGGGGCCATGGCACTGGGCGCGTCCAGTTCGATCCCCGGGCGCGGCATGGGGATCGGCGGCAGGTCCGTCTCCTGCGCCAGCGACGGTCCGGCGAGAGGTAAGGAATACATGACTACCGCGAGGAATGTCGCGACGGTATGTTTGAAAGGTATCCGCGATGCGCCCATGATGGGGATGAGTGTAGCGTGCCTGCGCCCGGATGCAATGCCGGCGCGGGCCAGATCCGGAGACAGGACACAGAATGAACGACATCGTGAACGGCGCGGTTGCCGCCCTTTCCCAGAAAATCGACGCCGGCGACTTTGACGGCTCGGCCAAGTTCGTCATCGAGGGCGAAGGCTCGGTCATCATCGACGGCGCGGGCGTGCGCGCGGGCGACGAAGAGACCGACGTGACCCTCACCGCCGATGCCGACACCTTCCAGTCGATGCTGGCGGGCGACACCAACCCCACCGCCGCCTTCATGTCCGGCAAGCTGTCCGTGGACGGCGACATGGGCAAGGCCATGCAACTCGGAGGCTTGCTGAGCTGATGCAGATCACCCCCGCCCCTTACCGTGCCGACATTGCAGACGGGCCCGACGCGACCGAGTCGCATTGGCTGATGGCCGATGACGATGTCCGCATCCGGGTCGGGATCTGGCGTGCGGCGAATGCCTCGGGAACGGTGCTGCTGTTCCCGGGTCGCACGGAGTTCATCGAGAAATACGCCCGCAACGCGCGCGATCTCGTGGCGCGGGGGATGAACGTGGTGACGGTCGACTGGCGTGGGCAGGGCATGGCGCAGCGCCTGCTGCCCGACGCCATGACCGGCCATGTCGGCATCTTCGCCGATTACCAGCGCGACGTGGCGGCGGTGACGGCCGCCCTGCCCGCGTTGGACGTGTCCGGCCCCTACGTGCTGCTGGCCCATTCCATGGGCGGCTGCATCGGGCTGCGGTCGCTGATCGACGGGCTCAACGTCAAGGCGGTGGTCTTCACCGGCCCGATGTGGGGCATCCGCATGGCGCCGCAACTGCGTCCCGCGGCCTGGGCGCTCAGCTGGGGCAGCAACCTAGTTGGGTTGTCGCATGTCTATGCCCCTTCGACCAGTTCGGCCAGCTACGTGGCCGAGGCGGATTTCGCCGACAACACGCTCACCCGCGACCGCGAGATGTGGGATTACATGAAGCGCCAGGTGCTGGAGTATCCCGATTTCCAGCTGGGCGGGCCGTCGCTGCGCTGGCTGAACGCCGCGCTGGTGGAAATGCGCCGCCTGTCACACCTGCCTTCGCCCGACCTGCCCTGCGTTACCTTTGTCGGCGACAACGAACGCATCGTGGACGTGTCGCGGATCCGCGACCGCATGGCGCGTTGGCCCGGCAGCCAGTTGCGCATCGTGGAAGAGGCCGAACACGAGGTCCTCATGGATCGCCGCGCCGTGCGCGAGGACATCGCGGACACGGTGCAGGGGCTTATGGATGGCTCCGCTCTCCCTTTGGCCGATGAGGACCGCGCCTGCGCCTGAGGCGCTGGCCGCCCCGCGCGGCCGTGCTAGATTGCGCGCATGGCCGTCCTGACCTTCACCCCCGAGGGCATCTATTGCCCCGCCGGCGATTTCCACATCGACCCCTGGCGCCCCGTGCCGCGGGCGCTGATCACCCATGGCCATGCCGACCACGCGCGGCCCGGGCACGGCGCTTACCTCGCCACCCATGCGGCCGGGCCGGTGATGCGGCATCGGCTGGGCGACATCGCGCTGGACTGGATCGCCTATGGCGAAACGCGCCGGATCGGCGGGGCGAATGTGTCGTTCCACCCGGCAGGGCATGTGCCGGGCTCGGCCCAGATCCGCGTCGAGGTGGGCGGAGAGGTCTGGGTCGTCTCGGGCGACTACAAGGTCGAACCGGACGGGTTCTGCGAGCCGTTCGAGCCGGTCAAATGCCACGCCTTCATCACCGAATGCACCTTCGGCCTGCCGGTCTTCCGCTGGCGCCCTCAGTCCGAGATCGCCGCCGAGATCAACGCCTGGTGGGCCCGCTGCGCCGCCGCCGGCCAGACCGCGATGCTGGGCGCCTATTCGCTGGGCAAGGCGCAGCGCCTGCTCGCCGCCATCGACTCGTCCATCGGCCCGATCCTGACCCATGGCGCGGTCGAGAACACCAATGCCGTGCTGCGCGCGCAGGGGCTGTCCCTGCCGGACACGATCCCCGTGACGCCCGAGACCAAGGGCAAGGACCACCCCGGCGCGTTGGTGATCGCGCCGCCTTCGGCGCTGGGGTCGACCTGGGCGCGGCGGTTCCGGCCCGTCTCGACCGGCTTCGCCTCGGGCTGGATGCAGCTGCGCGGCATCCGGCGGCGCCGGGCCGCTGACCGGGGCTTTGTGCTGTCGGACCATGCCGACTGGCCGGGCCTGTTGCAGGCCATCCGCGCGACGGAGGCCGAAAAGATATTCGTCACGCATGGTTACACCGAGATCTTCGCGCGATACCTGCGCAGTGAAGGCTGGGATGCGGAGGTTGTGCCCACCGAATTTACCGGCGAGGACCTGGAGGAAGAGGCATGAAGGCCTTTGCCACGCTCTTCACCGCGCTCGACGAGACCACCAAGACCAGCGTGAAGACTGCCGCGCTGGCGGAATATTTCCGCAGCGCGCCCGATGACGACAAGCTCTGGACCGCCGCGCTGTTTTCGGGCCGTCGCCCCAAGCGGGCCGTGACGACCACCCTGCTGCGCGAATGGGCGGCGGAGCGGGCCGGCATCCCGCTGTGGCTGTTCGAGGAAAGCTATCCCATCGTCGGCGACCTAGCTGAGACCATTGCGCTGGTCCTGCCCGAGACGGAGACACCCGAGGAACGCTCTTTGTCGTTCTGGATCAGTGAGTTGCTGACGCTTTCCCAGGTGCCGCAGGAAGAGCGCAAACCGCGCATCCTCTCGGCCTGGGACCGGCTCGAGACGCGGCAGCGGTTCCTCTTCAACAAGCTGATCACCGGCGGGTTTCGCATCGGGGTCAGCCAGAAGCTGATGACCCGCGCATTGGCGCAAGCCACCGACCGGGACGAGTCCGAGCTGGCCCACCGCCTGATGGGCGACTGGACCCCGCAAACCACCTCGTGGCACGCGTTGATCGAGGCCGAGGATGCCGAGGCGCCCCTGTCGCGCCCCTACCCGTTCTGCCTGGCCCACCCTGTCGAGGACGGGCCGGAAAACCTCGGTCCACCAACGGATTGGCATGCGGAGTGGAAGTGGGATGGCATCCGCGGCCAGCTGATTCTGCGCGGCGGCGAACACTTCCTGTGGTCTCGGGGCGAAGAGCTGATGACCGACCGCTTCCCCGAGTTCGCCCGCGCCAAGGACGTGCTGCCCGACGGCGTGGTGATCGACGGAGAGATCCTGGCCTGGGACCATGCCACCGAGACGCCGCAAAGCTTCGCCAACCTGCAACCGCGCATCGGACGCAAGACCGTCCCCAAGAAGCTGCTCAAGGACGCCCCCGCGATCCTCTATGCCTATGACCTCTTGGAAGAAAACGGCCAGGACCTGCGCGACCGGCCGTTCGACGAACGGCGTTCACGCCTCGCCCATCTCCTCGAAAACCAACCGGATCACTCGCCGCTGCGCCTGTCGCCCGAGCTGGCTTTCGACAGCTGGGACGCCCTCGCCAGCCAGCGCAAGTCGGCGCGCGAGAACCGGGCCGAGGGGCTGATGCTCAAGGCCCGCGCCAGCACCTACCACGCCGGGCGCAAGCGCGGCGATTGGTGGAAATGGAAGCTGGACCCGCTGACCATCGACGGAGTGATGATCTACGCCCAGCAGGGCCATGGCCGCCGCGCCAACCTCTTCACCGACTTCACCTTTGCCGTCTGGAAGGGCAACGAACTTGTCCCCTTCACCAAGGCCTATTCCGGCCTGACGGACGAGGAATTCGGCCAGATCACCGCCTGGGTGCGCAAGAACACGCAACAACGGTTCGGCCCGGTCCGGCAGGTCAAGGCCGTCCATGTTTTCGAGATCGCCTTCGAAGGCATCCAGGCCTCCCCCCGCCACAAGTCCGGCATCGCCCTGCGCTTTCCCCGCATGGCCCGCTGGCGGCATGACAAGTACGCCGCCCAGGCCAACACGCTGGATGACCTTCAGGAACTGCTCAGCCTCTACGGCTGAGTTGACCGCCCCGCGCCCCCGCAATAAACGCGAAGGCAAGAGGCAGGAGTGGCCATGATTTACGAAACCGCCGAAGACTGGCGCGCCGCGCCGCGCAAACGTGTCCTGCTGTTCGCCATGTCGGGCCTCGGCAAGACCCATGTCAGCCAGGCGCTGCGCGATGGCGGCGACTGGTTCCATTACTCGATCGATTACCGCATCGGCACGCGCTACATGGGCGAATACATCGCCGACAATGCCAAGGCGCATGCGATGCAGGTGCCCTTCCTGCGCGATCTGCTGATGTCGGATTCGATCTACATCGGCTCCAACATCACCTTCCACAACCTGACGCCCGTGTCCTCCTACCTCGGCAAGCCCGGCGACACGGCCAAGGGCGGCCTGCCGTGGGAGGAATATACCCGCCGCCAGGACCAGTTCCGCGAGGCCGAGATCAAGGCCCTGCTCGACACCGGTTATTTCATCGACCGGGCCGAGCGGCTCTACGGCTACCCGCATTTCATCTGCGACACCGGCGGGTCGATCTGCGAATGGGTCGATCCCGATGATCCGGAGGACCGGGTGATGCAGGCGCTCTCGGAGGCGTGCCTGATGATCTGGATCAAGGGAACCGAGGCCCATACCGAAGAGCTGATCCGCCGCTTCGACCGCGCCCCCAAGCCCATGGCCTACCAGCCCGCGTTCCTGGCCCGGGTGTGGGACGAATACCTCGCGACCAAGGGGATCGCGGCGGACAAGGTGGACCCCGACGCCTTCATCCGCTGGACCTATGCCCAGGCGCTGGCGCACCGCCAGCCGCGCTACCAGGCGATGGCCGACCGCTGGGGCCTGACCATCGACGCCGGCGACATGGCCGGGGTGCGCGATGAGGCGGGTTTTATCGACCTCGTGGCCCATGCTCTTGAGACCCGCTAAGGACCGGTCTATCTAAGCCCCTCCCCATCAACCCGGGATCACACCAATGCCCATCAAGCTGCCCGAAGACCTGCCCGCCTACGACGTCCTCACCCGCGAGGGCGTCATGGTCATGTCGGAAGAGCGCGCGATGCGGCAGGACATCCGCCCGCTGCGGTTCGGCCTGCTGAACCTGATGCCCAAGAAGGTGCAGACCGAGAACCAGTTCGCGCGGCTGCTGGGGGCGACCCCCTTGCAGATCGAGCTGAGCCTGATCCGCATGAGCGAGCACCAGACCAAGAACACCGCGGCCGAGCATATGGAGGCGTTCTACCGCCCCTTCGCAGAGGTGGCCGACAGCGGCGAGAAGTTCGACGGGTTGATCATCACCGGCGCCCCGATCGAACACCTGCCCTTCGAGGAGGTGACCTATTGGGACGAGCTCACCCAGGTCTTCGACTGGACGCAAAGCCATGTGCAAAGCACCTTCGGCGTCTGCTGGGGCGGGATGGCGATGATCCACCATTTCCACGACGTCCCCAAGCACATGCTGGATGCCAAGGCCTTCGGCGCGGTGCGCCACGTCAACCTCGCGCCCGCCTCGCCCTACCTGCGCGGCTTTTCCGATGACATGGTCATCCCCGTCAGCCGCTGGACCGAGATCCACCGGGACGAGGTCGAGGCAGCCGGCCTGCCGATCCTGATCGACAGCCCCGAGACCGGCCCCTGCCTGGTCGAAGATCCGTGCCACCGCGCGCTCTATATCTTCAATCACCTCGAATACGACAGCGGGACCCTCAAGGAGGAATACGACCGCGACGTGGCCGAGGGGAAACCGATCAACGTGCCGGCCAATTACTACCCCGGCGACGATCCGTCGAAGAAGCCGCAGAACCGGTGGCGCAGCCATGCCCACCTGCTCTACGGCAACTGGATCAACGAGATCTACCAGTCGACGCCGTTCGACCTGAATGACATTGGCCGCTAAGATCCTGATAGCCTTGGTCGCCCTGGTCCTGGCCGGGGCGATCGCGACGCTTTGGAAAGCGCGTCACCATGAACGGGCGGCCGAAGCGCGCTGGCCTGCCGAAGGGCAGTTGCTCGATGTCGGCGGCCACCAGGTCCACGCGGTGGTGATGGGCGCGGGGCCCGACCTCGTGCTGATCCACGGTGCCTCGGGCAACACCCGCGACATGACCTTCCGCCTGGCCCCCGCGCTGGCGGAGCATTTCCGGGTCATTGTGCTGGACCGCCCCGGGCTGGGCTATACCCACCGCATCAATCGTACGGGCGCGACGATCACGGATCAGGCGGCGCTGCTTTCGGGCGCCGCGCGACAGCTTGGGGCCGAGCGGCCGCTGGTGGTCGGCCAAAGCTACGGTGGCGCGGTGGCGCTGGCCTGGGCGGTGACGCAGCCCGATCACATCGCCGGGATGGTGTCCATCTCCGGCGCCTCGCACCCCTGGGACACGGGGCTTTCGACCTATTACAAGGCGCTCTCGCATCCCTGGATCGGTCCGCTGGTGATCCCGCTGCTCACCGCCTGGGTCCCCGACCGGGTGGTCGAGGCGAACCTGTCCGAGGTCTTTGCCCCGCAGGCGGTGCCCGAGGGCTATGCCGCCCATTTCGGCCCCGGCCTGACCCTGCGGCGCGAGTCCCTGCGCGCCAACGCGCTGCAACGGGCCAACCTGCTGGGCGAGATCGAGACGCTGTCGCCGCGCTATTCAGACCTCACCCTGCCGATCGAGATCGTCCACGGCGATGCCGACACCACCGTCAGCCCCGAGATCCATGCCCGTCGGCTGGTGGCGGAGGTGCCTTCTGCCCGGCTCGAAATCCTGCCCGGCATCGGCCACATGCCGCAGCATGTCGCGGTCGAGGCGGTGGTGGCCGCTTGCCTCCGGACCGCCGCGCGGGCGGGGCTCGGGGTTTCGGATCGCTGACGCGATCCGACCCGCCGGGGGCTGCGCCCCCGGACCCCGCTGGTGGTGGGGGCCAGCCCCCACACCCCCGGAGTTTAGCTGGCAAGATGAAGGGGATCGGGGCGGTGGCTTTCCCTCCTGCACACCGCCCCCTTTCATTATTCTACAAATACTCCTGCCCCTGGCGCCGTGTGCGCAACGTCGGCTGCGACGCTCTTGGATTTGCGTTAATCGCCTTTACATTCCATAGTCCGAGCCAACGAGCAGAAGCGGAGCCGGCCCATGAACCTGCCCTTTGACGGTGCGATCAGCGCCTATTTCGAGACCGAGGCCCCGGAGGAGATCCGCACGGCCATCGAAGAGGGCAGCAAGAAGGATATCCTCGATCCCGGCTATCCCTATGACGCCTGGATGGGAAAGGACGACTACGAAGACCAGATGGACGCATTGCAGCGCGAACTGGTCAAGGTCCAGCACTGGGTCAAGGAGAGCGGCCAGCGCATCGCCGTGGTCTTCGAGGGGCGCGACGCGGCCGGCAAGGGCGGCACGATCAAGCGCTTTCGCGAGAACCTTAACCCCCGCGTCGCCCGCACCGTCGCCCTGTCGAAACCGACCAAGACCGAGGCGACGCAATGGTATTTCCAGCGCTACATCGATCACCTGCCGGCGGGGGGCGAGATGGCACTTTTCGACCGCTCCTGGTACAATCGCGGCGTGGTCGAAAAGGTCTTTGGCTTCTGCACCGACCACCAGCGGGCGCATTTCTTCCGCCAGGTCCCGGAGTTCGAACGGATGATAGTCGACGAGGGCATCCACCTCGTCAAGCTCTGGCTCAACGTCGGGCGGGCCGAGCAGTTGCGCCGCTTCCTGTCGCGTGAAAGCGATCCGCTGAAGCAGTGGAAGCTGAGCTGGATCGACGTCGAAGGGCTGAAGCGTTGGGAGCCCTATACCGAGGCCATCGCCGAGACGCTGACCCTGGCGCATACACCCCATGCGCCCTGGACCGTGATCCGCTCGGACGACAAGCGGCGCGCCCGGCTGAACGCCATTCGCGCGGTGCTGGCGGGGCTGGATTACCCCGGCCGCGACGGCGCGAACATCGGAGAGATCGACCCGAACGTCTGCGGCGGGCCGGAGATCTGGCATGCCTAAACGTGGCTACCACCACGGCAATTTGCGCCAGGCCCTGGTCGAGGCGGCGCTGCAACTGATCGAGGCGAAGGGCCCGACCGGCTTTACCCTGTCGGAGGCCGCCAAGCAGGCCGGCGTCACCCCCGCCGCCGTCTACCGCCATTTCGAGGGCCGCGAGGACCTGATCGCCGAGGCCGCGCGCCAGGGCTACGAGATCTTTGCCGACGTGATGCAATACGCCTATGACAAGGGCCAGCCCTCGGCGCTGGCGGCGTTCGAGGCGACGGGGCGCGCCTATCTCGCCTTTGCGCGCAAGTATCCTGGCCATTACATCGCGATGTTCGAAAGCGGCATCTCGGTCAACCGCACGCCCGAGCTGGCAAAGGTCGCGCGCCGCGCCCGCGATGTGCAGGAACAGGCGGCGCGCGATCTCAGCCAGCACATCCCGCCGGAAAAACGCCCGCCGCCCTCCATGTTCTCGGCGCATGTCTGGGCCATGTCCCACGGCGTGGTCGAACTGTTCGCCCGCAATTCGCCCGGCACGCAAAGCCCGTTCCCGCCCGAGGATCTTCTTGAGACCGGGATCGGGATCTACCTGCGTGGCCTGGGCCTGATCCCGAGGGATTGAGCGATGAGTGATGAGCCGGACCTGGGGTCCGAGTTGACCTACAAGGGCGGCTTTGGCGGGCTGCTGCCCGGCCCCGAAAAAAGGCGGCCCTATGACGGCATGGCCGAACTGCTCGACGCCTACGCGGCGCGCGGAGTTGCGGAGCTGTGGAAGATGACCACCCCCGCGCCGCGGGTGAAACCGCCGCGCTGTGACACCGCCCGCGAAAAGCTGGCCGAGCTGGCGCATGAATTCCAGGGCCGGCCCATGGCGCTGACCGTCCATGCCCTGACCATCGCCGCCGCGCGCCGCCAGGACACGCCCGAGGTCGCCGGGCGGCTTTTCCGCGCGATCTGGACCGAGACCCCCTACGAGATGCTGGATGCGCTCGACATGCGCTGGCGGCTGTCGGCGATCCAGACCTTCGTCGATTTCGGAACGAACGAGGTTCAGCGCCGCGCCGCCGCGCGGCTCACGACCTTTTTCCAGGTCATCAAGCTTTACGAGGCCGAGCGGCTCTATTCCCGCTTTGGCCCCGGCGCGGTCTTCAAGGTGCTGGGCCAGCATGACGGGCCGCTGCCCTACGGGCTCAAGGGCTATTCCATGCGCAAGGGCGATCTTGACCGCAATCTTCTGGGCACGCTCTGGGTCGAGGCCGAGGAGGACCCGGTGCTGCGCCCGCTTGCCTGTCGCCTGCTGAACGATCTCAACCGCGCGGACGAAGGGCTGTTTCACCGGCTGATGAAGATGCGGCGTCGGCTGCAGAAGATCGCGGCCGACAAACGGACGGCCGATCCGGACTGACCGGCGCGCGTTAGCGAAATCACAGGAATTGGGCCCGATACTGCGGCAAACCCCACCGCGGGATGCATGAGCCGGAGTCGCCCGATGCTGGACGCCCTCGTCAACCATTTCCCGGCCCTGCTGCCGGCGGTGACCCGCGTGGCGGGCCCCTGTCGATACCGCGCCCCCGGCCCTGCCTGCAACGAGTGAAGCGGACCCAAATGTCAGATCTTCCCGAGCCCAAGACCAACAAGGACGAATTCGAAATCAACCGTGTCCGCGCCACCCGCCTCGTGGCGCGGATCGCGGTCCTGTCGATCCTCGTGATGCCCGTCGCCGCGTGGTACGCCGGCACATCGATCCTAATTGCCGCCATGCTGAGCGGGCTGCTGGCCGCGCTTGGCGTCCATGCCCACATACGTGCCGAAAGCAAGTCCGGGCGCATCCTGGCCGCCCAGGCGTTGACCGGCCAGGTGATCGTGCTGAACGCGGTCTTTGCCGGGCATTCCATGCAGCTTGACATTCACATGGTCTATTTCGCGGCGCTGGCCGTGATCTCGACCATGAACGGGTTCAAGGCATTGGTGGGATCGGCCGCGACGATCATCCTTCACCATGCCGCGCTGACCTTCGTCTTTCCGGTGCTGGTCTACCCGTCGTCGGACCTGGTGTTCAATCTCGGTCGCACCGGCTTTCATGCCCTGATCGTCGTGGCGGAAACCTGGATCCTCGCGCAATCCATCAAGGAACGGTTCGATTTCGTCGCCGAGGCTGACGCCCAGACCCGCCGGGCCCAGCAGGCCGAGGCGCAGGCGTCCGAACTCCACACCCGCCACGGGGCCGAGGTCGCGCGCGTGCTGGACACCTTCCGCGACAACCTCGAGCGGCTGGCCGAGGGCGACCTGAGCCAGCGCATTCATCACCTGCCCGAGGATTACGCGGACCTCGGATTCTATTTCAACCGGGCCAGCGACCGGCTCGAGGATGCGCTGCGCCAGGTCACGGAGCGCGCGCACGAGATCAGCGCGCAATCGGGCGAGCTGAGCCGCGCGGCCGCCGAGCTGGCCGACCGGACCCAGGGTCAGAACGCGACCCTGGCCGAGTTCACGACATCGCTTGCCGCCCTGGCGCAAAGCATCGAATCGACCGCCAGCGATGCGTCGAACGCGCAGACGCTGTCTCAGACCACCAGCGTCTCGGCCGCCAATGCGGGGGACGTGATGCAGCAGACCCGCGACGCCATGAAGGGGATCGAGGGGTCGTCGAACGAGATCCGCGACATCGTCTCGGTGATCGACGACATCGCCTTCCAGACCAACCTGCTGGCCCTGAACGCCGGGGTCGAGGCCGCGCGCGCCGGCGATGCGGGCAAGGGCTTTGCCGTCGTCGCGAGCGAGGTGCGCGGGCTTGCGCAGCGTTCATCCGATGCCGCGCGCGAGATCCACGCGCTGATCGCCGGCAGCGTGGACGGGGTCAAGAAGGGCGCCGACCTCGTCAATCGCACGGGCGAGGTGCTGGACCAGATCCGCGAGTCGATCGGCAAGATCACCCGCTCGATGGAAGGGGTCGCCGGCACCAACACCTCGCAATCGCGCCAGGTGACCGAGCTGACCAGCGCGATCGACATGCTGGAAGACGTCGCCAACGACAACGGCGCCATGGTCGAGCAGACGACCGTAGCCAATGAACGCCTGCATGCCGGGGCCGAGGACCTCGTGGCCCTGGCCGAACGCTTCACCCTGTCGCAGGGCGCCTCCGCGCGGCGCGACTCGCATCGGCCCCGCGCGGTGGCCTGATCGGGCCCTGCCCTGCGGGCGCTGCAAGGCCGCGCCGCATGCGGTGAAAGGCAGGTGCCTGCCGATTGTGCACCTGCGGCACAATCCGCACATCCGCCTGCCAATCCGGCCCGTTCACGAATAGTTTGACTGCCGTCAGGCGCTGCGGCGCGGCATTCTGCCCGCACCAACCACCCGCATTCAACAAGGACAAAGCGATGCGTCTCTCCTCCCTCGCAGCGGCGACCGGCCTGGTCTCTGCCATCGCACTGACGGCTGCCCCCGCCGTCGCCAACGAGCTCGAGATCTCCGGCTCGGCCGCCCTCAACATCGAAGCGGACACCGGTGACGGGATCTCTCATTCCGCCAGCACCGCCGAGATCGGCATCGACCTGTCGTATGGCGGCGCCTTCGGCGGCATCTGGGTCGGCTCGCTCTACGACGACCCGTCGGACGAGCTCGAGATCGAGCTGAGCCTCGGCTACGGCGGCGAATTCGCCCCCGGCTACACCTACGGCATCACCTATACCCACTACTTCCTGAACAACTCGGGCGAACAGGGCTACGACCTGACCTTCGGCCTTGCCGCCGCCGTGTCCGAGCAGTCCGAGATCGGTATCGACGTGATCTACGCCCCCGAGGACGAGACGACCGATGTCGAAGGCTGGGTCGCCGTCTCGCTCACCGACCGCTGGAGCCTTGCCGGCCTGGTCGGCAAGAGCCAGGCCGACGACAACACCTACTACGAGTTCGGCGTGGGCTACGCGCTCACCGACTCGGCCGGCCTTGGCCTGGTCTACGAGGATGCCGACGATTCCGACGGCACGCTGACCTTTTCGGTCACCTACGATTTCGACATCCTGGGCGGCTGACGCCCCTGCGGCGGCCCGTTCCCGGTCGCCGCATCCCCCCGGAAAAGCAAAACGGGCGCCCGATCGGGCGCCCGTTTCGTTTGTCGGTGATGCCGAAGCCGCGATCAGCGCTTCGAGAACTGGAAGCTGCGGCGCGCCTTGCGCTTGCCGTATTTCTTCCGTTCCACCACGCGGCTGTCGCGGGTCAGGAAACCGGCGGCCTTGAGGGCCGAGCGCAGCGACGGATCGTAAAGCTGCAGAGCCTTCGAGATGCCGTGCTTGACCGCACCGGCCTGGCCCGAAAGACCACCGCCCTTGACGGTCGCCTGCACGTCGAACTGGCCTTCGACACCAGCGATCGAGAACGGCTGGCGCAGGATCATCTGCAGCACGGGACGGGCAAAGTACTTGTCCATTTCCTTGCCGTTGACGGTCACCTTGCCCGAGCCCGGCTTGATCCAGACGCGTGCGACGGCGTCCTTCCGCTTGCCAGTGGCATAGGACCGGCCCAACTCGTCACGGACGGGCTCGGCGTTGACGATTTCGGCTGCGACCGGGGCAGAAGCACCCTCGACGACCGCACCCAGCTCTTCGAGCGAATTCACTTGATCGGCCATGGTTTACGCGCTCCGGGTGTTCTTGGCGTTCATGGACTTGACGTCCAGGACTTCGGGCGATTGCGCATCATGCGGGTGCTCGGCACCGGCATAGACGCGCAGGTTGGTCATCTGCTGACGCGACAGGCGGTTGCCGGGCAGCATCCGCTTGACGGCAGCGGTGACGACGCGCTCGGGGTACTTGCCTTCCAGCAGCTCGCCCGCGGTGCGGTGCTTGATGCCGCCCGGGTGGCCGGTGTGCCAGTAGTATTTCTTGTCCGTGCGCTTCTTGCCGGTCATCTGCACCTTGTCGGCGTTGATGACGATGACATTGTCGCCCATGTCCATGTGGGGGGTAAAGGTCGCCTTGTGCTTGCCACGCAGGCGCATGGCGACGATCGAGGCGAGGCGGCCCAGCACGACGCCCTCGGCGTCGATGATGATCCACTTCTTCTCGATGTCTGCAGGCTTTGCAGAGAAGGTTTTCATGTCGGGTCCAGTCTTGATTGGTCTCGGGCGCCCCAAAGGGTCGCCGGCAATTCGGATTGCGGCGTTATACAGGGTAATTGGCCCCAGTCAACGCCCCACATTCCTAATTTTCTATTACAAAACAGATACTTGCAAAAACGGTATCTATTTACCCCAATTTCGAAGGCGTCAGACCGCCAGATTCTCGGGCGGCCTCCCCAGCAGCAGGCCCAGACGGCTCACCGCATGCTCGAAGATCTCGGTCGACACCTGCCCGTTCAGCGCGATCCGCACCGCGTGGACGGGCCGCGCGTCGCGGGCCGCAAACTCGTCCGAGGTCTTCAGCCCCACCTTTTGCGCGGCCGCCGCACGGGCAAAGCTCTCGGCCCGCCAGGTCTGCGGCAGGTCGAGCCAGAGGAAGGGCACGTCCTCCTGCCAGGTCAGCGCGTGGCCGCCCAGGTGATTGACCGCGATCCGCAGGTCGTCGTTGATGCGCTGCCGCACCGCCTCGGCGAGGGCGGGCATGCGCGGATCGTCGACCATGCGCACGAAGAGGTCGGTCAGCGGCGACGAGACGCCAAACGAATTATGCGCCGCGATGCGCGCCAGCGGCAGGCCCCACCCTTCGGGCGCGGCGACGAAACCAATGCGCAGCGCGGGTGTCAGCACCTTGGACGGAGAGGTCACGTACCAGCCCAGCTCGGGCAGCAGCGCCCGGTAGGCCGGGGCCCGGTGCGGCCCGATGCGGTAACAATCGTCATCGATCACATGCATGTGCAGCCGCTGCGCGACCTCGGCGATCTGCTGTCGGCGTTCGGGCGTGGTGGCGCGGGTCGTCGGATTGCAGACCTCGGCCGAGGTACAAAAGGCCTGCGCCCCATGCAGCCGCCCCAACGTCTCGAGCGCCTGCGGATCCGGCCCCTCGCGATCCCACGGCACCGGAATGCAGGTCGCCCGCGCCAGCTCGGCCGCGCGGCGGTAGCCGGAATAGGTCAGCTCGTCGACCAGCACGACCGGGCCCGGCCCCCGCAGCACGCATTGCAGTGCCATGACGATGCCCGATTGCCCGCCATGGGCGGTGACAAGATCGTCGTCGGTCAGCGGCCCGATCGGCGCCGCACCCATCCAGCGCCGGAACGCCTGCCGCGCCGGCAGGTCACTGTCGCGGCCCGGGTAGTTCATCAGCCGGTCGGTCGGCATCTCGGCCGCCAACCCGGCCAGATGTTCGCGGATCAGCTGGCTCTGGCCGAGATCGGGCAGCATCGGCGTGCGCAGGCTGACCTCTCCGTCCCCCTGCGGCAACCAGGCCGAGGGCGCGAGTGTCGCCGGGTTGGCCACGGGCGGCGCCGGCGGCACCGACCGTTCGGCGACAAAAGTGCCCCGACCGACCCCCGCAGTCAGCAGCCCCGAATCGGTCAGCGTCGAATAGGCCCGCGCCACGGTGCCCGGCGTCACGCCCAGCCGCCACGACAGGTCCCGCACCGGCGGCAGCCGCGTGCCGGCGGGCAATCCCCCGCCCAGGATCGCGCGCTCCAGCCCCTCGGCCAGCCCGCGATACTTGGCCCGCCCCGCGGCAGTGATGGCCTGGCCGAGGTCGCCGACAAGAGCGCCGGACAATATTGTACCCATTACAATGTTTCCATGGACGGAGAAATTTCGCGAATGTATCCCTTACATATCGCGCATCCGCGATTGTATCAACACATTAATGAACGAAGGAACATCCCATGTCGCCGCAGCACGCCCTGCATCCCGCCTTTGCCGACCTCTATGATCGCAGCCACGCGCTGCCGGTCGTGGCCCGTCTGGCCCTGGCCGTGGCTGTCAAGGTCGAGACATGGGACCGAACCCGTCGCACGCGACAGGCGCTCAAACAGCTCGAGCCGTGGCAATTGCACGACGTCGGCCTGACCCCCGACATGGTCAACGCCGAGCTGCGCCGCCGCGGCCACTGACCCCACACCTCTCCCCCGCCCCGCGGCATCCCTGTCGGGGCGGCACCTTCGGGTCGGAGCGTTGCTCCGGCCCTTTTTGCAGTCGGGCTCAGCCCGCGGGCGGAATGGAGTAGGTCATCGAGGCCCGCGCCACCGGCTGCGCCATACCGTCCGAGTAAAGCAGCACGTCCCCCACCGCCAGCACCCGGCCGAGCTTGAGCAGCCGCGTCTCGGCCACCAGGTCCGCATGCGCCACGGGCTTGCGCATGAAATCGAGCGCGGCCGAGGTCGTCACGCTCAGCGCCTTGGGCCCGATCCGCGCAAGGATGGCGAGGTAGACCGCCACGTCCGCCAGGGCGAACATCGACGGTCCCGACACCGTACCACCCGGCCGCAGGTGCTTGTCCTGCACGACAAGGCGGATGCGAATGCCGTCCGAGGTCACTTCCTCGACGGTGAATTCACCGGCAACCTGCTGGAAGAACTCCTCGAGAAAGCGGTTCAACGCCGCCTCGTCCATCACGATATCCGCCAGATCGGCCATGCTTTCCTCCCGCTTCGCTTGGCCCTAGACTTGCCCGGAATCGGAGGCGGAGGACAAGATGAGCATACTGGAACGTTGCGACACGAACGGCGTGGCGCATCTGCAGATGAACGCGCCCGAGCGGCTGAACGCGCTGTCGGACGCGATGCTGGCCGCATTGCAGGCGGAACTCGATACAATCAGGACCGATGCTGCGATCCGCGCGGTGGTGCTGTCGGGCGCGGGCAAGGCCTTCTGCGCGGGGCACGACCTCAAGGAAATGCAGGCCGGACGCCAGTCCGAGGACGCGGGGGCGGCGTACTTCGCCGACCTCTTCACGCGCTGCGCCACGATGATGCAGACCATCCGCGCCCTGCCCCAGCCGGTCATCGCCGAGGTGCACGGCATCGCCACCGCCGCCGGTTGCCAGCTGGTCGCGTCCTGCGACATGGCCGTGGCAGCGGAAGGCACCCGGTTCGGCGTCAACGGCGTGAACATCGGCCTCTTCTGCTCGACCCCCATGGTCGCGCTGACCCGCAACATTCCACGCAAGCAGGCGTTCGAGATGCTGACCACCGGCGCCTTCATCGACGCCGCCCGGGCCGTGGAACTGGGCCTCGTCAACCGCGTCGTCCCCGCCGAAAGCCTGACGGCGGAAACCACCGCCCTCGCCGAAACCGTCGCCGCCAAGCTCGCCACCGCCGTGCGCATCGGCAAGTCCAGCTTCTACGACCAGCTCGAGATGCCGCTGGGCGAAGCCTATGCCTTCACCGGCGCCGCAATGGTCCAGAACATGCTCGACCGCGACACCAACGAAGGCATCCAGGCCTTCCTCGAAAAGCGCAAACCGGACTGGCCGCGCTGATCCCCTTCATCTTTCCATTAAACTCCGGGGAGCGCGAGGGGCTGGCCCCTCGCTCCGCAGCTGGCCATTGACGCCTCGGCTGGCGCCAAAGGCGCCATAAGCGGGAGTATTTCAAGAATAATGAAAGCAGGGCCCCCGATCCCCTTTCACCTTTCCAGTAAACTCCGGGGGAGTCGCCCATGGCGACGTCAAGCGTCGCCAAAGGCGACGGCGGGCAGCGCCCCCTCTTCCCCCGTGACAAACACGCAACGAAACCCTACATGCGCCCCATGACGCAAGAACTCCACATCGTGGGCGCCGGCATGGCCGGGTCCGAAGCCGCCTGGCAAGCCGCCGAGGCCGGCGTACCCGTGGTCCTGCACGAGATGCGGCCGCAGGTCGAAACCTTCGCCCATACCTCCGGCAATTTCGCCGAGATGGTCTGTTCGAACTCGTTCCGGTCGGACGACCATGAACAGAACGCCGTGGGCCTGCTGCATTGGGAGATGAAACAGGCCGGTGGACTCGTGATCGAGCACGCCTATCGCCACCGCCTGCCCGCCGGCGGCGCGCTGGCCGTGGACCGCGATGCCTTCTCGGCCGCGATCACGGCCAGGCTGCAAGCCCATCCGCTGATCCGCACCAGCCTCGAGGAAGTGACCGAGCTGCCCGACCAGGGCCAGTGGATCTTTGCCACCGGCCCGCTGACCTCGCCTGCGCTTGGCGCCGCGATCCAGGCCGAAACGGGCGCCGAACGGCTCGCCTTCTTCGACGCCATCGCGCCCATCGTCTATACCGACAGCATCGACATGGACGTGGTCTGGCGCCAGTCGCGCTATGACAAGGGCGAGACCGAGGAGGAGCAGAAGGCCTATCTCAACTGCCCGATGACCAAGCCGCAATACGAGGCTTTCATCGACGCGCTGCTCGCCGCCGACAAGACCGAGTTCCACGACGGGGAAACTGCCGGCTATTTCGACGGCTGCCTGCCAATCGAGGTCATGGCCGAACGCGGCCGCGAGACCCTGCGCCATGGGCCGATGAAGCCGGTGGGCCTGACCAATGCGCACAAGCCCGACGAAAAGCCCTACGCCGTGGTCCAACTGCGCCGCGACAATGCGCTGGGGACGCTCTACAACATCGTCGGCTTCCAGACCAAGATGAAGTACGGCGCGCAAGCCGAGGTTTTCAAAACCATTCCCGGCCTCGAAAACGCCAGCTTCGCGCGCCTTGGCGGTATCCACCGCAACACCTTCCTCAACTCGCCCACGCTGCTGGATGCCCAGATGCGGCTGCGGTCCAAACCGAACATCCGCTTTGCCGGCCAGGTCACAGGCGTCGAAGGCTATGTCGAATCCACTGCCATGGGCCTGCTCGCCGGCCGCATGGCGGCGGCCGAGATCCTCGGCCGCACCCTGCCCACCGTCCCGCAGGACACCGCCATGGGCGCGCTGATCCACCACATCACCGGCGGGGCCGAGGCCAAGACGTTCCAGCCGATGAACGTCAACTTCGGCCTCTTCCGCCCGCTCGAGGACGTGCGCGGCGGACGTCGTGGCCGCAAGGACCGCTACAAGGGCTATACCGACCGGGCCAAGGCGGCCTGGACCGACTGGCTTGCCGCGCAGGAGGTGTCGGCATGAACTATGTCCTCGCCATCCTGCTGCCGCCGCTGTCGATCCTGCTGACGGGGCGGCCGATCCTGTCGGTCATCGTGTTCCTGATCTGGGTTCCGGCAATCATCTTCTCGGGCGGGCTGACGCATCCGATGTTCATCATCCTCGCTTGGATCCTGATCTTCCAGTCGCGCGAGGACAGCCGAGCCCGCCGCTACGGACGCTACCGCGACGAGTGATGCGCACCCGTTTCGCGCCCTCGCCCACCGGCCCGTTGCACCTGGGCCATGCCTTTTCGGCGCTGACCGCCCATGACATGGCCCGCGCGGCCGGCGGCTCCTTCCTGCTGCGGATCGAGGATATCGACCAGTCCCGCGCGCGGCCCGAGTGGGAGGCGCAGATCGTCGAGGACCTGCACTGGCTCGGCCTCAGCTGGGATGCGCGCCCGCTGCGCCAATCGGACAACATGGCCGCCTATGACGCGGCGCTGGATGCGCTCTGGGCGCGCGGGCTGCTCTACCGCTGCGACTGCAACCGGCGCGACATCGCCGCGGCGGCCTCGGCCCCGCAGGAAGGCGCGCCGCTGATCGGCCCCGATGGCCTCGTCTACCCCGGCACCTGCCGCGAGAAACACCGCCGCAGCGGCCCGCGCCCCCATGGTGCGGCCCTGCGCCTCGACATGCCGCGGGCCTGCGACGACCTGACCGAGGTCCGATACACGGAGAAGGACACCCCCGTCGCGCTCCCCATCCACCAGTTGATCGACGGGATCGGCGATGTCGTCCTCGCCCGGCGCGAGATGGGCACCTCCTACCACCTCTCGGTCGTGGTCGACGACGCGGCCCAGGCCATCACCCACGTGGTGCGCGGCGAGGACCTGGCCGACGCCACCCCCATCCACCGCCTGCTGCAGATCCTGCTGGGCCTGCCCGAACCGTTCTACCACCACCACCGCCTCATCCGCGACGATCATGGCAAGCGCCTGGCGAAACGCGACGACGCCCGCGCCATCGCCCGCTACCGGGCCGATGGCGCCTCCCCTGCAGACATCCGCGCCCTGGTCGGCCTCTGATCCGCCCTTCATTGTGCCAATAAACTCCGGGGAGCGCGAGGGGCTGGCCCCTCGCTCCGACACCACCGAAGACGCAACGCCCGTGTATCGGCCTGGCATCCCTGCCTCGCCCCGCCGTTCATTATTCCACAAATACTCCGGGGGAGTCGCCGCAGGCGACGGGGGCTGGCCCCCCTCCGTCAGTTGAGCATGCGCCAGGGTTTGGGCATCAGCACCCAGCGCCCATGCACCTTGACCAGCCCGTCGAAGGACAGCCCAAGCTCCTGCCCCGGCTCGACAAAGCGGAAGCGCGCGATCGGCACGTCCTCCTTGAAAAAGCCGAGCACGTCCCGGTAGCCGCCGGGGAACTCAACGAGCTCGCTGGCCCCGTCGCGCAGCGCATGGGTGGTCGAGACGGTCATCGTCACCTCGGTCTGGCCCGGCTTGGGTCCGATCGCGATGCCCGGCTGGAAGGTGGCGGCATAGGCCATGACCAACCGCTCGGCCAGCGGCGCCTCGTAGACCGCGCGCACGTCGTCCGGCGTGGGTTTCAGCTGCGCGGTCAGCGCCACGAGGTCGGCCTGCGGGTCCAGGAACGCCTCGAGCAGCGCGCGCGCCTCCTGCTCGGGCGTCATCGGCTCGGGCGCGGGGGCCGGCGCGGCGGTGGCCGTCATCATCACCGGCATCGGGCTGTCCGAGAGGTTCGCCACCACCTCCATCAGCGAAGCGCCGGGGCTGGCCCGGCACGAATCGGCGATCTCTCCGGCGAAGCTGGCCGTCGAAAGCAGCGTCACCAGCTGCGGTGGCTGCCCCGAGGCGGCGAGATATCCCAGCGCCCAGGCCGCCATCGACAGCTGTTCGCCCGGGTACATGGCGGCGATCTGCGGCGCGCAGGGCTGCTCGGGGTCGAACCCGTGCCCCTGCGCCTGCGCCATCCCGGCGCCCAGCCAGATCGCGGCCAGGGCCGCCCAGCACCCTCCTGGTGCCCATCTTGTCAGCATTGCGTGTCCTCCGCGATCTGACGTCTGCGGGCCGCCTTCTGACGGCCCCTTCAAATCGCCGCGGGCCCACTGGACCCTGCCGCCGCGATTTCCTATATAATCACTCAGGAAAGCCAAGAGAGACGAGATGACCGGACCCACGCCCCCGCTGGAAGGCACACCGCTGATCGCCCCATCGACCACCGACCACCCGCTGTACGATGCGGTGGTCGAGGCATGCCGGACGGTCTACGACCCGGAAATCCCGGTCAACATCTATGACCTGGGCTTGATCTATACCATCGACATCAGTTCCGAAAATTCGGTTAAGATTGTCATGACTCTGACCGCGCCCGGTTGCCCGGTGGCCGGGGACATGCCCGGATGGATCGTCGACGCGATCGAACCGGTGGCCGGCGTCAAAGACGTCGACGTCGAACTGACCTGGGACCCGCAATGGGGCATGGACATGATGAGCGACGAGGCGCGGCTGGAACTGGGCTTCATGTGAGCCCTTCGGCCCGGTGAACGGCGTTCAGCCGGGCCTCATTCCTCGGCCGACGCGTCCACGGCGCCCCTGTACAGGTGCCAGGTGGCGTGCCCGAACAGCGGCAGAACGACGAATAGCCCCAGGAATCCCGGGATCAGCGCCAGCAGCGTCGACAGCGCGATCACGGCCGCCCACAGCATCATGACGGCAAAGTTTTCCTGCACCGCCTGGAAACTGGTGATCATCGCGGTGATGAAATCCACCTCGCGGTCCAGCAGCAGCGGCAATGCGATCACGGTGATCATGTAGAGCAGCAGCGCGAAGGCCGCCCCGACCACCGTGCCCACCGCCAGCATCGTCAGCCCGTCAGCGCTAAGGTAGACGTCGTAGCTGGACGATACGTTGGTCATGGTCGACAGCCCCAGGAACAGGGCAAAGATCATGTGGCCCAAGAAGAACCAGAACAGCAGCACCACGATGATGATCGCGCAGATCGAGGGCAATTGCCGTTTCGACTGGCTGAGGATCACGCCGAAGATCTCGCGCTTGTCCAGCGGCAATCCCTGGTCGATGCGGTGCGAGACCTCGTAAAGCCCCACGGCCGAAAACGGCCCGATCAGCGGAAAGCCGAAGACCGCCAGCACCATCCAGTAGCTTTGCCCGGTCCATTGCGTGACCGCCCAGATGCCCCAGCCGGCGGCCACGTAGACCGCGGCCGTCACCAGCCCGAAGAACGGGAAATGCCGGAAATCGCGCCAGCCGCGGATCAGCGCATCGCGCAGCAATCCCGGCCGGATGCGCCCGATCTCGGGCACGCCCGGTTCCTTATCCAGCAACCTGTTGTCGGCTGTTGACTCCATGGCCACTCCCCTCCGGCACTCCACGCAGGCTTACTTGACCCGGGGACGCAGACAAAATCAAGGCAGGCCCTTCAATCACAAGCTGCCGGACATGCAGCATTACGCCCTTGGGTTTATTGTCGAAATCCGGGCAGAACCGTAACATTCCACACAGGATCATGACACAGGACAAGACAAAGGAAGAGAGCCATGGTGACCTACGCAACCAGAAATTGGGTGAATTACGATCCGGACACGGGGAACCTGATCGGCGGCCCCTACGGAAACAACGCTGGTGCGTATTCGATCTATGATGACGGCAACGACGGCATCTGGACCGATGGCGAAGAGATTTCCCTGCAAGGCACGACCGCAATCTACGAATATCAAGGCACCGTCGAGGTCAACGGAACGCTTTATCCGCTGGTGCTGAACACTGGCGAGACCGGCACCCTTCTCATCATGTTCGACAATTACGACGATGCCCTTTGGGCGGTGAACAATATCCCCTCGGTTTCGGGCAATGGCGCAGATTTCACCGCGTGTTTCGGCGCGGGAACGCAAATCGCCACGCCAGACGGCCAGCGCGCTGTAGAGACGCTTGCGATCGGCGACCCTGTCCTGACGGTAGACGGTCGCGAAATACCGGTCAAATGGGTGGGACGTCAGACCGTGATCCCTGCCTTTCATCTCCCCTCCCGGCTCAAGCCGGTCCTGATCAAGGCCGGGGCGTTGGGGGACGGCTTGCCGACCGTCGACCTGACGCTGACCGCGGACCATGCCCTGCTGATCGACGGGATCCTTGTCCACGCGGGTGCGCTGGTCAACGGAACGACGATCCGCGAACGGCCCTGGGCAGAGACCGAGGTTCGCTTTACCGTCTACCATGTCGAGACCGAGGCGCATGACATCATCCTGGCCAACGGGTGCCCGGCCGAGACCTTCATCGACAATGTCGGGCGCCGGGCCTTTGACAACCACGCCGAGTACATTGCGCTTTACGGCAGCGAAGAGAGCATTCCCGAGTTGGACCTGCCGCGCGCAATGTCGCAACAGCAAGTGCCCGCCGCCCTGCGCGCCAAGCTCGCGGCCCGCGACGCGGCCTGATCCGCGCTTCTGAAACAACAAAGGCCGGGGCAAACCCCGGCCTTTGTCATGTTTGCTTTTCAGTCCGCCCTCAACCGCCCGAGGCATCCGCGCGGCTTTTCCCCGCCACCTGCTGGGCCAGCGTGGCGGCCATGAACGGGTCGAGATCGCCGTCCAGAACCCCTTGCGTGTCGCTGGTTTCATGCTGGGTGCGCAGGTCCTTGACCATCTGGTAGGGCTGCAACACGTAAGACCGGATCTGGTTGCCCCAGCCCGCGCTGCCCTTGGCCTCGTGCGCCTCGTTGATGGCCGCGTTCCGCTTGTCGAGCTCGAGCTGGTAGAGCCGCGATTTCAGCGCCTTCATGGCGATGTCGCGGTTCTGGTGCTGCGATTTCTCGGAGCTCGTCACCACGATGCCGGTCGGCATGTGGGTGATCCGCACGGCCGAGTCCGTCGTGTTCACGTGCTGCCCGCCCGCACCCGAGCTGCGCATCGTGTCGATGCGGATGTCGCTTGGGTTCACCTCGATCTCGATATTGTCGTCCACCACCGGGTAGACCCAGACCGAGGCAAACGAGGTCTCTCGCGTGCCCTTGCCGAAGGGGCTGATCCGCACCAGCCGGTGCACGCCGCTTTCGGATTTCAGCCAGCCATAGGCGTTGGGGCCGGAAATCTTGTAGGCCACCGACTTGATGCCGGCCTCGGCGCCGGGTTCTTCCGACTGCAGCTCGACCTCGAAGCCACGCTTTTCCGCCCAGCGGACATACATCCGCTGGAGCATCTGCGCCCAGTCGCAGGCCTCGGTCCCGCCGGCACCGGCGTTGATCTCGAGGAAGGTGTCGTTGCCGTCGGCCTCACCGTCCAGCAGCGCCTCGAGCTCCTTCTCGGCAGCCTTGGTGTGCAGCGCCTTGATCGTGGCCTCGGCATCGGCGATGACTTCGGCATCCTCCTCCATCTCGCCCAGCTCGATCAGCTCGATGCTGTCCTCGAGGTCCTGCTTGATGGATTTGTGGGTCTCGTAGGCATCGACCAGCTGCTGGCGCTCGCGCATCAGCTTCTGCGCCTTGGCCGGGTCGTTCCAGAGGTTCGGATCCTCGACCAGGGCGTTGAATTCCTCGAGCCGATGCTCGACCGTTTCCCAGCCCATGCGCTGGCGCAGCAGCTCGAGCGATTTCCGGACCTCGCCGACGATGTTCTGAATTTCCGCGCGCATTTTGGTCTCCGGGATGTAAGTCCGGCGGTGATACTAGAGCCCCGCCGGACAGGCAAGGTCAGGCGCGGGCGGTCAGGGGATCCAGGACCGCGCACCGGATCCGGGCGCGGCGGTGATCGCCCGGCCGCGCCCATGCGCGCACCGCTTTCGTCCTGCCCCGAACCGGGCGCAGGCAGTCGCAGCCTTGGCTAGTAAAGCCCGCCCGAGGACATGGAGCCGAAGCTCGCCTTCGGCCCGACCACGGCCTTCTTGCCAGACGAAGTGGTGATCTGGCGGGCCGCCCCGCCGGCCTCCTCGAAGAGCTCGAAATTGCCGCTCATGGCCCAGCCGCCGTCCATGGTGATGCCAAAGATCGGCTCTTCGCCGTCGCGGAAATACTCGGCCACGACGTTGGGGCCCGAGGCGTTGTCCGAAAGACGCGCGCCGGTGAAGCGGTCGATCTTGATGAAATGGCCGCCCGGGGGCACGCGGAACTTGCCGCCGCCGTACTTGGCCACCGCCTCGGACATGAAGGCCTGGAAGACCGGGCCGCACATCGACCCGCCAAATGCGCCGCGGCCCAGGGGCTGCGGGCGGTCGTAACCGATGTAGCAGCCAGCCACGATGTTCGAGGTGAAGCCGGTGAACCACACGTCCTTGGCGTCGTTGGTGGTGCCGGTCTTGCCCGCGACAGGCACCGGCAGGGTGACCACGCCCTTGGCGGTGCCGCGCTCGACCACGCCCTGCATCATCGAGGTGACCTGGTAGGCGGTGATCGGATCGATCACGCTTTGCCGGTTGGTCTGGATGCGCGGCCCAAGGCCCGCCGGCAGCGCCGGGTTGGCGCAATCCACGCAGTCGCGCTGGTCGTGGCGGTAGATCGTCTTGCCGTAGCGATCCTGGATGCGGTCGACCAGTGTCGGCTCCACCCGCTCGCCCCCGTTGGCGAACATGGCATAGGCCGAGACGACCTTGTACAGCGTCGTCTCCTGGCTGCCGAGCGCATTGGCCAGCACGGGGCTGAGGTCATCGTAGAGACCGAAACGTTCGGCATAGGCGGCCACGGTGGGCATGCCGATTTCCTGCGCCAGGCGGATGGTCATCAGGTTCCGCGACTGTTCGATCCCCGTGCGCAGCGGCGTGGGGCCATAGAACTTGTTGCTGGCGTTCTTGGGGCGCCACACGCCCTGCGGGGTGTCGATCTCGATCGGCGCGTCGACGATGATCGTGGCCGGGCTGTAGCCGGAGTCAAGCGCGGCCGCATAGACCAGCGGCTTGAAGTTCGAGCCGGGCTGGCGCATCGCCTGGGTGGCGCGGTTGAAGACCGAATCCTGGTAGCTGAACCCGCCCTGCATGGCGATCACGCGGCCGGTGTTGACGTCCATCGCCATGAAGCCGCCCTGCACCGCCGGTACCTGCCGCAGCGTCCAGCGGATGAAACCGCCGGTGCCGTTCTCGCCCTCGGTCATGCGGCGCACGTGGACCACGTCGCCGATCTTGAAATTGTCAAAGAAATCGCCCTGGATCCAGGAAATGTCCTTGCGCGGCACGACAAAGGGCTCGGCCGCTGTTTCCTGCACGCCCTCGATCCCGAGACGCAGCTGGTTCTCCTCGACCGCCAGCACGACGGCCGGGTGCCAAGGCCCGCCCAGCGTCACGTCACGGGCTACGCGCACATCGGCCAGCGCCGCGCGCCAGCTCTCCTCGGACCCAAGCAGGTCCGCGTCGATCTCCTGCCCGGTCCCGCGCCAGCGGCCAAGGCCACGGTCGTATTGTTCAAGCTGATCCTGCAGCGCATGGGCGGCGATGACCTGCATTGCGGGGTCGATGGTCGCGCGCACGGTCATGCCGCCGGAAAAGAACTCCTCCTCGCCGAAATCGGCGCTGAGCTGGCGGCGGATCTCGTCGGTGAAATAGTCGCGCGGCGGCAGCTGGTCCTTGAAGCTTTCGAAATCGCCGTTCTGGACCGAGCGCAGCGGCTGCTGCACCTCGCTCTCGTAGACCGCTTCGGTGATGTAGCCGTTCTCCATCATCTCCTTCAGGACGAAGTTGCGGCGGGCGGTCACGCGGTCCTTCCGGCGCACCGGGTGGAAATCGGACGGCGCTTTCGGCAGCGAGGCAAGAAAGGCCGCCTCGTGCGGGGCCAGCTCGGATAGCGACTTGTTCAGGTAGGTCTGCGCGGCGGCGGTGACCCCGTATGCGTTCTGGCCGAGGAAGATCTCGTTCAGGTAAAGCTCGAGGATCTTGTCCTTGTCGAGCGTCTCCTCCAGGCGGGTGGCCAGGATGATCTCCTTGATCTTGCGCTCGATCTGGCGGTCGCCGGACAGCAGGAAGTTCTTCATCACCTGCTGGGTGATGGTCGAGGCGCCACGCACGTCGCGTCCGCGCGACTTGACAGCGTCGATGATCGCCGCCGCGATGCCGCGCGTGTCATAGCCGGCATGGGTGTAGAAGTTCTTGTCCTCGGCGCTGATGAAGGCGGCCTTGACCAGGTCGGGGATATCCTCGGCCGGGGTGAACAGGCGCCGTTCCTGCGCGAATTCGTCGATCAGCTGCCCCTCGCCGGAATAGATCCGGGAGATCGTGGCCGGGCGATACTGGGCCAGAGATTCGTGGCTCGGCAGGTCGCGACCATACATGTAGAAGACCGCGCCGAGCGACAGCGCGATCACGAAGATGGTCATGGTGACGAGGTTGAAAAGCCCGCCAAGCAAGGAGAGGAAAAACCTGAGCACCGCCCGCCCTTTCTGAATTCAGGATATCCTTACACTTAGGGCCCGCCGGGGTCAAAACACGTCGCGGTGTGACGCGGCGATTTCCTGCCGCCGACGCCTGTGTCAACGGGCGGATGCGAGGGGCCAGCCCCTCGCGCTCCCCGGAGTATTTCGAGAATAATGAAAGGGGGGCCCGGTGAATGGCCGGATATCGCGGCGCCGCACGCCTGCAGGGGGCAGAACTGACCGCGCTGGACAAGGCCCCAGCCCCTGCTTTCATTATTCCCCAAATACTCCCGCCGGAGGCGTCTAGTGCCGATGCCGGGCGGGCCGGTTGATCAGGATGAGGCCGACGGCCACCAGGGCCAGCGCGCCGATCAGCCGGGGCCCGAGCGGTTCGTCCAGCACCAGCCAGCCCAGCAGCGCGGCAAAGACCGGCGACAGGAAGCTGAAGCTGGCCACACCCGAGGCCGGGTAGACCGAGAGCAGCCAGAACCACATGGCAAAGCCGAAAGCCACCACGATGACGGCACCGAACAGCAGGCCGCCGACATGGATCAGCTGCGGGTCCGTGGCCCAGGGGCCGAAGAGCGGCGCGGCGACCAGCAGCAGCGGGGCCGAGATCGCGACCTGCCAGAACAGCTGCTGCTCGGGTTTCAGCAGCCGTGCCTCGGAGACGCGGGCGGTCAGGGCGATGCCCATCCAGCACAGGGCCGAGACCAGGGCCAGCAGGTCTCCAAGCAGCGATGCCTCGCCCGGACGGCTCGGGTCGAACAGCGCCCAGACGACGCCGGCCATGGCGAGGACAAGTCCCGCGATGCGGGCGCGGGTCAGGTGTTCGCCCGGTATCAGCACATGGGCCGTCAGTGTCAGCCAGACCGGCATCGAGTAGAAGACGATCGAGGCTCGCGCCACCGTCGTCATGTCGAGCGCGAGGAACAGGGTCAGGAACTCGACCGCAAAGAAGACGCCCAGCAGGATCGCCGGGCGGATCGCAGGGCGCGGCAGGCGGAACGGGATGCCGCGGTAGCGCAGCCATGCGGTCAGCGCCAGGACCGCCAGGACCGAGCGCAGCGCGGCCTGGGACACGGGCGGAAAGCCCCCGTTGGTGATCTTGACCACCACCTGGTTGCCGCCCAGCAGCAGGGTGAAGCCGATGAGCAGGGCCGCCCCGGCGGCATCGATGCGATCTTTGCGTTCCATGGCGGTGACAGACCGCGCGGCGCGGAAAAGGTCAAGCGAAAGCCTCGGGCGCCGCGCGGAACCGTCAGCCGCCCCGGCGGTTCCTGTTTGACGCCGCCCGCGTCCCGCCGCAGCGTGGGTGCAACCGCCAGCAAGACCCGGAGCCGCCATGCCCGTTGCCGCCTATGACATCGACGCCGAGGGCAAGTCCCGCCCGATCGCCCCGGACGATCCGCAGACCGGAACGCGCTGGGTCCACTGGGACCGCAACGATCCCGAGCTCGCCCCCTGGGCACGGCAGCACATGCCCGAACAGGCGCTTCAGGCGCTGCTCGAGACCGAGACCCGGCCCAGGTTGCTGAGCTTCGACGGCGGCCTCGTGCTGATCCTGCGCGGGGTGAACCTGAACCCCGGCCAGATGGCGGACGACATGGTCTCGTTACGGATGTGGCTGCGCGGCGACCTGCTGGTCACCTGCCGCATCCGCAAGGTCTTTGCCATCGATGCGATCCGGGCCGAGGCGGACCAGGGCCAACTGCCCGCCACCGCCCCCGCGCTCATGGCGCGCATCGTCTACGAGCTGTCGCAGCGAATCGAGCGCGAGACCGAGGACCTCGAGGACCGGGTCGACGACATCGAGGAGCTGATGTTCGAGGACCCGTCCCATGCCGATCTCGAGGCCCTGCCCCGGCTGCGCCGCGCGGTGATCCGCCTGCGCCGCTTCGTGGTGCCGCAGGCGGCGGCGCTGGGGGCGGCGGCGGCCTATCCCGGGCTGACGGAGCCGGTGCGCCATTCGCTGCGCGACAGCGCGGACGAGGCGGCGCGGGCCGTGGAACTGCTGGACGCGGCGCGGGACCGGCTCGCCTCGGCCGCCGAGCACGTGGAGCTGAACCGCGCCTCGGAGCTGGGCCGCAACTCCTACGTGCTGTCGGTGGTGGCCGCGATCTTCCTGCCGCTGGGGTTCCTGACCGGTCTCTTCGGCGTCAACGTGGCCGGGATGCCCGGGACCGGAGAGCCGATGGCCTTCTGGATGCTGACCGCCGGGATGGTGGCGGTGGGCGTTGTGGTCGCACTCGTGCTGCGCTGGCTGCGGCTGTACTGAAGGCCCGAAAGCCATGGCGCACAAGCACTTGCGCCCGGGTCTTCACGCGGATTTCCGCGAATGCCCCGCGCTTTGTCGGACGGCGTGCCTTTCGCTTGGCGGCGGCATGGCCTATGTACGGGCGGACGTGACTGCCCCAACGCCCGGCCTGCCGATGACCCGCACCTTCCGCCTTGCCCTCGGCAGCCTCGTCGTTGCCCTTGCCGTTCTCGCGCTCAAGCTGGTGGCCTGGTGGCTGACCGGCTCGCTCGCGCTGCTGTCCGACGCGCTGGAAAGCCTGGTCAACGTGGCGACCGCCGTGGCCGTCATCGTCGCCCTGCGCATCGCCGCCATGCCGGCCGATGCCGAACATCCCTACGGCCACCACAAGGCCGAGTTCTTCTCGGCCGTGATCGAGGGCGTGCTGATCGTGATCGCCGCGCTCTTCATCCTGCGCGAGGCCTGGGCCGCCTGGACTGTCCCGCCCGAGGTCGTGTTGACCCCCGCCGGCCTGGGCATCAACGGCGCGGCCAGCCTGATCAACGCCGCATGGGCCTTTATCCTGATCCGCTTCGGCCGCGCCGACCGCTCGCCCGCGCTGGTGGCCGACGGCAAGCACCTGATGACCGACGTGGTGTCGTCGGTCGCGGTGCTGGCGGGCCTGATCATGGTGCTGCTGACCGGCTGGGCCTGGCTCGACCCGGCCATGGCCGTGCTGGTCGCGGTCAACATCCTCTGGTCCGGCTGGACGGTGATCCGGCAGTCCGTGTCCGGTCTGATGGACGAAAGCGTCAGCGAGGAAGAGCTCACCCGCGTGCGCGAGATCATCAGCCAGGCGGGCGAAGGCGCGAACGAGGCGCATGACCTGCGCACCCGCCACGCCGGCCGCGCGACCTTCATCGACTTTCACCTCGTGGTGCCGGGCGAGATGACGGTGCACGAAGCCCATGCGGTCTGCGACCGGATCGAGGCCGCCCTGCACGACGAGCTGCCCGAGGCCCAGATCACCATCCACGTCGAGCCCGAGCACAAGGCCAAGCATTCGGGGATTGTGGTTCTCGGCTGATCGCGCTACGCCGCAAAGCATGCGCGTGGCATGTATCCCGCGCCCCAGCCCGGAGCCCCCATGAACGTCATTCGCGCCATCCTGATGATGATCCTCGCCATGGCGCTGCTGGCCCTGTCGGACATGTGCATCAAGCTGGCGGCGGGGCTGATGCCGATGGGCCAAGTCATGTCCATGCTGGGCGTGCTGGGCACCGGGGCCTTTTCCATCCTCGCGATCAAGCGCGGCGAGAAGCTGTTCAGCCGAGATTTCTTGCACCCGATGGCGCTGACCCGCAACGTGATGGAGATCTTCGGCGCCTTCGGCATGATCATCGGCATCGCGCTCAATCCGCTGACCACCGTGGCCACCATCCTGCAATCGGCGCCGCTGCTGGTGACGCTGGGTGCGGCAGTCTTCCTGCGCGAAGCGGTGGGGCCGCGCCGCTGGGCCGCGGTCATCATCGGATTTCTCGGCATCCTGCTGGTGCTGCGCCCGGGCACCGATGCGTTCTCCCCCGCCGCGCTGTTCTGCGTGGTGGGCGCCGCGGCGCTGGCCATGCGCGACCTCGTCACCCGGCTGGCGCCGGCGCGGGTCTCGGCGCTGGTGCTGTCGACCTGGGGCTTTGCCTGCACCACCCCGCCGGCGCTGGTCTACTGGGCCATCCAGGGTCAGCCACCGGTTCTCACCGGCCCCGCCTGGGCCGCGATCCTCGGCGCGGTGCTGACCACCACCTCGGGCTATTACGCGCTGACCACGGCGATGCGCATGGCCCCGGTGTCCATCGTCGCGCCCTTCCGCTACACGCGGCTGATCTTTGTTCTCGCCATCGGCGTCACGATCTTCGGCGAACGCCCCGACGGGCTGACCCTGCTGGGCGCGGCGATCATCATCGCCTCGGGCCTTTACGCCTTCCTGCGCGAACGTCAGCTGGCGCGGGCCGAGACCACGACCGAAAGCCTCGCCTGACGCACCGCCGCGCGATGTTGGCGCAACCATTTGGCCCAAGGGCGATGTTATCGCTAACGCAACATTTCCCTCGGGGCGCGTCCTCTGCTATGGCGGGGCGAAACTGACAGCAAGGGGGGCCCCCCATGAGCACGATCATCGACATCATCGGCCGCGAGATCCTCGACAGCCGCGGCAATCCCACCGTCGAGGTGGACGTCATCCTCGAGGACGGCACGCTGGGCCGTGCCGCCGTGCCCTCGGGCGCCTCGACCGGCGCCCACGAGGCGGTGGAAAAGCGCGACGGCGACAAGGCGCGCTACATGGGCAAGGGCGTGCTGGAAGCCGTGGCAAGCGTCAACGGCGAGATCGCCGAAGCGCTGGCCGGCATGGACGTGACCGAACAGCAAAGCATCGACGCCGCCATGATCGAGCTGGACGGCACCGCGAACAAGGGCCGCCTTGGCGCCAACGCCATCCTCGGCGTATCGCTTGCAGCCGCCAAGGCCGCGGCCGATTTCACCATGCAGCCGCTCTACCGCTATGTCGGCGGCACCTCGGCCCGCATCCTGCCGGTGCCGATGATGAACATCATCAACGGCGGCGAACATGCCGACAACCCGATCGACATCCAGGAATTCATGATCATGCCGGTGGCGGCGGAGAACATCCGCGAGGCCGTGCGCATGGGGTCGGAAGTGTTCCACACGCTGAAAAAGGAACTCTCGGCCGCGGGCCTGTCGACCGGGATCGGCGACGAGGGCGGCTTTGCCCCCAACCTCAGCTCGACCACCGACGCGCTGGATTTCATCCTGAAGTCCATCGAAAAGGCCGGCTACAAGCCGGGCGAGGACATCTACCTCGCGCTCGACTGCGCCTCGACCGAGTATTTCAAGGGCGGCAAGTACGAGATGACCGGCGAAGGCAAATCGCTGACCTCGGCCGAGAATGCCGATTACCTCGCCGCGCTTTGCGACGCCTACCCGATCATCTCGATCGAGGACGGCATGGCCGAGGATGACTGGGACGGCTGGAAGCTGCTGACCGACAAGCTGGGCGACAAGGTGCAGCTGGTGGGCGACGATCTGTTTGTCACCAACCCCGCGCGCCTGGCCGACGGGATCGCCAAGGGCGTCGCGAACTCGATGCTGGTCAAGGTGAACCAGATCGGGTCGCTGTCGGAAACGCTGAAGGCCGTCGATATGGCCCACCGCGCGCGCTACACCAACGTGATGTCGCACCGATCGGGCGAGACCGAGGACAGCACCATCGCCGACCTCGCCGTCGCCACCAACTGCGGCCAGATCAAGACCGGGTCGCTGGCCCGTTCGGACCGGCTGGCCAAGTACAACCAGCTGATCCGCATCGAGGAAATGCTGGGCGACGTGGCCGAGTTCGCCGGCCGGTCGATCCTCAAGGCCTGATCGCGGGGGCCGCGCCGGCCCCGTCCCCCGACGCTCCGATAGCCCCGTCCGCAACCCCGCAGGCGGGGCTTTTTCGCGCCCCCCGCCCGCCTGGCGGAAAAATGTGGTAGGATGTCCGCAGGGGGGAGGACCACGTCATGATCATCCGCATCTTTCGCGTGATCACCGAACCCGGCCAGCGCGACCGGTTCGAGGATTTCTTTCGCAACACAGCCGTTCCCTTGATGAAGGGCACCGACGGGATCGAGGACATCACCTTCGGCCTGCCGCGCCCCGAGACACCGGACGAGTTCAGCATCGTCATGGTCTGGCGCGATCTCGACGCGCTGCGGGCCTTTGTCGGCGAGGATTGGCAGGTCGCCCATGTCCACCCGGACGAGGTCGGCATCGTCAAGGAACGGCACCTGCATCACTACGAGCTTCTGCCAAGCTGAACCGCGCGCCTTCGCCTTGCCACGGCCGCGAGACGCGGTCACTCTGGGCGCATGGTACAAGCCCTCATCTTCGACGTTTTCGGCACCTGCGTGGACTGGCGCAGCTCTGTCGCCCGCGCGGTGTCCGAGCAATTGCCCGCCGCAGATCCCACCCTGTTTGCCGAGGCCTGGCGTGGCGAATACGACCCCGCCATGGCCCGCATCCGCGACGGCGAGCGGGGCTATGTCCCGCTGGACGACTTGCACCTCGAGAATCTCGAGCGTGTCTGCGCCAACCTTGGCCTCACCTGCCCCGACCCCGCCCGGCTCAACAAGGCATGGGAGGCGCTCGCCCCCTGGCCCGACGTGGTGGACGGTCTGCACAAGATGCGCCCCCACGCGCTGCTCGCCCCCTGCTCGAACGGGTCCATCGCCATGATGGCGCGGCTGGCGCGGCACGCGGGCCTGCCTTGGGATTGCATCTTGGGCGCGGAAATCGCGCAGGACTACAAGCCTGCCCCCGCCGTCTACCGCGCCGCCTGTGCCGCCCTGCGGCTGGACCCGTCAGAGGTCATGATGGTCGCCGCCCACAACGGCGACCTGGCCGCCGCCCAGGCCGAGGGGCTGAAGACCGCCTTTGTCGTGCGCCCCACGGAATACGGCGCGATGCAGCAGACCGACCTCGACCCCGAGGGTGACTGGGACTACGTCGCCGGCGACTTCGTGGCGCTGGCGCAGATGATCTGGCCCGAGGGCTGACAGACAAAAACGGGCGCCCCGCGGGACGCCCGTTCCGGATTTATTGGTGCTGCGCTCAGCAGGCCGCGCGGTAATAGGTGCCGTCGCCGCGGGCATAGTAGCATTGGCCCGTGCTCTGGTTCTGCGCGACCACGGTGCCGGCGGCGGCGCCGGCCAGCGCGCTGATCGTGGTCCAGTCGCCGTCGAGGTCGAGGATCTGCGCGGCCACGAGGCCCGCCGCAGCGCCCCCGGCCACGCCGGCCACGGTGCGCGAATTGCTGTCCATCGTCTCGCAGGCCGACAGGGTCATCGCCGAAGCGGCCACCAGGCCGATCATCAGGGTTTTCATGGGGGTACTCCTTCCACTCTCGTTCCAATCCCGACGGGTCATACCCGCGGATCGAAAGGTTAACGCTCGCGCTGGCCCCATGTTCCATGGCTTTCCAGATTCCTTGCCTCACCTTTCCGCGCGCGGCGCTTTTCCGCCGATCTGGCCCGCGCTAAGGTACCGTCATGACCGACGCAGACCGCATCATCGCGCAGCTGACTCTCGCCCCGCACCCCGAGGGCGGGCACTATCGCCAGACCTGGGCCACCGTCGCGCCCGAGGGCATGCGCCCCTCGGCCACTTGCATCCACTTCCTGCTGAAGGCCGGCGAGCGCAGCCATTGGCACCGGGTGGACGCGGATGAGATCTGGCTCTGGCATGCCGGCAGCCCGCTCACGCTGCGGATCGCGGAGACCGAGGCTGGCCCCGCCCGCGCCCATGCCCTTGGCCCGGATGTCCTGTCGGGCGAGGCGCCGCAAATCGTGGTGCCCGCCGGCCACTGGCAGGCCGCGGAAAGCGGCGGCGATTGGAGCCTCGTCAGCTGCGTCGTCTCTCCCGGCTTCCGTTTCGAAGGGTTCGAACTGGCCGCGCCGGGGTTCGACATTCCCTGAAGGGGACGCCCGGCTGCAGGCGGGGATGGGGGGCCAGCCCCCCGTCGCCATAGGCGACTGCCCCCGGGATATTTCTGGAAAGGTGAATGGGATTGGGGCGCGCCCAGCTTTGATCTAGCGCCGATATCGCCCGCCGGAGGTGCCTGTGGCCTCTACGGGAGTGAGGGGCCAGCCCATCGCGCCAAAGGCGCGGCACTGACATGTCGAGGGGCTCTGCCCCTCGGGCTCCCCGGAGTTTATTGGCAAGATGAAGGGGGATCGGCGCCCGCCCCACATTTCACTTTCCTCAAGTACTCCCGCCGGAGGCTCCCGCGCCGTGGCGCGAGATCGGCTTGCGCGCGGGAGTGTGTATCCCGGTCAGCGGTTCGAGAGGATGAAATCGACCAACTGGCGGGTCGAGCCATCCTTGCCCTCGGCGCTTTCGTCGCCGTCGATGACGGGCCCGAGGGCGGTGGCAAGCTCCTTGCCCAGTTCGACGCCCCATTGGTCGTAGGAGTTGATGCCCAGCACGGCGCCTTCGACGAACACGCGGTGTTCATAAAGCGCGATGATGCGGCCCAGCATGTCCGGGGTCAGCGACGGGTACACCAGCGTGGTCGAGGGGCGGTTGCCCGGGAAGACGCGGTGGCGGGCCTGCCGTTCCATCTCGTCGCCGGTGAAGCCCTTGGCCGCCATCATCTCGCGCGCCACGTCCAGCGAGCGGCCGCGCATCAGCGCTTCGGATTGCGCAAGGCAATTGGCGACCAGCAGGCGGTGGTGATGGGCGAGGTCGGGTTCGTGCCCCTTGGCGGCCACCATGAATTCGCAGGGAATGACCCGCGTGCCCTGGTGGATCAGCTGGTAAAAGGCGTGCTGGCCATTGGTCCCCGGCTCGCCCCAGACCACGGGGCCGCTGTCGTAAGGCAGGTCCGCGCCGTCCATCGACACGCGCTTGCCGTTCGATTCCATCTCGAGCTGTTGCAGGTAGGCCGGCAGCCGCTCCAGCCGTTGGTCGTAGGGCAGCACGGCGCGGGTGGCATAGCCGCAGCCCTGGTTGTGCCAGAGGCCCACGAGGGCCAGCATGACGGGCATGTTCTCGGCAGGCGCGGCCGACAGGAAGTGGTCGTCCATGGCGCGGCCACCGGCCAGGAACTCGCGGAACCGCTCCGGGCCGATGGCGATCATCAGCGGCAGGCCGATCGGCCCCCACATGGAATAGCGCCCGCCGACCCAGTCGGCGAAGCCGAAAACGCGGCTCGCGTCGATCCCGAACGCCGCCGTCTTGTCGCCGGCGGTGGAGACGGCGGCGAATTGGGCGGCCGGGTCGGCAACGGACCTAGCCATCCAGTCGCGGGCCGAGCGCGCGTTGGTCATCGTCTCGATGGTGGTGAAGGTCTTGGAGGCGACGATCACCAGCGTGGTCGCCGGGTCGAGCCCCTTGAGCGTATCAGCCAGGTGCGCGCCGTCGACGTTCGAGACGTAATGCAGTCGCGGCCCGTCGTGATAGGGCGACAGCGCCCGCGTCGCCATCACGGGGCCAAGATCGGACCCGCCGATGCCGATGTTGATGACATCGGTGATTGCGCCCCCTGCCCCGGTGAATCTGCCATCGCGCACCGCATCCGCAAACGCGCTCATGTCATCCAGCACCGTCAGCACCCCGGGCATCACGTCGGCGCCATCCACCAGCACCGGCTCGCCCGGGTTGCGCAGGGCGGTGTGCAGCACCGCGCGCCCCTCGGTGTCGTTGATCTTCTGCCCTGCGAACATCGCCTCGGCCTTGGCCATGACGCCGGTCCCGTCAATGAGGTCCAGCAGGGCGGCCTGCACCTCGCCGTCGATCTGCGTCTTGGAATAATCGAAGAGCATGTCCTCGAACCGGACCGAGTATTCCCTCGCCCGGTCCCCGTCGAAGAGGTCGATCATCGAACGCCCCGCGCGGGCAGAGGCGAGGTCTTGCAGCTTGTCGAACATGGTCATCGCGTGGTCATTCCGCTTCATTCGGCCCAGTGGATTGTCGCCCCGTCGAGGACGGCCCGGATGGGCGCCTCGTCCGGTGGCAGGGTCATCGCCGTCTCGATCACCCGGCGCTTTTCGGCGCCGGTGATCACGACATGCTTGTTCATCGCATCGTTGAGCACCCGGGCCGAGAAGGTGATCCGCGCCTCGGGCACGCCATCGGCGCGCATCGGCAGCAGGATCGGCGCCTTGGACGACAGCCCCTCGGCCAGTCGGTCCGCCCCGGGGAAGAGCGAGGCGGTGTGCATGTCGGCCCCCATGCCCAGGAGCAGCACGTGGATCGGCAGATGCGCCTCGAGCCGCTCGGCCAGGGCGTCCAGCACCGGCTCGGGCTCGGGCGCGTCGGCATAGAGCGGCAGCATGGTCGCCGCCGCGGCCCGGTCCTGGAACAGCCGTTCGCGCAGCAGACGGGTGTTCGAGCGGTCCGAGGTCTCGGGCACCCAGCGTTCGTCGTTCAGCACGACATCGACCCGGTCCCAGTCGAGCCGCGCGGCACAGAGGTCGTCAAAGATCGGCCCCGGGGTCGTGCCGCCCGGCACGCAAAGCGTGACGCGCTCCTCGTGCACGAGACCGGCGCGCAACTCTCCGGCCAGCTTCTGCGCCAGGTCGATCGCCAGCATTTCGCGGTCGGGATAATCGACGATGTTCATGATGCCCCCTCCGGTACTGCCTTGACCTGAGGTAACATGCCCAGCCCCCTCGGCAACAGGGTCATGTCCGGATCTCGCGCCACTTGCGCCCGTCCCGGTGCATCAGCATCATCGCGTCCTCGGGGCCAGACGAACCCGCGTCGTAAGGCTGCGGCACCTCGCCCCGCTTTTCCCAGCCGGCGATCAGCGGGTCGGTCCAGGCCCAGGCGGCCTCCACCTCGTCGCCGCGCATGAAGAGGGTCTGGTTGCCCCGGATCACGTCCATGATCAGCCGCTCGTAGGCGTCGGGAATGTCCTCGGCATCCGGCCCCAGCGCCTCGGCAAAGGACATGTCGAGCGGCACGTCGATCAGGCGCATCCCGCCCGGGCCGGGCTCCTTGATGGTGACGTCCAGCGTCATGCCCTCGTTCGGTTGCAGCTTGATGGTCAGAACGTTGCGGTTCCAGCCCGCGTCCTCGCCAAAGATCGAATGCGGCGCATCCTTGAAGGTGATCGCGATCTCGCTGGTGCGCGCCCGCAGCTTCTTGCCGGTGCGCAGGTAAAAGGGCGTGCCGGCCCACCGCCAATTGGCGATCCCGACCCTGAGCGCGACGAAGCTTTCCGTGCGCGAGCGGGGGTTCTCGACGTCGTCGCGGTAGCCGGTTCCGCCCTCGGTCGCCGCATATTGCCCGCGCACGACGTGATGCGGCGCGACCGGGTCGAGGGCGCGAATCACCTTGAGCTTTTCATCCCGCACCGCGTCCGGGTCAAACTTGGCCGGCGGCTCCATCGCGATGAGGCAGAGCAGCTGCATCAGGTGGTTCTGCACCATGTCCCGCATGGCGCCGGAATGGTCGTAGTAGCTGCCGCGCCCGCCGACGCCGACCGTCTCGGCCACGGTGATCTGGATGTTGTCGACGTAGTTCGAATTCCACAGCGGCTCGAACAGCATGTTGCCGAAGCGGACCGCCATGAGGTTTTGCACCGTCTCTTTCCCGAGGTAATGGTCGATCCGGTAGATCTGCCCTTCGTCGAAATAGGCGGCCAGCGTCGCGTTCAGCGCCTTGGCGGTTCCAAGATCATGGCCGAAGGGCTTTTCCACCACGATGCGCGAGGCATCCCCGGCGATCCCGTGCTCCTTGAGCCGCTGCGCGATGTCGCCGAAAAGCGACGGCGCGACAGAGAAGTAGAAGGCGTGGATCACCCCGTCCCGGACCTTGGACCCAAGCTCGGCCCAGCCGTCGGTGCCCTTGGCGTCGATGGCGACATAATCGAGATGGGCGAGGAAATCCTTCAGCACGGCCGGGTCATGGGTCCCGCCGAACTCCGCCACCGCATCCGCGATCATCTGGCGGTAGCCGTCGGCATCCATGTCGCTGCGGGCGGCGCCGATGATCCGTGCCCCGGCCGGCATCTGGCCCGAGGCGAACCGACGGTAGAGCCCCGGCAGGATCTTGCGCCGGGCCAGGTCCCCGGTGCCGCCAAAGATGACAAGGTCGAATTCATCGACCGGAATGACGCGCGACACCATGATCTGGTCCTCTTGCTGTGCCCCGGGGCCCGGGCGGGTCTTGCTCTTGCGCGGGTCGCCGCAGCGGCTGTTAGCGCTAACGACGCCAGTCATAGCCAATGGATCACGAAGAGTCTAACACCCGTTTGACGCTTCACAATGGCGTCAGGAAAAATTTGCCGCCTTTTCACCCGCCCCGCCCGCGCGCTAGGCAGAGAGCGCCAAGCAGGAAGGCCAGGACCGATGAAAGACGACGCCCCCGGGAATGCCGCGAAATTCCGCGACCCCTTCGTGACCGCCGACGGGTCGCAGCGCGCCTCCGTGCCCTTCCGCGGGGCCGAGACGCTGTGGTTCAACACCGGCACGCTTTGCAACATCACCTGCGCCAATTGCTACATCGAAAGCTCACCCACCAATGACGCGCTGGTCTACTTGACACTGGCCGAGGTGGCCCGCTTCCTGGACGAGGTCGAGGCGACGGGCCAGCCCACGACCGAGATCGGGTTCACGGGCGGCGAGCCCTTCATGAACCCCGAAGCGATCGCGATGATCGAGGCGTCGCTGGCCCGTGGCTTCGAGGTGCTGGTGCTGACCAACGCCATGGCCCCGATAATGCGGCCCCGCGTACAAGAGGGGCTCAAGCGCCTCGCCGCCCGCTACGGCGACAAGCTGATCCTGCGCGTCTCGCTCGACCATCACGAGCGTGCGCGTCACGACGCCGAGCGGGGCGCGGGCAGCTACGACAAGACGCTCGAAGGGATGGACTGGCTCCGTGACACGGGTATCCGCATGGCCGTCGCGGGGCGCAGCGAATGGCACGAATCCGACGCCGCCGCCCGCGCCGGCTATGCCGCGCTTTTCGCCGAGCGCGGCTACAACATCGACGCCGCCGACCCGGCCATGTGCGTGATCTTCCCCGAGATGGACGCCACCGTGCCCGTCCCCGAGATCACCACCGCCTGCTGGGGCATCCTGGGCAAGGAGCCCTCGGGCGTCATGTGCGCCAATTCCCGCATGGTCGTGCACCACAAGGGCGCACCGGCCGCTTCGGTCATCGCCTGCACCCTGTTGCCTTATGCCGAAGGCTTCGACCTCGGCGCCACGCTCACCGAAGCCGCCCGCCCCGTGCAGCTCAACCACCCCCATTGCGCCAAGTTCTGCGTGTTGGGCGGCGCCAGCTGCTCGGCCTGAACGCCCTCTCGACGTCACGCCCTTCGTACGGCCGGATTAGAGTATTTGAGGAATAGTGAAAGACAGGGCGCACGCCCTCGGCTCGATGGTCCGCCAGAAACCCCGGGGCATGCCACGGACGCCCGGCTCAAATCGCGCCACCCCATTCCTTCATCGTTTTGAAAATACCTCGGGGGAGTCCGCCCTGGCGGACGGGGGCAGCGCCCCCAAGCCCGCTCTCTACCCCTCACCCCGGCCGCGAGATCTCGCCCCCGCCTACCGCCGCCCGCACGCCGGTGGTCGAGGGGCAGGAGGTCGGCAGCCCCCGCGCCACCCGCACCGCGAGATAGGCAAAGGCCTGCGCCTCGAGCATGTCCCCGTCGAGCCCGACCGCCTCGACCGGATCGACCGGGCAGTCGAGCCCGGCGCGCAGCATCTGCATCATCACCGGGTTGTGGCGCCCGCCCCCCGTGACCAGCAGCCGCTCGGGCGGGCTGGGGCAGAACTGCATCCCCTGCATCACCGCCGCCGCCGCCATCGCGGTCATGGTCGCCGCGGCATCCGCGTCCTCCAGTTCGCGCACGAGGTCCAGCATCAGCGAGAAATCGTCCCGGTCCAACGACTTGGGCGGCTGCTTGAGGAAGTAACCATCCTCGAGAAAGAGCTCGAGCGCCCCGTCCACCACCTTGCCGCCCGAGGCCAGCGACCCGCCCTGGTCGAAAGGCAGACCCCGCCGCTGCATCATCAGGTCATTGATCGGCGCATTGGCCGGGCCGGTGTCGAAAGCCAGGAGCGCCCCCTCGGCCTCGGGCGCGGGCGCCGAAGGATCGACCCAGGTGATGTTGCCCACCCCGCCGAGGTTGAGAAACGCCAGCGGCGCCGTCGCGCCGATCCACTGCGCGCAGGCGAAGTGGTAGAAGGGCGCGAGCGGCGCGCCCTCTCCGCCCAGCCGCACGTCGGTGCAGCGGAAATCCCAGACCACCGGCCGCCCCAGCGCCTCGGCCAGCGCCGCCCCGTCCCCGGCCTGGTGCGTGCCGCGCCCCTTGGGCTCATGCGCCAGGGTCTGGCCGTGAAAGCCGATCAGCTCGGCCTCGAGGGGCCCCAGCACCTCGGCATGGGCCGCCTCGACCAGGGCCGCCACCTCGGCCACGCCCGCCTCGCCCGGCCAGCGGCCGAGGCCGGCGCGCAGCACCGCCTGCTCCTCGGTCGAATATGGGCGGAACACCGACGGCCCAAAGCCCATGATCCGCACGCCGTCGGTCTCGATCACCGCCGCGTCGACCCCATCCAGCGAGGTCCCCGACATGGCGCCAAGCGCGCGCACCACCTGCCCCTTCAACATGGTCTTTTCCTTTGGCCTGCTGCCCACTATAGGAATGCCCTGCAAAGCAGGAGCAAACAAGACATGACCTACCACCCGAAATCGGACTTCATGCGTGTCATGATGGAGCGCGGCTTTCTGGCCGATTGCACCGATTACCAGGGCCTCGACGAGGCGCTCTGCGCGGGGGTTGTGCCGGGTTATATCGGCTTTGACGCGACGGCGAAATCGCTGCATGTCGGCTCGCTCATCCAGATCATGACCCTGCGCTGGCTGCAGAAAACCGGCCACCAGCCGATCACGCTGATGGGCGGCGGCACGACCAAGGTGGGCGACCCGTCCTTCCGCGCCGATGAACGCCCCCTGCTGACCCCGGCCCAGATCGACGACAACATCGCCGGCATCAAGCAGGTCTTTGCGAAATACCTCGATTACGACCAGGCAGAGGCGCCCGCGCTGATGCTGAACAACGCCGAATGGCTCGACGGGCTCAACTACCTCGAGTTCCTGCGCGACATCGGCCGGCACTTCTCGGTCAACCGGATGCTGTCGTTCGAGTCGGTGAAATCGCGCCTCGACCGCGAGCAGTCGCTGAGCTTTCTCGAGTTCAACTACATGATCCTGCAGGCCTATGACTTCCTCGAACTGAACCGGCGCTACGGCTGCCTGGTGCAATTCGGCGGCTCGGATCAATGGGGCAACATCGTCAACGGGATCGACCTGACCCGCCGCGTGCTGGACCACCAGATCTTCGGGTTGACGACGCCGCTGCTGACCACCTCGGACGGCAAGAAGATGGGCAAGACCGCCGATGGCGCGATCTGGCTCAACGCCGACATGCGCAGCCCTTACGAGTTCTGGCAGTTCTGGCGCAACACGACCGATGCGGACGTGGGCCGGTTCCTCAAGCTCTACACCGAGCTGCCCGTGGAGGAATGCGACCGCCTGGGCGCATTGGCAGGGTCCGAGATCAACGCGGCCAAGATCATCCTGGCGAACGAGGTCACGACCCTGTGCCACGGCGCCGAGGCGGCTGCGACGGCCGAGGCGACGGCCCGCGAGGTCTTCGAGAAGGGCGGCATCGGCGACGACCTGCCGACCCTCGCCCTGACGGCGAGCGAGGTCGTCGACGGCATCTCGATCGTGCAACTGATCGTCCGCGCCGGCCTTGCCAAGTCCGGCAAGGAAGCCAAGCGCCTGATCGCCGAGAACGGCGCCCGCATCGACGATGCGCCGCTGACGGATGCCGGGCTGATGATCGACGCCGGCGCCCTCGCCTCGCCGATCAAGCTGAGCGCCGGTAAGAAGCGCCACGCCCTCGTGGTGCTCGAAGGCTGACCGATCCATCGGTGCGCTCCCGCGCGCTTGGATTCAGAGAACCCGGAGGCGACGCCCAACACAGGCGTCGCCTCTTGCCCATCTGTCGGATGCCTCCGGCGGGAGTTTTCAGGCACAATGAAGCAAGGGATCCGCTTCCGCTTCATTGTGCCGATAAACTCCGGGGAGTGTGAGGGGCTGGCCCCTCACGGCGCAACACATCCAAGCGCGCCGCCATATCCCGTGAAAGCCAACATCTCAACGACACCGGGCGCGCGGCGTCAGCCGCGCGCCCTCCGGTCGGATCGCGAAGCGATCCGAAACCTCTACCCCAGGGCCACACCCTTCCGCCCCGCGAGGTCGGTGAAATACTGCCAGGCCACCCGGCCCGACCGCGCCCCGCGCGTGGCCTGCCACTCGATGGCCTCGGCACGCAGCGTCTCCTCGTCGATCGCGACCCCGAGGGCATCGCAATAGCCGCGGATCATCGCCAGGTATTCGTCCTGCGAACAGGGATGGAACCCCAGCCACAACCCGAAGCGATCCGACAGCGAGACCTTCTCCTCCACCGCTTCGCTGGGGTTGATCGCCGAGGAACGCTCGTTCTCGATCATGTCCCGCGGCATCAGGTGGCGCCGGTTGGACGTGGCATAGAACAGCACGTTCTCGGGCCGTCCCTCGATCCCGCCATCCAGCACCGCCTTCAGCGACTTGTAATGCTGGTCGTCATGGGAAAACGACAAGTCGTCGCAGAACAGCAGGAACCGGCAAGGCGCATCGCGCATCAGGTTCAAGAGGCGCGACACGCTCGGCAGGTCCTCGCGCTGCAGCTCGACGATCTTGAGATTGGCGCCCTCGGCCCGCACGGCCGCATGGACCGCCTTCACGACCGAGCTCTTGCCCATCCCCCGTGCGCCCCACAAGAGCGCGTTATTGGCCGGGTAGCCGCGCGCGAACTGGCGCGTGTTCTCGAGCAGTGTGTCGCGCGCCCGGTCGATGCCCAGCAGCAGCGACAGGTCCACCCGGGCCACCTTGGGCACCGGCACCAGCCGGTCCGGCGACACGTGCCAGACAAAGGCCTCGGCCGCATCAAAATCGGGCGCCTCCAGCGGCGCCGGAGCCATCCGCTCCAGCGCCGCCGCGATCCGGTCCAGCTCGCTCACTTGGCCTTGTCCTCGTCGTCCCAGTCCTCGTCGAGATCAAAGAGGCTCTCGTCCTCGCCGATCACACCTTCGGCCCGCGCTTCCTCGTCCTTCTTGCGCTCGACCGCCTGCACCAGCCAGATCGAGATCTCGTAAAGCGCATAGACCACCACGAACAGGATCACCTGCGTCGTCACGTCCGGCGGCGTCACCAGCGCAGCCACCGTCAGGATACCCACGACGGCATATTTGCGCATGTTGCGCAGCCCGCGCGACGAGGCGAGCCCCGCCTTGCCCATCAGCGTCAGCAGCACCGGCAGCTGGAAGCACAGCCCGAAGGCCACGATCATCTTGAGCGTGATGTCCAGCGTCTCGTTGACCTTGCCGTTAAAGACGATGTCGATCCCGCGATCCACCAGCTCGGCATCATCCGGCACGCCTTCGGCCGCGAACATCGCCGCCACGAAACTGGGCAGGTCGGCAAAGCCGAGGAAGAAGTTCATGGCCAGCGGCACGACCACGTAATGCGCGAAGGCCGCCCCCAGCAGGAACAGCGCCGGCGAGGCCACGAGAAACGGCAAGAAGGCGTTCTTTTCCTGCCGGTAGAGCCCCGGCGCCACGAAGCGCCACAGCTGGTAGCCGATGACAGGGAAGGACAGCGCAAGGCCGCCCACCACCGAGATCCGGATCAGGGTAAAGAAGTATTCCTGCGGCGCGGTGTATTGCATCACCGGGTTCGGATTGCCGAGGTCCCGCATCGTCTTCTCGATCGGCACCAGCAGGAAATCGAGGATCTGCCCGCCCACGGCGAAGCAGGCGATCATCCCGACCAGGAAAGCCACCACCGACCAGATCAGCCGCGTGCGCAGCTCGGCCAGGTGTTCGATCAGCGGCGCGGCGCTGTCGTCGATGTCGTCCGATGCGCTCATGCGGCGCCTCCGCTCTTCACGCTGTCGGCGCTGTCGTCCAGCAGGGCCGCCGCGTCATCCTCGGCCGCTTCCGCCGCCGCGGCCTCTGCCGCTTCGCGATCCTTCCGCTCCTGCGCCTTCTTGGCGCTGGCGTCGCGGATCTTGTCGGCGGCCGCCTTGCGGTCCCCGTCAAGTCCGGCGGTCGCCTTCTTCGGGTCCCAGCTCGAGGCCGCCTTGGCCGCGCCCTTGACCTCGTCCATGGCCGAGCCGAGCGGGTTGGTCGCCGTCTTGAACGTCTTCTGCACGTCGCGCATGCCCGATTCCTCGGCTGCGTCGTTCATGGCGCGGCTGAACTCGCGCGCCATGCCCTTGGCCTTGCCGACAAAGCGGCCGACGTTGCGGAACAGGACCGGCAGGTCCTTCGGGCCCACGACGATCAGCGCGACGACGCCGACGACCGCCATCTCGCCCATGCTCAGGTCGAACATAGGGGCTTACACCTTTTCCTTCTCGGCGGCGGGGGTCACGTCATGTGCCTCGGCTGCCTTGTCGTCCTCCAGCTCGTTCTGGCCGTCGCTGACGCCCTTCTTGAAGGCGGTGATGCCCTTGCCGACCTCGCCCATCAGCGACGAGATCTTGCCGCGGCCGAACAGAACCAGCACGACGACGGCGATGAGAAGCAGGCCGGGAAGGCCGATGTTGTTGAGCATGTCCAGTCTCCCAAAGCTCCGGGGAAAGTCTGTCCCCCGTTGATATCCTGATCCCGTTCTACGCAGGCGCGCGCGGCGGCCAAAAGGGCCAAAGCGGCGCCCGGCATGGGCCTTGCCGCAGAAAATCGCGCCTTCAGCCGCCGCGCGCTGGACAACCGACAGGATTTTGTCAGTAATGCACCCATGCCCCGCGCCGACCGCCTTCTTCACCTGATGCAGATGCTGCGCGACGGCGCCTGGCACCGGGCGTCGGACCTTGCGCAGGCGACGGGCGTGACCGAGCGCACGATCTGGCGCGACATGGACCGGCTGCGCGCCGCGGGCCACCCGGTCACCGGCGCGCGCGGGACCGGCTACCGGATCGGCGCCGACGTGACCCTGCCGCCGCTCAACCTCAGCCATGACGAGCTCGAGGCGCTGCACATCGCCCTGGCCATCATCGGCGAAGGCGGCGAGGAAGATCTCGCCCGCGCCGCCCGGTGCCTGTCCGAAAAGATCGACGCGGGCCTCTCGGAGGACGCCACCACCGGCGCCGCCCGCTTCGGCCATGCCCTGCCACCCCATGCCGGGCCGGAACCGGCCCTCGCGCATCTCGGCCCCATCCGGGCCGCCCTGCGCGCCCGCCAGAAACTGCGCGCCAGCCTGGCCGATGGCGACCACGTGCTGCGCCCGCTCAAGCTTGATTACTGGGGCCGGGTCTGGGCGCTCACCGCCTGGGACGAGACCACCAATGGCTTCGCCACCCTGCGCCTCGACCACATCCGGTCGGTGGCCGCCCTGCCGGGCCTCTTCATGGACGAGCCCGGCAAGTCGCTCTCGGACCTCCCCTGACCCTTTCATTATTCCACAAATACTCAAATTCCGACCACGGCCGCGAAACCCTAGCCGCCCAAGGGCGAAAACGTCCCCGCCAGCGCCGCCAGGATCGGTGCGGCCACGGCAAGCCCCTCGCGCAGCGACTGGAGCCGCCCGTGCGACAGGCCCTGCGCCTCTTTCCAACTGTCGATCTGCCGGATGCGGCCCAGCTTGCCGTCCGGCGCCGCGTCCCGGATCACCGCATCCGCCAGCGCCCGGGCCCGCGCCTCGTGGATCAGCGCCACCGGCACGTAGAACCCGAGGATCAGCAGCGAATAGAACACGCCCGAGAACACCGCGTAGCCGTTGACGATCAGCTCGTATTGCGCGCGCCAGCCATCCTCGAGCATCTGCTGCGGCCAGCGCATCCAGGTCAGCGTCACGAACATGCCGATGGTCAGTTGCAGGCCCGACAGGTACAGGTACTTGCGCATTTCGCGCTGCCCCTGCGCCAGTTCGAAGGCCTTCTCCTCGGGTCGCAGATCCTTGTGGGTGCGCGAGCAGCTGAGGGTCAGGATCATCCCCGCGATCAGCAGCCCGATCCCCAGCGCCGAGATCAGGTTCATCAGGTCCAGCAGGTTGCGCAGCACCATGACCAGCGGCGCCTCGGTGCAGGACCACAGGAACCAGGACTGGTCGGCCCCGGAACAGGCGGCAAGATCACCGCGGGCCAGCGCCGCCTCGAACATGTCGCGGCCCAGCTGGTGATAGGACCGCGTCATCTCGGGCTGCTGCTGGTGCTTGACCACGCTTTGCCACAGCGGCACGACCGGAACCGCCACCACGGCCACCGCCAAGGCCCGTGTCAGCCAGTCGAGCGGCCGCGCCAGGTCCGACAGCACCACGGTGAAGACCAGGATCACCGACAGCGCGTAAAGCCAGACCGCCCCGACGAAGGGCATCCGCCCTGCGATCTCGAGCGCCTCGCGCGCCGGGTCCAGCGCCTCGGCCCCCAGCGAGATGCGCGACGACACGAGCGTCAGCGAGATGATCTCGAACATGCCGTAGATGCCCAAGGGCACGAAGACGATCAGGAAATAAAGCGGGTTGACCCCGGCCCGGACCGGGTCGGCACGCGCGGGAATGCCGCATTCGCCGTCCTCCATATCCGTCGCCTGATCGGTCATCACGCTCCTCCGCCACCCGGCCCGGATGCGCGTGGGCCATGGATTCACAACCATCATGCGAAGGAAGCGGACCTTGGGTCAAGTCAGGCAGACCTGACCTTTCAACGCTTGGCGGGAAAGACGAAACAGCGGTCGCGCCGCACCGAGAGCCACAACGGCCGGCCCTTTTCGGGCAGGAAGACGTTCGGCACCGTGGCCTTCAGGATCGACCCGTCGTGATCCATGCGGAACTCGACCAGGCTCTCGGCCCCCATGAAGCGCGCCCGTTCCACCAGCCCGCGCGCGGCCACGCCATGCGCCGGCGTCGGGTTTGGCCCCTTGCCGCCCCGGTCGAAGTCGATGCCCAGGTGCTGGGGCCGGATCACGATGTCGACCTCCTGCCCGTCCGACACCCCCGGCGCCAGGAACTGCCCGAAGGGCGTGTCGCAAAGCGAGCCCCGGACCTTGCCCCGGATCACGTTGATATCGCTGAAGAAGGCGACCGCCTGGCGGTCCACCGGCGCATTGTAGATGTTGTAGGGCGCGCCCAGCTGCACGATGCGCCCCTCGCGCATCAGCGCGATGCGGTCGGCCATGCGCATGGCCTCCTCGGGCTCGTGGGTGACCAGCAGGACGGCGGCGTTCTCTTCCTTGAGCACGGCCAGCGTATCGTCGCGGATCTCGTCCCGCAGGCGGTTGTCGAGGCCGGAAAACGGCTCGTCCATCAGCATGATGCGCGGGCGCGGCGCCAGCGCGCGGGCCAGCGCGACGCGCTGCTGCTCGCCCCCCGACAGGGAATGCGGGAAGGCGTCGATGTGGCGCGCAAGGCCCACGCGGTCCAGCAGTTCCTCGACCCGCGCGCGTTTCTCGGCCTTGCCGCCCTTGAGGCCGAAGGCGACGTTGTCGGCGACGCTCAGATGCGGGAACAGCGCGAAGTCCTGGAACATCAGCCCGATGTGGCGCCGCTCGGGCGGGATGCGAAAGACCGTGTCGCAGACCAGTTCCCCGTCCACGTGGATCGTGCCTTCGTCCTGCATGTCGACGCCCGCGATGCAGCGCAGCGTCGTCGACTTGCCGCAGCCCGAGGGGCCGAGCAGGCACATCACCTCGCCCGGCTGGATCGTCAACGACACGCCGTCCACCACCGTGGCGCCGCCAAAACGGCGGGTCAGGTCGCGAATCTCAAGCCGCGGATGCGTGATGCTGCCCGTCACCAGCCCTGCCTTCATGCCCGATAAAAAGGATCGGGAATGGCGTAGCAGCGCCGCGCGGGGGGTGCAAGCCACCCGGCCGGGGCGCGACAATTCTGCGTGGCCCGGGTTGCGCGGGGGCGGCGCTTGGCCTAGATAGCGCCGGATCATCCAAGCACGGGCCGCCACTCCATGGAAAACGTCGTTCTCATCGTTCACCTGCTTCTCGCGCTCGCCCTCATCGGCGTCGTGCTCATGCAGCGCAGCGAAGGCGGCGGCCTTGGCATGGGCGGCGGCGGCGGTGGCGCCTTTTCGGCCCGGTCGGCCGGCACGGCGCTTGGACGCGTGACCTGGATCCTGGCCGGCGCCTTCATCGTGACCTCGATGACGCTGACGGTCTTCGCCCGGATCGACGCCGGCGGCGCCTCGGTCGTGGACCGGCTGGGCGACGTGCCGATCGAGACGGCGCCGACGGGCACCGCGCCCGCCCTGCCCGGGCTCGAGCTGGCGCCGTCGGGCGACGCCGATGCGCCGTTGACGCCGCGCGCGGACTGATCCACCACACCTAGAGTTAACAGCGCATTCCGCAACAGCATCTTGCGGAGGCGCTTGCCTTTTCCCCCCGAATCCTGTATCGGTGAAACCCCGTGGCGAGGGCGTTTTTCAAACGCCTGAGGGCACCGAATCGATGCGGATTCAGCAACCAAGTCGCGGGAGACATCGACACATGGCGCGGTTCATCTTCATCACGGGGGGCGTGGTCTCGTCCCTCGGAAAAGGTCTTGCATCGGCGGCTCTTGGCGCGTTGCTTCAGGCGCGGGGCTATTCGGTGCGGCTGCGCAAGCTCGACCCCTATCTCAACGTCGATCCGGGCACGATGTCGCCCTTCGAGCATGGCGAGGTCTTCGTGACCGATGACGGGGCCGAGACCGACCTCGACCTTGGCCATTACGAACGCTTCACCGGCGTGCCGGCACGCATGACCGATTCCGTGAGTTCCGGCCGGATCTATTCCAACGTGCTCGAGAAAGAGCGGCGCGGCGATTACCTCGGGAAAACGATCCAGGTGGTTCCGCACGTGACCAACGAGATCAAGGAATTCCTGACCATCGGCGAGGACGAGGTCGATTTCATGCTCTGCGAGATCGGCGGCACGGTCGGCGATATCGAGGGCCTGCCGTTCTTCGAGGCGATCCGCCAATTCAGCCATGACAAGCCGCGCGGGCAATGCATCTTCATGCACCTGACGCTGCTGCCGTACCTGTCGGCGAGCGGAGAGCTGAAGACCAAGCCGACCCAGCACTCGGTCAAGGAGTTGCAGTCGATCGGCATCGCGCCCGATATCCTGGTCTGCCGCTCCGAGCAGCCGATCCCGGAGAAGGAACGCGAGAAGATCGCGCTGTTCTGCAACGTCCGAAAAGAGTCGGTCGTCGCCGCCTATGACCTCAAGTCGATCTACGAAGCGCCGCTGGCCTACCACGACCAGGGGCTCGACCAGGCGGTTCTGGACGCCTTCCAGATCTCGCCCGCGCCCAAGCCCGACCTGAGCCGCTGGTACGACGTCAAGGACCGGATCGAGAACCCCGAGGGCGAGGTCCGCGTCGCCATCGTCGGCAAGTACACGCAGCTGGAAGACGCCTACAAGTCCATCGCCGAGGCGCTGACCCACGGTGGCATGGCGAACCGGGTCAAGGTGCGCCAGGAATGGGTCGATGCCGAGATCTTCGACCGCGAGGACCCGGCCCCGCATCTGGAAGGCTTCGACGCCATCCTCGTGCCCGGCGGCTTTGGCGAGCGCGGCACGGAAGGCAAGATCAAGGCCGCGCAATTCGCCCGCGAGCGCAGGATCCCCTACCTCGGCATCTGCCTCGGCATGCAGATGGCGGTGATCGAGGCGGCGCGCAACGTCGCGGGGCTCGAGGATGCGGGGTCCGAGGAATTCGACCACGAGGCCGGCAAGAAGCGGTTCACCCACGTGGTCTACCACCTCAAGGAATGGGTGCAGGGCAACGAAAAGGTCGTGCGCAAGAAGACCGATGGCAAGGGCGGCACCATGCGGCTTGGCGCCTATGACGCGGTGCTGAAAGAAGGCTCCAAGGTCGCGCAGGCCTACGGGAGGCTCGACATCGACGAACGCCACCGCCACCGCTACGAGGTCGACATCCAGTTCCGCGAAGAACTTGAAAAGGCGGGCCTGTGCTTTTCCGGCATGTCGCCCGACGGCCGCCTGCCCGAGATCGTCGAATGGCCGGATCATCCATGGTTCATCGGCGTGCAATATCACCCCGAGCTGAAGTCGAAGCCCTTCGACCCGCATCCGCTGTTCCGCGACTTTGTCCGCGCGGCCAAGGATGCGGCGCTGCTGGTCTGACGAGGCCACCCGCCGAGGGAACACGATGAACCGCCTGATCGCCTATTTCAAACGCCAGAAACCGCAAGCGCCGGTGCCGCAGGTCACGCCGCACCTGGCGCTTGGCGCGCTGCTGGTCCACGTGGCCAAGGCCGACGATCACTTCGTGCTGGAAGAGCTGACGCAGATCGACCGGATCCTCGCGGAACGCTTCGGGCTCAAGGCGCTCGAGGCTGCCAAGATGCGCGCCGATTGCGAGCGGCTCGAGCGGCACATGACCGACCTCGGCGAATACGCCGCCCTTGTGCGCGACTCGGTCGAGTACGAGGACCGTCTGTCGATCGTCGAGGCGCTGTGGCGCGTCGTCCTGGCCGATGGCGTGCAGAAACTGGCCGAGGAACAGATGGTCCACCTGGTCGAGCATATGCTGGGGGTCGAGGCCCATCACTCCGAGGAAGCCCGCGCCGCGGCGGAAAGCATCCGCTGACCTCTGCCTCATAAGAAAATTCTGACGAATTTTCTTATGGCACCCGCGCCGCCCGACGCAGAATTTTCGTCAGAAAATTCTGTGTGATTGCACCCGCGTCCCGACGGCTTATATCTGCGCTCATGTTCGCTGATTTCCTCTCCCGCCTCATCCAGCCGCAGCCGCGGCCCCTTGGCGATGCCGATGCGCGGCTTGCCCTCACCGCCCTTCTCGTGCGCATCGCGCGCTCGGACGAGGATTACGCCCAGATCGAGCGGGATCGCATCGACCAGATCGCCGCGACGCGCTACGGGCTGACCGCCGAAGGCGCCGCCCAGCTGCGGGCCGAGGCCGAGGCGCTGGAGGCCGAGGCCCCCGACACCGTCCGCTTCACCCGCGCCATCAAGGACGCCGTCCCCTACGAACAACGCCTCGGCGTGATCGAGTCGCTGTGGCAGGTGGCCCTTGCCGACGGCAGTCGCGAGGCCGAAGAGGATTCGCTGCTGCGCCTCGTCGCCTCGCTACTGGGAGTGAGCGACATCGACAGCAACATGGCCCGGAAACGCGTCGAGGGGACATGATCGCCAGCCTGCCGATGTATGACCGGCCCGAGCTGCGGGCCGAGACGGATCGGCTGTGGTCGCTGTTCCGCGAGGCGCTGGGGCACGGCCCCGAGGCGCTTGATCGCGGCCCCGAACTTTTCGCCGTCTGGGAAAGCCCCGACCTTGTCCTGTCGCAGACCTGCGGCCTGCCGCTGCGGCGTGAACTCAAGGGCCGCGTAAGCTGTGTCGCCTCTCCCGATTTCGGGCTCGAGGGCTGTGCGCCGGGGCTGTACCGTTCGCTCTGGGTGGTGCGGAAGGGCGACAGCGACCGGCTGGCCGACCATGCCGGCCGGCGCTTTGTGGCCAATGAACTGACATCGCAAAGCGGCTGGGCCGGGCCGCTGACCGATGCGGCCAGCCGGGGCATCACCTTCGGATCGGTCGCGCCCACCGGCGCGCATCTGCACTCCATCGCCGCGCTGGACGCAGGCCAGGCTGACATCGCCTGCGTGGACGCCCACACCTGGCGCCTGGCCTGCCGTTACGATGACGCGCCGCGCCGGCTGCAGGTGATCGACGCCACGCCCCCGACTCCGGCCACGCCCTATATCACCGCGCTGGGTCGCGACTCCGACGCGCATTACGCCGCCCTCGCAACCGCCATCGACCGGCTGGGCGCCGAGGGCCGCACTGCGCTTGGCCTGCAAGGCATCACCCGCCTGCCCCTCGCCGCCTATCACGACGTCCCCACCCCCGAAGCGGCCTGAGCCTTAGCCCGCAAAACAGGCTTTCCGTGGCGGCATCCTGCCGGGAAAACGGGCAAGAACGTCGCTTCCCCATGGACAGCGCCGGAAATCCGCGCCTAACCTGCCGCCACACGACAAGACCCGGAGGCCGCGTGAGCCAAACCCCACCTGTCATCGAGATCCGCGACCTGCACAAGGCCTATGGCGAGCTGGAGGTGCTCAAGGGCGTCGACGTGATCGCCCATCGCGGCGATGTCGTGTCTCTGATCGGCTCGTCCGGGTCCGGCAAATCGACGCTGCTGCGCTGCTGCAACCTGCTCGAGGACAGCCAGCAGGGCGAGATCCTGTTCAAGGGCGAGGCGGTGCATTGGAAGGGCGAGGGCCGCGCCCGCCGTCCGGGCGATGCCAAACAGGTGCTGCGCATCCGAACCAACCTGTCGATGGTCTTCCAGCAGTTCAACCTCTGGTCCCACATGACCATCCTGCAGAACGTGATGGAGGCGCCGGTCACCGTGCTGGGCCGCGACAGGGCCGAGGTCGAGCAATCGGCGCGCAAGTACCTCGACAAGGTCGGGATCGGCGACAAGTGCGACGTCTACCCGGCGCAGCTCTCGGGCGGCCAGCAGCAGCGCGCCGCCATCGCCCGCGCCCTTTGCATGGAGCCCGAAGCGCTGCTGTTCGACGAGCCGACTTCGGCGCTCGACCCCGAACTCGAGCAGGAGGTGATCAAGGTCATCAAGGACCTCGCCGCCGAGGGGCGCACGATGATCGTCGTGACCCATGACATGCACCTGGCCGAAGATATCTCGGACCGGGTGATCTTTCTCCACCAGGGAAAGATTGAGGAAGAGAACGAACCCCACGCTCTGTTCCACAACCCCCAGACCGAACGTCTGCAAGGGTTCCTCAAAGCCGCGATGAAGCGGTAACACTCAGGGAGTCAAACACATGAAAAAGCTGATCCTTTCCACCGCCGCCCTGGCGCTGAGCGCCGGCTTCGCCATGGCCGAGAGCCACGGCATGACGGTGCGCATGGGCACGGAGGGCGCCTACCCACCGTACAACTTCATCAACGACGCGGGCGAGATCGACGGCTTCGAGCGCGAGCTGGGCGACGAGCTGTGCGCCCGCGCCGAGCTGACCTGCGAATGGGTCAAGAACGACTGGGATTCGATCATCCCCAACCTGGTGTCGGGCAATTACGACACGATCATCGCGGGCATGAGCATTACGGACGAACGGGACGAGGTGATCGATTTCACCCAGAACTACTACCCGCCGACCGCCTCGGCCTATGTCGCGGCCTCTGAGGATGCGGATCTTGAGGGCGGCGTGGTCGCCGCGCAGACCTCGACCATCCAGGCCGGCCACGTGGCCGAAACCGGCGCGACCCTGCTCGAGTTCGCCACGCCCGAGGAAACCGTCGCGGCCGTCCGCAACGGCGAGGCCGACGCGGTCTTTGCCGACAAGGATTACCTGGTGCCGATCGTCGAAGCCTCGGGCGGAGAGCTGATGTTCGTCGGTGACGACGTGCCGCTGGGCGGTGGCATCGGCCTGGGCCTGCGTGAAAGCGACGGCGAGCTGAAGGACAAGTTCGACGCGGCCATCACCTCGATGAAGGAAGACGGCACGCTGAACGCGCTGCTGATCAAGTGGTTCGGCGAAGAGACGACCATCTACGAATAATCGCATGATGGGGCGGCGCCGCGCGGTGCCGCCCCGCTTCGCATGTGGTCAGCCGGTCGCCCGTGGGGGTTTTGCACCCCCACACCCCCGCAGAGTTTATCGGCAAGATGAAGGGGGATCGGGGCGCCTTGGCCAGCGGAGTGAAGGGGGCTGCATGTTTTCCTATTGCGCGGATCCATCCACGCTGTCGGGCCTGACGTGGCTGTCGTGCTACCTCACGACGGGCGTGCACATGTCCTTCTATACCGCCTTCGGCAAGGTGCTGCTGCTGCTGGCCATCACCGCGCCGGTCGCTCTGGGCTTCGGCTTTCTCGGCGCCATGTCGGCGCGCAGCCCGGTGGCGCCGGTGGCCTGGCTCGGCAAGGCCTATATCGCGGTGGTGCGCGGCGTGCCGGATATCGCCTTCTTCCTGTTCTTCGTGATCGCGCTGGACCAGGGGTTCGAATACCTGCGCCACAAGGTGCTCTGCCCCGACTGGGACCAGCCGATCCGGCAGGGCAATGATTTCATCGTCTGCCAGGCGGCCAAGCTGCCGCTGGGCTCGGCGCCGGAATGGCAGCACGAGACCTACGGGTTCTTCCTGGCGGTGCTGACCTTTTCCATCGTCTTCGGCGCCTTTGCCGCCAACGTGATCTTTGGCGCCATGCGGGCCGTGCCGCGCGCGCAGATGGAGACGGCCGAGGCCTTCGGCATGACCCGCCGCCAGTCCTTCTGGCGCATCCTCGTGCCGCAGATGTGGGTCTACGCCCTGCCCGGCCTGTCGAACCTCTGGATGGTGCTGATCAAGGCGACGCCGCTGCTGTTCCTGCTGGGGATCGAGGACATCGTCTACTGGGCGCGCGAGCTGGGCGGCACGAAGACTCCGCGCTTTACCGATTATCCGCATGGCGATTGGCGGGTCTGGTACTTCCTGGCGCTGCTGGTCTTCTACCTGACCTTCACGCGGGTGTCCGAGAAGTTGCTGGACCGCATCATGCAGCGCCTGAGTCACGGCCAGGCCACCGCGGCGGGCGAAGCGCAGCGGAGGGCGCAGGCATGACCGGGCGCCGCGCTGACCTCACCTCTGTGCCGCACGCCTGTGCATGGCACAAGCTTTCGCGCAGGCGTCGCCCCTCGCGGGAGCGACGGGGACATTGCCCCCTTCGGGAGCAACGAAAATGAGCTGCTGGGAGACCCTCGCCGATTACGGCCTGCGCTCGCTCGGGATCGGCGAACGCCTCCTGCCGCGCTCGGATTTCACGATCTGCCAGCAGGTGGTGCTGATCGGCTCGGGGCTGATCTGGAACATCTATTTCGGCGTGCTGGCGCTGGTCTCGGGCTTCTTCCTCGCCACCGCCGTGGCGCTGGGGAAGGCCTCGCAACACCGCTGGCTGGCCAAACCCGCCGACTGGTTCATCCTGCTCTTCCGGGGGTCACCACTCTTCATCCAGTTCTTCTTTGCCTATTTCCTCTTCCTGTCGCTCAAGGGGCAATACGAGGCCTTCGACCTCTTCACCTCGGCCTGGGCTGGCGCGCTGATCGTGCTGTTCCTCAATACCGCCGCCTATTCGGCCGAGATCTTCTACGGCGCACTGCGCTCCGTCCCTAAGGGCGATATCGAGGCCGCGGATGCCTATGGCATGACCGGCTGGGTGCGGTTCCGGCGCATCACCTGGCCGACCATGCTGCGGCTGGCCTGGCCGGCCTATACGAACGAAGCGATCTTTCTTTTTCACGCGACCACGCTGGTGTTCTTTTCCGGCTTCCCGGCGCGGCAGCAAAAGGGCGATGCGCTTTATTACGCAAGCTATTTTGCCGACAAGACCTTCAACCCCTTCGTGCCTTATCCGATCCTGGCCGGCTACTTCATCCTGCTGACGCTGGTGATCGTCGGGATCTTCGGCCTGGCCAACAAACGCCTGAACCGACACCTGCCGCAAGAGGCCCGCTCCCGCATGCGGCTGCGGATGAACCTGATCCGATAAACCTTTCATTATTCAAGAAATACTCCCGCCGGATGCATCCTGACCTCACGGCTGCTCTGACCGCCGGGCAAAAGAAAAGGGCCCGCAGCGGGGCCCCTTTCCGATCCATCGAATGAACCGCGTTCACTCGGTCACGGTCACCGTGACCATGCGGTCGGGCTGGCCAAAGACCTCGCCGTTCCGCCCTTCGCCGCGCTTGATCGCGTCGACCACGTCCATGCCTTCGGTGACCTCTCCGACGACCGTGTACTGGCCGTTCAGGAAATGCCCCGGGGCGAACATGATGAAGAACTGCGAATTGGCGCTGTCTGGGCTCTGGCTGCGGGCCATGCCGACGACGGCGCGGTCGAACGGGCGGTCCGAGAACTCGGCTCCGAGGTCCGGACGGTCCGAGCCGCCACGACCCGCCATCCGCATGTCGCCGCCCATCTTGCCGTATTGTACGTCGCCGGTCTGGGCCATGAAACCCTCGATCACGCGGTGAAAGACCACGTCATCGTAAGCCCCCGCCTCGGCCAGTGCGGCGATCTGCGCGACATGGTTCGGCGCGACATCCTCGAAGAGATCGACGTGGATGGTGCCATTGGCCCCCTCGCCCGCGATCTCGATATCGAGGCCCGTCGCGCCCACCGGCGCCGCCGTCAGCATCAGAAGGGCTGCCAGCTTACGCATCGGCTGCGACCTTCACGCTGATCATCCGGTCCGGGCTCGCAGGCGGCTCACCGCGGGTGATCGCATCCACGTGCTCCATGCCGCTGATAACGCGGCCATAGACCGTGTACTGGCGGTTCAGGAAATGGTTGTCCTTGAAGTTGATGAAGAACTGCGAATTGGCCGAGTTCGGGTTCTGGCTGCGCGCCGCGCCCAGCGTGCCGCGATCATGGGGAATCCCCGAGAATTCTGCCTTGAGGTCCGGCTTGGCCGACCCGCCCGTCCCGGCGCGGCGGATGTTGAAATCGCCTTCCATGTTGCCATGCTCCACGTCGCCGGTCTGGGCCATGAAGCCCTCGATCACGCGGTGGAAGGCGACGTTGTCATAGGCGCCTTCGCGGGCCAGCTCCTTCATCCGCTCGCAATGCAGCGGCGCGATGTCGGGCAGCAGCTCGATGGTGACGGTGCCGCCTTTCAGCTCCATCAGGATGGTGTTCTCGGGGTCCTTGATCTCGGCCATGGGGGCCTCCCTTCCGTTCGTTTGGCGCCACACCTAAGCGCTTGCACGGGCCGGGACAAGACGCGCCCTTGCGCGCGGGGACGCAATCGGCAAGGAATCCGCCTCAAAGCGACACGCCAAGGAGGGCAAGCGATGGGCTGGAAGACACTTGACGACATGGACCTGGCGGGCAAACGCGTGCTGACCAGGGTCGACATCAACGTGCCGGTCGAGGACGGGCGCGTCACCGACACCACCCGCATCGACCGGATCGTGCCGACGATCAAGGACATCCTCGCCAAGGGCGGCCGCCCCGTGCTGCTGGCCCATTTCGGCCGGCCCAAGGGCGAACGGGTGCCGTCGATGTCGCTGCAACCGCTGGTCCCGGCGCTCGAGGCGGCCTTTGGCGTGCCGGTGATGTTCGCCGCCGATTGCACCGGCCCGGCCGCCGAGGCCGCGGCGGCAGCCCTGCCCGAGGGCCAGGTGCTGCTGCTGGAAAACACCCGCTACCACGCGGGCGAAACCAAGAACGACCCCGAGCTTGCAGCGGGCATGGCCAAGCTGGGCGACATCTACTGCAACGACGCCTTCTCGGCCGCCCACCGCGCCCACAGCTCGACCGAGGCGCTGGCCCGCCTGCTGCCCGCCTGCGCCGGCCGGCTGATGGAGGCCGAGCTGAAAGCACTGGAAGCCGCGCTTGGCGATCCGGTCCGGCCCGTGGTGGCGGTGGTCGGCGGCGCCAAGGTCTCGACCAAGCTCGACCTGCTGGGCAACCTGGTGGCCAAGGTCGATCACCTGGTGATCGGCGGCGGCATGGCGAACACCTTTCTCTACGCCCAAGGCACGCCCGTGGGCAAGTCCCTGTGCGAGACGGACCTGGCGGACACCGCCCGGGAGATCCTGCAAAAGGCGCAAGCCGCGGGCTGCGAGATCGTGTTGCCCAGCGACGTGGTCGTGGCACGCGAGTTCAAGGCGGGTGCGGCGAACGAGACCGTTCCCGCCACCGCCTGCCCCGAGGACGCGATGATCCTCGATGCCGGCCCCGAGGCGGTCGCGCGCATCGCGTCCATCCTCGAGGGCGCGAAAACGCTGATCTGGAACGGCCCCCTCGGCGCCTTCGAGATCGCGCCCTTCGACGCCGCCACAAACGCGGCCGCCCGCAAGGCGGCAGAGCTGTCGAAGGCCGGCAAGCTCATCTCGGTCGCAGGCGGCGGCGACACGGTGGCCGCGCTCAACAAGGCCGGCGCGGCGGAGGATTTCACCTATATCTCCACCGCCGGCGGCGCCTTCCTCGAGTGGATGGAAGGCAAGGCCCTGCCCGGCGTCGCCGCCCTCGGCTGACCCGGTGGGCTGGGCGCCGATCCGCCCTTCATTGTGCCAATAAACTCCCGCCGGAGGCATCCCGCACGCGACACAGGCGCCGCCCCACCCTTGGGGCGACGCCTGTCCACATTCCGGGCCATGGCGCGCGCGTGCGCACAATCGGATCAAACCCCTGCCCGCTGCATGACAGCGTCGAGACGTTATCGCTAAAGCCGCGCCTGTTACCGCTAACTCGTTTGCATCGCCCCGCGCCGCTTCCTACACCATGTCGCGACGGGGCATCCGCCCCCGCACAGTCAATTTCGAAACCCGAGGGCACCATGAACCAGGAACAGGCGAAACAGATGCAATCCGGCCAGGGCTTTATCGCGGCCCTCGACCAGTCGGGCGGCTCGACCCCCAAGGCCCTGCGCCTTTATGGCATCGAGGAAGACGCCTATTCCGGCGAGGCCGAGATGTTCGACCTGATCCACGGCATGCGTGAACGCATCGCCACGGCCCCCGGTTTCACCGGCGCGCGGGTGATCGGCGCGATCCTGTTCGAGATGACGATGGACCGCGATTTCGCCGGCAAGCCCGCGCCGACATATCTGTGGGAAGACAAGGGCGTGGTGCCCTTCCTCAAGGTCGACAAGGGCCTCGAGGACAGCGCCAACGGCGTCAAGCTAATGAAAGAGATCCCCGGCCTTGACGAACTGCTCGCGCGCGCGGCGTCAAAGGGCATCTTCGGTACCAAGATGCGCAGCGTGATCGACGCGGCTAATCCCCAAGGCATCAAGGACATCGTGACCCAGCAATTCGCGGTCGGCCAGCAGATCCTGAACGCCGGGCTGATGCCGATCCTCGAGCCGGAGGTGACGATCACGATTTCCGACAAGGCCGAGGCCGAAGAGATCCTGAAGACCGAGATCCTCGGCCACCTGGACCAGCTCGATCCGGGCACGCAGGTGATGCTCAAGCTCTCGCTGCCGAGCGTCGCGAATCTCTACAAGCCGCTGATCGACCACCCGGCGGTGATGCGCGTCGTGGCCCTGTCGGGCGGCTATTCGCGCGAAGAGGCGAACGCCAAGCTGGCCGAGAACACCGGCATGATCGCCTCCTTCTCGCGCGGGCTGACAGAAGGGCTGTCGGCCCAGCAATCGGACGACGCGTTCAACGCCACGATCGACAGCGCGATCCAGAGCATCTACGACGCCTCGGTCGCGGGGTGACCGGACCGGGCGCGAGGGGCCGGCCCCTCGCGCCGCAGGCGCGGACCTCAGGATGCGCGCCACAGGCGCGGACCTCAGATTGCGCCGCGGGCGCGGAACTGAGACTGCGGGCCGCAGGGGCGGCACCTAACCATGCGAGGGGCCAGCCCCTCGCGCTCCCCGGAGTTTATCGGCAAGATGAACAGGGGATCCTGCGCCCCTGCTTTCACTTTTCTGCAAATACTCTCGCCGAAGGCATGCGCGCCCGGTGGCGCGCATTCTTCCAGGCCCGGCTGACGGCGCTGCCCCTCAAACGCCCCGGGATATGTCTGGCAAGATGAAAGGGACAGGGCGCCTTCGGCCGCGGGCGCCCCGTCAGCCCCATGTGATCGCGTCGGGATCGCGCAGCGCATGCAGGCGGCGCGCGGCATGGGCGGCGAATTTCTGGATCAGCACCTTGCGGCGGGCACCGGGCAGCTTGTCCTCGGGCGCCATGCGGATGACCTCTCCGTCATAGGCGTCGGCGAGGATCAGGCCAGTCTGCTCGGGCAAGAGCTCGCTCGGGAACTCGGGATCGACGGCCCAGAAGTAGCGGTCGCACCAGTCGAGATAGCCTTGCCATTTAAAATCGCTCATGAAATCGGCGCGACTGGATTTGCACTCGACGATCCAGAGCTCGCCCTTGGGCCCCAGCGCCATGACGTCGACGCGCAGGCCCCGGGTGGGCACGAATTCCTCGACCGTGACGAACCCCATGTGCGACAGGGCACGGCAGGTGCCGCGGGCGATCAGCTGTCCAGGGGCGAGGCTCTCCAACATGCGCCAAATATGAACGAAAGGTGAACGTCTTGACAAGGGGGTCGGCATCGCCGCTTGAGGAAAACTTGCCATGAGTGTCCGAAGAAACTTCGGACCGCCCCCCTTGTCAGCGGCCCTTCGCGCCTCTAGATCACGACAAGGCGGGTTTCTGCTCTTCCCGTACACGGTTGCATTCCGGTGGCCTTAAGCAATTCCGAGGGAGCTGGCTCTGCCTGGATCCTGGTCCAGGTACCTGGCGCCCACCTGTACATACAGGTCCTCGGGAATGAGATAACCCCACGGTTGCTGCGGTTCCCGCCACTTTACCCGTTCTCTTTCAGTACCCCAGACAGGAAAAAGCCCGCAACAGGCGCGGGCTTCGGTCGATTGCCTATCGGCAGGATCTCAGCGGCGGCGGTGCAGCTGGCGGTCGCGGCGGCTTTCGGCGCGGACGGGGACAAGCACCGGTTCGCGCAGGCGGACAGGCAGGCCCGGGCCGCGCGGCATGTCGTCGTCCTCCTCGGCCATGCGCATCACGCTGATCGCGAATTGCACGCCGGCAAAGACGATCCCGTTGGACACCCAGAGCATCACGACGGCCAGGATGCCGGCCGGATCATGGCTGACCAAGTGCCACAGCCCCGCCACGTCAAACCACAGCAGTCCGGCGACAAACACGGCAGAGATGCCGAACCCGATGGCGACCTGGGTGACGTAGAGCTTGATCAACGCTGGCATGGCAGATTCTCCTTGCTTCATCCTCTACATTAGACCGTTACAATCGGGTTAAAAGAGGGCGGGACGAAAAATCGCGCCCTCGGCCATTTCCGGCCGTCACCGCGCCTTTCGAAAGAGCCGCCGGTTCATGCGCACGAACTGGTCGATGACCCGGGCCGGTGTGCCTTCGCGGTGACCGCCCAGGTAAAGCCAGCCCGCGCTGGCGCCGACGGCCCCGCCGATCACATCGACGATCAGGTCCCACATCGTGTCCTGCAGCCCGCTTTTCTGCATGTTGGTGCCGAAGGTCTGGTCCATCGTGTACTCGAAGATCTCCCAGATCGCGCCGATGGTGACGGCAAAGCAGAAGGCGATCAGCGCCATCGCCCAGGGCGGCGCGGCATAGCGGTCGCCCTCGAACAGGTAGAAGACGAACAGGAACCCGACCATGCCGAAGGTCACCGCCGAGGCGCCGTGCAGCGCCACGTCCCACCACCAGTAGCGATTGTAGAAATCCAGCACCTCGCCCAGGAACAGCGTGCCGAAGACAAAGGCGACGATGGCCACGACGAAAGGCACCGGCAGGCGCAGGTTCAGCCGCTCGGCCAGCAGCGTGGGGGCGACCGACAGGCCCAGGGTCGCCAGCGCGACGAAGGCCACGGTCCAGCGCTGGCTCAGCAGCGAGCTGACCAGTTCGAAGACGAGGAAGGCCCAGATGAGCAGGACCGGCCAGGGATGGTTGCGAAGGCTCATGTATACCTATCTGAGGCGCCATGACGCTCTCGACAAGGGGTGACTTTGCCGGGTCGTCCCTTCAGATTGCCGCCATGACCCAGGCCATGCCACGAAAATCGGGCCTTCGGCTCGCCTCCTACAACGTCCGCAAGGCGCTTGGCCTCGACCGGCGGCGCGACCCGGCGCGCACGCTTGACGTGGTGGCGGGGCTCGAGGCGGACGTGATCGCGTTGCAGGAGGCGGACCTGCGGCTGGGCCGCCGCCCCTCGGCCTTCGACGCGGAGGAGATTGCCCGGCGCACCGGCCTTGTCCCCCTGCCCCTGGGCGGCACCGACGTCAGCCTTGGCTGGCACGGCAACGCGATCCTGGCCCGGCCCGGGATCAAGGTGGGCGAGACGCGGCGTATCGACCTGCCGGGGACCGAGCCGCGCGGCGCCGTGCTGACCCATCTGGAAACGACCCAGGGCGGGCTGATCCTGGTGGGCACGCATCTGGGCCTCTTGCGCCGCGACCGCGCCCGGCAGACCCGCGCCTTGCAGGAGGCGCTGAAGCAGATGCCCGACGCGCCGGCCGTGATCCTTGGCGATTTCAACGAATGGCGCGCGGTGGGCGGGCTGGCCCCGCTTGACCGCGACTTTCACCTGCTGGCCCCGGGCCGCAGCTATCACGCCGCCCGACCCATCGCCCACCTGGACCGTTTCGCGCTGTCGAAAGGGGTCACGGCAAGCAATGCCGGCGTGCGCCAGGACCTGCTGTCGCGCAAGGCCTCCGACCACCTGCCCATCTGGGCCGACATCGCCCTGCCGCCCGGCGGTCTTCACCAGGACTGATCCAGCTTCATTGTGCCGCTAAACTCCGGGGAGCGCGAGGGGCTGGCCCCTCGCCTTTTCCAACCGCCGCGCCTCCGGCACGAGGGGGGCTGCCGCGCCTCCGACCTGGCCTGACGGGTCGCGCGCTCACATCCTTCCGCCCATCGACGCCAGGGCCAGGAACGACACGCCCGAGGTCAGCAGGTTGATGCCCAGCAGCAGCCCGATCGCCCAAAGCGCCGTCCCCGGCAGGCCCGCCAGCAGCATCGCCGCCAGCACGAGGCTCACCGCACCCGAGAGGCCCATCCAGACCCAGCCCGGCCCCTCGTTGCCATGGCCCGGCCGGTGCTGCCAGCCAAGCGCGATCTCTCCCGCCCCCTGCAGCGCGAAGACCAGGGCGACCAGCACAGTCAACCCGATCAGCCCGGTCAGCGGGAAGAACGCCAGGTAGACGCCCACGGCCAGGTGCAACACGCCGATCAGGCCCGACAGGATCGCCGGCTGCCAGTCGCGGGCCTGGAAGGCGTGCCAAAGCACCAGCGCCCCGGCCACGAGGAACACCCAGCCGATCATCAGCTTGGCCGCGACCGAGGCGACCAGCGGGAACAGGATCGCCAGCACGCCGACGACGACCAGGGCGATCCCCAGCCAGCGGAACCGCCCGGCATTGTCACGGATCGCCTGCTGGAGGCGGGACTCGAGCGTCGAAAGGCCCTCGGGATCGGTCGGGATATGGGGATCGGGATCGGACATTGTCACATCGCCTTTCACGCGGCGGGCATGCCGCTGGTTCTCCTGACATATGCCCCCGCCGAAGCCGTTTCAACTTTTCACGAGTCCCCCCGCGCCACCGCTGCGATTGACCCGCTCCCGGCGCCTCGCTACCGTCGGCGCTTTGGTTTCAGGGATCGTCTCATGGTGCGGAAACTCGTTTTTCTACTTGCCCTCTGCCTGCTGTCCCTGCCCGTGCAGGCCGGGCCACGCGACGACAGGCTGCGGGCAGCGCTTGGCGCATGCCTGGCGGCCTACCCCGATGCGCGGGCGGCGCGGCAGGCGATCCTTGGCCTCGGGTTCACCAAGGCAGGCGAACGGGCGACCAGCGCCTTCTTCCAGTCGAGCAATTACACGGTCATGGCCATCGTGCTGACCAACCCGGCCGGGCGGATGACCGGCTGCGAGGCGGGGATCCGGTCGATGTCGACCTCGGCCGCGACGGGCCATGCGCAATGGCTGCAGAGCCAGGGCTTTTCCGGCACGCCCAAGCGGGGCCCCGGCCCGGCATCGCTGCGCATGACGGAGCAATGGACCGAGCTGACCTTCAAGGGCAAATCGGCCGCCATCGGCATCTTTGAACAGCAGAATTTCGGCCAGGTCTCGCTGGCGCGGCTCGGGTTCATCGTCGGACCCTGAGAGGGTCCGAAAGCCCTCTCAGAACGCCTCGGGCTTCAGCTCGCGCGCCATGTGGTCGAGCACGGCGTTGACGAATTTCGTCTCTTTCCCCTCGGGGAAGAAGGCCCGCGCCACGTCCACGTATTCGGTGATCGCCACCTTGGGCGGGGTGCCGCCATGGGCGATCTCGGCCCCGGCGGCGCGGAAGAGCGCGCGCAGGGTCGGGTCGATCCGGCCGATGGGCCACTTGGCCACCAGCGCCCGGTCGGTCGCCTGGTCCAGCATGGCCTGGTAGTTCACCGCGTCCTCGATGATCTTGCCAAAGAGCTCGGGATCGCCCTCCTGCATCTCGTCGCCCTCGTAGACCGCGCCGAACCGGTGATCGAGGAATTCCTTGATCACCGACCGCGTCGTCTGGCCCGAATGCTCCATCTGGAACAGCGCCTGCACGGCGTAAAGCCGGCTGGCCGAGCGCATCTTGCGTTTCTGGTTGCCCGAAGGGCCGGTCTTGGGGGTCGAGGCGTCGGTGGTCATCGAGAGGCGGAATCCTTGCCCAGGCCCGCCACCTGGTATTCGTCGGATGCGGGGCGGAATCCCACCCCCTTGCGGGAAGCGCCCCACTTACGGCCCAACGCGATCAGATGCAAGGCCGCCGCGGCCGCGCCGCCGCCCTTGTTCTGACCGGCCGCTTCGGCGCGCACTTCGGCCTGGCCGCGGGTCTCGACCGTGAGGATGCCGTTGCCGATGCAAAGCCCCTGCAGGCCCAGCAACTGCAGGGCGCGCGAGCTGTCGTTACACACCGTTTCGTAATGGGTCGTCTCGCCCCGGATCACGCAGCCAAGCGCCACGTAGCCGTCGAAATTGCTCAACCGCTCGGCGATGCCGATGGCCGTGGGCACCTCGAGCGCGCCGGGCACCTCGACCAGCTCCCAGGTCCCGCCCGCCGCCTCGATCTCGGCCTTGGCGCCGCCGACCAGCTGGTCGGCGATGTCCTTGTAGTAGGGCGCGACGACGATCAGCAGCTTGACCGGCTTGTCGAAGCTCGGGCGTTCGAGCACGTAATGCTGTTCATTGGCGGCCATTCATGCGCCCTCCGTGATGCGGCGCGTGCCGGTGATGGACAGCCCGTAGGCGTCAAGCCCGACCACCTTGGGCAGCGGGCTGTCGGTCAACAGGACCAGGTCATGCAGGCCCAGCCCGGCGAGGATCTGCGCGCCAAGGCCATATTGCCGCAACGTCTCGGGCGAGGCCTTGCCCTCGGACAGGCGCATGAGCGGGTCGCGCAGCATGACGACGACGCCGCGGCCTTCCTCGGCGATGATCTTCATCGCGTCGCGCAGCTCATCCGCCCGCGACGGGCCAAGGCCCAGCGCATCCTCGAGCGGGTTCAGCGCATGCATCCGCGCCAGGACCGGCTCTGGCGTGCTCAGGTCGCCCTTGGACAGCACGATATGCTCGGCATGCTCGGTCTCGTCGGTGTAGATCCGCATCATCCAGTCGCCACCGAACTCGGAATGCACCGACCGCGCGGCGGTTTCCTTGACCAGGTTGTCGTGGCGGCGGCGGTAGGCGATCAGGTCGGAAATCGTGCCGATCTTGAGCCCGTGCTTCTGCGCAAAGGCCACCAGCTCGGGCAGGCGCGCCATGGTGCCGTCCTCGTTCATGATCTCGCAGATCACACCCGAGGGGTTCAGCCCGGCCAGCCGGCTCACGTCCACGGCGGCCTCGGTGTGCCCCGCGCGGACCAGCACGCCGCCGTCACGGGCGCGCAGCGGAAAGACGTGGCCCGGGGTCGCGATGTCCTGCGCGCCCTTCGCTGAATCGATGGCCACCGCGACGGTGCGCGCGCGGTCATGGGCCGAAATCCCGGTCGAGACCCCTTCGCGCGCCTCGATCGACACGGTAAAGGCCGTCTCGTGGCGCGAGGAATTGTTGGTCGCCATGAGTGGCAGGCCCAACTGCTCGATCCGCGCGGCGGGCAGTGACAGGCAGATCAGGCCCCGGCCGTGCGTGGCCATGAAGTTGATCGCGTCGGGCGTGGCCATCTGCGCCGGGATCACCAGGTCGCCCTCGTTCTCGCGGTCCTCGTGATCGACCAGGATGAACATGCGCCCATTGCGCGCGTCGTCGATGATTTCCTCGATGGACGAGATCGCGTCGCGCAGGGAATCTTCGACCGGTCCGGGGGATTCATAAGTCATGGCAGGCCTCGTTTGCTTGCCTGCCAGATAACGCCTGTGCGCCCGCTTGACCAGTCAAAGCGTGCGGGATCAGCCCGCGTCACCGCCGCGCATCAGCACGCCTTCGGCCTCGGCGATGCGGCGCCGGCCCGAGCGGGTGAGAATCTCGGCCAGCTCGTCCAGCCAGGCGCCGGGGGCGGACCCCGCGCGGCGCACAAGGCCGATGCGGCGGCTGGGCTGCTCACCGCTGAACCGGCAGACGCGCAGCCCGGGGGCGCCCGTCACTTCCGATGCGGCGGCGAGTTCCGGGATCAGGGTCAGGCCGAACCCCGCCTCGACCAGCCGCGACAGGGTGGCCAGCGAGGTGGCGCCCATGTTGATCTTGGCATGGTCGCGCTTGCGCCCGCAGACTTCGAGCGCCTGGTCGGTCAGGCAATGGCCGTCCTCGAGCAGCAGAAGCTGGCCATTGCCCAGCTCGGTCGGGCGCAGGGCCGAGGTGTCGCGGCGCAGCCCCTCGATCCGTGCCTCGGTGCCGGCCAGCAGGAAGCGGTCCTCGAACAGCGGCAGCTCGACCATCGTGTCATCGCCGCAGGGCAGAGCCATGACGGCGACGTCCAGCTCTCCGCGCCGAAGCATGTCCAGCAGGCGCTCAGTCTTGCCCTCGCGCACCTGCACGTCAAGCGAGATGTCGCGGGCGCGCAGGTCCGACAGGGCGTCGGGCAGGATATAGGGCGCGATGGTGGGAATCACCCCCAGCGCCAGGTGCCCCGAGAGCCCGTCGCGCCACCGGGCCACCTGCCCCAGCGCATCCACCTCGGCCAGGATGCGCTGCGCATGGGCCAGCACCTGGCGGCCGAAGCCGGTCAGCACCACGTCGCGCGCCTGCCGCTCGACCAGGGGCGCGCCGAGGCTCGCCTCGAGATCGCGGATCTGGACAGACAGGGCCGGCTGCGACACGTGGCAGGTCTGGGCCGCGCGACCAAAGTTGCGCTGTTCGGCGAGGGCCTTGAAATAGGTGAGCTGGCGAAGGGTCACGTTCATAAGGCGAGCCTATGCGTTCTTCGGCAAAGCGCAAGGTTTACGTTATAACAACCTCGGCCGCGAAACGGACCCGGGGGGTCCGGTCCCCGGGTCCGCCGAGGCACCGGGCCGCCCGAGCCCGTTGCGCCTTGACGGCACGGTCCCCGACCTGCCGCCCGGCCGCCCTCCCCTTTGCGTAGCTGGGGCGGCCGTTGGTCCTAGCCGATCAGCACCGGGATATGTGCTGCCGTCGTCTCGTAATGGCGTTTGAGGCGCTGCAAGGCGATGCGCAGCACCACCTTGCCCGAGCGCGAGGCCCAGCCGAGGTTCCTTTCGGCGGTCGAGAGCCCCTCCATCAGGCAGCAACAGCGCAGAAGCACGCAGCCAAGGCCCGGCCCAAGTTCGCGCAGCGCCAGTTCGACCCGGTAACGCGCGGCGGCGGGGCCGGAGCGGGTGTCACCCGGCATCTGCTCGACCTCGTCGCCGTTGATGATGAGCGAAAAGTACAGCTCCCACCCCCGGCCGGGGGCCGCGTCGGCCATCCGCGCCAGCTCGAAATCCTCGCGCAGGCGTTCACCGGCAGCGACCAGGTCCTTGGAGAGGAACGGTTTTCCATCCTGGTCCCGGCGCCGCGCCAGCCCCTTGATCGGCGGCTCGGCCGGGGCATAGCGGGTGCGGCGGGGGATCAGGTCATCTTCGTCCCCGTCCGTACCATGGCGTCCGGAGAAATCGAACCGCGCGGCGCCCTCGGCCAGGCCCGGCACGCCCCCGGGCGCGCCCATGAGGCGCTGCAACTCGGCCCGCCCCGCGGCGGTCAGTCCATAGCGTGATACCCGCCCCGCCTTGCGGCAGGCAATCCACTCCATCAGCGCCAGCGCCTGGGCGCTCGCCGCCTCGACGATCAGCCGCGGATGGCCCGCGTCGCCCTCGACCTCGTGGACCACCACGGCCTTTTCGTGGTCGGGCGAGACGGCCAGCACCGCGCCGGGATGATCCAGCCGGCGCAACACGCGCCGCGCCTCGGCTTCGATCGCGGCGGCGGTCAGCGGCGGGCCGTCTCCCTCGCTCAGCCGCCGCAGACCGGCATCGACCAGCGGGTCGTCCCGCCGGCTCTCGGTGCGTCGCACCTGCCGCATCACGGTCGAGGCATGGTTGCCCGCCCGTCGCGCCAGTTCCCGTATCGGGATCCCGGAAGTTGTATGCGCAAGGTAGTTGCGCACGGCCTCGGGCAGCCAGCTTGGCCAGTAATCCATGTTGTCGCGCCCATTTCCAGTCATTGTCGCGCTTCCCTTCCCCCGGGCCCATTCGCTGCCCCCACAGCAAACAGGACCGAGTTATCAACACAACCATTGCTTGCACTGGTTAATTCAACATTAACGGAGCAGATAAAATTAGAGCTTTCCACCAAAAGGATAACCAAAAAGTTTACACGCGGGGCGGTATCTATAACGGCGCAACACCCGAAAAAAGGAGTCATCTTACCCACAGAATCGAAGAGGAGAGATCCGATGCAAGATGTCCTGAGCCTGCTTGCCAGCCTGCGCCGCCCCGGCCTGCTGATCCGCGCCGCCCGTCACGGGCAGGACGACTACAACCGCAAGGCACATCTGCCGCGCCACCTGGGCTACGGGGTGCTGCCGCGGCACGGCGCGGCACTGCTCAGGTTGATGGAGCTCGAGGCGGACCAGAACGCGAAACGCGCAGCGGGCGATGCCGGCTACGCGCTGTCCACCCACGTGGACCTGCTGATCGCGATGATGGGCGAGGCCCGGTTGTTGCGCCAGGCGCAGGCCGAGGCCCGGGCCGGGGGCGATTCCCTTGCCGCCCCCGGGGCCTGATCACATGAAGCTGTCGGGCATCTCGGCCTTGCGGCGCGCCATGTAGTCGACCAGCGCCTCGCGCACGGCCGGGTCCATCGGCGGCTCGCGGTACTCGGCAAGCAGCTTGTCGACCCGGGCTGCGGCCAGGGCGACGGTGTCGCGCGCGCCTTCCTCGGACCAGGTCTCGTAGGGCTTGTAGTCCAGCAGGTCGGATTTCCAGAAGGCGGATTTGAAATTCGCCTGCGTATGGGCGCAGCCAAGGTAGTGACCGCCCGGGCCGACCTCGCGGATCGCGTCCATCGCCTGGGCGTTTTCGTCGAAGGCCACGCCCCGCGCCATGTGGTGCAGCGTGCCCAGCTGGTCCGCATCCATCACGAATTTCTCGAAGCTCGAGACCAGCCCGCCCTCGAGCCAGCCGCAGGCGTGCAACATGAAGTTCACGCCCGACAAGAGGCCCATGTTGAGCGAGTTCGCAGTCTCGTAGGCCGCCTGCGCATCGGGCAGCTTGGAGCCGTTGAACGAGCCCGCCGAGCGGAAGGGCAGCCCCATGCGCCGCGCCAGCTGACCGGCGCCGTAGGTGATCTGGCTTGCCTCGGGCGTGCCGAAGGTGGGCGCGCCCGAATTCATGTCGATCGAGGTCACGAAGGCGCCGAAGATCACCGGCGCGCCTGGGCGGACCAACTGGCTGTAGGCGATGCCGGCCATGACCTCGGCCAGCACCTGGGTCAGCGTGCCGACGACGCTCACCGGCGCCATGGCCCCGCCCACGATGAACGGAGAGACGATGGACGCCTGGTTGTTGCGCGCGAAGACCTCGAGCGCGCCCATCATGACGTCGTCGAAGGTCAGCGGCGAGTTGATGTTGATGAGCGAGGTCATCACCGTGTTCTGCTGCACGAACTCTTCGCCGAAGAGGATGGAGCACATGTCGACGCTGTCCTGGGCCCGGCTGGGTTCGGTCACGGACCCCATGAAGGGCTTGTCCGACAGGGTCATGTGGGCGAACAGCATGTCGAAATGACGCTTGTTCACGGGGATGTCCGTCGGTTCGCAGACCGTGCCGCCCGAATGGTGCAGCCACTTGGACATGTAGCCCAGTTTCACGAACTTCTCGAAATCGGCCATGGTGGCGTAGCGGCGCCCGCCGATGCGGTCATGTACGAAGGGCGGGCCGTAGACCGGGGCCAGCACCAGCTTGCGCCCGCCGATCTCGACGTTGCGCTCGGGGTTGCGCGCGTGCTGGACGAAGGTCGACGGCGCGGTCTTGCAGAGCTCGCGCGCAAGGCCGCGGGGGATGTGCACCCGCTCACCGCGCACATCGGCGCCGGCCTCCTGCCAGAGCTTCAGCGCCCCGGGGTTGTTGACGAAGTTGACGCCGATCTCTTCCAGGACGGTGTCGGCATTCTGCTCGATGATGTCGAGCGCCTCGTCCGAGAGCAGGTCGAGGTTGGGGATGTTGCGGTCGATGACCTTGGCGGTGTCGAACGAGATCGCCCCGCGCTCTGCCCGGCGCGCCGCGCCGCCTCCGCCCCGTGCCTTGCGCCGTGTCTCGTTCATGGTTCTCTTCCCTCGGGTCTGCGCGAGTCGCCCCGCAACTTTGCCCCTTGCCTACCCCGCTTTGCCGGAACGGGCACGGCGGGTTTGCGCCATTTGAGACGCGAAAGCGACATATTGCCCGCCCCCGACTAACGGGACCTTAGCAATTGGCGGCCATTCTGCGGCCGTTCGGGTTGGGTACGGGACAGCATCACCATGCGAAACGGCATCAAGTCGGGCCTTCGGGCCGGGTTGGGGCACACGGCCCTTGCGGCCCTTCTGGCCCTCACCGCCGGAACGGCCCTTGCGGAAAGCGGCGGGCATGGCGCCGCTGCCCCGGACCACGGCGTCGCGGCGTCCGATCACGGGGCGTCCGACGACCAAGCCGCGACGGAAGACGCGGCGCCCAAGGGGCTGTGCGTGGGCTACGGCCCCCAGACCCCGCGCGACATCACCGCCCGGCGGGGCATGAACCGCACCGCATGGGCGCCCGCCCCGCCGTCGTCGGACATGACGCTGTGCAACATCCACACGCATACCTATGCCGAGCACAAGGGCCCCGGCTTCCAGGTCTTCATGGGCCCGGGCGAGCACGGCGGCTATGCCTGCAACGACACTGCATCGCTGACACCCGACGACCTGCGCCCCGCCGCCGATCCGCATTTCGAGGCGGTGCGCCCCGGCGATTCGATCGAGGTGCACTGGGTTTTCACCTCGTGCAACGTGCAGCCTGGGCCGGGGCTCGGGTCGTGCCTCTCGGACGGCTGCGCCAACCCGATCCTGCGGGTCGAGGCGCAGGTCTTCCTGCTGGTCAACGACCCCTCGGCGGCCAATTTCCTCGACTACATCTATGCCAATACCCAGGTCCGCGGCCGCGCCCAGCCGCGCAGCCTGCCTTCGGGCACCGGCAATCCCGTCGTCTTTGCCGGGTCCACCACGGGCACCAGCTACACCGATTCCGTCTGCTCTCCGCTGCTGGTGACCTGGTCGGTGCGGCCGCAATGCAAACGGCTCGACATCAACTCGCTGCACCAATGGGGCGCGCTGCGGAACGTGTTCGACGAACACCATTCGCACGGCGTCCGGCACCTTGTGACCGCGCCCGAACTGCTGTCGCCCATCGAATGAGGGTTTGATCCACCTCAAGGCCCTGTCCGCCAGCCCGTGTCACGCTGGCGGCATGGGCAACAGGAGGTCTGACATGAAACTTTCGGGAAAGAAAAAGCCCCTGATGGGCGTTGTCGGAGGCGCTGGTGTGGTCGCCGCGCTCGCCGGGTTCGTTGGCGGCTTCATGTCGCCCACCACGACCATCGTCGTGGCGTTCGGCATCTGGATTCTGGGCGCCACGTTGGTGAACCTGATCGCCGACTGACCCGGGGGCTTGCGCGGCGCGGCGGGCGGCACTAATGGCAAAGCCATGACCCAGCATGACCGCCTCCTCATCATCGACTTCGGATCCCAGGTGACGCAGCTGATCGCGCGCCGCCTGCGCGAGCTGAACGTCTATTGCGAAATCCACCCCTACCAGAACGTCACCGACGCCTCGCTGAAGGAGTTCGCGCCCAAGGCGATCATCTTCTCCGGCGGCCCGGATTCGGTGATGCGCGAAGGCTCGCCCCGCCCGCCGAAAGCGGCCTACGAGATGGGCGTGCCGATCCTGGGCATCTGCTACGGCCAGCAGGTGATGATGCATGACCTGGGCGGCCGGGTCGAGGCGGGCGAACATGCCACCGCCGAGTTCGGCCGCGCCTATGTCACGCCCACCGGCAAGACCACCGATTTCTTCAACGGCTGGTTCCTGGACGCCACCGGCAAGGAACAGGTCTGGATGAGCCACGGCGACCACGTGGCCGAGATCGCCCCCGGCTTCGAGGTCTACGGCACCTCGCCCGGCGCGCCCTTTGCCATGACCGCCGATCTCGACCGCCGCTTCTACGCCGTGCAGTTCCACCCCGAGGTGCACCACACCCCGAACGGCGCGACGCTGTACGAGAACTTCGTCAAGATCGCGGGCTTCACCGGCGACTGGACGATGGGCGCCTACCGCGAGGAGATGATCGCCAAGATCCGCGAGCAGGTCGGCGACAAGAAGGTCATCTGCGCGCTGTCGGGCGGCGTGGACAGCTCGGTCACCGGTATCCTGTTGCACGAGGCGATCGGTGACCAGCTCACCTGCGTCTTCGTCGACCATGGCCTTCTGCGCCTGAACGAGGCCGAGCAGGTCGTGGCCATGTTCCGCGACAATTACAACCTCAACCTCATCCACGCCGACGAGAGCGATCTGTTCCTGGGCGCGCTCGAGGGCGTTTCGGATCCCGAGACCAAGCGCAAGACCATCGGCAAGCTCTTCATCGACGTGTTCCAGAAATACGCCGACGGGATCGACGGGGCCGAGTTCCTGGCCCAGGGCACGCTTTACCCCGATGTCATTGAATCGGTAAGCTTTTCCGGCGGGCCAAGCGTGACGATCAAGTCGCACCACAACGTCGGTGGCCTGCCCGAGAAGATGGGGCTGAAACTGGTCGAGCCGCTGCGCGAGCTCTTCAAGGACGAGGTCCGCGCGCTGGGTCACGAGTTGGGCCTGCCGGCCAGCTTCATCGGACGCCACCCCTTCCCCGGGCCGGGCCTTGCGATCCGCTGCCCGGGCGAGATCACCCGCGACAAGCTTGAGATCCTGCGAAAGGCCGATGCGATCTACATCGACCAGATCCGCAAGCATGGCCTTTACGACGAGATCTGGCAGGCCTTTGCCGCGATCCTGCCGATGCGGACCGTGGGCGTGATGGGCGACGGGCGCACCTACGATTACGCGCTGGCGCTGCGGGCGGTCACCTCGGTCGACGGCATGACGGCCGATTACTACCCGTTCACCCACGAGTTCCTGGGCGAGACCTCGACCCGGATCATCAACGAGGTGAAGGGCATCAACCGCGTCTTCTACGACTGCACCTCGAAGCCGCCGGGCACGATCGAGCTGGAATGACCGGATACGGGGCGGGGCGGCCCGGACTGCCCCGTGCTGGCCCCAGGCAAGAGGGCATGACCCATGCAGTACAGAGCCGAAATTGACGGCCTTCGGGCCGTGGCCGTTCTGCCGGTGATCCTCTACCATGCGGGCATTGCAGGGTTTTCCGGCGGTTTCGTCGGGGTCGACGTCTTCTTCGTCATCTCGGGCTTCCTGATCACCTCGATCCTGGTCGAGCAGCACCGGACCGGCCGCTTCAGCTTTGGCGATTTCTACGCGCGCCGGGCGCGGCGGATCTTCCCCGCGCTCTTTCTGGTCCTGGCCTGCTGCCTGCCCTTTGCCTACCTCTGGCTGCCGCCGACCGAGCTGCGGGATTTCGCCCAGAGCCTGATCGGCGTCGCGACCTTCACCTCGAACGTCCATTTCGCCAACAACCAGGACTATTTCGCGCCCGCGGCCGAGCTGAGCCCCCTGCTCCACACCTGGAGCCTCGCCGTCGAAGAGCAGTTCTACATCCTCTATCCCGTCCTGCTGCTGGGCCTCTGGCGGTATGCGCGGTCGCATATGCGCGTGGCGGTGGCGGTGCTGGCCCTGGCAAGTTTCGGCGCCGCCTTGGTGACGACCGCACGCGACCCTGATGAAAGCTTCTTCTTCCTGCACACACGCGCCTGGGAGCTTTTGCTGGGTGCATGGGTTGCCATGAGCAGGCCCGCAGAGACACGCGGCCGCATCGCCGAGTTGGCGTCTTTGGCCGGGCTTGCGCTGATTGCGCTGAGCGTCGTGCTGTACGATGACACGGTGCCCTTCCCAAGCGCCTATACGCTCGCCCCGGTCGCAGGGACGGCCCTGGTGATCTGGGGCGCGGTTCCCGGCACCATCGGTCATCGGGTCCTGTCCTGGCGCCCTGTCGTGGCCGTCGGACTGATCTCCTACAGCGCCTATCTCTGGCACCAGCCGCTCTTTGCCTTCGCCCGGCACCGCGCCCTGCTGCATCCCTCGGATCAAACGATGCTCGCCTTGGCGGTCAGCGCGCTGATTCTGGCCGCGCTGACGTGGAAGTTCGTGGAACAGCCGTTCCGCTCGGGCGCCGTGGCGCATCGGACCGGCACCCGGGCCGTAGTCGTCCTGACGATTGGCTGCCTGCTTGGATTCATCGGGTTGGGTCAGCTGGCCAGCGTCACGCAAGGCCTTCCCGGGCGGTTCGCCGGGAACGAGGCGTTCCAGAAAGCCAGCGGCGCCGGCCTGCGCAGTCTTGACAGCCATGCGTGCCATCTTCGGAACATCGACGCGCAGACAGACAGCCGCCTTCGGGAGATCCTGGAAGCCTGCTACGATCCCGGGCGGACCGTGTACCTGATAGGCGATTCTCACGCGATCGAGGTCTCGGCGCATCTGCGCCGACGCCTCGCGGAGCGGGGCGAAACGTTGATCACGCTGGTCGATCCCGGATGCATGCCGGTTCCGGGCCTTGTCCGTCCGGACGATTCCGGAACCTGCCTCGCGTTCAAAGCGCTGGTCTACACGGCCACCGCGCCTTACCCCGCCCCTCGCGTGTTGATGGCACGCTGGCGCCTGGGCCTCGACGGAGACCGCTATGACAATGGCGAAGGCGGCGTTGAACTGGGCGGCGCTGCGCAGAATGTCGTGGCCGATGATCCGTCGGCGGATGTCTACACCTATGCCGCTGAGCGCCTGCTTGAGCTGAGCCAGGCCACCCCGATGGTGATCGTGGACCAGATTCCCGAAGCCGGCTGGGACGTGCCGCGTCAATTGCAGAAGATGGCCATGAGCGGCGTCAAGAACGCCCCGCTCTCCACCAGCCATGCCCGGTATCGCGCTGCGAACGCGCGGGTGAACAGCTGGCTGGACGCACTCGTCAGCGCCCCCAACGTCACACGGGTCCGCACGGCGCCGCTGGTCTGTTCCGAGACGACGGGCCGATGTGCGAATGAGGTCGATGGCGTGCCACTCTATCGGGACACCAACCACCCGTCCGCGCTGCTGGCCGATTCCGTGGCTCAAGCGATCGTCGCACACCTGCCGTGACGCGCCGAGGCGCAATCGCCCTGCCATGGCACCGCCCGGGCCATCAATTCGCCCAATTGCCGCGCGACTGTCCCCGGAACGGAAACGGGGGCGGCATGAAGTATCGGCCGGAAATCGACGGGCTGAGGGCACTGGCCGTGCTGCCGGTGATCCTGTTTCACGCAGGGTTATTGGGCGTACCGGGCGGATTCCTCGGCGTCGATGTCTTCTTCGTCGTCTCGGGGTTTCTCATCACCGGCATCCTCGCGCGCGAACTGGACGCCGGCGACTTCTCCATCGCGCGGTTCTACGAACGGCGGGCGCGGCGCATCCTGCCGGCGCTGGTGGTCGTGATCCTGGCCACCCTGCCCTTCGCCTGGGCCTGGATGCAGCCCGCGCGGCTGGCCGACCTCGGGCGCAGCCTCGTGGGGGTGGCGACCTTCACCTCGAACATCCAGTTCTGGTCCGGCACCGGCTATTTCAACACCTCGGCCGAGCTGAAGCCGATGCTGCACACCTGGTCGCTGGCCGTCGAAGAGCAGTTCTACATCCTCTACCCGCCGCTGCTGTGGCTGATCTGGAAGCGCAACGTCGCGCTGGTGCTGGCGCTGATCGCCGTGGCGAGCCTTGCCGCCGCGATCTGGACTGTGGGGCATGCGCAATCGACCGCCTTCTACTGGCTGCACACCCGCGCGTGGGAGCTGATGGCCGGCGCGCTGGCCGCGCTGTGGCTGCGCCGGCTTGCCGCCCCCTCCGGATCCGTCGCGCAGGCGGGCAGCCTGCTGGGGCTGGCAGCGATCTGCGCCGCGATGGTGGTCTTTGACGAGACCACACCGACGCCGGGTGCCTGGACGCTGGTGCCGGTACTGGGGACCGTGGCCGTGCTGCTGTGCGCGCAACCGGGGACTCTGGTGCACAAGCTGCTGACTCTCCGGGTGTTTGTCGGGATCGGGCTCATCTCTTACAGCGCCTACCTCTGGCACCAGCCGGTCTTTGCCCTGGCGCGACTGCGGCTGATGGATGCGCCGTCGCTGCCGGTGATGCTGGGGCTGTCGGCCCTGTCGCTGGCGCTGGCGGGGCTGACCTGGTGGCTGGTCGAACAGCCCTTCCGCACCGGCGCCTTCCGGTCGCTGCCGCAAAAACGGCTCTTTCGCGCCTCGGCGCTGGTGCTGGGGGCGACCTGCGTGGCGGGCATGGTGTCGCTGCGCGCCGACGGCTTTCCCGACCGCGCGCCGGTGGCGGCCCGGGTCGAGGCCGTGACGACCGGCTGGGAAGACCGCGACCCCTGCTACATCCTCGCCGATGACCTGGGCGCGGGCGAGAGCATTGCCGCACGGGTCCGGGCCTGCCAGCCCGGGCCGGACAGCGTGCTGATGATCGGCGACTCGCATGCCGGGGCGATGTCCAAGGCGATGCGCGCGGTGCTGGCAAGCCACGGCCGGCGGCTGATCACCCTGTCGAACCTCGGCTGCTACCCGGTCCCGGGCGTCACACAGGAACCCGACACGCCCAGCTGCGCGGGCTTCCGCGCGGCGCTGGACGACGTGATCGCGACGACAGATGCGCCCGTGGTGCTGACTGCGCGCTGGCGGCTCTACCTGACAGGCCAGCCCTATGACAACGGCGAGGGCGGCGTGGACGGGGCCTATCACCTTGACATCGCCGTGGCCGAGGGACCCCCGATGTCGCTCGACGCGCACCTTGGCCTGACCCTCGCCCGCTGGGCCGAGGCGCGGGATGTCATCGTCATCGACCAGATCCCCGAACCGGGCTGGGACGTGCCCTCCCGGATCTTCAAGCGCGACCGCTTCACCGATGACCGCACGCCCGTCACCACCGACCTCGCGCGACGCCGCGCGGCCAATGCTCCGCTTGACGCCCTGCTGGACGCGGCCGAGACGCTGCCGCGCCTCTCGGTCCTGCGCACCGGCCCGCTGGTCTGTTCCGAGGCGACCGGGCGCTGCGCGGCCGAGGACAACGGCCAGCCGCTCTACCGAGACGACAACCACCCCAGCCCGGCCTTCGCCACCCGCATCGCCGAGGCGCTGATCCCGCTCCTGCCCGCGCCGCGGTAACGTCCCCCCTCGCGCCGCCGCGATTTGCATGCTACGGGCATGTTCCAAGGCGGAGAAAAGGACCACAGGCGCATGTCGCATACTCTCAAGGCCGCGCTTTGGATGACGGGTGCGATTGCGTCCTTCTCGTCCATGGCGGTGGCGGGCCGCGCGGTGAGCTTCGAGCTCGATACCTTTGAAATCATGATGTATCGCAGCCTCGTGGGCGTGGTGCTGGTGCTGACGGTCTCGACCTTGCTGGGCACGCGGTCCCAGATCCGGGCCACGCGACTCGGCACCCATGCGATCCGCAACCTGGGCCATTTCGCCGGCCAGAACCTGTGGTTCTACGCCATTACCGTGGTACCGCTGGCGCAGGTCTTCTCGGTCGAGTTCACGGCGCCGATCTGGGCGATGCTGATGGCCGTCGTGATCCTGGGCGAGGCGCTGACCCGCGCGCGGATCGTCGCCGCCGGGATCGGCTTTGTCGGCATCCTCGTGGTGGCGCGGCCCTGGGGCGACGGGTTCGACCCGAACATCGTCTTTCCGGCGCTGGCGGCCATCGGCTTTGCCGTCTCGGCCGTCTTCACGCGCTTGCTGACACGGACCGAGACGATCACGACCATCCTCTTCTGGCTCACCGCGATGCAGGCGGTCTTCGGCCTGGTCTGCGCGGGCTTTGACGGCGACATCGCCCTGCCCTCGGCCACCACCGCGCCCTGGCTGGCGCTGATCGCCTGCGCGGGGCTGGTCGCGCACCTGTGCCTGACCAAGGCGCTGTCGCTGGCCCCGGCCTCGGTCGTGATGCCGATCGACTTTGCCCGCCTGCCGGTGATCGCCATCGTCGGCATGGTCCTTTACGACGAGCCGCTGGATCCTTGGGTGATCCTTGGCGCGGCGCTGATCTTTGGCGGGAATTATTACAACATCCTCAACGAGACCCGCAGGAACCGGATTGGCGCCACCCCGGCCTGAGCGCCATATGCCGGCATGGCCCCGCAAAAGATCCTCTCTGCACGCGCGCTGGCGCTGCTGCTTCTGCTCGCCCTCCTGTGGGGCGGGTCCTTCCTGTCGATCCGGCTGGCGCTGAACGAGATCGGCCCGCTCTGGGCCGTGGCGCATCGGACGGTCTGGGCGGCGCTGATCCTGTGGGGCTGGGTGCTGTGGCGCCGCATCCCGCTGCCCGCCGCGCGGGACTGGGTCGGCTTTGCGGGCATGGGCCTGCTGAACAACGTGATCCCCTTTGGCCTGATGGCCTGGGGGCAGCTCTATATCGAAAGTGGGCTCACCTCGATCCTGAACGCCGCCACCGCGCTTTTCGGCGTGCTGGTGGCGGCGGCGATTTTCCCGGACGAGCGGCTGACTCCCGCACGCCTTGCCGGCGTGCTGACCGGCCTTGGCGGCGTAGCCCTGGCCATCGGGCCCGAGGCGCTGGCGAGCTTCGACCTGCGCAGCCTGGCGCAGCTGGCGGTGCTGGCGGGCACGATCTCTTACGCCTTTGCCAGCGCCTGGGCCCGCGTGCACCTGTCGGGCCTGCGCCCCGAGGTGGCGGCGGCCGGCATGCTGACCTGCGCGTCGCTGATCGCCATTCCGGCGGCCCTTGCGCTGGAAGGCCCGCCCGAGCTCACGCTCTCGACGACCACCCTCGCCGCCATCGCCTATTACGCCGGGGCGGCCACGGCGCTGGCCTACCTGCTGTATTACCGCGTGCTGGCGCTGGCGGGCGCGGGCAACCTGATGCTGGTCACCCTCCTGATCCCGCCCATCGCGATCGTCCTTGGCGCGCTGGTGCTGGGCGAAGCCCTGCCGCCCCGCGCCTTTGCCGGCTTTGCCCTGATCGCCGCCGGGATGGGCCTGCTGACGGGGCGCATTCCCCTGCCCCCGCGCTCGGGCCCTTGAACAGGGGCGCATGGGGGTCTACCTCGGGACAACAGACTTCCGATAGGAGAGACCATGTTCCACCTGCCGTTCCCCGTGCGCGACGCCAATGCTTCCTCCAGCACAAAGGACCTGGGCGATCTGCCCGAGTGGGACCTCGCGGATCTCTACGCCGCGCCCGATGCGCCCGAGATCAAGCGTGACCTCGACTGGCTGGAAGAGGCTTGCACCAGTTTCGCGACGGATTACGAGGGCAAGCTGGCGGATCTGGATGCGGACGGGATGCTCGAGTGCATCCTGCGCAACGAACGCATCAGCACGGTCGCGGGCCGGATCATGTCCTACGCGGGCCTGCGCTACTACCAGCTGACCACCGACGCGGAACGGGCCAAGTTCCTGTCGGACTTGCAGGAAAAGATCACCAACTACACCACGCCGCTGGTCTTCTTCACGCTCGAGCTGAACCGGCTGGAGGACGACGCGCTGGACACCCGCTTTGCGGAAAACGGCGAGCTGGCGCGGTACAAGCCGGTCATCGACCGCATCCGTGCAATGAAACCCTACCAGCTGTCGGACGAGCTGGAAAAGTTCCTGCATGACCTCGGCGTGGTCGGCGACGCCTGGGAAAAGCTGTTCGACGAGACCATCGCGGGGCTGACCTTCGAGGTCGACGGCGAAGAGCTCGGCATCGAGGGCACGCTGAACCTGTTGACCGAACAGGACCGCGACCAGCGCGAGGCCGCCGCGCGCGAACTGGCCCGCGTCTTTGCCGAGAACATCAAGATCTTTGCCCGGGTGCACAACACCTCGGCCAAGGAGAAAGAGATCATCGACCGCTGGCGGGGCATGCCCTCGGCCCAGATGGGCCGGCACTTGTCGAACGACGTGGAACCCGAGGTGGTCGAGGCGCTGCGCAACGCGGTGGTCGCCGCCTACCCGCGCCTCAGCCACCGTTATTACGAGCTGAAGCGCAAGTGGCTTGGCCTGGACCGGATGCAGGTCTGGGACCGCAACGCGCCGCTGCCGATGGAAACCACCCGCATCGTCGGCTGGGACGAGGCCCAGAAGACAGTGATGGACGCCTATGCCGGCTTCGATCCCCGCATGGCCGAGATCGCGGAGCCGTTCTTTACCAAGGGCTGGATCGATGCGGGCGTCAAGCCTGGCAAGGCGCCCGGCGCCTTTGCCCACCCCACCGTCACCGAGGTGCATCCTTACGTGATGCTCAACTACCTCGGCAAGCCGCGCGACGTGATGACACTGGCGCATGAGCTGGGCCATGGCGTGCACCAGGTGCTGGCCGCCGGTCAGGGCGAGATGCTGTCCTCAACCCCGCTGACGCTGGCCGAAACGGCAAGCGTGTTCGGCGAGATGCTGACCTTCCGCTCGATGCTCGACAAGGCCAAGGACCAGGCGGAACGCAAGGTGATGCTGGCCGGCAAGGTCGAGGACATGATCAACACGGTCGTGCGCCAGATCGCATTCTACGATTTCGAGTGCAAGCTGCACGAGGCGCGCCGGGGCGGAGAGCTGACCCCCGACGACATCAACGCCCTGTGGATGTCGGTGCAGGCCGAAAGCCTCGGGCCGGCCTTCGATTTCATGGACGGGTACGAGACTTTCTGGGCCTATATCCCGCATTTCGTGCATTCGCCCTTTTACGTCTATGCCTATGCCTTCGGCGACGGCCTGGTGAACGCGCTGTACGCGGCCTACCAGGAGGCGCCCGAGGGCTTCCAGGAGAAGTATTTCGACATGCTCAAGGCGGGCGGGTCCAAGCACCACAAGGAGTTGCTGGAACCCTTCGGCCTCGACGCGTCGGACCCGACCTTCTGGGACAAGGGCTTGTCGATGATCGAAGGCTTCATCGACGAGCTGGAGGCGATGGAGGGGTGATCCACCGTCCTGCTCCGCCCTTCGGGCGATGCGCCCGGAGCGCGGAGCAAGGAATGCGACCGCCGCTGCCGCCGACCGCTCGGGGATATGCGCGAGCGCGTTGACCGAACACAGGCCCGATTTCGTCGGGCCGTTCCTGTATCCGAACCACGGCATAGCAGCTTTTGGCCCCGGCAACGGAAGTGCCGGGCCTACGCACATGGGCGCATGAACCAGACGCAGCGCCGAGACCTGTCAATGAGAAGGTGGCGCACCCGACAGGATTCGAACCTGTGGCCTCTGCCTTCGGAGGGCAGCGCTCTATCCAGCTGAGCTACGGGTGCCTGCGCGACCTCGTACAAGAGCCATCTGGCGCATGCAAGCCCCTTCGGCCTTGTGTGGCGCGTGAAAAGGCAGGGGGGTGCAAACTTCGGCCCGGACCCGAACTGACGCATGACAAGGACCGCCGCGCAGGGTAGCGTGACGCAAAGACAGCCGGCCGGCACGAAGGAACAGACCCATGATCGACGTCGACAAGATCAAGCCCATCAGCGCGTTGATCCGGGCCCAGGCCGAACAGCGCCCCGACAAGATGGCCTTTGCCGACCGAAACCGGCGTATCACCTTTGCTGAGCTCGATACCGAGACCGAGAACCTGGCCAAGGGCCTGCGCGCGCTGGGGCTCGAACCCGGGGACAACGTCGCCGTACTGCTGCCGAACTCGGTCGACCAGGTGGTGTCGATGCTGGGGATCGTGCGCGCAGGGCTGACCTGCATGGCAATGCCCTACGACGCAGTCGCCAAGGAAGTCGCCTTCAAGATGACCGATGCCGAGACGCGCACGATCATCACCCGGGCCGGGCGGCGCGAGCTGCTGGCGGGGCTCGAGGAGGTGCCGATCGACACCGTGCTGGTGACCGACAAGCCCAAGGACGCCGAGCTGCCCTTCCGCGAGATCGTCGCCACCCCGCGCGACATCGAGCTGCCGGTCGAGGACCTGCAGGCGCTGGCCTTCCTCGGCTATACCTCGGGCACCACGGGCAATCCCAAGGGCGTGCAACTGCGCAGCTACTCGGCGGTCTACATGAATGCCGGCTGCATGGCGCCGATCCTCGGCCTCAGCGACCGCGACGTCATGGTCTGCCCCCTGCCCCTGCTGCATGCCTTCGCGCTCTTCTGCTGCGTGATCCCGACGGTGGCGCAGGGCGCCTCGACCTATATCATCGGTCGCTTCACCCCCGGCGAGATGGTCAAGCGCATCGCCGAGGAAAAGGCCACCGTCGCCTTCGGCGTGCCGACCATGTACCATCACATGCTGCTCCATGCCGAAGAGCACGGGCTGTCCGACCTGTCCTCCCTGCGCTTTTGCATGTCGGCCGGCGCGCCGCTGGGGCCGGCGCTGTTCAACAAGTTCCAGGAAGAGCTGGGCGTGCCGCTGCTCGACGGCTTCGGCTCGACCGAGACGGCGGGCCAGGCGACGATCAACTGGCTGGGCGGCAAACGCGTGCCGGGCAGCTGCGGCATCCCGATCCTGGGCGTCATGGTCCGCGTGGTCGATCCCGAGACCGGCGTCGACAAGTCCTACGGCGAGGAAGGCGAGATGATCGTGCGCGGCCCGAACCTGATGACCGGCTACCACAAGCGCCCCGAGGACACCGCCCGCGCGCTGCGCGGCGGCTGGTATCACACCGGAGACCTCGCGCGCTACGACCGCGACGGCTATCTCACCGTGACCGGGCGGCTGAAAGAGATCATCATCCGAGGCGGCCAGAACATCGCGCCGGTCGAGATCGAGGAATGCGTGCTGCAGATGCCCGGCGTGCGCGACTGCGCCGTGGCCGGCATCCCCGACGAAGAGATGGGCGAGGTGCCCGCCGTCTTTGTCATCGGACACGAGGGCAAGCCCGCCCCGACCCATTCCGAGATCGTCGACTGGTGCACCTCGCGCCTGACGCCTTACAAGATCCCGTCGATCTCGATGGCCGTTCCGGAGATCCCCCGCACGCCTTCGGGCAAGGTGAAACGGTTCCTGCTGGTCGAGGCCTACGAGAAGCAAGGGCTGGAAGCCGAGGCCTGACCCTTCGTTCCCATGCTACAGAATAGCGCCGGGGCCGCCCTTTCGCAGGAAACGGGTCAGCCTTGAGCTCTTGGCCAAGCAGGCACACCGCACTGTCGGGCGCCAGCTCGCCCGGGCATTCTCGCGGACAGCTGGCCATGGATGTCGGCCACGCGGACGACGCTGCCGCCGACAGGTTTGCATGGATGAATACTTGGACGCTGCAAAATGATACTCTTCCTCCGAAAGATGTGCCGGAGGAGATTTCATGGGACAGGAACGTACACTGATATCCAACGGGAACCCCATGGAGAGTATCGTGGGGTTTAGCCGCGCTGTCCGCGTGGGAAACTTCATCGCGGTCGGTGGCACTGCGCCGGTCGACGCCAACGGCCAAACTGTGGGTGTCGGGGATGTTTTCAAGCAAACGAAGCAATGCTTCGAGATCATCAAGACCGCATTGGAACTAGCCGGGTCCGGTTTACAGGACATCGTCAGGACACGGGTCATCCTGACGGACATCGACACCTGGAAAGACGCCATAGAGGCGCGAAAACTCTACTGCCTCGATGCGCGTCCGGTTGACACGATCATGGCAATCAATCGCTTTGTGAACCCCGAATGGCTTGTTGAGATCGAAGTGGACGCCGTGGTCGCGGATTGACCCCCGCCGGATCGAGAAAGCTCAACGCCGTTAACCCGCTACGTGCGCGCCCGAGTTCCTCGCATGCACGCTGAACTGAAAAGCCCCGGCAGTACGACCGGGGCTTTCTGGTTCCACGCCAAACCGTTCACTCGACCATGCTGGCCAGCTTGTCCACCAGCTGCCCGGCGGTCTTGATGTCGGCCCCGAGGTCATCGACCAGGTCCTCGCCGCCGAACTCGTCTTCGAATTCAAGCACGAATTCGGTGAACGAGATCGAGGCCATGTTCAGCCCGTCGCCAAAGATCTTGTCGTCCGGCGCGATCGGGCCGGCCTTCTTGGAATACTTTTCGAGCAGGGCGTAGATCCTGGCCTTGGTGTCCGACATGGGGAATCCTTCGTGAAACACAGCGACGACACTTTGATCCCAAGTGAGCGCCTTGCGCAAGATGTGGCGATCCCCCTGCGGCACCGGGCCGCCGCAGTCGGCTCTGCCGGGATGCGCCGCCGACCCCGACATACGGAGGCAAGATCAGCCGAAAAGCTCGTGCGCCAGTTCGAGCGCATCGACTAGAACGTCGACCTCGGCCTCGGTGTTGTACATCGCGAATGACGCGCGGCAGGTGGCCGTGACCCCGAGGTGATCCATCAGCGGGCCGGCGCAATGGTGGCCGGCGCGCACCGCGACCCCCTTCTTGTCGAGGATGGTCGAGATGTCATGCGCATGGGCCGCCCCGTTCAGCGTGAAGCTGAAGATCGCCGCCTTGGTCGCGGATTTCCCCTGCACGTTCAGCCAGTTGAGCCCGTCCAGCCGGGTGCGGGCATAGTCGCGCAGGCGCGTCTCGTGGGCGGCGATGTTGTCCATCCCCACCTCCATCATGTACTCGAGCGCAACGCCAAGGCCGATGGTCTGCACGATGCCGGGGGTGCCCGCCTCGAACTTCATCGGCGGGTCGTTGTAGGTGACGGCATCCTTGGTCACCTCGCGGATCATGTCGCCGCCCCCCATGAAGGGGCGCATCTCGGCCATCCGCTCCTTGGCGATGTAGATCGCGCCCGAACCCGAGGGGCCATAAAGCTTGTGGCCGGTGATGGCGTAGAAATCGCAGCCGATTTCCTTGACGTTGACCGGCATGTGCACGGCGCCCTGGCTGCCGTCGACCAGCACCGGCACGCCCTTGGCCCGCGCACCATCACAGATCGCCTTGACGTCCACCACAGTGCCCAGCACGTTCGACAGCTGCGTGACGGCGACGAGCTTGGTCCTGGGCCCGATGGCGTCGATCACCTTCTGCGGGTCGAGATCGCCGTTGGCGTCCACATCCACCCATTTCAGCACCACGCCCTGCCGTTCGCGCAGGAAGTGCCAGGGGACGATGTTGGCGTGATGCTCCATCACCGACAGCACGATCTCGTCGCCGGCTTCCATGCGCGGCATTGCCCAGCCATAGGCGACCGTGTTGATCCCCTCGGTCGTGCCCGAGTTCATCACGATCTCGTCCTCATCCCGAACGCCAAGGAACCGGGCGATGATCGCGCGCGTGCCCTCGTATTTCTCGGTGGCGAGGTTCGACAGGAAATGCAGGCCGCGGTGCACGTTGGCATATTCCTGCGAATAGGCTTGCGTGATCGCGTCGATCACCACCTGCGGCTTCTGCGCCGAGGCGCCATTGTCGAGGTAAACCAGCGGCTTGCCGTTCACCTCGCGCGACAGGATCGGGAAATCGGCGCGGATCTTTTCGACGTCAAGCAAGGGGAAGCTCCGACATTTGCGGCGCGGCAAGCGACCAGAGGAAAGACAGAAGGATGGCAACGGCGATGCCACCCAGCACCACGGCGATCAGGGCCGGGACCGGCTCGATCTCGTGCACCGCGGCGACGAAGTTCACGGCGACCCATACGCCGATCAGCATGACAAGGACCCCCACAAGAAAGGCAAAGGCGTCGCCCAGCACGAGGCTGCCGATCAGCAGCGTGATCTGCGCGGTGACGCGCAGGCCCTGCATCCAGGTGACCACGGCCAGCAACTGCTCGAACGTGCCGGTGCCGCCGAAAAGCCGCCCGGAGGCGGTGAAGGCGGCAACCAGCCCCATCATGCCCGCCGCGACAAAGGCGACAAAGCCAACGGGGCCGCCAAGGGTCGGGAAGCCCTCGATCGGGGTGAGATACAGGCTGAGCTGGGTGGACACGCCGCCCAGGATCGCGACCAGCCAGAAGGCCGGCCATGTCAGCGCGGACGGCAGGTGCTTGACCTCGGCCCCCGCCGCGCGCGGGTCGGCAATGCTGCGGATCGCCAGCTGCACCCAGTCCTGAACCGCGTTCATGCCGCCTGCCCCACCGCGTTCGTGGCCCGAAGGCCGCCAATCCAGAACCAGGCGAAGACGCCCAGCCAGGCGTAAAGCAACAGAGACAGCTCCATCCCCTGGCCCACAAGGCCCGCGACCAGCCCCATCAGCAGCGTGAGCGGAGAGATCGCCAGGAGCGCCCAGAAGAGCGCGAGCCGCGCGCCGGAAAAGCCGCCCTGCCCGGCACCAAGCAGCCGCGCGACGCCGTGGCTCAGCGCCGCAAAGCCATAGGCCAGCATCGGCACGAAGGCGAGGATGCCAAGCGCCGAAAAGAACAGCCGCGCCGGAAGCGGCGGGCCCTCGGGGTCCAGCGCCGCCATCCGCGCCTCGGTCGGGGCGCGGGCCACGAACAGCAGGATGCTGGCCATCATCAGGAAGTAAAGCGCGCGGCTTTCGCGCGCCTCGAGCGTCATGAGACGCGCAACCACCCGGCCGGGACCCCGCCAGGTGGCCGCGATATCCTGCGTCAGAGACATCAGCCCCGACGCCGCTCCAGCCACTCGCTGAGGCGGGTGTTGATGCATTCCTGCAGGCGTTCGTCCTCGATCTCCTGCACCGCTTCAGCGAGGAAGGCGAGCGTCAGCAGGTCGGTCGCCAGCCCCTCAGGCACCCCGCGCGAGCGCAGGTAGAAGAGGCCGGTTTCGTCGATCGCGCCCGAGGTGGAGCCATGCGAACAGGCCACGTCATCGGCGTAGATCTCAAGCTCGGGCTTGGCATAGAACTGGCTGTCGTCGTCCAGCAGCAGCGACTGGCTCAACTGGTAGCCGTCGGTCTTCTGCGCGCCCGCCTTGACCAGGATCTTGCCCTGGAAGACACCCGTGGCGCCGTTGCGCAGCACCTTCTTGAACACCTGCCGGCTTTCGCAACCGACCGCGTCATGGGTGATGAACACCGTGTCGTCATGCAGGAAATCGCCATCCCCGACACAGGCGCCGGCCACATGGGCCACGGCATCGTCGCCGGTGAACTCGACTACGACCTCGTTGCGGGTCAGCACTCCGTTGGCGGTCGAGGTGAAGGACTTGAAGACCGATTCAGCACCCAGCCGCGCAAAGATATGCGTGGCGGCGCGGCGCTGGTGGTCGCGGCCCTGCGCGCGGACATGGTGGAAGGTGGCGCCATTGGCGACCTCGACCTCCATCACCTTGTTGAACCGCGCGGCGGCGGGGCCGTTTTCCAGCAGCGTCATCTGGGCGCCCGGTTCCAGCTTGATGACGTGGTGCAGCATCGCGTCCGAGGTCGTCGCACGGTGGAAGTAGCGCAGCAGGATCGGCTTTTCGACCTTGCCGGTAACGCGGATCAACACGCCGTCGGTGGCAAAGGCGGTGTTCAGCGCGGCCAGCGTGCGCGGCACCGGGACCTGGCCGGCGGCTTCCAGCGTGCCGTAAAGGCCCTGCGCCCAATGGATATCTGCGCCGGCCACCTCGGCCAGGCGCGTGATCTCGAGCCCCTCGCCCGCGATCTCGTCCGAGGCCTCGGCGTCGAAGACACCGTCCACGAAGACAAGGCACAGGCGGTCGACCTCGTCGAAGAGCAGCTGCTCATCCATCTCGTAGACCTGGGCCTCGGGCGTCTCGGGGGCGACCAGAGTGTCGGGGCGAGTGTATTTCCAGTACTCGTCGCGCCGCGCGGGCAGGCCCATCGCCTGCACGCGGGCCAGCGCCTCTCGCCGGGCCGTGTCGGTCCAGCCGCCGATCGGCAGCTCGAGCGTTGCCAGCCGCGCCTCGGTCGCGTCCGCTTTCAGCTTGGGAAGGGCCATCACGCGGTCTCCGCCAGGATGTCGGCATACCCGTTGTGCTCAACCTCAAGCGCCAGCTCTGGCCCGCCGGTCTTGATGATCCGGCCGTTCGCCATGATGTGCACCACGTCCGGCTTGATGTGGTCGAGCAGGCGCTGGTAGTGCGTGATGACAAGGAAGCCCCGGCCCTCGTCGCGCAGCGCGTTCACGCCATCGCTGACCAGCTTCATCGCGTCCACGTCAAGGCCGGAATCCGTCTCGTCCAGGATGCACATCTTGGGCTCGAGCATGGCCATCTGCAGGATCTCGTTGCGCTTTTTCTCGCCGCCCGAGAAACCGACGTTCACGGGGCGCTTGAGCATGTCCGCGTCGATCTTGAGCGTCTTGGCCTTTTCGCGCACGACCTTGAGGAACTCGGTCGCCGACATCTCCTCCTGCCCGCGCGCCTTGCGCTGCGCGTTCACGGCTGTCCGCAGGAAGGTCATATTGCCGACGCCGGGGATCTCGACCGGGTACTGGAACGCCAGGAACATGCCGGCGGCGGCGCGCTCCTCGACTTCCATCGCCAGCAGGTCTTCGCCTTCCAGCGTCGCGCTGCCCTCGGTCACCTCGTAGCCGTCGCGGCCCGACAGCACGTAGCTCAGCGTCGACTTGCCCGACCCGTTGGGGCCCATGATGGCATGAACCTTGCCGGCCTCGACCGTCAGGTTCACACCATTGAGGATCTGCTTGTCTTCTTCTTCAAGTTTGACGTGCAGGTTCTTGATTTCCAACATGTATCTCGTCCTTTATCGCGCGGGGGCCAGGCCCCTTTTATCTCTCAGGCCAGGGTGACGGCGGTGCCACTGACGGACACCATCAACATCGAATCCCCGACCACCTCGTAATCCAGGTCAACGCCGACGACGGCATTGGCCCCCATCGCCGCGGCCCGCTGTTCCAGCTCGCGCATGGCGGTGTCGCGCGCGTCCTGCAGCTTGCTTTCATAGGCGCCCGAGCGGCCGCCGATGATGTCCGTGATCCCGGCAAAGAAGTCGCGCACCACGTTGGCCCCCATGATCGCCTCGCCCACCGCGATGCCGTGGTAGGTGGCGATCTTGCGACCTTCTACGTTGTGGGTCGTCGTCAGGATCATGTCGCGTCCTCCGGGATCGGTTCGATCAGGTAGTTTTCGTTCACGCCGTAATGGCGCAATTGGCTGCGGGTGCGGTAGCCGGCCTCGGAAAGCCAGACGCTGAACGCCTCGGCGTTGTCGTCGTCCACCTCGATGAACATCATGGGCTTGCAGCGCTGGATCGTCTTCTCGAGCCCGGCGAGCACCTTCATCTCCATCCCTTCGACGTCGATCTTGATGAAATCGAAGTCCTCGCCGTCAAAGAGGTCGTCCCCCGCATGCACCTGCAGATCGCCCTTGCCCGGCCGCATCCGCGTGGCGCCCAGGTTGCGGTCATGCCGCTTCATGCCGAAGCCCCCTTCCGAGGTGTTCGACAATCCGATCCCCAGCGCCGACATGTCCACCACGTCCTGAACCCCGTTCATGACGATGTTGGCGACCAGCGGCGCCAAGGCGAGCGGGTTGGGTTCGATCACCACGATGCGTGTCGCGCCGTGGAAAAGGGCGAAGAACAGCGCATGGTTGCCCACATTCGCGCCCACGTCCAGCATCCGCATCCCGCGCGGCAACAGGCCCCGCAGCTGTGACAGTTCCTCGGCCTCGAAGAACGTGCCCGCCCGGTGCTTCTTCTGGATCGGGTCACGGTGCATGTTGCAGCAAAAGGTGACGTCCCGCTCCTCGATCCGCGCGCGGACGACGTTCATGGGGGGAAATTCCACGGCTGCGCCCTGCGCCAGACGGCCAAGCGTCTCGCGCAGGTCAAAGTAATCCGGCCCCGTCTTCTGGGTCAGGGGAAGATCCATCGCACCCGTCATGGGAAGCCCCTTGTCAGCCCACCGAGCCTTCGAGGCTGATCGCCACAAGCTGCTGCGCCTCCATGGCGAATTCCATCGGCAGCGCCTGCAGCACGTCTTTGCAGAAGCCGTTCACGACCAGCGCAACCGCCTCTTCCTCATCCATGCCGCGCTGGCGGCAGTAGAAGAGCTGGTCGTCGTCGACCTTGGAGGTCGTCGCCTCGTGCTCGACGCGGGACGAGTTGTTGCGCACCTCGATATAAGGCACCGTGTGGGCCCCGCATTTGTCGCCGATCAGCAGGCTGTCGCACTGGGTGTAGTTGCGCCCGTTCTTGGCCTTGGGATGCATCGACACGAGCCCGCGATAGGTGTTCTGCGCATGGCCCGCGCTTATCCCCTTGGACACGATCCGGCTCTTGGTGTTCTTGCCCAGGTGGACCATCTTGGTGCCGGTATCGGCCTGCTGGTAATTGTTGGCAATGGCGATGGAGTAGAACTCGCCCTGGCTGTCGTCGCCGCGCAGGATGCAGCTGGGATACTTCCAGGTCACGGCCGAGCCGGTTTCGACCTGCGTCCACATCACCTTGGCCCGGTCGCCCCGACAATCGGCGCGCTTGGTGACAAAGTTGTAGATCCCGCCCTTGCCGTTCTCGTCGCCCGGATACCAGTTCTGGACGGTCGAGTATTTCACCTCGGCATCTTCCTCGATGATGATCTCGACCACGGCGGCGTGCAGCTGCGACTTGTCGCGCTGGGGCGCCGTGCAGCCCTCAAGGTAGCTGACGTAAGAGCCCTTGTCGGCGATGATCAGCGTGCGTTCGAACTGGCCGGTGTTCTCGGCGTTGATGCGGAAATAGGTCGACAGCTCCATCGGGCAGCGCACGCCCGGCGGAACGTAGACGAACGATCCGTCGCTGAACACGGCCGTATTCAGCGTGGCATAGAAATTGTCCGACGCGGGCACGACGCTCCCGAGGTACTTGCGCACCAGCTCGGGGTGTTCGCGGATCGCCTCGGAGATCGAGCAGAAGATGACGCCCGCGGCCTTCAGCTCCTTCTGGAAGGTGGTGCCGACGCTGACAGAGTCGAACACCGCGTCCACGGCCACCTTGCGGCCCTCGGCCGGCATGTCCTCGGCGCCCTCGACCCCGGCCAGGATCATCTGTTCCTTCAGCGGGATGCCCAGCTTTTCATAGGTCGCCAGCAGCTTGGGGTCGACCTCGTCCAGGGACTTGGGCCTCACTTCCATGCTCTTGGGACGGGCGTAGTAATACTGGTCCTGGAAATCGATCTCGGGGTAATCGACCATGGCCCAGTCGGGCTCTTCCATCTTGACCCAGCGCTCCAGCGCCTGCAGGCGCCAGTCGGTCATCCACTGGGGCTCTTCGTTCTTCTGCGAGATGAGGCGCACGATATCGGGGGTCAGGCCCTTGGGGGCGTAATCCATCTCGATCTCGGTTTCCCAGCCGTACTTGTACTTGCCGCCGACCTCGCGCACGGCATCCACCGTCTGCTGGTCGACGCCTTCCTTGACCTGGGTCTCGTCCGTCATGGCCATGTCGGCGTCCTTTCCTCGGGCCCCGCGTACCGGGGCTGATCGTTTCCTCGCGGGGACCGGCCCCGCGTCCTGTCGCATTCGGGCCCCGTTGCCGGCGCCCTTCTCGGGGCCTCGCGCAGCCCCGTCAATCCCTGTCGGCGCGTCCCCGCGCCACGTCACGTCAGCCCCGCCGCCGCGCCACGAACCGCGCCCGTTGGGCCAGCCAGGCCTCGGCAAACCGCATCACCTGCGCTTCGGTCACCTGCGGGCCCAGGCTGATGCGCAGGCTGCTGACCGCCGCCACGTCATCGAACCCCATGGCCTGCAAAACGTTGCTGGCCTTGACCTTGCCGCTGGAACAGGCCGAGCCCGCGGATACGGCGAACCCCGCAAGGTCCATCTGCATCACCTGGGTCTCGCCCTTCCATCCGGGCGTCAGGATCATCGTGGTGTTCGGCAGCCGCGCAGAAGCATTTCCGACAAAAATAGTCTCCTTCGCTTCGGACGCAAGCACGTTTTCTAGAATCTTTCTAATTGCGGCGACCCGCTCCCAGGTGCCATCCGCCAGGTCCCGCGCGGCTGCCTCGGCAGCGGCGCCGAAACCCGCGATCCCGATCACGTTCTCGGTGCCCGAGCGACGCCCCATTTCCTGCCCGCCGCCCCGGATCTGCGCCGGCACCTCGGTGCCGCGCTTGACCACCAGGGCACCCACGCCCTTGGGCCCGCCCAGTTTGTGGGCCGAGACCAGCGCCATCTGCGCGCCCGACCAGTTGAAGGCCAGCGGCACCTTGCCGAAGGCCTGCGTCATGTCGCTGACCGCCAGCCCCTCGGGCAGATCCTGCAAGACGCCCGTCTCGGAATTGGCCGCCTGCAACACCGACCGCGCCGGATCGACGACCGTCACCCGGCCATCCGCATCGACCGGCAGCGCCTCGTCGATCCAGGCGCGCACGGCATCATGCTCGACCGCCGCGCCCATCAGCCCCCGGCCCGCACAGGCCAGCGCCGCCGCCTCGGTCGCGCCCGAGGTGAATATCACGTCGGCCCCCTCGGCCCCCAGCGCCGCCGCCACCTGGGCGCGGGCCTTTTCGACGATCCCCTTGGCCGCCCGCCCCTCGGCATGGACGGAAGAGGGGTTCCCGACGACCGCCATCGCGGCGATCATCGCATCGCGCGCCTCGGGCCGCAAAGGCGCCGTGGCATTCCAGTCCAGGTACACCCTTTGCATCAGGCCCCTACTTCACTGTTCCGAAAATACTCCGGGAGGTCTGGAGGGCAGCGCCCTCCAGGGCCTGCGTGGCGGATACGCAAACCGACCGGCGTGCGCAGCACTCCGCGCGGGGCAGGCTCACGCCTCGTCCGCCACCGGCGCGATGGCCTCGGCCCCGGCCTCGTCCACCACGGCAAAGATGCCCGGCACCGCCGGACAGGGCGCCAACCCGTTGTCTATCACGTCCGACAGGCGCGTCTGGTGCAGGAAGACATAGACATGGGCCGACAGGCTCTGCCACAGCCGGTTGGTCAGCGATTGCGCCCGGCTGCCCGAGAGGCCCCCGCTGGCGCCCGCGCCGGTGTGCATGGCATCCACGGTCTCGTCCACCGCCGACAGCACCTCGACCACCCGGATCTCGGACGCCGGCCGCGCCAGGCGGTAGCCACCGCCCGGCCCACGCACCGACACGACCAGCTCGGCCCGCCGCAGCTTGACGAAGAGCTGCTCGAGATAGGGCAGAGAGATGCTCTGCCGCCGCGAGATGTCGCCGAGGTTGACCAGCGATCCGTCGGGCTGCATCGCCAGGTCCGTCAGCGCCACCATTGCATAGCGGCCCTTGGTGCTCAGCTTCATCGACCTGCTCCCCCACAATTCATTGACCTTCGCGCCCTCAGCGACTATCTGCCGAAAGGCCCTGCCGGCAGGGTCCCGCGATTTGGAATTGTTCTAAGGTGGTCGAGCGTTTTCGTCAAGAATGCGCACCCACCCAGTCAGGAGTGACGCACCGCATGCCCGAGGTGATTTTCCCCGGCCCCGAAGGCCGCCTGGAAGGCCGCTACCATCCGCAGAAGGAACGGGACGCGCCCATCGCCATCGTGCTGCATCCGCACCCGCAATTCGGCGGAACGATGAACAACAAGGTCGTCTACAACCTGCATTATGCCTTCTACAACATGGGCTTCACCGTGCTGCGGTTCAATTTCCGCGGCGTTGGGCGCAGCCAGGGCGAATACGACCAGGGCATCGGCGAGCTGAGCGATGCCGCCTCGGCGCTCGACTACCTGCAGTCGATGAACAACAACTCGAAACATTGCTGGGTCGCCGGATTCTCCTTTGGTGCCTGGATCGGCATGCAGCTGTTGATGCGCCGGCCCGAGATCACGGGATTCGTCTCGGTCTCCCCGCCGGCCAACATGTACGACTTTTCTTTCCTGGCGCCCTGCCCGTCGTCGGGCCTGATCATCAACGGCACCGGCGACCGCGTGGCCCCGCCCGCGGACACCCAGTCGCTGGTCGGCAAGCTGCAGGAACAGAAGGGAATCACGATCACCCACCAGGAGGTCGAGGGCGCGGGCCACTTCTTCGAAGAGCCGCACATGGACACGCTGACCGAAAGTGTCACCGATTACGTCAAGCGCCGCCTGACCGAATCCACCCGCTGAACCTGCCCCGGAGGCCCAGATGTCGAAAACCATCGAGACGCTCGCGTCGAAACTGGCCGATGACACGATGAAGGCGATGAAGGAGTTGGGTGAGGACCGGCTTTTCGTCGAGGTCGGCAACGTGCTTGCCGCCGCCTCCCAGACGCTGGAAGAAGCCTATATCACCGAGATCCGGGTGCGAATGGCCGAGGAAAAGGCCCGCAAGTTCCTGGTCGACAAGGTCAAGGCCGCGCGGGCCGAAAAGGCCGCCGCGGCCGCGCCCCCGACGGCGGAGTGACCCGCGCCGCGCTGCCCATCGGGCTGCTGCTTGGTTCGGCCCTCACCCTGTCGCTGCTGCTGCAACTCGGCGAACAGGGCTGGCGCCAATGCCTCGGGCAAGCGTCGGAGGTCAGCCGCCTGATGGCCGACACGGCACTGACGCCCGTGTCGTCGCTCATGGCGGCGGGCCTGCTCTTGGGCCCCTTCGCCGGTTTTGCGCTGTTTCTTGCCCTCGCGCGCAACCCACGCCAGCGGAAGGTCCTGCTGGCCGGCGCGGCGCTCTTCGGCCTGTTCTGCGCCTGGGCCCTCCTGCCGCCCGCGTCCCAACATGACTGCGACCGCAAGGGAACCCATGGGGCCTTTGTCCTTCCGGTGCTGATCGTCGCCGGCTGGATTGCAGCCCTTTTCACCAACAAGATCACCTGCCTGTGGGGAGCCTGCGCCCATGACCCGACGCCTTGATGCCCAGATGGCCTTCCTGCTGGAAGCCGACAAGCTGAAATCGGTGACCCGCGCCACGCGGCTCTGCGACAACTCCCGCCACGAAAACTCGGGCGAACACTCCTGGCACATCGCGCTTTACGCGCTGATCCTGGGCGAACACGCGCCCGAGGGCGTCGACATCGACCGGGTGATCCGGATGCTGCTGATCCACGACCTGGTCGAGATCGACGCGGGCGACCACCCGGTCTTTGGCGACCACGACCCGGCGCAGCAGGAAGCCGAAGAGAAAGCGGCGGCCGACCGGATCTTCGGCCTGCTGCCTGCCGACCAACGGGACGCCTTGCGCGCGCTCTGGGACGAGTTTGAGGCGGCGGAAAGCGTGGACGCGCAATTCGCCAAGGCGATCGACCGGTTCCAGACCCCGAACCACAACATCGCCTCGGGTGGCGGGTCCTGGGTGGACTACAAGGTGGCGCAGGAAACGGTCGAGGCCCGGGTCGGGTCCGGCATCAAGCGCGGGGCGCCGACCCTCTGGGCCTGGCTGCAGCCGCGCATCGCGGCCTGGTTCGCCGCCCGCTGACCGGGTGCCCCCCGCGAAAAGTCTTCTGACGAAGACTTTTCAGTCCGCCCGCCCCCGCGGAAAAATCTTCTTCACGAAGATTTTTCGGCCGCGCGCACCTTCTTGGCCAGGTCCTGGGCGATGGCGAAGGCGCCCTTGATCTTGTCGCTGTCCTTCTTCCAGTCGCGCCGGACGACGATCTTGTTGTCCTTGACCTTGGCGAGGCCCTTCTGGTCCTGGATGAACTCGACCAGCCCCTGCGGATTGGCGAACTTGTCGTTGTGGAACTGGATCGTCGCGCCCCGCGGCCCGCCGTCCAGCTTGGCGATCCCGGCCCGCTTGCACATGTCCTTGATCCGCACCACCAGCAGCAGCGTGTTCACCTCGCGCGGCAACTTGCCGAAGCGATCGATGAGCTCGGCCGCAAAGCCTTCCAGTTCCACCTTGGTATGCAACTCGCTGAGGCGGCGGTAGAGGCCGAGGCGCACGTCGAGGTCGGGCACATAGTCCTCGGGGATCAGCACCGGCACGCCAAGGTTGATCGTCGGTGCCCAGTGGTCGTCGACCTCCGACAGCCCCTCGAGCGCGCCCGACCGGATCTTGGCAATCGCCTCTTCCAGCATCGACTGGTAGAGCTCATAGCCCACGTCGCGCATCTGACCCGACTGCTCTTCGCCCAGCAGGTTCCCGGCCCCGCGGATGTCGAGGTCCTGGCTGGCCAGCGTGAACCCGGCGCCGAGGCTGTCGAGCGAGCCCAGCACGCGCAGCCGTTTTTCCGCTGTGGCCGTCAGCTTGGTGCGCGGCTTGGTCGTGAGATAGGCATAGGCGCGGGTCTTGGAGCGCCCCACCCGGCCGCGGATCTGGTAAAGCTGCGCCAACCCGAACATGTCCGCCCGGTGCACCACCATCGTGTTCGCCGTCGGGATGTCGAGGCCGGATTCCACGATCGTCGTCGCCAGCAGCACGTCGTACTTGCCGTCGTAGAAGGCGTTCATCCGGTCGTCGAGCTCTCCGGCCGCCAGCTGGCCATGGGCGACGATGACGCTGACCTCGGGCACCTGGGTCCGCAGGAACTCCTCGATCTCGGGCAGGTCGGCGATGCGCGGCACCACGTAGAAGCTTTGCCCGCCGCGATAGCGTTCGCGCAGCAGCGCCTCGCGGATCGTCACCGCGTCGAATTCACTCACGTAGGTGCGGATGGCCAGGCGATCCACGGGGGGCGTGCCGATGATCGACAGGTCCCGCACGCCCGACAGCGACAGCTGCAGCGTGCGCGGAATCGGCGTCGCGGTCAGCGTCAGCACATGGATATCGCTGCGCAGCTGTTTCAGCCGTTCCTTGTGGGTGACGCCGAAATGCTGTTCCTCGTCGATCACCAGCAGGCCGAGGGTCTTGAACCGGATGCCCTTGGCCAGGATGGCATGGGTGCCGATGACGATGTCCACCGTGCCCCTGGCCATGCCGTCGCGCGTCTCGGCCGCCTCCTTGGCCGGCACGAAGCGCGACAATTGCCGCACTTCGAGCGGGAAGCCCCGGAACCGTTCGGCGAAACTCTTGGCGTGCTGCCGCGCCAGCAGCGTCGTCGGCGCGATCACCGCGACCTGCACGCCCGACATCGCGGCGATGAAGGCGGCGCGCATCGCCACCTCGGTCTTGCCGAAACCGACGTCGCCACAGATCAGCCGGTCCATCGGCTGGCCCGACTGCAGGTCGTCCATGACCTCGCCGATGGCGCGCAGCTGGTCGTCCGTCTCTTCGTAGGGAAAGCGCGCGCAGAAGGCGTCCCACATCCCCGTCGGCGGCTCAAGCATCGGCGCCTTGCGCAGCGCCCGTTCGGCCGCGACGCGGATCAGCCGGTCGGCCATCTCGCGGATGCGTTCCTTGAGCCGCGCCTTTTTCGCCTGCCAGGCGCCCCCGCCCAGCTTGTCCAAAAGCCCCTCGTCATGGCCGTAACGGCTGAGCAGCTCGATGTTCTCGACCGGCAGGTAGAGCCGCGCGTTTTCGGCATATTCCAGCTGCAGGCATTCATGCGCGGCGCCGGCGGCGGTGATGACCTCGAGCCCGTGGTAGCGGCCGATCCCGTGGTCCACGTGGACCACCAGGTCGCCGGGGCTGAGGCTTTGCGCCTCGGTCAGGAAGTTCTCGGCCCGGCGTTTCTTGCGCGGGGCGCGGATCAGCCGGTCGCCCAGCACGTCCTGTTCCGAGATGACCGTGAGGCCCTTGGCCTCGAACCCCGCATCCAGCGCCCAGACCGTCAGGTAAAGCCCGCGCTTGCCGACGCGCGAGAAGTCCGAGACATGGATCGTCTCGGACAGGCCCTCGTCCTCGATCAGACCCGAAAGGCGTTCGCGGGCGCCCTCGGAATAGGAGGCGATGACCACCGGCCCGACTTCGAGCTTTGCCTTCACGTGATCCGCCAAGGCCGCAAAAAGGCTGACGTTTTCCAGTTGACGCTCGGGCAAGAAATTGCGCCCGATCCGCCCGCCCGCATCCTTGACGCCCGGACCCGAGGCCTGCGCCAGCGGATGGAACTGCAACCGGCGGCGGCCGGCCACCGCCTGCTCCCACGCCGCGTCGTCCATGTAAAGCAGCCCCGGCGGCGCGGGCTTGTAGACGGAATCGAGCGAGGCCTTCTGTTCAAGCGCATGCTTGCGCGCGCCGTATTGATCCTCCACCTGCTCCCAGCGGCTCAGGCGCGCGGCGGTCAGCTGGTCGTCCTGCGTGATCGTGGCGCCCGGCAGGTAGTCGAATAGCGTCTCGAGCCGGTCGTGGAAGAACGGCAGCCAATGCTCGACCCCCGCATGTTTCCGCCCCGCGCTGACGCTTTCATACAGCGGGTCCGAGGCGCCGCCGGCCCCGAATTCGATCCGGTAATTCTGCCGAAAGCGCGTGATGGCGCTGTCGTCCAGGATCACCTCGCTGACCGGCGCCAGTTCGACCACGTCGAGCTTTTCCGTCGTACGTTGCGTCCCCGGATCGAACCGCCGCGCCCCGTCGAGGATGTCGCCGAAGAGATCCAGCCGCACCGGCCCCAGATCGCCCGGCGGATAGATGTCGATGATCCCGCCGCGGATCGCGTAATCGCCGGGCTCTGTCACGGTGGGCGCCTGGGAAAAGCCCATGCGCACCAGGAAGTTGCGCAGCGCGCCCTCGTCCACGCGGTCGCCCACCCGGGCGGCAAAGGCCGCCTCGCGCAGCACCTCGCGGGCGGGCACCCGCTGGGTCGCGGCGTTGAGCGTGGTCAGCAGTACGAACCGCTCGGGCATGCCATGCACCAGCGCCGCCAGCGTCGCCATGCGCTGCGCCGAGATGTCGGCATTGGGGCTGACGCGATCGTAAGGCAGGCAATCCCAGCCGGGAAAGACCACGACCGGCATGGCGGGGTCGAAGAACCGCAGCGCGTCCCGCATCGCCGCCAGCCGCTTGTCGTCGCGCGCCACGTGGATGACGGGGCCGTTGGCGGCCACCTCCTCGAGCACGAGACGGGCGTCGAACCCCTCGGGCGCGCCGCCGACGGTGATATTCTGAACCGCGTTCATCGCCTCAGTAGCCGGGGATCGCCAGCGAGAGGTTCTTGAACATGCCCCAGGCGGCGGTGAAGAAGATCGCGACCATGCCGATGATCTGGGTGTAGACGCGGTGGCGCATCAGCTGCTTGCGCAGCGCCTCGCCGGTCGGCTGCTTCCGCTCGATGATCCGCGCGGTGTTGAGGCTGAGCCCGCCGACAAGGCTCATCGGGAAGCCCAGAAGGAACAGTGCCTGGGCGAATTCGACATTGTACCAGAAGCCGCCGATCGCCAGCGAGGTCAGCACGAAACAGGTGATGGCCAGCATCCAGATCCCTGCCACGCGCCCGATATAGAGCATGCGGTTGGTGTAGATGCGCACCAGGTCCTCGAGGTCCTTCTCGGCCTCGCCCCCGCGCCGCCGGGCCCGGTTCAGCATGTCGAAGGGCACGCCGATGATCCAGTGGCTGGCCGTCGACCACATCACCGCAAGCGCGATCCAGAACCACAGGTTCGAGAACGAGCGCATGTCGATGACTTCCAGGATGGTCTGGTAAATGTCCAAAGGTCGGTCCCTGTCCCCGGGTGCGGCGTGTCGCCGGTCATTAGCGCAAGGCGCGGCAAAAGCCCAGACTTGCGGATTGTTTCATTCCATGCCACCTGATCCCGGCAGGATCAAGGAGTTAGACATGACCCAGGGCCCCTTCCCCGCCACCCGGTTCCGCCGCGCCCGGTCAAGCGCCGCGCTGCGGGCGCTGACCTGCGAAAACACGCTGTCGACCGGCGACCTGATCTGGCCCGTCTTTGTCCGTGACGGCGTGGGCGTGCAGGAAGAGGTCCCGTCCATGCCCGGCGTCTTCCGCCGATCGGTGGACCTGATCGCCGAGGCCGCGCAGGAGGCGGAAAGCCTTGGCATTCCGGCCATCTGCCTTTTTCCCTACACGGATCCCGCGCTCAAGACCGAGGATTGCGCCGAGGCCTGGAACCCCGAGAACCTCAGCAACCGCGCCACCCGCGCGATCAAGGCCGCCGCCCCCGGCATCGCGGTGATGACCGACGTGGCGCTCGACCCCTACAACATCAACGGCCATGACGGCTTTGTCGTGGACGGAGAGATCGTGAACGACGATACGGTCGAGGCGCTGGTGAAACAGGCGCTGTCCCAGGCCGAGGCCGGCGCCGACATCATCGGCCCCTCGGACATGATGGACGGCCGCATCGGCGCGCTGCGCGATGCGCTCGAAGGCGCGGGCCACAAGAACGTCTGCCTGATGAGCTATTCGGCCAAGTATGCCAGCGCCTTCTACGGGCCGTTCCGCGACGCGGTGGGTGCCTCGGGCGCGCTCAAGGGCGACAAGGCGACCTACCAGATGAACCCCGCCAATGCCGCCGAGGCGTTGCGGCTGGTCGAGCGGGACCTCTCCGAAGGCGCCGACATGGTCATGGTCAAGCCCGGGATGCCCTACCTCGACATCTGCCGGCAGGTAAAGGACGCCTTCGGCGCGCCGACCTACGCCTACCAGGTGTCGGGCGAATACGCGATGCTCAAGGGCGCCGCATTGAACGGCTGGGTCGATGGCACCAAGGTGATGATGGAGAGCCTTCTGGCCTTCAAGCGCGCCGGCTGCGACGGCATCCTGACCTATTTCGCGCCCGAGGCCGCCCGCCTGCTGCGTCAAGGTTGATCTCTGCGGGTCGCGTGATCCCGCCGACATGGACGGTTTGGGGTGACTTGGCCGCACTTGGCATGTAACCTGACCCCTGAACCGGCCGGACACAGGCCGGGCAGGACACGAGCAACGAGAGCAGACCCATGACCCATATGACAAGACGGGCCGTCACCCTGATGGGGCTGGCGGCGGCAGGTACGACGGCCGCCTGCGGCAACGGCTTTGGCGGCGGCAATGCCGCGCAGATCGACGCGCGGGTGCAATCCACCCTTGGCCAGCTTTACGCGCAATACCCCTCGGCGAGCCAGGTCGCCGCGAAGGCGACCGGCGTTCTGGTGATGCCGCTGATCACCGAGGCCGGCCTGGGCATCGGCGGCGGCTACGGCCGTGGCGCGCTGCTGATCGACGGGGCGACGGTCGATTACTACTCGGCCGCCAAGGGCAACATCGGGCTGCAGATCGGCGCGCAGCAATATAGCCACGTGCTGTTCTTCATGACCGACGATGCGCTTCTGAACTTCCGCCGCTCGCCCGGCTGGGCCGCGGGCGCGGACGTGGAATATGCCGTGCCCACCGAGGGCGGCGCGCTGGCGACCGAGACGACCACGGCGCTCGCGCCGGTCATCGCCTTTCTCTTCGGCCAGGCCGGCCTGCGGATCGGCGCGACGCTCGAGGGGACGAAGTACACGCGGATCATTCCCTGATCCGCGCAGCGCCGGCGGGTCGGCCCGTCGGGGCAATCCCCACATGCAGGGTCAAGTGGGGGGCAGCCCCCACACCCCCGGAGTTTACGGGCACAATGAAGACCGGATCGGGGGCCGCGCGGCCCCCGTCCCCGCGTCAGTGGTAGCGGAATTCGCCGACCACCTGGCGCCATTCGCCGGGCGAGACCATCTTGCGATGGGTGAAGCGCACCGAATGCAGCGGCCCTTCGATGCTGTCTTGCCAGAACTCGATGAAGGAAAAGAGCTTCTTGTGATCCGGCGCCAGATCGTAATCCTGCCAGATGTAGCTGTTCAGCACGTTGCGGTAATCGGGCATGCGGTAGAAGAATTCCGCCGTGGTCAGCCCGTATCCGCGCAGCATCAATTCCGTTTCGCTTGTCACGAAAGACACTCCTTGTTCGTTGCTCGTAACGTCATGATGCGACACGGGATTTAATTTTCAACAAAAACAGTGTGTTGGCACTGTCGGAGGCTGGCTGCCAACCGGGGGCGGGATCGGCCATTGCACCCCATATCGTGGCTCTGATATACCTCTGCCAACCAGATATAGTATGACGCAGAGAGCAGGTATCCAGACGTGAGTGATACGCCGGAAACCCCTGAAAACGAAGGGGAAAAGCCGCCCAGAAGCAGCTGGGGCGGCCCCACGATTTCGATCTCGGCCGAGATGAAGACCAGCTATCTCGACTACGCCATGAGCGTGATCGTCAGCCGGGCCATTCCCGACCTGCGCGATGGCCTAAAACCTGTGCACCGGCGCATCCTCTACGCCATGCACGAGACCTCGAACACCCACGACAAGCCCTACCGCAAGTCCGCGCGCCCGGTCGGCGACGTGATGGGGAAATACCACCCCCACGGGGATTCGGCGATCTACGACGCGCTGGTGCGGATGGCGCAGGATTTTTCCATGTCGCTTCCGCTGCTGGACGGCCAGGGCAACTTCGGCTCGATGGACGGCGATAACGCGGCCGCCATGCGCTACACCGAGGTGCGCATGGACAAGCCGGCCGCCTACATGCTGTCGGATATCGACAAGGAAACCGTCGATTTCCAGGACAACTATGATGGCAAGGACCGCGAGCCCACGGTCCTGCCCGCGCGCTTCCCGAACATGCTGGTCAACGGCGCGGGCGGCATCGCCGTCGGCATGGCGACCAATATCCCGCCGCATAACTTGGGTGAGGTCATCGATGCCTGCCTCGCGCTGATCGCCGAGCCGGACCTGAGCTCGGAGCAGCTGATCGAGTACATCCCCGGCCCCGATTTCCCCACGGGCGGCCTCATGCTGGGCCGGTCGGGCGCACGCAAGGCGTACCTGGAGGGGCGCGGCAGCGTCATCATCCGCGCCAAGACCCGCGTGGAAGAGATCCGCAAGGACCGCTATGCCATCGTGCTGGACGAGATCCCCTACCAGGTGAACAAGGCCTCGATGATCGAGAAGATCGCCGAGGCCGCCCGCGACAAGAAGATCGAGGGCATCACCCATGTGCAGGACGAGAGCGACCGCAACGGCGTGCGCGTGGTGGTCGAGCTCAAGCGCGATGCCACCGCCGAGGTGGTGCTGAACCAGCTGTTCCGCTTCACGCCGATGCAGACCTCGTTCGGCTGCAACATGCTGGCGCTGAACGGCGGCAAGCCCGAGCAACTGACGCTGCGGCGCTTCCTGACCTCCTTCCTCGATTTCCGCGAAGAGGTCGTGGCCCGCCGCACCGCCTATCTGCTGCGCAAGGCGCGGGAGCGGAGCCATATCCTTTGTGGTCTCGCCGTCGCCGTCAGCAACGTGGACGAGGTGGTCGCGACCATCCGCGCCTCGGCCGATGCCGCCGAAGCCCGCGAGAAGCTGATGGAACGGCGCTGGCCGGCGGAAGAGATCGCGCCCTTCATCCGACTGATCGACGATCCGACCCACACGATGAACGACGACGGGACATACAACCTTTCGGAAACGCAGACCCGTGCCATCCTCGACTTGCGCCTGCAACGCCTGACCCAGCTGGGCGTCAAGGAAGTGACGGACGAGCTGGAAGAGCTGGCGGGCAAGATCAAGGACTACCTCGCCATCCTCGCCAGCCGCGAGCGGATCATGCAGATCATCTCGGACGAGCTGACCGAGGTGAAGGAGCTGTTCGCCGTCCCCCGCCGCACCGAGATCGTCGACTGGTCGGGCGATATGGAAGACGAGGACCTGATCGAGCGCGAGGACATGGTCGTCACCGTGACCCAGTCGGGCTGGATCAAGCGCACCGCGCTGGCCGATTTCCGCGCGCAGAAGCGGGGCGGCAAGGGGCTGTCGGGCATGGCGACCAAGGATGACGACGTGGTCACCACGTTGTTCGTCGCCAATACCCATACGCAGCTGCTGTTCTTCACCACCGACGGCATGGTCTACAAGCTGAAGACCTGGCGCCTGCCGCTGGGCGGCCGGACCGCGCGGGGCAAGGCGATCGTCAACATCCTGCCGATCCCGACGGGCGTGTCGATCGCGGCCATCATGCCGGTGGACCGGGACGAAAAGGACTGGGACGATCTGCAGATCGTCTTTGCGACGTCGAAGGGCTCCGTCCGCCGCAACCGACTGTCGGATTTCACCAATGTCATGCGCAACGGCAAGATCGCGATGAAGTTCGAGGGCGAGGACGAGAACACGCGTCTCATCAACGCGCGCATCTGCTCCGAGGATGACGACGTCATGCTGGTGACCAATGCTGGCCGGGCGATCCGCTTCCCGGTGCCGGATGTGCGGGTCTTCAACTCGCGCGCCTCGACCGGGGTGCGGGGGATCAAGCTGTCCAACGGTGACGAGGTGGTGTCGATGTCCGTCATCCGGCATTTCGACGCGACCTCGGACGAACGGGCCAGCTATCTCAAGATGCGCCGCGCGATGGCCGGGCTCGCCGACGATGCCGAGGCCTCGGACGAGGAAGAGGGCGACGCCAACGCCGCCCTGCCGCAGGAGCGCTATGCCGAGATGTCGGCGGCCGAGAACCTGATCCTGACCATCACGGCGCAGGGCCTGGGCAAGCTGTCGTCCTCGCACGACTACCCGGTGCGCGGACGCGGCGGCATGGGCGTCACGGCCTGGGAAAAGACCATGCGCGGCGGCGAGATCATCGCCTCCTTCCCGGTCGAGATGGACGACCAGATCATGCTGGCGACCTCCAAGGGCCAGTCGATCCGCGTGCCGGTGGACGGGATCTCGTTCCGCTCGCGCTCGGCCGGCGGGGTCAAGGTGTTCAACACCGGCAAGGGCGAAGAGGTCGTGTCCGTGGCCTGGATCGCCGACCAGGGCGACGAGGACGACGCGGTCCCCGAAAGCTGAGCCTTTCGGTCATGGAATTGCAGGCGGCCCCGGAGCGATCCGGGGCCGTTTTGTGTTCCGGGGCGCGTTAATCGAACGGCAAGGGCTTGGTGGCAGCATGGCCTCTGCCATGGGAGCGGAGCCGCCGATGAACCTCTATTGCTGCACGATCGACCTCAAGGACGATGCCAAGGCGCTGGCCTTTGCCCATGCGCTCGACGAATGGATGGGCCTGCTGATGGAGCGGAAGGTGATCCTTGACTGGCAGCTCTACCGGCGCAAGCTGAACCTCGCAGACGGGCTTTACCGCGATTTCATGCTGCAGATCGCGGTAAAGGACCTGGCGCAACTGGACGCCGCCTTCCGCGTCTCGGGCGAGGATGACGATGCGATCAGCACCCGCTACCGGTCGGTGCACGGGCTGATCAAGCACGTGGATTTCGGGCTCTACCGCCCCTTCCCCGACCCCGAGCGGGTGGAACGGATGGGGCTGCTCTGACCCCTGCCAAAGCAGATTGTTCTGACGAACAATCTGCGGTGCCGGGCACCCGGCCCCAAGATTTTTCGTCGAAAAATCTTGGGGCTCACGCGGTGTCAAAGGTCGTAAAGCGCGGTGAACTTCGCCTCGATGTAATCGAGCAGCGGCGCCTCAGTCGGCGCGCCGCCGGTCGCGCGGGTGATGACGTCGCGCGGCGTGTAGAGTCCGCCGTGCTGCTGCACCGCATTGCGCAGCCAACCCGTCGCGCCCGAAGTGTCGCCCGCCGCCAGCTGCGCGTCGAGGTCCGGCACCGCCTGTCGCAGCGACGCATGCAGGCAGCCAGCATAGACATTGCCCAGCGAATAGGTCGGGAAATAGCCGAAAAGCCCCAGCGACCAGTGCACGTCCTGCAACACGCCGTTGGATGCCTTGTCCACCGCATAGCCGAAATCGGCGAGGAAGCGGAGGTTCCACGCCTCTTCCATGTCCGCCGCTTCCAGCCGGCCGGCCATCAGCTGGCGTTCAAGGTCGAAGCGCAGCAGGACGTGCAGGTTGTACTGGATCTCGTCCGCCTCGGTGCGGATGTAGTTCTGCGTCACCCGGTTGACCGCCTTGAAGAACGCCTCCGGCCCCTCGAGGCCCAGGTCACCAAAGACCTCGGTCATGCGGCCATGCAACCAGGCAGCAAAGGCGCGGCTTCGGCCCAGCTGGTTCTCGTAGATCCGGCTTTGGCTTTCATGCACGCCCATGGACACGCCCTGCCCCAGCGGGGTCAGCAGGTAGGCCTGGTCGATGCTCTGCTCATAGCTCGCGTGGCCGACCTCGTGAATGGTCGAATAGATGCAGTTGAACGGGTCATGCGGCGCCGTGCGCGTGGTGATCCGCACGTCGTTGCCAGACCCCGAGCTGAACGGGTGCACCGCCTTGTCGACCCGCCCGCGCGCCATGTCGTAGCCGAAGGTCTTGGCGATCTCGCGCGTCAGCTTCATCTGCGCGGCCTCGTCGAAGGTCCCCGTGAGAACCGGCGCCGGCGTCGCGCCCAGCACCTTGTCGCGCAGGGCCACCAGCCGGGGCCGCATCGCGCCGAACATCGCCTCGAGCTGGGCCGCCGTCGCCTCGGGCTCGTAGCCGTCGAGCAGCGCGTCGTAGACGTCTCCGCCATCCGCGAGCGCCGCGCCCTGCTCGCGCTTCAGCTTCACCACCTCGGCCAGGACGGGGGCGAAGGCGGCGAAATCGTCCTCGGCCCGGGCGGCGGCCCATTTGCCCTGGCTCAGCGCCGTGACCCGCGCCACCTCGGAGGCGAGTTTCGCCGGCACCTTCTGCTGTTTCTCGAAATCACGGCGGATGTGGCGCAGGTTGGCGCGGCCCACCTCGTCCAGCGCGGCCTCGTCCACCGCCCCCAGCCAGTCGCCGATGCGCGGATCGGTGCGGCGGGCGTGCAGGACGGATTCCAGCGCCGCGACCTCTTCGCCGCGCTGTTCGGCCGCGCCGCGCGGCATCATCGTCTCCTGGTCCCAGCCCAGCCGGCCGGCGACCTGCGCCAGTGCCTCGGTCTCGCGCTGGAACGCCATCAGGTCGGTATATGCTGTCATTTCAGCCTCTTACGGATTGGGCCGGCGGATAGGCCGCCAGGAAACGGGCGCGCAGGATCAGCACCCACAGAACGACGGCGCCCAGCTGGTGCAGCAGCCCCAGCGCCAACGGCGCGGAATAGAGCACGGTGACGATGCCCAGCACGACCTGCACGCACATCATCGCCAGCACGGCGTTGAAGCCGAAGCGCACCGCCGGAGAGGCCGAGCGCCGCCCGCGCGTCCAGGCGAAAATCCCGAAGGCGAACAGCGCATAGCCCACCATCCGGTGCCAGAACTGCACGAAGCCGTCGTTCTCGAAGAAGTTCCGCCACCACGGCGTCATGTCGAAGAAATCGGGCGGCAGGAAGCCCCCGGCCATCAGCGGCCAGTCGGTGTAACCCCGCCCGGCGTCGATGCCCGCGACGAGCGCGCCGATGAGGATTTGCAGAAAGGCGAAGTGCATGAGGCCGGTGCCCATGCCGAACGCCTTGCGGTCGCGATGGCGACGGGCCTGCATCAGCTCGCGCTCCGCCCGGCCCAGTTCGAACACGTACCAGGCGATGAAGCCGAGGATGACGAAGGCAAGGCCAAGATGCGTGGCCAGGCGATAGCTTTGGACGTCCACGCGGTCTCCGACCAGGCCCGAGGAGACCATCCACCAGCCGATCGCGCCCTGCAGCCCGCCAAGCGCGCCGATCCACAGCAGCTTGCGGGTCCAGCCGGTCGGGATCTGCCGCGCCAGCGCGAAACCGACGAAACCCAGCGCCCAGACAAGGCCGATCACCCGGCCCAGCTGGCGATGGCCCCATTCCCACCAGAAGATGAACTTGAACTCTTCCAGCGACATGCCGGCGTTCTGGTTCAGGTATTCGGGGCTTTGGCGGTAGAGCTCGAACTCGGCAGCCCAGGCTTCGGCCCCCATCGGCGGCAGCGCGCCCGAGATCGGTTTCCATTCGGTGATCGAGAGCCCGCTGTCGGTCAGCCGGGTCAACCCGCCCACGGCGATCATCGCGAAGACCATGGCGAACAGCACCATCAACCAGATGCGGATCGCCCCGCGCGCGCCGCGCCGGCCCTTGTCGATCATGCCGCCCTGGGGCTCTGGCTTGCGGGTCTCGGTCCCGACCTCTTCGAAGATGCTGCGTTTGCCTGCGGCCATGGCCTGCCTCCTGTTCGTCGGGCGGAGATTAGGCCCCGCCCCGCCCGCCTTCAAGGTTCAGCCCCGGTCCTTCCAGCGGACCATCTGCCGCATCATCCCGTGCAGCATGCGCACGTCGGCCTGGGTCAGGGGCATACGGCTCCACATGTTGCGCAGGTTCTGCTTCATGCTCTGCGCCTTGTGGTCCGGGAAAAAGAAACCGGCGTCGTCCAGCCTCTCCTCGTAATGGCTGACCAGCGCCTCGATCTCTTCGCCGTTGGCCCAGTCGGTGCCGGCCATCTCGGTGACCTGCGGCGGGGTCTCGTCCGCACCGCGCCGCCATTCATAGGCGGTCAGCAGCACGCATTGCGCGAGGTTGAGAGAGGCGAAGTCCGGGTTCACCGGCACGGTGATGATCGCGTTGGCACGGCTGATGTCGTCGTTCTCGAGCCCCGCGCGTTCGGGGCCGAAGAGAACCGCGATCTTCTCGCCGTTGGCGATGCGCTGGCGGGCGTCCCGCATCGCGCCCTCGGGGGTGAAGACCGGCTTGGTCAGGTCGCGCGAGCGGGCGGTCGTGGCGTAGGTATAGGTGCGGTCGGCCAGCGCTCCGGGCAGGTCCTCGGCGATCTGCGCCTCGTCCAAGAGCCGCCCTGCGCCCGAGGCCATGGCGACGGCCTTCTGGTTCGGCCAGCCGTCGCGCGGCGCCACGATGCGCATCCGGTCGAGGCCGAAGTTCCACATGGCGCGGGCGGCGGCACCGATGTTTTCGCCCATCTGCGGACGGACGAGGACGAAGGCGGGTTGCGACATGGGCGGCTCCGGGATTGGGGTCGCGCCCTCTTACTGCGGGACGCGGCCCGCCTCAACCCGGGGACCAGAGGCGGCGGCCAGTGCGGTCGCGCGCGGTGATGACGCGGCCGTCCCGGATCGCGAGGCTGCCGGTTTCGCGCAGGCGGTCGGGGTCGTAGACCTCGCATCCGGCGAACTCGGCCGCGACCGAGGCGACGATGACGTCGCCGGGCCCGCATCCGGGGAAGGCCGCGACGGCGCGTTTGCCCGACAGGTGGACGATGCGCCCCGTGCCCGTCGGGTAGGACCAGACCAGCCCGGCGGGCGCGGCGGCACGGGCGGCGGCGTCCTGTTGCCAGGCGCGGTCGCCGTCGTTCTCCAGCCAGACCGAGGCGACAAAGCCCGCGCCTTTCGCCCGGCTCAGCGCGCGGCCGTCTTCCGTCATGACGCCGACCAGCGTGCCGCCTTCGGCCACCAGCACCTCGGGCCGTTCGGCCAGGGGCCAGAGCGCCAGGGCAAGCGCGGCGGGGGCGAGGCCGGCCAGCCGACTGCGCCCGGGCCAGAGCACCAGCCAGAGCGCGCCCAGGCTCAGCAGCGGCAGCACCCATGGCCCCGGCGCGGGGATCGCCATGACCGCGCCTTCGACGCCGGCGGCCCAATGGGCAACCGACAGGATCCAGCCCGTCCCCTGCCCCATGACCCAGAGCGGCGCGGCCTCGAGCCCGACCGGCATGGCCAGCAGCGCCACGACGCCCGCGGGGATCACGATGGTGCCCATGAGAGGCACCGATGCAAGATTCGCGATCAGCCCGTACTTGACCATGATGTTGAAATGCGCGGCCGCAAAGGGCGCTGTCGCCAGCCCCGCCACGCCCGAGGAAATCACCACGGCCATCACCGGCCGCGTCCATTTCGGCAGGCGCCAGGCATCCTGCGGCCGGTCGCGCAGGACCGAAAAGACCGCCACCAGCGCCGTGGTGGCGGCGAATGACATCTGGAAGCCGGGGCCCAGCAGCGCCTCGGGCCGGAACGCGAGGATGAGGGTGGCGGCGATGGCCACGGCGCGCAGCGAGATGGCCCGCCGATCGGCCAGGATCGCGCCAAGCGCCACGGCCACCATGACATAGGCGCGCTGGGTCGCGACGTTGCCGCCCGAGAGCGCGAGGTAGCCTGCCCCCGCCGCCAGTGCGACCAGCGCGGCGATCTTGCGCCGCCGCCAGCCGGGGGGCGAGACGGTCAGCGCCAGCCGCGTCGCGGCAAAGACGAAGCCCGCCAGCAGCCCCATGTGCAGGCCCGAGATCGCCAGCAGATGCGCCAGGTTCGACTCGCGCAGGTCCGTCAGCACGTCCTGGCTGACGGTGGACCGGTCGCCGGTCAGCAGCGCCGCCGCCATGGCCCCGCGCTGGCCCGGCAGGGCCGTGGTGATGCGGGTCGCCAGCGCCATGCGGGCGCGGCCCAGCCAGGCGCCCTCGGGCGCGGGGGCGAGGGCCACGACCGGGTCACGCGTGTAGCCGACACCGCCCAGCGACAGGAACCAGGCGTGGCGGCGGAAATCGAAGCCGCCGGGCTCGACCGGGCCTCCCGGGGGCGACAGGTGCCCGGTGAGGCCGATGAGCTGGCCGGGGATCAGCGGCACGCGCGGCTCGGGCCCATGCAGCGAGACGCGGACATGGGTGGGTGTGCGATCCGGGGCGAGGTCCTCAAGCACCACCGCGTCCAACATCAGCCGCACCGCGTCCGAGGCCGAGCGGTCGACGGCCACGATGCGCCCCTCGATCGGGCCGAAGTAGCGGAAGGTCAGCACCGGCGCGGCCTTCACGTGCGTGCGCGCACCGGCCAGCGCAAAGCCCCCCACCAGCAGCACAGGCACCCAGAGCGCCACCGCCAGCACCGGCCCGGCCCGCCAGGCCGCCCAGAACCCGCCCACCAAGGCCACGAAGCCAAGACAGCCAAGCAGCCAGACCGGCGGCTCGACCCGCAGGGAAAAGAACGCCGCCACCCCCAGCCCCATCAGGACCGGGACGAAGGGGAACAGCTGCCCCCGCTTTTCCAGCACGCCCGCCGCGATCCGCGCGCGCAACCCGGCAGGCCCCATTGGCGGCCCCATGCTTGCCCCCATCTGCGCGCTGTGCTTAATCACGCGCGTACCTAGATACCCCTCCGTAGACCCTCCGTGGTTACCGAAAGGTTAACGGCCGCGGTGACCGAAAGGCGAAATTCCCATGTCCGAGACCGTCGTCACCCGATTTGCCCCCTCGCCCACCGGCTACCTGCACATCGGCGGCGCGCGCACCGCGCTGTTCAACTGGCTCTATGCCCGCGGCCGCGGCGGCCGGTTCCTACTGCGGATCGAGGATACGGACCACGAGCGATCCACGCCAGCCGCGACGCAGGCGATCCTGGACGGGATGACATGGCTTGGCCTCGACCATGACGGAGAGGTGGTCAGCCAGGCCGCCCGCGCGGATCGCCATGCCGAGGTCGCAAACCAGCTGCTGGCCGAGGGCAAGGCCTACAAGTGCTTTTCGACGCAGGAAGAAATCCAGGCCTTCCGCGACCAGGCCCGCGAAGAGAAGCGCTCGACCCTGTTCCAGAGCCCCTGGCGCGACGCCGACCCCGCGACCCACCCGAATGCGCCCTTTGCCGTGCGCATCAAGGCGCCGCGCGATGGCGCGACGGTGATCGCCGACCAGGTGCAGGGCGACGTCACCATCCGCAACGACCAGCTCGACGACATGATCCTGCTGCGCTCGGACGGCACGCCCGTCTACATGCTGGCCGTGGTGGTGGACGATCACGACATGGGCGTGACCCACGTGATCCGCGGCGACGATCACCTCAACAACGCCGCCCGCCAGCAGATGATCTACGACGCGATGGGCTGGGACATCCCGGTCTGGGCGCATATCCCGCTGATCCACGGCCCCGACGGCAAGAAGCTGTCGAAACGCCACGGTGCGCTTGGCGTCGAGGAATACCAGAAGCTGGGCTACCCCGCCGCCGGCATGCGCAACTACCTGGCCCGGCTGGGTTGGAGCCATGGCGACGACGAGTTCTTTACCGATACGCAGGCGCAGGCGTGGTTCGACCTGGGCGGGATCGGCAAATCGCCCGCCCGCTTCGACTTCAAGAAGCTGGAAAACCTCTGCGGGCAGCACATGGCGGTCATGGAGGATGCTGCAGTGCTGCAAGAATGGGCAGATTACCTTGCGGCAACAGGGCAGGACATACCGTCTTCGGCCCAGATGACCCGGATGGAGCAGGCCATCGGTTTTCTCAAGTCCTCGGCCAAGACTTACCCGCAACTGATTGACAAGGCGGCTTTTCTACTGAACGATCGCCCCATCGAGCCGGACGAGAAATCGGCCCGGTCGCTCGACACGGTATCCATTGGTATACTATCTGAATTGACGCCGCAGTTGCAAAATGTTAGCTGGACGCGCACCGATCTGGAGACCATCCTGAACGGCGTGGCCGAGGCGCATGGCATCGGCTTTGGCAAGCTGGCCGCGCCGATGCGCGCCGCCCTCGCCGGTCGTGCGGCCACGCCCAGCGTCTTCGACATGATGCTGGTGCTCGGACGGGACGAAACGCTCGCCCGCCTCGACGACGCGATTTCTCGCGCCGGACAGACGGGTTAACCACCCGGCAGGTATTGTCGGGGTAACGAAGGCCACCGCGCAGTCCGCGCACGGCAAAACGGAGAGAATGAGGGGACCATCATGACCAATGACGCGAAGACTGCGACGCTGACCCTTGACGGTGCGACCTACGAGTTGCCCGTGTACAGCCCCAGCGCGGGGCCGGATGTGATCGACATCCGCAAGCTCTATGGCCAGGCGGGCGTCTTCACCTACGACCCCGGCTTCACCTCGACCGCGGCCTGCGACAGCACCATCACCTTCATCGACGGCGAGGAAGGCGTGCTGCTGCACCGCGGCTACCCGATCGACCAGCTGGCCGGCAAGTCGCATTACCTCGAGGTCTGCTACCTGCTGCTCTACGGCCACCTGCCCACCGCATCCGAGCTGGAGAAATTCGAGGCGACGGTCACCCGCCATACGATGATCCACGAGCAGATGATGAACTTTTTCCGTGGCTTCCGCCGGGACGCGCATCCGATGGCTGTCATGGTGGGCGTGGTCGGGGCCATGTCGGCCTTCTACCACGACAGCACCGACATCAGCGACCCGCGCCAGCGCGAGATCGCGTCGCACCGCCTGATCGCCAAGATGCCGACCATCGCGGCCATGGCCTACAAGTACTCGGTCGGTCAGCCCTTCGTGTACCCGCGCAATGACCTCGATTACGCCGGGAACTTCCTGCACATGTGCTTCTCGGTCCCGGCCGAGGAATACCACGTGGACCCGATCCTGAGCCGCGCGATGGACCGGATCTTTACCCTGCACGCCGACCACGAGCAGAACGCCTCGACCTCGACCGTGCGGCTGGCCTCGTCCTCGGGCGCCAACCCCTTTGCCTGCATCGCGGCCGGCATCGCCTGCCTCTGGGGGCCTGCCCATGGCGGCGCCAACCAGGCCTGCCTCGAGATGCTCAAGGAAATCGGCACCGTCGACAAGATCCCCGAGTACATCAAAAAGGCCAAGGACAAGAACGATCCGTTCCGCCTGATGGGCTTCGGCCACCGGGTCTACAAGAACATGGACCCGCGCGCGACGGTGATGAAGCAGTCGGCCGACGAGGTGCTCGAGCTGATGGGCGTCGAGGACAACCCGCTGCTGCAGGTCGCCAAGGAGCTCGAAGCGATCGCGCTGTCGGACCCCTACTTCAAGGAAAAGAAGCTGTTCCCGAACGTGGACTTCTATTCCGGGATCATCCTCGAGGCGATGGGCTTCCCCACCTCGATGTTCACGCCGATCTTCGCCCTGTCGCGGACCGTCGGCTGGATCTCCCAGTGGAAAGAGCAGCTTGCCGATCCGCAGATGAAGATCGGCCGCCCCCGCCAGCTTTACCTTGGCGAGAAGATGCGCGACTACACGGATATCGAAACCCGCGGCTGACCGGCCCCGGATGAACCCATCGCAAAGGCCCGCCCGTTTCGGCGGGCCTTTTGCTTTGGATAAATGCGGCAACATCGGGGGCTTTTCCGAAAATTGGAAACAATGCCTGCGGTTCCGGTACGAAAGACGCCTTATTCCCGCCCCAAGTCAACCAATGGCGGGACGAAGGCGGCCGTAACTTAATTATATATCTTTCAAATACTTGCTCACTTCCCCAACCCGGAATCCGCCTTGGTTTCCGGAATGCGAACGCTCCGTTTCGCCACAATTGGGCCAAGGTCTTTGCAATCTTTTGCCTCCGAGGCGATTCCGGGACCATGGGGCACACCAAGACGCATTCTTACCTTTAGGGGACAATCCATGACTGCCATCACCGACACCATTCCCGACGAGCTGACGACGATCGCGCCCAAGCAGACGATCGTGTTCGAGACCACCTCCGGGGATTGCCCGCTCACGATCACGCTGCAGGACAATGGTGACGGCAGCATCTTCTGCCAGATCGCGCCGACCGATCCCGAGCAGGACATGCCGGACATCGACGGCCTGCTGTTCGACATGAACGACGACGACACGCTGGTGAACATCGGCATCTACGGCGGCCAGGTCACCGATTCCGGCTTTCAGGCCGACGGGTTCGACAGCCTGCCCGACGGCACCGACGCCGGCGGCACCTACGACGCCTTCGTCACCTTCGGCACCGAGGGGTCTGGCACCGAGGGCAACGTGGCCGTGGGCAACTTCACCCTCTGGGACGACAGCGGCAACCCGCTTTCGCTCGAGGATTTCAAGGGCGCCGACCTGTCGGTCATCGTGAACTGCGACACCGAAGAGGACACCGGCGGGGACGATGGCGGCTCGGGCTGCGACTGGTCCTGGGGTGACTGGTCCTGGGGCAACTGGGGCGACAAGGACGACGACGATGACTCCCACGACTGGTGGTCCTGGGGCGACGACGACAAGGACGACGGTCACGACTGGTCCTGGGGCAGCTGGGGCGATGACGACAAGGACGACACAGGCTCGTGCAGCTGGTCCTGGGGCGACAGTTGGTCCTGGGGCGACAAGGAAGACGACAGCCACCACGACGACGGCGGCTCGTCCTGGGGCGACCACAGCTGGTCCTGGAGCGGCTGGTCCTGGGGTGACGACAAGGATGACGGCCACGACAGCGGCTGGGGCGATGACGACAAGGATGACGGCCACGACAGCGGCTGGGGCGATGACGACAAGGACGACGGCCACGACTGGCCCTGGAGCGGCTGGGGCGACGACGACAAGGACGACGGCGGCTCGGACTGGAACGACTGGTGGTCCAAGGACGACGAGGAAGAAGAGGACGACTCGAGCTGCGACAACTCCGATGATGACGGCGGCTGGAGCTGGGGAAGCTGGAGCTTCTGGGGCTGATCCCGCGCCAGGTCGGCCCATGATCGGACCACCCCGCCCCTCGGCGGGGTGTTTCGCGTTTCGCTCCCGGCGCCGCGGGCCCGAGGCGCAAGGCGTCAGCCGGACGACTTTCTTCGAGCGTTTTCAGGTTATTGGAACATATGTCCACGACGGCCACGTTTTCTGAACTTTCGCCTTGTGAAACCGCCAAGAGCCGCGCTATACGCGTCGGCGGAGACGTGGCCGAGTGGTCGAAGGCGCTCCCCTGCTAAGGGAGTAGGCGGGAAACCGTCTCGAGGGTTCGAATCCCTTCGTCTCCGCCATTTCACCTAAGGCATTGATGCCAAAGGCGAAAATCGAGCGATGTCCAACAAGCCGTTGTCCATGATGGACCACACGAACACGGCTGAAGGCATGCACTACCTTCGACAACCTCGTGGACCCGGAACCGGATGGGTTTTCCGCGCGCAGAACCGCGCAAGCCAACCGCTGCTGATCCTGGCCTGCGGGCTGGTCATCGACGCACGGATCCTGCTGGTCATCGTCATGCTTGTCCGGGCCAACCAGAACGCCCCGTCCTCCGCGGAGCAGCTCACCCGGACGCTGCGCGCCAGGACCGTGCGGCTGGAAAAGGGTAACCACCCGGTTGCTACCGCCTGCCGGATTTCGCTGTGAGGCCCTAAGACACGTGCATAGCGACGTCGCAAACGA
>NZ_JAIMID010000049.1 GCF_019966535.1 Mesobacterium pallidum | reverse complement strand
GTAACCACCCGGTTGCTACCGCCTGCCGGATTTCGCTGTGAGGCCCTAAGACACGTGCATAGCGACGTCGCAAACGACGTCTCTTATGTGCGGAGGGGCGATGCGGGGCGAGGTTCTGGGTGTTGAGCGCCGTCGGCGTTGGGACGACGAGGTAAAGCTGTCGATCGTGAGCGCGGTGGGGATCGACGGCGCAACGGTGACTCAGGTGGCGCAACGGCACGATGTGACGCGGCAGCAGATCTACGCCTGGCGTCACGAACTGAAGCGGAAGGGGTTGTGGTCTCCTGATTCAGGCGCGCTGTTCCTGCCCGCCGGCATGGTGCCCGCGATGGAACTGACCGTGGTGGAGGATCGACCCGCGGCCACCGCTCCCGTGGTCTGGGTTGAGCTGCGCCTCGCGAAGGGCCGTGTGCTCCGGTTCGAGAGCAACATCGACGATGCGGCGCTGTCCCGTTTGGTTCGCGCGGTGGATGCCGCATGATCGGGCCGGGAACCGGGGTGCGGGTGTATCTGGCCTGCGGGCCGACGGACATGCGCAAGGGGATCGGTGGGCTGGCTGCGCTCGCGCAAGACGTGCTGCGCCAGAAGCCGACCGGCGGCGCGGTCTTCGCCTTCCGGGGCCGCAAGGGTGACAGATTGAAACTGCTCTACTGGGACGGCCAGGGGTTCTGCCTTTACTACAAGGTCCTCGAGCGCGGGCGCTTTCCTTGGCCGAACACCAGCTCGGGGGCAGTGCGACTGACCTCGGCGCAACTGGCGATGCTGTGGGAAGGGATTGATTGGCGGCGGCCGGATTGGGGTGCGCCACCGGCCCGGGTTGGGTGAATTATCTGCCTGAAACACCTTGTTTTTATGGCGCTTCCTGATCGGGCGTGGTAGGTGATGACATGTCGAGCGACACGCCCATCCTTCCCGAAGATCCCGCCGTTCTGAAGGCGATGATTGCCGCCTTGCAGGCGGAGAACGCCAAGATGGCGGCGACGATCCGGGCGCATGACCAGCTGGTCCAGACGTTGCGGCTGCGGATCGCGAAGCTCAAGAAGCAGGCCTTCGGCAAGTCCTCGGAGAAGATCGAGCGCGAGATCGAACAGCTGGAACTGGCGCTCGAGGATCTGCTCATCGCCAGCGCCGAAAGCGCCACCACCCCGACGGACGAAGACGAGGCCGACACCGCGTCCAATGAGACTGCTGGCGAAAAGGCCGAGCGCAAGCCGCGCCGCCGTCCACGTGTCTCCGAGGCCACCCCGCGGGAGCGGCGCGAGTTCGACCCCGGCAGCTGCTGCCCGGATTGCGGTGGGGATCTGCGTCTTGTGGGCGAGGACATGAGCGAGATGCTCGACCTGGTCGCGGCGCAGCTGAAGGTCCTGCAGATCGCGCGGCTGAAGAAGTCCTGCCGACGCTGCGAAAAGATGGTTCAGACGCCCGCGCCCAGCCGTCCGATCCCCGGCAGCATGGCGAGCGCCGCGCTCCTGGCCTGGATCCTCGTGTCCAAGTTCGATGACCATCTTCCCTTGTATCGCCTGAACGAGATCTTCACCCGGATGGGGGCCGACATTCCAGACAGCACGCTGGTCGACTGGTGCGGGCGCGCGATGAAGGCGCTGATGCCTCTCGTCGAACGGATCGAGGCCGATGTGATGGCCAGCGATCTTCTCCACGCCGATGACACCCCTATCCGGGTGCTGGACCGGTCCCAAAAGGACCGCGGCCTCGGCAAGGGGGTGAAGCAGGGGCGGATCTGGGCCTATGTCCGCGATCCGCGACCTTGGGCAGGGACAGCGCCACCTGGCGCGGTCTACCGCTTCGCCCCAGACTGGAAGCAAGAGCATGTCCAGGGGCATCTGGCACAGACCCGCGGCATCCTTCAGGCCGACGGCTACAAAGGCTACGCCAAGCTTTATGAACCCGCCCCCAATGGCACACCCCGTCTGAAGGAAGCGTCCTGCTGGGCGCATTTGCGGCGTGACTTCCACGATGAGTGGGGCAAGACGAAATCCGCCATCGCGCGCGAGGCGCTCGACCGCATCGGCGCGCTCTACGACATCGAGCGCGAAATCAACGGGCAGCCCGCCGAGATCCGCCTTGCCGCGCGGCAGACGCACAGCGCGCCGAAGGTCGAGGCCTTCTTCGACTGGTCCGAAAGCCAGCTCACGCGGATCCCCGGCAAGGGGGATCTGGCCCGCGCATTCCGCTATGGGCTGGCCCGCCGCGCCTCGTTCAGCCTCTTCCTCACCGACGGTCGCGTGGCCATCGACAACAATCCGGCGGAACGTGCCCTGCGGCCGATCGGCATCGGCCGAAAGAACTGGCTCTTCGCGGGTGCCGACACCGGCGGCGAAACGCTCGCCCGCGCCATGACGATCATCGAGACCGCAAAGCTGAACGGCCTCGATCCGCAGGCCTATCTCGCCGACGTGCTCGACCGCATCCACGACCACAAGATCAACCGGCTCGACGAACTCTTGCCGTGGAACTGGGCGCCAGTGGCTACCGCTCAGGCCGAGGCTGCCTGATGGCGACCGTCACCCATGTCTGCACCATCGACTATGTCGCAAAGATGCTCGGCCAAGACCCAGAGCTTCTCGAGGCCATCGTCTATAACGAAGACAACCTGAGCTATGGTTCGATCGTCAGCGTCTATACCAGTCCCGAAGACACCATCACCGCCTTGACCGATGATGGCATCGATGAACTCAAGGACATGTTAAGGAACGCGCGCAGCACGACCGAAACCTGGCACGCCTTCCTCGACGACTTCGTCGATGACACAGATCTCGTCGCCCGCATCAAGGCCAAATCACCGCGGTAGCAACCGGCCGGTTAC
>NZ_JAIMID010000048.1 GCF_019966535.1 Mesobacterium pallidum | reverse complement strand
CAGCAGGATCGACGAGCTCCTGCCCTGGAACTTCAACCCGGCAAGCTGATCCCGCGTGGGGCGCAGACAGCGCTTACTGAAAAGGAGCATCACGGTCGCAATCGTCGCGCCCATGATGAACGTCATGTAAAATCGGGTTTCGCTCCAGTAGACATGTTCGAAGGAGTACGAGTTGATGTACATCAGGCCGAACATGATCGCTGTCGACGTGCCAACCATCGCCAGAAACCGGCCATAGGATGAACCTGAATGGCCCCCCGAATGTGCTGCATCTTCACTTGAACGGGCGTGGGACCCGCCGCTAGATTTCCCGGTCGTATCTTCAGACATTTGATCCCTCCACCTTGGCTTGAATTGCTGAAGAAACAACATTCCAGCGGGGGAGGGCTCCAACAAACTCCAACGCTACGGTGCGAAAATCCGAAGAATGTCGGCCCCAAGCATCATGCGCTACGGCTCTTTGGCCAGATCTTTCAGAATCGGACAATCCGGGCGGTGATCGCCATGGCAGGCGTCAACGAGGTGTGACAGCGTATCGTGCATCGACCTGAGCTGGGCAATCTTTTCGTCAATGGCCGCCAGGTGTTCTTGTGCGACCGCTTTTACTTGTGCGCTTTCCCGTGTCTCATCCTCATAGAGATCAAGCAGCGTGCGGCAGTCTTCTATCGAGAACCCCAAGGTCCGGGCGCGGCCCAGGAATGCGAGCTTGTGGATGTCGCTGTCGCGAAAGGCGCGATATCCGTTATCGCTGCGCAAAGGCCGGACAAGGCCGATGTCTTCGTAGTAGCGGATTGTCTTCGCTGGCAAACCCGCGCGTTCTGATACTTCTCCGATGTTCACACCTGTCTCCTATTCTGCGGGCTGCGTTGCGAATTTCGTCGCCGCGTCGTGGGGCGGATCCTGTTCCGACATCGTCGCCTTGATCCGTCGCAGCCGCAGCGCGTTGGTCAGAACCGACACGGAGGACAGCGCCATGGCCCCGGCGGCAAACACCGGCGACAGGAGCAATCCAAAGGCTGGATAAAGCGCGCCCGCCGCCACAGGGATCAGCGCGACGTTATAGCCAAAGGCCCAGATGAGGTTCTGCCGGATGTTGCGCATGGTCTTGCGCGACACGTCTATTGCATTCACCACGCCGCGCAGATCCCCCGACATCAGCACCACGTCGGCGCTTTCGATTGCGACATCCGTGCCGGTTCCGATGGCGATGCCGACATCGGCATGGGCCAGTGCTGGCGCGTCGTTGATGCCGTCCCCGACAAAGGCGATCTTGCTGTTCCCTTGCCGCAATTCGTCCAGGGCGGCGACTTTTCCATCCGGTAATACCCCTGCAATGACGTGGTCGATCCCGACCTCGCGGGCTATGGCATCTGCCGTGGCCTTCTTGTCTCCGGTGATCATCGCGACCTTGATCCCTCGATCATGCAGAGCTGCGATCACTTCGGCGCTGGAGGATTTGACCGGGTCTGCCACGGCAATCACAGCCGCCAGGGTTCCATCCACCGCAGCATAAAGCGCGGTGCGTCCCTTTTCGGCCAACGCCCTTTCGCGGTCTTCCAGCGGGCTGGTGTCAATGCCCTGCTGCACCATGAAGCGATCCGCACCGACATGAACCTTGCGGCCCTGGACAAGCGCCTCGACACCGTAGCCGGTCACGGACCGGAATTCCGTCGCATCGGGCCAGGACAGGCCTTCGCTCTTTGCGGACTGCACGATGGCCTCTGCCACCGGGTGCTCAGACTGCGCCTCGACAGATGCGATGAGGGCGAGTATCTCTGCCCGGTCAAAGCCGTCGGCCGTGATGAGGTCTGTCAAACTGGGTTGCCCTTGGGTGACCGTCCCGGTCTTGTCGAGCGCAACGAGGCCGACGTCGTCCAGATGTTGCAGCGCATCTCCCTTGCGGAAGAACACCCCCATCTCGGCAGCGCGTCCTGTCCCCACCATGATCGAGGTGGGCGTGGCCAACCCCATGGCGCAGGGGCACGCAATGATCAGAACGGAGACACCCGCCACAAGCGCAAAGGTCAGAGCCGGATCGGGACCGACCAGCAGCCAGACAACCACAGTCGCAAGCGCCAGAACCAGAACGGCAGGCACGAACCACATGGTCACGCGATCCACTAGGCCTTGGATCGGCAGCTTGGCCCCCTGAGCATCTTCGACCATGCGGATAATCTGCGCCAGCGTGGTATCCGCCCCGACCCGCGTCGCCGTTATGGTCAGGCTCCCGGTGCCGTTCACCGTGCCGCCGGTCACCGGTTCGCCAGCAGCCTTTGGCACGGCGAGGGGTTCACCGGTGATCATGCTTTCATCGACGTTGCTTGATCCTTCTGTGACCTCGCCATCGACAGGCAGCCTTTCACCGGGACGCACGAGGATCTGATCGCCGATCCGAAGTTCCTTGATGTCAACCTCGGTCGCCTGCCCCTCGCGCAGGACCCTGGCTGTCTTTGCCTGCAGACCAAGAAGGGCCTGAATGGCTGCACCGGTCTTGCCCTTGGCCCGCGCTTCAAGCCAGCGACCCAACAAGATCAGAACGACAATAACCGCCGCTGCTTCGAAATAGACGGCGCGCACACCGTCAGGCAGCACCTGTGGCAGGAAGGTCGCGACTACGGAATAAGTCCACGCCGCCCCGGTTCCCAGCGCGACAAGGCTGTTCATATCCGGAGCACGCTTGATCAACGCCGGAATGCCCTTCGCAAAGAACCTCCAACCCGGTCCGAACAGAACCACCGTGGCAAGCGCGAATTGGATCAGCCACGACGTTTGAATGCCGATTGTGCTCTCAATCAGGCCCTCAAAGCCGGGTATGGTGTGTTTTCCCATTTCCAGAACGAACACCGGAACGGTCAGGATCGCGGCAAGGATGACACGGCGCGCCAGCGCGTCGGCTTCTTCTGCCTTGCGGTCCGATCGGTCCTCGTGCGCATCGCTCTGCGCAATCTCGGCCGGGTATCCCGCCTCCGTACTGATCCGGGCAATCTCTTCCGGGGTGATGGCATCTGAAAGATACTCTACCACAGCCGTTTCGGTTGCTAGATTGACCGCCGCATTCAATAGGCCGGGTGTCCGTACAAGCGCCTGTTCAACCCGACCGACACAGGACGCGCAGGACATGGCGTCTACGTTCAGCGTGACGCGCGCCGTGCTTGCCGGGTAGCCGGCCTGCGACAGTGCCGCAACCGCTGCGCCCGTCGTGGCTGCATCATCCGTCTGAAACTGGTAACCGGCCGGTTGCTACCGCGGTGATTTGGCCTTGATGCGGGCGACGAGATCTGTGTCATCGACGAAGTCGTCGA
>NZ_JAIMID010000047.1 GCF_019966535.1 Mesobacterium pallidum | reverse complement strand
ATGAACTACCACAGCCCGAGTGATTTCATTGAGGCGTCGCGGTTGGCGTCTGTTGCGTCCGGGGTGACGCGGTTCCTGGCGGGGGGGACGGATGTGCTGGTGCAGATGCGGGCCGGGATGGTGCTGCCGGACGACCTGATCGACCTGAAGAAGATCGCGGGCGTGGGGGAGATCACGCGGGACGCTGACGGCGGCTGGACCATCGGCATCGCGGTGCCGGGGATCGCGCTGGGCGCGAACGCCGCGCTCAAATCCGACTGGCCCGGGGTGGTCGAGGGGATGGAGCTGGTGGGCTCGACCCAGGTGCAGGGACGGGCGACGCTGGCCGGGAACCTGTGCAACGGCTCTCCGGCCGCCGACAGCGTGCCGGGCCTCGTGGCCGCCGGCGCCACCGTCACGGTGACGGGCCCCGAGGGCACGCGGCAGGTGGCGGTCGAGGACATCCCGACCGGGCCGGGCAAGACCTCGCTGGCCAAGGGCGAGCTGATCAGCGCGATCCACCTGCCGGCGCGGGGCGAGGGCGGTGGCGACGCCTACCTGCGCTTCATCCCGCGCACGGAAATGGACATCGCCGTGGTCGGCTGCGCGGTGAACCTGACGCTGGACGGCGACACGATCAAGTCCGCCCGGGTCGCGCTGGGGGCCGTGGCGCCCACGGTGATCCTGGTGCCCGAGGCGGCCGCCGCCATCACCGGCACCACCCTTGACGACGCGGCCATCGAGGCCCTCGTCGCGGCGGCGAAATCCGCCGCCAAACCCATCAGCGACAAGCGCGGCACGGCCGAGTTCCGGGTCGAGATCGCGGGCGTGCTGGCCAAGCGCGCCGCCCGCATCGCCTACGCCCGCGCGAAAGGAGACAGCGCATGAGCAAGATCCACGTAACCACCACCATCAACGGCGACGCGGTCGAGTTCCTGGCCGATCCGCGCGAGACGCTGCTCGACTGCCTGCGCGACCACGTCGGGCTGACCGGCACCAAGGAAGGCTGCGGCACCGGCGATTGCGGCGCCTGCTCGGTCGAGCTGGACGGCACGCTGGTCTGCTCCTGCCTGGTGCTGGGCGTCGAGGCCTCGGGCAAGTCGGTCCAGACCATCGAGGGGATGGCGACCGACAGCGAATTGCACCCGCTGCAGCGCAAGTTCGTCGAACATGCCGCGCTGCAATGCGGCTTCTGCACGCCGGGCATCCTGGTGGCGGCGAAATCGCTGCTCGACCGGAACACGAGCCCGACCGAGGAAGAGGTGCGCTACTGGCTGGCCGGCAACCTGTGTCGCTGCACCGGCTACGACAAGATCATCCGCGCCGTGATGGACGCGGCGGCGGAACTGCGCGGGGAGGCTGCGTGATGGCGAAGGACAATCTCACCGAGTTCACCAAGGTCGGCACCCGTCCGGACCGCCCGGACGGGCTCGACAAGGTCACGGGGCGCGCGCGCTACGGCGCGGATTTTGCGCTGCCCGGCATGCTGCACGCGGCCGTCGTGCGCTCGCCCCATGCCCATGCGAAGATCCTCAAGATCGACGCCACGAAAGCCCTCGCGCTCGACGGCGTGAAGGCGGTGGTCACCCGCGCCGACTTCCCCGGGGGGCTGACGGGCGAAGACTGGAACCTGCAGGAGAACACGATCGCCGGGGAAAAGGCGCTGTACGACGGCCATGCCGTGGCCGCCGTTGCCGCGACCTCGAAATTGCTGGCCGAGGAGGCCGCGCGGCTGATCGAGGTCACCTACGAGGTCCTGCCGCACGTGATCGACGTCGATGACGCGATCAAGCCCGGCGCCCCGGTGATCCGCGAAGGGGCCGCCGATGCGACCGTCCCCGAAGGCATGCCGCCCAACGTCGTGCGCTACATGGAGTTCGGCCGCGGCGACGTCGAGGCCGGCTTTGCCGAGGCCGCGCTGGTGATGGAGAAGTCCTACAAGACCGAGGCGACCCACCAGGGCTATATCGAGCCGCATGCCTGCGTCGGCCAGATGGGCGGCGACGGCAAGGGCGAGATGTGGGTCTGCACGCAGGGCCAGTGGTTCATCCGCAAGATGTGCACCGCGGTGCTGGGGCTGGATGCCGCGCAGCTGCGCGTGACCCCGTCCGAGATCGGCGGCGGCTTTGGCGGCAAGACCACGATCTTCATGGAACCGCTGAGCCTGGCGCTGTCGAAGAAGGCCGGCGGCCGCCCGGTCAAGCTGGTGATGAGCCGGGCCGAGGTGCTGCGCGCGACCGGCCCGACGGCCTCGGCCTCGATGGACGTCAAGCTGGGGCTGGCGGCGGATGGCACGATCACGGCCGCCCGCGCCGAGTTCCGCATGCAGGGCGGCGCCTTCCCGGGCGCGCCGGTGGACATGGCGCTGTACTGCTGCTTTGCGCCCTACAAGCTGAAGAACGTGGCGCATGTGGGCTATGACGTGCTGGCGAACCGCCCCAAATGCGCCGCCTACCGCGCGCCGGGCTCGCCCATGGGCGCCTTTGCCGTCGAAAGCCTGCTGGACGAGATGTGCCGCGAGCTGGGCCTCGACCCCATCGAGGTGCGGATGAAGAACGCCGTGCGCGAGGGGGACGTGGCCAGCTACGGGCCCAAGTTCGGCTCCATCGGCCTTGTCGAGGTGCTGGAGGCGGTGAAATCGCACCCGAACCTCGCGGCGCCGCTGGGGCCGAACCAGGGCCGGGGCCTTGCCGCGGGCTACTGGTTCAACCACTCGGGCGAGACCTCGGTCTCGATGGCGATCGGCGAGGACGGCACCGCCCAGGTCTCGGTCGGCACGCCGGATATCGGCGGCTCGCGCGCGTCGATCGCGCTGATGGTGGCCGAGCGGCTGGGCATCGATTACGAGGACGTGCGCGTCAACGTGGTCGAGACCGGCGCGCTTGGCGTGAACGAGCCGACCCATGGCAGCCGCGCCACCTTTGCCAGCGGCAAGGCGGCGGTGCTGGCGACGGAACAAGCGATCACCCAGCTTTGCGCCCGCGCGGCGGCGGACTGGGGGATCGACGCGGATGCCGTTGAATGGGTCGACGGCGCGGCCCAGCCCGCGGGCCCCAACGCGGGCAAGTTCCCGCCCCTGACCCTGGCCGAGATCGCGGCCAAGATGGGCTCCACCGGCGGGCCGATCTCGGGCCACCACGAAGGCGTCCCGGAAGGCGTCGGCGCCAGCTTCGGTGCCCATGTGGTGGATGTCGAGGTCGACCCGGAAACCGGCCGCGTGACCATCCTGCGCTACCTCGTGGTGCAGGATGCGGGCCGGGCGATCCACCCGTCCTATGTCGAGGGGCAATACCAGGGCGGCGCGGCCCAGGGCATCGGCTGGGCGCTGAACGAGGAATACGTCTACGACGACAAGGGGCGGCTGGCGAACCCGGTCTTCCTCGACTACCGCATCCCGGTGGCGTCCGACCTTCCGCCCATCGACACGGTCATCGTCGAGGTCCCCAACCCGGGCCATCCCTACGGCGTCCGCGGCGTCGGCGAAACCGGCATCACCCCGCCGCTGCCGGCCATCGCCAACGCCATCCACGCCGCCACCGGCGC
>NZ_JAIMID010000046.1 GCF_019966535.1 Mesobacterium pallidum | reverse complement strand
GGAACGAGACGTTTCAAAGGATCAAGATCGACACGCTTCTTCGCGATGCAGGATGGGACTTGGACAAAGGTGTTTCAGTTCACGTTGACTTTCCGCTCTCCGATGGAACAAGAGCCGACTACGTCCTGTGTGATCGCTCGGGCAGGCCCATTGCCGTGCTTGAGGCGAAGAGAGCCTCAATCAACCCAATCTCAGCTCAAGATCAGGGCCTTAACTACGCGAAGTTGCTTGATGTGCCGTTCCTGTTCCTAAGCAACGGGCATGAGGTCTGGTTCATGGACAGAGAAGTCGATGCTCACGCCAGAGCTGTCGCGACGGTTTTTGCACAAGACGACCTCGAACGCCGAATGGCTGTTCGCACTCTGAAGCGCGACTTGGCCAAGGTCCCGACAGACAAGGAGATCGCAGGTCGGCCTTACCAGCTCGAGTGCATCGACACGCTCTGCACCGAGATCACCCAAGGACGTCGCAAGTTGCTGGTTGAAATGGCAACAGGCACTGGCAAGACCAGGACGTCTGCAGCTTTGATCAAGCGTATGTTCGAGGCGGGCCAGATAACCCGCGTCCTGTTTCTCGTGGATCGCATTGAGTTGGCGAGGCAAGCAGATGACGCCTTTGTTGATCACCTCTCAAGCTACCCCTCCTACGTGATGAAGAGCGCTCGAGGTCTGGACCGAGCAAAGAGGGTGACAGTCGCAACCCTTCAGACCATGATCAACGAGTACGACAAGCTCTCCTCAGGCTACTTCGACCTGATCCTCATCGACGAGTGTCACAGGTCCATTTACGGCCAGTACAGTGCTGTTCTAAACCACTTCGACGGGGTCAAGATCGGTCTCACGGCGACCCCTTGTACGGTTGATCCGAGCAGTCTCACCGATGACGACGATGCCCAGTTCATCCGCGATACGCTGCGCTTCTTCGAGGTGGACAGGCCGACCTATCGCTACACGCTGCCTCAAGCCATCGAGGACGGTCACCTTGTCCCCTACCGCATCTACAAGGCGATGACCGTTAAGACAGCATCTGATGGCGGGTTTCCGGTGCGCAGGGCTGAACTGAACTGGGGCGCAATGGACGATGATCTGCGGTCGGAGCTGGAGGCCGTGTTCGACGGACAAGAGCAGATCACCGTCGATCCTCGGGCGCTGGAGCGGAAGTTCACCATCCCCGAGCGCAACCGCGCGATTGTCAGGGAGTTTCGCGAGGTGCTCGATAAGGGCTACAAAGGCAGCGACGGCATCAAGAGAACGCCTCAGTTCGGCAAGACCATCGTCTTCGCCGTGAACAAGAAGCACGCCGAAACCCTTGCGACGATGTTCGACAAGGAGTTCGCCGATCTCAAGCCCCACTCGACCACCCGCTACGCCGACTTCGTGGTCAGCGATGAAGGCACCGAACGCACCGCCAACGCCAGCGACAAGATCAAGCGGTTCAAGAAAGAGGCGTTCCCGAAAATCCTGGTCAGCGTGAACATGCTCGACACCGGCTTTGACTGCCCCGAGCTGGTCAACCTCGTGATGGCTCGCTTCACCGAGAGCGTGGTTCTCTACCAGCAGATGCGGGGGCGTGGAACGCGCAAGGCTGACCACATCCGAAAATCCTCCTTCACGATGTTCGACTTCGTTGGCGTCACCGACTTCCATGGCGATGACCCCGAGCTGATCCCCGGTGGGCTGATCGTCCAGTCACAGCCCTCCAGCCGACAGCCGCAGCCCAGACGTGCCCTTGAACTCGACATCCACGACCACATCGACCCCGCTTCCCGCGATTGGGTCACGTTGGACGACAACGGGCGAATTGTGCGCACGGAAGAACACGCAGCAGCAGGCAACCAACTGGGCCTCAGGTTCGAGGCATGGCGCTCCAAGGTGAAAGCAGACGTGCGGCAGGAGCGATGGCTCGACCTTATGAAGAGCAGCCTGATGGCCGAGGCGATGACCGCTACGGGCTTCTGGGAGTACGACCTCGATGAACACCCATTCGACAAGTGGGGCGGCTACGATGAAGCAATGCGTGTTTTCGGAGGAGAGACCAAGCTCGAGGAACTGCTGGCGTCCCTGAACATCGACGTCTTCCCAGTCGAACCTCGACAGGGTAGCAAGGGCGACGACAGCCGACCCACCGCCTGATCCAACAAGAAGCAGAGCCATTCATGACCCTGACGCCCGACCTGCGCCGCAGCATCGACCAGATACGTGACTACCTTTACGGCGGTGGCTACCCGAACCCGGCGCAGAACGCGGAACAGCTCAGCTTCCTGATGTTCTTCTTCATGTACGAGGCGATGGACGCCAAGCTCATCCGTGCAGCCAAGCGTCCCGGCTCCGATCCCTACACCAGCGCCTTCGAGGGCAAGTGGACACTCAAGAACCCGCTGAACGCCCCCGATGAAGAAACCAAGAAGGTCCCCAAGGATCGCCTGCGCTGGTCCAAATGGGCCAAAGGTCTGAACGGAGAGCCGTTGGTTTCTTGGGTGCGCGATGAGGTCTTTGCCTTCTACGGGGCCATCGCCAAGGAAGGTGTGACCAACTTCATGGAAGGGGCGCGACTGGTCATCGACGACCCCACCGTCCTTGCCGAAGTTCTGACCCGCGTCGAGAACCTCGAGCTTGACCGGATGGACAGCGACACCAAGGGCGACCTCTTTGAACATGTCCTCCGCCAGATCAGGCAGGCGGGTGAGCTGGGGCAGTTCCGAACCCCGCGCCACATCATCCGCACGGTCGTGGACATGATCGACCCGCGCCTGGGTGAGACGATCTACGACCCGGCAGCAGGCACCGCAGGCTTCCTTGTCGCCGCCTACGAACACATCCGCCTGGCCAACTCGACCGAGGCCGGGATGGAGACGACTGAGGTGGACGGCAAGACCATCCAGCGCGGGCTGGGCGATACCCTGTCGCGCGATCAGCAGAAGGAGCTGGCAGAACAGACCTTCTTCGGCAACGACGTGGACCCGCAGATGGTTCGGCTTGCCACGATGAACCTCTTCCTACGTGGCCTCGACAAGGTCCGCATCCTGCGCCGTGATGCGCTGACCCGAACGCTGGAACCGGCACAGAAGCAAGAGATGGGCATCCCGTCCGATGGCTTCGACGTGGTGCTGGCCAACCCGCCATTCTCGGGCCGCCTCGACAAGGATCGCATCGTCGATGACGTCAAGGTCGGCACGACCACCCAGACCGAACTGCTGTTCCTCAAGTACATGATGAACCACTTGCGCGAGGGCGGGCGCTGCGGCGTTGTCATCCCCGAGGGCGTCCTTTTCGGCTCGACCGGAGCGCACAAGGAGCTGCGCCGTCAACTGCTCGAGGATAATCAGGTCGTGGCAGTGCTGTCGCTGCCCGGCGGGGTGTTCAACCCTTATTCGGGGGTCAAGACCTCGGTGCTGATCTACACCCGTGGGGGCCATACGGACGAGGTTCTGTTCCTTCACGCCGATGCGGACGGCTTCAAGATGGATGCTAACCACGACGCCCCGGTAGAGGCCGATGACCTGCCTGAGTTGCTCGAGGCTTTCAAGTCCCGAGCGTCGCGTCTGGAGCAATGGAAGGCACGAGATGAAAGCGCTGAGTGGGCGTCCAAGTGGTGGTTCGCCGATGCAGACACCATCCGGGCGGCAGATTTTAACCTCAGTGCGGGCAGGTACCGTCCACAGAGCCGTACCTCAGCCGAGCATCGTGATCCGTTGGAAATCCTCGACGACCTGCTGGCAGTAGAGCGTGAGATTTCCGAGGAATTGGGGGAGCTGCGGGACCTCATCGCGGAGGGCATTTGATGCGCACTGCTACCTTGGGCAGCTTGTGCGAAGTGATGCACAGTGGCTTTGCATACGGAAAGAAGAACCTGGTGTCTGATGGCTTGCCTCATCTTCGGCCGTTCAACGTAGGCAAGCGTGGGCAGCTCGAGATGGACGAAGTCTACCGGGTTCCACTTGAGGCGGCTCCACATGGAAAATCGGAATTGAGGCCCGGTGACATCTTGTTCAACAACACGAACAGTCCTGACCTCGTCGGAAAAAGTGCCGTTGCAACCACCGCCATGTCTGCGGGGTTTTCGAACCACATTACGAGGCTTCGCTTGGTTGAAGGGGACTGCGATCCGGGTTACGTCGCTGCCTTTCTGTACCGACTTTGGCGAGCAGGCTTCTTCAAGGATCAATGTAACCAGTGGGTCAGCCAAGCGGCTTTTGGACCTTCTGCCTTACGGGAACTCAAAATCCCCCTCCCGCCCCTCGAGGAACAGCGGAGGATCGTGGACATCCTGAACCGGGCGGCAAGCATCGAGCGGCTCCGCGCCACTGCCTCCACCCACCTCCGCGACTTCATCCCCGCCCTCTTCACCCGGATGTTCGGCGACCAGTTCGAGATCGGGCAGAGCTACCCAAGCACCCAACTCAAGGAATTGGCTGCCATTGGCTCCGGCGTAACAAAAGGACGCAAGCTCAAGGATGCCGAGACTGTCGATGTCCCGTACCTCAGGGTGGCCAATGTCCAAGATGGTTACTTGAACCTCGACGAGATCAAGACCATCGCGATCAAGGAACCCGAGCGGGACAAGTATGCCCTTCAAGCTGGTGACCTGGTGCTGACCGAAGGCGGAGACCCGGACAAACTCGGACGTGGGGCGCTGTGGGAGGAGCAACTGCCCTACTGCGCACATCAGAACCATGTTTTTCGCGTCCGACCTGACACATCGGTCGTGACCAGCGAATACTTGAAAGCCGTGGTCGGCAGCGCCTACGGCAAGGCCTACTTCCTGTCGGTCGCCAAGCAAACGACCGGCATTGCCAGCATCAACAAGACGCAACTCGGGCAATTTCCCGTTCCTGTTCCGCCGATGGACCTGCAAGTACGGTTCACACAACTGGTTAATGCCGCGACCGAGAAGGCTGAACTTGCTGCCAGGGCTGACGCAATGGCCCGCGACCTCTCCGCCTCTCTCATCGACAAGCTGCTCGGTGACCACGGCGGCTGAGGCAGA
>NZ_JAIMID010000045.1:0-5000 GCF_019966535.1 Mesobacterium pallidum | reverse complement strand
ACTAACCCGTGTGATTAACCATCACACAAGTCCGGCCCATGACATCGGGCCGGGCGGGAAAAGTATGACTTCTGGTCCAGAGAGCATGAGGCGAAGGTTGTAACCAGCTTCCGACGCTTCGAAAGCATGTCTTTCTCTTTCTGGATCGGATCAAGCGCGAGAAGGGCGTTTGGTGGATGCCTTGGCAGTAAGAGGCGATGAAGGACGTGATACTCTGCGATAAGCGTTGGGGAGCCGAGAATAGGCTTTGATCCAGCGATTTCCGAATGGGGCAACCCACCTGAAAGTTGGTTATAATCATCTTCGATGGCTTATAATCAGCTTAAACAGGTACTTTTAACCTGAATACATAGGGTTTTAAGAGCAAACCCGGGGAACTGAAACATCTAAGTACCCGGAGGAAAGGACATCAATAGAGACTCCCCTAGTAGCGGCGAGCGAACGGGGACCAGCCGAGCCTTGAGTGTGAATAGAATGGTCTGGAAAGGCCAACCATAGTGGGTGACAGTCCCGTATATGAAGCATGATAGGACGTATTAAGTAGGGCGGAACACGTGAAATTCTGTCTGAAGATCGGGGGACCACCCCCGAAGGCTAAGTACTCCTTACTGACCGATAGCGAACCAGTACCGTGAGGGAAAGGTGAAAAGCACCCCGACGAGGGGAGTGAAACAGTACCTGAAACCGAACGCCTACAATCAGTCGGAGGGACCTCGAGTCCTGACGGCGTACCTTTTGTATAATGGGTCATCGACTTGGTCTATCTAGCAAGCTTAAGCCGTTAGGTGTAGGCGCAGCGAAAGCGAGTCTTAATAGGGCGCATGAGTTAGATGGATCAGACCCGAAACCGAGTGATCTAGGCATGACCAGGATGAAGGTTGGGTAACACCAACTGGAGGTCCGAACCCACACCTGTTGAAAAAGGTCGGGATGAGTTGTGCCTAGGGGTGAAAGGCCAATCAAACTCGGAGATAGCTGGTTCTCCGCGAAATCTATTTAGGTAGAGCGTCATCCGAATACCCCGGGGGGTAGAGCACTGGATGGGTAATGGGGCCCCACAGGCTTACTGATCCTAACCAAACTCCGAATACCCGGGAGTACTAGATGGCAGACACACTGCGGATGCTAACGTCCGTAGTGGAGAGGGAAACAACCCTGACCTCCAGCTAAGGCCCCCAATTCATGGCTAAGTGGGAAAGCAGGTGGGACGACCAAAACAACCAGGAGGTTGGCTTAGAAGCAGCCATCCTTTAAAGATAGCGTAACAGCTCACTGGTCTAATCAAGTTGTCCTGCGGCGAAGATGTAACGGGGCTCAAGCCATGAGCCGAAGCTGAGGATGCACATAGTGCATGGTAGCGGAGCGTAGTGTGACATAGCACTCATCCTCTTCTATCGCATCGAGTACGGGGCGCTTCGGCGCTCAAGTAGCGAAGCGGTAGCGCAGGATAGAGTGCTTTCTGTGAAGCCGGGCTGTAAGGCATCCGGTGGAGAGATCACTAGCGAGAATGATGACATGAGTAGCGACAAAGAGGGTGAGAGACCCTCTCGCCGAAAGTCCAAGGGTTCCTGCTTAAAGCTAATCTGAGCAGGGTAAGCCGGCCCCTAAGGCGAGGCCGAAAGGCGTAGTCGATGGGAACCAGGTTAATATTCCTGGGCCAGTGGGATGTGACGGATCGAGACTGTAGTTCACCCTTATCGGATTGGGTGGGCTGCTGATCGGTCCCTGGAAATAGCCCCACATGAGACCGTACCCTAAACCGACACAGGTGGACTGGTAGAGAATACCAAGGCGCTTGAGAGAACGATGTTGAAGGAACTCGGCAAAATACCTCCGTAAGTTCGCGAGAAGGAGGCCCGGGTTCAAGGCAACTTGGATCCGGGGGCACAAACCAGGGGGTGGCGACTGTTTACTAAAAACACAGGGCTCTGCGAAGTCGCAAGACGACGTATAGGGTCTGACGCCTGCCCGGTGCCTGAAGGTTAAAAGGAGGGGTGAGAGCTCTGAATTGAAGCCCAGGTAAACGGCGGCCGTAACTATAACGGTCCTAAGGTAGCGAAATTCCTTGTCGGGTAAGTTCCGACCTGCACGAATGGCGTAACGACTTCCCCGCTGTCTCCAACATCGACTCAGCGAAATTGAATTGCCTGTCAAGATGCAGGCTTCCCGCGGTTAGACGGAAAGACCCCGTGCACCTTTACTACAGCTTCGCACTGGCATCAGGCACAACATGTGCAGGATAGGTGGTAGGCTTTGAAGCAGGGACGCCAGTCCCTGTGGAGCCAACAGATGAGATACCACCCTTGTTCTGCTTGATGTCTAACCGCGGTCCGTTATCCGGATCCGGGACCCTGCGTGGCGGGTAGTTTGACTGGGGCGGTCGCCTCCTAAAGCGTAACGGAGGCGCGCGAAGGTTGGCTCAGAGCGGTCGGAAATCGCTCGTTGAGTGCAATGGCAGAAGCCAGCCTGACTGCAAGACTGACAAGTCGAGCAGAGTCGAAAGACGGCCATAGTGATCCGGTGGTCCCAAGTGGGAGGGCCATCGCTCAACGGATAAAAGGTACGCCGGGGATAACAGGCTGATACTGCCCAAGAGTCCATATCGACGGCAGTGTTTGGCACCTCGATGTCGGCTCATCTCATCCTGGGGCTGGAGCAGGTCCCAAGGGTACGGCTGTTCGCCGTTTAAAGAGGTACGTGAGCTGGGTTTAGAACGTCGTGAGACAGTTCGGTCCCTATCTGCCGTGGGTGTAGGATACTTGAGAGGAGTTGCCCCTAGTACGAGAGGACCGGGGTGAACGATCCACTGGTGGACCAGTTGTTATGCCAATAGCAGTGCTGGGTAGCTATGATCGGAAAGGATAACCGCTGAAGGCATCTAAGCGGGAAGCCCCCCTCAAAACAAGGTATCCCTGAGGGCCGTGGAAGACCACCACGTCGATAGGCCGGAGATGTAAGCACAGCAATGTGTTCAGTTGACCGGTACTAATGGCCCGATAGGCTTGACCCGATCCAGTAAAAGACAGACATGTCCCTGCGATCCGGAAGTCATACACCAAAACGCACCGCAAACCGCGCTCAAGTAGCCGGAGGCGGTAGCGCACAGTAACTAACTTGGACACGTCAGGGCTTTCCTTGGTCTGGTGATCATAGCGAGAGCAAAACACCCGGCTCCATTCCGAACCCGGTCGTTAAGTGCCTTTGCGCCAATGGTACTGCATCTCAAGGTGTGGGAGAGTAGGTCATCGCCAGACCTAGAAAAGCCCTGACACGTATCTCTCTGATGATCAAAACACAAATCCCTGTCGCGGGATGGAGCAGCCCGGTAGCTCGTCAGGCTCATAACCTGAAGGTCGTAGGTTCAAATCCTACTCCCGCAACCAGTTTTAGCGAACAGGCCGCTCCCAACAGGGACGCGGCCTGTTCGCTGTCCGCAAAGCTCAAAGGGCCGCGAAACTATTGCCCCGAATGCCAGTAACCGACGCAGCTCAACGATAAGGCCTGGCGCTGCGCGCACACCGGTCCAACCCGACCGCACCTCGTGACTGCACGTGCCGCGGCAAGACGACCAGGGGGGCTGGCAATCAGCCGGGTGCGGCAGGCCCAGATCGAAACGCGACCCGTCCATCACCCAGGTCTCGCCGGCCGCGTCCGCGGCCGTCAGGCGGCGTTGCGCAACACGGTCGCGACCCTGCCAGCCGGGCAGCCAGCGGATGTCGCCATCATGCGAGATGCAGGGCAGTCCGTGTCGATCGCCGACCTAGCGCGACAAGATTGAGGTGCCCCTAGATTTGTAGACGCTTTGCCCCCTAACTATGAGGCGAGGAGGCGACCATGGGGACAAGCAACTACAGCGACGAGTTCAAGCGCGACGCGGTGCATCAGATCACGGTGCGCGGGTATCCGGTCCGGGAGGTGTCTCGGCGGTTGGGCGTCAGCACCTACTCTCTCTACAAGTGGCTGAAGCTGTTCGGGGTGCCGGCGCCGAAGCCGGGCGTGGACCACGAGGCCGAGAACCGGCGCCTGAAGCGCGAGCTGGCTCGGGTGACCGAGGAGCGCGACATCCTAAAAAAGGCAACGGCGTACTTCGCGCGCGAGTCCCAATGAAGTACGCCTTCATACGGGCGCATCGCGTGGAGTTCGGCGTCCGGGCCATGTGCCGGGTGCTGCGGGTCCATTTCTCCGGCTTCTATGCATGGCTTAAGGAACCGTTAAGTCACCGCGCGCAGGAGGATGCGCGTCAGACCGCACTGGTCCGCCAAGCCTGGACCGACAGCGGCAAGGTCTATGGCTACCGCAAGCTGACGGATGATCTGCGCGATCAGGGCGAAAGCATCTCGGAGAACCGTGTTGCCCGGTTGGCGTCACTGGCCGGGATCGCTGCGCAGATCGGCTACAGGCGCCGCCCCGGCCGATATGGCGGCAAGCCTGCTGTCGTCGCTGAGAACAGGTTGGAGCAATGCTTCGATGCCTCTCAGCCCGATCAGGTCTGGGTGACCGACATCACCTACATCAAGACCCATGAAGGCTGGCTGTACTTGTGCGTCGTCATCGATCTGTACTCGCGCCGGGTTGTCGGCTGGTCCGCCCAGTCCCGCATGACGACGGCCTTCGCCCTGCAAGCCCTGCTGATGGCCGTGTGGCGGCGCAAACCCACAGGCAAGGTCATGGTCCACTCAGACCAGGGCTCCCAATTCGCCAGCCGGGAGTGGCAGACGTTTCTACGCCAGCGCAATCTGGAGCCCAGCATGAGTCGACGCGGCAACTGTCACGACAACGCGGTCGCCGAAAGCTTCTTCCAACTGCTGAAGCGAGAGCGGATCAGGCGACGGACGTATCCGACCCGAGACAATGCCCGGCAGGACGTGTTCGAGTACATCGAACTGTTCTACAACCCAAAGCGCAAACACACGAACAACGGCATGCTGTCGCCCGTTGACTTCGAAATCAGGCAGCAGAAACTGAACGAGGCAGGTGTCTAGGAAACTAGGGGCACCTCA
>NZ_JAIMID010000044.1 GCF_019966535.1 Mesobacterium pallidum | reverse complement strand
CTCAGCATAACAACGAAAGCCGCCTGATCATGCCCTCAGGCCATCCGGGAAATTACACCACCTTGACGGACGTGACCTGATCCGCACTGCGAACGGTCTGCCTTGAGACCAATCAACCCACCTGTACCAGCATAAATTTTCGACACATTTTTGCGGAGGGGTATCTATATCCGGCCTGCCGCAACTTTCCCCCCATACCCCCTGCAGCGTGTGCGTCCTGACGCGTCGCAGCAATCATAACACTCACAACCATCGTTGACATTTGCAACAACCGTAGCAATGTTCCTATGTGGCAAGCGAACACAGGGAGTGTAGGGCGATGCAACAGTACGTGGTCTACCGCCGAGTTAGCACCAAGGAGCAAGGCCGCAGCGGCCTAGGGCTGGATGCGCAAGACCGGGACGTCAGCCTCTTCTTGGAGCGGTTCAACACTGAGCCCTACGAGGTACTAGCCACCTTCACCGACATTCTCAGCGGCTCCGAGGCCGACCGGCCCGACCTAGCCGCCGCACTCGACATGTGCCGCAAGACCGGGGCGACACTATTGGTCAGCAAGCTAGACAGGCTGTCACGCAAGGTCTCGGCCATCGCAACCTTGATGGAGGACAGGCGCGTAACCTTCCGCGTGGCGCAGATGCCATATGCGGACAACTTTCAACTCCACATCTACGCTGCACTGGCAGAGCAGGAGCGGAAGTTCATATCTGCGCGTACCAAGGCGGCGCTGGCAGAGGCCAAGACACGTGGGAAAAAGCTGGGCGGGCTGCGCGACAAGACCATGCAACGCAATGCCGCTATTCAAGCCAATGCACTCGCTCGCGCCGAAAAGGTGGCCGGGATCGTGATGCCTCTGCGCGAGGCGGGCAGACCGCTGCGCGAAATTGCGGAACACTTGAACCGGGCCGGTGTCCAGACTGCGAGAGGAGGCCGCTGGCAAGCGTCTCAGGTCAAGCGGGTATTGGACCGGTTGCAGGCCTGACGGCCACTCAGAGACGCTCTCCGTGGCTCTACGGGCACTGCGGATGGTCGGTACATACGAGAGGCGAGGTTTGCGTGGCTAGACCAAAGCGCTCGACGCCCAGGACGAATACCAATTCTTGCCTTTCGAGGTCATTTTCCAATGCACGAAAAACGAAAACTGCCCCACCACCTGCAACACTACTGCAACACTGCTGTCCTCACTAACAAAATTGCTTTGCGATATTCGCCATCCAGGGGTTCGCTCTATGAGCGAGTAAGAAAGCCGACCTTGGGTAGAACATATGAGACCAGTAGTTACCGAAAGCGACTTAATAATGCCTGCGCTTACTGCCTTGTTGCGGCACAAGGAGGAGGGCTTGGGCACCTCCGAATTGCAACCGATATTGCGCGAAGCACTCCAACCAGAAGGCGACGACCTCGAGATGCTGGCCGGGCGACCAGACGACAAGTTCAGCCAGAAAGTGAGAAACCTTCGCTCCCACAGTCGCTTGGAAAGGGATGACTTGGCAACCTTTGATGGTGCAAAGTACCACATCACCGCTGCTGGAGAACATTACCTCCAACGATACGGTGGAGTTGATGCCAGCTACTCCAAGCAAGGGTTCGGAGAAGTGGCCAAGAAGAAAGCCTTGTCTCCCAGGCGACCCATCAAGTTCGTGGAAGAGGGCGACATTACGAATGTTAACGCCACGGTGCGCAGAAGGTCGCGATGGCTAAGAAACTACGCAGTAAAGTACTTTTCTGATCCTGACGGGCGGATCAAGTGTGTGGGCTGCGAGTTTGAGGCCTCTGCGATTTACGGCAACGACTACATGGGACTTATCGAGATACACCACAAAATACCCATCGCTCTTGCGGGCGACACGACCAAACCGCTCCGGCAAGCACTGGAGCATGTTGCTCCGCTATGCCCAAACTGCCACCGCATCGTACACTCTAGGCAGTCGCATGTTCTTAGGATTGAAGAATTACAAGCCTTGGTTTCCGATGTGTCGAGTAGTTGGCAGGAGGTCAGGCTACTCCGCAGCAACTTGTGAGAAAAGGTCGGATTGCCCCGTCGGTGCCTCTTTGGCCGCCTCTACCGACAAGAACTCCGGATCATAGTCTTCTATTCGCTCCAAAGACTTTCGACACGGCGGAACCCAAGTCAATTGTGGAGGTCCGGAGTGGCCCCGCTCCCACACAATCCACGCATAACCGGTTGCCGTGGAAGCCTTTTTGTCGACACGCCCCTTTACCATAGGAACCCGCTCCGAGAACTGCGCAAACCGGCTAGGCGGTGTCGATTGGAACACACGTTGAAATCTTCCGACGCTCTCAATGAAGACCGTTCGAACCAGCATTGCGACGCCTCTCCTCGCCAAAGGCAAAGACCTTTGAATGAATTCCTCGGCATGCCGAAATGGAGGATTGGTGATCACCCAATCCACACTGTTCTCGACATGCTGTGCGGTGAGGAAGTCTGCGCAACCACCATAGCCATATGGATGAAGGTCAGAGGCATGGACCTCTCCAAAGTACTCGCCAAGCGTCCTAGCCATATAGCCGCGCCCACACGCAGGCTCTAGCACACTTAGCCCCGCACCTCGGGTCTTGCGCTCAATAATATGCTCCAGAAGGGCTCTGGTCGCCCATGGCGGGGTCGGGAAGTCATCAAGGCTATCGCGAGCTTCGGCCCGCTGTGACATTACGGCATGTGACTTGTTTTGCATTGGCTCGCCTCACTGGCGCTCGCTCGTCGAGCACACAACATTTTGGGGTAGTAGTATAGGCATTCACTCATGATTGATAGTCTTGACATATGTTTTTGTTTTGTTCCAGCGCCCAGCATCTCTAAGCATGACAGGCTGCGGAAGCTTTTATGCGCACCCACGCGTTGGCGAAGTACGCTGGAAGGACCTAATCTACGGGGGGATGGATGGGGACGGTATCGCCTCCGGCAACGGTTCCGACACGATCTTCGGTGGCACTGGGAGGGACGGTATTCGGGCAGGAGACAACAACGACCTCGTATACGCTGGGGCAGACGGCGACGTTGTGTACGCCGGGGAAGACGATGACACTGTACACGGCCAAGGTGGAGACGATGTGATCTGGGGCGAGAGCGGTCACGACAAGCTATACGGCAACGCTGGGAATGACTACATACTAGGCCACGCAGGGAATGACGGTCTGCACGGCGGTGACGGCAACGACACCATCTACGGTGGCAAGCGCGGTGACTTCATTGCCGGGGAAGCGGATGATGACATGCTCTACGGGAACTGGGGGCTAGACACCCTGATCGGTGGGGCAGGCGATGACACCATGGGCGGCGGGTTGCACGCCGATACCTTCCAATTCTTCGCCACTGCTGCAGACGGTGGCTCTACCGGGGATGACGTGATCGCGCACTACGAAACCGGGCTGGACACCATTGCACTCTCAGGCATGACATCCGAAGACGTGTCGATCAGCACCAACGAAGACGGCGACAGCGTACTCACGCACCTGTATGGCACAGTGACCTTCGAGGGATACGCAGACCTTACCACCGATGAGTTGACGTTCTTGGTCTGAAATGCCTGAGGAATATGCGACCGGCTCGAAGCCAATTTGTCAGACCGCAAATTTCTCAGGGCTTCGCACTTATGCCTACGCCTTGTAAATCTATTTCCTTTGCTAGGTGCTTTGCCAATCGGCTCCAAAGCATTGGTGCTAGGTATGGGTGCACCCTAGGGAGCGCCACGGTTTCAGCCCGGATTGCTTAATGCCTCGTCTGACAGAGGGGGCGATTGGTCTGCATTCCTCAGATTATCAGCCCGGATTGCCAGCCCGGCCTGCGAGAACAGAGAGCACCACAGAGGCAAGCCCGGATCACATACCCGGATGATACTCCCCGGTACGCCAGAACAGGGAGCACCCTAGGGAGCACTACAAAGATGAGCCCAATTACCTATTCTTATTGAAACAGTTAATCATGAATACAGAAGCACCCTAGTAGCACCACAAGGAAATGCTAACAGGATGATCCTACTTGCAATCATGAATTGTGGCACACCCTAGGGAGAAACTTGGGGAGCACCCTAGGGTGCAACATGTGCATCACAGAGAAGTGCACATCTTCAATGCAGGGCTGGAGATACGCCCAAATCGCCTCAATGGCGCAATCCGGCTTGTAAACAGTGGCACCATTCATTGGCGGCAACTCGAGACCAACTTGCTTGACGCTCCAGTTGGGAAGTCCGACCCGGATGGGACTACCTTGGCCTCTCGATGTTGCATATCGAGCTAGCCTCCTCTTGCAAATCACGACAGTGCGACGCTAGAGTGTGACACAACCCGAAACACAACACTCCTTTAGTGTTCTATATCAGTGACTTGCCGTTTTGGCCGGGTTCCCCCTAGGCTCCACCAAATTCCCTTCGTTTTTCGGAAGTTGACCGGATTTACGTCCCGTATCTGACGGTTATCTCCGCGTGCTGTCAGCGCAGCATCGGCACGTCGTATGAGGCGGCCGACGGACACGTCGGACCTACCTGTTCAAGATCATGTACGTGGTTTCTAGGGCGTGCATCAACGGCTCTGGTGCATCGGGAAAGCGGCCCCTGAATTGCGCCGAGACGTCCCTTACGTCCTTGCCGACCGACGGGTCCGTCGCGCGCGGCTCGATCGCGAAACAGGCTTCGAGCAGTCTCTCCAGTTCGTTGAAGATCACATGGTCCCTGCTCTCGCCGAACTGCGCGGCCATCGCCCGGCGCCAGGCTCCGGTCTTTCATGGAAAGTCGCGACCAGGCGGACATGGCCTCCCGAGCTACAGGCCAAAGGCCAGAGACAGGTCTTCACGCCTGACACTCTCGGGATGATTCGAGCCGTTGTCCGTCATGGGCGTGATGTCTCCGGGCTGGTGATGGCAGGGGCCATCCGGCCATTGGACGGTGCGACCTGAGCTGTTCGAGGCCACAGGCCAAGGGGGGGGCGGCGCGGGCCGCCCCCCCCTGCCCAGGTCAGCCCTGGTTGTCGAGCTGGGCGCGAACCGACATCCGGCCCCGCTTCGAGATGCGGTAGGGCATGCCCCCGCGCGATTCGATCAGCTTGCGCCGACGCAGGCGCTGGAAGACCGAGAGGTCGAATTCCGAAAGGATCATGCCTTCGCGCGTGACGCAGGTCACGTCGGTCACCTTGGTGCCGTTGGCGCGTTCGTAAAGGATGCTGCCGCCCAGGGCCAATACGTGCAAGGCACGTTGTTCGTGTCGTGAAATATTCATGGGAGTCTAGTGTGAAGACGTGCAGACAGGCCGGCGGCGCAGGGCCTCCGGCGGTTCTGGGTTCACGCGGCTCTCCGGTCAGCGGAGAGCCTTGTCACACAAGCTCTGACATCCAGTCTCCATGATCGGACGGGGCCTTGGCCTGCCGTCCTTGCGGCAAAGATAGGCAGGCAGGCGGCGCGGAACAAGCCCGCCCCTCGCCATTCCGGGGCGATCCGGTCCAAGATGGCGCAGACAGATGCAAAAGGAGAACACAATGCGGATCGTCGTTCTGGGCGTCGGCGCCATCGGGGGCACCATCGCGGGGCTGTTGGCGCTGCACGGGCACGAGGTGCTGGGCATCGCGCGCGGCGCGCAGCTTGCGGCGATCACCGGGCCGGGGCTGGTGCTGCGCCAGCCTGCCGTGACGCGGCAGGTGCAGATCCCTGCGGTCGCCAGCCCGGACGAGGTCGACTGGCGGCCCGACGACGCGATCCTGCTGTGCACCAAGACGCAGGGAACCGAGGCCGCGTTGGCCGGGCTGCGCGCGGCGGGGGTAACCGACCAGCCGATCTTCTGCACCCAGAACGGGGTCGAGAACGAACGCCTCACCGCGCGCCGCTTCCCCAATGTCCACGCGATCACGGTGATGCTGCCGGCGCAGTACCTGGAGCCCGGAGAGGTCGCCGCCTTTGGCGCGCCGCACCCCGGCCTGCTGGACATCGGCTGCTTTCCCGGCGGGCATGACGCGGCGGATTCCGAGCTATCCGCGATCCTGTCGGCGGCCGAGTTCGTGGCCGAGGCCCGCGATGACGTGATGCGCAGCAAATACGGCAAGCTGCTGCTGAACCTCGGCAACGTGGTGCAGGCGGCCCATGGCAAGGGCCCCGAGAACGACCCGTTGACGAAGGTGTTGCGCGCCGAGGCGCTGGCCGCCTATGCCGCCGCCGGGATCGAGGTGGAGGACGTCAGCACCGCCAATCCACGGCGCGAGTTGATGCAGCTAAGCGACATCCCCGGCGTGCCCTACCTCGGCGGCTCCTCGACGCAGAGCCTTGCCCGCGGGTCCGGGTCCATCGAGACCGATTTCATCAACGGAGAGATCGCCCTGCTCGGCCGCCTGCACGGCGTGCCGACCCCGGCCAACACCTGGTACACGCGCCTTGGTGCCCGCATGGCGGTCGAGGGGTTGGCCCCCTTCTCGATCCCGCGGGACGAGGCGAAACGGGCGATCGGCCTGACATGACGATGTAGGGTGGGGTTCCACCCCACCGCGCCGGTGCGGCAAAGGAAAACCCCCGCCGGACGAGCCGACGGGGGTTTTCTATTCTTGTCTGACCGGGGCGGCCCGCAAGATGCTGCGCATCTCGCTACACCGCCTCGTCGGCAAAGCCGCCAACGTCGGGCAAGCCCGACGACGTCGGCACAGCCGACGGGGTTACCAGTCTTCGCGGACCACGACGCGGGTCTTGATCGGCAGCTTCATCGCGGCAAGGCGCAGCGCCTCGCGGGCGATGTCCTCTGCGACGCCGTCGATCTCGAACATCACGCGGCCGGGCTTGACCTTGCAGGCCCAGTAATCGACCGAGCCCTTACCCTTACCCATACGAACTTCGACGGGCTTCGAGGTAACCGGGGTATCCGGGAAAATCCGGATCCAGACGCGGCCCTGACGCTTCATGTGACGCGTCATGGCCCGACGGGCTGCTTCGATCTGGCGGGCAGTGACCCGCTCCGGCTCGGTGGCTTTGAGGCCGTAGGTGCCAAAGTTCAGATCAGAGCCGCCCTTGGCGTCGCCCTTGATCCGGCCCTTGTGCATCTTGCGGAATTTGGTGCGTTTCGGTTGAAGCATCTCACCTATCCCTTAGCGGCGGTTCATCGCGCCACGGGGCGCGGGACCATCCTGGATTTCCTGGGCCTTGCGATCCCGTGCGGCCGGATCATGTTCCATGATCTCGCCCTTGAAGATCCAGACCTTGATACCGATGATGCCGTAAGGCGTGGTCGCCTCGACGTTGGCATAATCGATGTCGGCGCGCAGCGTGTGCAGCGGCACACGGCCTTCGCGGTACCATTCGGTCCGTGCGATTTCCGCACCGCCCAGACGACCCGACACGTTCACCCGGATACCCAGGGCGCCCATGCGCATGGCGTTCTGCACGGCCCGCTTCATCGCGCGGCGGAAGGACACACGACGCTCGAGCTGCTGGGCGATGGATTCGCCGACCAGCTGGGCGTCAAGCTCGGGCTTGCGGACCTCGACGATGTTGAGGTGCAGCTCGGAAGCCGTCAGCTTGGCAAGCTTCTTGCGGAGCGTCTCGATGTCCGCGCCTTTCTTGCCGATGATGACACCGGGACGAGCCGTGTGGATCGTGACGCGGCACTTCTTGTGCGGACGCTCGATAATCACGCGGGCCACGCCGGCCTGCTTGCATTCTTCCCGGATGAAATCGCGGATCGCGAGATCTTCCAGCAGAAGATCACCGTAATCCTTGGTGTCGGCGTACCAGCGGCTGTCCCAGGTGCGGTTGACCTGGAGGCGCATGCCGATCGGATTGACCTTGTTACCCATTAGGCTTGCTCCTCGACCTGGCGCACCGTGATGGTGATTTCCGAGAACGGCTTCATGATCTTGCCGAAACGGCCACGTGCCCGGGGACGGCCACGCTTCATCACGAGGTTCTTGCCAACCCAGGCCTCGGCGACGATCAGTTCGTCGACGTCCAGGTTGTGGTTGTTCTCGGCGTTTGCGATTGCGGACTGAAGGCATTTCTTCACGTCCTGCGCGATCCGCTTCTTCGAGAAGGTCAGATCGTTCAGGGCCGTTTCGACCTTCTTGCCACGGATCATCTGCGCGACGAGGTTCAGTTTCTGCGGGCTCGTGCGAAGCATGCGGGTCTTGGCCATCGCTTCGTTGTCGGCCACGCGGCGGGGGTTTTTATCCTTGCCCATGACTTACTTCCGCTTCGCTTTCTTGTCCGCGGCATGACCGTAATAGGTCCGGGTCGGCGAGTACTCACCGAACTTCTGACCGATCATGTCCTCGGTAACGTTGACAGGAACGTGCTTCTGGCCGTTGTAGACGCCGAACGTGAGACCCACGAACTGCGGCAGGATCGTCGAACGACGCGACCAGATCTTGATGACTTCGTTGCGGCCCGACTCGCGTGCTGCCTCGGCCTTTTTCAGGACGTAGGCATCGACGAAGGGGCCTTTCCAAACAGAGCGGCTCATTGATTAACGGCCCTTCTTCTTGGCGTGACGCGAGCGGATGATCAGCTTCTGCGACGCCTTGTTGGTGTTGCGGGTGCGCTTGCCCTTGGTCGGCTTGCCCCACGGGGTCACCGGGTGACGACCACCCGAGGTCCGGCCTTCACCACCACCATGGGGGTGGTCGATCGGGTTCATGACGACACCGCGGACGCTCGGGCGGATGCCCTTGTGGCGCATCCGGCCAGCTTTACCGTAGTTCTGGTTGCTGTTGTCGGGGTTCGACACGGCACCGACGGTGGCCATGCATTCCTGGCGGACCATGCGCAGTTCGCCCGAGCTCAGGCGGATCTGTGCGTAGCCGCCGTCACGGCCGACGAACTGGGCATAGGTGCCCGCGGCGCGTGCGATCTGGCCGCCCTTGCCGGGCTTCAGTTCGATGTTGTGGACGATCGTGCCGATCGGCAGGCCCGAGAAGGGCATTGCGTTGCCGGGCTTGATGTCGGCCTTGGCCGAGGCGATCACCTGGTCGCCGACTGCCAGACGCTGAGGGGCCAGGATATAGGCCTGCTCGCCGTCTTCGTACTTGATCAGCGCGATGAAGGCGGTCCGGTTCGGATCGTATTCGATCCGTTCAACGGTCGCCGCCACGTCGAACTTGGCGCGCTTGAAGTCCACGATGCGATAGAGGCGCTTTGCCCCGCCGCCTTTGCGGCGCATCGTGATCCGTCCGGTGTTGTTCCGGCCGCCGTTCTTCGTCAGACCCTCGGTGAGGGCCTTGACGGGGCGTCCTTTCCACAGCTCCGAACGGTCGATCAGTACCAGCCCGCGCTGGCCCGGCGTCGTCGGCTTGTACGACTTGAGTGCCATGCTTTCTGTCTTCCGTCTAAGGGGCAGCCCGTCGGCCCGCGTGGCCCGGCTGCCTATGTGATACGGCCCGTGAGAGAGCCGCGGAGATAGGGCCCCGAAGGTCCCCGGTTACTGTCACCGCAGACAATAGCAAAGCCCCGGACGAATCCGGGGCTGCTGCGGATGGGGTCTGTTAGGGGGTTTGGGGGGGCGGGTCAAGGGGGAGGGAGCTTCTCAACAGGGGATCGGATCAAAACTGCTTGGGCCAGCGGATCACGGACTTGGAAGCGGCAATTCAATGCAGGGCGTCCGATAGGCTAGCCGGACGAACTGCCCTGTCAGATTGACATGTGCAACTAGTTAAAGAAAGCTCTTACTCGTAACGAACTAGGTGTTCAGTCCCGGCATTTGGTGGATCGGGTTCAAGATGAATCTATCCGGCTCTGAAGTCCAGATCTTGCAGAT
>NZ_JAIMID010000043.1 GCF_019966535.1 Mesobacterium pallidum | reverse complement strand
AAGATCAGACATGTTCACCGCTCGTTTTTGAGCCGTGAATCACGCCACCAAGCGGAAATCAATAGGTCCTGACCCTAGGATGAATAAGATATGCTTAACTGATATCTTGACCTTGTCCCTAAACGTTGAGATCACCCAGGCGACCAATACCAAAACGAGACAAAATGCAACTCGCAGCCCCTCGGAGGGAACCGCACCGACGAGGAGAGTTGCGCCACCCGAGGCCAAAAGTATCAAGGAAATCGAGATTAAAGACTTGATATCGCTCATCGAAAGTTCCGCTTGCCCAGTTGGTTTCAAAATGCTGTTTCTAGAAAATCTGCATCGCTGAACGCGTGGGAGGTATCCACTCCACTCCGCTCAGATCCGGAACGAAATCCCCCCGCAGTCGCCGCGCGTTCCACGCCTCGACCCCTTCCAGAAGCCACTCAAGATGCTGCGGATTTTCCATGCCCTGCCCACGCGCCCCAATACGGGCCAAAGCTGCGCAGACACGCGGGGCGTGTCAAGCGATCAGCCCCGCGTCGAACGCCGCAGCATGTCCACCGTATCGGGATGGCGCAGCAGCGATTCCTGCACGTCATAGGCTTCGCGCAGGGACCCGTCGTGCACCGACAGGCCCGCGGCCAGGTCCTGCGGCAGCGCCTGGCGGGTGCGGGTGTCGACCAGCAGGGATTCGGCGGCGATGCCTTCGGCATAGATGATCTGATGATCGTCAAAGAGCAGCTGGAAGTAATCGACAAAGCCGCCCTCGACCTGCACCACGTCGCGGCCGTTGACCAGGTGGCGCGCACGGACCAGCACTTCGGACCGGCCGGCGCCCAGCGTGTCGCGGCGCTGGTAGATGAAGAGGCGGTGATCGGGGCTGACCACCAGGTCGCGGCTGTTGTTCAACGCGCCCGCGCGGATCAGGATCGGGCTGAACTCGCCCGTGGCGCGGGTCGTGGCCTGGCCGATCCAGCGCACCTCCTGCGGGCCGTCGTCGCGGGTCAGCACCCGGTCGCCTACGCTGAGCTCTTCGATCGGACGCTGCGCGCCGCCCGCCAGGGTGATATGCGTGCCGCGGGTAAAGCTGACGCAGGCGACCTGGGCGAATTTCTGCCGCGCGGTGCTGCGGTCGCAGCCGACCAGAACGTAATCGACATCCGGGTAGAGCGGGGCCAGGGGCAGGGCCCAGGCCTCGGCCACGCAGCCGGTGTCGTCCACGGCGACCAGCACGATGGCTTCCTGCGTCTGGCCGTCGCCGGACATGAAGGTCACGGTGCTGTCGAGGAAGACGCTTTGCCCCGGCACGCCGGCCGCGCTGTGGGCGGCCACGATGTAGTGATCGCCGACGGGTTCCAGCGACAGGATCGCGCGGGTGGCATGGGGCGTGAGGGCATAGACATCGTCGGGCATCAGCTCATCCGCGAACCCCAGCGGGTCACCAAGATTCGCGCCGTTGACCACGCGGATGTGGTCGGCCGCGTAGACCGGGATCGCCTGTGCCATGGATTTGTCCGGCGAATGCGCCATGATGGGTGCCTTTGCTGCGGGTCGCGGCTGTCTTGGACCGAAGCCTAGGGTAGGATTGTGGCCCGGCTTGGTCAATCGGGGGGCAATTGCTGGCATTTCCCGCCGCGTCGGTGTTTTCTGGCGCCGGAACACGGGAACGAAAGGACCGAAGACATGGATCTGGGGATCAAGGGAAAGCGCGCGCTGGTCTGCGCATCGTCCAAGGGGCTGGGCCGCGGCTGCGCCGAGGCGCTGGCGGCCGAGGGCGTGAGCCTCGTCATGAACGCCCGCGGGGCCGAGGCGCTGGAGGCCACGGCCCAGGCGATCCGCGACGCCCATGGCGTCGAGGTGATCACCGTCGCCGCCGACATCACGACCGAAGAGGGCCGGGCCGAGGTGCTCGAGGCGGCCGGCCAGGTCGATATCCTGGTGACCAACGCGGGCGGCCCGCCCCCGGGCATGTGGCCCGACTGGACTCGGGACGATTTCATCAAGGCGCTCGATGCCAACATGCTGACGCCCATCGCGCTGATGCAGGCGACGCTGCCAGGCATGATGGAGCGGGGCTGGGGCCGCGTCGTCAACATCACCTCGCAATCGGTCAAGTCGCCCATCGGCGTGCTGGGCCTGTCGAACTCGGCCCGCACGGGGCTTACGGGCTTCGTCGCCGGCACCGCGCGGCAGGTCTGCGACAAGGGCGTGATCATCAACAACCTGCTGCCCGGCATCCACGACACCGACCGGGCCAAGAGCCTCGACACCGGGGTCTCGGAACAGCAGGGCATCAGCATCGACGAGGCCAAGGCGCAACGCTGCGCCACGATCCCAGTCCACCGCTACGGCACCCGGGACGAGTTCGGCGCCACCTGCGCCTTCCTCTGCTCGCAGCACGTGGGCTTCATGGTCGGGCAGAACATCCTGCTCGACGGCGGCGCGCTGCCCTACACGCTCTGACCGGCGGCCACGGTTTCGCAACTGATCTGTCGGCGCCGGCCAAAAGGCCCGCGCCGACAGATGCCTCCGGCGGAGGTATTTGAGAAACAATGAAGACCGGGACCGCGCTTCGTCTTCATTGTTTTCCAAAAACCTCGGGGGGAGGGAGCCCTGGCTCCCGGGGGGCTGGCCCCCCATGCCCGGCCAGCCACGGGCGCAGCGGTCAGGGCAGCAGGCTCAGCCAGAACCAGGCAGTCAGCAGCGACAGGGACGTGGCGGCCAGCACGCTCGTGGCCGCGACGCGCTTTGCCCGGCCATACATATTGGCAAAGACATAGGCGTTGATCCCCGGCGCCATGGCCGAGGTCAGCACGGCCGAGCGCATCGCCCCTGTGCCCAGCCCGAAGACCTGCGACAGCGTCCAGGTGACCGATGGGTGGACCAGCAAGGACAGGGCGCAGACCATGGCGATGGCACGGGTGTCCCCTTCGGGCCGGTACTGGACCAGCACGCCGCCCATGCCGAAGAGCGCGATGGGCAGGGCGGTGGGGATGATCATGCCGACGGCATCCTCGACCACGCCCGGCAGGGGGATCGAGGCAAAATTGAACACGAACCCGGCGGCGATCCCGATCACCAGCACGTTCTTGAACATCGCCGCCAGCACCTTCTGCGGCGAGGCACGAACGCCGGAAGTGCGGGCGCGGGCGATCTCCATCGCGGTGATGCCGACGCCGTAGCAGAAGGGCGCATGCAGGGCTATGATCGCGTAGTTCGGCTCGAGCGCACCGGGGCCGAAGGCGCGTTCGGTGATCGCGAGGCCCAGCATCAGCGAGTTGGAGAAGAGCGCGCCGAAGGCGATGGCCACGCTGTCCTCGGTGTCGCGTTTCAACCAGAGCCGCGCGCCGAGGTAGCCGAGGCCGAAGGCCACGATGGCGCCGGTGTAGAAGGCGATAAGCAGCGGCCAGTGGAAGGCCGCGCCCAGGTCCAGGTTGCGGATCGCGTTGAACAGCAGGATCGGGAAGGCGAAGTTCTGCGCGAAGCGCATCAGCCCGTCGACCGCCTCGGCCGGGAAGAAGCGGGACCAGACGGCGAGGTACCCCGCGCCGATCACCAGGAAGACGGGCAGGATGACGTCGATCAGCGCCTGCATGGGTCAGGCGTCAAAGCGCAGCACCATCCCGTCATGGGCGGGCTGGACATGTTCGGGCGTCTCGCGCGCGATGGTGTCGAAGTCGATGTCGATATGCATGTTGGTCAGCACGCCGCGGCGCGGGGCCACGCGGTCGATCCATTCCAGGGTCTGCGCGACATGGGAATGGGTCGGGTGCGGCGTGTAGCGCAGCGCATCGACGACAAAGGTGTCGACGCCCGAGAGCGCGGCAAAGGCCGCCTCGTTCATCGTCGCCACGTCCGGCAGGTAGCCAAGCGGGCCGATGCGGAACCCCAGCGCGTCGATGGATCCGTGGTTCACGCGGAAGGGCTTGAAGGCGATCGCGCCGCCCGCGCCGGCGATCTCGAACCCGTCATCGAGGATCGTGTGCATGTCGAGGATCGGGGGATAGAGGCTGCCTTCGGGCTGCACGAAGGCATAGGCAAAGCGCGACAGCAGCGACTCCTGGGTGTCGCCATCGGCCCAGGCGGGCAGGCGTTTGCGCATGTTGAACACGACCTGCCGCAGGTCGTCGAGCCCGTGCACATGGTCGGCATGGGCATGGGTCCAGACCACGGCGTCAAGCTCGCCGATCCCGGCGGTCAGCAACTGTTCACGCATGTCGGGCGAGGTGTCGATGAGCACGCGGGTGATCCCGTCGCCCGTTTCGCGTTCGACCAGGACCGAACAACGGCGGCGCCGGTTCTTCGGGTTTTCGGGATCGCAGGCGCCCCAATGGCCGCCAAGGCGCGGCACGCCGCCCGAGGAGCCGCAGCCGAGGATGGTAAAGCGCAGCTCGGCCATCAGGCGGGCCTCCAGGCGGCGGCCTTGGCGAAGAGCCGGTCGAAATTGGCTTCGGTCGCGGCGGCGAAGTCCTCGTAGCTGATCCCGAAGGTCTCGGCCCCGACGCGGGCGGTATGGGCGGTGTAGGCCGGCTCGTTCCGCTTGCCGCGATGGGGCGGCGGCGCGAGGTAGGGGCTGTCGGTCTCGACCAGGATCCGGTCGAGCGGGGCGGCGGCGAAGATGTCGCGAAGCTCCTGGCTTTTGGGAAAGGCGGCGATGCCGGACATCGACAGGTAGAACCCGAGGTCGAGCGCGGCGCGGGCCAGCCCGGCCGAGGAGGAAAAACAATGCATCACGCAGCTGTAGGGCTGCGCGCGGTAGCCCTCGGCCAGGATGCGGGCCATGTCGTCATCTGCGGCGCGGGCGTGGATGATCAAAGGCAGGCCGGTCTCCTGCGCGGCCTCGATATGGATGCGCAGGCTCTGTTTCTGCACCTCGGCGCTGTCGGCGGTGTAGTGGTAGTCGAGGCCGGTTTCGCCGATGCCGACGAATTTCGGATGCTGCGCCAGGGCCTTGATCTCATCGACGCTGATCATCGGCTCTTCGGCCGCGCGCATCGGGTGGATACCGGCGGCGTAGAAGACCGCCTCATGCGCCTCGGCCAGGGCACGGACCTTCGGTTCGTTGCGCAGGCGGGTGCAGATGGTGACCATGCGGTGCACGCCGGCCTCGGCCGCCCGGGCGACCAGGGCCTCCTGCTCCCCGTCGAAATCGGGGAAGTCGATGTGGCAATGGCTGTCGGTGATCAAAGCGGTCATGGGCACGTCCTTTGCCCATCGGTAAACCGGATTTCGCCGGGACGTGCAAGGCGGCGGCCGGGGCGGAAAATTCTTCTGACGAAGAATTTTCAGGTGGTGCGCGTGACGCAGGGCAGGGCGCCGCAAAATTCTTCGTGAGAAGAATTTTGGGGGTCAGGCGTCGGCGGTGGCCTGCAGCTTGAAGAAGGTGTCGAGCACCAGCGAGGCCGGATCGATGTTCACCGCGCGGCCATGGGCCATGCGGGCGGTCGTCGCCTGTGCGGCCTCGGCCCAGGCGCGGGCCGCGCGGGGGACGGGCGCGAGGCGGGCAAAGGCCGCCGCCTCGCCGGGCGCGGCCTCCGGCAGGGGCTGGCCAAGGGCCGCCGAGCGGGCGAGGCGCGACAGGGACAGGTCGAAGAGGTGCAGGAACAGCGGGAACTTCTCGCCCGACCTGGCGGCGGCCAGCTCGGCCAGCGCCAGCGCGCGGCCGCGGTCAAGACGGGGCAGGGAGCCGAGCACCGCGACGATCTCGGCGTAAATCGGCAGGCCGCCCTCGTTCACCAGCCGCACCGCTTCGCCCACCGAACCGGCCGAAAGCTCGGTCAGGGCCGAGGTGTCGTCGGGCAGCGCGATGCCCGCCTGGTCCAACGCGGCGCGCATCGGCTCGGGGCCAAGCGGGCCCAGGCGCAGCTCGCGGCAGCGCGAGCGGATCGTCGGCAGCAGCCGCGCGGGCTGGTGGGCGATCAGCAGCAGCGTGGTGCGGGCGGGCGGTTCCTCGAGCAGTTTCAGGATCGCGTTGGCCGAGGACACGTTCAGGTCATCCGCCGAATCCACGATCACCACGCGCCGCCCGCCATCGGCGGCCGAGAGCGAAAAGAAGCCCTTGAGCTTGCGCACCTCGGTCACGCGGATCTCGTCCGAGATCCGGTCGCCCTTGTCGTTCGGGCCGCGGCGCAGCAGGAACAGGCCGGGTTCGGTCAGCGCGCGCATCCGGGTCGCGACCGGGTGATCATATGCGATATCAAGGGTTTCGGGCGGGGGTGGGGCGCCAAAGAGCCCGTCGTCCTCCACCGGCGGCGTGGCCAGCAGAAACCGCGCGATGCGCCAGGCCAGCGTCGCCTTGCCGGTGCCGCGCAGGCCGGTCAGAAGCCAGCCATGGTGCAGCCGGCCGGTGGTATAGGCCTCGAGGAAATCCGCCTCGGCCCGCGCCTGGCCGAAGAGCTGCGCCGTATCTCGCGGATGCGGCGCGCCGGGCAGGCGGTCGGGTTCGGGCAGGTCGGACGGGTCGCTCATGCGGTGGCGCCGTCAAAGGCCGCGACGGTGTCGGCCACGCGCGCGGCCACCGTATCCTCGGTGCCGGCGCCGTCGATCACGTGGAACCGGCCCGGCGAAGCCTCCGCCAGCGACAGGAATCCCGCCCGCATCTTGCGTTGCAGCTCGATGCCGAAATCCTCGAAGCGTTCCTCGGCCGTGCGGCGCGACTTGGCGCGGGTCAGCCCTTCGTCCGGGTCCATGTCGATCAGCACGGTCAGGTCCGGCTCGCGCCCGATCATCAACGCGTGCAGCTGGTTCACCAGGTCCAGCAGGTCACCGCGCGACAGCCCCTGGTACATCCGCGTGCTGTCGGCAAAGCGGTCGCAGACCACCCATTTTCCAGCGGCGAGGGCCGGCAGGATCGTCCGCTCCATGTGGTCGCGCCGGGCGGCGGTGAACAGCAGGATCTCGGTCTCGGGCGACCAGCGGTCCGGATCGCCCTGCAGCACAAGCGCGCGGATCTCCTCCGCCCCCGGGCTGCCACCGGGCTCGCGCGTCAGCACCACGTCATGGCCAAGGCCGCGCAGATGCGCGGCCAGGCGCCTAGCCTGCGTGGACTTGCCCGAGCCGTCGATCCCCTCGAAGGTGATGAACCGGCCCGCCCCGGGCGTGCTCACGAGGTTTCGCCCAGCCGCTTGAGCAGCAGCGAGGCGACCGTCTGCACCCGTTGCAGGAACCCGGCCGCGGGCACGGCGCGGTCGGTGACCAGCGGCACCTCGATCTCGGGCAGCCCCTCGGGGCGCAGGATCAGCCGGCCGCGTTCCTCGCCCTGGGCCACCGGAGCCTCGAAGGGGCCATTGAAGACGACCTCGGCCTTGACCGCGTTGCCGCCCAGCACGGGCAGCAGCAGCTCAACATCCTTGGTGGGCACGAGGCCGACCTCGGACTCGGCGCCCATCCAGACCTGCGCCTCGGCCACGACCGTGCCGGCCTGGATCACCGTGGCCCTGGAAAATTGCCGGAACGCCCAGTTGACGATCGACTCGGCCTCTTCGGCGCGTCCGCGCTCGGTCTCGATCCCCGAGATGACGAAGATCACCCGCCGGTCGCCCTGCACGGCTGACCCGACAAGGCCATAGCCGGCCTCTTGCGTATGGCCGGTCTTGAGCCCGTCGGCGCCGATGTTCAGCGCCAGCAGCGGGTTGCGGTTGCGCTTGTTCTGCGGGGCGCGGCCGTCGAAGGCGAACTCCGTCTCGGCGAACATCGGGTAATATTGCGGGAAATCCTCGATGATGTGCCGCGCCAGCAACGCCAGGTCGCGCATCGACATCACGTGGCCGTCCGCCGGCCAGCCGTTCGAATTCTTGAAGACGGACGAGGTCATGCCCAGCTCCTGCGCGCGCTGGGTCATGTAGCGGGCAAACCCGGCCTCGGTCCCGTCGGGGCTGAGCGCCTCGGCGATCACCGCGCAGGCGTCGTTGCCCGACAGCACGATGATCCCGCGCAACAGGTCCTCGACCCGCACCCGGTCAGTGGTGTCGAGGAACATGGTCGAGCCGCCGTAGGACATGGCGTGCTGGCTGACCGGCAGCCGGGTGTCGAGCGTCAGGTGACCGTCGCGCAGCGCCTCGAAGGCGACGTACAGCGTCATCAGCTTGGACATCGACGCCGGCGGCAGAGGCTGGTCGGCATTCTTGGCCAGCAGGATCGTATCCGTCCCCTGGTCGAGGATGAAGGCCGAAGAGGCCCGCGTGTCGAAGGCCGAGGCGGGCAGGGCCAGCCCCAGGGTCAGGGCCGCGGTGGCGGCAAGGCGCGTCAGGGTCGAGAGCATGGCAGTTGCTCCTTGTCTGCGGGGTCGCACCGGGCGGCCCTCGGGTCAGGTCGGCCCACGGGGGGCGTCTTGTCAGAAGCGGCCCGGGGGCGGGCCGCCAGGGTCAGTTCGACACGGCATAGGCGTCGGTAAAGCCCATGCCCTTGATCTTGTTCAACAACGTCGTGCGCTCGCCGCTGGACTGGGCAGGGCCCACCAGCACGCGCCAGAAGGTCTTGCCCGAGGACGAGGATTTCTTGACCGTGGGGACCATGCCGTTCTGGCGCATGGATTCCGCGGTGTCGTTGGCGTTCTGCTCGACCGAGAAGATGCCGATCTGCAGGTAGGGCTTGTCGAGGCTCGAGGCCTTGGGCGTCGCGGCGGGTTTCGGGGCCGGGGCAGCCACCGGGGTCACCGCGGCCGGCTCGGGCGCCGCGTCGATGGCCGCCGCGGCGGTCGCGGCCGGGTCGACCGGGTCCAGCGCCGCCGAGGCGATGGCCGCCGGGGCCGCCACGGTCTCGGTGGTCTCGGCCTCGGCCGGATCTGGGGCCTGCTCCACCTCTTCGCGGCGCAGCGCGGTCACGTTGAGGTTGTTGGGCTTGCCGGCCAGCATGCCAAGCGCGGCCGCCGCGTCCGAGCTGACCTGCAGGCGCGGCCCGGTGCTTTCACGCTCGCGCCGGAACAGCGCACCGATCACGAACTTGCCGTTGGCGGTGTTGCGGATGATCACCCGCTCGGGGTCGGTGACGTCCGGGTAGGCGACCCAGACGCCGCCCAGAGAGGGGCGCCCGTCCCAGAGGCCGGCCTCGGTCACCTGGAAGACGTCCGGCGCCTCGACGTCGCGCTCGACCAGTCGGGTGGACTGGCTGTCGCCGCCCGCCGTCTCGGTGCCGGCGTCGCGTTTCTGGAAGAGGTTGAATTCGCCGCCTTCTTCGCATCCCGCAAGCGCCAGCGCGCCCACCAGGGCGATACCTGCGCGCAAGCGCCACGGGGCGGTCCGTCGTTGGATCTGCGTCGGTTTCATGCCTTGCCCTTATGCCTGACGGGCCCGGTGTATCGGACGGGGGCCCCTGCGTTCCTTGCCGGTTGATCCGGTCTCATTCGGGCCCGCTGCGCGGACCTGCGCGCAGATTAGCCGCCCTTGCGCCGCCTGAAAAGGGAGGGCCGGCGATATGGGCGGATTTTCGTGCCGCGCCGCCCCTTTCAGAATCGCGCGCTCGCCGCTAGAGGGTCAGAACCGCCCGCGAAGGAGCGGCAGCGTGGTCGATTGCGCCGGTCTTGATAACGAATGCGGATGAGTGGCCGAGTGGTCTAAGGCACTGGTCTTGAAAACCAGCGAACCGAAAGGTTCCGTGGGTTCGAATCCCACCTCATCCGCCAATAATTTCAATGACCTAGAGGCAGGCCGCGCCACCCGCGAAGACCCTGCTGCAAGCCCGCTCCATGCTGGAGGTTCAGGGCGGCGGGACTTATGCGGTGCGGTCAGGATGTAGCGAATGTGCGGCACCTGGCACGGTTCTGCCGCAGGCACGTGCACATCATGAATGCGCTGACAGCGCCTTGCCTCCGACACCGTCATGCCGTCAAGCTTGGCCTTCCAGTCATAGGAGGTGCCTTCCGACAGGCCGTGCGTCCGGCACAGGTCAGAATAATTCGCAGCTGTGTATCGGCCTGGCTGTTTGATCCCACGGTTTGATGGTGTGGTCGGTTCCAAGGGATGGATCGCCTATGGGACACGGTCGTCACGGGAGCGCCACGACCACGTACGGCGTCAGAGCAGCGGTACAGCGATCGGAAACTTCGCTCGCGACGTTGAGCCGGGAGCTCGGGATCAATCTCGCAGTGGTTGCGACGTGGCGCAAACGACAGAGGTCACGTCCGTCAAGGTGGTGTAATTTCCCGGATGGCCTGAGGGCATGATCAGGCGGCTTTCGTTGTTATGCTGAG
>NZ_JAIMID010000042.1 GCF_019966535.1 Mesobacterium pallidum | reverse complement strand
AAAAACCAGACCGATGCGCCCTAACTTCTCGGCGCGCCCGCCCGTCATTACCTCTGATTTGTTCAACCCACCGTCTTGCCCTCAACCTCGCCAGCGTCTCGCTGTCTCCGTCTCGTGCGCCCCGGTGGGCCGCCCCGTCAGCGCCTCAGCGCCGCCGGTGAGGGGGCTTTTACGGTTAGGGGTGCGGACCCGCAAGCGCTTTTTTGAAGATTTCATGACTTTTGTCGCAAGCCATTGAAATACCGAGATCTTTTGCTCGATCTTTCGCGCGACTTTGCGCGGCTGACCACGTCATCGAGCGCGGGAGTCCCCCGACTCGCGGCAAAACGGGGCCGATTCAGCCGATTTGAGCCTGAGTCTGGCACGGAATCGCGGCCTCTCCCGAACGGAATCGACCCGATTCATCCCCCTCGCCCCCGATGCCTCGGCCTTTGCATGGAAAATGGGCGCCCGACTCGGGCATTTTTCCGAGTCGGGACATGTTGCGAGTCGCCCAAGGGGCAAACGGGGCCCATGGCGCCGCACGGGTCAGCTGGAACCAAGGCGTGTCGAGAATGGATGGGCTTCGGGTCAGCTGTGCCAGCCATATCGAAAGGATCGCCACAAAAGGCCGGGCGCCTTCACAGTGATCACTGCCCGCGCGACGCTTCGGATCTTCCACCGAAGTATCGGCCAGGAGGCCGATGTCCGCCCCGGCCTCCTGGCTCTGGGCTCTGGGCTCTGGGCTCTGGGCTCTGGGCTCTGGGCTCTGGGCTCTGGGCTCTGGGCTCTGGGCTCTGGGCTCTGGAAAGCTGCCTGCCGGCCCCCGCAAAAGCAAAGGGCCTGACGCTTTCGCATCAGGCCCCTGTATCTCTGGCGGACCGAGGAGGATTCGAACCCCCGACCCCTTGATTCGTAGTCAAGTACTCTATCCAGCTGAGCTATCGGTCCGTGAGGGCGGGGTCTAAGGTATGCGCCCAGCCGGTGCAAGTGGAAAAAAGGGGGCCTGAGCCAGGAATTTTCGCCCCTTTCTAGAGCTCGCCTTTCGGCAGCTGGATGGCGAATTGCGTGCCCCCCGCCCCTGTGCGCACCAGCTCGAGCCGGCCGCCGTGGCCGCGCACCAACTCGGACGCGATGACAAGGCCCAACCCGGTGCCGCCCTTGCGCGCGCCGCCCTGGAAGGCCTGGAACAGGTGCTCCTGCGCCTTGGGGGGCAGGCCGGGGCCGGTGTCGGTGACCTCGATCCGCCAGGCCTCGGGCGTGTCATGTACCTGAACGGCGATCTCGCCGGCAGTGCCGCTGCTGGAAATCGCCTGCCGGGCATTGCGCACGAGGTTCGACAGCACGCGGTAGAGCTGCTCGTGATCCGCCCGGATCATCAGCGCCTGCGGCACGTCGGCAGCATAGCTCACCTCGTCCTCGCCCGGCACCAGCCGTTCGGCATCCAGCACTTCGTCCACCAGTCCAGCGAGACTGAAGCGGGTCAGCGCGGGCGGCGGCTCTTCGGCCTTGCCGAAGGCCAGGGTGCTTTCGGTCAGGGTGATCGCGCGCGAGATGGAATTCATCAGCCGCGGGGTCAGCCGCTTGACGGTCGGGTCCTCGCTCATCTCGAAGCGGTCCGAGATCAGCTGCGCCGAGGTCAGGATGTTGCGCAGGTCGTGGCTGATCTTGCTGACCCCCTCGCCCAGTTGGGCCAACCGTTCGCGCTGGCGCAGGGCGGCGGTCAGCTGCGTCTCGAGCGTCAGCAGGGTTTCCTCCGCCTCGCGCAACTCGGTCACGCCGGCGCCGGGCCGGATGATGTTGCGCGCATCCTCGGGGGCGGCAGCATAGGCCTGCATGGCGGCCACCACCCGCTTGATCGGTTTCACAAGGAAAGCACGGACGGCGAGGAACAGCAGCAGCGCTGTGAAGATCGAGATCACGGCCGACAGGATCAGGATGCGTACCCCGTAATCGAGCATGGCCGCCCGCAGCGGCGCGCTTTCCATCGTGATCTCGATCAGCAGGCCCGCGTCCTGCACCGGGGCGCCGATCACGCGGATCACCTCTTCGCCCGGGCGGGCCAGCCGCATCAGCGCGTCGCGGATCAGGACATAGGCGGTCGGGTCGCGCAGGTCATAGGTGGCCGAGATCGCCGCCGGCATGGGCGAGCTCAGCGCCAGCTGCCGTGCCTCGTCCCGGCGCAGCACCACGTTGAAGACGCCCGCGTTGCGCAACAGCTCTTCTTCAAGGTCGGTGTCGATCATGTCGTCGGCCAGCAGGGCGAGCGACGCGATCTGCGCCCGTTCGAGCCGCGACAGCAAGTAATCCTCGCGGAAGCGCGCGACCGAGGGCACGAATATCAGCACCTCGGCCAACATGACGAAGACCGTGGTCAGGATCAGGAAACGCCCCGAGAGAGAATTCAACATGCCCCAGCCGTCTATGATGCGGGCTTACGGCACCCAGCGCTGCACCGTGCGCACGACCCGCTTTACCCATTCGTTATCAAACAATCTGGGTGAGAAATAGGCTCCTGCAACCCTCTTGGTCACTTCTGCCACCACCGGGTAGGGCGCGACCATGGCCGAGACCTGGCTCATCTTCATGCGATTGGCGAGGATCAGGGACCATGTGGCCGCAATATCCCCGGCCTGGGCACCCACGATGGTGACGCCGACCGGGCGGCCCTTGACCACCATCGCCTTGATCCAGCCGGTGTCGCGGCGTTCCGCGATGGCGCGGTCGTTGTGATGGTAGTCGAAGCGGACGACCTCCAACGTGTCGCCGTGTGTGTCGCGCGCCTGCGCCTCGGTCAGGCCAACCTGTGCCAACTCGGGGTCGGTATAGGTGGCCCAGGGGATATGCGACATGCTCTGCCTGGTCGGCTTGGCGAACAGCGCCTGCTGGATGACGATCCCGGCCTGGTAGCCGGCCACATGGGTGAATTGCAGCCCACCGGTCACGTCGCCGATGGCAAAGACCTTCGAATTGGTCGTACGCAGGCGGTCGTCGACCTTGATACCGGTCTTCGTCGTCTCGACCCCCGCGCGGGGCAGATCCAGCGCGGCGATGTTGGCGCGGCGCCCTACGGCCACCAGTATATGTGTGCCCCTATATATATGTCCGTCCGTTTCGACCTCGATGGCACCGGCCGATCCGCGCACGGCCTTGGCGCCCTGCCCTTCTATAATGTCGACACCTTCGGCGCGCAGGCGTTCCAGCACCAGCGCGGCGGCCTCGGGGTCGTCCTTGCTGAGCGCCTTGGCGGCCTCGATCACCGTGACCTTGCAACCCAGCCGCCGATGCGCCTGCGCCATCTCGAGGCCGATGGGCCCGCCGCCGATGATCAGAAGGTGTTCGGGCCGGTCGCGCAGCTCCCACAGGGATTCGTTCGTGAGGTAGGGCACCGTCTCCAGCCCCGGGATCGGCGGCACGAACGGCGAAGAGCCGGTGGCCACCACGATCCGCCGGGCGGTGATCTCGTGGTCACCGGCGATGACGGTGTCCATGTCCTTGAATCGCCCGGTCTCGCGGATGACGCGGACGCCCAGCCCCTCGAACCGCTCCTGGCTGTCGACCGGGGCGATCTGGTCGATCACGCCATGCACATGGGCCATGACCGCATCGTAATCGACCTGCGGCGCGACATCGGCGATGCCGTACCTGGCCGCCTCGGCCTGGGCATGGGCCGCCTTGGCCGCGGCCAGCAGCGCCTTGGAGGGCACGCAGCCGTAGTTCAGGCAATCGCCGCCCATCTCTCCGGCTTCCAGCAGGGTCACGTCGGCGCCCATCTGCGCGGCGCCTGCGGCCACCGAAAGCCCGCCCGACCCGGCGCCGATGACAAGGAGGTCTGTTTTGATGGTCTGCACTAGACTGTCTTTCCACGGATGGCCTTGATCACGACAGGCAGCAGCGCCAGCGCGCAAAGCCCGAGGATCGGCAACAGGATCTGGGGTTCGAAGATGAGGCCGAGGTCCGGCGTCTCTCCGCTCTCGAACACCTCACCTAGCCCGGCGCCGACAGATGTATAGACGATGGCGCCCGGAATGATGCCAAGGAAGGTCGTCACGACGAAGCGCCAGAGTGGCACGCCGACCAGCGCCGGCAGCAGGTTGGCGACAAAGAAGGGTACGGCGGGCACCAGCCGGATGAGAAAGAGCATCGACCATTGGTTGGCGTCGATCCCGTCCTTGATGCGGCGGATGCGGCCTTCGCTCGCCTCCATCCGCGCGGCAAGGCGCGCGCCCAGACCCGCGCGGGCGGCCAGGAAGATCAGCGTGGCCCCGGTCGTCGCGGCGAGCATGTTGAAAAGCGTGCCGGGAAAGGTCGCGAAGAGGAACCCGCCCGTCAGGGTCGAGACAGTGGCGCCCGGCAGCGAAAAGGCGACCAGCGTGGTATAAAGCGCGATGAAGATCAGCGCCGTCAGCACGTAATGGTCATCCCGAAAGGCCAGCAGCGCCTCGCGGTTGTCGCGCAGCGCCTCGAAGGTCAGCACATCGCGCAACAGGACCGCCCCGATCACGGCCACGGCCCCGATCACGAGGATCGGCAGGCGGCGCAGCCAGGCGGGGCGGGCGGGTGTGCTTGTCATGTCCGACATGATTGACCTGTTTCTCGGGGCGTTTGCAATCATGTGCCCTGCCCGCGCGCCCCGCGACAGGCCGTATCACGGGCGCTTGATCGACGCGCAGCGGAACGTGAGCCGTTTGCCCCGCTGCGGGCCTTCGGTGAAACAAAGCCCCGCCGCGCCCGGCGCAAATGTTGCAGCAAAAATCTTGTGCCGGGGCGACCGCAGAGGTTTGACAGCCCGAAAGATGGTCCCTATAGAGCGGGCTTCGAACACCGGGCTTGCGAATCTTCGCTTGCCCCCCGCCATGCTGGGGCCTGTCGCGGATGACATGCCCTCGCCAGACCGGAGCATAGACGATGAAACGCACCTACCAGCCCTCGAACCTGGTCCGCAAGCGCCGCCACGGGTTCCGCGCCCGCATGGCAACCAAGGCAGGCCGCAAGGTCCTGAACGCCCGTCGCGCACGCGGCCGGAAGTCGCTGAGCGCCTGATCGCGCCCGGAGGCTTGACGTCTTGACGCCGCCGGAGGCCCTCGCGACACGCGGGGATCATGCCTCCGGCGGCTTCGTCATGTCTGCTGACCGGAATCCTGCCGCATGAGCCACCCCCAAAGCCCCTACGACCAGCGCGCCCCCGGCCCCGCGCCCGAGATCCTGCGCAACCGCAGCGATTTCCTCGCGGCCGCCCAGGCGCGGCGGCAGGGCACGCCGTCGATGATGGTGCAGGCCCGGCGGAGGGGCGACGGGGACGACCGCGTTCGGGTCGGCTTTACCTGCTCCAAGAAGGTCGGCAATGCCGTGGCCCGCAACCGCGCCAAGCGCCGCTTGCGCGAAGCGGCACGGCTGGTCCTGCCTGATGCCGGGGTGGCGGGCTTCGACTACGTGCTGATCGGCCGGGCCGAGCTGACGGCAGATCGCCCCTTCGACGCGCTGCTGTCGGACCTGCGCGCGGCGCTGGTCAAGCTGCACGCCCCCGGCCGGCCCGACAGCGACCCGCCGCGCCCGCCGCGCAAGCCCAAGGGCAAGCGCTGACACGCCGCATTGCGCCCAAGGCCGCGCGCGCCCATATCCCGGGCATGAGCCCGCTTGCCCATATCGCCGCCCTGCCCGTCCGCGCCTACCGGCTGCTCTTCAGCCCCTGGGTCGGGCATGGCTGCCGCTACACGCCCACCTGTTCGGTCTACGCGCTGGAAGCGCTGGAAAAGCACGGGGGCATCAAAGGCTCGTGGCTGGCCGCCCGCCGCATCGCGCGCTGCCACCCGCTGGGCGGGTCGGGCATCGACAATGTGCCGGACTGACGGCGTCGCTTGATCCCCACCGGGATCGCGCCAGCTTGTTCGCTGCAACGACCCGGAGAGACCATGCCCCGCCCAGCCCTCGTCACCGCCCTGACCTCGCGGCTCGAGACCGCCACGCTGATCGTCCTGCTGGCCGGGGCCGGAGCGATGTGGGCCTTTTTCGCGCTGGCTGCCGAGATGCTGGAAGGCGACCTGCACGGGTTCGACGAAACCATCCTGCTGGCCCTGCGCAACCCGTCGGACCTGTCGGACCCGATCGGCGGGCCGCAGGTCGAGATCGTGATGCGTGACCTCACGGCGCTGGGGGGCGTGACGATCCTCACGCTGATCTCGGCCTCGGTGCTGATCTTCCTCGTGCTGCGAGGCCGACATGCCTCGGCGCTGTTCCTGGGCGTCGCGATCATCGGGGGGATGCTGCTGTCGAACCTGGCCAAGCTGGGATTCGCCCGCCCGCGTCCCGACCTTGTCCCGCACGGGGTGGACGTGGCGACGGCCTCCTTCCCCTCGGGCCATTCGATGATGGCGACGGTGACCTACCTGACACTGGCCGTGATGCTGGCGCGGACGGACGAACGCCTGCGCATCCGCGCGTTCTTTGTCATCATGGCGGGGGTGCTGGCGGTGCTGGTCGGCACCAGCCGCGTCTACCTGGGCGTCCATTGGCCCTCCGACGTGCTGGCTGGCTGGACGCTGGGCGCGGCCTGGGCACTGTCGGTCTGGCTGGTCGCCCGCTGGCTGGCGCGGCGCGGGCGGATCGAGCCCGACCGGATCCCGGAGGAATGACCCGCAAACGAAAAGAGGCGGCCGAAGCCGCCCCGATCCTTATCCCTGGTACTCGGTCCAGGCCATGTCTACGCCCTTGAGACCTCCCTTGATGACCCGCGTCGGCAAGCCGATCCGGTCGAGAAGGGTAAAGAAGGGCTTGGGGTCCAGCTCTTCCACGTTCTTCATGGTCCCTGCGTCCCACGCACCGCTCGCCACCAGCATCGCGGCCGCGACCGGCGGCACGCCCGCGGTGTAGCTGATGCCCTGGCTGCCCACCTCTTCGTAGGCGTCCTTGTGATCGGCCACGTTGTAGACGAAAAGCGCGATGTCCTGCCCGTCCTTCGTGCCCTTCACCAGGTCGCCGATGCAGGTCTTGCCGGTGTAGTCGGGCGCCAGCGAGGCCGGGTCGGGCAGGCAGGCTTTCACCACCTTCAGCGGCACGACCTCACCGCCATCGGCCAGCTTGACCGGCTGCTCGGACAGCAGGCCGATGTTCTTCAGTACGGTGAAGACGTTGATGTAATGGTCCCCGAACCCCATCCAGAAGCGCACGTCGGCCTGCGGGTAGTTGGTGGCAAGGCTGTGCACCTCGTCATGGCCCGACTGGTACGCTTGCGAAGGCCCCACCACTGGCAGGTCCCATTCGTGGCCGCTGGCAAACATCGTTGTCTCTTTCCACTGCTGGTCTTCCCAGTAGTAGACCACGCCGGTGAACTCGCGGAAATTGATCTCGGGGTCGAAGTTCGTGGCGAAATACTTGCCGTGGCTGCCCGCGTTGATGTCCACGATGTCGATGCTCTTCACCTCGTCCATCTGGTCGATGGCGAACCGCGCATAGGCGTTCACCACGCCCGGGTCGAACCCCGCACCCAGAATGGCCGTCACGCCCTTTTCGGCGCAAAGATCGCGCTTTTTCCACTCGTAGTTGGCGTACCACGGCGGGGTCTCGCAGATCTTGTCGGGCTCCTCGTGGATCGCCGTGTCAATATAGGCGCAGCCCGTTTCGATGCAGCCGTCGAGCACATGCATATTGACGAAGGCCGTGCCCACGTTGATGCAGATCTGCGCGCCGGTCTGACGGATCAGCGCGGCCACCGCGGCGCTGTCGGTCGCATCGACCGCATGGGCGTCAAAGACCCCCTCCACCTTCATCGCGCCCTTCTCGTGCACGCTGGCGATGATGTCGTCGCATTTCGACTTCGTCCGGCTGGCGATATGCAGATCCCCCAGCACGTCGTTGTTCTGGGCGCATTTATGCGCCACGACCTGCGCGACGCCACCGGCGCCGATGATGAGCACGTTCTTCTTCAAGGATCCGTTTCCTTTCGTCTTCAGGACAGGGCGGCTGCGAAATCGTCGTAACCGAAGTCACGCACGAGGCGTTCGGTGCCGTCCAGTTCGCGGACGGCGATGGCGGGCATTTTCACCCCGTTGAACCAGTTCTTCTTGACCATCGTGTAACCGGCGGCGTCCTGGATCGACAGACGCTCGCCCGGCTCGATGGCGTGGTCGAACCGGAACTCGCCAAAGATGTCGCCGGCCAGGCAGGATTTTCCGCAGACCATCCACTCCTGGTCGCCCGCTTCTTCCATCTTGGCGGATTCTCGGTAGATCAGCAGGTCGAGCATATGCGCCTCGATCGAGCTGTCGACGATGGCAAGGTTCTTGCCGTTGAACAGCGTGTCGAGCACGGTCACCTCGAGCGTGGTCGATTTCGTGATCGCCGCCTCGCCCGGCTCGAGGTAGACCTGCACCGAATGGGTGTCCGAGAACCGTTTCAGCCGGTCAGCCAGCCGCTCGATCGGGTAGCCCTCGCCGGTGAAATGGATGCCGCCGCCCAGGCTGATCCAGTCCATGCGGCTGATGAGATGGCCAAAGCGCTGCTCGATCATCCCCAGCATGGCGTCGAAGCGTTCGAACTCGGCGTTCTCGCAGTTGTTGTGGAACATGAAGCCGGTGATCTTGTCGGCCACTTCGGCGATCACCTCGGGGTCATGTTCGCCCAGGCGCGAAAAAGGCCGCGCCGGATCGGCGAGGTCAAAGCTGCTGGTCGACACGCCCGGGTTCACCCGTAGGCCCCGGATATGCCCGGCGCTTTGCGTGTCGAACCGCTGCAACTGGCGGATCGTGTTGAAGATGATCTTGTCCGAATTGGCCAGCACCTCGTCGATCTCGTGATCGGCATAGGCGACGGAATAGGCATGGGTCTCGCCCGGGAATTTCTCGCGCCCCAGCCGCACTTCGTAGAGCGAGCTGGAGGTCGTGCCGTCCATGTACTGCGACATGAAACCGAACACGTCCCAGGTGGCAAAGCACTTGAGCGCAAGCAAGGCCTTCGCGCCCGACGCCTCGCGCAGCCAGGCGATCTTTTCCATGTTGGGCAGCAGCCGGGCCTTGTCGATCAGGTAATAGGGGGTTTGCATGGGCGCATCCTCGGGTCCGGTTCAGGGGCCAACTAAGGCGCATATACGCGCACGGCAAGGGATTGATGGCCCATTGCGCCCCCCGGGGTCAAGGAAACGTGTCCCGACGCGGGCTGTGGGTTCCCCTTCTGTTCCGGCCGCGCTATCTCTTTGCGCATGACCGCCCTGCCCGACAGATTCACCGACTGGTTCGCCGCCCGGGGATGGGAGGTTCACCCGCATCAACGCGCCATGCTGGACCGTGCGGATGATCCGGCCACGCTGCTGATCGCGCCCACGGGTGGGGGCAAGACGCTGGCGGGGTTTCTTCCGTCGCTGGTCGAATTGGAGAACGGCCACGAGGGGCTGCACACCTTGTATGTGTCGCCGTTGAAGGCGCTGGCGGCGGACATCAAGCGCAACCTCGGCACGCCGGTGGCCGAAATGGGCCTGCCGATCCGCATCGAGGACCGCACCGGCGACACCTCGGCCACGCGCAAGAAACGGCAACGGGCCGATCCGCCGCATATCCTGCTGACCACGCCGGAATCGCTGGCCCTGCTGACCAGCTACGAGGACGCGCCGCGCATGTTCGCGGGCCTCAAGCGGGTAATCGTCGACGAGATCCACGCCCTGGCCGAATCGAAACGTGGCGACCAGCTGGTTCTGGCGCTGGCGCGGCTGCAGGCCATGGTGCCCGGGCTGCGCCGCGTGGGCCTGTCGGCCACGGTCGAGGATCCGTCGGCCATCGCCCGCCTGCTGGCCCGCCACCCGGACCCGTGCGAAATTCTGCTGGCCGATCCCGGCCCCGACCCCGACATCGCCATGCTGGAGACCGAAGAGGCGCCGCCCTGGTCCGGTGGCGGCGGCGTCTACGCGATTCCGGCCGTTCTCACGGCCGTCAAACAGCACAAGACCACGCTGATCTTTCACAACACCCGCGCCCAGGCCGAGATCTTCTTTCACAACCTCTGGCTTGCGAACGAGGACGACCTGCCCATCGGCATCCACCACGGCTCGCTCGACCGGGGCCAGCGCGAACGGGTCGAGGCGGCGATGGTCGCGGGGCAACTGCGCGCCATCGTCTGTACCGGCTCGCTCGATCTGGGGATCGACTGGGGCGATGTGGACCTGGTGATCCAGGTCGGCGCGCCCAAGAACGTCAAGCGCCTGATCCAGCGCATCGGGCGCGCGAACCACCGCTACAACGCCCCGTCCAAGGCGCGGCTTGTCCCGGCCAACCGGTTCGAGATCGTCGAATGCCGCGCCGCCCTGGACGCTGCGAAAGCCCATGACCTGGACGGAGAGCCCCGTGGCCCAGGCCCGCTGGACGTGCTCTGCCAGCAGATCCTGATCCGCGCCTGCGCCGGGCCCTTCGACGCGGATGACCTGTTCGCCGAGGTGCGTACCGCCGGGCCCTATGCGACCCTCAGCCGCGCGGCCTTTGACGATTGCCTCGATTTCTGCGCCACGGGCGGCTACGCCCTGCGCGCCTATGACCGCTGGAAACGGCTGATGCAGCGGGACGGGATGTGGCAGCTGCGCGACCCGCGCAGCGCCGCGCGCATCCGGCAGAACATCGGCACGATCATCGACACCGACACGCTCAAGGTCCGGATGCGCGGCCGGGGCGGCGCCCCGCTGGGCGAGGTCGAGGAAGGCTTTGCCGCTTCGCTCACCCAGGGCGACACCTTCCTGATCGGCGGCCATATCGTGCGCTACGAGGGGCTGCGCGAGCTGACGGTCGAGGTGACGAAGAACCCCGGCCGCAAACCCAAGGTGGCCGTCTTCAACGGCACCAAGTTCGCCACCTCGACCCAGTTGTCGCAACGCATCCTGCGCATGTTCCAACAAGACGACTGGCCCGAGCTGCCCCGCCACACCCGCGACTGGCTGCATCTGCAACGCAAGGTCTCCCGCCTGCCCGAGCCCGGCAGCCTGCTGGTCGAAACCTTCCCCCATGACGGTCGCCAGCACCTGTGCGCCTACGGCTTTGCCGGGCGCAACGCGCAGCAGACGCTGGGGCTCTTGCTGACCAAGCGGATGGAGGATGCCGGGCTCAACCCGCTCGGCTTTGTCGCCACGGATTACGCCACGCTGATCTGGGGCCTCGACCGTGTGCCCGACCCGGCGCCTCTGTTCGACCTCACGGCGCTGGAGCAGGGGCTGGACGACTGGCTGGCCGGCAACGCGGTGATGAAGCGGACCTTCCGCAACGCCGCCCTGATCGGCGGGCTGATCGAAAAGCAGCTGCAGGGGCAGCGCAAGACCGGGCGGCAGGCGACCTTCAGCTCGGACATCCTGTATGACACGCTGCTGAAATACGATCCGGACCACCTGATGATGCGGATCACAAGGGTTGAGGCCATGCGCGGCCTCGTCGATTTCGACCGGCTGCGCGAGATGACCGAACGGGTCCGGGGGCGCATCGACCACGTCGCCCTCACCCGCCTGACACCCCTCGCCGCGCCGCTCTTCCTCGAGGTCGGGCGCGTGCCCATCGCGGGCCAGGCGCAGGAACGGCTGCTGGCCGACGAGGCCGCCGCGTTGATGGCCGAGGCGGGGCTGACCGCATGACCGGCTATGCCTTCACCTTCCGCGGCGCAGCGCTGACCGCGCTCGGATCCGGCGCGCTGTGGTGGGCCGACGAGGGGCTCCTGTGCGTATCGGACCTGCACCTCGGCAAATCCGGCCGCGCCGCCCGGCGCCACGGCGTGCAGCTTCCCCCTTACGAGACGCGCGACACGCTCAGCCGGCTCGAATCCGCCATCGACGCGACGGGCGCCGCGCATGTGCTTTGCCTGGGCGACAGTTTCGACGACCTCGCGGCGGCGGAAGAGCTGGACGAAACCGACCGCCTCTGGCTGCTGCGCCTGCAGGCCGGCCGCCGCTGGACCTGGATAGAAGGCAACCACGACCCCGGCCCCCTCGACCTGGGCGGCGCCCATGTGACCGAGCTGACTCTCGGCCCGCTGGTCTTTCGCCACATCGCGACGGCAGGCGGGGCCGGAGAGGTGTCGGGCCATTATCACCCCAAGGCGCAGATCTCGGCCCGCGGGCGGCACATGTCCCGCCCCGCCTTCCTGGTGGATTCCGATCGCCTGATCCTGCCCGCCTTCGGCACCTATACCGGCGGCCTCAGGACGACGGACCCCGCGCTTTGCGGGCTCATGGCGCCCTCGGCCATTGCGATCCTCACCGGGCCGACGCCCTGCGCGATCCCTATGCCTCGACCGGCTCGTCGCGGATGATCCCCGCCTCGACCAGCGCGGGAAGACAGCCGCGACTGACCGGCACGACGTCGCCGTTGGCCAGCCGCAGCACCCAGCGCCCTGCGTCGCGTTCGGCGCCCTGGATGCTCCCGGCGGCGACCCAATGCGACCGGTGCGTCGGGAACCCCTCGACCGGCACCATCTCGGCCACGGCATCGGCAAAGCGCATCCGCAATCGCTCGGTCCCGCTGCTGGTGACGACGTCCACGCAATGATCCTCGACCGTGAGCCGCAGGATCTGCGCCTCGGGATCGGACAGCCGGTCGGCCAGGCGCGCGCGGGGCGGCGGCAGGCCGATTCCCATCTCGTGGAACGGGTTGCGGATGCCGGGCACGAAGCGCCGGGTCAACGTGACCGAGGCCATGATCGCCACGACATAGATGAAGGTCTGCACCAAGGAGGGCCGCGCCGCCGGCGGCTCGAGGTCCATCACGGCGCGCAAGCCGTAGACCATGGGCGCCACCACCAGCGTCGCCAGCACGACCTTGACCACGGCAAAGGTCGTCGGCCGGTCGGGTCCGCACAGGTAGATCGCCAGCCCGCGCATGGCATAGGCGGCGGCGAAACTCAGCGCCAGCGCCAGCGGCCAGAAGGCCAGCCGCTGGGCCACGGTCATGGTCCAGAAGGTCCCGAAGGGCCCCGAGAGCACGCAAAGCCCGACGAAGACCATGTAAAGGACAAGCGTCAGCGGGTCGAGGGCGGTCCGCACCGAGTGCACGACGACCTCACGCGCCCTGAGCTGCTTTGACTCTGCTTGCATGCCGAAATACGAATGTTCCAATCACTCGTTGCGGCCTTACCCAAACCGATTCCTCTTGCCAAGTCCACGCCTGCAAGAAATGGCAGATGTACAATCTGTGTGTGCATCTGCCTCACCCCTCACGCCGTCAATCCTTCGGGCTCTTCGACCCCGTTTGCCCTGCAGCAGGCGGTGAGCGTATTGGCGAGCAGG
>NZ_JAIMID010000041.1:13140-14557 GCF_019966535.1 Mesobacterium pallidum | reverse complement strand
CTTCCTCTCGCGGGCCAGAAGGGCCGCTTGATCCTTCTTCGATAGTCCCTGCATGGCTCTGTTCATGGTGCCTCCGGCGGTTTCGGGATTCAGTCGTCGTCGTTGTAGTCGGCCAGCGACTGGTGCGCGGCCAGCATCTCGGCCACGTCACCCGAGGCGAGGGCCTTCACGCCGCGCTCGATCTCTGCCTGCATGATGTTGATGGTGAGCTGCATCCCCGGACCCATGTCATGCTCGCGCATCATCTGCTGCCAGCGTTCCTTCTTTTCGGTCACCCGTTTGATCTGATCTGGCAGGGCGTCGGCGAGGGTATACGGTTCGGTCATATGTTCACCTCTGCGGCTGACTTTCTTATCGAATACAGAAAGCACATTCCCTTGACCGGCGCAACCCACTTCATTATCGAATACAGAAAGCGGTAAGAAAGCACGGCAGTATGAGCGACGGTAAGAATGCGGATCACTTCAACGGCAAATGGGCCATCGTCACTGTCGATGACCGCCTGCCGCCGCTGGCCGAACAGATCGCCCGTGCCCGCGCCTTCGGTGTCCGCGAAAGCACCTACGGGCGGCACGACATCTCGGCCCTGCTGATTGACGACGTGACCAGCGTTAAGCGCACGACCAACTGGACTAAGCATCTGCCAATGCGCGCCAAGCTGATCGAGGCCGGGATCATCTGGGAGCTGAAAGGCGACCAGGTATGGTTCTGCACACCCCTGTGCGTCGGGTTCAGCGAGAAGCACGCGCGCGAGACGGTAGAGGGGCTTTGGGCTGGCGGCATGGAGGTCTATGTCCACACGCTCAGGAACAACGGACCTGCATGCTACGCCCCAGGCGACGATCTTACGACGCTGCTTGAGATGGTGGCCTATGAGCAAAACGCGGCGGCGGTTCGATTGAGCCGTGCCCGCAAATCCTGAAATGGAGAGCGGAATGGCTGAGAAAGTAATCTGTGGAGGCGGGGATGGGGCCGGCCATGAGGCGCATTGGCGCGATGACCGGACATGCAGTTTCTGCGGATCGCTGCACCCCGATGAATTCATGACCTATCTGGAGGCATCGACGGACCCGGAAAGTCCGGTGTGGATCGACCAAACGACCAAGCAGTATAAGAGGTATGTGAACGGAACGGACCGTTCCGGCATCGTGAAGTTCTACACTTGGCACATGCCGGATCAGGCGTGGGTGGATCGGGCAAACGATCTGCACCGACACTCCGTCATTGTAAGCCAGAGCAAGATGGCAAGGCACGTAAACTCGGCCTTGACGGAGGCGGGGGTTCCCGTGGCCGATCAGCCCGCCGGTGACGTAGTGTCGTTTCCCGGCAAATCCTGAAACGGAGTCGCACGCGATGACCTGTCTCTGCATCAGCTACAATCAGCCCCAGCCATGGCAGACCGATCAAGGCCGCGCCA
>NZ_JAIMID010000041.1:0-13040 GCF_019966535.1 Mesobacterium pallidum | reverse complement strand
GGAGTCGCACGCGATGACCTGTCTCTGCATCAGCTACAATCAGCCCCAGCCATGGCAGACCGATCAAGGCCGCGCCATGGTCCCACCGGATTGGGCGATGATGGGGGTGGCTGACAATGCTCGGCCTGTCATCAATGTGGATGCATGTATCGCTGATGCGGTTCAGGCGCTTTGGGATGCCGGTGTCTGGACCACCGGATCATGCTGTGGGCACGGCGACCCGGCCAGTCGAACTGTGATCGTGGATCGAGGCGACAGGCGCAAAGCTCGCGATGTGCTGGATCGCGTCGACAAGACCATCCGCATCGGTGCGTGGGAGATGATTTTGGACGGCGAGTCCAGATAGGAGCGAAGGCATGTTTGGCAGAAAAGTTAAATTCATTCGTCGCCTCACCCGACCGCAGTGCCCCTTCCGGCGCTTTGCATGGGTGCGTGGCGGCTTCGAGTTCTGGTCGTATCGCGGTGGACCCGCGCTGTATGTGTGGGTTCCTTCCGGTCAATCTAAATAGGAGGATGCAATGAGCACAAACGCAGACGCACGCCCCACAAAGCCCGCCGCAGATGAGGCTATTGTCCGCCTTTACGGGCAGCTAGTGGATATGGCCCCCGGCGAGGATGATGACGTGCCCGAAGACGCGCGGTTGATGATGACGGTGGCAGATGTGCGCGCGATCATCCGCGACCGCAACAATCTGGAGCAGTCCAAGTAGGAGGCGAGGCATGGCGGATGTGATTGGGTTTCATGGCGTGCCAGCTCCGCGCCGCTCGCTGGCTAGAATGTTGCGCGAATTGGCGGACATCATCGAGGCTGACCAAGCGGAGACAGAGCCGCACGGCATCCTGCTTTGCCTGATGGGTGCCGCTCAATACGAGGTGATCGGGATCGGCGATATGGAGGGATACTCTGGCGCGCGGCATGCGATGCATGCTGTGACGTCTGCGCGGTTCGATACGGTTGGCGGGAATATCCGCATGCGAGACCATCAAATCTATCAGCCGCGCGGCGCGGCGGAAGTCACTCCGCTACACGTTCGTGGCAAATCCTGAAAGGTAGTGAGGCATGGCGTGGGTAGAGGGGCCGGACGTTCCCGAAAGTATGGAGGGAAAGCAGGCGTGGAAATACGTCAAGGGGCCAGATTGGCGCGTCACGATGGACGTCGTTCCGCGTGGTTTTTCACGCGACCCGCGCCATTGCGGCGGGGTATTCTTCTGGCTGGTCGAGCCGCCCGCGCCGCCTAGCGCGGAATCCACATAAGGAGTCGCACGCGATGACCTGTCTCTGCATCAGCTACAATCAGCCCCAGCCATGGCAGACCGATCAAGGCCGCGCCATGGTCCCACCGGATTGGGCGATGATGGGGGTGGCTGACAATGCTCGGCCTGTCATCAATGTGGATGCATGTATCGCTGATGCGGTTCAGGCGCTTTGGGATGCCGGTGTCTGGACCACCGGATCATGCTGTGGGCACGGCGACCCGGCCAGTCGAACTGTGATCGTGGATCGAGGCGACAGGCGCAAAGCTCGCGATGTGCTGGATCGCGTCGACAAGACCATCCGCATCGGTGCGTGGGAGATGATTTTGGACGGCGAGTCCAGATAGGAGCGAAGGCATGTTTGGCAGAAAAGTTAAATTCATTCGTCGCCTCACCCGACCGCAGTGCCCCTTCCGGCGCTTTGCATGGGTGCGTGGCGGCTTCGAGTTCTGGTCGTATCGCGGTGGACCCGCGCTGTATGTGTGGGTTCCTTCCGGTCAATCTAAATAGGAGGATGCAATGAGCACAAACGCAGACGCACGCCCCACAAAGCCCGCCGCAGATGAGGCTATTGTCCGCCTTTACGGGCAGCTAGTGGATATGGCCCCCGGCGAGGATGATGACGTGCCCGAAGACGCGCGGTTGATGATGACGGTGGCAGATGTGCGCGCGATCATCCGCGACCGCAACAATCTGGAGCAGTCCAAGTAGGAGGATGACATGGAGCTAATCGCCTGGCTGTTGCTCAACCCAATCGGCGCCATAGCTTGGGCCGGTGGGTGCTTGGTTGTGCTGGTGCTCATCCTTATGATTGTCGATGTGGTCGCCTTCTGGCTGTCCAACTAAGGAGTAATCGATTACGTCGCTCATTACCCGGCGAGCTTCACGACAGATAGAAGCAGCACTGTGCCCCAGAACCCCGAGAAAAGCCCAATTATGAATCGCGCACATCCCAAAGCACTTTCGTGATCTTCGAAGCGCAATTCTTCGCCCATTCCCCAGAAGTCATACGAAGAGCCGCGTTTGTGCAATTGAGGCAGCGCATCGTCTGCCTCGTCCTTCCACACCGCTCGCGGCTGGTGCAGGCCGCCGCGCCAGACCCAGCCGCGTTCCCTGGTCCCCCGGTAGCTCCGATTGCGCGCGCGAGCAAACCGCGCCCCGGTCCAGAGGTCGATGAACTCGCAGTCCTCAAGGCGGCCCGGCGGCTCGACGCGCCGATCCCAGACTTGCGTTGATAGCTCTCCCATCATGATCTCCTAATCATGCGATCGATTCTCGGCGCCTAGTCGAGAATGCGGTCGTAAAATTCATCAGAAGGCGGGAAGGTGATCCATTCCAGATCATCCTGCTCCGTCAATTCCTCGGCGGTGTTTTCGCCGCGGCTTTCCCCGATTGGCAGAATTGTGAACCCATCATCGTCTGCCTCTTCGTCGTATGGCCGGCTATCTGGCGTGTCGACATTTGCCGCGTCATGCCAAAGCCCACCAGGCATCCTCGGCTCCGCATATTCGTAGTCATACGGGTTGCCCATTTCATCGACGGCCCAGAAAAGATCGAGGAGCGTTTCGGCCCAGAAGATGCCCTGCATCTTCTTCGTTCCAGCCACGCGCACATAGTATGGGGTCATCGGGAAGTCTCCGTTCGGCTAGACGCCAGCATTGCATCGCCCCACGCAGCGAATGCTTCATCGGCCTGGGCTTGGTGCACGGCCTCGGCTTCCTCTTCGGCGCGGCGGCGGGCATCGGAGGCGATGTCGCGGAAAAGCGCGGGATCCGTGCCATGGATAGCGGCCCGCTGCCGGGCCAGGGCGGCTCTTAGAGGGCTCATTCGTCCAGCCCTTCAATCGGCGTTTCGTGGTCGTCGTGGACATCAAGCCCATCAATCGCGAGGTTCGGGTCAACCTCGCGGAGCAGGCCGCGCAAAACCTGTTCGCGAGGCACAGGTGAGCCCTGCTCGTATGCGGACACGAGTCGTTCGGTCACAGCAGCTAGCGTATTGACCGGCAGGTGGTAGCCACGCTGCACGTACTTGATGGCTCGCAGGAGCGAGCCCCCTGCCTCCTCCTCCCTCACAGGCCGTGTGTAGACGAGGACGCGCGCGGCAAGGTGCTGGTAGAAATCGCGGTGGCACACCGACACGAACTTGCCGTCGCGAACGCCGATGGCCGCCTGGCAGACGGTATAGTCGAAGGACGCGACACAGCTTTGGATGTCGCCGAACGTCCAGCGATGAATAAACTGGATCGGCGTTCGGCCAAGGCTGATAACAGTCGTCGCGTTCTTCGTTCTATGAAGGCGCGTGTTCTCACGATCACGTTTCAGCGTGTTGGCGGCATCGCTCAGCACCGCCACAGACGGGCCAAACATGTCGATGTCGTTCACTTTCTCCCCCGCTATCACGGCGCGGACGAAACCACCGGCGACGAACACGCCGGGCTTGGCTTGCATGATCTTGCGGATGTCGGACGGAATCCGCCGAACCACTCTGGAAAGATCAGCCTGGCTAAGGGCGGATACGGCTTCTGAGGTCATTGTCCCGTCGCTCATGCCTGCATCCCCAGCGCTTCCTTGTACATCTCCAGCACCGCCTCTTCCTCGGCGATGTCGTCGGGCTCGCGCTTGCGAAGGGCGATGACCTTGCGCATGACGGCGGTGTCGTAGCCGCGCCCCTTGGCCTCGGCCATCACCTCCTTCTGCTGATCGGCGATGTCCTTCTTCTCCTGTTCCAGGCGCTCCCAGCGCTCGATGAACTGGCGCAGCTCATCCGCGGTGACGCGGTAGGTGTCGGGCTTGTCGGTGGCAGGTGTGGTTTCGGTCATGTGCATTCTCCATCGCTGGCTTGGCAAAGAAGGTTCTCGTCTGAGAGGCTGATGTCGGGCTGGCGCTCGATGAACTGGCGCAGCTCGCGCCGGCTGTAGCGCTTGGACCATGTGCCTGCCGATTGTGGTTGAGCGACGATCATGTCGATGACGCTGGATCGGATCGGGCGACCATAAGCCTGGCGCATCTTCGCGCTGAGCTCTGGGTCGCGGGCCAGAATGGCGCGCAGTCTCTCATGGCGCCCCATGGTTGGCCAGCGCGCGGCCATTTCTTCCTCGTGGCGCTCCCACCAGTCGTGGCGCTCTGGATAATCTCGCGCCAAAGCAGTCAGGTTGGCTTCCGATTTCAGGAAGCATCCATCGCAGTTCCCAAGCCAGCAGTTGCCGTTCACGTTGGGCAATTGAAGGTCAAAGGGCTGCCGCCGCCAGAACTCGGCGACATGGCGTTTTGTAACCCCGGCATTGGCGAGCGGTTGCCAAACAGTCCAACGATCACCGAGCTTCACGCCTTCTGGCTTCAATCGCTGCTTTTCGTCTGCGCGAAGCCCAACGCAATTGGTCCAATAGTCCCAGGACAGCGAATTGCGAAGGTATCGCTTGGCCGTGCGGACCTTTAATTCGGTCGTACAGAACCTGGCAGCCTGGTTCGGAAGGAATTTGCGTCGCTCGATCAGCGCATCAAACGGCTCGCCGTTTCGGCTTGCACTGTTGTGGCTGACCATCTCGTAGAATGGAGCGAGGGGCCGATACTCGAGCCAAACGATCCGAACGCCCCAGCGATGTCCGACCTCCTGAACAAAATCGAGCGTTTCGGGCATCTCCCGGCCCGTGTTCTGAAACGTGACAACCGCGCGCTCGGGAAGGGCGCCGTTCGCCATCAGCAACTGGTGCAGCATGAACGCGCTGGTGCGGCCACCGGAGAATGCGATCTGGATGTTGCCGGGAGGCAGAGCGTAGGCGCTCATGCGTCCTTCTCCCGTCGCTTGATCTCGCGGCGCATCCAGCCGGCGAGGTTGGTGATGTGAATTGCGCCCAGCTTGCTTTCGCCGCCCTCGGCGCGCAGGGCGGCCACGCGCGGGCCATGCTTCTGGGCCTTCGCGTTGACCTCCTCGATGGAGGTGCAGGCTTCGAACTCGGCCTTGATGGCGTCGATTTCGGGGGTCATCCGATCAGCCCCGTGGCCAGCAGCATGATCGCCGCCCAGATGAGGCAGCGGTGGCCGACCTGCTTGAGCCGGTCGCCCTGCGCGGCGAAGCCGGCGCCAAAGGAGGCGAGCATATATTTGACGCCCACGAAGAGGAGAGCGGCGGCAGAGAGATAGGCAGCGGCGGTCAGGAATGAGGCCCAGATCATTTGGTGGCCCCGGGTAACATTTCCGGTTTGTTCACGGGGTTTTCGGCGCCATTGGGTAACGCGCAGCCGTTGTTTTTCAGGGGCTTACCTACGGATTGCAAATCCGTGTACACCGGTTCGATTCCGGTACTCGCCTCCATTTTTTTCTAAATCAATGGGTTGCCGGCTTTGCGGTCGGGTGTGACACAAAGTGGGACACACACCCAATGATGCTGTCATCCTACCTAAGCCGCTCAAGGCACGGCGTTTATTACTTCCGCTGGCCTATCGCCTCGTCTTTAGAGGGAATAAGGGCCACAGTCCGAATATCCCTACGCACTCGGTGCCCAGATCGTGCTGGTGATCTCGCCCGCTATCTTGCATCGTGCGGCCGATTGCTAAGGGAACACAGGGCTTTGACACGGCTGAGGCAAGACGAAATCCGCGCACTTGTGCATCGGCACTTCCGCTCTTCACTGGACAAGTACCTGGAGAGGATGAACGACACAGGCTTTACCGAACACTCCTACGACTTGATGCGGCAGGAGGTGGCGGTCCACGGGAACGCGGTCGATGGTGACGACTTACTGTCTGACACCTACCTCGGCATGGATCGTTTCATTGAGGCTTCTGGCTTGCCAAAGGCGCAATGGGACGAAAACCTACCCTCGCTGCGTCGGGAGTGGCGCAAGGGCCGTCAAGACATGCTCAGACGCGTTCTGGAGGCCGCTGACCGCCTTGAGCACTATTCCTTCGATGATGCACACCCAGCCGCTGCTACACCTCCTGCGCCCACCCTGCCCGCGTCATCGCCATTGGGCGCGGCAGTGGATGATTTCATTGCGGAGCATTCCCGCCAATGGAACAAGAAGACGGTCGGTCAGAACCGCGCCTACCTCAACATCCTCATCGAGTACTTCGGACCCGAACGTCTGCTAGGCACGATCACGAAGCAGGACGCGAGCGAGGTGAAGAAGGTGCTGCAAGCCCTGCCAGCGAGCCGGAACACGAAGCCCAAATTGAAGAGCATGCCGCTGATGCAGGCCATCAAGGAACCCGGCCACAACAAGATTTCTCCAAAGACGATCAACAGCCACATCCAGATGTTCAAGATGTTCTTCGACTGGGCGGAGCGGCACGGGCATTCGCCGCACTCCCTCTTTGAAGGCATGAAGGTCAGCAGGGCAAAGAACAGCCCGACCGAACGCAAGCCCTTCACGCCAGTACAGACGCGCCAGATATTCACTGAGTTGACGGACAACCCGTCCGGACTGGTGCGCAAGGACAGCCACAAGTGGGGTATGCTCTTGGGCCTGTTCACCGGAGCGCGACTGAACGAGATATGCCAACTCGCCATCGCGGACGTTCAGCAGGCCGGTGACATCTGGTTTCTGAACATCACAGACGAAGGCGACGACACGAAGAGCGTAAAGTCATCGGCAGGCCGGCGTAGGGTGCCGTTGCACCCCGAGTTGATCCAACTGGGCTTGCTCGACTTCGTGGCGAGCCGAAGCGCAGGCAAGCGCCTGTTCCCGGACTACAGCTACAGCTCCAATGGTGGCTACGGCCGCAACCTCGGGCGCTGGTGCAATGAGAGTTTCCTTCCCAAGCTGGGCATCAAGCAGCCGGGGCTGGTCTTCCATAGCCTGCGCCACACGGTCGTGACGAGGCTTAGCCAAGCGGACGTTTCAGAACCCGTGATCCAGTGCATCGTCGGACACGCGCGCTCCGGCGTGACGCAAGAGGTCTACAACCGCGAAGGCTATACGCTGAGCCAACTCAGCGAGGCCATCAGGAGATTTCAAGTCTGAACGACCCCGGCGCTCCTTAACGTTACTATTAATGAGGGAGCGCCTGTGGGCGTGACCGTAAGTGAGCATTATCAGTTCACAACCCCCTCTATGGATTCAGGAGGGGAGGTATATCTGCAATATTTTTCAGGTACTGGGGTGGACCAGAAGGAGCAGGCCGGCGCGCGCTAGCGCCACGACTACTGCAACGAGGGCAGGGCCTTTCTGACGCCGCTATGACGCTCCCAGAACGCATCTAGCCGTGCCGCGTATCCCTGCGGTTTATCATCTAGGTCCATGGCGTGTAGGTGCGGCAAGTCTACGGCGTCCACGGCTTCACCGACACCTGCATCCGCAGCCACCTTCACCTTCGCACCGAACCGTTCCTCGAATGTCCTGCGCATGAAGTCGTTCAACTCGTCTTGCAAACCGTGGTGCACGATGAAGCTGTCATGCACCGGCAGGCAGGCGTATCCCATGGTGGCGAACTTGAGCATGACCGCTTCCGCTAAGTCGCTGTCCTTGCGCTGCAATCTCAGACCCACGCCGGACCCGAAGTACGTTTCGAACTCGGGGAAACTGTCGATGATGAACCTCTTGAAGTCGCCCCAGGTACGCCCGGTGATCTCCGATGAGTACTCGTCTATCTCGCGAATGCTGCCAACAGAATCTGCGTTCAGCAAGGCGTTGAAGGTCCGCTTGACCAGCCCTCGCTCTGCCTTGTCACCGTGGCGCGTTAGGCATCGCGCATATGGATCATCCGGGATAGGCTGCCCTTCCTTGGCGTAAAGCATCGCCGCGTGAAGGCCGGAATAGTCGACCTCCACAGTGCGCTTGCCGTCGATCAGGATGTACGGTCTCAGCCTGCTGGGGCAACTAATCCACCAAGCACCGTAGAAGCGCCCGCCTTGCTCCCAGTCCTCATTATTGAACACGCGGTGGACTGTGCGTGCTGCGAAGTCGAAGGACTGGCTCGCTTCGTCATCGCGCGTGCCTTCCATCGCTTTCAGTTCGTGGGCCAGCCGCTCATCACTCAATGCCAGGTCTGCCCAGTGACCTTCCAGCATGTCGTTGATGGTATGAAGTCGTTCGCGGGCTTCGTTGGCAAATGCGCTATCGGCATACTCCACCAAGTGCTTGTTACTGTCCTTGAGACGAATGCCCTCAGGCGATCTCGACCTTCTCAGGTCTACGGGAGATGCGCCGACATCCGACAACTCAGAGACCAAGCGGCCCGACAGCATGTATGCCGCCACCCGGCCGTCCTGCCCTGCCGGATCGTGCCAATGCGGAGTGCTTATTTCGACGAACCCGCCTTCTTGCAGTGCCACCATCGCATCTCGGAACGTCCGGGCAGACACGAACGCAGCACCGTAACGCGACCTACTCAGCTGCTGCAATTCGGTCGTGCCGGTCGCAATGCCCACTTCCAGAGATGGGTCACTATCGTGCGCCCGGAACAAGTCGAGCACGATAGCCCGGACGGAAGCCTCAAAGCGCCATTGCGCATCATGTCGCCGTTGGCGCACTCGGGAGCCCAATGCGCTCAAGTCCACACACAGGCCATCCAAGTAGGCCATTAGCGTAGGGTTGTCCGTCGTCCAGTTTGGGTCGAAGGGGCGCGACTTCATGCGGTGTCTTCCATCCTCTTCGTCGCTCTGGGACGGTCGGGCCAACTGCACGGGCCTAGTCTACTTGGGTGCTATCGGCCTCACGCCGTCTACCTGTGCAATCGAAACCTTACCAGATGCTTCTTAACGGCCTCTCTCGCCCGTCACCGAAAGAGTGCTCTTTGAACGTCCGCTGCCATGCTTCTCCTGAACCGGCCCCGACGGGTCCTGCTGTCGGCGCGCACCTCTACGCCCCGTGACCTGCCATATCGTATCTTCCGCCGGTCGGCGCAGGTGCTCAGTGGCTGCTACAGGCCCGCAGAGGCGCTATGAGGCGGGCCGGAGACGACGGGAAGGCAGATCGCGGCCGGGGATTCATGGAGCGCAAAACGTGGGACCACTACGGGCTTTGGGAACTTCGCTCGCATCGCTGGCCCATCGGCCGGGCAGAGCATCGGAGTCCGCGTGCCGCTACGCCATACCTGCAACCTGCAACCTCTGTGGACGCGGGACCTTCTGATGGACGGCAGAGTGCGAGCCTCACCCGCATCGGCGCGCGGGTATCTGTCTGCTTTGGCGCGGCAGGTCAGGCGGTATAGCGGCCGTCGTCGAGGACTGTGGCCTGCCCGAACGCGCCTAGCCTGTCGAGCAACGGGCGCACGATGTTGACACAGGCGTTCTGGAACTGCTTTGCGATCTCTTTAGGCGGGGGGCTCGTGGTCTCCCCGGCCAGTTCCAAAGCCATTGCAGACGTTACACTTGATGCAACCTCATGCGCGACGCCAGCAAGGGCGGCTTCCGGCCATTCTCTGTACGTGCGAGCTCAACCTTGCCAGATCATCGAAACGGACACTCCGCGAGGGTCGCGCCGCGGAACCCCGGGTGACCTACAAGGAGTGCGGAAGAGCTGACATTCGCCGTGAATGCATCATCAGTAAGACTACCTGGGAAAGCTGCCGTTCAAAAGTCGTCCGCTGCAATGGAAGTCGGAATGCAGTTAACTTCTCAATCGATCTTCGCTTGAAGGGCGACGCGCCGCGACAGGCCTGCTTAAGCAGCCCATAGGCATCTCAAAATGCTGGAAGGCTTCGCTTACCTGCGACACGTCTGTGTCGTTGTCAGTACTAGCCTATGGGATTGTGGCAACAAGGTCGTTTGTCCGCGAGCAGAATAGGCAAAGTACCGCCAAAGAATACTGACCCCACAATGCGTTCAGCTTGGGGCGGTTCTTCACGGGGCTGAGCAGGCCCAAGCACGCGAAAATTGACTTGGAGCGAGCACGCTAGGATAAGTGCGAAAAACAAATCGTTAGATGATTAAGGACAGACAGTGACGCTCGATATCCGCGGTAGCCTGAAGAACACGCGCATCAGTAAGAATCCATTGGTGGTCGTGGACGAGCTGCTGGCGAACTCGATCGACGCATTCCTGATCCGAAAGACGGATGAGACCGACGCGGTCGCTCTAGAAGTGACGCTCCAGGTGAAAGCAACGAAAGCGGACTTGCTGGGTGGGGAGTATGACCTCGAGATTACCTGCGCGGACAACGGCTGCGGCCTAGGGCCAGAGCAACGCAAGGCCTTCCTGACTAAGGACACCTCCTACAAGGACGACCTCAATATCCCTGGCATCGGTAAATGTAAGGGGGCCGGTCGCGTCCAGTTTTTCCACCACTTCACGGCGATCTCACTATCGTCCATTTACAGAGATGGAGACGGGTTCAGGCACATCTCTCTCCCTTTTTTTCGCGACAGAAAGACCATCGAAGAGACCGATTTCACGATGGAAGCGCGGGATACGGGCGAAGTCGGGACCCTAATACACCTTTCGCACGTGGTACCGAAACTGCGCGAGACCAATCTGTCCGTCGCCAGCGTACACCGGACCTTCACTGCCGAGGCGATCCGACAACACGTTCTCTTCAACCTGCTGCAGAGGTTTGTTAGCCTGAAAGATGACCTCGGCGACTTCCAGATCAAGTTCGTCAGCGACCTTGGGGGCACCAAGTCCGAAAGGACTTTGACGCCCGCAGACATCCCCAAGCCCACGTCCGTTACGCCGATCACAGTCGAACACGTCGAAGGTGAGGACAAGATATCGACCGACTTCACCATAACGCACTACAAGCTGGACGAGGCGCAGTACCCGTTGCCTCGGAACATCATAGGATTGTGTGCGAAGGCGTCGATCGCTGAACTCATCACCGGTCGTTACCTCAAGACCAAGACGTTCGAAAACAACGCGATTGACGGTCACTACCACATCGTCTTGATCGAGGGGGCCCTGTTGGATGATGGTGTGAACGAGCAACGCGATGGGTTCGATAAGATACCACTCGACGACGGCTCAGGCGACCTATTCGGAGCGATGCAAGTCACCTTCGAGGACATATTCTCGGTTCTCGATGACAAGGTGCAGGATCTGATCACGCCACCTGATTGGTCCAGGGACACTATTGTGAAAGACGTGGCGAAGGACTTCGGCGTGTCCGAGGAGATGCTCTCGTACTCGAATACGCGCGTGAAGTTCGGGGACAGCCCGAACGAGGTTGCGAAGCGTGTTTTGACGAACCTGCAGGAGCAGGTGATCAACGAGACGTCCAGCCTCTCGGCGATGAAGGAGGCGATTAAGGGGCTCGCCCCAGACAGCGATGACTTCCGGCGCAAGATCGACGACCTTTCGTGGGAATTCGCCTCCTCGCTCAAGACAATAGACATGGCCAACCTATCGCAACTGGTCGTTCGTAGGTCAGCACTGATCGACGTTCTGGACCTGGCAGTGAAGGAGGGCCTCAATGTCCAGAGCGAACTACCCGACGGGAAGCGCCGCAAAAACGAGGCTCTGATCCACAGCATCTTTTTCCCAATGCGGAAAGACAGCGAGGAGGTCTCGGACCACGACGTCTGGTTGCTCAGCGAGGAGTACCACTACTACGACTACATCGCGTCTGACATGCCGCTGAACCAGATCAAATGGGACAGCGGACAGAACCTCTTCGAAGCCGACATCGATGAGGCCGTGGGCGAGTTGCTAACCCGGATCGGCGACGAGAACGGAGGCTGCCGGCCGGACATAGCGCTATTCCATGAGGAAGGCTCCGTCGTAATCGTTGAGTTCAAGGCGCCCGGCGTTAGTCTCGACGAGCACGACAACGACCTGATGGAATACGCCACACTTTTGGCCGCGAAGTCCAATGGAAGGCTGAAGAAGTTCTACGGATACCTGATAGGCGATACCATCAATGCAATCCGCCTGCGCGGCTACAATCGTTTGCCCGGCCAGCACGGCTTCTTTAGCACTGACGACGTGAAGGAGCCTGAGAGCCAGGCCACACTGGGACAGCTGTACTCGGAGCTCCTTTTCTACGGAGACGTTGTAGATCGAGCTCGCAAACGTATCGGAGTATATAGGGACCGCCTGAAGCTGCCGCCGCTTTAATCATAAGTGCCAAGTCCAAATCAAAAAGAAATTGCGCAGGCGCCTGTGCTAATTCATACTAAAACTATGTCAGTCCAACACTTGATAGGGCATTCAGGATAACAGCTTATGTTTGTGGCGAGCATGGAATGCCAGCCTCACACCAAGCAAGACGTCAGAAGTACAGCAAGAGCAAAATCTGCGAGATTTTACACGGGAAGAGGTTGTAGACTGTGGCATCTCCATCATTTCAGCTAAAGTCTGCGCAGTTCCTTTTGGGGGAGGGTGGCACACAGGTTTTTGATTTCCTCGGAGCCAACGCGCAGGCTGACAGGTCGCACATTACACTGATCACGGGAGCTAACGGCACTAGTAAGAGCAGAATTCTGGCAAGCATTGTGGATCGTTTCTGCGAACTTCACGATGAGATGTCTGAGAAGAAAGTCTCTAAACGGTACGGCGCGTCCGGAACTCATGGGCTGATATGTGATAGAATATATAGTCGAGGAGATCAAATTTCAGGCGCTCGCAATGCTTTAGACGGAACGCATCTACCGACAAAAATCCTTGTACTGTCCAATCTTGTCATGGACCGCTTTAGATTCGTCCCAAACGATCCCGACGAAGATGATTTTTACCAGTATCTCGGAGTGAGGCAGGCAACAAACCTAATGACAACGGGCTCAATGCAACGTTCAGTCGCTGAGGCTGTCATGCGCCTCTATAAAGATAGAGCTAGGGTCAGGACTCATAGCCAGTAGATGACGATTGCGGCGAGGGCGATGGCTGAGAGGAAGACCTTCGGGCATCTGTCGTATC
>NZ_JAIMID010000040.1 GCF_019966535.1 Mesobacterium pallidum | reverse complement strand
CGACCATACACCTCGATGGCCACCCGGGATTACACCTATGAAGGCGCAGAAATTACACCACGTGCGCGGACACTAACCTCGGACGGCAGCGCTGACCCGCGGCCGGGGCTGAAAGGAAAGCAGGCTTTCTGATTTGTGATCCCAGGAGGGGTCGAGAAAGCAATCCCGGATGCGCTGGCAAGAACGTCAGGCACCGGCCAATCCAAGAAGGAACTATCCCATGTTCGCAGGAACCCTCACCCGCAATGTCGAGACCGCCGCCGCCGAATACACCGGCATGATTCACTCGACGCGATTTGACATCGCCATCCAGCTTGAGGCACGGGCCAAGATGTCCACGCGCAGCCCGGATTACGACGTGACAGCAGTCAACAAATCGGGCCGCAAGGTCCGCATCGGCACGGCCTGGAACGAGACGGGCAATACCAGCGGAAACCCCTATATCTCGATGCAGATCGATGTGGGCCTCGGCCCGTTCCGGGTCAACGCGGTGCAGACGAAAGAGGCGCGCGCGGCCCAGAGCGGCGAATTCGAGATCATCCCGCTGGTCTCGAACGGCCTGATGAAATCCGGCTCGATCTCGGGCGAGCTCACCGCCATGGACGCTGACAACGCCTTCACCGGCTACATCGCCAATATGATGTTCGATCTGGAGTTCATGCTGATCGAGAACAGCTACAAGACCGAGGAGACCCACCCTGACTACCGCATCGAGGTCAGCTCGCCCCGGGGCACGCCGATCCGCGTTGGCTCGGCGTGGATGGCCAAGAGCAGCCGCACGGGCAATGACTACCTGTCGCTGCTGATCAACACGCCCGATGGCGACCTGCGTGTCAACGCCGTCCAGAACGAAGAACAGCGCGGTGGCCAGACTTTCTCGATCATTCCGTTCATCGACAGCGGTGATCAGGCGCAAGACGCGGGCGCGGGGCTGTCGCTGGTTGCCTGAACAGCGCGCGAGGTGAGACGATCTGAACCGAAAGGGGAGCCGTGGGATCACGGTTCCCCTTTTTCTGTGCTGGTGTGGTTTGGAGATGGCGCGAAGTAAACTATGCTTAGGTCAGGTGTCGAAGTAGGCCTAGAGCCGCCATTCTGCAGTCGGTGGCGACCCCGGCTGATGCTGCAGCAAGCACCAAGGGCAGCGAAGCGCAGTTAGCGATCTTTGGAAACTCAGCCTTTCTCTATCTCAACAAGCGCCTTTGCTAACATGACAGCTGGAACGAGGCAAAGATCAGCGGACGATCGGGCGACTTGTTCGAGAGCGCCAAGAAATTCTGGAACCTGCCAAACGTCGCAAGCTAACATCTATCGCCCTGCTTCGCCGGAGCCGTCCGTCACCCCTCACTTGCTGATGGGGGTGCGGCGGCGCAGAAGATCAGGGCACCCGCCTCCGCCCTGCTCTGCTAGTGAGTCAGGAACCTCTTGCCCTATGAAAGTTCTTCCAGGATGGGCACTGTCTTCATGTGATCCTCAACGGCAGACCTGACCTCATCACTCATCGGCAGGTTTGCCGCTTCTGTGCCCCAATGCTCCCGAAAAGCCTGAACCGTCTCTTGGGCCGCGTCGATCGCCATCTTCCTCGGGATCGATGCTTTGACGGCAAGGTGCTCTAGCTCATCAACCGAGAATGCCGAAAACACCTTGGCACGGCTGATCTTCATGTTGGTCGCATCACCCGGAATGTAGGGCACAGTCGCCACAAAATCATAAGCTGGTGCCAGCGAGACATACCGCCTGTCCGGATAGATCAGTGACCAGTTCTTCATGTGCATATCAGCATTGCCGATCAGCATGTTGAAGGTCAGGCGCCGGACATATTCGATGATGTCGGCATCATTACCTTCGGCGGCGATCACCTGGGCGATGTTGCGGAATGTGCCATTGCCGTATTTGTCTTCGGGATAGAGCCCATAGACCTGCGCAAAATCCTCGATATGCACGCGCGACCCGTCGGAAAGGCGATCAAACCGCTCGATCACAAAGGCATGGTTGCCGATCTTATCGATACCCTCGGGCAGGTTCTTGATCGCATCGATACTGACCAGATCGATGGCAGGGACGTTCATCCCGATAAGGCCGGCCAGCTTCATCATCGAGAATTCATTTTCAGGGACGCCTGCGAATTCACGCGAGGGTAGCTTCACGATCCAGGAGCCCCCGACACCAGAGGCGGGAATGGTCAGCCCGCCACTAGCTTCCATCACGGCGGAAAACTTGAGCTGAACGCCTGCCAGCGAAAACCGCAAAGCATTCTCTCGCTGATCATCGCCATGATCATCGGCGCCATCGGCCGCATCCGGCGGCCAGGCTTCACCGTCAGCAGGGGTGATCGTGATCGCGCCGGGCAGGTCATGGCCAAGCGCCCAAAGCAGATAGAATTCTCGTTCGGGATTCACGCCCGCCTGTTCGGCCAGGTATTTGCGCAGATGGCCTTCGGGAAGAAGGTTTGAGAAGAAGGGCATGACGCGCTTCTGATAGGGCCGAAAATCCGTATAGAGTTCCCCGAATTCATCCTTGAAGGCGAGCCCGAGGGTCGGCCTGTCAGGATTTTCGATGTACTCGTCGGTGAAGGCAAAGATGGTGCGATCGCCGCCAAGATTGGTGAGCGTGCCAATGGGCTCGCCATACAGGTTTACGTTCAGCACGGAGACATTACTCATCGTTGTCTCCATCAAGGCGATAGGCAGGACGCGGCAAGCGCGTCCGTTCCTCATCGGCTATGCCATGGGCGAGTGCGTTGCGGAAACTGTTCATCTGCTTTGACGCTTCCTGCAGCGCGGCAACGCCACCCGCGTTCTCCACGGCTTTGAGCGCTTCACGTATGCTGCGCAATGTGTCGGTATTCCGGATCAGGTTCTCGAACTGTCGCATCTCGCGAAACTGCCGCTGCAGGTTTTCGAAGACGGGACTATCGATCTTGAGCGACTGGATGTGCTCAAGCTGCTTGGCGAGCCGGGCAATCTCTTTACGCGCCTCCGGCGTGGCCTTCGGCACGTCGTTTATGCTACGGGTGATCGTTCTTACGGCAGGCGCGGCCTTGCGCGGAACAAGCGCCAGTTCCAGATCAAGGGCGTTGGCGATGGCGGTCAGACTTGAGACGGTGAGGTTCACAGCGCCGCTCTCGATCTTGGAGATATGCGACTGCGGCACGCCTGCATGGGCGCTCAGCGCGCGCTGGCTCAGCCCCTTCTTTTCGCGGGCAGCTTTCAGTGTCGCCGCCAGTTTCTCGCTCTCATAGCTCATTTTGATATAATCCTGCATATCAAGCAAAGCGCTTGATCTACTTTAATGTATCATATGAAGCCTGAATTTTCAAGACGTGATCTAGTTTGACATATCGTAAGCTAGAAACGATCTATTTCTATAGATCGAACCATGGGGCATTGCTAGCCCAACCACGATGAACCCGGCGTGCGGCTCACCATACGGTCGTATGTATCCTCTTCAGCCTCTTCGGCAGGCTCGAAGCGTGACGGCGCGTCCCCAAGATGGATTAGGGAAAGCGCAAAGTCGTGGACTTCGGAGACCAGAGCATGTTCGGTGCAGGGCTCTTTGAACCAGCTTCCTGACTCATGCTCTCTCGTTGCTTTTCGCCGAACCAGTTCAGTTTCCGTTGCCGGTATCGCGGTCGCCGGTATCTCGATTGGCGGTCGGCCAGCCGTCTTGAAGTAGGCGCCAGTGCGCAAGGCGCGATCACTCGACCGCGCCCAATGAATGAAGCCATCAATAGATTTCACAAGAACTGCCCGGCGCTCGGTGTACTGCAGCCAGCGCAGCGTCGCCGCGATCAGGGAAACGCCGTAGCGGTCCGCGCATGCGCCCAAGGCCTCTAGTTCAGGCTGAGACTTCGGAGCGATCTGCGCACGGAAGTCATCCAGTGGCATGAGGAGATTTGCGGCGAACTCGTTCGCTTCTTTCTCGATCTGCCGATATTTGCTGTCCCAGCGTTCCATGTCCTCGGTGCTGCACTGGATACCGTCAGGATGATCCTGCCTGTGCAAGAGGTAGTGCCCGAACTCGTGGGCGAGGGTAAAGTTGATGCGCCCCGGCGATGCTGTGTCCGAATTGTAGAAGATGCCCCAGCCCATTTCGCCAGGCGGGGCCTTCATCAAGGCGCCCTCGAATCCCTTCAGCGGGGCACCCTGCACAAGACTTATCGGATCGTCAGGAAAGCGCTGCTTTGAAAAATCGTAGGCAAGCGCTTCAACATTGACCGGAAAGCGGTCGTCGCCACCCAAGGTGTTCAGGATGATGGTCAGGTCGTATGCCCATCGTTGCGGCGACTTCGGCTTGGTCATCCGGGTTTCCCCCACAGCTTTACCATCTCGCGGATTTTTTCTTTGGTATCAGGGTCCATGTGTTTGTATTCACGATAGAACTGCGCATCGACGGCGTCTTCCTCGGTTATCGCCTGCTTTTCATCGAGCAGGTATTCAATCGTGACACCAAGTACTTCTGCAATCTTGGCCAGCTTCTCCGCCGATGGACGCGGCGGGTTCTTGTTCTCCAGTTCCCATATGTAGCTTTTGCTGGAGCCGGTGAGCTCGGCAAGTTTGTCAAGCGTGAGCTTTTGCTCCTTCCGTAAGCGGCGAATCTTCTCTCCCAGGCTGTTGGTCATGTGGCGGCCTCCCCGTCGATCTTATTGTTCGGTAAAGGCGTACTTTACGTGCTTGACTTCTGACTTTCAACAAATATATGATGTTCGGAGTAGGCATACTTTTTATGCCTGCAACCCTAACGAACAGGAGGTATGGAAACCATGAGTAAGGGACCGAAGACCCATCACGTCGTGCCGAACCCGGCAGGCGGATGGGATGTGAAGCGTGGCGGCGCATCCCGCGCCAGCAGCCACCATGAAACCAAGCAGGACGCCGTTGATCGCGGACGTGAAATCAGCCGCAACCAGCAAAGCGAACTGCGTATCCACAACCGCGACGGACGGATCGCCAGCAGTGACAGCCACGGTGGCGACCCGTTCCCGCCGAAAGGCTAAAAAGAAAGGACCTGGCCATGCCGAAGGACGAAAAAGGCAAACCGGAAAAAGAGTACACGATTGTTGTGAACGGCCGCGAGAAGACGGTGACGGCGACAGAACTTGGCGAGGACGATCTGGTCGCGCTTGCTTACGAAAACCCGCCCACGGGCGAGTTGATCTGCTTCACCATTACCTACCGGCGCGGCCAGGGCAACAAGCCCGAGGGCACGCTGGATGAGGGCGATACCGTGAAGCTGAAGGAGGGCATGATCTTCAATGTCACGGCAACTGATAAGTCGTAACGCCGATCTCAAGGCCCTCGAAGAAGGCGGATACGAGGTGGCTGTGAAAAGTGGCCACCTCGTGATCTCCAACGTGCCCTACGTGAAGGCCAATCGCGAGGTAAAGCTTGGCACGCTCGTTTCTGTTCTGCAGACGAACGGTGGCGAGACGATGGCGCCGAGCGACCATAAGGCGTACTTCGTGGGCGAGCATCCTTGCGATCACAATGGCAAGACACTCGAAGGCATCAGGCACTCCAGCAAACGCCAGAGCCTCGGCAAAGACATCACGGTAGACCACATGTTTTCGGCCAAGCCAAAAGAGGGCTACCGCGACTACGAACACAAAATGACCACCTATGTGGAGATGATCGCATCGCCCGCGCGGAAAATCGATCCGACGGCTGATGCGCGCACCTACGTCGTCGCAGACTCCGATGAACCTGATCCGGTATTCAACTACCAGGACACAGCCTCGACACGGGCCGGGATCGGCGGTTTTTCCGAAAAGCTGGCGATGAACAAGGTCGCCATTGTTGGCCTCGGCGGAACAGGCTCTTATGTGCTCGATCTGCTCGCTAAGACGCCGATCCGCGAGCTGCATCTTATCGACGGTGATGATTTCCTGCAGCACAACGCGTTCCGTAGCCCGGGCGCACCCAGCATTGAAACACTGCGGGAACGGAACAAGAAGGTCGATTACTTCGCAGCGCTTTATGCGCCTATACGTAAAGGGATCGTCCCGCATCCAGTCTATCTCGACGAATCCAACGTGGACCTGCTGAACGAGATGGATTTCGTCTTTGTGTGCGTTGACTCCGGCGCCGCCAAACGCCCGGCTGTCGAACACCTCGAAGAACAGGGCACCCCCTTCATTGATGTTGGTATGGGGATCGAGATGGGCGACGATGCCCTGGTGGGTGTGCTGCGGGTGACGCTGAGCACCGCCGAACAGCGAGAGCCGCTTCGTCGCCGCGTCGGCATGGGCGAGGCGGACGTAGATGATGCTTACGCCACCAACATCCAGGTGGCTGACCTGAACGCCCTGAACGCGACGCTCGCGGTGATCCGGTGGAAGAAGCTTGTAGGGTTTTACGCCGATTTTGAGGGCGAGCATTCCAGCAACTACACGATTGATGGCAACACGATAAACAACATGGACGGGCGCGATGACGATTAAGAAGATTACCCACAAATTTGTAGATGCGATCCCCGAGCAGACCGAGGAGGGCGTTCTGTACCTCGCCATGGATTACGCAACGGCCGTTCACAAATGCGCCTGCGGCTGTGGCAGGGAAGTCGTCACGCCCTTAAGCCCGACGGACTGGAAGATGGGCTATGACGGTGTGTCGATCTCGCTCTCGCCGTCCATCGGGAACTGGAGCTTTCCTTGCCGGTCGCATTACTGGATCAAGCACAGCAATATCCGGTGGGCAGGTGATATGAGTGATGAACAGATTGCCGCTGGACGGGCGCACGACCGTCGCGCCAAAGGTCGGTATTACGATGCGCCGGAAGCCCCCGCATCAATGGCGAATGCGGATGTGCCACAAGGTCTTTGGCAACGTTTCCGGCGGTGGCTAAGCGGCAAGTAATGGTTAGTACCGACGCCGATATCCTTACCGCGAGAGCAGTTTTGCCCCGAATCCCTTCCGTTGGATGATGTATGGCGGCTGCCCCTACGGCAAAAGACGGTTTATCCAGATGCGCACGCAGCATATGTATCTCCACCCGCCGCCAAAACCCGCAACTTTGCGAAGTCCACTTCCTACGCATCGCTGCCGTTCGTCCAAGGCGCAGCGAATGACTGGCTCCCGCCCATCACGTCCAATGCCCGGAAAAGCAATCACTATAGTCGGCAGCAGCGTCGCCAGCACATCAACCTTGGGCTAAGCCTTGCGGCCTCCCCAGCTCGGCTTCGCGTGTCGCAGGGGAGAACGGCCCTTCGGTCCGTCGCGCATTCGGCCATGCGGCCTCACCGCGGCGTCGCGCTTGGCGTCCCGGTTTGCCCGCTTCGCGAGCACGTCTCTCCCTGGCCGCTCCGCCGGATTGCGCTCTGGTCTGTTTTGGCCGAGGCCAAAACGATCCCGCCGCTTCATCCGTCTCCCGCGTCCGGTTGGGCCGTTTGCCTGCTCGGGTCGGGCAAACCTACCGTCAAAACACACACACATGAGCGTGGAAGCATATCCTCCGGATGGCCCCCAAATCAGCCCGCCTCAAGGATCGCAAAACTTTTCGGCGAGGGCAGGGCCTTTGGCGCGGGGCGGTCCCGTGCGTGAGCGCGGGCCTGTGTCGGGTGCTGCGCTCGGAAAACTTTTGCGCCCGGCAAGCCGGCGGCTGCGCCGTCCCTGACCCGGACAGATTCGGAAACCAGGCATTCGGCCATGCCCCCACACTCCCGTGGTGGCTCTACAACCGAATACTGGAGACCAGACATGGCGTACGATCAAGCGAACACTTACGAGACCATCGAGCTTTTCGGGCTGACGGAAAAAGACGCACAGCTGCCGATCCCGGACGACCACATCCTGACCGACCGCATCATCCGCGAGAGCTTCGAGGCTCTTCTCGGTCAGCTGCGCGGGACCGGGCTCGAGGCAGAAATCGAACCGCTGGCCCATGGGCTCGCGACGATCCTGCAGCGCCGCAAGGTGGCACTTGGCAAGGAGGTGGACCGCACCGCCGACAAGATCGGGGCGCTGGCAAAATCCCATGACGGATCGGAGATCGCCGAGACCGCGCTGGAAGAAGCGCAGGTACGCTTCCTGCAGCTGCGCGAGATCGTCAGCGCCATCGAGGTGATGAGCGAGGCAGCGGCGGAATGCTACGAGATCGAGACCGGTCACGCCTTCATCCCGGCCGCCGGGTCGCGCGCAAGCGTCCGGGCGCAAGAGACCGGGGCGGTCTTCGAGGCGCGGCAGCTGCTGGAGCAGCACGACCGCGAAACCGCCGAGAAGTCGAAAGTCGAGGGGGTGCCCCTGATCGTCTCGGGCGCCACCGACTGGACCGATGTCGATGTGATCTTCAATACGCTCGACAAAGTTCGCGAACGGATCAAGCAGAACCGCAACCAGGAGATCTTCCTCTGCCACAAGGGAGGCAAGCACGGGGCGGAGATGATTGCGGCCCGGTGGGCGCGCGCCCGCGGGGTCGCGCAGGCGCGCTTCGATCCGCGCTGGTCCGCACACGGGCGGGCGGCACCGTTCAAGTGCAACGACGAGATGCTGGACGACAAGTTCGCGGCGACGGGGGTTGTACTCTTCGGCGGCAACGGGGTCGCTCTGAACCTCGGGCAGAAGGCGGAAGCGAAAGGCCTGACGGTCATGCGGGTTGCTGACCCGGCGAAGACGGCGTCGCAGGAGTGAATTGAGAGGGTCGCCTTCGGGCGGCCCTTTCGTCATGTCTCATGGCGCGTGCGATCGGTCACACTTGATCGGCAGCTCACGGCGTCCAGCACCGTCATCCCTCTACCCAGCCCGTCAGAGTTCGGCCCATCCGCATCGGTACGGGCTGGGGATGGTGCGCACCTCGCACATCGTCAGCAGCGCAAGACCGAGGGGTCGAGACGTCGCACATGAGGCTGAAGACCTGCACAACCCTCGGGTGGCGTTTCGGGACATCGCACCTAAGCGATCGGGCTCCGTTAGCTCCCCGGCCAGGCTTGGCGGGACGAGGACGCGGATGGTGGCGGCAGCGTGATGGCAAGGGTCATCCGGATCACTCCTTTTTGCTCATTGATGTGGATCGCACGGGGTCGGCCCGTCCGTGCCCTCAGCTCACGCTTCGGCAAGCACAAATACGGCTTCCACGGCGGAGCCGCGGACCCTCCGCATTTGCGCTTGCGACCGGGCCTCTTGCCCCGTGCTGGGTGATCCCCATCGCAACAAGGAGTAACCCAAATGACCAACCACTACGTCGCCACCGTCCCCGTCAAGTTCACCGACACCGATGGCCAGGAGCGCACCCGTTTTCAGCGCGTGGGCGCGATGTTCCGCAACACCCGCAACGGGGATGGCTCGGAGTTCTTCAGCCTCAAGCTCGACTTCCCGGTCGCGGTCTCGGAGCTGGTGATGTTTCCGCCGAGCGCGAAGGACCCGCAGGACTAAATCCTCTGACGAGGATGGGCCGCCATCAGGCGGCCCGGTCCCTGTTCCAGCGATGCCGGGTCCGGCGGTCGGATCGCCGGAGGCGACCTCACGAAGCCGCCGGTCGCTGCGCGATCAAAGGATGATCGCCGACCGGAAGGGTCAGGCCGCGACAGACCGGCCAGTCAGCCTCAAGGGGGCCATCCACAAAAACCTATCGGCCAGGGCCTCCCGGTTTTTGCGGCAGAGATTTGGCGGAGCCAAATCTGGCCCTCCTTGACCCTGCCTGTCCGCCCTGTCGGTGGGGTTTGCGCCCGCCCGCGGTTCCGTCCGAACACATTCGTGTTCGGCCAGAGCCTCGGGCGGGGCTGGTGGACGGGACCCCTAGGACAGGTGGGTCGCCCGGTGGTGAGGGCGGCAGAGCCGCGTCCCTGCGGGCCGCGGCGTGAAGCGGACACCAAGGCTGCCTGAGCCTGCATGTGACGTAAGTATATAATTGACATCTAGGTATATTATCGTAAGGTGGGGTCAGCCTTGGTGGAAGGTGGCAGGAAATAGGGGGTCTTTCTTCCGCATGTCCCGAACAAAACGCCTGACAGAGATCGAGAAGATGCAGATCGTCCGCGAGGCGGCGGAGGGTGTGTCGACGTCTGAGCTGGCTGAGCGTTTCGAGGTCACATCGCGGGCCGTGCGCTACGTCCTCAAAGCTGATGCCGAGCGCAAGACGGATGCCGCAATTCCGGTCTCAGCGGTCAGTGTGAAGGTCACGGCTGCGGAGCTTGCGGCGCTCGACGCGGTGCTGGCGAAGGCGGGGATCGAGAGCCGGGCCGAGGGGCTGCGGCGGCTCATCCAGGCGGCAGGCGGGGTGTTCGTTCCGGATGCGCAGATGGCAGCCGAGATGGCGCGCTACCGCGCCTCTCTGCACGAGGTCGGCAATGGGGTCGCGCAGATCGCCAAGCAGATGACGAAGGCCAACCGGCAGGGGCAGGGGGCTGATGGTGGCACGAATGCCGAGTTCACCGAACTGCGCCTTGCGCAGATGCGCGGGCTGGCTCGGTTCATCCTGGATTCTGCTGACGAGATCGACCTGCTCCTGCGCCGCCGCCGAGACGCCATGCAGCTGCAAGCCACGGCCGCGCTGAGGGAGTTTGCCCATGCGGCTGAATGATGCAGTCGATGCTGTCACGGGCGAGGTGTTCCGGGATGGTTGGAGCCGCATTAGGGGCTCGATGCAGGGGCTGCATGTCGCCAAGCAGAGCCAGCTTGTGCGCGCGGCAGCCGGGCACCGTCCGGCGGTCTTCAAGGCGATCCGGGGCGGGGGGGCGCATACGAAATCGCAGCTGATGAACCAGCTTGATTACCTCACCACCAAGTCCACCCATATCGTGGACAGTAGCGGGTTTCTGGACGGCAAGACGAAGCTCGAGGCGAAGGACATAAAGGACCTCACCGAGCGCTTTGCCAAGCGGTGGGATGCGGGCTTCAAGCCCAAGCTCGGGCAGACCGCCCACATGCTCATGTCCTTTCCAATCGGCACGCGCGGCGAGGATGTGCGCGACATCGCGACGGATGTGGCCGAGCGGTTCTTCCAGAGTGACGCGGGGCATTTCGACTACATCATCGCGGTGCATGAGGACCGCGATCACCCCCATGCGCATATGGTGCTGAACCGCCGTTCACAAGAAGGCGAGTTCTTCTTTCTGGGGCGCAACCACCGCTTCAACTATGACGACTTCCGCCTCGCCATGGTCGAGGAGGCGGAGAAGTATGGCGTGCGGCTGGAGGCCACGCGCCGGGTGGATCGCGGTGTCGTGCATTACCCCGCCCGGACCAGCGAGGTTTATGCGGCGAAAGAAGAGGGGCGCGCGCCCCGCGAGCGTGAACGTGTGGGGGCCGACCTGACGCGGACGCTGGCGGAGATCGCCAATACCAGAACTGTCTACCACTCGCTGGCCGCGGAGGCTTCGCGCGAAGCCCGCGAGGATATTGCCGCAGCGCTCTTCAGCGCGGGCGAGGTGCTGGCGCGCGGAGGGCAGTTGGACCGAACAGGAGATGTGTATATGGCCGAGGATCAGAGTTTCGAGGATCTGAGAAGTCTCTACGCGGAGAAGCTCGCGCGGGTGCAGGGCATGATTGCCGAAAAGCCTGACGCCGAACGTCCCGTGCTGGAAAAACGACTCATCGAGATCCAGACGCAGGTCCAGCACATGCAGCCGCTTGGTTTGCGTTCGAGCACGCTGTCCGAGGCGCCGTCGGAGGGCGGGGTCTACTCAGAAGCAAACATCCAAGAGAGCCAGTTGGAGCGTCTCGCCGAGCCGCGCCTGCGCTCGCGGATCGATGCTGCTCTGCGGGGCACGGGTATCAGCACATCGGAAGTGGTGGCCCGGATCGAGACTGGGGCCTCTAGTGCCGCGCTGGAACATCAATGGATCGCAGATGATCTCTCCAAGGTGGCTCAGGCGCGCGATCTGAACCTCGAACGTCGCACCGATCTGGAACAGGCGCGCGACATTCTCAACGATGTGCATGTCGCGCTTGGCACGCTTCTGGAACGGGAAAACGTGCTGCGCCGGGATGGCGTCGTGGAAGCGGAACCGGTCAGCGAGCGGTTCCATTATCACCGCGACGCGGTGCGGGCGATGGAAGGGACAATCCGTCAGGAGATGCGCGCCGACGGCCTGACCGCTCAGCAGATCGAGGACCGGAATTGGGAGGTGGTCTCAAAGGCGGAGCGTCGGATCGAGACGGAGCAGCGCGCGTATCTCGAGGCACACCCGGACCTGCTCGCACGCCCTGGTGATGTGATCGACCGGACTGAGCTCTACAGGGAGACCATCACCGATGTGGCCCGCGCCAGCGAGATCACCCGCGAGGTCGACCGGATCATGGAGGGACGCGACGTCCGCACGCCCGTTGCAGATGCTGTCACGGATGAATTCAGGGAGCGCTATCCGGACATGCCGTCCCACCTCGCCCGCGGGCTCGGCGCGACCTATGCGGCTGTCGTCGAGATCCGGGACACGGAGGCCATCAATCAGGTCCGCCGCGAAACCGAGATGCGCGACGGGCTTGGGGTTGGCACGCGCGACGACATCCTCGCGGCCCGCGATGGAACGCCGATGCGGTCTGACCGTGCCGACCGCCTTGCAGACGAGATTGCGCGTGTCCTGGACCATGAGCGGGCCGGGGAATTGTCCGCGCCCTTCGAGACCGAGGCGGAGCGGGACGCCTTCCGCGACGAGATCGCGCGGGTGCTTGATAACCGTCAACTTGAGCGGCTCACATCCGGCGATGCCGATGCGCTGGAAAAGGTTCTCGAGGACCGTCTCGACCGGCTCTATGTCGCCAAGGTTTACCTGCAATCGGATGCAGCGGCGGCCAACACGGAGGCCTTGCGCCAGGTGGTCGATGATCTTGCCGACGCCGAATACGAAAAACACCGCGCCACAGACGTGGATGGCGAGACCGAGCGGGGACAGGTCCATTGAGCGGCGCCATGGGAAAGGCGCGGATTGCGACCGGCGTTTTGCTCGTCACGCTGGTGACCGCCGCCATGGGCTACACCATCGCCTCGGCCGTGCTGACGTATCAGGATCTCGGCTTCGGGGCAGAAATCGACTTTGCTTATATCGCGCAGAACTATCTTGCGATCCTCGATCGCAGCCCCGAGGATGCCCAACTCATCCACCTGATCATCGGCAGCTTTGCCGCCGCCGGTATGATGCTGAGCCTCGCCCTGTCGGGGTCCGCGCTCACACGCTTTGGTCAGACCCATTGGCAGAGCGCGCGGGAGATGAAGGCCAACGGGTTTTTTGGTGCACCCGGGACCGGATTTATCCTTGGGAAGCTCGGTACTCCAAAGTCCCGCGCGAAATACATTTGCTCGAAGGTCTTTCCCCATGCGCTGATCGTGGCCCCCACGGGCCGCGGCAAGACCACGGGCTTCGTCATTCCGAACCTGCTCACCTGGCAAGGCTCCGCCGTGACGCTCGATGTAAAGGGAGAGTGTTTCGAGGCCACGGCCCGGCACCGCGCAGCCCAGGGCGACAAGGTCTATCGCTTTGCCCCCACCGATTGGGAGGGCAGGCGCACGCATCGTTACAACCCGCTCCTGCGTATCTTCGAGCTGAAAGACCCTGCCCGCCAGCAGATGGAACTGCAGCTCCTCGCGACGCTCTTCCTGCAAAGCGACAATGACCGGGTGCAGGGCCTCCTGAAAGGCGGGATCGATCTCTTCGTGGCCGCAGGCCTGTTGGCGTTCCAGCGCAAACGTCCGACCCTGGGCGAGATCTACCGCATCGCGGCCTCTGGCGGGAACAAGCAGAAGGAGTATTTCGCGCGGGGCCACGAGGTCGACAACAGGGCCGCCAAGCTGATCTTCACGCGGCTCGCTTCGACCAACAACGACACCCTGACCTCATACGTCTCGCTCCTGATGACCTCGGGGCTCGATCAATGGCAAAACCCGGCCATCGACGAGGCGACGGCGGTGTCGGATTTTGATTTCCGGACGATCCGCAAGAAGCCCTTCTCGGTCTATCTCGTGGTCCAGCCACTGATGGTGAAACCCCTCGCGCCGTTGATCCGTCTCTTCTTCTCGGACCTTCTCTCCGCCATGCAGGAGAAGGACCCCGGGCCGGATGAGCCCTGGCCGGTGATGATCATGCTCGATGAGTTCAATCGTTTGGGCAAAATGCCCATCGTGGTCGAGAGCATCGAGACCCTGCGAACCTATCGCGGCCATTTGGCCGTGGTCACCCAAACCATCCCCGCTCTCGATGAAATCTACGGCGAAAACACCCGCCGTGCCCTGCAGGGCAACGCTGGCGTGAAGCTTTACCTGACTCCCGCGGATGAGAAGACCGTTGAGGAGCTGAGCAAGGCGGTCGGCAAGACCACGAAGACGGTCGTCACGCGGTCGCAATCCATCGGCAAGAACCCCTTCGAGGGCCGCAGCCAGTCCACACGGACCGAAGAAAGCTCCTTGTTGCCTGAAGACGAGGCGCGCCGCCTGCCGCTCGACGAGATCGTCATGGTGATCGATGCCCAGATGCCGGTCCGTGCAAAGCGGATCCAATATTTTGACGACCGGCTGTTCAAGGCGATCCATGCGGCACAGACGGGGGAGCTGCCGTTTCCGAAGCCGGGGGGAGGGGGATCGCAGGGCACGCTGCCGCTGAGTGTGCGTGCCATGCCGATGACGCCGCCGTCGGATGGGCCAGGGGGAACAGAAGCCGATGTGGAGAGGGCGAGCCAGGCTGGCGATGGTCAACCGTCAGGCCAAGCCGACGCCGCTCCAAAGAAGACCGCGCCTGTCGTTCAAGCCGTCATCGCCGAGGAACAGCGCCAGATGGAGATGGATTTTGGCAGCGGCGTCGCGGATTCTGAAGCAGCGAGCGTAGCTGATGAGGCGCAGATGCGCTCTGCAGTCGATGGCTTGGACGACATGGAAGCGATGCTGCAAGAGGGGGATGGCGGCGCAAAGCTGGTTGCTCGATAGGGTGGCGGGCGCGTTCAGGAAGTTTGCAGCCGCATATTTAGGTCTGTCGTGTCGCATTCGCTCAGTGTTCTAAGCACAGCGACAGAATTTTTTCGGCATAGACCTGAGACGCGTGTTCTACAGAGCTCTTCGTCACCAAAAATACCCACATCAAAAGCCCAATAATTGCGGCTCCGCAAAGCAGTGCCCCGAGAACGAACGCAGTCGACCCGCTCTCGAGATCATATAAGAAATATGCACTTCCAAGAGCCACCGTGGTGGTGATTGCAATGCCCAATGGTTTCAATCCGAGCAAATTGCGCGCGAACCCATACGCAATGTTCTCATTCAACAGAAGGCTTGCTTCTGATTGCGGGCGGGTGTGCTCAAGCAACCAACGTACTGCTAGCAAGCGGTCATCCTGAGCGTTCTTTGGGTCCTGGGTCTCATCAACTAAACTCGGCAAGATAATCTTGCTATGTTTCTCAATGTATGAGCGACACCTCGTCTTCATGGTCTTGGGTAAACGATCATCGGAAAGGGAAAGCAAAGACGCAGTATGCAGACGTCCAACTCGGCTGCCCATTTTGCGCTCAACATTTTGACCAAACTTACGCGCCAACCGCGTCAACGCGAACAGGACCCCGCAAGTGACGACAAATGCAGCTATGGTACCCAATTGGGTCCAAACAGCTGGAAACCAAACAAAGACAAAAAGGAGCGCGGGCAACAGTGTCAAAAGCGCCGGATTGAGACGGGCAGTCCTATCGTAGCGGTCCATACCGAACATCTTATCCATCTGCATGAACTCTTCGATGAAAATTAGGCATTTTCGTCTCCTCCGAGTTCGGAGGACAAGCCCACCGCCTCTGCGATAAGCTGACGGTACCCAGTTGGGGTTCTGATAATCATCAGAACGGGAAACAGCTGTCCAATTGCAAGCTTGGCCGCTGTACTGAAATCAGTTGTAGAGGGACCAGTGGACGCAAGGTGATTGTGCCACGTTCCTAGCGCGTAGAGAGTGTTTCCCGAAGACTTGGATAATTGTGCGAGCTGATCACTCAAACCTTCGGTACCCAGAACAAACTCCGTTTTAGAAAATCTGCTATCGGGCGGAGCTGGAATCGTATCTACGACTTGAAAGACGTTACCGATGGCCGAGAAGCGCCCGACCAAAACACCGCCGGTTTCAGATCCCGGCTTGCGCGCAATTTCAGCGTCAATTTCTATCGTAACCCGGCGGGCAAGCCGCGTTTCAAGCGCGCCCATCTTGGGTCCTTTTACGATGGTATAGGGTTCAACGTTATGGCTTTCCCAATTCTGGGAAAGACCATCGGCCTGCAGGTGCCCAATGTTGAATTGCCCACTTTCATCCACATACCTGCCGGAAAGCACGTCGCTTGTCAGCTTCGCGAGCGGAGCCGCCATCATAGAAAGCCGAGTGTCTGAGGCAATCATCGAGAAGCTCGAGCAACCTTGACCAATGATGATCTCGTCAGCGCTTTGGCCCATCACTTTAGATCGGAGTGCGTCGTCGCTCCGTAAATGGTGATAAAACTCGGTCATCAGGTCGCTGCTACTGGGGTTGGCGCTCTGGCCTGACACCGAGAAGAAACCAATGTCACTATCACCCATTAGGCTTGCTTCCATCACCCGTGGTGTCTTGCCCTTCGCCCAATCTGTATAGCTCAGGGTTTCCCGCAAAACCGCAGAGGCGGTAGTGTTCAATAGTGCTTTGGATTTTTCGAGCTTCAGCTTTCTGCGAAGCTCTTTGGTACGCAGCACAGTGTTGGCATCAATCCGATACCCATCCGTCTCCTGCGCAAGTTTGCTGACGTCATGCGCAAATTCCCCAGCCTTGGAAGAGTAGAACATCGAATCCAAATCAGCAGAATACGGCAAGCAGGAATGTCGCGCGTAGTTGTGCGGTTCCATGGTGTCGTTGTCTATGACCGATATCGGGGCACGGCCGGACCGCGCGAGATGCATCGCAATTTTCGAACCTAAGCTTCCACAACCTAGCATGGACCATGAAAGCCATTGCGAGCTGGGATCACCATGCGAGGTTCTTCTCAAGACATCGATCGAGATCGAATCTCTGTGGCCCGCCAAACGGACAATCGCACTTGATGTCGGCTTGAGATCATCCACAGATTGGAATTCGATCACATATGGGCAGATTTCAAGAGGTGAGGCTTGGCCAATGAGATTGAACGGTCGGCGGGCGATCAATATCACTGTGACTGGCAACGCCTTTTTGATGGTATAGCCGTCGAGCTTCGAACGCAGCCACTTCATCCTCTCTGCCAGCATCTTGCCGCAGCCGTAGAGTTCAGCGCGTTCGTATAACTCTGCAACGTTGCCTACTGTCTCTGGAAGATAGCGGTCACAGATGATTGGCTTTCCGTTTGGATGCTTGCCGGGCCAGACAATCAGTCCGAGGCTAAACCCCGTCCATTCGTTGTCACCTTTCGGGACCTGTCCAAGGGATTTCAGTGTCTTTTCATCAATTTTGACCTGCTCATCGCCCTTTAGACAGATTCGATAGTAGGGGTCGGACTGACCCATCTGCGCAAAAACCCACGTACGGTGCCAAGTCCCGCCGGACCTACGTTTAACTACACTCCGGATCTGCGAGGCATCTCCAACAATAAGGTCGTTCAAGTGGTCACGCCGAACAAATTCCCAACCATGTTTTGGATCATTCAGTTTCAGCATCGCTGCTCGATCGAGCCAGTCCAGAAGTTGCTGGAGAAGCGCAAGAATACCGCCCCCGGACTGAATTAGCTCACGTGGAGATCCGAAAACGAGGCACGGTTCGGGCGCTGCACCGGCCGCACTTGGCTGTAAGTGAGGATGGGACCGGTCAAAGTCGTCCCGTAAACTCGGGCGCGGTGCAAACAGAGGGAAGGAGACAGGAAACGATAGTTTGACGGGCTCGACACGTCGTACTCCCGACGGGCTTTCGCCTCGAAACCGAGATGGAAGTTCCGTTTTGATTTGTAGAGTCACATCCACCGGACAATCGTCATCAGCCCGCGACGCAATAGCTATGCCGATTACTTGAGGGTGCTTGTCCAGTGTGCGAATCGCACGGGCAATGGCTACGGGAACGGCTAGAAGATTATCGACGGTTACCATGCAGCTGACTCATGCCAAGTCTGACCCACAACCATGAGCATGTGCCTCGACTCCAAGAGCGGACGATGAAGAGATCGCGGCTGCCATTTTCAGGGAGGCGACTTTTGGACCATGTTCGGTGATTTCCATCTTTAGCGGCTTGTCACCTTTTTCGTCCTCTAAACACCGGAACTCCCCATTGATTTCCGCTTCGCTCAGAATGGCTTCATATTCTTCCTTTGCGCGGATACAGGGCGGATCGTTGTCGTCGTCTATAACACTCTTACTGCTCGCCAGGATTATTGCACCGCCGTTTGCTTGCGAAAGAGCTGATCGGGCATCTTCAGAAACTACCGCATCTTTTCCCTTTTTGGACCAGCTGTCGTGCGACAGTGACCGCCAGGAACAATGATGGGGCGCGATCAAGACATCATATGCAAGAACCTCGGGAGTTTCAGAATACTCTGCCCAAATTTTCTCCCAAATCGCCACTTCGGCGTCACCACCAAACAGGTACTGGGCGGCGTTTTCGGTATCATCTTTCGCAAGCGTAAACTGAGTGATGACACTAGAGTTGTTCTTGCTGAGCAACTCTTCTTCGTCTTCATCGTCCGTGACCGGCAGCGGAGCCAACAAGACCGCCTTGAAACTGTCATCTGCTACGCCGCAAATCTCGGAAAATGTCTCGCCCGTTTTGATCAGAATGTCGGCCAAATCATCCGTCTTGCCGTCCGCATCCTCGCTCAGGATCAAAATTCTGCTTCCGTCTTCGATATCTTTGTCCTGGCGGAACATTTCAACGCGCCGGCGCGCTTCTGTCGCCCAAGCCTTTGCGTCAGCGCAAAGCTTGTTGGTACTGCTGGCACGTCTAAAAACAATTGGGGAAGACCACATCTCGCGAATTACGATCTTGTCGTCTTCGGGCGACCAATCCTCAATTTTGCCGAGATGAAAATGGTTCGTAACCACCCGGTTGCTACCGCCTGCCGGATTTCGCTGTGAGGCCCTAAGACACGTGCATAGCGACGTCGCAAACGA
>NZ_JAIMID010000003.1 GCF_019966535.1 Mesobacterium pallidum | reverse complement strand
CTCAGCATAACAACGAAAGCCGCCTGATCATGCCCTCAGGCCATCCGGGAAATTACACCACCTTGACGGACGTGACCTTCAGGTGGATTTAAGCTGAGGGAGAACAGGTGATTGATGCACCGCGTTCCCATCGAGATGGCTTCAGCTTCCAGGAGCGCGCCATGCAAGTCATCGGAGACGAAGCCGCGCAGATCATGCAGTTCGACGTGATCGTTGTCGCGAATGTTCAACAGATGGCGCGCAAGCTCCTTCGCGTTGCCGCGTTCATTGCCGTTCAAGATCATGACTCACCCCCGTCCTTGCCGAAGGCTTCGAGCAGAGCGGTTCTCATCTCGTGCACCTCGCCGCAGGCACGGCGAAGGTCTGCCTCCGTTTCGGGATGCACTGGCAGGGTGCCGGTGTTTACGGCTCACGCCATTTGGTTGAGGTTTGCAGACAGGCGTGACTGTCCGAGCGTGGCCAGCACGCGGCCCAAGGCCTCGTGGTCTTTGACCGGCTGGGTGTTCCGTCGCCGCACTTTGGGCAAGCCGCTGCCGAAAAGCACCGCCTTGATATAGGTGCCAAGCGGCACGCCGTTTGCGGCGTCCTCCAACTTGGCACGTTCCTCGAATGTCAGTCTGAGCGAGAAGGGCGCTTCACGCTTTCGCTGACTTCCATGTGTATTGAACTCGGTTTTCATGTCGGGTTCCTTTCGGACCCGGCATGACGGCGGAAACAACTTTCCTGAGCGATTGCATCATAGTTTCAAACGCTTAGGAGGCGTATCGCCATGCCGAGAAGTCTGGCGCGAAGATCAGCAAGTTAAGTTGGTTGCGAGCCCCCGCAACCAACTTATCCTGCGACCCTCGCAGGTTAAGTTTAGATCGCCCTCCCGCAACCAGTTTTAGCGAACAGGCCGCTCCCGAAAGGGACGCGGCCTTTTTGACGTCCCCAAAGCCCATCCCAACAAAACGAACCGCTCAAAGAGCAAACGCCTGGTAGCTCCGCCCAAAAAAGATGGAGCAGGACCTGCACACCGCGGAAAGCATCCGTCCGTTAAGGGCGCTAACCAGCTCGTAGCTCAGTTTTGTTGTTTCCTTAGCAACTTTCGAATTTGGACTGCGAATGACCGGGCGCTTTCGGCGGCCAGTTGCAGTCTGGTTTGGCGTGCGTCCGACGCTTGGTCCGAACTGTTGAGTCCTCGAGTTATATAGCTCCAATTAGGTGCATTGTTTTCAAAGCACAAAGCGTCCCATGTCGCAGAGCCCGGTTCGATGATTTCACCAAGGTCCTCGCAAGCGTCTTCGATGAGGTTGGTCCAGACGGTGAACTCCTGGAGCAAACATCGCTCCTTCGCGAGGGTTGGATTTGCGGCGATGCCAAGCTGTTCGCCCATACAGGTATAGTACGTCACATCAAAACACTGGTGCTCAGCGCCTTGATAATCGAACAGGCAAGCTTGCAGAGCCAACGTTTCGCGCTGTCCTGCGCCGTCAGCCCAGGACGGGCCTGCACATATCGTGCTCAAGGCGAGCAACGATAGCAGCCTTGCCGTGCGTGCATTCGCCATGCTTTCAAAACCCTTCTTTCTACGTCCACGGCATCAGTTCATCGAGGCGATTGACTTTGTGACCTGGCAACTGCTCCCAGACCCACGCCAGCCAAGCCCTTGGATCGACGCCGTTCATCTTAGCCGTTTCGATCAGCGTGTAGGCGATGCTCGGCCCGGTCGCGGACCTGCCAACCGGGCAGCCAGCGGATGTCGCGGTCATGACTGACGTAAGGGATGTCGAGCCGCGCCGCGATCTGTTGTGACAGGGTTGATTTTCCGGAACCAGACACGCCGATGACCATGATCCGCCGCGCCCTTGGCAGCAGGGCGCACGCCTCGTCCACAGAGAGCCGGCGCCTCACTCCCACTTGTAGTTGAAGCTGACCGAGATCCGCTCGTCCTCGGCCATGTTCATCGGCACCTCGTGCCGCAGCCAGGATTCCCACAGCAGCACATCGCCAACCTCCGGCTTGGCGTAGACGAACGTCTTCAGCTCTTCCCGCGCATCCTTGCGGCGCGGAGGCGCGGCCATCATCCGCGCACTTCGGGGGTCTTCGAGCTTGAGCGCCGAGGTGCCTTCGGGCATCGCCACGTAGGTCGTTCCGGAAATTACCGAATGCGGATGCAGGTGCGAGCTGTGCGTGCCGCCTTCGGGCAGGACGTTGATCCAGAGATCCTCGAGCACCAGCTTGCGGCCGCCGAGGTCGAATTCCAGGTCCTCGGCAAAGGCCGCCACATGCAGGTCGAGCGATTTGACCAGGTCGGCAAAGATCGGGAAGCGCCAGGGCAGGTCGGTCAGCGACGCGTAAGAGGTGTAGCCCGGATAGCCGTTCTCTTCGCACCATTCCTGCCCGGCCTCGTCATCCTCGGCGATGCCGTAGCAGGACGCCTCCATCTCGGCGGCGTCGATGGCGGGGCCGTGCTCGGACAGGGCGGCACGGTAAAGGCGGGTCACGAAGAGCGAGGAAATCTGGGCCATGGCTCCTCTTAGCGCGGGCCAACGGCCTTGGCGAGAGGGGCCGTGAACAGCATCAGGCCACCGCGGGCGACAGCACCGGCACCTGCGCGCCGACAAAGGCGATGTCGGACCAGGTCGCCACCACGTCGCCAAGATCCACGGTCATCTCGCGCGGGTCGAGGCCGTCGCCCTCGTAGCGCAGAACCAGCGTGGAATGAGGCATGTCGTCGGTCACCTCGGTCTCGATCCGGGCGGCGGTGAAGGTATAGGGCGAGCCCTCGAGCGGGTCGGCGTTGATCTCGATTACGTCCTCGCCGGGGGTGAAATCGCCCAGCCGCACGGCTTCGAAGGTCTCCACCCCGTCGACCATGCGGATGAAATCCCACCCTTCGTAGGTGTCGCCGCCCGGGATCAGGTCGAGCGCGAAGGTGTCGCCATCCGCGCCTCCGTTCAGCTTCATCGGGCTGTAGCCGTCGCTGGCAAAGGTGATGTTGTCCTGCAGATAAGAGATCGTGTCCGCCCCCGCGCCGCCGTCGGTGGTGGTGTAGAAATTGCCGAAGGCATCGTTCGCGCCGCCGGTCACGAGCACATCGTCGCCCGCGCCGCCGTTCAGGGCCGTGTCGGTGCCGATCAGCGTATCGTTCCCCGCGCCACCGTCCAGCTCGGACACGCCTGCGTTGATGCCGGAGCCGCTGAGAAGGTCGTCGCCATCACCGCCGGTGACGGTCATGTCCTCCATGTAATCGAGGATCACCACGTCGTCGCCCGCGCCGCCGTTCACGAGGTTGCCAAGGGCCGCACCGACCAGCGTGTCGTCGCCGTCGCCAAGGTCGAAGGTTGAGGCCCAGGGCGCCGTTGCCGTCGGCTCGGTCGCGACGTCGAGATCTACGAAATCGTCACCGGCCCCGGCGTCGAGGTCGAGGATCATCGACCCGGCGCCCTCGAGCAGGATGAAGTCGTCGTCGCCGTCCGTACCCGTGACCTCGTCGGTACTGCCGTCCAGCAGGAAGGTCGTCGGGCCCTCGGTTTCGATCGGTTCCTCGGTCTCGGGCGCTTCGTCATCGTCGTTGCCGCCGAAGAGATCAAAGCCTGAAAAGACCATCAGGGCGGCGCCGGCAAAGCCGAGCAGGGCGAAAAGTTCCATTAGGTGTCTCCCTTCCGGAGCGCTTGAAACGTGTAAGTGGCGGAGGCGCAGGAGCGCGCCGTCCGGGGTCAGGCCAGGATCTCGGGCGTTGTCTCGCCGACAAAGGCGATGTCGTCCCAGCTGATCGTGTCGCTGTTCACGCGGATCACCAGCTCGCGCGGGGCGAGCGTTTCGTGGGCATAGGTGATGACCACGTCGGTGGTGCCCGCCTCACTGCCCGCGCGCAGCTGGGCGGTGGTCGGGGCATAGCTGTCGTCCTCGGTCAGCGGCTCGATCAGCAGCGTGTCCTCGGTCGGGTCGAAATCCGTGATGTTCAACGCGGTGATCGACTGGTCATAGGCGCCGCCTTCGAGCCTGTCGGACCCTTCGGCCAGCCATTCCTCGGTCGCGGTAAAGGTGACACGGAAGAGGTCCTCGCCGTCGCCGCCCGCCGCGTCGCCAGCGGAATGCAGCTCGCTGACGAAGGGGTCGCCCTGGTACCACAACAGGTCGTCGCCGGCGCCGCCGTCCACATTGACCTGGTAACCGGCGCCGCCCTGGTCGGGCTGGCCATACAGGATCACGTCATTGCCGTCGCCACCCGAGGCAGTGATGTTCTCCATCAGGCGCACGTCCAGCAGGTCGTTGCCCTCGCCGCCGTCGAAGCGGGCGCCGTCCCCGCTGAAGAGCTCGCCCGAGATGGTGTCATTGCCCGCGCCGCCGGTCACATCGGTGCCACCGGCAAAGCCGCGCAGCGTGATCAGATCGTCGCCTGCGCCGCCGTCGATGTCCGAATAGGTCATGACGGCATCAAGCGTGTCATCGCCATCGCCCAGATCGACCTCGGCATTGTCGAAGGAAATCTCGAAGGGGTTGGCCCCGTCGTCGGTTTCCGGATCGACGAGCAGGACGGCATCGTCCCCCGCGCCGGCGTCCAGCGTCATCCCGGCGACGCCGGCCGATCCGGACGTGCGCGTGAAGATGTCGCCGCCGTCCGTGCCTGTGACCTCGGTCGCGGTCTCGTCGATCACCAGCGTCAGGGGCTCCTCGGCCTCGGTCTGGCCGGCCTCGTCCGTGTTGTCCTGGTCGTCATCGCCGCCGAACAGATCGAAACCCGACAAGACCATCATCGCGGCGCCGGCAAATCCGAGCAGGGCAAATAATTCCATGACAATCCCCCAAAGACATCTCGGTAATTCCTTGTCGAATTGAGGCAGAAATTTGGCAATCAAGTCAAATGGATCGCGTCAAGCTCGTCGCTGATCTCGACATCAGGTAACAAAAGTCCCGAGGTGACGTCATTGTTGACAGGATGGCGGTATTGTCCACCCGCGCCGGGAAGAGGATTCGCCACTCGCGCCCGTGTCAACTCGTTGAGGACGTGCGGAAAATCTCGGCATAGCGGGGCGCAAAGAAGCTGACGAACAGCCGGACTTCGGGCCGGCGGTAGGCGTCGGGGCTGACCAGCAACTGGTGACGGGCCGCAAGTTCGGGGATCGGATCGCTGCACCGGATCAGATCGGGGTCCATTTCGGCCAGCCGAAGGTTGATGACGCCCAGCCCGGCACCGCCGCGGACGGCCATGTCCATCATCTCGAACTCGCTGAACGTGGTGACGATCCGGTCGGGCGGGACATGGCTGCGCAACCAGGTGTCGGAGGCCGCGGGCACGTCGCGCCTGACAAAGCTGACAAAGCGGTGCCTGGCGTAGTCCTCCGGTCCGCTGGGCAGGCCATGTTCCCGGGCATAGCTGCGCGCGCCGTAGAGCGCGAATTGCGCCGTGCTGATCTTGCGCTGGATCAGCTCGGGGTCGGGGTCCGAGCGCGAGATCCGCAAGGCCACGTCCGCCTCGCCGGCCATCAGGTCGAGGATGCGTGTCGACGACAGGAATTCCAGCCTGATGCCCGGATGCTGCATCGCGAAATCGCTGAAGATCGCAGTGATCCGGGGAGAGAAGTTCTTTGAGAAGGCGGTGATGAGAATCGGCTTTGACTGCCGGCAATCTGCGGCGGCCTCGGCCAGGGCGATGGCTGCGCGTTCCATCGCCTCGGCCTGCGGCGCAAGGGCTGCGGCGGCCGAGGTCGGATGAAAGCCCCGCGTGTCCCGCTCGAAAAGCACCAGACCGGTCTCGTGTTCCAGCGCGTCGATCCGGCGGGCCACGGTCGGCTGCGCCATCCCGAGACCGCGCGAGGCCGCAAGCGTCGATCCCGACCGCAGCACGGCCAGGAAGACGCGGACGTCCGACCAGTTGCCGAATGCGCTCTTCATTTTTGAAGAACAGCACAACGTCGCAGGCAATACCACAAAAAGCGGCAGCGGCGCAGGATGATCGCATCACCCCTGTCGAGGACCCCAGCCATGACCATGACGATCGACACGCCCCGCAGCCTGTCCCGGATCGGGCTTTCCCTTCTGACGGTCCTGCGACCGCGCCCTGCGCCCGAGCCGGACCTGAACGATGCGGAGGACGTGCGGCGTGACTTCATTCTCGGGCGGATGGCCGATGCTCCGGATGCCTTTGCCAGCGAATACGACGTCGCCGCGATGGCGCTGCATTTTCCGCGGTCCTTCTGACAGCGCTCAGCGCGTCGCGTCGAATCCCTGGTACCAGGCGATGGCCTCGGCAAAGCGGTCCTGCGCCGGGGCAAGGTCGATGGGCGCCGCGAGCGGGCGCGAGACGTTCTTTTTCGGCAGCGTGAACGCATCGCCGTAGAGCGACCGCAGGTAGGCGACGAAGACATCCATCTCTTCGTACTTGTAGACCCGGTCGACCCGGGCACCCGCATCGGGCGCGAAGATGAAATCGCGGTCGTCCACCTCCCGGGCCGGAACCTGCGCCACGAATTCGGCAAAGCTGAGGTCTCCGGCATAGCGCGGCGACCCGGCCAGCCCCTTGCGCGAGCGGAACTTGTACCAGCTGAGCGCCTTGCTGGCCGGGTGACGGATCATGCAGACGGTGGTGAACCCCTCGGTCCGCAGGATCGGCGCCAGCTCGAGGTAGCGGGGAAACTTGATGTGCTTGATCGACGGATGGCCGTCAATCCGACCCAGCTGGCGCACGTGCTTGTCCAGCGCGGCCTCGACGCTGGACGAGGCGACCTTGGAGTTGGACAGGAAAACGAACTTCTTGGCGAAATCTATGCGCATGGGCGGCTCTTGCTGACCTGTGCCGGGCGGGCTATGCCCTTCCGGCTACCCGGCCACGGCGCCGAAGGCAAGGCAGCCGCGTCGCGCCTGCGGCGCTTGGGGGCGGGCGGCTGGGAAAAACGGCAGTGCGGGGAAAAACCTCCTTGCCACGTGAGGCGCACATCCTTATAGGGACCCATCCCGCAGATTCCGTGCGATGCACGGGATTCGCGTGTGCATGACATCCATCCACCAGGTGACGGGTGACCCTGACAATCAGGGGCTCGCTGGTGTTCTGAGAAAGGACAAGGCGCATGAGTGCCAAGGATCTTCGTGAGAAGACCGCGGATCAGCTCCGCGAAGAGCTCGCAAATCTCAAGAAGGAGGCGTTCAACCTCCGATTCCAGCAGGCCACCGGCCAACTGGAAAGCACTGCCCGCATGCGGACCGTCAAGCGTGACGTCGCCCGCGTGCTGACCGTGCTGAACGAAAAAGCCGCTGCGGCAGCCGAGTAAGAGGAGCCAACAGATGCCCAAACGTATCCTGCAAGGCACCGTCACCTCGGACGCCAACGCACAGACGATCACCGTCCTGGTGGAGCGTCGCTTCAAGCACCCGGTCCTGAAAAAGACCATCCGGAAATCCAAGAAGTACCGGGCGCACGACGAGAACAACGCCTACAAGGTGGGGGACAGCGTTCGCATCGTCGAATGCGCGCCCCGTTCGAAGACCAAACGCTGGGAGGTGCTGGAGGCTTAAGCCCCAGCGCCTTTCCGGCACATACGAAACCCTGGGGGAGCTAATCAGAAAAGCCCCCAAAGGTCGGGAGAAACCACATGATCCAGATGCAGACCAATCTGGATGTCGCTGACAACTCCGGCGCACGCCGAGTTCAGTGCATCAAGGTCCTGGGTGGTTCCAAGCGTAAGTACGCTTCGGTGGGCGACATCATTGTCGTCTCCGTCAAGGAAGCCATCCCGCGCGGCCGCGTGAAGAAAGGGGACGTCCGCAAGGCCGTCGTCGTGCGCACCGCCAAGGAAGTCCGTCGTGAAGACGGCACCGCCATCCGCTTTGACCGCAACGCCGCCGTGATCCTGAACAACTCAGGTGAGCCGGTCGGCACCCGTATTTTCGGGCCGGTCGTGCGCGAGCTGCGGGCCAAGAACTTCATGAAGATCATCTCGCTCGCTCCGGAGGTGCTCTGATGGCTGCGAAACTGCGTAAAGGCGACAAGGTCGTCGTGCTCACCGGCAAGGACAAGGGCAAGACGGGCGAGATCTCGTCGGTCGACCCCAAGGCCGGCAAGGCCGTCGTGTCGGGCCTGAACATGGCCATTCGCCACACCCGTCAAAGCCAGACCTCGCAGGGCGGCCGCCTTCCCAAGGCGATGCCGATCAACCTGTCGAACCTGGCCATCGTCGATGCAAACGGCAAGGCAACCCGCGTCGGCTTCCGCATGGAAGGCGACCAGAAGGTGCGTTTTGCCAAGACCACCGGGGACGTGATCTGATGCTGGATACTGCCAACTACACCCCGCGTCTGCGCGAGCTCTTCGAAAGCACCATCAAGGCTGCGATGAAGGAAGAGTTCGGCTACACGAACGACATGATGATCCCGCGTCTGGACAAGATCGTCCTGAACATCGGCTGCGGCGCCGAGGCGGTGAGGGATTCCAAGAAGGCCAAGTCGGCCCAGGAAGACCTGAGCGCCATCGCCGGCCAGAAAGCCGTCATCACCAAGGCGAAGAAGTCGATCGCAGGCTTCCGCGTCCGTGAAGAGATGCCGCTGGGCGCCAAGGTGACCCTGCGCGGCGCACGGATGTACGAATTCCTCGACCGCCTGGTCACGATCGCCATGCCCCGCGTCCGCGACTTCCGCGGCGTCAATGGCAAGTCGTTCGACGGTCGCGGCAACTACGCCACCGGCCTGAAAGAGCACATCGTGTTCCCCGAGATCGAGTTCGACAAGGTCGACGAGGTCTGGGGCATGGATATCGTCATCTGCACCACCGCGAAAACCGACGCGGAAGCCAAGGCGCTGTTGAAGCATTTCAACATGCCCTTCAACAGCTGATCCGCCGGAGGGATTTGAGACATGGCTAAGAAAGCAATGATCGAACGCGAGAAGAAGCGTCAGGCGCTGGTGGAGAAATATGCCGCCAAGCGTGTCGCTCTGAAAGAGATCGCGAACGACGAGAGCAAGCCGATGGAAGAGCGCTTCAAGGCGCGCCTGAAGCTGGCCAAACTGCCGCGCAACTCGGCCCCGAGCCGCCTGCACAATCGCTGCCAACTGACGGGCCGTCCCCACGCTTACTACCGTAAGCTCAAGGTCAGCCGGATCATGCTGCGCGAGCTGGCGTCGTCGGGCCAGATGCCCGGCATGGTGAAATCGAGCTGGTAAGGAGGACATCGAATGAACGATCCTATCGGCGATATGCTCACCCGCATCCGCAACGCACAGATGCGTGGCAAGTCGGTCGTGAGCACCCCGGCCTCCAAGCTGCGCGGCTGGGTTCTGGATGTCCTTCAGGACGAAGGTTACATCCGTGGCTACGAAACTGGCACCGACGCGGCGGGTCACCCGACGCTCGAGATCAGCCTCAAGTACTACGAAGGCGAGCCTGTCATTCGCGAACTCAAGCGGGTTTCCAAGCCCGGCCGTCGCGTCTACCTGAGCGTCAATGAGATCCCGCAGGTCCGCCAGGGCCTGGGTGTTTCGATTGTCAGCACGTCCAAGGGCGTGATGTCGGATGCAAGCGCACGCAGCCAGAACGTTGGCGGCGAAGTGCTTTGCACGGTGTTCTGAGGAGGTCGCAATGTCTCGTATTGGCAAGAAACCGGTCGAGCTGCCCAGCGGCGTGACCGCGTCGGTCTCCGGCCAGACCATCGAGGTGAAGGGCCCGAAAGGGACCCGCAGCTTCACCGCAACCGACGACGTGACCCTCGCGGTCGAGGACAGCAGCGTTTCGGTCACCCCCCGTGGGTCGTCCAAGCGTGCGCGCCAGCAGTGGGGCATGTCCCGCAGCCAGGTTGCGAACCTCGTCCAGGGCGTGACCGGCGGCTTCAAGAAAGAGCTCGAGATCCAGGGTGTGGGTTACCGCGCTCAGGTTCAGGGAAACACCCTGAAGCTGAACCTCGGCTACAGCCATGATGTCGATTTCGACGTGCCGGCAGGCATCACCGTGACCTGCCCCAAGCAGACCGAGATCGTCGTCGAAGGCATCGACCAGCAGCTGGTCGGCCAGGTCGCGGCGAACATCCGCGAGTGGCGTGCACCCGAGCCCTACAAGGGCAAGGGCATCCGCTACAAGGGCGAGTTCATCTTCCGCAAGGAAGGCAAGAAGAAGTAAGGACGACAGAGATGGCAAACAGCAAGAGACAACTGTTCCTCAAGCGCCGCCTGCGCGTCCGGAACAAGCTTCGCAAGATGAACGCCGGGCGCGCGCGCCTCAGCGTGCATCGCTCGAACAAGAACATCAGCGTCCAGCTGATCGACGACGTGCAGGGCCGGACGCTGGCCGCGGCATCGTCGCTCGAGAAGGACCTGGGCGTGGTTGGCAAGAACAACCGCGAAGCGGCCGCCAAGGTTGGCGCGCTGATCGCGGAACGTGCCAAGGCAGCCGGCGTCGAGGAATGCTACTTCGACCGTGGCGGCTTCCTCTACCACGGTGGCATCAAGGCCCTGGCCGATGCCGCGCGTGAAGGTGGCCTGAAGTTCTGACGGAGCATGGGTGGGGTCTAACCCCACCCTACCGTCCCTCCGGACGGTTCGAGAAATCCGTAGGGTGGGGTTTTACCCCACCTTGCATTTTGCAGGCGGGTGACCGCCTCGATGACCGGGGAGCCGCGTCCGCGCACTCACTTCGGTTGTGACATCAGGCCGCGAGGCCGCAGTGATAAGGAAGCCATTCATGGCAGAACGTGATAACCGCCGGGGCAACCGTCGCGACCGCGAGGAAGCACCGGAATTCGCAGATCGCCTGGTCGCGATCAACCGCGTGTCCAAGACCGTCAAGGGCGGTAAGCGCTTCGGCTTCGCCGCGCTCGTCGTGGTCGGTGACCAGAAGGGCCGCGTCGGCTTTGGCAAGGGCAAGGCCAAGGAGGTCCCCGAGGCCATCCGCAAGGCGACCGAGCAGGCCAAGCGCCAGATGATCCGCGTGCCGCTGCGCGAAGGCCGCACGCTGCACCACGACATCGAGGGCCGTCACGGCGCAGGCCGCGTCGTCATGCGCACCGCCCCGACCGGGACCGGGATCATCGCCGGTGGTCCGATGCGCGCCGTGTTCGAGATGCTGGGCGTCCAGGACGTGGTCGCCAAGTCGATCGGCTCGCAGAACCCCTACAACATGATCCGCGCCACCCTGGACGGTCTGAAAAAGGAAATGTCGCCCCGCACCGTGGCCCAGCGCCGCGGCAAGAAAGTGGCCGACATCCTGCCCAAGCGCGACGAGGCCCCGGCCGAGTCGAGCCAAGTCGCAGAGGAAGCGTAAACCATGGCCAAGACCATCGTCGTCAAGCAGATCGGCTCGCCGATCCGTCGCCCCGAGATTCAGCGCAAGACCCTCATCGGCCTGGGCCTGAACAAGATGCACAAGACTCGCGAGCTCGAGGACACCCCCTCGGTCCGCGGCATGATCAACAAGATCCCGCACCTCGTCGAGATCGTCGAAGAGCGCGGCTGAGCCAGCGTCTTCCGGGTCTCGGCCCGGTGATCACAGAACAGGAACGCCCCGATCCAGCGGATCGGGGCGTTTTTCGTTGGTGCGGTCAGTGGCAGTGATACGGCTGTTTGCCCGCGTGGCAGCATTGCCCGGGCGGAGAGGACTTGCGGCACCCGCCGCCGTGGCCGAGTTCGTCTGTGGTCGCCGCTGTGGGTATCTGCGGCGCAAGGGCGGGGGCCGCGTGCACGGGCAGGCAGGCCCCTGCCAGCACGAGTCCAAGGATCAGTTTCTGCACTATGGGTCGCCTTCATTTTGGTTAACAATTCGTTAACGTTGCAACCCGACGTGGCATATTTGTGAAGCTTCCGTGGCGCGGCCGGTTCCTGTCACCTGTGTGACCGGGTCTCGACGCAGCCACAATCGATGGCGGGCTCGGCAGTGCCATCACGCCGGGCCATCAGGGCAGCGATCTGCCGGTCGCGGCACAGGGCCTGCACCTCTTCTTCGATGCGGCGGGTGATGTCCGAAGGGCGGGATTGAAAGAAGGACGTGAACATGGGTCATCTCCGATTGCGTTGATGATCCAAGGATGCGACCTCAAGCGGACTTTAGGTCAAGGAAAAAGAAACGTTGAGTTTCAACGCTTCGCGGGCATGGTTCCATCAAGTGCCGCGTCCAGCGAAGCGGTGTCGTCAAAGACCAGGCGCACCGGCAGCGTCACCACCTTTGGCCGGAACTCCGCCGGGAGGCGTACCGCGTCCTTCTCGGTGCAGACGATCTGCGCGCCGGCCTGCAGCGCCTCGGCTTCCAGCCGGCGCAGCAGGGTCGGGGTCAGGGCCTGATGATCGTCCAAAGCCTCGGCCCGCACCAAGTCCGCCCCGAGACTCCGTAGCGTGCGGAAGAACTTGGATGGGTTGCCGATCCCTGCGAAGGCGAGGCAACGGAGCCCCTCCCAGTCCATCCCGGTTTGCAACGGTTCCAGGCATGCACGCAGGCGGGGCAGGGCGATCTCACCGCCCCAGCGGGTCTCGAAGGCCGCCTGAGCCTCGGCATCGCCAATCGTCAGCACGAGATCGGAGCGGGCCAGCCCGGCCGCCACGGGTTCGCGCAAGGGGCCGGCAGGCAGGCAGAACCCGTTGCCAAAACCCGCCCCCGCATCGACCACCACCAGCGTCAGGTCCTTGGCGACCGAGGGGTTCTGGAGCCCGTCATCCATCACGATGACATCCGCCCCGGCGGCTTCGGCCAGCCGGGCGGCCTCGGCCCGGTCGCGGGCCACGTGGACGGGGGCAAAGGCGGCCAGCAGCAGCGGCTCGTCCCCGACCTGCTCGGCCGAGTGGCGGCGCGGGTCCACGGTCACCGCGTCGCGCGCAGACCCGCCGTAGCCGCGCGAAATCACATGCGGTGCCAGCCCGCGCCCCTGCAACGCCTGCACCAGCGCGATCACGGTCGGCGTCTTGCCGGTGCCGCCCGCGTTGATGTTGCCGACGCAGATCACCGGCACCGCAGGGCGATAGCCCGGCCCGCGGGCCACACGTGCCCGCGTCGCCCGAGCGGTCAGCGCGCCCAGCGGCGCCAACAGGCGCGCCACCAGCCCCGGCGGGCGGTCCCAGAAAGCGGGCGCGCGCATCAGCCGCCCCCCGCGTGGTCAAGCAGGTCCAGCGCCAGGTCGACCACCTGGTCCGTGACCTCGGCGCCCTCGGACAGGCATTCCCAGGCCGAATGCGCCATCGAGGCCGAGACATCCGGCGCGATCAGCCAGGTTACAGCCGCCGCGAGGCCCGAGGCGTCCTTGACCACCCGTGCGGCCCCCGCGGCGGCCAGGCGGTTGTAGGCCGCGAGGTGACGCCGCACGTGCGGCCCGTAGATGATGGCCGAGCCCAGCGTGGCAGCCTCGTAGGGGTCATGCCCGCCCGTCCCCGAGGCCAGCGAGCCGCCGACGAAGGTGATCGGGGCCAGGCGATACCACAGCCCCATCTCGCCGCGGGTGTCGGCCAGGATCACCTCGGTCTGTTCGTCCGGCCAGCCGCCCGTGGACCATTGCACGTAGGCCAGCCCCGAATCCTGCAGCGCGTCGATGAAGGGTTCGGGCGCCTCGGGGTCCTCGGGCACGAGGATCAGCAGCAGCCGATGCGCGGTGCGCAGGGCGCGCTGATGCGCCTCGAGCACCTCGCAGACCTCGTCCGCCGCCAGACGCGCGGCGAGCCAGACCGGGCGGCTGCCGAAGACGTCGCTCATCTCTTCCAGTTCCGCCTCGTTCACGCGCAGCGGGATGGCGCCGTCCTGCAAGGGCCCGCTGAGGTGGATGTCGTCATCCGCCACGCCCAGCCGGCGCAACCGCCGCGCGGCATTGGCCGAGCCGGCGTAGATCGCGGAAAAGCGGTCCAGCGTGCTGCGCGTGAGGTCAAGCAGGGGCCGCAGCGATCGGTCCGACAGCGCGCCCTCCGCCGCGTCCACGAGGATCATCGGCACCCCTGCTTCGTCGGCCCGCGCGATCAGCAGGGGCCGCAGCTCTCCGGTCGACCAGAGACAGAGGTCGGGCATCCAGTGGTCGATGAACTCGGCCACCGTTTCGGGATGTTCGGCCGGACAGGGCTCCCAGGTGATGTAGGGGCGCTTGTGCAGCTGCGGTGGCGTGTCCTCGAGCGTGGTCAGCAGCACATGCGCCGGCTCGCCGCTTTGCAGGGCGATGCGGCCCGCGAGGTGCAGCGCCGCGGCACGGCGGCTGGTGTCGGGTGCATGGACCCAGAAGACACGGCGATCCTTGGGCCGTGGCGCCCGCGTTGCCGGATCGACGGAAGGTGGACGCGGCCCGCGCCGCGACAGCGCCTGGTAGGCCTTGAGCGACAGCGGCCGTTTCATCGCCCGGCCCCTGGGGCGACGTCAGCCGCCGGCGTTTTCCCCGGCCTCCTCATCGCGCAGCCTGTGCAGGTGCGCGATGAAATAGCGCATGTGGGCATTGTCCACGGTGCGCTGCGCCTCGGCCTTCCAGGCGTCGTAGGCGGTGGCGTAATCCGGGAAGATGCCGACGATATGCAGGTCGTTCACATCGCGAAAGACGGTCTTGGCCGGATCGACCAACTCGCCCCCGAAGACCAGGTGCAGGCGTTGCATGGCATGTCCTTTCAGCATCTCGGCATCGCCCCGACCCTAGCGGCAAATGCTGCAGGTGCAAGGACAGGGCGCGGGCGCCGGCCATGCCGGACCGGATACGCCATCCGGATGAACAGCGAATGAACACGCGGGCGCTCATGCCGGCCCCAGCCGCGCCAGCAGCGGGCCGTGCAAGCCCGGCGCGGCGGCCAGGATGCCGCGGGTGCGCGGGTCGGCGTTGTTGAACCGCAGCGGTGCGCCGGTGCGGTCGGTGACCCGGGCGCCGGCCTCCTGGCAGATCAGTGTGCCGGCGGCGATGTCCCATTCCCAGGACGGTCGCAGCGTCAGCATGGCATCGAATCGCCCCTCGGCCACGAGGCACAGCCGGTAGGCCAGCGAGGGCCGGTAATGACGGTAGAGCTCGGGTGGCGCGCCCTTCCAGTGCTCGGCGGCCAGCGCGGGCTTGGCGGCCAGCACCCGCGCGCCGTCGGGATTATGCGCGACCGAGGGCACCAACGCTGCGCCGTTCAGATCCGCGCCCTGGCCCAGGGCGGCCGAGAACATGCGGTCCCGCATCGGCAGGTACACGGCGGCGGCGACCGGCTTGCCATCCCGCACGACCGCCAGCGAATGCGCCCAGGTCGTGTCGCCCTGGATGAAACTGCGGGTGCCGTCGATCGGATCGACGACAAAGGTGGCAGGGGCGCTCAGCCGCTCCGAATCCGGCGGGCTCTCCTCGCTCAGCCAGCCATAATCGGGCCGGGCCCCGCGCAGCACCCGTTCCAGTGTCGCATTGGCGGCCAGGTCGGCCTGGGTGACCGGCCCGGCGCCATCGTCCTTTTCCTCGATCTCCAGCGGCTGGCCGAGCAGGTCGCGCACGGTCTGCCCCGCCGCGCGGGCGGCCCGGATCAGCAGCTCGAGGTCAGTTTCCGGCAAGGGTCAGCCCCTCGACCAGCAGCGAGGGCACCACCGTGGACAGCCAGCTGCGCGCGTCGTTGGCGGGGGTCAGCCGGGGCAGAACCTCCAGCAGGTTCCCCGCGATGGTGCATTCGTTGACCGGGTAGGCGATCTCGCCGTTCTCGATCCAGAAACCCGAAGCGCCGCGCGAATAATCCCCGGTGTTGGGGTTGATCGTGGCGCCGATAAGCGAGGTGACCAGCAGCCCGGTGCCCATGTCGCGGATCAGCTCTTCGCGGCTGGCGGTGCCCTGAGTCAGCGCGATGTTCCAGTTGGACGGGGACGGCGGGGCCGAGGTGCCGCGCGTGGCATTGGCGGTGGATTGCAGCCCCAGTTGCCGCGCGGTGGCCAGGTCCATGGTCCAGCCCTGCAGGACGCCATCGCGGACGATGTCGCGCGGCCGGGTCGCCAGCCCCTCGGCATCGAACAGGCGCGAATTGCCGACGCGGGGGCGGTGCGGATCCTCGGTGATCGACAGGGCCTCGGGCAGGATCACCTCGCCCAGGCGGCCGCGCAGCCAGGACGACCCGCGCGCCACGGCGCTGCCGCTGGCCGCCGCCAGCACGTGCCCGATGAGCGAACTCGAGATACGTTCGTCGAACAGCACCGGGTAGGCGCCGGTGGCGGGCTTGCGCGGGGCGCGGCGTTCGACCGCGCGTTCGGCCGCGCGGGCACCGATCTCTTCGGGGCTGCGCAGGTCTGTGGCGTAGATCCGGCTGTCGCCGTCGTAGTCGCGCTCCATCCCCAGCCCTTCGCCCGAGATGGCGACGCAGGAGACCGAGGTCGAGGTCCGCGCGTAGCCGCCCGAAAAGCCGTTGGTCGCCGCCATGTGGAACTCACGCGCGCCGTAGCCGGCCGAGGCGGATTGCACCTGGGAAACGCCCGCGTTCTCCAGCGCGGCGGCCTCGGCCCGGACCGCCATGTCCTGCAACGTGGCGGGGGCCGGCTCTTCGGCCGGATCGCAGAGGTCGAGACCCTCGGCCGTGCCATTCCTGACCACGTCTCCCGGCTCGGCGAGCCCGGCATAAGGGTCCTCCGGCGCCTCGCGGGCCATGGCGACGGCGCGCGCGGCCATCTCGGCGATGGTTTCGTCGCGCGTGTCCGAGGCGGACACGCAGGCCTGGCGCCGCCCGATCAGCACGCGCAGGCCCAAGTCGGTGCCCTCGGACCGCTCTGCCTGCTCCAGCGCGCCGTGGCGGATGTCGATCGAGATCGAGCTGGCCGAGACGGCGATGGCATCGGCCGCATCGGCGCCGGCGCGTTTGGCGGCGCTCAGCAGCGCTTGGGTCAGGTCGGGCAAGGGGCGGATCATGCGGCCTCCGGGTCACTTGGGTCTGTTCGGAGGTAAACGCCGGGCGGTCCCGGTTCAAGCGCCGCTTGCGGTTTCCAGCGTCGAAAGCGCGCGGCATCCACGGCGCGCCCAATACCACGAGGCGACGCCGACGGGCTCGGTTGCATTGAGTATTTCTAGAAAAGTGAAGGCAGGGGCGCCCCGATCCGTTCTTCATCTTGCCCCTAAACTCCGGGGAGTGTGAGGGGCTGGCCCCTCACTCCGACACGCGCCTCGGGCGCCCCGGTGCGATGCCTCGCAACAAGGGGACCAGGCACCCCGATCCCCTTCATCTTTCCGAAAATATGCCGGGGAGCGCGAGGGGCTGGCCCCTCGCTTGTTGTGGTACCGCGCCTCTGGCGCAGTTGACGTGCCGCGCCTCCGGCGTAGTTGACGCGCCGCGCCTCCGGCGTAGTTGACGCGCCGCGCCTCCGGCGTAGTTGACGCGCCGCGCCTCCGGCGCGAGGGGCTGACCCCTCGCTTCCGCCTCAGCGCTCAGCGCAGGCGTTGGCCATTGGCCAGGACGTGGCCCTGTTCGTTTACCTCGATGGTGGATTTCAGCGTGTCCTCGCCGTCGCCCGGGACGGCGAACATGCCCATCATCATCCGCGCGCCCATGGCCTGTTCCTGCGGCAGCAGGCCCATCTGGACGAGGTTGTCCATCAGCGCATTGGCGCCTCTGAGGGTCAGGTTCAGCTCGCCTTCCGGGCGGGGCATGCCGTCAAAGGTCTCCATGTCCGTGTTGTCGATGGCGAAGCTGCCTTCGCCCGTCAGCCGGGCGCCGGCCGCTTCGACCAGCAGACCGTCAAGCGTGACCTGGTGCAACTCGCCCGGCATGGCGGGGGCCTGGCCCATGCCCATGCCGCTCATTTCGTCCTCGATCTTGAAGAGGTTCATGAACAGCCTGGCCTGGCCGCTGAGGTCGATGTCGATCGTCGCCGGGTCGCGCGGCAGCACGCCCTGCATGTCGAAGAGCGACCAGATCATGTCGGACATCTGGAACCCGCCCAGCGTCACGTCCAGCTCGAAATCCTGCGGATCATCGGTGGGCTGGACCGGCACCGACAGCTTGAAGCCGGTCTCGGCCATGGCCAGCGACACCGGGAAGGGCAGCTGCGAGCCGGTGAGGTCGATCTTGGCATCGGTCCCGCCCGCCTCGTAGGACAGCCGGTCGCCGTTCATCATCATGGCAAAGCTGCCGGTCGCGGCGCCGGCGGTGCCGTTCACCGTGTCGCCGTTGTCGTTGAACGAGAACTGCGCCTGAGTCGGTCCGTAGGAATACGAGGCATCCACGGCAAACCCTGCCTCGACCGCGGCGCCCATGTCGGCCATGTCCGTGTTCTGCGGGATCGCGCCCGTGGCGGCAAAAGCCAGGTTGTCCAGCGTCCCGGTCAGGACGAGGCGGTCCTCCTCTTCCTCGGGCGGCTGCACATCGATGTCGTAGGTCACCTGCGCGACCGATCCGCTCTGGTCGAATTCCCGTAGCTCGCCCACCTTCATCGTGCCCGTGCCGGCCACGTCATCCATGCCGATGACGACACGGAAGACGTCGCTGCCAAAGGTCTCGCCTTCGGCCGTCACCTCGTCCAGCTGCACCGTGATGCTGTCGGCGCCGACAGTGGTCTGCGTGTCGCCCGGGCTGCCCGAGATCACCGTCTCCATCCCCTCGCTGAGGTAGCTGAGCCTGCCCGACACCGGGTCTTCGCCCGCGATGGCGACATCGAATTCAAGCGGCCAGCTGGCGGGGATGGACAGGGACACGGTGCCGTCACCGCGGTCCACCAGCGCCAGGTCGCCCATGCGGATGATGACCGTGCCTTCGGCGTCCGGGATCTCCATCGACATGGTCAGGTCGGTGACATTGAGCGTGTCGCCGGATTGCGCGGTGGTCGCGGTGATGTCGTAGCCGAAGCCGGTCATGTAGGCCTGCAGGTCGGTCCAGACCTCCTGCGCGGTGATATCGGCCTGGGCCGCGCCGGCGCCCAGGCAAAGGGCCAGCGCCGATGTCGAGGCAAGCGAGGCAAAGCGGGTCATGATGATACCTTTCGTCAATCGATTGACTCACCTTCACGCGCGCGGCGCGGCAAGGTCAAGGGGGGCTTTCCTGACCCTTTCCCCGTAGCGGTTGCGCTTGCCCGCCGCGCCGGTGACAATACCGCGATCTGAACTTGAGCCGAAGGAACGGGGCATGGAGATGCAGGGCAAACGGGTGATCGTGACGGGCGCAAGCCGGGGGATCGGGGCAGAGACGGCGCGGGCCTTTGCCGCGGCCGGCGCAAAGGTCATGCTGGTCTCGCGCGGGAGCGGCGAGATCGGCAAGCTTGCGGACGAGATCGGCGGCGACGCGGTGGCGCAGGCTTGCGACGTCTCGGATGCCGGGGCGGTGGCCGCGATGGTCGCGAAAGCGGGCGATCTGTGGGGCGGCGTGGACGTGCTGATCAACAACGCCGGCGTGATCGAACCCATCGCCCGCATGGACGCCGCCGACGTGGCCGAGTGGGGCCGGGTGATCGACATCAACCTCAAGGGCGTCTTCTATGCCATGCACGCGGTGCTGCCCGGCATGATCGCGCAGGGCGGCGGGACGGTGCTGACTGTGTCCTCGGGTGCCGCGCATGGGCCGGTCGAGGCCTGGTCGCATTACTGCGCCTCCAAGGCCGGGGCGGCGATGCTGACCTCCTGCCTCGACAAGGAATACCGCGATCAGGGCATCCGCGCGCTGGGCCTGTCGCCGGGGACCGTCGCGACGCAGATGCAGCGCGAGATCAAGGCCTCGGGCATCAACCCGGTCAGCCGGCTCGAATGGACGGACCACATTCCGCCGGACTGGCCGGCCAAGGCGCTGCTGTGGATGGCCTCGGCCGACGCGGATGACTTCATCGGGACGGAAATCAGCCTGCGTGACGAGGCAATCCGCAAACGGCTGCGCCTCGCATGATCGAGGTCGGCAAGGACGGCGCCGCCTGGGTGCTGCGGCTGAACCGGCCGGACAAGGCCAATTCGCTGACCGCAGAGATGCTGGAGAGGCTGGCCGAGACGGTCGAGGCGGCGCATGAGGGCGCGCGGGTGCTGATCCTGACCGGGACGGGCAAGGTGTTCTCGGCCGGTGCCGACCTCGAGGCGGCCCGGGCCGGGCTGGCCACCTCGCCGCTGTGGGAGCGGCTGTCGTGCGCGATCGCCGCCTTTCCGGGTCTCAGCATCGCCGCGCTGAACGGCACCTGCGCTGGCGGGGCGATGGGCATGATGCTGGCTTGCGACCTGCGGATCGCGGTGCCGGGGGCCAAGATCTTCTACCCGGTGATGAAACTCGGGTTCCTGCCGCAGCCCTCGGACCCGGCGCGGCTGGCGGCCTTGGCGGGGCCGAGCCGGGCCAAGCTGATCCTGATGGGCGGGCAGAAGATCCCGGTCGAAGAGGCGCAGACCTGGGGCCTCATCGACCGGATCGTTGCGCCCGAGGCGCTGATGGACACGGCTGCGGACCTCTCTGCCGACACGCTGGCCGCGCCCGAGGATGTGGCGCGGGGGATCAAGGCGTTGTGCGGGTGAGGGTGACGGGGGCGGTTTGGTCACAAGCCGCGCAGCGTCGGGTCGCGATACGGCGATCCAACCTTTTTGGTGGGAACTTTATCCCAGCCAAGTCCGTAGGACCTGTGAACGTAACGCCCAGCTCAGCCAAATCGCCGTGCCGGGGGGCGGCCTGTCATGTCGGAGACATGCCTCCGGCATGATGCGCGCCGGCCTGTCGGCCTTGGTTCCGCGCGGGGTCTTCTAATGAAACCGTTTCGAACAGGTCGTCTTGGTCGCGGTTTTCGTTCGTTGGCGGAGCTGCAAATTGGGCCAGCGGCAGAGGTCGGCGCAACCTTGCCGCTGCACCGTAGGGTGGGGTTTCACCCCACCTTGCCCCACCCCCCGCCACCGGGCGTCGCCATCCCGAACACGGCGCCTTCCGGAAGGTCGATCTCGTCATTCCCCTGCAGGTCCACCCGGCTGCCATCCGGCATCTCGGCCCAGTTCTCTCCGACCTTGCCCGGCGCACCGCCCGCCGCGCCGAAGGGCGGCACCCGCCGGTGCGAACAGAGCGTCGTCACCGTCACCGGCTCCAGAAACCTCAACCGCCGCAGCGCGCCATTGCCGCCGGGCCATTCGCCGGCCCCGCCAGACCCCGCCCGGACGCCGAATTCCTCCAGTCGCACCGGAAAGCGCTTTTCCAGGATCTCCGGGTCGGTCATCCGCGTGTTGGTCATGTGGCTTTGCACCGCGTCGCAGCCCGCAAAGCCCGGCCCGGCGCCGGTCCCGCCCGCGATGGTCTCGTAATTCTGGAAGGTCTCGTTGCCCCAGACGAAGTTGTTCATCGTCGCCTGGCTTGACGCCATCGTCCCCAGCGCGCCGTAAAGCGCGTTGCAGGCGGCCTGGCTCACCTCGGTGTTCCCGGCGATCACCGCCGCCGGGTAGACCGGGTTCAGCATGGACCCCTCGGGCACGACGATGTCGAGCGGTTTCAGGCAGCCTTCGTTCAGCGGGATCTCGGCCCCGACCAGCGTACGGAAGACATAGAGCACCACCGCATGGGCGATGCTTTTCGGCGCGTTGTAATTGCCCGCGTGCTGCGGCGCGGTGCCGGTGAAGTCGATTTTCGCCGTCCGGGCGGCGCGATCGACCGACACCGCCACCTCGATCCGCGCGCCATGGTCCATCTCGTAGCTGAAGCGGCCATCGCGCAGCCGGTCGATGACCCGGCGCACGCTTTCCTCGGCATTGTCCTGCACATGGCCCATGTAGGCGCGCACCACGTCCAGCCCGTGGGTGTCCACGACACGCAAAAGCTCGCGCCGCCCGGTCTCATTCGCGGCCACCTGTGCCTGCAGGTCGGCGAGGTTCTGTGTCACGTTCCGCGCAGGGTACTTGGCGCCTGTCAGCACCTGCGCCGCGCGGTCCGACAGGAAGCGGCCCTCGTCGACCAGCTTCACGTTGTCGATCAACACGCCTTCTTCCTCGATCCGCGTCGAATCCGGCGGGGCCGAACCGGGTGTGCGCCCGCCGATATCCGCATGGTGCCCGCGCGAGCCGAGCCAGAAGACGATGTCATCCCCGACAAACACCGGCGTCACCACGGTCACGTCGGGCAGGTGCGTGCCGCCGTTGTAGGGCGAATTCAGCATGAAGGCGTCGCCGGGGGCGATCTGGCCTTCGTTCTCGCGCATCACGGTGCGGATGCTGTCGGCCATCGACCCGAGGTGCACCGGCACATGCGGCGCATTCGCCACGAGGTCCCCGGCGGCGTCGAAGATCGCGCAGGAAAAATCCAGCCGTTCCTTGATGTTGACCGACCAGGAGGTGTTGGCCAGCGTGGCGCCCATCTGGTCGGCGACGGACATGAAGAGGTTGTTGAAGACCTCAAGCAGCACCGGGTCGGCCTTGGTGCCGGCGGCGTCTTCGCGCGTCGCTGCCTCGGTCCGCTCCATCACGAGGTTGCCCAGATCGTCAAGGAAGGCGGTCCAGCCCGGTTCGACCACGTTGGTGCCGGTGGGTTCGGTGATCACCGCGGGGCCGGGGATGCGGGCGTCGCGGGGCAGGTCGGTGCGGTCGTGCAGGGGGATCTCGCGGGCCTCTCCGCCCGTGTGGACGGGGATCATCGCCAGCGGGCTGGCGTCGCTGCCGAACTCCGCCGCGCCGGGGCGCTCGCCGGTGGCGCCGACGGCCTCTACGCTGATCATCTCGTAAAGGATCGCGCGGTCCGGGGAGTGGAAGCCGAAGCGCTGGCGATGCGCCTCCTCGAACGCCGCCTGCATGTCCTGGGGCGGGCCGAAGAGCACCTCGAGCGGCTGGTGCGAGCCGTCGTAGCGCAGGTGGGCACGGATCATCAACTGGGTCTCGGTGATGCCCTGCGCGCGGACCTCGGCCTCGGCCTCGTCAATCAACGCGTCGCGGGCGGCCTCGGCCCCGGCGGTGTCCGACAAGGGCGCGTCGTGCTGGACCTCGCGCATGGCGCGGATCTCGGCCAGGCCCATGCCATAGGCCGAGAGCACCCCGGCGTGGGGGTGTACGAAGACCCGCGTCATCCCCAAGGCATCGGCGACAAGGCATGCGTGCTGACCACCCGCGCCGCCGAAACACTGCAGCGTGTAGCGGGTCACGTCATGGCCGCGCTGCACGCTGATCTTCTTGATCGCGTTGGCCATGTTGTCGACGGCGATGCGCAGGAAGCCCTCCGCCATTTCCTCGGGAGAGCGGGCGGCATCGCCCGTCGCCTCGGCCACCTCGGCGGCGAGTTGTGCGAACCCGCGCCGCACCGCGTCCACGTCCAACGGCTGATCGCCGTTCGGGCCGAAGACGGCGGGAAAGTGAACCGGGTTCAGCTTGCCCAGCATGACGTTGCAATCGGTGACCGTCAGCGGCCCGCCCCGGCGGTAGCAGGCGGGGCCGGGATCGGCGCCCGCGCTTTCCGGGCCGACCTGGAAGCGGCCATCCTCGAACTTGCAGATCGACCCGCCGCCCGCCGCGACGGTGTGGATATCCATCATGGGGGCACGCATGCGCACGCCCGCCACCTCGGTCTCGAAGCTGCGCTCGAAAGCGCCAGCGTAGTGGCTGACATCCGTCGACGTCCCGCCCATGTCGAACCCGATCAGGCGGTCGTGTCCCGCTGCCTCGGCCGTGCGGACCATGCCCACGATGCCGCCCGCGGGGCCCGACAGGATCGCGTCCTTGCCCTGGAACAGCTGCGCATCGGTCAGCCCGCCGTTCGATTGCATGAACATCAGCCGTTCGCAGGCGGTGCCGAGGTCCAGCGCCTCGGCCACCTGCGCCACGTAGCGGCCGAGGATGGGCGAGAGGTAGGCGTCGACCACGGTGGTGTCGCCGCGCCCGACCAGCTTGGCCAGCCGGCTGACCTCGTGGCTGGTCGACACCTGGGTGAAGCCGATCTCGCGGGCGATCTCGGCGGCGCGGGCCTCGTGACCCGGGTTCAGGTAGGCGTGCAGCCCGGCGATGGCCACGGCGCGGATGCCCGCGTCATGGGCGCTTTGCAGGCTGGCGCGCAGGGCGTCCTCGTCCAGCGGCTCGAGCACCTCGCCTTCGGCATCCAGCCGCTCGGCCATCTCCTCGACCTGCTCGTACAGCAGGTCGGGCCGCTTGATCGCAAGGTCGAAGAGGCGGGGCCGCGTCTGGTAGCCGATCTTCAAGAGATCCCGGAACCCCCGCGTGATCAGCAGCAGCACCCGTTCGCCCTTGCGCTCGAGCAGCGCGTTTGTCGCCACGGTCGTGCCCATCTTGACCGCGCGGATGGAGCCCGGCGCGAACTCCGTGACCCCCATCAGCTCTCGGATGCCCTGCACGGCGGCGTCGCGGTAGCGCTCGGGGTTCTCGGACAGCAGCTTGTGCGTCACGACTTCTCCGTCCGGCTTGCGCGCCACGATGTCGGTAAAGGTGCCGCCCCGGTCGATCCAGAATTCCCACGCGCTCATCGTCTGCTCCTTTTCACAAGGACTGGTTCGCCCCCCGCTCACCGAATGTCAACGCGGCTGAGCGATAACCGAAAATGCACGCCCGGGGTTTACATATTCTTGAATGCGAATATATACAGGACAACCTCATGATTCTGCCCCGCCCGGAGGAGCGCGCACCATGGATCTCAAGAAAATCTCTGACGACATCACCGTCTCTCCGCAGATCACCGCAGACGACATCCCGGCCATCAAGGCGGCCGGTTTTCGCAGCATCCTGTGCAACCGCCCCGATGGCGAGGCGGCCGACCAGCCCACCGTGACCGAGCTGCAGGCCGCCGCCACGGCCGCGGGTCTAGAGATGCGCTACCAGCCGGTGGTGCCGGGCAAGGTGTCGGATGCCGACGCCAAGGCCTTTGCCACCAACATGCGCGAACTGCCGGGGCCCGTGCTGGCCTATTGCCGCACCGGCACGCGGTCGGCGACGTTGTGGTCGCTGGCTGCGGCCAAGACCATGGCGCCGGCCGATATCCTCGCCGCGACCAAGGCGGCGGGCTACGACATGGCGGGCGTGGTGCGCCGCATCGTCAATGGCGGCAAGACGCCCACCGACTCCGGCGATGCGTCCTTCGACGTGGTGATCGTCGGCGGCGGGGCGGCCGGCATCTCGGTCGCGGCCAGCCTGCAGGCCCGCAAGGCCAGCCTGAACATCGCCATCATCGACCCGGCCGACATCCACTATTACCAGCCCGGCTGGACCATGGTCGGCGGCGGCATCTTCGAGGCGCAGGACACGGCCCGCACCATGGGCAGCCTGATCCCCAAGGGCGTCCACTGGATCAAGTCGGCCGTCGCCGCGTTCGAGCCCAAGGACAATGCCGTCATCCTCGACGGTTGCCGGGTGGTGAAATACACCCGCCTGATCGTGGCGCCCGGTCTCAAGCTGGACTGGCACGGGGTCGAGGGGCTGGTCGAGACGCTGGGCAAGAACGGCGTCACCTCGAACTACCGCTACGACCTCGCGCCCTATACGTGGGAGCTGGTGCGCGGAATGACATCCGGCCGGGCGTTGTTCACCCAGCCGCCGATGCCGATCAAATGCGCCGGCGCGCCGCAAAAGGCGATGTACCTGTCGGGTGATGCTTGGGTCAGGGCCGGTGTCATCAAGGACATCGACATCCAGTTCATGAACGCGGGCGGCGTGCTGTTCGGGGTCAAGGATTACGTGCCCGCGCTGGAAACCTACGTGAAGAAATACGGCGTGGACCTGAACTTCTTCCACACGCTCAAGGCCATCGATGGGCCGGGCAGGACGGCGACCTTCAAGGTCGCCAAACCCGACACCGAGCCGACCGAGGTGACGGTCGAGTTCGACATGATCCACGTGGTGCCGCCGCAGGTCGCGCCCGACTTCATCCGCGTCTCGCCGCTGGCCGATGCCGCCGGTTGGGTTGACGTGGATCAGAGCACGCTGCGCCACAAGGAGTACGACAATATCTGGAGCCTCGGCGACGTGATGAACGCCCCCAACGCCAAGACGGCGGCGGCGGCACGCATCCAGGCGCCGATCGTGGCCCAGAACGTCGCCGACGACATCGCGGGCCGCTCGCCCACGGCCGTCTACAACGGCTACGGGTCCTGCCCGCTGACCGTCGAGCGTGGCAAGATCGTCCTGGCCGAGTTCGGCTATGGCGGCACCCTGCTGCCGAGCTTTCCCAAGTGGATGCTGGACGGCACCAAGCCGAGCCGCGCGGCCTGGCTGCTCAAGGAAAAGGTGCTGCCGCCGATCTACTGGAAGGCGATGCTGCGCGGAAAGGAATGGATGGCCAGCCCGGAACCCGTGTCGGCCAACTGACGACCCGGCGGGCCCCGCGGCCCGCTACACCCCGCCCCCGGGCGGACCCGGGCCCGCGATCGGGAGGCGCGGGCCAAGTAAAGGAAATGCGCCATGAGCCTTCCCAAGATGAACCGCGCCGCGTTCGAGCGCACCATGCCGATCCTCACCTGGGGACGGAGCTATAACCGAGACACGCTGACCTCGGATGCCGTGGCCGCCGTGATCGTGACGATCATGCTGATCCCGCAATCGCTGGCCTATGCGCTGCTGGCGGGGCTGCCGGCCGAGATGGGGCTGTATGCCTCGATCCTGCCGCTCTTTGCCTACGCGGTCTTCGGCACCTCGCGGGCGCTGGCCGTGGGGCCGGTGGCCGTGGTGTCGCTGATGACCGCCGCCGCCGTCGGCAACCTTGGCCTGACCGACCCGGCTGCCATCGCGCTGGCCGCGGGCACGCTCGCCTTCATCTCGGGCCTGATCCTGACGCTGCTCGGGGTGTTCCGCCTCGGGTTCCTGGCGAACTTCCTCAGCCACCCGGTGATCGCGGGCTTCATCACCGCCTCGGGCGTTCTGATCGCCACCTCGCAGCTCAAGCACATCTTCGGCGTGCCGGCCCATGGCCACACGCTGCCGGGGCTGCTGAGCTCGCTCCTCAGCCACCTTGGTGAGATCAACGTCATCACCCTGATCATCGGCGTCGCCGCCACCGCCTTCCTGTTCTGGGTCCGTAAGGGGCTCAAGCCGCGCCTGCTGGCCGCCGGGTTCAAGCCACGCATGGCCGATATCCTGGCCAAGGCCGGGCCGGTCGCCGCCGTGGTCGTGACCACGCTGCTGACCTGGGTGCTGGGCCTGTCGAACTGGGGTGGCGTCAAGGTCGTGGGCGAGGTCCCGATGGGCCTGCCGCCGCTGACCATGCCCAGCCTCGATCCGTCGATGTGGAGCCAGCTTTTCGTCGCCGCCCTGCTGATCTCGATCATCGGCTTCGTCGAATCCGTCTCGGTCGCGCAGACGCTCGCCGCCAAGCGCCGCCAGCGCATCGTCCCCGACCAGGAATTGATCGGCCTTGGCGCGTCGAACATCGGCGCCGCCCTGACCGGCGGTTACCCGGTCACCGGCGGGTTCGCCCGCTCGGTCGTGAACTTCGACGCAGGCGCCGAGACGCCGGCGGCCGGGGCCTTCACCGCCATCGGCATCCTGCTGGCCGCGCTGCTGCTGACGCCGCTGCTCTACTTCCTCCCCAACGCGACGCTGGCCGCGACGATCATCGTCGCCGTCATCAGCCTCGTCGATTTCTCGATCCTCAAGAAGACCTGGGGCTATTCCAAGGTGGACTTTGCCGCCGTCACCGCGACCATCGTGCTGACGCTGGGCTTCGGGGTCGAGGTGGGCGTTTCGGCCGGGGTCATGATCTCGATCGGGCTGTTCCTTTACCGCACGACCAAGCCGCACGTGGCCGAGGTCGGGCTGGTGCCGGGCACGCAGCATTTCCGCAACATCAAGCGGCACAGCGTCGAGACCAGGCCGTCGCTGGTCACCCTGCGGATCGACGAAAGCCTGTACTTTGCCAATGCGTCCTTCCTGCAGGACCTGGTGCAGGACCGCGTGGCCTGTGACGAGCCGATCACCGACGTTGTCCTGATGTGCTCGGCCGTGAACGAGATCGACCTGTCGGCGCTGGAAAGCCTCGAGGCGATCAACCTGCGGCTCAAGGATTACGGCATCAAGTTGCACATGTCCGAGGTGAAGGGCCCGGTGATGGACCGCCTCAAGCGCTCGCACTTCCTGGAGGAGATGACGGGCCAGGTGTTCCTGTCGCAATACGACGCCTGGCGGACCCTGACGGCGACCGAGACCACCCCGGTCGAAACCGCCGCCAACCCCGACGGCCCGTCCGAGAACGCCGCCTGACGCTCAGGCCGCCATCCGCGCGGCGGCCGCGATCAGGGCGGGCACCTGCGGGTGATCGCCCAGCACGGGCAGACGGTGCCCTTGGTATTCGACCTGCCCGAGCGCCTCGGGCAGGTCGTCCAGCACATGCCCCCCCTCGAGCGCGAAGAACGGCAGGCACAGGCTTTGCGGCCCGAGCCCCCGCGCGGCATCGACGAGGCGCGGGTCCTGTTCGACGAAGCCGACGGTAAAGCGCGTGGCGGGCAGCTGCGCCGCCAGCTTGTCGGTGAAATCCAGCGCCACCTCGGCCGGGCGGTGGCTGCGGCCCGACCCATGGGCGGCCAGCATGACCGACAGGTCCTCGGGGGGCCAGCCGCGCTGGGCGGCCTCGGCCACCAGCCATTGCGCGGCCAGCACCGGCAGCGCGGGGTCGAGCCCGAAGGGCGCGAGCTGCCGGAACCGGCGGGGGCCGAGCTTGCGCGGCAGGTTTTCCTGCGTGAACCAGCCATCGGCCATGAAGAACGGGTAGATCAGCGCGTCATCGGGCAGGCTCTGGCCCAACTCGGCCAGCTTGCCGGGCGTGGCGATGGTGGCGCTGCGCACCTCCCAGCCCGGCAGGTGGCCGGCCACGCGGGCCGCCAGTGCTTCCATGTGCGCCTCGGGCGGCTCGGGCTCGCTGGGTTGGCCATGGGCGACGATCAGCAGGGTCTTGGCTTGGGTCATCCGGATCCAATTGTGCGCTTCCGCGCGCTTTAATTCAGCAAGGGGCGCGGCGACGCCCCACCCTTTCCGTCCGAGATGGCGCGGGCGAGCGCGGGGTCAAGGATCGACGGGCGCTGTGTCGGCCAGGCTCGGGCGGTCCTTGATCTTGTCGTACCAATCCGCCAGCGCCTCGCGTCCGCTGCGCCAGTCCCGCCCGCCGTGGCGGAAATCGAGGTAGCCAAGCGCGCAGGCTACGGCGATATGGCCCATGTCCACGGGGCCGTGCAGGTGGCTCATCCAGCGCGCGTCCAGCGCGTCGAGCGCGCGGGTCACCTTGGCCCACTGCCCTTCGATCCACTCGGGGCTTTGCTGCGCTTCGGGGCGCAGGCGCTTTTCGTAGATCATCAGCACGGCCGCCTCGGCGATGCCGTCGGCCGTGGCCTCGAGCGTCAGCACCTCCCAGATGCGCGCCTCGGGGTACAGCTTGCCGCCCGCCCGCGCGTCGAGAAACCGGGTGATGACCCGGCTGTCGTAAAGCGCCGGGCCGTCGTTGCGGATCAGCGCGGGGATCTTGCCCAGCGGGTTGGCGGCGGCGGCCTCGGGCGCGGTCTTGAGCGCGGAGGTGGCGACCACCAGCTCTTCGACCGCATCCACAAGGCCGGTTTCGCGCAGCACCGCGCGGACCTTGCGGACAAAGGGCGAGGCGGGGGACGAGATCAGTTGCATGGGGCTTCTCCTTGATCGTCAGGTGTCGGGCAGGTCGGTCATCAGGCGGGCAAGGTCGTCCAGCCCCTCGCCATGGGGCGAACTGGCAAGGCCCGCGGCGGCGGCCAGGCGGGCCGCGTCGGGCTTGTTCTGACCCAGCTTCCAGGTGCCGTCGATCTCGGCCACCTGCATGCGGAAGGGCAGGATCATGCGCATGAAGCGCCCCTGCATGTCGTCCGTCAGCTTGTCCATCAGCCAGACCGGCTTGGGCGCCTGCGCGGTTTCGAAATGGGTCGAGAGGGCGGACAGGTGGTCGGGCAGGTCCTCGACCGGGCGCGGTTCGATCTGGCCGACGAGGTGCACGGCAACGTAGTTCCAGGTCGGGACCTGGTCGTCCAGCCCGTACCAGTCGGGCGAGATGTAGCCATGCGGGCCGGTCACGGCCAGCCGCGCGGCCAGCGGGCCCTTGCAGGCCCGGGCGATGGGGTTGGAGCGGGCGAGGTGGAACTCGGCCGTCGTCCCGTCCTCGCTCAGCAGGAAGGGGATGTGGGACATCAGCGGCGCGCCCTCGGCCACCACGGCCAACGTGCCGAAGCCACGCGTCCGGGCGAAGGCGAGGTTGCGGTCGCGCGGGGCGCCGCGAAAGGCCGGATTCGGGTGCATGATCTCCCCCCTCCTGGGATCCGGGGGCAGAATGCGCGGGGCCGCGGGAAAGGTCCAGACAGAAGACGCGGAAAGAAAAAGGCCCGCCGGAGGGGCGGGCCTTTCGGATCTCGCTGGGGAAGCGGCGCTCAGAGCGCGGTCTTCTTGCCCTTGATCGGGGCCCAGAGCTTCTTGTTCGTGAGGTACAGCAGCACGGCGAAGATGGTCAGGAAGAACACGCCGAGGAAGCCGAAGTGCTGGCGGGCCATCATCTTGGGCTCGGCCGTCCACATCAGGAAGGCGGCGACGTCTTCTGCCATGTTATGCACGTCATTGGCGTGACCGTCGTCGAATTCCACCTGCTCGTCCGACAGCGGCGGGCCCATCGAGATGTAGCCCGACGGGAAGGCCGTGTTCTCGTAGAGGAACGTGCCTGCCTGTTCCATTTCCTCGCCGGTGTAGCCGGTCAGCAGCGAGTAGATGTACTCGCCCCCGCCCATGCCGTTGAAGAGCTGGCTCAGGCCGGTGCCGTAGGGCCCGTGGAAGCCGGCGCGGGCCTTGGCCATCAGGCTCAGGTCCGGTGCGCCGACGCTGGTGTTGGCCGGGAAGTGGTCCGAGGGGATCGCAGGACGGAAGTCTTCCAGCTCGTCGTCGTAGACCTCGAAGCCCGAGGCATAGACGCGGACCTGGTCCTCGGTGAAGCCCACGCCGCCCTCTTCGGCCAGCGACCGGAAGGAGACGTATTGCAGACCGTGGCAGGCCGAGCAGACCTCGGTGTAGACCTTCAGTCCGCGCTGCAGCTGGTTCTGGTCAAAGGTGCCGAAGGGACCTTCGTACGAGAAGGCGATGTCTTCGACATGGCCTCCCTCGACGGCGGCGAAGGACGCCGCCGGTACGAGTGCCAGCGCAGCAACCGCGGAGATGGCAAGTTTCTTGAACATGTTCATCAGTCCCTTTTTCATTCCGCCGGCGTCGCGTCGGACTTGCCGTAATGGGCGTTGAAGTCCGCTTCGATCGTGTCGGGCAGTTCGGCCGGCTTCTCGATCACGCCGAGGATCGGCAGGATGACCAGGAAGTAGGCGAACCAGTAGGCGGCCCCGATCAGCGAGATGATCGAATACGGCGGTTCGGCCGGCTGGGCGCCACACCACATCAGCACGACGAAGTCGATCGCCAGCAGCCAGAACCACCACTTGAACATCGGGCGGTAGGCGCCCGAGCGCACGCGGGAGGTGTCGAGCCAGGGGGTGAAGAACATCACCGCGATGGCGCCGAACATGGCGAGCACGCCGAAGAACTTGGCGTCGATGATGCCGCCGGTGACCCAGCTTGCGATCATCACGACCCAGACGTCCGAGGTGAAGGCGCGCAGGATGGCGTAGAACGGCAGGAAGTACCATTCGGGCACGATGTGCGCCGGCGTCGAGAGCGGGTTCGCCTCGATGTAGTTGTCGGGGTGGCCGAGGTAGTTCGGCATGAAGCCGACGATCGCCCAGAACACGGCCAGAACGACGACCAGTGCGAACAGGTCCTTGATCACGAAGTAGGGCCAGAAGGGCAGGGTGTCCTTCTTGGCGTCTTCCTTCGAGGTGCGGCGCACTTCAACACCCGTGGGGTTGTTGTTGCCGGTCGTGTGGAAGGCCCAGATGTGCACCGCCACCAGCGCCGCGATGACGAAGGGCAGCAGGTAGTGCAGCGAGAAGAAGCGGTTGAGCGTGTAGTTGTCCACGGCGGGCCCGCCCAGCAGCCAGGTCTGCAGCGTCTCGCCCACGAAGGGGATGGCGCCGAAGAGGCCGGTGATCACGGTCGCGCCCCAGAAGGACATCTGGCCCCAGGGCAGCACGTAGCCAAGGAAGCCGGTGGCCATCATCAGCAGGTAGATGACCATGCCGATGATCCAGGTGACTTCGCGCGGGGCCTTGTACGAGCCGTAGTAGAGGCCGCGGAAGATGTGGATGTAGACGGCAAAGAAGAACAGCGAGGCGCCGTTCATGTGCAGGTAGCGCAGCATGTAGCCGCCGTTCACGTCGCGCATGATATGCTCGATCGAGGCGAAGGCGTAATCGACATGCGGCGTGTAGTGCATAACCAGCACGATGCCGGTGACGATCTGCAACACGAGGCAGAAGGCCAGGACGATGCCCCAGATCCACCACCAGTTCAGGTTCTTGGGGGTGGGGATCATCAGGGTGTCGTAGACGAGCCCGAGAATCGGCAGGCGGCTGTGCAGCCACTTTTCACCGCCGGTCTTCGGCTCGTAGTGGTCGTGGGGGATACCAGACATTGTTCGCGCGCTCCCTTAACCCAGTTGGATCGTGGATTCGTCCACGAATTCGGCGACCGGAACCGGCAGGTTCTCGGGCGCGGGCCCGCGGCGGATACGGCCGGCGGTGTCGTAGTGAGACCCGTGGCACGGGCAGAACCAGCCGCCGAAGTCACCGGCGCCATCACCCAGCGGCACGCAGCCGAGGTGGGTGCAGACGCCCATCATGACCAGCCATTCGCTGTCGGTGCCTGCCTCGGCGCCCGGCGGCAGCAGGCCGCGGTTCGGGTCCGTGGCGGGGGCATCGCCCGAAATGTTCTCGTTCCGGGCAATCGGGTCCGGCAGCGAGCTCACGTCCACGTCGTTGGCGGCTGCGATCTCGTCTTCCGTGCGACGACGGATGAACACCGGCTTGCCCAGCCACTTGACCGTGATCTGGGTGCCGACCTCGACGCCCGACACGTCAACCCGGATCGAGCTGAGCGCCTGCACGTCTGCGGACGGGTTCATCTGGTTGATCAGGGGCCAGACAGCGGCACCGGTTGCCACGGCACCGGCACCGGCCGTGGCATAGTAGAGGAAGTCCCTCCGGGTGCCTTCGTGATCTTCTGCGTGGGACACGAGGTTTTCTCCAGTTTCCTTGGCCCCCGAAGGGCCGCCTGCGATTACGGGGCCCAGACCCCGTTAGGGGCGGCCCTATCGGGGCCGCTATTTATACGGGCAACTTCCACCCGTCCAGCGGCGAATGCCCGCCATGGCCGGGGCGGGCTGATGTGTCGCGGTTGCGCCCGGGCGCAAGGCGGCATATCTGTCGATCAAAAGCGCCCGGTTTCCGACCGGACGGGCGTGGCACGGGCGCACTGGATGGTTTCTATGCAAAAGGCTCTTCTCGCGGCAACGATTCTCTCGGCCTCGCTGGCGGGTGGCATGGCCGCGGCCGAGTTCCGGCTCGAGGTCTACGGTGGAGCGCAGACCTCACCGCACAGCCGCGTCAAGGGCGACCAGCCGGATGGCGGCACCTACAACGCGCTCATCGGGTGGGACGGCAAGAGCTTTTCGCCGCCGCCCTACTACGGGATGCGCGGCACCTGGTGGCGCACCGATACCTCGGGCTTCGCGCTCGAGCTGACCCATGCCAAGGTCTATGCCCCGGATGCCGAGCGCAACGCGATGGGCTTTGACCGGTTCGAATTCTCGGACGGGCACAACATCATCACCGTGAACTACATGCGCCGCTGGCCCGGCCAGTTCGGCGAGGTGACGCCCTATGCCGGCGCCGGCATCGGTGTCGCCTTTCCCCATGTCGACGTGCTGAGCGCGGGCGGAGAGCACACTTACGGTTACCAGCTGACCGGCCCCGCGGCCCGGGCGCTGGCCGGCGTGAGTTACCAGCTGAACGACCGCTGGTCGCTGTTCGGCGAATACCAGTTCACGATTTCCCAGAACCACGCCGAGCTTGACGGTGGCGGCGATCTGGACACCCGGATCATCACCAACGCGATCAACGTCGGCGTCGGCTTCGACTTCTGATCGCCTTGTCCATGGGCAGGGCCGGCCGGCCCCACCCTTGGGCTTGGGTCAGATCTTGAGGAACGGCTGCGCGAGGCGCGGCATCCAGCCCTTGAACTTCAGCGGCGCATCGGTGACCGCAAGACAGATGCAATCCTCGCCGGCTTCGGCAACGGGGGTATGTTCGAGATCGTCATCCGCGGTCTCCACGTCACCGCGCGCGAATCGGTCGGTCTGGTCGGAAAAGGCGCCCTGAAGCACCATCGTCAGCTCGAGGCCGCGGTGCGAATGGTCCGGCACCGATTGTCCGGCCGGAATATACAGCAGCCGCGCCGAGGCGCCCTTGTCGGTCGGCAGGATCGCCTGCTTGACGCCCATGCCAACGGGCCGCCACCGGATCGCATCCAGCCCGCCACCGACATACTCGGCCAGCGGCGCCGGCAGCACCGGATCCTTGGGCCGTGCTGGTGGCTCGGTCGCGCCCTCGCCCGACTTGATGCGCGCCATGCAGGCGGACAGGCTCTCATGGCCCATCGCGATCGGTGCCACGTCGTCCAGAACCGCGCCACCCAGCGCCTCGAAGGCGCCAAGCGCCGCACGGCAGTCGTCGCAGACCGACACATGCGTGGCGATGATCAGGTTGAAGGCCTCGGGCAGGGTGCCGGCCGCGTACCCCGCCAGAAGGCTGTCTGAAATGTGATGCCTGATAGTCATTCGTCGTCTCGTCCCATTGCGTGGCGCAGGCGGTCCATGGCCAGGCGCAACCTGCTCTTGATCGTTCCCATCGGAAGCCCCGTGACCTCCGCGATTTCGCTGTGGGTCAGGTCCCCGAAATAGGCCTTCTCCACGATGTCCCGCTGCTTTTTCGGCAGGGCCTTCACGGCCTCCCGCAGGCGGGCGGAATCCTGGCTCACCGCCAGCTGTTCGTCCGGTTCCACCTCGGGCTCGGGGCCCCAGGGCAGATCCTCGGGTTCGGGCCTGCGGCTGCGACGGATCACGTCGATGCGCTTGTTCCGCGCGATCGTGAAGACCCATGTCGCGACCGAGGCCCGCGCCGGATCATAAAGGCGGGCCTTGTTCCAGACCGTCGCCATCACGTCCTGCGCGCAATCCTCGGCCAGCGCCGCATCACTGCCCGACCGGATCAGGAATCCCTTCACCCGCGGGGCGAAGTGGTCGAACAGCGCCGCAAAGGCCGCCGCGTCCTGCCGGTCGCGGATCGCAAGCATCTCTGCGACCCAGTCCTGTGTCTTGTCGTCTCCCTCGCTCACGCGCGGTGGTCCCCATGCAGATCTTGTCTTCCGCTCCGCTCTAACACGAGGCGGAACGGGGGGCGAGGTCATCACGGCGCTGGAGGGCTCGGGATTGTACATGTTCGTGTTACGTCACCCCTGCGCGGCCGGATCACTTTGCGGCAAGATTTTTTGGCTGGCGGGCAGAAGTGAACCGGGCGGGGCGGGCCGCCGTATCAGACTGGAACATCAAGAGGAATTCCATCGCATGTTGCAGTCACCGCTTGCTCCGACCCGCAGCCGCATCGCCGTGATCGGAGGGGGCATTTCCGGGATGGGGGCCGCCCACCTGCTGGCCCCTCACGCACAGGTGACCCTGTTCGAGGCCGAAAAGCGCCTGGGCGGCCATGCGCGGACCAAGCTGGCGGGCAAGCGGGGCGACCAGCCGGTCGATACCGGCTTCATCGTCTACAACAAGGCGAATTACCCGCATCTCGTGTCGCTGTTCGAAGATCTGGACGTGCCGGTCACGGAAAGCGACATGAGCTTCGGCGCCAGCCTGCGCGGCGGGCGGCTGGAATACGGGCTGCGCGACCTGCGCGCGGTCTTCAGCCAGCCCTGGCGGGCGGGGGACCCGCGTTTCGTGCGGATGCTGCGCGACATCATCCATTTCAACGCCCGCGCGCTCGAGACGGCGGGGCCTGGCATGACCATCGGTGACCTGCTCGAGGTGCTGGGCACCGGGCGCTGGTTCCGCGACTATTACCTTCTGCCGCTGTCGGGGGCGATCTGGTCCACCCCGCGCGACCAGATCCTGCGCTTTCCGGCCGAGGCGATGATCCGCTTTTTCGAAAACCACGCGCTGCTCAGCCACACCGGCCAGCACCAGTGGTACACCGTCAAGGGCGGCTCGGTGCAATATGTACGCCGGCTGGATGCCGCGCTGCGCCGCGCTGGGGTCGAGGTCCGCACCGGCACGCCCGTCGCCGGGGTGCGCCGCACCGGCGGCGTCGCCGTCCGGGCCGAGGGTGGCGAGTGGGAGGCCTTCGACGAGGTGATCTTTGCCACCCATTCCGACGACACGCTGTGTCTGCTGTCTGACACGACCCGCGAAGAGGTCGCGGCGCTGTCGGCCATCCGCTACCAGCCGAACGAGGTCGTGCTGCACGCGGACGAGACGCTGATGCCGCGCCGCAAATCGGCCTGGTCCAGCTGGGTCTATACCGAAGAGGCGGACCGCCGCGCCGAGGGCATCGACATCACCTACTGGATGAACTCGCTGCAACCGATCCCCAAGGACGATCCGCTTTTCGTGACGCTGAACTCGCGCCGCCCGATCCGGGAAGAGCTGATCCATGACCAGGTCACCCTGCGCCATCCCGTCTATGACAGCGCGGCCTTTGCCGCGCAGGGACAGCTGGCGCGGATGAACGGCCAGAACGGCACCTGGTTCTGCGGCGCCTGGATGAAGAATGGGTTCCACGAGGACGGGCTGTCCTCGGCCGTGGACGTGGCCCGTGCGATCACCGAACGCGCCGTGCAGCCCGCCCGGGTCGCGGCCGAGTGACCGGGGTCGAGCATATCCCCGGCCACACCTGGCACGGTCGCAAGGACGGGCCCGAGAACGGCTTTCGCTATTCCATCGACTACGTGCTGCTGGACGCCGAGGCCGCGCCGGACACGCCCAGCCTGTTCGCCCGCAACGCCGGGGCGCCGATGTCCCTGCATGACGTCGACCACGGCGGCGCCCCGGGCGAGGGGCGCGGCGCGGTCTGGGCGCGCGAGGTGCTGGCAGCCCATGGCCTCGACCTGCCGGGGCCGCTGTTGCTGCTGGCGCAGCCGCGCCTGCTGGGACATGTGTTCAATCCGGTCAGCTTCTGGCTGTGTCACGATGCCGGCGGGCAGATGTGTGCCGTGATCGCCGAGGTGACGAACACCTTCGGCGACCGGCATTCCTACCTCTGCCACCACGAAGACCTGCGGCCCATCGGCCCCTCGGACCGGCTGAGCTCGCAAAAGATCTTCCACGTCTCGCCCTTCCAGCCGATCGCGGGGGAGTACACCTTTCGCTTCGACATCCGGCCCGATCGCATCGGGATCTGGATCGACTTCACCCATGCAGGGGGCGGGATGGGCGCCAACCTGGTCGGCCCGCGCCAGCCGCTGACCTCGGGCGCGATCCTGCGCGCTGCGCTGCGCCGCCCCTTCGGCTCGCGCCGGGTGCTGGCACTGATTCACTGGCAGGCGTTGAAACTCTGGTGGAAGGGCGCGCGTTACCGCAGCAGACCCGAACCGCCATTGGATGACGTGACATGACCGACCTTGCAGGACAGACATGGTGGCTGGTGGGCGCCAGCGAAGGCTTGGGCGCCGCGCTGGCCCGCAAGATGAGCGCGGCAGGCGCCACACTGGTCCTCTCGGCCCGTTCCACCGACAAGCTGACCGAACTGGCGGACAGCCTGCCGGGGCCTGCACGCGGCGTCGCCTGCGACGTGACCGACAGCGCCTCGGTACGCCAAGCCTATGCCGAGGCGGGAGAGATCGACGGCATCGTCATCCTCGCCGGGGCCTACTGGCCGGTGAACGCCAAGGACTGGCAGGCCGAGCACGTGGAAACGATGATCGACGTGAACCTCACCGGCATGGCCCGGGTGCTGGGCGCGGTGGTGCCGGATTTCGTCGCCCGCGACCGGGGCCGCATCGTGCTGACCGGCAGCCTGTCGGCCTACGTGGGCCTGCCGGGGGCCATCGGCTATTCGACCTCAAAGGCCGGGGTGCAGGGGCTCGCCGAAAGCATGGCGGTCGACCTGCACGGCACCGGGGTCACGGTGCAGCTGGCCAACCCCGGCTTCATCAAGACCCGGCTGACCGACAAGAACGCCTTCAAGATGTACCAGATCATGGAGCCGGACGAGGCCGCCGGCCACATGATGCGGCTCATCGGGTCGAACCGCTTCAGCCTCGCCTTCCCGAACCCCTTTGCGCTGGTTTTCCGGGGCGCGCGCTTCCTGCCGCAGAAGCTGTTGAACCGGCTTTTTGCGTAGGATCAAGGTGCAGGCTCGCCGCGATGGTGTTAACCTGCGCGGGAACACGAAGGAAACGACGCCATGCTCACCATTTCCGAACGCAAGATCGCCGAGATCGTCCTGCTGGGCCACGAGATCGCCAACAAGCAGACCCGCCGGGCCGAGCCCGAGCTGCGCGCGCTGATCGACGGCATGAACGAGGATGAACAGGCCGAGCTGGTGGCCGTCATGTGGATCGGCCGCGGGTCGTTCGTGGCCGAGGAACTGGGCGAGGCCATCGCCACCGCCCGGGCCGAGGCGACGACCCCCACGGCGGATTACCTGCTGGGCACGCCCAACCTGTCGGACAACCTCGAGGTCGGGGCCGAGGCGCTGGGCCTCGAGCTGTCGGACGATGCCGACGACCTGATGCGCGGCGTCTAGGCCGCGCCGCCAAACGAAACGGGCCGGGGCAATGCGCCACCGGCCCGTGTCTTATCTGCGCCTACGACCGGGCGCGGGGTCACTTCAGGTGATCGACCAGCGCCAGGTGCTGGGCCAGGTGCTCGAGCTCTGTCAGCCAGCGGTTGACCAGCTTGGGATCGTGCGGGGCCGGGTGCACGCCGGCCGGAATCTCGCGGTCCAGCACCGCCTCGACCGCCAGCGCCACGGTCTGCGACACCAGCCGCGCCATGGCCGTGCCGCGCGCATCGCCCCAGGCATCCATGGCCCAGGTCTTGTGGTAGACGGGCGTGCCGTCCTTTTCCGCCTTCAGCGACACACACAGCACCACGCGGTCGGGCTCGCCCTCGTCATAGGCATGCTGGGCCCAGAACTGGTCCGACATCTCTTTCAGCCGCGCGTCGCCCTCGGGGCCCGACAGCGTCTCGATCTCGCGGAAGACCGGCGTCCAGGCCTCGGCCCAGCCGTTCAGCCGCAGGGTGCCGCGGACAAAGTTCTTGACCGTCCAGGACGGGTCGAACCGGTAATCCTCGATGAAGGGCAGCGAGTCGCGGTTCGGGTAGACCTCGAAGGTCTCGGGGGTCTGCAGCGGCGCGGAATAGCTGGTGATCGCGTCCCAGGGGCGCGCGACCTTCAGCTCTTCGTAATGCCGGATCGAACGCGAGGGCGAGCGCAGCGCCTTCAGCACGCCCAGCGGCGACCAGCTGAACTTGTAGCGGAAGGCATTGGCGTGTTTCGGCACCCCGCCGCAATACGAGAGGAACGACAGGTGGTTGTCCGGGGCATAGCCCTTGGACTTGCGGTAATCGGCGACCAGCGCATGGGCCATCAGGTGGTCGAGGCCGGGGTCCAGCCCCACCTCGTTCACCAGCGCCACGCCCGCGTCGCGTGCCTTGGCGTCCAGCGCCTTCATCTCGGGCGCGATGTAGGAGGACGACACGAAATGCGCCCCCTTGGCGATGGCCAGCTCGGCCAGCGGGACATGCCAGTCGCCGGGCAGCATCGAGACCACGACGTCACCGGGCTGCAGCTCGGCCTCCAGCGCCTCGATGTCGAAGGCGCGGATGGCATCGGTCAGGTCACCGACCGCCTCTTGCGCCTTGTCGATGGTCCGGTTCCAGACCGTGACGGGCTTGCCGTCTTGGATCAGCTTGCGCAGGCCGGGGATGGCCGAAAGGCCGGTGCCACACCAATGGATCATGCTGAAACTCCCTTCATATGTGTGTCGAACCTGGCCTTCGCGCGGCCCCAGACGCCCGCATCGAGGCTGCCAAGGGTCAGCAGCGAGGGCAAGAGCTGGCCCGCGTAATCCTCCGAGCTTTCGACCGGCAGCATCGAGGGCAGGTTGTCTATGGCCATGACGTCAAGCAGCGGGGCCTCATGCACCCGCACCACCGGCGCATCCCAGCTGGTGGCGCGCCCGTAGACCGGGATCGGGTTGTAATCGCTGTCCGGGTCGCAGGCGATGTCACCGATGGCGGTCAGCTGTCGCGGGGCGTCCAGTGCGGTCTTCGGGACGAAGACCGGCGTGCCCGGACGCGCGAAGATGCAGTTGAGGAACACGTCGTGCTCCAGGATCTGCGGGAAAGGCCCGCCGCCGGCCGTCTCGGCCATGTCCCAGCGCGTCACCGGGACGCCCAGCAGGTCGCAGAGGTCCGACGCCCCGGTGCCGACCCGCCCCAGCGCGCCGATCACGATGGCGGCGGGCAGGTCGCGGCCCGTCTCGTCCAGCGCGATTCCCAGCGCATCGACCAGCGCGTCCTTGTCCGGGTAGGCGCCCACCGCCGGGCAGATCCCGCCCTCAGCCTGCGCGGCCCAGGCCAGCAGCGTGACCGCCGCACCGGCAAAGCCCGCCCAGTAGCCGAAGGCCGCCACGCGCCGGCCGCTTTCGTCCACGAGGTATTCGAGATCGTAAAGCGTCCCGCCCCCGGCTTTGAGCCGCCGGAGCAGTTCGCGCCCCGAATGCTGGCCCTTGAAGGCATGGCCGAACATGATGTGCCGGTGGCGCAGGGGCGTGCCGTCGTCCGGCAGCTCCTTGAGCCCGAAGACGATGGCGTCGTCCGGCGCGTTCACCCAGGCCCCCTCGGCCGCGCGGTCGGCCCCGGCGGCGGCGAACCCGTCATAAGGGATCGCGCGGGTGGCGCTTTCCTCGACCGTCACGCGGAAACCGGCCGCAATCAGCGCCCGCACCCCCTCGGGCGTGACGCCGACGCGGTCCTCGTTCGGGCGGCTTTCGGCCCGGACCCAGAGATGTGTCATGGCTGTCCCTCTCAGATATGGGTCCGTGCGAACTGGCGCTGCACGGTTTCGAGATGCGGCAGGGCGTTGAACTGCGCCAGCATGAGCTGCCCGTTCAGCGGCTGCAACCGCGTCACGCTGGTGTTCATCACCGACATCATCATCAGGCTCATCTGCTGCGGTCCAAGCTCCATCAGCTGCGCCAGCGCCACGCCGATCCAGCCGCCCGAGGTGACCACCAGCGCGCGTCCCTTGCCGGCGGCGATCTCGTCGATTGCCTCGCGGATGCGGGTCATGAAGTGGTCATAGCTCTCGGGCGTGTCTTCCAGCTGCCCATCGCGCCACATGCCGATCATCCTGACCGAGTGGCGCGCAAACTCCTCGCGCCCCTGCGGGATCGCTAGCCCGTGCTGTTCCAGCGCCAGGTGCGCCAGGTCGAAATAGCGGATCTCGTTCAGCCGCTCGTCCAGCACCAGCTCGGCGTGGCGCTCGGTGCCGATGCCCGCGGCCGTTTCCCGGTGGCGGCGCAGGGTGCCGCTGTAGACCCGGGCAAACCGTTCCCCGCTGGCGTCGAAATGCTCGCCCAGCCAGCGCGCCTGCTGGTGGCCCAGCTCGCTGAGCTTGTCATAGCTCTGCTCGTCCCGGGCCTGGCTGTTGGCCTGACCGTGCCGGACAAGGGTGATCTGGCTCATCTGGTCCTCCGCCTGCTGCAGGGACGTGCTAGGCCAGAGCGCGCCCGGGGGAAAGGGGGAAGGGGCGGATTTTCGCGGCCGGTGTCAGGCGGACGCGGCGTCCATGGCGCGGGCAAGGTCCTCGAGGCGCGGGTCCTCGGCGGCGAGGCTGTCGACCAGCGCCGGGTCGGGCCAGAAGGCCGGGTCGTCGCCGGCGTCGATCATCGCCAGCGTGGTGAGGACGGCCTCGCCCCGCACACCCGGATCGCGGCTGGCAAGGCCACATTCCAGCAACCGCGACACGCCGACCGCGTGGCCGGGATCGCTGCGCATGTAGCCGGGGGCGAGCAGGCGCATCACGGCGAAATCCACGTCCGGGTCGGTGCCGATCTCGTGCAGCAGATGCGGGATCGCCCCGGGCCCCATCTCGGCTTCCAGCCGCTGCGCGATGGGATCGACAAGGCCGGTGGTCCGCGCGGGCAGGGCCTGCACATCGCGCAGGAACCGCGCGACGGGGGCGGGGCGCTCGGGCGTCTCCATCGCCTCGACGGTCTCGATCATGCCGTCCAGCATCCGGTCCATCGCATCCGCGTTCCGGTAGCGCTGCATCGCAAGCACAGCCGCCGCGCCCGAGACCGCCAGCGGGAGCCAGGTCGGCAGGTCGGGAAACGCCCGGACCACGCTCAGCAACCGCCCGAACCCCATCAGCGCCTGCACCAGGGCCACCTGCACCACCGCCAGCAGCCCAAGCTGCGCCCAGCCCGCGCCGGTCCCCAGATCGGGCCGCCGCAGCCAGGTCATGAGCGCCAGGAAGATCAGCGCAAAGGGCCAGGCCATAGCCATCGGATGCCCCGCCCAGCCGGCGACGATCGGCCCCGCGAAAAGCGGCGCATAGGCCAGGATCAGCCCGCCGGCGCTGTAGCGCGGCGGCAGCATGGTCAGAACAGCCCCTCGGGCGGGTCGGCCACGATGCGTCCGGCATCGATATCGACGGTGGGCACACAGGCACGGGTGAAGGGCAGCAGCACGGTCGCCGATTGGCCCGGCACCCGCAGCTCCAGAAGGTCATCGGCGCCGTTGTTCTGCACCGCCGTCACATGGCCAAGCTCGGCCCCGCCGGTATCAAGCACCACCAGCCCGATCAGGTCCGCATGGTAGAACTCGTCGTCGGGCAGGTCAGGCAAGCGGTCCCGCGGCACCCAAAGCTGCACGCCCTTCAGCGCGTCGGCGTCTTCCTTGGTCAACACGCCCGACAGCCGCGCGGCAAACCCGTTCTTGATCGGCCGCTCGACCGAGATGTCCCAGCTGCGCCCGCCATCCTCGCTCTCCAGCGGAGAATAATCTCCGATCGCCGCCGGGTCCGAGGTGAAGGACTTGATCCGCACCTCGCCCTTGACGCCGAAGGCCCCGGCTATCGCGCCCACGCAGACCCGCTCTTCGCTCATTCCCCGATCCCTTCTTCGCCGCCCGGCACACAGGTGTCGCTGACGACCTCGCCGCCCGCGGCGATGCACAACTCCGCCACGCGGTTCCGTTCAAAAAGCATTCCCGCAAGGAAGGCAAGCGGCAGCAGGATCACGAGGCGCAGCAAGGACATCATCGCCCGACCATGCCCCGCGCAAAGGCAATGGGCAATTCCCCCCAGCCCTTCATCGTTTCGAAAATACCTCGGGGGGCGGGCGCCCTGGCGCCCGGGGGGCAGCGCCCCCCACCGGCCTGCGCCTTGCGCAGGCTGACACTGTGTGCCGTCAGGCACACAATCTGATCAAGCCACGAAAAAGGGCCGCGCCGGTGTCCCGGACGCGGCCCCGAAGTGCCATGCGGGCAGGATCACTCCTCCGCGGCAACCTCTTCGGCCGGTGCAGCAGCGGCTTCGGCGGCGGCCTTGGCCTTCTCGGCCTTGGCGTCGGCGCGGTCCTGGGCCTTCTTGCCCGGGGTGCCCTTGTTGGGGTTGCTGCGGGTCTTCTTCTCGATGACGCCGGCGGCTTCCAGCATGCGCGACACGCGGTCGGTCACCTGGGCGCCTTCACCGATCCAGTACTGGACGCGCTCGACGTCCATCTTGACGCGGTCTTCGCTGTCCTTGGGCAGCAGCGGGTTGTAGGTGCCCAGCTTCTCGATGAAGCGGCCGTCGCGCGGCATGCGCGAATCGGCGGCGACGATGCGGTAGAACGGACGCTTTTTCGAGCCGCCGCGGGCGAGACGGATTTTCATGGCCATGGGGGTATCTCCTTCGAATGGCTTCTTGGTGACGGGCGATCCCGTCAGGATTGGTGTTTCTCGTGGTGCTTGATGACTTCCCGAATGATGAAATTCAGGAAGCTCTTGGCGAATTCCGGGTCGAGGTCGGCCTGGATCGCCAGGTCTTCGAGCCGTGCGATCTGCGTGGCCTCACGCGTGGGATCGGACGGGGGAAGGTCGTGTTCGGCTTTCAGCTTGCCCACCGCCTGGGTGTGCTTGAACCGCTCGCCCAGCGTGTAGACGAGGATCGCGTCGAGCCGGTCGATGCTCTCGCGGTGGCTATTCAGCAGCGCGGCGGCGCGGGTGACGGCATCGTCGCTCATGCGGCGGCTCCTTTCATGGTCGAGGGGAAGATGGCCCCCTGGTAATGGGCGATCTCGGCTTCGATGGCGTCGCGGATCTGGCTGTTGCCAAGGTCGGCGGGCGAGGGATGGCGATAGACGGCATCGTTGCCGTCGACGCTTGCCGCGGCCTTGTCCTTCCTGGCGCCCAGCCGCTCGGCCAGCTTGATCGATTCGAGGTTCTTGGGGTCGATGTAGCTGACCGCCCCGTCCCAGCCCTGCTGGCGGTAGAAATAATCGCGGCAGGCATGGGTCGCCTCGAGCGCGATGCCCTTGCCGGCCACTTCGGGCCAGATGATCCACGCGAGTTCACGCTCGGGCCACATGGCGGGGAACCAGCCGCCGGCCATGCCCAGCGTCTTGTCGGTCGCGCGGTCGTGGATCATCCACATGCCGAAGCCGCGGATCTCCCAATGCCCCATCTCGGCGGCATAGAGCATCCAGGTCTCGTAGGGGTTCAGCGGCCCGCCCATGAAGCGCGAGCGGTAGCTGGAGAAGGTCGCCCGGAAGTTCGGGTAATCCCCGGGTTCCGGCCCGCGCAGGATCAGGCGCCGGGTTTCCAGCACGGGGATCTGGATGCCGCTCATGCCGTGCCCTCCGCCTTGGGATGGCGCCAGACGTCGACCTCGGTCCCCAGCAGCACATGTTTGCTTTCGGGCGCCGCGCCAAGGCGACGGGCCAGGGCCTGGCTGCGCGCATTGGCCGGGTGGATGTAGGAAATCACGCTGTCCAGCCCGAACTGCGCCGCGCCATGGGCGCGCGCGGCGGCGGCGGCCTCATGGGCATAGCCCTTGCCTTCGCCGTCCCAGATCTGCCAGCCCAGCTCCGGCTCCTGCCAGCCCTCGCGGTAGATAAAGCCGACAAGGCCGATTGGCGTGCCGGTCTCCTTGCCGTCGATCACCCACATGCCGTAGCCGCGCAGCAGCCAATGGCCGAGATTGCCGGCGATCATCTGCCAGCACCGCGCGCGGTCCAGCGGCCCGCCGACAAAGGACGACCGGTCGCCTTCATAGAAGGCGGCCAGCGCGTCCAGATCATCCTCGCCGATCGCGCGCAGGGTCAGGCGCCCGGTCTCGATCACCGGGATATGAGCGGCATGGGAGGTCATGCGTAGGCCTCCATCCCGCCATCGGCCAGATCCTCGGGCGAGGGGTGCCGCCACAGCTCGTCCTCGCCCATGTTGGTGTTCACGTAGGTCCGCTCGTACCTGGCGCCCAGCCGTCTCGCCAGCGCGACCGAGCGGTCGTTGCCCGGCACGATGTTCGACGTGAGCGTGGTGAAGCCGAGCTCCTCGTAGGCCCATTGCCGGGCGCGGAAGGCTGCCTCGAAGGCGATTCCGCGGCCCTCGAAGCCGTCGAAGACGACCCAGCCGACCTCGGGCTCGGGCCAGGTCTCGGGGTTCCAGATGCCGGAGATGCCGGCGACCTCACCCTCGCGGGTCTCGATCACGAAATAGCCGTAGCCGTGCCAGTGCCAATGGCCGACGTTCATGGCGAACCAGCGCCAGGCATTGCCGCGCTCGGCGATATGGCCGAAGCCTTCGCTGCGCAGCGGGTCCTGGAGAAAGCGGATCACGTGCTCGGCATCCGACTTTTCCGGGCCGCGCAGGATCAGGCGCGGGGTCTCGAGGCGGGGGGCATTGGTCAGGCTCATGCCGCGCCTCCCGCCGGTTGAGACCGGGCGATTGCATATTTGTGGAAAGATGAAAGGCAGGGACGTGCGCCATCGCAGCCGGTCCGCGGGGCGGATCGGGTCGTCATCGGGGCGGGGCCCGGGATATGCGACAGGCGCAGGCTCACTTCTTCTTGCCGAATCCCGAGAGGCCCGGAGGCAGGGCGCCGCCGCCAAGGCCGGGCAGCTTGCCGCCCATGCCCATCTGGCGGGCGGCCGCTTCCAGCGCCTTGGGGTCCATCTGACTGGGGTCCATGCCGGCCATGTCTGCCGGCATGCCGCCCTTGCCGAACATGCCCTTCATGGCCTGTTTCAGCATGCCGCCTTTGCCCATCTTGCCCATCTTCTTCATCATATCGGCCATCTGACGCTGCATCTTGAGCAGCTTGTTCAGTTCCGACACTTCCATGCCCGCGCCGGCGGCGATCCGCTTTTTTCGGCTGGCCTGGAGAATCGCCGGGTTGGCGCGTTCGCGCTTGGTCATGGACTGGATCAGCGCGATCTGCTGGCGGATCACCTTGTCGTCGATCCCGGCGCCGTCGAGCTGCTTGGCCATCTTGCCCATGCCGGGCATCATCTGCATCAGCCCTTCCATGCCGCCCATCTTGAGCATCTGCTCGAGCTGCATCTTGAGGTCGTTCATGTTGAACTGACCCTTCTGGAAGCGCTTCATCATGCGCTCGGCCTGCTCGGCCTCGATGGTCTCCTGCGCCTTTTCGACGAGGGCCACGATGTCGCCCATGCCGAGGATACGGCCGGCGATCCGCTCGGGCTCGAAGGTCTCGAGCGCGTCCATCTTTTCGCCGAGGCCGACGAAGCGGATCGGCTTGCCGGTCACGGCGCGCATCGACAGGGCCGCACCGCCGCGGCCGTCGCCATCCATCCGGGTCAGGACCACGCCCGAGACGCCGATCTTGGCGTCGAATTCCTGCGCGACCTCGACCGCGACCTGGCCGGTCAGGCCGTCGACCACCAGCAGCGTCTCGCGCGGCTTGACCACATCGCGGACGTCCTCGACCTCCTGCATCAGGACCTGGTCGATCTGCAGCCGGCCCGCGGTGTCGAGCATGTAGACGTCGTAGCCGCCCATGGTCGCCTGCTGCTTGGCGCGGCGGGCGATGTCGACGGGCTTCTGGCCCGGCACGATGGGCAGGGTGTCGACGCCGATCTGCGCGCCAAGGATCTGCAGCTGGTCCATGGCCGCCGGGCGGTAGATGTCGAGCGAGGCCATCAGGACCTTCTTGCCCTCGCGCTCCTTCAGGCGCTTGGCCAGCTTGGCGGTGGTCGTCGTCTTGCCGCCGCCCTGCAGGCCGACCATCAGGATCGGCGCGGGCGGGTTGTCGATCTTGAGCTTGCCGGGGTCCTCGGCGCCGGTCAGCGTGTCGACCAGCGCGTCGTGGACGATCTTGACGACCTGCTGGCCCGGCGTCACCGACCGGGTCACGGCCTGGCCGGTCGCCTTGTCCTGCACCGCCTTGACGAAGTCGCGCGCCACGGGGAGAGAGACGTCGGCCTCGAGCAGGGCCACGCGGACCTCGCGCAGGGCGGTCTTGACGTCGTCCTCGCTCAGCGCACCTTGCTTGGTCAGGCGGTCGAAGACGCCAGAGAGGCGTTCGGATAGGTTTTCGAACATGTCCGGCCCTTTCACAACCGTTGTCACATGGCCCCTAGATAGTCAGGAACCGGCTCGACCCCAAGCAATGCGGTGCGGCCTCCGTGGGCGCGACGCGCTGACGGAGGGCGATCCCGGGCACAGCCCATGGGACCGGAAGACACGAAGACTCCCGGAGATTGCGCGGGCGATACGGGGATATAGGGTGGGAGTCAAGGGAAATGGGGTGTTTGCGTGGCGGGTGGAGAAAGCGGGGGGGCTGTCTGCCCCCCGTCGCCATTGTCTTTCGGACCAATGGCGCGACAATGGCAACCCCCGAGAGTTTATCGGAAAGATGAAGGGGATCAGGTGAGGGATTTGGCATGCGAGACGGGGTGATCTACGTGGCGGTGGGCGGCGATTACGTCGACCTGGCCGTGCAGTCGGCGGAAAGCGTCAAGCGGTGGAACCCGGGGCTGGCGGTGGACCTGGTGACCGACGTGGCGCAGCGGCCGGAGGTGTTCGACGCGGTGCATGTGGCGCCGTCGTCGCATCCGCGGGTCTATCTCGAGTGTCTCGGGGCGGCACGGTTCGAGCGGGTGCTCTATCTCGATGCCGACACGCTGGCGCTGGCGCCCTTCGGCGATCTGTTCGACATCGCGGACCGCTTTCCGCTGGCGCTGGCGCATGACGTGCGGCGGCGCTCGGCTCTGGTGAAGGAAGGCGGCGGGCCCTATGCCTTTCCGCAGATGAACTCGGGCGTGATGTTGTACCGGCAGGGCGCGCGGATGCAGGCGTTCTTTGACGCCTGGAAGGCGCGGTATGATGCGCTGGGCCTGCTGCGAGACCAGGTGAGCCTGAAGCAGCTGCTGTGGGAGGGGGAGCTGCCCTTCTACGTGCTGCCGCCCGAGTTCAACCTGCGCCGCACCACGTTGCTGGACGCCTGGGAGCCGTTGGATGCCGACCCGGTGATCCTGCATTCGCACCGGCTGCTGCAGCATTTGCGTGGGCAGGGCGCGCAGGTCACGACGTTGGACGAGATCCGGGTGCTGGAGCGCGCGGCGCTGGCCGAGGAATGGGCGAACGAGCTCGACCTGCCGGAGTTCCGCCCGCTGGGGTTCAGGGACGGATGAGGCCGAGGTAGCCGACATAGCCCGCCAGCAGCAGCCCGCCTTCCCAGCGCTCGATCCTGAGCCTGGTGGCCGAGACGAGCACCAGCAGGACAGAGGCGCCGATCATCAGCAGATTGTCGAAACTCGCGATGCGGGAGGGAACCGCGCCGGGGGACAGGGTGGCCGTGGCCCCGCCGATGGCGAGCACGTTGTAGATGTTCGAGCCGACGATATTGCCGAAGGCCACGTCGGTCTGCCGGCGCAGGGACGCGACGACCGAGGTGACGAGTTCGGGCAGCGAGGTGCCGACCGCGACGATGGTCAGGCCGACAAGGGTCTCGGGCAGCTCCAGCGCGGCGGCGATCCCGATGGCGCCGCGCACCAGCAGCGTGCCGCCCGCGAGCGTCGCGGCGAGCCCGGCGAGGGTTAGGGCGATGTCGCGGGCCGGGTGGCCGCGCGCCGGCAGGTCAGTCGGGGCGGCCGGGGCCGGCGCGGCGCGCCGTTCCTGCCATACGGCCAGCACGAGGTAGGCGACGAGCAGCAGCAGGAAGCCGAGGCCGGCCACCCGGCCCAGCGGCCCGGCCAGCGCGAGCCCGGCAAAGAGCAGCGCGGCGGCCAGCATCACGCCCGCGTCGCGGCGCAGCGCCATGGGCGTCACGGCGATAGGGCAGATCAGCGCCGAGATGCCGAGGATCAGCAGGATGTTGGCGATGTTCGACCCGACGATGTTGCCATAGGCTATGCCCGGCGCGCCCGACAGGGCCGCCTGGACCGAGGTCACCAGCTCGGGCGTCGAGGTGCCGAAGCCGACCAGCGTCAGCCCGATCACCAGGGGCGAGATGCCGAGACGATCGGCGAGGCGGACCGCGCCGCGCACCAGAAGGTCGCCTCCGACACACAAAAGGACCAGCCCGACGCCGAAGGGCAGCCAAGTTTCCATCGTCCAAACGCCCTTTCATGCGGGTCGGCCTGGGGGTCTGGCAGGGGCTGCCCGGCGACGGGCAAGCCTGCAGACCCGGCGTCTGGCACCGAGATGTGGGGCGCGCGGCGCGGCGTCAATCCGCCCGGACGGAATTATTTTCAGGCGCCGGGCTCAGAGCCGCGCGCGCTGGAAGTGCATCGCGTCCTTGCCCCAGAGCCGGATCGCGGGAAGCCATTCGTGGTCCTGCATGATGTCGAGGAAATCCTTGTACGCGGCCCCGCAGAACAGCGCCTCGGGGCACTGGGTGCGCAGCCCGTTCGGCTCGGCGTAGAAGTCGATGGCGCAGCCATAGGCATGCATCGACCAGCTGTTGCCGCCGCGCATCTTGCGGTGGTTGTAGGCCCCGGCATAGCGGTCGATGCCGAGATCGCGCATGCGGTCCGGCCCATAATGGGCATGGACGGCGACCAAAGCGGCCATCAGCTGGTCGGCGCAGTCGCGGTGCACCGTGATCCGGGTTGCCTTCTGCCGCAGGTTCCAGTCGATGCGCAGGCTGAAGGGCAGCTTGATCGTCACCAGCCGCTTCTTGATCTGGTCGCCGGGCGAGCCATAGACGCGGCCGACCTCGGCCTGGGTCGGGATCGACCCGCCGCCGACGGGGGCCGCCAGCGGGGTGCGGTCGATCACCTCGGCCTTGCCTGTGGCCTGCTTGAACAGGAACCCGTTCAGCGCCTCGGTCGTGTTGTTGCCCATCCAGCCGTCGATCGCGCCCGGATCGTGCCCGAGCTTGTCGAGACAGGCCTGGGCCACCGCCACCTCGCGCCGGGCCTCGGTCGAACCGGTGGGGTCGAAGGTGTAGCGGTCGCGAAAGGCGGCCTCGATATCCCGCATGGCCTGGCGTGACTTCGGGCCGATCTGCCCGTCGATGCCGCCGTGGTAATGGCCCGTGGCCGCCATCAGCATCTGGAGGTGACGTTCGTTCATGGTTCCCACCCTTTTCGCGCAATCGCGCACATGGGGCGCGCACCCATGGCGGGAAGGATACATCAAATGGTAGAGTTTCCCAAGCGTCACCCGCGTTCGCGTTCAAGGAAGCCTCTTGCATCCGCGGGGCACATGGCGGCACATGGCGGCACTTGGTTTGTCAACGCACAGGTGGCCACATGGACAACTGGGACGAGGTACGGACCGCCTACCAGGTGGCGCGCATCGGGACGGTCAGCGGCGCGGCCGAGATCCTGGGCGTGCACCATGCCACCGTGATCCGCCATATCGACGCGCTCGAGGGGCGCATGGGCGTCAAGCTGTTCCAGCGCCATCCGCGCGGCTACACGCCGACCGAGGCCGGGCAGGACCTGTTGCGCGTGGCCCAGACCACGGACGAGCAGTTCGCCCAGCTGGAAGGCCGGATCAAGGGCCGTGGCGCTGGGGTCGAGGGCGAACTGGTCGTGACCTCGCTGGTCAACCTGGCGCCCTTCATGGTGCCGGCGCTGGCCGCCTTTCGCGAGCAATACCCCGAGGTCACGGTGCGCTACCTGACGGGCGAGCGGCTGTTCCGCCTGGAATACGGCGAGGCGCACCTGGCCGTGCGGGCGGGCAGCGCGCCGCAGAACCCCGACAACGTGGTGCTGCCCTTCATGGATTACGCCGTGGGGCTTTACGCCTCGGACAGCTACATCGCGCGCAAGGGGCGGCCCGCGGGGGTCGAGGACTTCGGCGCGCATGATTTCGTCTGCCACGACAACCCCGAAAGCCGGGCGCTGTTCTACGCCTGGCTGCGCAAGCATGCGCCCGAGGACAACATGGTCTTTCGCAGCACCGACCCCCGCGCGCTCGAGCTTGCGGTGGTGAACGGGGCGGGCATCGGCTTCATGCCGCGGATGGAGGCGGCGCGCTTTCCCGATCTGCAGGAGGTCATCCCGCCGCTCGAGGCGGAATGGCGGTCGCAGCTGTGGCTGGTGACCCATGTGGACCTGCACCGCACGGCCAAGGTGCAGGCGCTGGTGCGGCACCTCAAGGAAGCGTCCAAGGACATCGCCTGCTGATGCGCGCCCGTCGATGAGTCCGGCGGCCCTTGGCCACCTGGCCATGTTCACCTTTTCAGCGCTGGTGGCGGGGTCGTTCTCGCTTGGGGTGCGGGCGGCGCCGCTCATCGACCCGGTGGCGATGAACGTGGCGCGGTTCGTGCTGGGCGCGGTGGTGGTCGGGGCGGTGGGCCTTGCCACGCGCGGGATCTCGGGGCGGGACATGCGGGCGCCGTGGCGCTACCTCGTGCTGGGCGGGACATTCGCCACCTATTTCGTGCTGATGTTCGAGGGGATGCGCACCTCGGACCCGGTGGCGACCTCGGCCGTCTTCACCCTGACCCCGATCATGAGCGCGGGTTTCGGCTGGCTGCTGCTGCGCCAGCGCACCACGCCGCGCATGGCGATGGCGCTGGCCATCGGCGGGGCCGGGGCGCTGTGGGTGATCTTTCGCGCCGACTGGTCCGCGCTGGTGCAGTTCCACATCGGCGAGGGAGAGCTGATCTACTTCTACGGCTGCATCGCCCATGCCATCTACATCCCGCTGGTGCGGATGCTGAACCGGGGCGAAAGCGCGATTGCCTTTGCCTTTTTCACCCTGGTCGCGGGGGCGCTGCTGATGAGCCTTTACGGCGGCGGCCGCGTGGTGGCGACCGACTGGGCGGCGCTGCCGGGGATCGTCTGGATCGCGCTGGGCTACCTGACCGTGGCGACCACGGCGGTGACCTTCACGCTGGTGCAGTTCGGGTCGATGCGGCTGCCGGCGGGCAAGGTCATGGCCTACAATTACCTGACGCCGAGCTGGGTGATCGGGTGGGAGATCGCCCTGGGCGGGGATGTCCCGCCGCTGCTGGTCCTGGGCGGGGTGGGGCTGTCGATCGTGGCCCTTCTGCTGCTCTTGCGGAACGAGCATTAGGCGGCCTGCGCCCGTGGCGGGCGTTGGACGTGCATATTTGTGGAAAGATGAAAGCGCGGGCCGGGCGCCTTGGGGCTGCGGCCGGGATGTGAGTTTTTGGGGAAAAGTGAAAGCAGGGGCGGGGCGCGGGGGCGTCAGGGCCGCACGAACTTGGCCCCGGTGCTGTTGCCGTCGCCGACGGTGATGCGCTTGACCACCGTGGGGCGGGCGGCGGCGATGCCGGCGGGGGCGATGTGCAGCTGGCGCTTGACCTCGGCCACCACCGTCGGCAGCTCCATCCCGAAGGAGATCGTCTTGCCCGCGTCGATCTGCGCCGCGCTGATGAGGGCGACGATGCGGCCCCGGTTGCCCTCGCGGTGGAAGACCGGCGCGCCGGACGAGCCCTGCACGACGTCGCAGTCAAAGACCATCAGCCCGCCGCCCTTTTCCACGATGCCGCATTCGCGCTGCCACGAGGGCGCGTCGTCGCGGCCGCGGCCGTAGCTGACCACGCTGACGCGGTCGCCCAGCTGGCTGCCGCTGTGCAGGGCAAAGGGCGCGGCGGCGGAGGTGGAGATCTCGGTCTCGAGCTCGAGCAGGGCCACGTCGTGCAGGATGTTCTCGGCCTGCACGCCCACGGAGGGATCGTAGCCCGCATGCGCCGCGAGGCGCCGGGCCTTGCGGCTGGCGACGAAAGCCCCGTCATGCAGCCCGGCGCGGAAGGTGAACTCTGCCGCCGGCAACAGCTTGCCCGAGGCATCGTAGACGCAATGCGCCGCCGTCAGCACCAGCGTTGGCGAGATCAACGTGCCGGTGCAATAGCCGGTGCGGCCGATGTCGACGCGGCCCACCGCCTCCCATCCCAGCAGGGATTGCCGGGCGTCGAGCCGTTCCAGGCCGGAATTCTCGGCCCAGGCGGGCGCGGCAAGGAGGAGGCAGAGGAGGGCTGCGAGATGTCTCATGGCTTGATGAACTTTGCGCCGGTGTCCCCGCGCGAGGCGGGCACGGGTTGCGACAGCCGGGTGATCCCGGTCGGGGCGGCGGTGTCGAACCCCGCGCCGGTTTCCAGCGCGGCGATCAGGGTGGCCAGCGGCTCTTCGAGCGCGGTGCCAAGCGAGACCGCTTCGCCATCCACCTCGGCCTTGGCCGAGACGACCGACACGATCTGCGGCCGGCCCGAGGCGCCCAGCCGGAAGACCGGCGCGCCCGAGGCGCCGAAATCGACGTCGCAGGTCATGACCAGCACGCCTTCCTGCCGGGTGCGGACATCGCAGAGCTCCTGCAGGCTGGGTGCCTCGGACCGGCCCTTGGCGTAGGACACGACGCCGATCTGGTCGCCGGGTCGCGGGTCATGCGCGGTCTCGAAGGGGATCACAGTTGTGTTGCGCACCGGGTGGTGCAGTTCCAGCAGCGCAAGGTCATGGCTGACGCGGGTGGCCGAGGGCGCGTCCTCGAACACGTAGCCGGGGTGTTTCACGGCCCGCCGCACCCGGCGATAGGCCGAGGCGCGACCGTTGCGCCAGCCGGCGAGGAACTCGATATCTTCGGGCGCGATGCGTTCGCCGGTGGTGGAGTCGAACAGGCAATGGGCCGCGGTCAGCACAAGCGTCGGCGCGATCAGCGCCCCGGTGCAGAAGCCGCGCCCGCCCAGGTCGATGCGGCCCACCGCCTCCCAGCCGCGTCCCTGGTCGCCGGTGTCGAGCCGGCGCAGGCTGCTGTCCGCCAGCGCGGGGGTCGCGAGGGCACACAACAGGAGAAACCGGGTAAACAGGTGCCGCACCACGCGATCCATGAACTGATCCTTACTTGCTCCGCAGGCTATCCCGCAGATGGGGCGAAAATGCGGCGCGACGGTTAATCATCCGTTGCCAGGGCCCGGGGTTTCGGCCCGCCCGTCGCCCAGTCGATCAGCTCGACCGTGTGGACGACCGGCACCGAGGCGCCCGAGCCGATCTGCATCATGCAGCCGATGTTGCCGGCGGCGATCACGTCGGGCTGTTTGGCCTCGAGCGTCCGCAGCTTGCGCGCCTTGAGCTGGCCCGAGATCTCGGGTTGCAGCAGGTTGTAGGTGCCGGCCGAGCCACAACACAGGTGCGGGTCCGCCGGTTCGACCAACTCGAACCCGGCGCCGCGCAGCAGGGCCTTGGGGGCGTCCTTGATCTTTTGCCCGTGTTGCAGCGAACAGGCGGCATGGTAGGCGATGCGCAGCGCCTCGGGCGCCTTGGCCTCCGGCGCGAGCCGGGTCAGCAGTTCCGAGACGTCGCAGGCGAGGCTGGCGACCTCGGCCGCCTCGCCCGCCAGCGGACCCGAGCGGAACATGTGCCCGTAATCCTTGACCGTCGTGCCGCAGCCGCTGGTGTTGATGACGATGGCATCCAGCCCCGCGCCCCGCATCTCGGCCTGCCAGGCGCGGATGTTCGCGGCGGCCGAGGCATGGGCCTGCGCCTCCTTCCCCATGTGATGGGTCAGCGCGCCGCAGCAGCCGGCGCCTTTCGCCACGACCACCTCGCAGCCCAGCCGCCGCAGCACCCGGATCGTGGCGTCGTTGATGTCGGTGTTCAGTGCCTTCTGCGCGCAGCCGGTCATCAGCGCGACCCGCATGCGGCGCGCGCCCTGCGCCGGGAAGACCTGCGCATCGTCGTTGCGGCTGACCGGCGGGATCTCTTTCGGCGCCATCTCGAGCATGGCGCGCAGGCGCGGGTCCGGCAGGAAGCGGCGGAAGGGCCGACCGATCTTGGCCCCCAGCAGCGCCAGCCGGAACCGCGTCGGATGCGGCAGCACCGCGGCCAGCACCCAGCGCAGGGCCCGGTCGGTGAAGGGCCGCTTGTAGCGCTTGTCAATATAGGCCCGCGCGTGATCGACAAGGTGCATGTAATGCACGCCCGACGGGCAGGTGGTCATGCAGGCAAGGCACGACAGGCAGCGGTCGATATGCTTGACGGTCCTGGCGTCCGGCTCCCGCTCGTTCTCGAGCATGTCCTTGATCAGGTAGATACGGCCGCGCGGGCTGTCGAGCTCGTCGCCCAGCACCTGGTAGGTGGGGCAGGTGGCGGTGCAAAAGCCGCAATGGACGCAGGCACGCAGGATCTGGTTGGCCCGCGCGGTGCCCGGGTCCTTCAGCTGGTCCTCGGTAAAGGTGGTCTGCATGGGCTTGCCTCTAGTTGGGGCGGGCGGGCGTGCCGGTCAGCCGCCCGTCCGATCTATGTGTGCGGCACGCCCCACGCGCCGGGCAGGCGTCGATCCGGGCGCGCGTCCCGGCGGGCTGGCGGGCGGCCATCCAGTCGTCGGCTGTCGTCATCCCAGGATCCCCGGGTTGAGGATGCCGCGCGGGTCGAATTTCTGCCGCAGCCCGGCGGTCAGCGCGGCCACGGGCGCAGGCTCGGGCTGGAACACCGCCAGCCGCGACCGGGTCTCGGCCCCGGCGCGGATCAGCGTGGCATGGCCGCCAAAGCCTTCCAGCCGCGCCCGCAGGTCGGTCCCTTCGGGCACACGCGCCCAGATCAGCCCGCCGCCCCAGTCGAGCAGCACCTGATCGGCCCGCATCTGCTGCACCAGCCCCGGCGCCTGCGACGGTCGCACCGACAGCCGCCAGACATCGCCCGCGTCCGTCGCCAGTTCCTCGACATCCGCGATCCGCCGCCACAGCGCGCGGCTGTCGACCGCCTCCAGCACCTGAGGGGCGCCGAAGCCCGTCAGCAGTTCGGTCAACTGGGCCGTCCGATAGCGCACCTGGCTCTCGAACCCCTCGACCCGCAGGCAGGTCCCGGCGACCCCATGCGCCGCCCCGCTCACCTCGAAGGGCGAGCCGAGCGCGCGTGACATGGCCGCCACGGCGGTCTCGGCCACGAGCCCGGGAATGACCAGCGTCGCCTCGGTCTCGGGCGCGGGCAAGACCTTGAGGCTGATTTCGGTCAATACCCCCAGCGTGCCCCAGGATCCGGCCATCAGCTTGACGAGGTCATAGCCGGTGACGTTCTTCATCACCCGCCCGCCATTCGACACCACGCGCCCGGCGCCATCGACAAAGCGCACGCCCAGCATGAAATCCCGCGGCGCACCCACGGAAATCCGCCGCGGACCCGAGACGTTCGCCGAGGCCACCCCGCCCAGGGTCGGCTCGCCCTCGGTGCCCAGAAGCACCCGGTGATCCATCGGCTCGAAGGCCAGCCTCTGCCCCTCGGCCCCCAGCATGGCCTCGATCTCGGCCACGGGCGTGCCCGCCTTCGCCACCAGTGTCAGCGCGCCCGGCTCATACAGCGTCACGCCCGACAGCCCGCCGGTCTCCACCACCTCGCCCTGCACCGGCGCACCGATGTCCCGCGTCCCGCCGCCCCGCACCCGCAGGGGCCCGTTCGCGGCCCGCACCATCTCGGCCAGCTCGTCTTCGCTCTCAGGTCTCATGTCTTCATTGTTTTCCAAATACCTCGGGGAGCGCGAGGGGCTGGCCCCTCGCTGTTCTTGATGCCACACCTGCGGTGTGAGGGGCTGGCCCCTCGCTCCTGCACCTTTCACCCAGCGCGACGCCCGGCCGAAACAGGCAACGGAAACACCTTCGCCGGGTTCAGCAGCCACTTCGGGTCGAACACGTCCTTCACCGCCATCTGCGCCTCGAGATCCACGTCGCGATACTGGTGGCTCATCAGGTCGCGCTTTTCGATCCCCACGCCATGCTCTCCGGTCAGGCAGCCGCCGACTTCGACGCAGAGCTTCAGGATATCCGCCCCGAAGGCCTCGCATTTCTCGAGATCGCCTGGCTTGTTCGCATCGAACAGGATCAGCGGATGCATGTTCCCGTCGCCCGCGTGGAAGACGTTCCCCACGCCCAGCCCGTACTCGGCGCTCATCTCGCCGATTCGTCGCAGGACATAGGGCAGCTCGCTGACCGGGATCGTCCCGTCGAGGCACATGTAATCGTTGATCTGCCCCATGGCTCCAAAGGCCGACTTGCGCCCCAGCCAGATGCGGGCGCTTTCCTCGGCGCTCTTGCTCTCGCGCAGCTCGACCGGGTCGTGGCGGCGGGCGATCTCTATGATCCGCGCCAGCTGGTCGTCGATCTCGGCCGGGCTGCCCTCCACCTCGACGATCAGCAGCGCCTCGCAATCGGGATAGCCTGCCTTGGCGAAATCCTCGGTCGCGCGGATGCAGGGGCGGTCCATGAACTCGATCGCGACGGGCAGGATGCCGGCCTTGATGATGTCGCTGACGCAGCGCCCCGCGACTTCGTTGCTGTCAAAGCCGATCAGCACCGGCCGCGCGCCCTCGGGCTTGCGCAGGATCCGCAGCGTGGCCTCGGTGACGACACCCAGCTGGCCCTCGCTGCCGCAGATCACGCCCAGGAGGTCGAGGCCCCCGGCATCCAGATGCGCGCCGCCAATCTCGACCACCGTGCCGTCCATCTGCACCAGCGTGACGCCCATCAGGTTGTTGGTCGTCACCCCGTACTTGAGGCAATGCGCCCCCCCGGAGTTCATCGCGATGTTCCCGGCAATCGCGCAGGCCAGCTGCGAGGACGGATCGGGCGCGTAGAAGAAATCGCCCTCCTCCACCGCGCCCGTCACGGACAGGTTCGTCCGCCCCGTCTGCACCCGGATCACCCGGTCGGCATAGTCGATCTCGAGCACCTCGGTCATTCGCGCCACGCCCAGGATCACGCTGTCGGCCGTCGGCAAGGCGCCCCCGGCCAGCGAGGTGCCCGAGCCGCGCGGCACCACCGGCACGCCCAGCTCATGGCAGATCCGCAACACGTCCGACACCTCTTGGGTCGACGACGGCAGCACGGCACAGAGCGGCGGGCAGCGATAGGCGGTCAGCGCGTCGCATTCATAGGCCCGCGTCTCCTCGGGCGCGTCGATCACGGCATCCTCGGGCAACACCTCGCGCAGCCGTTTCACCAGCTGCGGCTTGATCGACAGGACGCGGGCGTCCGGTTCGGGCATCTGCATGGGTCTTCCTCCCTTTCGGCGGCAGGGTGACGGGTGATCACATGGGCTGGCAAGCCCCCGCCTTCCGCAATAGTGTCGCACAGATGGACTGGAATGGAAGCCTCGCGCAATTCACCGCGCTCGATTTACTGGCCGTGACCCTGCTGGTCGCGGCCTGGTTGCTCACGGGCTGGCGGATCGAGCACCCCTCGTCGACCCGCCCCTCGGTGTCGATCATCATGGCGCAGTACCGCCGCGAATGGATGCGCCAGATGGTGACGCGCCAGCCGCGCATCTTCGACGCCTCGATCCTGGCCAACCTGCGGCAGGGCACGGCCTTCTTCGCCTCGGCCAGCATGATCGCGCTGGGCGGCGGGCTGGCGCTCCTGGGCGACACCGAGCGCATCGCTTCGGTCGCGGCCGATCTCGACCTCGGGCGCGACCCGCAGATCGTGTGGGAAATCAAGCTGATCTGCATCCTGCTGCTGGTCGCCAATGCCTTCCTGAAATTCGTCTGGTCGCACCGCCTGTTCGGCTATTGCTCGGTCCTCGCTGCGGCCGTGCCGAACGACCCGGACGATCCCGACGCGCTGCCCCGCGCGGCGCAGGCGGCCGAGATCAACATCACCGCCGCCCGCGGCTTCAACCGCGGCCTGCGCTCGGTCTATTTCGCCCTCGCCTCGGGCGCCTGGCTGCTCGGGCCCGAGGCACTGCTGCTCGCCACCGCGCTCACCGTCACGACGCTCTGGCGGCGCGAATTCGCCTCGCAATCGCGGGCTGCGCTGCTCAGCCGCCCGGTGCCGCAACACGGCAAAGTGACCCCTGTTACGCCCGATGCGGACTAGGGTCGCGCCATGATCCGCGCCGCCCTGCTTATTGCCCTGTCTCTGACCTCGCCCGCCCTGGCCGAGGTGCCCCGCATCCTGGCGGTCGATGTCAGTCATCCCGGCATGGGCTGGCGCTTCGACGTGACGCTGGAACACCCCGATACCGGCTGGGACCATTATGCCGACGGATGGGAGATCCTCGATGCCAAGGGCAAGGTGCTGGGCACCCGCAAGCTGGCCCACCCCCACGTCACCGAACAACCCTTCACCCGGTCCCTGTCGCGCGTGATGCTTCCCGACGGGCTGCGCGAGATCTACATCCGCGCCCGCTGCTCCTCCCAGGGCTGGGCGACCAAGCCCTACCGGGTGCGGCTCGACCCCTCGGTGGACTGACCCCGCAAGGCACTTGAACAATCGTTCAACTCCCTGTCTGCTCGCCCCAGGCAACGGGAGGATAAGAGATGAGCCAGGGAATGACATTCGAGACCGCGCCGCCGCGCGCCGAGGTCGAGTTTCACTGCAGCGGCAAGGCCACGGGCAAGATGCGCAACGAACTCGACGTGCGCATGGTCAAGCCCTTCACCGAGCCGTCCCATGCGCTGGCCACCGACGAAGGCCCCTTCCACGGCGGCGATGCCTCGGCCCCGCCGCCGCTGGCGCTCTTCGTCGCCAGCCTCACCGGCTGCCTGATGACCCAGGTGCGCGCCTTCGCCAAGCGGCTGGGGGTGCAACTCAACGATCTGGACGTCGAGACCCGGGTCTGCTGGGACTGGGCGCGCGAGGGGCGCACCTACGAGACCGCGCCGAAAAGCTTCGAGATCGACGTGAAGATCGACAGCGATGCGCCCCTGGCGGACCAGCTGGCCCTCGTCGCGGCAGCCAAGCGCGGCTGTTTCATCGAACAGACCCTCGGGCGCCAGAACACGATCACCCATAAGCTGAAGACGCCGGAGGGCTGGATCTCGGCCGACTGACCGCAGCCGGGGCGCGGGCCCGCCGTGATCGTGCGGCTCCCCATGCCTTCATCGTTTTCCAAATACCTCGGGGAGCGCGAGGGGCTGGCCCCTCGCATCTTTTGTTGTCGCGCCCGCGGCGCGAGGGGCTAGCCCCTCGCATCTGTTGAAGCCGCGCCTGCGGCGCGAGAGGCTGGCCCCTCGCATCTATTGATGCCGCGACTGCGGCGCGAGGGGCAGGGCCCTTGCTCCGGCCGTCACCACGGGCGCTGCCGCTTGGGCTCTTCCTCGAACCGTGCCACGCACCGGCGCGCGGCGCAGCCGCGCGCCCCCGGTCGGATTGCGCAGCAATCCGAAATCACTGAACGGCGCGAATCGCCGCGTAGCTGGCGCGGTGCTTGTCCCAGGCCGCCGCGTAGGCGTCCCTGAGATCGGCGCGGGGGGCGACCACGTCGCGGACGGCGGGCGGGGTCATGACCTCTTCGGGCGCGGCCCCGGTCACGCCGCAGATTGCCAGCCGGGCCGCGCCAAGCGCCGCGCCGAACTCGCCCGCCTGCGGCAGGTCGAGCGGCAGGTCCAGCACCGTCGCGATGGTTTCCAGCCAGAAGCGCGAGGCGGTGCCGCCGCCGATGGCCAGCGCCCGGTCGATCTGCGCGCCGGTCGCCTTCAGCGCCTCGTGGCAATCTCCAAGCGCAAAGGCCACGCCCTCCATCACCGCCTGGGTCAGCTGCGCCGGCCCGTCCGACTGGCCCAGCCCGGTAAAGGCGCCGCGGATGGCCGCGTCGTTATGCGGCGTCCGCTCGCCCGACAAGTAGGGCAGGAACCGCACGCTCGCCGGCCCCTCGATCGTCGCCGGCAACAGCCCCGACAGCTGCGCCGCGCTCTGGCCGGTCATCCGCGCCAGCCAATTCAGCGAATCCGTCGCCGACAGGATCACGCCCATCTGGTACCAGCGCCCCGGCACCGCGTGGCAGAAGGTGTGCACCGCGCTTTCCGCCAGCGGGCTGAACCCGTCCCGCGCGGCGCAGAGCACGCCCGAGGTGCCGAGACTGACAAAGGCCTGCCCCTCGCGCATGGCGCCCACGCCGCAGGCCGCCGCGGCATTGTCGCCGGCCCCGCCGACCACCACGACCGATTGCGGCAGCCCCAGCACCTCGGCGGCGCGGGCCGACAGGGTACCGGCGACCTCGCTGCCCTCGACCAGCCGGGGCATCTGGGCCTTGGTCATGTGCCCGGCCTCGAGCAGCGCATCCGACCAGTCGCGCGCGCCCACGTCCAGCCACGACGTCCCGGCGCTGTCGGACATGTCGGCCACCGCCTCGCCCGTCAGCCAGAAGTTCACGTAGGCGGCGGGCAGCAGCACCTTGTCGACGCGGGCAAAGGCTTCAGGCTCATGCGTTTCGACCCAGAGCAGCTTGGGCGCGGTGAAGCCGGGAAAGACGATGTTGCCCGACAGCTCCCGCACGCCGGGCGTCGCGTCCAGCGCGGCCGCCTCGGCATGGCTGCGGGTGTCGTTCCACAGGATGCAGGGCCGGATCACCGCGCCCGCCGCATCGACCAGCGTCGCGCCGTGCATGTGGCCCGAGACACCGATCCCCTTGACCGCGCCCCATTCGGCTGGGTGGCTGGCGCGCAGCTCGGCCGCGGTGGCCTGCAGCGCGTCGGTCCACTGGGCCGGGTCCTGCTCGGACCAGCCGGACCGGGGATGCTGCGTGGCAAAGGCCCGCTCGGCCGCCACCACGGGCGCGCCGCTGCCGTCGACCAGCATGGCCCTGAGGCCCGAGGTTCCGAGATCAAGTCCGAGATACATGGCGAGCCTCCACCCACGGTTGCCTTTCCGGTGGGCGCAGCGCTCCATACGGCCACCCCCTGTTAACGCTAGCGCTTGCAGAGATTTCCCCCGCATGTCAACACAGGGGCCATTGAAGCAAGGCGGGACGCCCATATGAGCGCCGGACAATTCGCGGTCACCCGCTACTACTTCACATTGTTCTGGGTCATGGCGGCCGCGAACACCTATCTTCCCATATGGCTGGAAAATCGCGGGATGAGCGATGCGCAGATCGGCGTGCTCAACGCGGTGCCGATGGCGACGGTGCTACTTTTGGGTGTCTTCGTCGGGCGGCTTGCCGATGCCGCGCGCGACTGGCGGCAAGCCATCGTGATCGGGCATTTCGTGGCGCTGTTTTTCACCCTCTGGCTGGGTCTGGCCGAGGGGTTCGTGATGCTGCTGCTGCTGCTGTCGCTGGCGGTCGTGCCGGCCGGGTTGGTGATGCCGGTCTCGGACGGTGCCTCGATCCGCTTCGGGCAGGCGCAGGGCTTTTCGTTCGGGCCCGTGCGGGCCTGGGGTACCGTCGGTTACACCGTCATGTGCGTGGTCACCGGCTACGCGGTGCTTTGGGGCGGCGACGGCATCTTCCCGCTGCTGCTGGTCGGCTTTGCCGCCGCGCGGGCGCTGGGCGCCTGGCGCCTGCCGCTGCTGCGCAGCGGGACCGAGGCGGGGCTGCCGCGCAAGGGCCTGGCCTTTTCCGCCAGCCTGCGCGCGGCGCTCAGCCCCTGGGTGCTGCTGCCCATCGTGGCCGGCGCGCTGCTGCAGGCCAGCCACGCGGTGATGAACGCATTCGCCGCGCGTTATTTCAGCGATGGCGGGGTCGATCCCGGCGGCATCGGCCTGCTGATCGCACTGGGGGCGGGCGCCGAGGCGCTGGTGATGTTCCTGTTCCCGCGGCTGCAGGCGTGGTTCTCGGCCCGGATGCTGATCCTGATCTCGGCCGCCGCCGGGCTGCTGCGCTGGGGCCTCTTGGCGCTGGCCCCGGACCTGGCCTGGTTCTGGCCGCTGCAACTCATGCACGGGCTGACCTTTTCGCTGTCGCTGCTGGGGGCGATCTACTTCATCGCCAGCCGCACCCCGGTCGAGGTGACGGCCGAGGCGCAAAGCCTCTTTGTCGTCATGCAGATGGCGACCTCGGTCCTGCTGGTCGCGGGGTTCGGCGCGCTTTACGGCGCGGTCGGCGCGCCGGCCTTCTGGGCGGTGGGTGCGATCTCGGTCCTTGCGGCGCTGCTGATCCTCGCGTCCTTCGCGCTGCAACGGGCCGAGAGCGCCTGAGCTCAGCTGCTCTCGTCCGGCACGTCGAGCCCCTGGATCGGCGGCAACTCGGGATGCTCGATGGCCTGGATCAGCGCCTTGGCGAGCGTGGCGCCCGCGCGGGGCACGTCCTCGGTCACCAGCAGGGTATTGCGCCGGAAAAGCCGCATCAGCGTGCCGGTGCCCGGGTCCTTGGTCAGCAGGTCCACGCCCGAGCCGATCTCGAGCCCGATCGCCTCGAGCCCGGCAATCGCCGAGATGGCGGCCGCGTTGGTGGCGGCGATGATCCCGTCGGGCTGGAAGCTGGCGCAGGCGTCTCTGACCGCCGGTTCGATCATGTCGATGGGATCGTCGGTGGTCGCGCCCGGCATGACCTCGACCCGGATCCCGAGGCGTCTGGCCTCGTCCTTCGCACCGCGGATCATGTCGGCGGAATAGGCCTGCGCGACGGGCGGCACGAGCATCAGCAGCCGCCGCCGCCCGCGCATCTGCAACCGTCGCACGGCGATCCGGCCAAACGTCTCGTTGTCGAAATCGAAATAGGGGTGGCGGTCGCACCATTCCGTCCGGCCATGGGTGACGAAGGGGATCCTGCGGTCCATCAAGAACTTGATCCGGGTGTCCCTGGGCTGGATCTGGTTCAGGATCAGCCCGTCGGCGATCCCCGCCTCGACCACCTGCCGGACCATGCGCAGCGAGTCGGCAGGGCGTGCGACCGGCGTGATGATCACGTGGTAGCCGCCGGCCTGCGCCTCTTCGGTGATCGCCGAGACAAGGCGCGAGGTCTGGGCCATCAGGTCCTGTTCCTCGGGCAGCACCAGCGCCAGCGCATGGGTCTTGCCCGTCCGCAGCCGCAGCCCGGCGCGGTTGGTCACGTAGCCCACGCTGCGCGCCACCTCGCGCACCCGCGCCTTGGTCGTCGCCCCGATGTCGGGCGCATCGTTCAGCGCACGCGAGATGGTCGGCACCGCCAGCCCGGTCAGCCGCGCGATTGTCTTGAGGGTTGGTCGCTCACCGGGCCTGAGACGGGCGGCGTCATCCTCGCTGCTACTCATCTTTCCTCTACTTCCTCGGGGCAACTACCGGGGTTGTTGACTGGTCCGTCAACAACCGGCGCGACCCTAAATCGTTTTAGGTGCGCCGATCATCCTTGACAAGGGGGCAGCTAGGGCGGCTCGCTGGGTGTGGCAATACCAAGGAGGGTGCGACATGAAACGAAGTATCGTGAACGAGATCATCGCCGAAAGCGGGGCCTTCATTCGCAGCCATGGCTTCGTGCTGCCCCCCTTTTCCGAATGGTCGCCCGAGACGCTGAAGGCGCGGGTCAGCGATGACAGCGCGATGATCCGCGACCATGCGCTGGGCTGGGACATCACCGATTACGGGCAGGGGAGGTTCGACGACCTCGGCCTGTTCCTGTTCACCGTGCGCAACGGGACCAACGACAACCTCGCGACGGGGCGGGGGATGCTGTACGCCGAAAAGATCATGATCTCGGGCGAGAACCAGCTGTCGCCGATGCACCGCCACGTGCTCAAGACCGAGGACATCATCAACCGCGGCGGCGGGATCCTGGTGCTCGAACTGTTCAGGATGGGCGCGGATGGCCAGCCCGACCCCGAGGCGCGAGTGCCCGTGCGCACCGATGGCACGATGCGCGACCTGCCGCCGGGCGCGCTGCTGGAACTGGCCCCGGGCGAAAGCGTGACGCTGACCACCGACATCTGGCATGCCTTCTGGGGCCGGGGCGGGCGCGTGCTGATCGGCGAGGTGTCGAACGTCAACGACGACCGAACCGACAACATCTTTCGCGACCCCATCGGGCGGTTCTCGCAGATCGAGGAAGACACCGACCCGACCCGCCTGCTGGTGTCGGATTACGATACCTGGCTGGGCGCCTAGTCGCGGGTGGCGGCCGCGATCACCTTGGCGCCAAGGGTCAGGAACTGCGCCCGCTCCTTGTCCGTGAGGCCGGCCAGGATATCGTCCTGCAGCCCGTCCACCAGCGGCCGAACCTCGTCGAACAACGCCTGCCCCTGCTCGCTCAGCCGCACCTCGCGGGCGCGGCGGTCGCGGGGAGAAACGCAGCGTTCGACCAGCCCCTTCTGTTCCAGCCGGTCGACCACGCCGCCGATGGTGGCGCGGTCATAGGCGATGCGCGCCGCCAACCCGGCCTGGTCGATGCCGGGATGTTCGGCCAGCGTGCGCAGCGCGGCGTATTGCACCGAGGTCATCTCGTGGCCCGCCGCCTTTATCCGCTCCTGGAACACCGCCGTCGACAGCTGGTGCAGCCGCCGCAGCACGTGGCCGGGCATGGTCAGCAGCGGATCGAGGCGGGCGGTGTCGGTCATCGGCGCGGGGTCCTCGGGCGGTGATCGTAAGTACGCACATTATGCCGCGCGCCTGCGGGCCGCAAGGTGGGGCAGGGCGGCTTTCGCGGGGCGGCGTTTGCCGGTATCACGGGACCCGAAGCGGCGCTTTGGCCGCGATGAGCCAAGGAGGCCGCCCATGACCGACACGCTCTTTCCCCCGCCCGTGGTGCAGACGATCCCGGTAAACGGCGAAGCCGCGGCCTACCCGGTGGCGCGGATCTTCTGCGTCGGGCGCAACTACGCCGCCCACGCGGCCGAGATGGGGGCCGAGGTCGACCGCGAGGCGCCGTTCTACTTTACCAAGAATCCGGCCGCCGTCCTGCCCACCGGCAGCACGCTGCCCTACCCGCCGGGCACCTCCGACCTGCATCACGAGATGGAGCTGGTGCTGGTGATCGGCCATCCGGTCTTTCGCGCCTCGAAAGCCGAGGCGGCCAAGGCGATCTACGCCTATGGCTGCGGGCTCGACATGACCCGGCGCGACCTGCAGAACACCGCCAAGGACAAGCGGCGGCCCTGGGACCTGGGCAAGGATTTCGAAGGCGCGGCGGTCTTTGCCCCGCTGACCAGGGCCGCTGATTTCGGCCCGGTCGCCGACCAGCGCATCCACCTGTCGGTGAACGGCGCGACCCGCCAGGACGCGACCCTGGACGAACTGATCCACAAGTGCGACGAGGTCATCGCGGACCTGTCGACATACTACCACCTCGCCCCCGGCGACGTGATCATGACCGGCACGCCCGCCGGTGTCGGCGCCGTGGTGGCGGGTGACCAGATTACCGGCGGTATCGACGGGCTGGACCCGATCGCCCTGGCCATCGGTCCGGCGGACTAGCCGTCGCCGTCCCGCCGGGCCCTGCAGTATGTCGCGGTGAAATCGCGCGATATAGTGCAGTGCGCCCAATCACATGATCGGCGCAGGCATTAACTGACGGGTCATCCACATCTTTGACGGGAAACCCGGCGCCATGCGAAAAATTGACTTGGCAAGATAGTGCAAAACATGGACAGTCCTGCACCATAGATCACACGACGTCGATCCACAGGGAGGATTCACGATGACGACAAGACGCAAGGTCCTGGGCGCGCTGGGCGGCGTTGCCCTTGCCGCGATGGCCGCAACCGGGGCGCTGGCCCAGGAAGTCACGCTTAAGCTGCACCAGTTCCTGCCGCCGCAGGCCAACGTGCCCAAGCTGGTCCTGGATGTCTGGGCCGACAATGTCGAAAAGGATTCGGGTGGCCGTATCAAGGTCGACCGCTATGCCTCGATGTCGCTGGGCGGCACCCCGCCGCAGCTGATGGACCAGGCCCGCGACGGTGTTGTGGACATCGTCTGGACCGTGGTCGGCTACACGCCCGGCCGCTTCCCGGGCACCGAGGTGTTCGAGCTGCCCTTCATGATGACCAATGCCCGCGCCGTGTCGCGCGCCTATTGGGAGATGTATGAAAAGCACTGGAAGGAAACCGATTTCAAGGATGTCCATATCCTGGGCACCTGGGTCCACGGCCCCGGCATGATCCACACCAAGGACCCGGTCACTGCGCCCGGTGACCTGGCGGGCATGAAGATCCGCGGTGGTTCGAACTCGGTCAACCTGCTGCTGACCGAACTGGGCGCGACGCCCGTCGGCATGCCGGTTCCGGCCGTGTCCGAGGGCTTGTCGAAAGGCGTCATCGACGGCACCACGATCCCGTGGGAAGTCACCTCGTCGCTGAAGGTGCCCGAGCTGGTCAGCAACCACACCGAGTTCGCGGGCGAGGCGCTGTACGTGCTGACCTTCGTGCTGGCGATGAACAAGCCGCGTTACGATTCGCTGCCCGATGACCTCAAGAAGGTGATCGACGACAATTCCGGGATGGAATTCTCGGTCTTTGCCGGTGGCACCCAGGCGGATGCGGATGGCCCGGCGCGCCAGATCGCCGTCGACCTCGGCAACAACATCATCACTGTCGAGGGTGACAACATGCAGGCCTGGCGCGACGCCGCCCAGCCGGTCTATGAGCAGTGGATCGCCGAGATGGACAAGCGCGGCATCGACGGACAGGCGCTGATCGACGAGGCCCGCGGCCTGATCGCGGAATACACCCCGATGTACGAATAATCACCGGATCACCCGGTGAAACGGCGGCCGCGGCACTCTCGTGTCGCGGCCGTTCTCGTTTCAAAGATCGTTTGCAAAGCGCAGGCGATTCTGGCAGATCGTTCTTGAACCTAACAATCGGTACTCAGAACGAATACGCGCGGGAGGATGTGATGGCGGAAGAAGTGGTGAAGGTCTCTGTCGACGGGCCCGTGGCAACCGTGACGATGAACCGTCCCGACAAGCGCAACGCGATGTCCGACACGTTGCTGAACGGCCTCTCCGAGGTGTTCTTCACCCCGCCCGAGGGCGTGCGCGTGATCGTCCTGACCGGTACGGCGGGCCATTACTGCTCGGGCCTCGACCTTTCCGAGCACACCCAGCGCGATGCCGAAGGCACGTTCTACCACAGCCGCAACTGGCACAAGGTGATGGAGCAGATCCAGTTCGGCGGTCTGCCGGTCGTCTCGGCCATGTTCGGCGCGGTGATGGGCGGCGGGCTGGAACTCGCCACCTCCACCCACGTGCGAATCGCCGAACCCTCGACCATGTTCCAGCTGCCCGAGGGGCGGCGCGGGATCTTTGTCGGCGGCGGCGCGAGCGTGCGTGTCGGCCGCATCATCGGCCCGGACCGCATGACCGAGATGATGCTGACCGGCCGCCGCTACAACGCCGAGGATGGCCGCATGATGGGCCTCGCCCACGAGCTGGTCGGAGAGGGCGAATCGATCGCCCGCGCGCAGGAACTGGCCGAGCGCATCGCCGGCAACGCGCCGCTCACCAACCACATCATCATCCAGTCGCTGGCCCGCATCGGCGACATGAGCCGCAATGACGGGCTTTTCACGGAAAGCCTCTGCGCCTCGCTGACGCAGACCAGCGCCGATGCGCTCGAGGGGCTGCAGGCCTTCCTCGAGAAACGGCAACCGAACTTCCGCTGAAAAGGCGGCCATGACGGGAGGCATGGACATGGACAGCAAGTACAGACCGCATTCCACCAAGCTCGAAACGCGCGCCGACGGCACCATGGTGTTCCGGTCCGCCTACGTGCGGAGCCCGGTCGTCGCCAAGACCTCGGACTGGTTGCACCACTGGGCGCGCATGACGCCGAACGCCACCTTCATCGCCGACAGGTCCGGGGATGGCTGGCGCGAAGAGTCGTTCCTCAGCGCCCTGCAGATCGTGCAGGCGCTGGGCGAGGCGATGCTGGCCCGGGGCATGGGGCAGAACACGCCGATCCTGATCATTTCGGGCAACTCGGTCGACCACGGGCTGCTGACGCTGGCCGCGCAATATGTCGGCGTGCCGACCGTGCCCGTGGCCGAGCAATACGCGCTGATCCCCGGCGCCCACCGCCACCTGCGCCACGTGATCTCGGTCACCGATCCCGGCATGATCTTTGCCGAGGATGGTGACCGCGTCGCCGAGGCCTTGGCCCTGAACGAGATGCACGGCCGCGAGATCGTCATCTCGCGCGGGCAGATCGAAGGCGCCACGATGCTGGCGGACATGCTCAAGGGCGCGAACGGCGTGGACCTTGCCGCCGCCAATGCCGCCGTCGGCCCCGACACGGTCGCCAAGTACCTGATGACCTCGGGCAGCACCTCCGCTCCCAAGGCGGTCATCACCACCCAGCGCATGATGTGCACCAACCAGGCCCAGCTGCTCGACACGCTGCCCTTCCTCAAGGCGCGGCCGCCGGTGATCGTCGACTGGCTGCCCTGGAACCACGTCTTCGGCGGGTCACACAATTTCAACCTGATGCTGGCCAATGGCGGATCGCTTTACATCGACGACGGCAAGCCGACGCCGGACCTTTTCCCGCGCACGCTGGAAAACCTGCGGATGAAGACCGGCACCCTGGCCTTCAACGTCCCCGTTGGCTACGCCAAGCTGCTCGAGGCGATGCGCGCCGACAAGGCGCTGGCGGAAAGCTATTTTGCCGGGCTCGACATGCTCTTCTACGCCGGCGCGGCCCTGCCGCAGGATGTCTGGAAGGGGATCGAGGACCTGGCGAAAGAGGTCACGGGCCACGTCCCGCTGATGAACTCGTCCTGGGGCCTCACCGAAACCGCCCCTGCCGCGCTGATCCAGCACGAACCGACCCACATGTCCGGCATCGTCGGCGTACCCCTGACCGGCCTCGACGTCAAGCTCGTGCCGGTCGAGGACGCACGCGTCGAGGTCCGGGTGAAGGGCGACAGCATCATGCCCGGCTACCTGAACGAACCGGAGAAAACCGCCGAGGCCTTCGACGAAGACGGGTTCTTCCGCACCGGCGACGTCATGGCCTTCGTCGACCCGGCCGACCCCGACAAGGGCCTGCGCTTCGTCGGCCGCCTCACCGAGGAATTCAAGCTGACCTCGGGCACATGGGTCCGCGCTGCGACCCTGCGCCTTGATGTGCTGGGCGAGCTGGGCGGCATTGCCGCAGATCTCGTCATCACCGGCGCGAACCGGTCCGAGATCGGCGTGATGATCTTCCCGAACCCGGCGACTCTCAAGGCCCGTGGCATCACGGTCGAGCCGGGGCAGGAGGTCATCATCGACCCCGCCCTGGCCGAGGACATCCGCGCGGCGCTGGCCCCGCGCCTCAAGGCCGGCTCCTCGGCCCGCATCTCGCGCGCGCTGGTGCTGGCCGAACCGGCCTCGCTGCCCGAAGGCGAGATCACCGCCAAGGGCAACCTGAACAGCAACAAGATCCTGTCGCGCCGCGCGCATCTCGAACAGCGCCTCTACGACGACAGCGATCCGGCAACGATCCTGATCTGAGGAAATACCCATGGTCGATATCACCAAGATCCGCGCGATCGACATCCACACCCATGCCGAGGAACCCTGCGGCTGCCACAGCGACGACGGCTACGACGACCTGCAATCGTCGATGGCCAAGTATTTCGGCGCGCCCTGGAGCCATCCGCCGACCATCCCGGAAACGGCGGCCCACTTCCGCGCACAGAACATCGCCGCGGTGATCTTCCCGGTCGATGCGGAACGCGAAACCGGATACCGCCGCTATTCCAACGACGAGGTGGCCGAACTTGTGGCCGAAAACGCGGACGTGCTGATCCAGTTCGCCTCGATCGACCCGTGGAAGGGAAAGATGGCCGTGCGCGAGGCGCGCCGCCTGATCCGCGACTACAAGGTCAAGGGCTTCAAGTTTCACCCGACCATGCAGGGCTTTTTCGCCAATGACCGCATGGCCTACCCGCTCTACGAGGCGCTGGAAGAGGAAGGCTGCATCGCGCTCTTCCACACCGGCCAGACCGGCGTGGGCAGCGGCATGCCCGGCGGCAACGGCATGCGGCTCAAGTTCTCGAACCCGATGTACATGGACGACGTGGCGGTGGATTTTCCGGACCTCAAGATCGTGCTCGCCCATCCCTCCTTCCCCTGGCAGGAAGAGGCGCTGTCCGTCGCGCAGCACAAGCCAAACGTCTATATCGACCTCTCGGGCTGGTCGCCGAAATACTTCCCCGAGATCCTCGTGCGCTATGCCAACACGATGCTGAAGAAAAAGATGCTCTTCGGCTCCGACTGGCCGATGATCTCGCCGGAAAAATGGCTGGCCGCCTTCGACAAGGCCGCGTTCCGCGACGAGGTCCGCGAGGACATCCTCAAGAACAACGCCGCCCGCCTCCTCGGCCTGATGGAGTAAACGGCGCCTCGACACGCGCCGATCCCCCTTCATCTTGCCACTAAACTCCGGGGTCCGGGGCAGCGCCCCGGGGCTCTCCACCAAGGGCCAGACCCCAAGGATTGCAGACATGAAACCCTTCTCCGCCCCCCAGGACGATATCCTCTTCTGCATGGAGGCCGTCGCCGGCGCCCCCGACCTGCCCGATTACGACGGCGAGCTGGCGCGCGAGCTGCTCCAGCACTTCTCGGCCTTCGCCGAGGCCGAGATCGCGCCGATCGACGAGGAGGGCGACAAGATCGGCGCGCGGCTGGAAAACGGCCGCGTGCGCCTGCCCGAAGGATACCTGAAAGCCTATGCCGCCTATGCCGAACAGGGCTGGGCGGGCCTGACCATGCCCGAGGCATACGGCGGCCAGGGCATGGGCAACCTCTACCAGGTCATGCTGTCCGAGGTGTTCTCGGGCGCCTGCCACGGCATGCAGATGCTGGCCGGTCTCGCGCCGGGTGCGGCACGCACGCTGCTCGCCAATGGCACCGACAGCCAGAAGCAGCGCTTCGTCCCGCCGCTGGCCGATGGCCGCTGGCTGGCGACCATGGCGCTGACCGAACCGGGCGCGGGCTCGGACCTGGGCCGCATCCGCACCCGCGCGGTGAAGGAGGGCGATGTCTACAAGATCACCGGTGAAAAGATCTTCATCTCGGGCGGCGACCAGGACGCCTCACAAGGTATCCTGCACCTCGTCCTCGCGCGTACCAGCGATGGCGGAACCAAGGGGTTGTCGCTCTTCGCCTGCACCTCGGACCTGCCCGATGGCACCCGCAACCCGATCACCGTCACCCGGATCGAGGAAAAGATGGGCCTGCACGGCTCGCCCACCTGCCAGCTCGCCTTCGACGGCGCGACGGGCGAGCTGATCGGCGAAGAGGGCAAGGGCCTGGCCGCCATGTTTGTCATGATGAACTACGCCCGGCTCGACGTGAGCTCGCAGGGCACCGCCCATGCCGCGCGCGCGGTGGACGTTGCCCGCAGCTACGCGGCCGAGCGCCAGCAGGGCAGGGGGCCGGACGGTGCCGTGACCATCGACCAGCACGCCGACGTGGCGCGGATGCTGGACGAGGCGGACAGCATCGCACTGGGCATCCGCGCGCTCGTCCACCTCTCGGCCGTCGAGATCGAGCGCGGCACAAACCCGATGCTGGTCGAATTCCTGACCCCGCTGGCCAAGGTCTACGGCTCCGAAGGCGGGATGAAGGCGGCCGAGCTGGGCCAGCAGGTGCTGGGCGGCTACGGCTACCTGCATGAATACCGGCTGGAGCAGACCTACCGCGACGTGCGCATCACCGCGATCTACGAGGGCGCCAACGGCATCCACGCCATGACCCTCTGCCGCCACCTGCTGCACTGGAAGGGTGGCGCGCCGCACAATGCGTTCGAAGCCTTCTTGCGCGACGAGATCGCCGCCGGTGCCGACGTGACCGACCTGCTGGACGCCTGGAAGGGCGCGCAAGCCCGCGTGCGCGAGATGGCCGACCCGGGTCCGGTTGCCACGGATTTCCTGTGGCTGACCATCGACCTGGCCCTCGCCGTGCTCTGGGCGCGCATGGATCGCGCGGCCGACCGCGCGCCCGACCCGGCCCGTATCCGCCGACTGGCCGCCCGCGTGGCGCGCCGCAAGCCACTGGCGCTGGCCCGGGCGCAGGTGATGGACTTCGGCTGACCAGTTCCAACTTGGAACCAGGATGCGCATGGTGCAATAAAATGCACCATGCGTTTCTTTTTGTTGCCCAGACAGCCCACTTGTGCATTATATGTCACAAACGCGCGCCGCCCGGGGATTCGGGTGCGGATGGGGAGTCCGCGCGCGTCGCAAGGTTCACCGCCCCCGCGCAAGGGCAGGGCGGCCCCAGGGAGGACAGACCATGACCAACGAGAACGCGGCCCTCTATTTCGTCGACCGCCACGTGGGCGAAGGGCGCGCCGAAAAAGTCGCCTTCCGCGAGGCCGACGGCGGCAAGCGCAGCCTGACCTATGGCAAGCTGGCGCAGCAGTCGGCCTGCTTTGCCGGCGCGCTGGCCCGCCACGGTGTGCGCCGCGAGGAACGCATCGCCATGATCGTCCGCGACCAGCTGGAATTCCCGGTGGTCTTCTGGGGCGCGCTCAAGCTGGGTGCCATCCCCGTGCCGCTGAACACGCTGCTCAGCTCCTCGGTCTACGAGGACATCCTGACCGACAGCCGCGCCTCGATCCTCGTGGTGTCCGAACAGCTGTGGGAGGTCGCAAAGCCCGCCATCGAGACCAACCGCTACCTGCGCGCCGTCGTCGTGATCGGCGAGGCGCCCGAGGGCACCGAAAGCTACGCCGATTTCATCGCGGGTGCCGAGCCGCACGCGGTCGAGGAGGTCCACGGGGACGAGCTGGCCTTCTGGCTTTATTCCTCGGGCTCGACCGGTACGCCCAAGGGCGTGCGCCACGTGCATTCCAGCCTCAAGGCGACCTGCGACACCTTCGGCCAGGGCGTGCTCGGCATCCGCGAAGATGACACGGTCTTTTCCGTCGCCAAGATGTTCTTTGCCTATGGCCTCGGCAATGCCATGTCCTTCCCGCTGTCGGTCGGCGCGACTACGGTGATCTTCGGTGGCCGGCCCACGCCGCAGGCCGTCTTCGACATCATGGCGCATGAAAAGCCGACCCTCTTCTGCGGGGTGCCGACGCTTTACGCCGCGCTTGTGGCCGAGCAGGAGAAGAGGGGCGGCAAGCCCGACCACTCGGTGCGTCTGTGCACCAGCGCCGGCGAGGCGCTGCCGCGCGAGGTGGGCGAGCGGTGGGAACGGCTGTGGGGCGCAGAGATCGTGGATGGCGTGGGCTCGACCGAGATGCTGCACATCTTCCTGTCGAACCGCCCCGGCGATTGCGTCTACGGCACCTCGGGCCTGCCGGTGCCGGGCTACGAGGTGCGGCTGGTCGACGAGCATGACGAGGACGTGGGCGAGGGCGAGGTGGGCGAGCTGCTGGTGCGCGGCCCGTCTGCGGCGGACGGTTACTGGAACCGCCGGCTGAAAAGCATGGCGACCTTCCAGGGCCACTGGACCCGCACCGGCGACAAGTACGAACGCGACGCCAAGGGCCGGTTCGTCTACTGCGGCCGCACGGATGACATGTTCAAGGTCTCGGGCATCTGGGTCAGCCCCTTCGAGGTCGAACAGGCGCTGATCGAACACCCGTCGGTGCTCGAGGCGGCCGTGGTGGCGCAGGCCGATGACGAGGACCTGATCAAGCCCGCCGCCTATATCGTGCTGAAAGAGGGCGCCGAGGCCGCGCCGGACGATCTGAAGACCTTCGTCAAGGACAAGATCGGCATGTGGAAATACCCGCGCTGGGTGACGGTCGTGGACGAGCTGCCCAAGACCGCCACGGGCAAGATCCAGCGCTTCAAACTGCGGAAGGCAAGCTGATGGCGATTGACTGGAGCGCTGGCAAAGGCCGGCTGAGCGCGGGCGGCAAGTCGCTGGAATGGGCCGCTTTCGGCCCCGCGCCTGCGGGAGATGCGCCGGTGATCGTGCTGTTGCACGAGGGGCTCGGGTGCCTGGCGCTGTGGCGCGATTTCCCGCAGAAACTGACCGCCGCGACCGGGTTGCCGGTCTTTGCCTTCAGCCGCGCGGGTTACGGCCAGTCGGATCCGGCCGCGCTGCCGCGCCCGCTGGATTACATGACGCGCGAGGCGGTGGATGTGCTGCCGGACGTGCTGAACGCGGTGGATGCCAAGCATTACGTGCTGATGGGCCATTCCGACGGCGCCACCATCGCCGCGATCTATGCCGGCAGCGTCGAGGATTTCCGTGTCCGCGGCATTGTCCTGATGGCGCCGCATTTCTTTACCGAAGCCATGGGGCTTGCCTCGATCGCCGAGGCGAAGGAGGCCTTCGCCTCCACCGACATGCGCGAGAAGATGGGCAAGTACCACGCCGACCCCGAGGCGACCTTCCGCGGTTGGAACGATGCCTGGCTGGATCCGGGTTTCAAGGCCTGGAACGTCGCCGAGGTCATCGACTACCTGCGCATCCCGACGCTGGCGATTCAAGGCGTGCAGGACCAATACGGCACCAAGGCGCAGATCGACGAGGTCGAAACCCGGTCTTACGCGCCGGTCGACGTGGTCATGCTGGACGAGTGCCGCCACGCGCCGCAATTCGACCAGCCGCAGGCCGTGCTGGACGCGGTGGCCGAGTTCACCGCCCGCCTGCAACGGATCGAGGCCGAGCTGGTCGAGATCCGCTGAGCCATGCCGGGCAGGCCCCTGTCAGACCCCGAGGGCCTGCCCGGCCACGCCTATATCCCCGGCCAGACACCCCGCCACCCCGAGGGCGCCTTTGACGCCCTGCGCGCCACCGCGCGGCCGGGGATGCCGGCCGCCGACCTGATCGCCTCGCCCGCCTGGCGCGCCGGGCTGCGTTTCGACGCCGCCGGCTTCCACTGGGAGGCGCACGAGGTGATGGAGTCGGTCTGGCTGGCCCTTCCCCCCAATTCGACCGAACGCCGCGTGGTGCAGGCCGCGATCCAGCTGGCCAATGCCCGGCTCAAGCTGCGCATGGGGCGCCCCGAGGCCTGCCTGCGCCTCATCGCTCTTGTCGCGAAACTGGTTGTCGCAGACCGGGTCCCGGCGGGGCGGCTGATCGCCATGGGCCTGCCGCCGGGCTGGCCGGCGCAGGACCTTGCCGAGTTGCGGGACCGCGCGAATCGATGAGGGCGCGGCGGAGATTGAAATTGCAATATAATGCATAAATAGGGATGGATCGGGCACAAAACTGCGAAATAAATGGAAGCTAAGTCATTTATAAACCTTGGTGCAGTCAGGTTTGGTGAACTATCATGCACAATATCCTTTACGCAACGGCTTCGGGGGCGTATAAGACTGGCAACAGGATGCGAGGAGAGCCCCCCCATGACCAAGGTCATCGATTTCCAAACCGACCCGTCGAACTACCACCACTGGCGCGTGGAATACGACGGTGCCGTGGCCAACCTCTACATGGACGTGGACGAGAACGCGGGCCTCTTCGACGGCTACCAGCTCAAGCTCAACTCGTACGACCTTGGCGTCGATATCGAGCTGAACGACGTGATCCAGCGGATGCGCTTCGAGCATCCCGAGGTGAAGGTCGTCGTGATGCGCTCGGGCAAGGACAACGTCTTCTGCGCCGGCGCCAACATCCGGATGCTGGGCGGCGCGTCGCATGCGCACAAGGTGAACTTCTGCAAGTTCACCAACGAGACGCGGAACGCCTTCGAGGCGGCCGAGGCCGACTCGGGCCAGAAATACATCGCGGCCGTCAAGGGCGCCTGCGCCGGCGGCGGTTACGAGCTGGCCCTGGCCTGCAACTACATCATGCTGACCGACGACAGCACGTCCTCGGTCGCGCTGCCCGAAGTCCCGTTGCTGGCGGTGCTGCCGGGCACCGGCGGTCTGACCCGCGTCACCGACAAGCGCAAGGTGCGCCGCGACCGGGCGGACATCTTCTGCTCGATCGAGGAAGGCATCAAGGGCAAGCGCGCCGTGGAATGGCGCCTTGTGGACGAGGCCGTGCCGAACGCCAAGTTCGAAGAGACCGTCGCCGCCCGCGCCAAGGAATTTGCCGAGGCCTCGACCAAGGCGGTCGGGGCCGGCGTCCAGCTGACTCCGCTGCAGCGCTCGATCACCGAGGACGCGGTGACCTATTCGACCGTCGAGGTCGCGCTGGACCGCAAGGGCCGCAAGGCGACGATCACCATCAAGGGGCCGGAAGACGCCGCCCCCGCCGACATGGACGCCATGCAGGCGCTGGGCGCCGAGGCCTGGATGCTGCGCGCCTGCCGCGAGCTCGAGGATGCGATCCTGCACCTGCGTCTCAACGAGATGGAGCTGGGCCTGATGGTCTTCCAGACCCAGGGCGACCCGGAAACCCTGCTGGCGCACGAAGCGCTGCTGCTGGCCAACAAGGACCACTGGCTGGCGAACGAGATCCTCGCCTTCTGGAAGCGCACGCTCAAGCGGGTCGACATGACCTCGCGCAGCCTTGTCGCGCTGGTCGAGCATGGGTCCTGCTACGCCGGCGTGCTGGCCGAGCTGCTCTGGGCCGTGGACCGCAGCTACATGATGGAAGACGAGTTCGACGGCGACAACCGCCCCGTCGCCACCATCACGCTGAGCGAATCGAACTTTGGCCAGTACCCGATGGGCAACGACCTCACGCGGCTCGACACCCGTTTCCTGGGCACGCCAGAGGACGTGGTGGCGCTGAAGGACAAGATCGGCGAGCCGCTCGAGGCCGAAGAGGCCGACGCGCTGGGTCTTGTGACCTACATCCTCGACGACATCGACTGGGACGACGAAGTGCGCATCTTCATGGAAGAGCGCGCCAGCTTCAGCCCCGACGCGATGACGGGCATGGAGGCCAACCTGCGCTTTGCCGGCCCCGAGACGATGGAGACCCGGATCTTCGGCCGCCTCACCGCCTGGCAGAACTGGATCTTCAACCGCCCGAACGCGACCGGCCCCGATGGTGCGCTTCAGCGCTACGGCACCGGCGTGCGCGGCGATTACAACATGCAGCGCGTCTGACGACGGGCCAAGACGGTGGGGTCCGGCCCCACCCTACGGGCCCCGGCCACGGCTGGTCCCGTTCATTCCGTAGGGTGGGGTTCCACCCCACCGCCAAAGGGAGCATACACATGATCGATCTCATCAACGTCAGCTACGACACGCAGATCCCCAACAACGTGGGCCTGTCGTCCGACCGCAAGGTGCTGAAGGCACTGGAAAAATGGCACCCCGGTTACATCAACTGGTGGAATGACCTGATCCCGCAGAACTTCCAGGAATCGCTGGTCTACCTGCGCACCGCCGTCTCGGTCGACCCCAAGGGCTGGGCCAAGTTCGACTACGTCAAGATGCCCGAATACCGCTGGGGCGTCCTGCTGGCCCCCGAGGTCGAAGGCCGCACCATCCCCTGCGGCGAGCATTACGGCGAACCGGCGTGGCAGGAAGTGCCCGGCGAATACCGCAACCTGATGAAGCGCCTGATCGTCATCCAGGGCGACACCGAGCCGGGCTCGGTCGAGCAGCAGCGCTTTCTCGGCCTGACCGCGCCGTCGCTTTACGACATGCGCAACCTGTTCCAGGTTAACGTGGAAGAGGGCCGTCACCTCTGGGCCATGGTCTACCTGCTGCAGAAGTACTTCGGTCGCGATGGCCGCGAAGAGGCCGATGACCTGCTGATCCGCTCGTCTGGGTCCGAAGAGGCCCCGCGTATGCTGGGCGCCTTCAACGAGGAAACGCCGGACTGGCTGTCGTTCTTCATGTTCACCTACTTCACCGACCGCGACGGCAAGATGCAGCTGGAATCTCTGGCGCAGTCGGGCTTCGACCCGCTGTCGCGCACCTGCCGCTTCATGCTGACCGAGGAAGCCCACCACATGTTCGTGGGCGAAACCGGCGTGGGCCGCACGATCCAGAAGACCTGCGACGTGATGAACGCCAACGGCATCACCGACCCCTATGACATCGACAAGATCCGCGACCTGGGCGTGATCGACCTGCCGACGATCCAGAAGAAGCTGAACCTGCACTACACGCTCAGCCTCGACCTGTTTGGCCAGGAAGTGTCGACCAACGCGGCGAATGCCTTCAACGCCGGCATCAAGGGCCGCTACATGGAGCATCGCCTCAAGGACGACCACAAGCTGCACGGCGACACCTACGAGGTCTGGGACTTCGAGAACGGCGCGCTGGTCCGCAAGGAGGTCCCGGCCCTGACCGCGATCAACATGCGCCTGCGCGACGATTACACCAAGGACGCCGCCGGTGGCGTCGGCCGCTGGAACAAGATCATCGAGAAGTCGGGCATCGAGTTCGAGATGAAGCTGCCGCACGAGGCGTTCCACCGCCAGATCGGCGTCTTCTCGGGCAAGACCTTCGACCCCGAAGGCAACCTGCTGTCGGGCGAGGAATTTGACAAGCGCCAGCACGAGTGGCTGCCGACCCATGCGGATGGCGATTTCATCCAGTCGCTGATGAAGCCGGTCTACGAGCCCGGCCAATACGCCAGCTGGATCTCGCCGCCGAAGGTGGGCATCGACAACAAGCCGGGCGACTTCGAATACGTGAAGCTGCACATGGCGTAAGGCCAGACCGGCCCCGCGGATCGTTCGCGGGGCCGCCAACAAGGCGCTGGCCCGCGCGGGCCAGTCCCGCTAGGCTGGAGAGAGAGACCCAGCCGCCGCGTCGGACCAGCGGTCCGGCACCTCGAGGAGGAGGGACGACCGATGCACATGACCCAGTCCACCGCCCGGACCCCCCGGACCGAGGCCATCGCCCGCGAGGTTGCGGCCCTGGCCGGTCCCTGCGTCGGCTGCTCAGATTGCAAGGGTCTGTGCCAGGCGCTGATCGACGCCATCTGCGTGCCGGAAGTCATCCTCTCCGGCCGCCAGACCGGCTAGACAGACCGACATTCCCCCGACAGACTCGGAACCGAGGAGACGGCGCCGGCCCCAAGGCACGCGCGCCCACCGAAGGAAGCGCGCCCATGAACAAGCCCCTGAAGCAACACCTGATCGACCCGGAAATCTGCATCCGCTGCTACACCTGCGAGATGACCTGCCCGGAAGAGGCCATCGTGCATGACGACATGAACGTCGTCGTCGATGCCTCCAAGTGCAACTTCTGCATGGATTGCATCCCGGTCTGCCCCACGGGGTCGATCGACGAATGGCGCGTGGTGGCCGAGCCCTATTCGGTCGACGAGCAATTCGAATGGACCGAGCTGCCCGAGCAGGAAGAGATGGGCGCAAGCCAGGACACCTCGATCGAGGCGATGGACGAGGCGATGGCCGCCCTTCTGGCCGAGGCCCATGCCGGCGCCGGCGGCAAGGCCAAGGCGCCCGCCAGCGCCTCCAAGCCGTCGATCAACATGTACACGCTGGGCAAGCCGGCCGAGGCGACGGTGCAGGGCAATTACCGCCTGACCGCCGAAGGGTCCGACACCGACGTACGCCACATCATCCTCGATTTCGGCGGCCAGCCGATGCCCGTGCTCGAAGGGCAGTCCATCGGGATCATCCCGCCCGGCACGGATGCCGACGGCAAGGCACACCTGCCGCGGCTCTATTCCGTGTCCTCGCCGCGCGACGGCGAGCGGCCGAACTACAACAACGTGTCGCTGACGGTGAAGCGCGAAGAGCAGGGCCTCTGCTCGAACTACGTCTGTGACCTGAAGCCCGGCGACAAGGTCAAGGTGACTGGCCCCTTCGGTGCGACCTTCCTGATCCCCGACGACCCCGAGGCGCGGCTCTTGATGATCTGCACCGGCACCGGCTCGGCGCCCATGCGGTCCTTCACCATGCGCCGCCAGCGCACCGTGGGCGCCAGGTCGGGCGGCATGGTCATGTTCTTCGGCGCCCGCAGCCCCGACGCGCTGCCCTATTTCGGCCCGCTCAAGAAGGTGCCGCAATCGCTGTTGCACCAGCACCTGGTGTTCTCGCGCCTGGACGGCCAGCCCAAGGAATACGTCCAGGACCGCATGCGCGCCGAAGAGGACGAGGTCGCGGACCTGCTGCAGGACCCCAAGACCCATATCTACATCTGCGGTCTGCGCGGGATGGAGGAAGGGGTCGAGAAGGCCTTTACCAACATCGCGGAAAGCATCGGCGAGCAATGGACCGCCCTGCGGGACACCATGCGGGGCGAGGGCCGCTACCACGTCGAGACCTACTGACGTGGCGCATTACACCCACGAGATCCGCGTCACCTGGGGCGATTGCGACCCGGCGCGGATCGTCTACACGGCCCGCATCCCGGGCTTCGCGCTCGACGCCATCGACGGGTTCTGGGAGGACCTGCTGGGCGGCGGCGCGGGCTTTTTCGCCAACGAGATCGACCGCGGTTTCGGCACGCCCTTCGTCCATCTCGACCTCGACTTCCGCGCGCCCCTGACCCCGCGCCACCGGCTGATCTGCACGGTGGACGTGCTGCGGCTGGGCGAGACCTCGATCACCTTCCGCGTGACCGGATCGCAGGATGGCGTGCTCTGCTGGGAAGGGACGTTCGTCTGCGTCTTCACCAAGCCGCCCGAGATCGCCAAGGCTGCGCCTCCGGCGGAGGTGCGGGCTGCGGTGGAGGCGGTGTTGGGGCGGGGGTGAGACGGGGCCGTCGCGTCTGAGTGGTGACTTTCGTGTCCGTCCGAAAGTCCGAAAGGCGGACTTTATTTCCGGTCGCCACAGCCGCTTGATCTGCGGTGCCAATGAAGGAGGTATCTATGCGCCAGCTTTTGACCCGGTTAAAGTTCGACGATGAGCTATGAATCGGAAAATGAGCTGCCCGCGGGAACCAGCGTGAAACGCCTCAAAGAGGTGGTGGAACTTCTGGGCTACAAGTCGGTCAAGGATGTATTTAAAATCCCCGAAAAGGTTGGGTGCTATTTCTGGGCCGACATATCCGAGTATAAGTCTTGGACAGGCGTTGAACTGAATGTCTATTACGACGAGGGCTTGCTCAAGGTCAGCACTCGGACACGTAGTTCCAGAAGCTACTGGGATTTAACGCATCAGAACAAGACCGTTAAAATGGTCCGCGATATATTTGGTGGAACCTTTGTGACCGACGCGGGGAGGAATCGCTACTTACGTCCTGAGCATCCTCCGCCTTCACCGTTGTCGTCTGGTTGCTACCTTGCCCGTTGGTCGTTTCACAACGCTCTGATGAAAGCTCGGTGGTACCTTTCGTGCCGAAAGCTCGAAGGGGACGCGGCGCGGGATGCTCCGAGCCCCTTCTCGTTCTTGGACGAAATGAATCCTCGCCTTCTGTCAAACAACCTATTGATTCCGTTCATAATCGCGATATGGGAGGAATACTTCCGAGCGACCTTCACGGCGGTGCTGCGCTATGCGGACAAGCGCGAGGTCGTGTTGAAAAAGGCGCGCCTTAGTCATGCCCAGCTAGAGAAGATTGCTGCCGAGAAGCAGATTGAACGTGCAATCGCAGAGTGCTTTTCCTTTCAGCGTCCGAGCGTCATCGGTGAGAACTTTAAGATGATTGATGCACGGCTGGATTTGGTGGGCGCGATGCGGAAACCCTACAGGAAACGGAAAGTCACCCTTAGCGAATCCATTGAGTCACTTGTCGAGTCGCGCAACGCTTTCGTCCACGCTGGTGATATGGACATGTCGCTATTCGACAAAGATCTACAAACCATCATGAGCGACATTGTTGTCGCGGTCGATAGGTCTTACGAGACGATAGGAAGCCACTTTGGATTTGCGACAATTCATGACTATTGACCCGGCGATTTTGCGCGCGCTATGCCGGAAGCGATAATCTTACGTGAACTCACCGCACCAATTGAAAGGGGAGCTATATTTGAAAATTCCCATGCGTGCGGATAGGTTGAAAATCAGTTCTGTGCTCCAAGCGGTCTTTGCCCAGCATGCCGGCCACACGCCCGGATAGACACCCCCCCGCCTACATCCCCGCAGCCGTCCGGCGCACGATCTCCATCCGGTCGCGGTTCGGCGGGTGGGTGCCAAGGAACCGGTTGCCCGGATCGGGAATGCGGTTGAAGAACTGCGCCCCCTTCAGCGGGTCATACCCCGCCCGGGCGGCGATGATGGTGCCCAGCTGGTCCGCCTCCAGCTCGTAATCCTTGGAATAGCTGCGCGCGCCGACCATGGCGCCCAGCTCCTGCGCGCTGCGCACCGCCTCGGCATTGCCGCCGCCGATCGAGGCCAGCCCGCCCATCAGGATCGCCCCGGCGGTCGCGGCCTCCTGCTGGCGGCCCAGGTGGTCGCGGATGTGGTGGCTTGCCTCGTGGCCCATGACAAAGGCCAGCTCGTCCTCGTTCTCGGCCATGGCGATCAGCGCGAGGTTGAAGGCGACGATCGGCCGGCCCGAGCTTTCACGCGTCTGGAAGGCGTTCGGCGGCTGGCCGGGGCGGTCATCGACCACGATCTTGAAATCGCAATTCAGCCCCGAGGTGCGGTTGCGGCATTCCTGCTCGGCCACCGGCTCCACGCTGTCAACCACGGCGATGAAGCGACGCACCGCCTGTTCGGCCCGTACCTTGTTGGCGATATTGCCCACAGGCGTTGCCGGCGTGTCCGATCCGGGCAGGGTGGTCTGCACGTCACAGGCGGCAAGGGCCGTCAGGCCAAGGCAAAGGGCAAGAAGTCTGAGCATGGCGGTCTCCGGTGCAGCGCGCACCAGACTAGGCAATGCCGCGCCCGGGTCCAAGTCCCAATCGCGTTATCGGCGCCGCCTCGCCCGGGTTGCACAAATGCCCATTCCCCCGGCCGCGCACCCGGTCTAGGCTGGTCCCATGTTTACCATCGAACACGAATTCGACTCGACCTGCGTGACCCTCGTGGACGAGGGCGACGTCCACCTGCAGGAGGACGTGATCATCAATTCCTTCGAGGAATGCATCACGGTCGAACAATACGATCCGCGCGAGGATCGGATGCACAAGGTCACCCTGTCGCTGACCCAGATGCGCGACCTCATCGCCGCCACCCAACTGCCCGAGGGCGTCTACCGCCGGGCAGACGAGGATTAATCCAGCAGCCGGAAGGTCTTGTCCCGGCTGGTCGCGCCCCGCACCAGCTCGAGCCGCGTCTTGCCCACCCCCAGCGCCGTGGCCAGCAGTTTAGCGACGGCGGCATTGGCCTTGCCGTCCTCGGGCGCGGTGGTGACATAGACGCGCACCTGGCCGTCCTCGACCGTGATCCGGTTGCGCGCGGCCTTGGGCGTCACCCGCACCTCAAAGGCCTGGCCCGGTGCGATCATCTGTCTGAGCTCGTCCATGGGGCTGCCTTACAGCCGCGCGCGCCGCTTGTCTGCACCAACCCGGGTTGAAATCCGCGCCCAATGGGCTGACATATGCGGCGACCAGACAAGGACGACCGCATGCCCGATCCCAACCCCGCCGCCCTCGAGTTCCTGCTGTCGCGGCGGTCCCGCCCGGCCAAGACGCTGACCGGCCCGGCCCCGGACCGCGCCGCGCTGGAGCCGATCCTGACCGCCGGGCTGCGCACGCCGGACCACGGCAAGCTCGAACCCTGGCGGCTGATCGTGCTGGAAAAGCCGGCGCTCGCGCGCCTGGCCGCGCTGGCCGACGAGCGGGCGACGGCACTGGGCAAGGACGACACCGACCGCGCCAAGGGCCGCCGCCAGTTCGATGACGGCCAGCTCTGCATCGCGGTGATCGAGGTGCAGCGCCCCTCGCCCAAGATCCCGCCGATCGAGCAGACCTATTCCGCCGGCGCCGTCTGCCTGGCGCTGCTGAACGCGGCCCTCGCCGCCGGCTGGGGTGCCAACTGGCTCTCGGGCTGGCCCAGCCATGACCGCGCCTTCGTCGAGACGGGCCTGGGCCTTGGCGAGGGCGAACGGGTCGCTGGCTTCATCTACCTCGGCACGGAAACCTCGACCCCGCCGGACCGCCCGCGCCCCGATCTCGACAAGGTGGTCACGTGGACATCGGCCTGATCTTCCGCAGCTTCTTCGCCGCCCTCGGCCAGTCGGGCGACCCGCGCTTCCGCCGCGTGTTGGCCCTGGGCGTCGTGCTGACGCTGGCCCTGCTGGTGGCGGTCTACGCCGCCTTCCTGTGGCTGCTGAACGCGCTCGTCGGCGACAGCGCGACAATCCCGCTGATCGGCGAAGTCACCTGGATCGGAGATGTCCTGTCGTGGACCTCGCTCTTCGTGATGATCGTGCTGTCGATTTTCCTCATGGTGCCCGTCGCCTCGGCCATCACCTCGATGTTCCTCGACGAGGTCGCCCAGGCCGTCGAGGACAAGCACTACCCCCACCTGCCGCACATCACACCGGTGCCCTTCTGGGACAGCCTGCGCGACACGGTGAACTTCCTCGGCATCCTGGTCGCCGCGAACCTCGTCGCGATCCTGCTCTACGTGTTCCTCGCGCCCTTTGCGCTCTTCATCTTCTGGGGGCTGAACGGCTTCCTGCTGGGCCGCGAATACTTCCAGCTCTCGGCCATGCGCCGCGTCGGCCGTGCCGAGGCCAAGCGGCTCCAGCGCAAGCACATCCTGACGATCTGGGCGGGCGGCATCCTGATGGCCATCCCGCTGTCGATCCCGCTGGTGAACCTGCTGATCCCGATCTTCGGCGCGGCCACCTTCACCCATATCTTCCACGGTCTCGTCCCGCACGCCGCCCGCACGCGCGCCTGACGTCGGGCGCGCGCCCAGTCCTTCATTGTTTCAAAAAAACCTCGCGGGAGTCGCCAGCGGCGACGGGGGCAGCGCCCCCATGCCCGGCCCGGCTCCCGACACCGACCCGGGAATAAGGGCGCCCTCGACAGGCGCGCCTTTCTTTCTTCGATCCTGAAAACAACACGCGGCGCTCGCCCATGGCGACGGGGGCAGCGCCCCAACTCCGCCCTCAGTTCCGCATCGACGGCGGGCCCATTCGGTTGAACCAGTCGATGTCGCGCACGGTGATCCAGCCCGACACGATGATCCCCGCGATGATGCACCAGATCACGATCGCGAGGCCCGTGGTGATCAGCGCCTTCTGCTTCAGGTGATGCTCTTCGGGCGAGCTGTCCATGGTCCCCCTGATCTTGCGCCCCATGTCGCCCTGGGTCTTCAGGCGAAACGGGATCACGATCAGGAAGGTCATGAACCAGATGACCACGAAGAGGACGAGCGCCGAGGTGATCGACATCTCAGACCTGCTCCAGCTCGATCAGGCAGCCGTTGAAGTCCTTGGGATGCAAGAACAGCACCGGCTTGCCATGGGCGCCGATCTTGGGCTCGCCCGTGCCCAGCACCCGCGCGCCCTCGGCCTTGAGCTTGTCGCGCGCGGCCAGGATATCCTCCACCTCGTAGCACATGTGGTGAATCCCGCCCGAGGGGTTCTTGTCGAGAAACCCCTGGATCGGGCTGCCCTCGCCCAGCGGGTAGAGCAGCTCGATCTTGGTGTTCGGCAGCTCGATGAACACCACGGTGACCCCGTGGTCGGGCTCGTCCTGCGGCGCGCCGACCTTTGCGCCCAGCGTGCTGCGATACTGCTCGGACGCGGCCTCGAGGTCGGGGACGGCGATGGCAACGTGGTTCAGGCGGCCGATCATGGTGAACTCCCTATGGCGCAAGATCTGTCGCAGACGCTTATGCCGCCGCGATTCGGGCGGCGCAATGCGGCGATTGTACCGGGTGGGCGCCGGGATTAACCGGCTCTTAGGGATGCCGGGGCCAATCTGGTTTCAGATTCGTGAGGACTGAACCATGGACGACATCGACGCCTTCGACCTTTTCCGTTTGCCGACCCCGGTGCGCCCGCTGCTGGGCCTGACCGTTCTCGTGGTCGAGGACAGCCGCTTTGCCTGCGAGGCGCTGCGCTTGCTGTGCCTGCGGTCGGGCGCGCGCATCCGGCGCGCCGATTGCCTGGCCTCTGCCCGGCGCCACCTGCAGGTCTACCGCCCCTCGGTGGTGATCGTGGACCTGGGCCTGCCCGACGGCCCGGGCACCGACCTGATCGAAGAGCTGCACCGCGCCAATCCGCGCGTCGGTGTGATCCTGGGCACCTCGGGTGACGATTTCGCCGCGGACCGCGCCATCGCGGCCGGGGCCGACGGCTTCCTGGCCAAGCCCGCGACCGACCTTGCCGCCTTCCAGGAGGCGGTGCTGTCGCACCTGCCTGCCGACCGGCAGCCCGGTGGGCCGCGCATGATCAACCACGAGATTGTTGAGCCCGACCGCATCGCCTATCGCGACGACATGGCCCATGCGGCGGATGTGCTTAACGACGGCTCCGACGACCAAAGCATCGATTACGTGGCGCAATTCCTCGAAGGGGTCGCCCGCAGCGCCGAGGACCGGCCGCTGATGGTCGCTGCGCAATCGCTGGCGATGGCCCGGGCCAACGGCACGCCCGCGCGCATGGACATCGCCCGCATCGCCGGGCTGATCCAGGAACGGCTGAACCACAAGATCGCCATCTGACTGACCACGCGGCGGCCGCACCCGGGTGTTCGTGTCGCGAGGACCCGGGGCAGGGGACGGACGGGGCACGCACCGGCTTGCGCGCAGCGCGCCATGGCCCGGCGGGCAGCCTACTCCAGCGTCGGGTCGTCCTGCGCGCGCACCAGCCGGGTCAGGTCCGACAGGCTCTCGATCTGCCTTCCGCCATCGGTGAAATTCGTCGGGCTCAGCCAGACGTCATAGGCCTGTTTCAGCGCCGGCCATTCGCGGTCGATGACCGAGAACCAGGCGGTGTCGCGGTTCAGCCCCTTGACCACCATGTGCTGGCGGAAGGTGCCCTCGTAGGAAAAGCCCAGCCGCTGCGCCGCCGCCCGCGAGGGCCGGTTCAGCGCGTTGCATTTCCATTCGTAGCGGCGATAGCCGGCCTCAAAGGCCCATTGCATCATCAGCACCATCGCCTCGGTCGCGGCGCGGGTGCGTTGCAGCACGGGGCCGAAACAGATGTTGCCGACCTCGATGGAGCCATTGGCCGGGTCCATCCGCAGGTAGCTGGCGACCCCGGCCGTCTGCCCGGTCTCGAGATCACGGATGGCAAAGAACCGCGTGGCCGGGTCTGCCTCGGCCTGCCGCACCCAGCGATGATACTGCGCGGCCGACCCGAAGGGCCCGACCGGCATGTAATCCCACAGCGCATCCACCCCGTCCCAGGCCCGGTAAAGCAGCGCGGCGTGGCGTTCGGCATCCAGCGGCTCGAGCGCGGCGTAGCGGCCGGGGCCGATAGGCCCCGAGGGCAGGGCGGGCGGCGTCCAGTCGTCAACCGGCGGTCCCAGCGGATTGGCCATGGCAGGTGTCCCCGTTCAAATGCGGGGCCACCCTAGCGCCGGCGCCGGGATGCACAATGTCAAAACGGGCTCACAGCAGGTGCGCGGGGGCGGCGCCCATCTCGATCCCCGGGAAGACCACGCGTTCGAGGTCCGAGACCGAGGTGCCGAAGAGCGACCGCATCACCCAGGCCGCATGGGCGCGCACGTCGCGCGTCGGCATCAGGTCGCGCCCGGCGTAAAGGTCGCCCTCGCCCAGCCCCGGCCAGTCGGTCACGACCTGTCCGCCGCGCAGCGCGCCGCCGGCAAACAGCATCGCGCCCCCCGTGCCGTGATCCGTGCCCGCCGTGCCGTTCAGGCGCACGGTGCGGCCGAACTCGGTCATCGCCAGCACCGCCGTGCGGTCCCAGTTGGCGCCAAGATCGGCGCGCAGGGTGGCGATGGTCTCTGACAGGCGCCCCAGCGCATTGCCAAGGTCGCGCTCCTGCCGGCTGTGCGTGTCCCAGCCGCCCAGCGAAAAGGCCGCGATCCGGGCCGCGCCGTTCAGCTGCTGCGCGGCAAAGCTGGCCAGCGCCTTGTGGCCGCCACCGCCGCCCTTCATCGCGTCCATCATGTTGCCGCCCATCTCGAGCTCGACCGCGTCGCCGTCGCTGGCGGCCAGCACCAGCGCCTCGCCCAGGGCGGACTGGAAGGCCGGGTCGGCAGACATCACCATCTCGGCCAGGCGCAGCGCCTGCGGGGTCATCAGCAGGTCGACCTCGGGCGTCCAGTTGGAATGCGGCGCGCGGCCCTGCAGCAGGATCATGTTGTCCCGCCCCAGCGCAAAGGCCGTCGACGGGTCCGAGGCGCCCGAGACCTGCAGCAGCCGGTTCAGCCAGCCGTCGCGGCTGCCGTCCAGCGTGGTCGTGCCCGCCTCGAGCAGGTCCTGCCCGTCGAAATGGCTGCGCTTGTCGCGGTAGGGGGTCGAGACGGCGTGGACAAAGCCCAGCTCTTCGGCGTCCCAGAGCGGCTTGAGATCCGCCAGCGCCGCGTTCATCGCGAACCGCCCGTCGAGGTCGAGCGGTCCGCCGGCCGAGCCGACCGCGGGCCCGGGCCGCAGCCCGGCCCAGTCGCGGTCGCCGTAGGGTAGGACGGTGCCAAGGCCGTCCATCGCCCCGCGCAGGATGATGACAACCAGTCGGTTGTCCCAGGGGGCCGAGGCAAAGGTGACCGGCGTCAGCAGCGGGCTGGCGGCGGCGGAACAGCCCAGGGCCAGGGACCGGGCAAGAAAGGCGCGTCGGGAAAGGCTCATGGGCTCAGCTCCTCTGGAAGGCGGGGGAGGCCAGGATCACCCCCAGCCCGTCGCGGCGGCTTTCGGCGGCGCCGGCGGCGAATTTCAGTCGTTCGTCGGCGCGCGGGCCGAGCGTCTTCAGGACGAAGTCGCGCGGGTCGGGCAGGTCATCGCCCAGCAGCTGACGCGGCGCGATCAGCGCCCATTGCAGGCGCGCGGCGATGCCCTGCGGCGTCAGCCAGGCGGCGTCGGATTCGGGCCAGCCATCGGGGCCGTTCGGTTCCTCGTAGGGCTGGCCCATGCGCGACAGGTTGGCCTCGAGCTGCCGGATGAAGGGCTTGGCCCCGTCGGGATGCAGCCGGGCCGGGTCGGGCGCCAGGGCCCGCACCACGGTCGAGACATAGGCAAAGGGTGGCCGGATGTTGCCCATCGGCGCGGCCCAGCTTGCCGGGTGCTCAAGCAGCGCGCGAGTGACCGCGGCAAGATCGCCGCCGGTCTCTTCGAACCGGGCGGCCAGCCTGTCGACCAGGTCCTGGTCGGGCGCATCCGCCACGAAATGCACCGCCAGCTTGTGCGCGATGTGCCGCGCCGTGGCCGGGTGGCGGGCCAGGTCGCGCAGGGCGGCGTGGATGTCGCGCAGGTTGGGGTCGTCCGTGCCGCCGTAGCTGCGGCCAAGGACCGTCTCGGCCCCCGGCTCGGCATAGTCCTTGCGGAACTTGGTGCCGTTGCGGATCTCGAAGGTTAGGCCGGTCAGCAACTCGGCCAGCTGGCGCACGTCGTCCTGCGTATAGGGCCCGCCGACGCCCAGCGTGTGCAGCTCCATCACCTCGCGGGCGAGGTTCTCGTTCAGCCCGTCGTCCTTGGGCGTCTTCAGCGCGCGCGGGCTGTTCGGCCCGACCGATTGCTGCTGGTCGAGGTAGGTGATCATCAGCGGGCTGGTGGTCGAGGCGATCAGCATGTCCTCGAACCGCCCCGCAACATGGGGCCGGATGGTGCTTTCGACATGGGCCGAGCTGGCGAATTTTTCGACACCGGCCTTGCCGCGGGCGGTGAAATGGTCGGCCCAGAAGGCCACCAGCCGTTCGCGCAGCGCATCGTCGGTGCGCGAGCGGCGGGCGAGGTGCCGGCCCATCGCCTCGATCTTGCCCATGCGCGCGGTTTTCCGCAGCTCTTTCATGCCCTCGATCAGCGCCGTGTTGGCCTCGGGCGTGCGTTCCTTGCGGCGCCGGTCGCGCAGGTCCTGCGCCGCGCCCATGAGCTGGATGCGGAACTGGTCGAACCCCTCGATGGGAAAGCGCTGCGCCATCCGGTCAGGGCCGGTCAGCCGCGTCATCATCGCGTCCACCGACGCGGGCGGGGCGACATCGGGCGACAGCCCGTAGCCAAAGCGGAATTCCGCGAGTTGGGGGTCGAAGCGCACGGGGGTCCTCCTCTTCGAACGCGGATCGGGTCCAGTCTACCCCATCGCCCTGCGGCTTTCACGGGGCAAGCGGCCTGGATCGTGACTTGAGCTAGGGTGTAACGCGCGGGGAACAATCCTCCGTCGCGGCTGGTTGACCGGAGAAGCAGAAACTTGCCGGAGGAAGACCGATGCGATCCATCTACGACGCCATCAAGGCCGACCATGACCATCACCGCGCGCTACTGGCCCGCATCGACAAGACCGAAGGGGCCAGCGAGGAGCGCCGCGCCGCCTGGGACGAATTCTTTCACGACGTGAAGGCCCATGCCGCCGCCGAGGAAGAAGAGTTCTATTCCAAGCTCATGCAGCAGACCTGGGGTCAGGACAGCGCCCGCCATTCGGTCGAAGAGCATGGCGCGCTCGACGACATCATGGAGGAGCTGCACGAGATGGACATGTCCTCGCCCGGCTGGATCCAGCGGTTCCGCACGCTCAAGCACGATTACGAGCACCACATGGAAGAGGAAGAGGACGAGGTCTTTGCCCGCGCCCGCAAGGTGATCGACGACAGCGAGACCGAGGGCTACGGCAAGGTTTTCGACAAGCGGAAGGCCGAAGAGCTGAAGCTGGTCGAGAAAAAGCGCGAGGATGCGCTGGAGGATTGATCCCCTCGTCTGACGGTCAAGGGCCCGCGCCGACGCATGTCGCGCGGGCCTTTTGCGTCAGAACCGGAAGCCCGGCGGGTAATCGTGCAGCCCGTCGAAATCGCTCTTGCCGACGTCCATGCCGCTTTCGCGCAGCACGGCAAAGCCCATGCTGAGGTGAAAGAAGAAGTTCGGCAGGGCGAAAAGGTGCAGGTACTCGGACGCGGTCTGGTCGAGATCGGCAAAGCCTGCGCGATGGGTCACGCGCCGCGTCTCGGCCCCGGCAAAGTCGGCCGGGTCGAGGTCCAGCAGCGCGCGGCGGGCAAATTCGAACCGGTCCAGCAGCCCGTTCGGATGCATGTCGGCCTGCGGGAACGCGGGGATCTCGCGGCCGATCAGCGGCAGGGTGCCGCGCAGGGTGAACCCGGCCGCGCTGGCGAATTGCTGCGCGCCCGAGAACATGTCGGGCGCCAGCCTGTTGCCCAGCCGCTCGGGCGCCTCGGCAGTGCGGCGCACCAGCCGCCCGGCCCGGTCCAGGTAGTGCAGGAACACCGGGACCGAGGCGGCGTAGAGCGGCGGAACGCTCACTCCTGCGGGATGACGCGCAGGCCCAGTTCCATCAGCTGGTCGCTGGTGGGATCGCTGGGCGCGTTCATCATCAGGTCTTCGGCGCGCTGGTTCATCGGGAACATGATGACCTCGCGGATGTTGGCGGTGTCGGCCAGCAGCATGACGATCCGGTCGATCCCGGCCGCGCAGCCGCCGTGCGGCGGGGCGCCGTACTGGAAGGCGTTGACCATGCCGCCGAAGCGCTTGCGCACCTCGTCCTCGCCATAGCCGGCCAGTTCGAAGGCCTTGATCATCACGTCCAGCTTGTGGTTCCGGATCGCGCCCGACACCAGTTCGTAACCGTTGCACGCGAGGTCGTACTGGTAGCCCAGCACGTTCAGCGGATCGGCTTCCAGCGCCTCGAGACCGCCCTGCGGCATCGAGAAGGGGTTGTGGCTGAAGTCGATCTTGCCCGACTCCTCGTCGGCCTCGTACATCGGGAAATCGACGATCCAGGCAAAGGCAAAGCGGTTCTCGTCGATGAGGTTCAGTTCCTTGCCGATCTCGGTGCGCGCCTTGCCGGCGACCCGTTCGAACGCCGAGGGCTTGCCGCCCAGGAAGAAGGCTGCATCGCCGACGCCCAGGCCCAGCTGCTGGCGGATCGCCTCGGTCCGCTCGGGGCCGATGTTCTTGGCCAGCGGGCCGGCGGCCTCCATCTCGCCGTTCGCTTCGCGCCAGAAGATGTAGCCCATGCCGGGCAGGCCTTCCTTTTGGGCAAAGGCATTCATCCGGTCGCAGAACTTGCGCGACCCGCCGGTGGGGGCGGGGATGGCGCGGATTTCCGTGCCGTCCTGTTCCAGCAGCTTGGCAAAGATCGCAAAGCCCGAGCCGCGGAAATGCTCGCTGACGTCCTGCATCTTGATCGGGTTGCGCAGGTCGGGCTTGTCGGTGCCGTACCACAGCGCGGAATCGGCGTAAGAGATCTGCGCCCACGTCGCGGGCGCATCCACCTTCCGGCCGCCGCCGAATTCCTCGAAAATGCCCGCGATCACCGGCGAGATCGTGTCGAACACGTCCTGCTGGGTGACGAACGACATCTCCATGTCCAGCTGGTAGAAATCGGTGGGCGAGCGGTCGGCGCGCGGGTCCTCGTCGCGGAAACAGGGCGCGACCTGGAAATACTTGTCGAACCCCGAGACCATGATCAGCTGCTTGAACTGCTGGGGGGCCTGGGGCAGGGCGTAGAACTTGCCCGGGTGCAGGCGCGACGGCACGAGGAAGTCGCGCGCGCCTTCGGGGCTGGATGCGGTGATGATCGGCGTCTGGAACTCGCGGAAGCCCTTGTCCCACATGCGGCGGCGGATCGACGCGACCACGTCGCTGCGCAGCGTCATGTTGCGCTGCATCGCCTCGCGGCGCAGGTCGAGGTAGCGGTAGCGCAGGCGCGTTTCCTCGGGGTATTCTTGGTCGCCGAAGACCATCAGCGGCAGCTCGGCTGCGCGGCCCAGCACCTCGAGGTCGCGGACGAAGACCTCGATCTCGCCCGTGGGCAGCTTGGGGTTCACCAGCTCGGGGTCGCGGGCCTTGACGGTGCCGTCGATGCGGATGCACCATTCCGAGCGGACCTTTTCCATGTCCGAGAACACGGGGCTGTCGGGATCGCACAGCACCTGCGTCACGCCATAATGGTCGCGCAGGTCGATGAACAGGATGCCGCCGTGATCGCGGATCCGGTGGACCCAGCCCGACAGGCGGACGGTGTCACCCACGTTGGCGGCGGTGAGGTCGGCGCAGGTATGGCTGCGGAAGGCGTGCATGGTCGTCCCTTTTTGGCTGTCGGGCGTGCGGTTCGGGCCGATACACCGTTTTGGCCGCCCAAAGTCAAGGCGCGGGGCGCGGGATTCCCGCCCGCGCAGTCCCGCACATGTGCGAAATTTATTTACAGAAATTCGAACTTAATTAACGATTGAAGCGTTTTCACCGCGATTCCCTGCGTCAGGCCGGGTGGGTGGCCCCGCAGGCCGGTTCGAACCGGGGGGCTGTTTTCGCCCCCAAGCCAAGCAAACACGGGGGTGATCATGTGGACATCCGTCTTTGACCGCGCAATGAAGAAACTGATCGTCCGGGGGCGCCTGCGCGTGACCTTGCCGGGCGGAGAGACCCGAAGTTACGGGCCCGGTGGCGGCAGGGACGTCGCCATCACGATCGCCGACCGGGCCCTTGTGCGCCAGCTGATGATCGCGCCCGAGATGGGCCTGGGCGAAGGCTACATGGACGGCCGGTTGGTCATCCACGACGACGCGCTTCATGACTTCATGTGGCTGCTGCTCGACAACCTCAACCACGCGGATTACCCCGCCCTGGCCAAGGTGTTGCAGCGCGGCCAGCAGCTGATGCGCCGCTTTGCGCAGTTCAACCCGGTCGGCAAGGCGCAGGCGAACGTGGCGCATCATTACGATCTGTCCGGCGCGCTCTACGACCTGTTTCTCGATGCCGACAAGCAGTACAGCTGCGCCTATTTCGCCAAGCCGGACATGAGCCTCGAAGAGGCGCAGGCCGCCAAGAAGCACCACATCGCCCGCAAGCTGCGGATCAAGCCGGGGATGCGCGTGCTCGACATCGGCTGCGGCTGGGGCGGCATGGGCCTCACGCTGGCGCGCGATTACGGCGCGCAGGTGGTCGGTGTGACCCTGTCGAAGGAACAGCACGCCGTCGCCACCCGCCGCGCGGCCGAGGCGGGCCTGTCGGACCGCGTCGACTTCCGGCTGACGGATTACCGGCACCTCGACGAGCGTTTCGACCGCATCGTGTCCGTGGGCATGTTCGAACATGTGGGCGTGCCGCATTACCGCGAGTATTTCGGCCACGTTCACAAGTTCCTGGCCGAGGACGGCATCGCCCTGATCCACACCATCGGGCGCATCCAGCCGCCGGGGGTGACCAGCCCCTGGATCCTCAAGTACATCTTCCCCGGCGGCTACGTGCCGGCCATGTCCGAGGCGTTGGCCGCCATCGAAAAGGAAGACTTCTTTGTCACCGACGTGGAGACCTGGCGGCTGCATTACGCCGAGACGCTCAAGCATTGGTACGACCGCTTCATGGCCAACGATGCCAAGGCCGAGGCGCTGTATGACGCCCGGTTCGTGCGGATGTGGCGGTTCTACCTCGTGGCGAGCGAGCTGATGTTCCGCCTGCGCGGGCAGGTCGTGTTCCAGTTCCAGCTGACCAAGTCGGTGGACGCGGTTCCGCTGACCCGCGATTACCTCTATGAAGGACAGGCGCGGCCCGCCCATCTGCAGGCCGCCGAATAGGGGCCGACCGGGCGCAGGCGGGCAATGACGAAAGGGGGCTTGAACCCCTTTCGCCTATCTCTATAACCCACGACAATTTGCGGGCAGGGGGCGACTCCCTGCTCGGTTGCCCCATGCCCGAGTCGTTGCAATAAAGAGGTCTGCCATGCCCAAACGTACCGATATCAAGTCCATCATGATCATCGGCGCCGGGCCTATCGTCATCGGGCAGGCCTGCGAGTTCGACTATTCCGGCGCCCAGGCCTGCAAGGCCCTGCGCGAGGAAGGCTACCGGGTGATCCTGGTGAACTCGAACCCCGCGACGATCATGACCGACCCGGGCCTGGCCGATGCCACCTATATCGAGCCGATCACGCCCGAGGTGGTCGCCAAGATCATCGAAAAGGAACGGCCCGACGCGCTGCTGCCGACCATGGGCGGGCAGACCGGCCTCAACACCTCGCTCGCGCTCGAGGAAATGGGTGTGCTCGAGAAGTTCGGCGTCGAGATGATCGGCGCCAAGCGCGAGGCCATCGAGATGGCCGAAGACCGCAAGCTCTTCCGCGAGGCCATGGACCGGATCGGGCTGGAAAACCCCAAGGCGACCATCGTCACCGCGCCGAAAAAGGCCAACGGCAAGGTCGACCTCGAGGCCGGGGTGCAGATCGCGCTCGACGCGCTCGAGGAGATCGGCCTGCCGGCGATTATCCGCCCCGCCTTTACCCTGGGCGGCACCGGCGGCGGCGTGGCCTACAACCGCGAGGATTACATCTATTACTGCCGCTCGGGCATGGATGCCTCGCCCGTCAACCAGATCCTCGTGGACGAGTCGCTGCTGGGCTGGAAGGAATTCGAGATGGAGGTCGTCCGCGACAAGGCGGACAACGCGATCATCGTCTGCGCCATCGAGAACGTGGACCCGATGGGCGTGCACACCGGCGATTCGATCACCGTGGCCCCGGCGCTGACCCTGACCGACAAGGAATACCAGATCATGCGCAACGGCTCGATCGCCGTGCTGCGCGAGATCGGGGTCGAGACCGGCGGGTCGAACGTGCAATGGGCGATCAACCCCGAGGACGGCCGCATGGTCGTGATCGAGATGAACCCGCGTGTGTCGCGCTCGTCCGCGCTGGCCTCCAAGGCCACCGGTTTCCCCATCGCCAAGATCGCGGCCAAGCTGGCGGTCGGCTACACGCTCGATGAGCTGGACAACGATATCACCAAGGTGACGCCGGCCAGCTTCGAGCCGACCATCGACTACGTCGTCACCAAGATCCCCAAGTTCGCGTTTGAGAAATTCCCCGGCTCCGAGCCGCACCTGACCACCGCCATGAAATCGGTGGGCGAGGCAATGGCCATCGGCCGCACCATCCACGAGAGCCTGCAAAAGGCGCTGGCCTCGATGGAATCCGGCCTCACCGGCTTTGACGATGTGGACATCGAGGGCGCGCCCGAGAAATCCGCCGTCATCAAGGCGATCAGCCAGCAGACCCCCGACCGGATGCGCACCATCGCCCAGGCCATGCGTCATGGCCTGTCGGATGACGAGATCCACGGCGTCACCATGTACGACCCCTGGTTCCTGGCCCGCATCCGCGAGATCGTCGAGGCCGAGGACGCCGTGCGCGCAAACGGCCTGCCGGCGGACGAGGCCGGGCTGCGCAAGCTCAAGATGATGGGCTTCACCGATGCGCGGCTGGCCAAGCTGACCGGCTTTTCGGAAAAGGACGTGCGCCGCACCCGGATGTCCAAGGGCGTCTGCGCGGTGTTCAAGCGGATCGACACCTGCGCCGCCGAGTTCGAGGCGCAAACCCCCTACATGTATTCCACCTACGAGGCCCCGACCCTGGGCGACGTGGAATGCGAGGCGCGGCCCTCGGACAAGAAGAAGGTCGTCATCCTTGGCGGCGGTCCCAACCGGATCGGCCAGGGGATCGAGTTCGACTATTGCTGCTGCCATGCCTGTTTCGCGCTGACCGAGGCCGGCTACGAGACGATCATGATCAACTGCAACCCCGAGACCGTGTCGACCGATTACGACACCTCGGATCGTCTCTACTTCGAACCGCTGACCTTCGAGCACGTGATGGAGATCCTGCGCGTCGAGCAGGAGAACGGCACGCTGCACGGCGTCATCGTGCAGTTCGGCGGCCAGACCCCGCTGAAACTGGCCAATGCGCTGGACGCCGAGGGCATCCCGATCCTTGGCACCACGCCCGACGCAATCGACCTGGCCGAGGACCGCGAACGCTTCCAGGCGCTGGTCAACCAGCTGGGCCTCAAGCAGCCGCACAACGGCATTGCCTCGACCGACGAACAGGCGCTGAAGATCGCCGAGGACATCGGCTTCCCGCTGGTCATCCGCCCCTCCTACGTGCTGGGTGGCCGCGCGATGGAGATCGTGCGCGACATGGAGGGTCTCAAGCGCTACATCCGCGACGCGGTCGTGGTCTCGGGCGACAGCCCGGTGCTGCTGGACAGCTACCTCTCGGGCGCGACCGAGCTTGACGTCGACGCGCTGTGCGACGGCGAAAACGTCCACGTGTCCGGCATCATGCAGCATATCGAAGAGGCCGGCGTCCACTCGGGCGACAGCGCCTGTTCGCTGCCGCCCTATTCGCTCAGCCGCGAGATGATCGCACGGGTCGAAGAGCAGACCGTGGCCCTGGCCAAGGCGCTGCATGTCGTCGGCCTGATGAACGTCCAGTTCGCGATCAAGGGCGACGACATCTACCTGATCGAGGTGAACCCGCGCGCGTCCCGCACCGTGCCCTTCGTCGCCAAGGCCACCGACTCGGCCATTGCGTCGATCGCCGCGCGGATCATGGCCGGCGAGCCGCTGTCGAACTTCCCGCTGCGCGAAGGCTACCCCGAGAACGCGGATTACGACACCGACCTGCCCATCGCCGACCCGATGACTCTGGCCGACCCGATGATGCCCTGGTTCTCGGTCAAGGAGGCGGTTCTGCCCTTCGCCCGCTTCCCCGGTGTCGACACGATCCTCGGGCCTGAAATGCGCTCGACCGGCGAGGTCATGGGCTGGGACCGCTCCTTCCCCCGCGCCTTCCTCAAGGCGCAGCTGGGCGCGGGCACGGTGCTGCCCGAAGGCGGCCGCGTGTTCTTTTCCATCAAGGACGAGGACAAGACCGACCAGCTGGCCGAAACCGGCCGCATCCTGCACGAGCTGGGCTTTGGCATCGTCGCCACGGGCGGCACGGCGGACTTCCTCGAAAAGCACGGCATTCCGTGTGAGCGGGTCAAGAAGGTCTACGAAGGCCGCCCGAACGTGGTCGACCAGCTCAAGGACGGCACGATCCAGCTGGTGATGAACACCACCGAAGGCGCGGCGTCCGTGGAGGATTCCCGCGAGATCCGCTCGGTCGCGCTCTATGACAAGATCCCCTACTACACGACCGCCGCCGGCGCCCATGCGGCTGCCATGGCCATGAAGGCGCGGCAGGAAGGGGACCTGGTGGTGAAGTCGTTGCAGGGGTAGGCAGCTATTTTGTGATGGAGTTAAGGCGCGGCACAAAATGTGCCCCAGTTGCTATTGACCAAAATGCCACATTTGGTTTACAAAATTCCATGGGGCACCACATAGTGTGGTATTGCCCTATGTCTTGCTTTGAGTTGACTCCTGAGGCCTCTGTCCTCACAATCACCCTTATGACACGTATGGAATCAGTGAGCCCTGCCTGAGCGGGCGGCTCTGACAGGGCTCTATGTCCATACTCCGCTAGACCCGAAGGTCGCTGCGGGAGTTCGGTCAACATCCTCGTTGAATCACGGCGGGGGCGGGCGAGTCAAGCGACCTTCTTATCAACTGCGACTGAGTATCTCGGTCGTGATCAAGAAGGAGTAACGGGATTGCCTAGTTACTATGTGAATCGGAACGCGCAGTTCCACGATGGTTTTCACGAAGTCCACGTGGATGACGGGAGTTGCCCGTTTCCGCCAGATCAATACAACCGTGTTCCGCTGGGCTGGCATTCAAACTGCAGAGATGCCGTAAGCGCTGCGAAGCGGATCTATCAGAAATCTGATGGCTGCGCCTACTGCGCGAGCGGTTGTCACACGCGGTAGATCAAAGCTGGCAGCGCGGGTCAAAGTGCGCTGCCACCATACGCCCACCACAACAGAAACACCCCGAACACCACCCGGTAGACCACGTAGGGCGTGAAGCTCACCGAACGCAGCAGCCGCATCATCAGCGTCAGCGCCAGCAAGGCGGCTCCGAACGCCAGCGCGGCTCCGACAAGGATATCCCGCCATTGCCCGCCGATGGCCGGGTCCGTGGCGACCTCCGCCCCCAGCAGCACACCCGAGGCCAGGATCGTCGGGATCGACATCAGCATGGAGATCTTGGCCGCACCGTGTCGGTCATAGCCCATGAACCGCGCGCCGGTGATGCAGATGCCCGACCGCGAGGTGCCGGGGATCAGCGCGACCGCCTGCCAGAGGCCCAGTTTCACAGCATCGCCCAGCGACCAGTCGGCCTCGGTTTTCACCGAGGGCCCGCAGCGGTCCGCGACCCAGAGCACGACGCCAAAGCCCAGCATCGTCCAGGCGATCACCGCGACCGAGCGCAGGGCCTCGTCCAGCCCCGTGAGCTTGAGCGCGAGCCCGGCCAGGATCACCGGCACCGTCGCCACGCTCAGCAGGAAGGCCAGCCGCGCGCCGGGCGTGTCCACCCGGCCGGTCAGCAGGCGGGGCAGGCCCAGGACCGCGCCCCGCACATCTGCCCAGAAATACAGCACGACCGCCCCCAAAGTGCCCAGATGCACCGCCACGTCGATGGCCTGGCCCTGGTCCTGCATTCCCGTAAGGCCGGGAAGCAGGATAAGATGGCCCGAGGACGAGATCGGCAGGAACTCGGTAATCCCCTGGATCACGGCCACGAGAATAAGATGGTACAATGTCATCACGCCACCTCGATGCGAATCGTGCCGTCAGCTATAACCCCCTGCCGCAGCGAGGAAAGACCGGATTTGTGTCCGTTTCGGACCTAAATTCGTGCCTAATTCGCGTTGTGGCTGAGTGTATTTTTGCTAAAGTGGCTTATTAGGTCAGCATAACTGACTTTTCATTCCGGCCGGCCTTGTATAATCACCCTGAAACGCCAAGAATCCGCCTGAGGAGACGCGACCCCATGGCCAAGCAACCGATGCTCAAGTTCGTGACCGTCGAACGGGACATGCCCGACAAGCGCACCGCGGACGAGCGCAAGCAGGACTTCAAGGAAATCTACGCCGAATATGCGGATGCGAAGGCCAAGGAACAGGCCGGGCGCTGTTCGCAATGCGGCGTGCCCTATTGCCAAAGCCATTGCCCGTTGCACAACAACATCCCCGACTGGCTGCGCCTGACCGCCGAGGGCCGGCTGGAAGAGGCCTATGAGGTCAGCCAGGCCACCAATACCTTCCCCGAGATCTGCGGCCGCATCTGTCCGCAGGACCGCCTCTGCGAAGGCAACTGCGTGATCGAGCAATCGGGCCACGGCACCGTCACCATCGGCGCAGTGGAAAAGTACATCACCGACACCGCCTTCGAGGAAGGCTGGGTCAAGCCGATCGCCCCCGCACAGGAACGGACCGAGAGCGTGGGCATCATCGGCGCGGGCCCCGGGGGCCTGGCGGCGGCCGACCGGCTGCGCCGTGCGGGCGTGCAGGTCACCGTCTATGACCGTTACGACCGGGGCGGCGGTCTGCTGACCTACGGCATCCCCGGCTTCAAGCTGGAAAAGGACATCGTGATGCAGCGGGTCCAGCAGCTGGAAGACGGCGGCGTCGACTTCGTGCTGAACTGCGACGTCGGCGACGACATTTCCTTTGACGCCATCCGTGGCAAGCATGACGCCGTCATGATCGCGACGGGCGTCTACAAGGGCCGGGACCTGCCCGGGCCGGGCGCCGGCTCCGAGGGGATCGTGGCCGCGCTGGACTTCCTGACCGCGTCGAACCGCAAGAGCTTTGGCGACGAGGTGGCCGAGTTCGACAATGGCGAGCTGAACGCCAAGGGCAAGCGCGTCGTCGTGATCGGCGGCGGCGATACGGCCATGGACTGCGTGCGCACCTCGATCCGCCAGGGCGCGACCAGCGTCAAATGCCTCTACCGCCGCGACCGGGCCAACATGCCGGGCAGCCAGCGCGAAGTGCAGAACGCCGAGGAAGAGGGCGTGCAGTTCGAATGGCTGACCGCGCCCAAGGGCTTTGTCGGCGACCCGGTCGAAGGCGTGATCGTGCAGCGCATGAAGCTGGGCGCGCCGGATGCCTCGGGCCGCCAGTCGCCCGAGCTGATCGAAGGCTCGGATTACACCGAACCGGCTGAGCTGGTCATCAAGGCGCTGGGCTTCGAGCCCGAGGACCTGCCCAGGCTCTGGGGTGTCGAGGGGCTGGAAGTGACCCGCTGGGGCACCATCCGGGCCGAGTTCGGCACCGGCCGCACCAGCCTCGATGGCGTCTTCGCCGTGGGTGACATCGTGCGCGGCGCCTCGCTGGTCGTCTGGGCGATCCGCGACGGCCGCGACAGCGCCGATGCGATCCTCGAGTACCTCGCCGGCAGCGCCGCCAAGGTCGCCGCCGAGTAAACTGCCCCGGCGCGCCGCGACTGGCGCGCCGCTCCAGCCAGACAGCCAGGGATCGCCCGAATGACCGACAAGACCGGACAATGCATGTGCGGCGCGGTGAGCTTCACCGCCCATGACGTGCCCACCGGCTACGGCGCCTGCCATTGCGAGATGTGCCGCCGCTGGGCCGGCTCGGCCCTGCTGGCCGTGACCGTCAAGGGCGGCTCCGTCACCTGGAAGGGCGACGCGCATATCCGCACGCTGCAAAGCTCGGAATGGGCGGAACGGGCCTGGTGCGGGCGCTGCGGCAGCGGGCTGTGGTATCGCACCACGACCAAGCCGCGCGGCCAGAACGATTACGAGCTGCCCATCGGCCTCTTCGACGACGCCAACGGGTTCGAGCTGAAGCGCGAGATCTTCATCGACCACAAGCCCGACAGCTTTACCCTGGCGGGCGATCACAAGACCCTCACCCGGGACGAGGTGGTCGCGATGTACATGCCCGAGGCCGAGTGAGGCCGCAAAGACTTTTCGCGAGGGCCAAGCCCCGCAACCGTAACAGCGCCGCAGCGGCGGCATCCTGGAGGACCTGAGCCATGACCAACTACGACGCAAACTGGGCCGCCGAAGAAGAGAACCGGCGCAAGTGGATGGCCGAGAACAGCCTGTACCGCGAAGAGGAGGAGCATTCCTCCTGCGGCGTGGGCCTCGTGGTCAGCATCGACGGCAAGGCCAGCCGCAAGGTGGTCGAATCCGGTATCACGGCGCTCAAGGCGATCTGGCATCGCGGCGCGGTGGATGCCGATGGCAAGACCGGCGACGGCGCGGGCATCCACGTGCAGATCCCGGTGCCGTTCTTCTACGACCAGATCAAGCGCACGGGCCACGAGCCGGCGACGGACCGGTTGATCGCCGTGGGCCAGGTCTTTCTGCCGCGCACGGATTTCGGCGCCCAGGAAACCTGCCGGACCATCGTCGAGACCGAAGTCCTGCGCATGGGCTATTACATCTACGGCTGGCGCCACGTGCCGGTGAACATCGACTGCCTCGGTGAAAAGGCCAACGCGACGCGGCCCGAGATCGAGCAGATCATCCTGTCGAACACCAAGGGCGTGGACGAAGAGACCTTCGAGCGCGAGCTTTACGTGATCCGCCGCCGGATCGAGAAGGCCGCCGCCGCCGCCGGGATCAACGGCCTGTACCTGGCGTCGCTGTCGTGCCGGTCGATCATCTACAAGGGCATGATGCTGGCCGAGCAGGTCAGCGAGTTCTACCCCGACCTTCAGGACGAACGGTTCGAGAGCGCCTTCGCGATCTACCACCAGCGCTATTCAACCAACACCTTCCCGCAATGGTGGCTGGCCCAGCCCTTCCGCATGCTTGCCCACAACGGCGAGATCAACACGCTGAAGGGCAACCTGAACTGGATGAAGAGCCACGAGATCCGCATGGCCTCGTCCACGTTCGGCGAGATGGCCGAGGACATCAAGCCGATCGTCCCGGGCGGGTCGTCCGACAGCGCCGCGCTGGACGCAGTGTTCGAGGTGCTCGTGCGGGCGGGCCGCAACGCGCCCATGGCCAAGACCATGCTGGTGCCAGAATCCTGGTCCAAGCAGGCGGTGGAACTGCCGCAGGCCTGGCGCGACATGTATTCCTACTGCAACTCGGTGATGGAGCCCTGGGACGGCCCCGCCGCGCTTGCCATGACCGACGGCCGTTGGGTCTGCGGCGGGCTTGACCGCAACGGTCTGCGCCCGATGCGCTATGTCGTGACCGGCGACGGGTTGCTGATCGCCGGGTCGGAGGCCGGGATGGTCCCCGTGAACGAGGCCACGGTGCGCGAAAAGGGCGCGCTGGGCCCGGGCCAGATGATCGCCGTCGACATGCACGAAGGCCGTCTCTACCACGACGAAGAGATGAAGAACCGTCTCGCCAATGCCCAGCCCTTCGGCGAATGGGTCGGCAAGATCAACGATCTCGACGACGTGCTGGGCGAGCTGGAAGAGGTCCCGCTGTTCGAAGGGGCCGAGCTGCGCCAGCGCCAGATCGCGGCCGGCTACACGGTGGAAGAGCTGGAAAGCATCCTCGCCCCCATGGCCGAGGACGGCAAGGAAAGCATCGCCTCCATGGGCGATGATACGCCCTCGGCCGTTCTGTCGAAAAAGTACCGGCCGCTGTCGCACTTCTTCCGCCAGAACTTCAGCCAGGTGACCAACCCGCCGATCGACTCCCTGCGCGAATACCGCGTCATGTCGCTGAAGACGCGGTTCGGCAACCTCAAGAACGTGCTGGACGAAAGCAGCGCCCAGACCGAGATCCTGGTGCTGGAAAGCCCCTTCATCGGCAATGCGCAGTTCGACAAGCTGATCGAGCAGTTCAACGCCGAGCTGGTGACCATCGACTGCACCTTCCCCGCCGGTGAGCCCGATGGCGCGCTGGGCGAGGCGCTTGAGCGCATCCGCGCCGAGGCCGAGGATGCCGTGCGCTCGGGCGCCGGGCACATCGTGCTGACCGACCAGAACCAGGGCCCGGAGCGGGTTGGCATGCCGATGATCCTGGCCACCAGCGCGGTGCACAGCCACCTGACGCGCAAGGGCCTGCGGACCTTCACCTCGCTCAACGTGCGCTCGGCCGAATGCATCGACCCGCACTACTTTGCCGTGCTGATCGGCGCGGGCGCCACGGTCGTCAACGCCTACCTGGCCGAGGACAGCCTGGCCGACCGCATCCGCCGCGGCCTGATCGATGGCAGCCTGACCCAGGCGGTCAAGAACTACCGCGACGCGGTGGATGCCGGCTTGCTCAAGATCATGGCCAAGATGGGCATCTCGGTCATCTCGTCCTATCGCGGTGGCCTGAACTTCGAGGCCGTGGGCCTTTCCCGCGCCATGTGCGCCGAGTATTTCCCCGGCCTGCTCAGCCGCATCTCGGGGATCGGCCTGCACGGTATCCAGCGCAAGGTCGAAGAGATCCACGCCCAGGGCTTCCTGCGCCAGCAGGACGTGCTGCCCATCGGCGGCTTCTACAAGGCGCGCAAGTCGGGCGAGACCCACGCCTGGGAAGCGCAGACCATGCACATGATGCAGGCGGCCTGTGACCGGGCGTCGTATGAGCTGTGGAAGCAGTACAGTGCGCGGATGCAGGCGAACCCGCCGATCCACCTGCGCGACCTTCTGGCGATCAAGCCGCTGGGCGAGGCGATCCCGCTGGAAGAGGTGGAAAGCATCACCTCGATCCGCAAGCGCTTTGTCACGCCGGGCATGTCGCTGGGCGCGCTCAGCCCCGAGGCGCACAAGACGCTGAACGTCGCAATGAACCGGATCGGCGCCAAGTCCGACAGCGGTGAGGGCGGCGAGGACCCGGCGCACTTCGTGCCCGAGCCCAACGGCGACAACCCTTCGGCCAAGATCAAGCAGGTGGCCTCGGGCCGCTTCGGCGTCACAGCCGAGTACCTGAACCAGTGCGAAGAGCTCGAGATCAAGGTGGCCCAGGGCGCCAAGCCCGGCGAGGGCGGCCAGCTGCCCGGCATGAAGGTCACCGACCTGATCGCCCGTCTGCGCCATTCGACAAAGGGCGTGACGCTGATCTCGCCGCCGCCGCACCACGACATCTACTCGATCGAGGACCTGGCGCAGCTGATCTACGATCTCAAGCAGATCAACCCGCGCTGCAAGGTGACGGTCAAGCTGGTGGCGTCGTCGGGCGTCGGCACGATCGCGGCGGGCGTGGCCAAGGCCAAGGCCGACGTGATCCTGATCTCGGGCCACAACGGCGGCACCGGGGCCTCCCCGGCCACGTCGATCAAGTTCGCCGGCCTGCCCTGGGAAATGGGCCTGACCGAGGCGCACCAGGTGCTGGCGATGAACAAGCTGCGCGATCGGGTGACCCTGCGGACCGACGGCGGGCTGCGCACGGGGCGTGACATCGTCATGGCCGCCATGATGGGCGCCGAGGAATACGGCATCGGCACCGCCGCGCTGATCGCCATGGGCTGCATCATGGTGCGCCAGTGCCAGTCGAACACCTGTCCGGTGGGCGTGTGTACGCAGGACGAGAAGCTGCGCGGCAAGTTCACCGGCAACGCGGACAAGGTGGTGAACCTCATCACCTTCTACGCCAGCGAAGTGCGGGAAATCCTCGCCTCGATCGGTGCCAAGTCGCTGGACGAGGTGATCGGTCGCGCCGACCTGCTGAGCCAGGTCAGCCGTGGCTCGGACCACCTCGACGATCTCGACCTGAACCCGCTGCTGATCTCGGTCGATGGCGCACACAAGATCAAGTACGACCGCAACAAGCCGCGCAACGCGGTGCCGGACACGCTGGACGCCGAGATCGTGCGCGATGCCGCCCGGTTCCTCGAGGACGGCGAAAAGATGCAGCTCAGCTACGCGGTGCAGAACACGCACCGCACCGTGGGCACGCGGACGTCCTCGCACATCGTGCGCAACTTCGGCATGCGCAACGCGCTGCAACCCGACCACCTGCACGTCAAGCTGCAGGGCAACGCGGGCCAGTCGCTGGGCGCCTTCGCTGCGCCGGGTCTCAAGCTGGAAGTCGCGGGCGATGCCAACGACTACGTCGGCAAGGGCCTGTCGGGTGGTCTGATCGTCGTGCGTCCGCTGATGGCGAGCCCCTTGGTCGCGTCCGAGAACACGATCATCGGGAACACGGTGCTGTATGGTGCGACCGACGGGCATCTCTTTGCCGCGGGTCGCGCGGGTGAGCGATTCGCCGTGCGCAACTCCGGCGCGAAGGTGGTGGTCGAAGGCTGCGGCTCGAACGGCTGCGAATACATGACCGGCGGGGTGGCGGTGATCCTTGGATCCATCGGCGCGAACTTCGCCGCGGGCATGACCGGCGGCATGGCCTACCTCTACGATCCCGAGGGTCTGAGTGGCGACATGATCAACCCCGAAACGGTCGTGACGCAGGGCTTCGAGGCCGCGTACTGGGAGGGTCACTGCAAGGCGCTGATCGAGCGGCACGCGGAAGAATCCAACTCTGCCAAGGCTTTGGAGATCCTGCGCAACTGGGAGACCGAGCGGGTCCACTTTGTCCAGGTCATCCCCAAGGAGATGCTGAACAAGCTGCCCATGCCGCTGAGCGACGCGGCCGAGGCGGTCCCGGCCGAGTAAGGGACCATACGGGTTAGACTGGAAAAGGGCGTGCCTCGGCGCGCCCTTTTTTCATTTGCTGAACAAATTCTAAACATTGGACACATCAATGATCAAAGTGTTAAAACCAATGCGGGAGGGCCGAGTCTGCTGCTCGAGTGAGGAGACGAGAGTTGCAGGGTCGGACATGCATCATGGTGGTTTGATGCAATGAAACGGCCGGCGGTGGGGACCGTCGGCCGTATCTATTTCCAGGGACGGGCATCGCAGGATTTGCCTTTCGCTCCGAGGCCGGTAATAGCTTGTGCCATGGCGCGCGCGACAAAGAAGACTTCCAGAACAGCCGACAAGAAACCGGCCCCGCCGCCCCCCCGGCGGGTTCGCCCCGTGCGCTGGCTGCTGCGCTGGACGTTCCGGCTGGCGTTGGCCGTGACGGTGCTGGCCGTGCTGCTCGTGCTCGTTTTCCGCGTGCTGAACCCGCCGACGACCTATTACATGTGGTCCGAAAAGCAGCGCCTCGGCGCGCTCGATCACCGTTGGGTCCCGATCGAAGAGATCGCTCCGGTGATGCAACGTGCGGTCGTGGCGGCCGAGGATGCGAACTTCTGCACCCATTGGGGCATCGACATGGCCGCCCTGCGCAAGGCCATCGAGGAGGGCGGCAACCGTGGCGCCAGCACGATCAGCCAGCAGGTGGTCAAGAACGTCTTTCTCTGGCACGGCCGGTCCTATGTGCGCAAGGTGCTCGAGGCCGGGATCACGCCGCTGATGGAGGCGCTCTGGCCCAAGCGCCGCATCCTCGAGGTCTACCTGAACGTGGCCGAGTTCGACGAGGGCGTCTTTGGCGTCGAGGCGGCGGCGCGGCACTACTTCGGGGTCGGCCCGGGCCAGCTGACGGCGACGCAATCGGCCCGGCTGGCGGCGATCCTGCCGGCCCCCAAGGACAGGTCCGCCTCGAACCCGTCGAATTTCGTCCGCCGGCGCGCGGCACAGATCATCGCCGGGGCCGAGACGATCCGCGTGGACGGCCGCGCGGGCTGCTTCCAATAGGCATCGCCCTGCCGATCCGGCGCGGGGCTTTTCACGGCGGGGAGTTGAACTGCCGCGCAATTCCCGGCATTGACGGGGGACACCTCACCGATTGGATGCACGCCCGATGGCCCGCCTGTACCATGTTCCCCTGTCGCCCTTCTGCCGCAAGGTCCGGCTGAGCCTGGCCGAGAAGCGGATCGAATGCGAACTGGTCGAGGAGCGCTACTGGGAAAAGGACGCCGACTTCCTGCGCCGCAACCCGGCGGCGAAAGTGCCGGTGCTGAAGATCGACGGCAAGACCATGGCCGAAAGCGCCGCCATCTGTGAATGGCTCGAGGAAAAGTACCCCGAACCGTCGCTGATGCCGCAGGGCCATGACGCGCGCTACGAGGTGCGGCGGCTGGTCAGCTGGTTCGACGACAAGTTCCACAACGAAGTGACGTCGAAACTGGTCTACGAGCGGGTCAACAAGAAAGTGATGAAGCAGGGCTTCCCGGACAGCGGCAACGTCAAGTCGGGCGCCAAGGCGATCAAGTATCACCTCGACTACATGGCCTGGTTGCTGGATCATCGCCGCTGGCTGGCCGGTGACGTCATGACGCTCGCCGATTTCGCCGCCGCCGCGCATCTGTCAAGCCTCGACTACATCTCGGACGTGGACTGGAACCGGTCCGAGGTGGTCAAGGACTGGTACGCCAAGATCAAGTCACGCCCGGCCTTCCGGTCGATCCTGGCCGATCAGGTGCCGGGCTTCCCGCCGCCGCCGCATTATGCCGACCTCGATTTCTGAGGCCGGCGTGGGACAGGGGGGCTGTCTGCCCCCCTCTGCCTGCGGCATTCACCCCCCGAAGGTATTTTCGAAACAATGAAGCATGGGCGCCGCGTGCCGGATCTGAAGCATGCCTTGCTGGATCGGGCGCGGGCCGAGGGGTTTGCGCTGGCCCGGGTCTGCGCGCCGGACGCGGTGCCCGAGCTGCCGGGGCGGCTGGGCGCGTTTCTCGAGGCCGGACGCCATGGCAGCATGGACTGGATGGAGCGGCGGGTCGCATGGCGCGGCGATCCGCAGGCGCTCTGGCCCGAGGTGCGGTCGGTGGTGATGCTGGCCGAGATGTACACGCCTGCGCATGATCCGATGGCGGTGCTGGAGCAACCCGATCGCGGGGCGATCAGCGTCTATGCCCAGAACCGCGATTACCACGACGTGGTGAAAAAACGGCTCAAGCGGGTGGGGCGGTGGTTCATGGAGGCGGCCAAGCCGGGTCAGGACCTCGACCGGGTGGGGCTCTTATCTGCGGCGGAGCCGCCGGCGCCGGAAATCAAGGTGTTCGTGGACACCGCGCCCGTGGCCGAAAAGGCGCTGGGCGAAGCGGCGGGGCTGGGCTGGCAAGGCAAGCACACCAACCTGGTCAGCCGCGAACTGGGGAACTGGTTCTTCCTCGGGGCGATTTTCACGACGGTGGAATTGGCGCCGGATGCGCCTGGGCGGGATTCTTGCGGGTCGTGCCGGGCCTGCCTCGACGCCTGTCCGACCGATGCCTTTCCCGCGCCCTACCAGCTGGATGCGCGGCGCTGCATCTCCTACCTGACGATCGAACACGCGGGCCCGGTGGACCCCGCGCTGCGTCCGCTCATGGGCAATCGGATCTACGGCTGCGACGATTGCCTGGCGGCCTGCCCCTGGAACAAGTTCGCCGTCGCGGCCAGCGAGGTGAAATATGCCGCGCGCGAGGATCTGGTGGCGCCGAATCTGGTCGAGTTGGCGAAGCTGGACGATGCGACGTTCCGGGCGCTGTTCAGCGGCTCTCCGATCAAGCGGATCGGGCGGGGGCGCTTTGTGCGCAACGTGCTCTATGCCATCGGCAATTCCGGCAACGCGGCGTTGCGGCCCGTTGCGCAGCGGCTGTGCGACGACCCAGAACCGGTGGTCGCAGATGCGGCGCGCTGGGCGACGCTTCGGCTCGGGGCGTGACGCACGCGCCCGAGAGCGCGGTGAAATATCGCTTTGAAATCCGACACGCGGCCCCATCTAATGGGCATGAGTTACAGGAGGCGCGCATGACCAAGTATGAACGACGCCCCGAGGCCATCGCCGCGCTGGACGAGATCCAGCACTGGGTGACGCAGGAAAGCGGCACCGAGCGGCCGGGCACGGGGCGCTACCTCGACAACAAGGAGCCCGGGATCTACGTCGACATCGTGTCCGGAGAGCCGCTGTTCGCCTCGTCGGACAAGTACGACTCGGGCTGCGGCTGGCCGAGCTTTACCAAGCCGATCGAACCCGCCCATGTGACCGAACTGCGCGATACGACCCACGGAATGATCCGGGTCGAGGTTCGCTCGACCCATGGCGACAGCCATCTTGGCCACGTCTTCCCGGACGGGCCGCTCGACCGGGGCGGGCTGCGCTATTGCATCAACTCGGCCTCGTTGCGGTTCATCCATCGCGACGACATGGAGGCGGAAGGCTACGGGCAATATCTGGATCAAGTGGAGGACGTGGCATGAGCGAACGGGCCGTACTCGCAGGCGGATGTTTCTGGGGCATGCAGGACCTGATCCGCAAAATGGACGGGGTGATCTCGACCCGCGTCGGCTATTCGGGCGGCGACGTGCCGAATGCCACCTACCGCAACCACGGCACCCATGCCGAGGCGATCGAGGTGATCTTCGACCCCGCCCGGATGAGCTACCGGCGGCTCTTGGAGTTCTTCTTCCAGATTCACGATCCGACCACGCCGAACCGGCAGGGGAACGACCGGGGGATGAGCTATCGCTCGGCGATCTACTACGCCTCCGAGGCGCAGCACCAGACCGCGCTCGAGACGATCAAGGACGTGGAGGCCAGCGGCCTCTGGCCCGGCAAGGTCGTGACCGAGGTCGAGCCGATGGGCGATTTCTGGGAGGCCGAGCCCGAGCACCAGGATTACCTGGAGCGGGTGCCGAACGGTTACACCTGCCACTTCCCGCGCGCGGGCTGGGTGCTGCCGGAGCGGGTCAAGGCCGAGGGCTGAACGGTCGCCGCCGTCAGTGGGGGCCAGCCCCCACACCCCCGGAGTTTATTGGCAAGATGAACAAGGGGCGGGTCCGCATGTGGCCCGCCCCTTTCATTATTCTGGAAATACTCCCGCCGGAGGCGGCCGGACCTGTCCACAGGCGATCCGGTCATTCCCCCGGCACCGCGTCGATGTCGTACTGCAGGATCACCGGGGCCGGGCCGCTGTCGTCGTCCAGCGCCACCACGCCGCGGGTGACTGTGCCAAAGCCCGCGGCGCGGAGGGTGGCGTTGAAGCCCGAGCCGTCGCTGCCCGCCCCGCGTGTCACCTCGACCGCGCTTTGGGCAAGGAAGGCGAGGTCCTCGACCGCCGATTGGGGCTGGGCGGGGGTCAGGATGATCACCACGCGGTCGCGGCCGAAGCCCTCGTTCGTGACGCGGAAGAGGCCCTTTTTCAGCGTGTCGCCCGGTTGCAGCCGGCCCGAGTAGAAGTGGCTGATGGAATAATCCGACCCGATGTGCAGCACGTTGGCATCGACCGGGAAATCCTCGTTGTTCCGCGCCAGCACATGGACCTGGTCGTCGGGGATGAGGCGCGGCACGGCGGTCAGGTCGAGGTCCGTCAGTTCGCGCTGTGTGCGCGATCGGGTCTGCAGTTTCAGGTCCACCGACAGGTCCGAGCCGCCGTAGCTGCCGCCGAGTTTCAACAGGTTGATGGCGCGGGCCATCGTCTCGAAATTCTCCTGCATCAGCGCGGCGATCTCGGCGCCGTCCCGGCCTGCGGTGCCGATGGAGGGCGGCTTGCCCGGCGCCTCTGGGTCAAAGAAGCCCGACCCGGGCAGCATCCAGATCGCGTCCGGCCGGTCGCTTTGCGGCATCACGGCCAGGCGGATGTCGGCCTCCGACCCCGCGGGGACAAGGCGCAGGCGGCCGGTCGCCTCGGTTTCCAGCTGGGCCAGCGCGTCCGGCAGGGCCCCGGGCAGGGGGACCGCGGGGTCGGGCAGGGCGACGGTCAGCGTGAAATCCACCCCGTCGGCCAGCTTGCGCGCATAGGTGCCGCGCGGCAGGTCATAGGGGTCGATGGCCGCGAGGCCTGCGTGGTCGATGGGCTCCAACTCGGCCGTGAAGGTGTCGGAAAAGGCCACCTCGACATAGCCCAAGGCGTCGTCTTCGCCCGAGGCGGCGGTGGGCAGGATGGCGAGGATGTCGCCCGCCCCCAGCCCCTGCAGCGCGCCGGCGTTCAGCGTGAGGCCGAAATCGCCCTCGCGCACCGGCCATTGGGTCACGCGGGTGCCGGCCTCGCCGGAAAAGACCACGGCGTCGAGATCGCCTTCGAACATCGGCGTGGACAGCGCGAGGTTCTGCACGGCGTAGCGGCGCAGCACCTCCTGCCCCAGCTGGCGGTAGGTCACACCGGGGTTCTGCGCCAATGTCTCGAAGATCGTGTAGGTGAACACGCCCTGCGCGCGGCGGCCGGGCTGGCCCTTGGGCAGGCGCTTTTCGGGCGTCGTCTCGTTGGTCTGGGCGGCGTAGAAGGCGATGAACCCGCCGGGGGCATCGGCCGCCAGCGCCTCGCCTGCCGGGCTTTGCGGCCGGGCGCGCGGATCGGGCAGGGCGCGGGTCTGGACGGCGTCCATGGCCGCCTCGGGCACGCCAAGCGCCGAGGGGTCGAGCTTGCGCATCCGCACCTCTTCCTCGCCCGAGGGGGCGGCGCGGGTGACGGTGCCGGAATGGCACGAATCGAACACCGCCCAGACCGTCGCGCCGGTGTCGCGCATGGCGGTGATGAGCGTGCCGATCTCGTCGTCGATCAGCGCGTTCTCGACCGTACCGACGGTGTCGTTCCAGGGGCCGATGTCGACCGGCAGGAACATCTCGTCCAGCCCGTCGATCTCGGTCGACGGATCGAGGGCCGGGCCTTGCGTGCCGTGGCCCGAGAAATGCAGGTAGACGAAATCGCCGGGTTGCAGCTGCGCGGTGATCGCCGCGAACCCTGCGCGGATCGCGGCGAGGGTCGGCTTGGTCCCGCCCTCGAGCCCATCGGCCAGCAGCATCACGTTCCCCGCATCGAAAGGCACGGGCGACGTCGTCGTCAGGTACGTCGCCACGAGGTCCACGTCGTTCGCAGGGCCCTTCAGCCAGAACCGTTCCTCGAGGTTGTCATAGGTCGAGGCACCGACCAGCAGGGCATAATTCTCGGCCAGGGCAGGAGAGGCCAGCCCGAGCGACAGGAGAGCCGCGCGCCACATCAGTTCGTCATCATCGAGTAGCGGGCCGAGGACCCGGACGCATTCGTCACCTTGATCGAAAATCCCCCGGTGCTGCGCGGCCGCCAGCCGCAATAAGCGATGGCCGAGGCATCGGTGTCCGAGCAGACCAGCCGGTTCTGCGCGTCGTAGACATGCAGGTTCATGTCCTGGCTGCCGCTGGCCTCGACGTAGATCTCGGCGTATTTTCCGCCCTCGAAGGGCACGCCGTTGTAGCTGTCGGTGCCTTTCGCCCGCAGGTTGGCGATGTTGTAGACGGGGCCGTTGACCACGCCCTTGGTGCCTTCGGTCGCGGCGTCCTCGATGAGGCCGAGCATCAGGTCATCTCCCGCCGCCAGGTCGCGTGCCGTGTCCAGCATGGCGGCGAAGTCGAGCGGGGCGCCGTCGGCCGCCTCTCCGTCTTCGGGCGCGCGGTTCGAGGCTTGCAGCGCCAGCGACTTGCGCAGCTTGGCGGCGGCGAGGACCAGCAGCGGGTCCTTCGTCGCGACACCGGCATCGTAGACGAGGCGCGAGGATTCGGCCATCTTCAGCGGCGGGGCCTCCTGCGCGCCGGCGGCCGTGCCGAGGCTCGCGGCCATCACCAGCGCCAGCGTAATCTTGCGTGCGAACATCCGGGCTCCTCCCGTTTCAAATCTGATCCGAGGTTAGCCGCAAGACCGCGGCCCTGCCAACAGGGCGCATTTCGATGACGGGATATTTCACTTAAACCCCGGCCGCTTGGCGGCGTAGGATCAGCGGGAAATTGGAACGGACTTTCCTGATGCGACTCATTTCGTTTGTCATTTTCCTGCTGCTGCCCCTCGCGGCCACGGCGCAGACCGGGCTGGAACGCGCGCTGGCGTTGACACTGGTGGTGCGCAGCGCGGATGCCGAGGAACGGTTCCTTGGCTCGGCCTTCTTCTACGGCGATGGCCGGGTGCTGACCAATGCCCACGTCGTGGGCCAGGCGCGCACGGTCTTGCTCGAGGGGCCGGACGGCCGGGTGATCCCCGGCGCGGTGATCGCGGTGGACGAGTCGCGGGACCTTGCGCTGGTGCAGGCGACAAGCCCGGAGGGCCTGACCCCCGGACCGCAGCCCGTGCTGGGCCAGCGCGTCTATGCGATCGGCGCGCCGATGGAGGCAGGCTTCACCCTTACCGACGGCATCGTCAGCCATCCCGGCCGGCAGGTCGATCCGCAGCAGCCCGTGCTTTACCTGCAGCATTCGGCGCCGGTGAACCCCGGCAGTTCGGGCGGGCCGCTGGTCGATGCCGAGGGGCGGCTCATGGGCATCAACACGCGGATCGCGGATGGCTCGCGGTTCTTTTTCGGCATCGCCTATGCCGTGCCGCTGGCCGATATCGCTGCCTTCCTGGCCGAGGCCGAGGCGCAGGCGATCCCTGCGCCACCCGCGCTGGGCCTGCATTTGCGCGCACTTGGCCCCAAGATCCGCGCCGCGCTGGGATACGCGGCGGGCGGCGTCCTGGTCGATCACGTCGAGGCCGGCAAGCTGGCCGGGGCGGCGGGCATGGCCCCCGGCGACATCCTTGTCTCTCTCGGCGGCTTGCCCGTCACCCGCCCCGGCGACGTGGCACTGGCACTGGCGCAGGTGCAGCGCGGCGCGGCCCCGGCCGAGGTGACGCTGTGGCGCGACGGACGGGCCAAGACCCTGCCGCTCGACCTTGGCCGCGCGGCCGAGACGCCAGTCAGCCCCATGGCTCCGGCCGAGGTGGCGCGCAAGGAGAGCTATACCTTGCGCGAGATGGGCCTCGTCCTGGATGCGGCTGGCGTGATTGACCTGCCCGAAGCGGCCGAAGAAGCGACGGCCTTTTTCGCCGGTCTGCGCAGCGGCGACCGGGTGCTGCGGATCGACGGTGCGCCGCTGACGCCGCCCGTGCTGGCCGAAGCGCAGGCGCGGGCCTTCCGCGCCCCGGTGCTGCTCTTGGTGAAACTTTCCGACGGGTCCACGCGTCATTACCTATTGGATCCCTGGGATGCGGGCGGATTGCGCCCGTCCAGCCACGCCAACGTGCTGGACCAGGATATTGTCATATTCGATTGAGGAGGAGGGAATGGAGCGTGAACGCATATTGGTGGTCGAGGACGACGCGGAGATGGGCCGCGCCATGTCCCAGGCCTGCGATGAACTGGGCTTTGAGCCCGTCTGGATGCGCAGCTATACCGACGCGCTGAAGGCGGCCGAGCTGTCGGATTACGCCATGGCGATCCTCGACCGGATGCTGCCCGATGGCGATGCCATCGACGCGCTGGCGGGGCTGCGCGCCAGCGGGCGGATCGGCGGCATCCTTATCGTCAGCGCGCTGGCCCATGCCGGCCACCGGGTCGAGGGGCTGGAGCGCGGGGCCGACGATTACCTGCCCAAGCCCTTCGCCCCCGAGGAATTGCGCGCGCGGATCAAGGCCATGGTCCGGCGCAGCGCGCCCCAGGGCGGCAACGATTACCTTGTCTTCGGCAAGCTCGAGATCCGGGTCAAGGCGCGCACCGTGCATTACGACCGCGCGCATATCCCGCTCAGCCCCAAGGAGTTCGAATTGCTGCTCTATTTCGCCACGCACCCCGGCGTGCCGATCGGCCGGATGGAGCTGCTGGAGAAGGTCTGGAACCTGCATTTCGACCCGCAGACCAACGTGGTGGATGTCCATGTGGGGCGGCTCAGGCGCAAGCTCGACAGCGCCTGTGACGAAAGCTTCATCCACACCGAACGCGGCGCGGGCTACCTCTTTGGCCCGAGGGAGGGCGGGTGATCCTGCGCCGGTTCCTCGGCACGGCGCTGGTGGCGCTGGTGCCGGTGGCGCTGGCACTGGTCGGTGTGATCGTGGTGCAGGACCAGCTGCGGATGCGGCTGATGGACGAGGCGCAGGCGCGCCTTGCGGCCGAGGTTGAAAACGTCGCCGCCCTTTACGAACAGCGCCGCATCATCGCAGTGCGGCAGGCGATGGAGTACCGTTCGGCCAACGGCGGGAACGGGGCGATCTACCTGCTGCTGGACCGGGACGGCGCCGTGCTGGGCGGCAACCTGGCGGCCTGGCCCGAGGGGCTGGCGCCGGGCCCTGCCAGCCGGATCACGCTGGATGGCCGCCCCTACCTGGCCCAGGCGCAGGAGCTGCGCGGCGGCTTTCCCATGGCTGTCGGCGTCAGCCTGGCCCCGATGGAGGGGACGCTGACCGCCATGTGGCGCGTCTTTGTCGTCTTCGGCGCGGTCATGCTGGCCGCCGGGCTGGCCGGGGCCGCGCTGGTGGCGCTGCGGGCCCAGGGCAGGGTGCGCGGCATGAACCGCAGGCTCGACGCGGTGGGCGCGGGCGAGATGGCGCTGCGCCTGCCCGAGGGGCGGGACGACTACGGCACGCTGGCGCGGCACATCAACGCCATGCTGGACCGGATCGGCCATCTCTTCGGCGCGCATCGCCGGCTGGGCGACGCGGTCGCGCACGAGATGCGCACGCCGCTTGCCCGCATCCGCACGCAGCTCGACGCGCTGGACGTGGACGAGGCGCAGCGCGCCCGGCTCGACGAAGAGATCCGCGGCGCGATCCGGCTTTTCGACGCGCTGCTGTCCATCGCCGCCGTCGACGCCGAAACCGGCAATCGGGCCGGGCTGAAACCGCTCGACCTCAGCGCGGTCTGCACCGGGATCGTCGAGCTCTACCAGCCGGTGGCCGAGGACGACGGCCGGCACCTCACCGCCGACATCGCGCCCGGGCTTGAGATCCTGGGCGACGGCCAACTGATGTCGCAGCTGGTGTCGAATCTCGTTGAGAACGGGCTGAAATACACCCGCCCCGGCGACACGGTGCGGGTCGATCTGCGGGCGCAGGGCAGCCGAATCGCGCTGCGGGTCAGCGACGACGGGCCGGGGATCGAGGCGGCGCTAAAAGCCGACCTGTTCGAGCCCTTCACCCGTGGCGCCGGCGCTGCGGACCGCCCCGGCCACGGCCTTGGCCTGTCGCTGGTGCGCGCCATCGCCCTGCGCCACGGCGCCAAGCTGCACCTGCCCGAGGTGAAGAAAGGGTTTGCAATAGAGCTGATCTGCCTGCAATTTCAGGCACAAGAGCCTTGACGCCAGGGAATTCGGAGGGACGCGGGGCATGGGCAGTTTCAAGACATTCGTCATCGGTGCGCTGCTGGCGCTGGCCGGATGCGGCGCGTGGAACCAGCCGCTGAACACGCCGCTCGGCCCGGGTGAGGCGCCGGACGAGCAGCCCTTCGGCACCGGGACGGTGGCGGACGAAGAGCTGTTCATCGGCCTCGCCTTTTCCGGGGGCGGCACGCGCGCCTCGTCCTTTTCCTACGGCATGCTGAAGGCGCTGCGCGACGCCACGCGCAGCGCCCAGAACCCGGACGGGCTGCTGCAGTCAGTGCGGCTGGTCACGGGCGTGTCGGGCGGGTCGGTCACGGCCGCCTATTACGGGCTGCACGGTCCGCGCGGCCTTGACCGCTACCGCGACGATTACCTCGTGCAGAACGCCGAAAAGTACATGTCGACCGCGATCTGGAACCCGGTGACGCTGGTGCGCGGCATCTCGGGCGGGGCCAATTCGCGCGCCACCTTCGCGCGGTTCCTTGACGAGTCGATCCTGCAGGGCGCCACCTTCCGCGACCTCTGGGCGCGCGGCCATGCCACCACCTGGATCAACGCGGCGGACGTGGCCAACAACACGCCGTTCCTCTTCAGCCAGGAGACGTTCGACGCGCTCTGTTCGAACCTCGCCGACCTGCCGGTCAGCGAGGCGGTGGCCGCCAGCGCCGCCTTTCCGCTGGTCTTCAGCCCCATCGTGCTGAAGGCCCACACGGACAATTGCGACTATACGGAACCGGATTGGCTGACCGCTGCCCGTTTCAACCCCGAGGCCACGTCGGCCATGCGCGCCTATGGCGCCACCCTGGAAAGCTACCGCGACCCGGAAAAGGTCAAGTTCGTGAAACTGCTCGACGGCGGCATCACCGACAATTTTGGCACCACGGGGCTGGCGATGGAGCGGGCCAAGTCGCAGACCCCCTTCGGGCCTCTGACCGATGCCCAGGCGGTCAAGCTGAAACGCATGCTGTTCCTCGTGTCCAACGCCGCCGTGCAAAGCGACTACAGCTGGAGCCAGAAGGTCGGCGGCCCGGGCGGGGTGCAGATGGGCATGGCGATCGCCAACTCGTCCATGGGCTCGGCCTCTCGCGTGGGCTACGACGTGCTGCGGCTGACCCTCGACCAGTACGCCGAGGACCTGGTGGAGTGGCGCTGTTCGCTGCCCGCCGCTCGCGTGCGCGCGCTGCGAGGCACGACGCGGGGCTGGGATTGCAAGGACCTCAAGCTTTTCGTCGGGCAGATCAATTTCACCGCCCTCGATGCCGAAGAACAGGCCGAGCTGAACGCCGTGCCGACCCGCCTGCGGCTGGACACGGAACTGGTCGACAAGGTGATCGACGCGGGCTACGCGGCGACCCAGCTCAACCCCGATTTCAACGGGTTCCTGCTGGCCATCGACGCGCGTCAGCGCCCCGGCGGCGCGCGGCCGATCCAGCCCTCGGCGCGGCGGATCGCGCCAAGCAATTGACGGCATGAAAAGCGCCGTCATGCAGCCAAGATGACATTGCCCCCGGGGGGCAAAAACCGCATGGTCCCGCTCATGTGGATCACGCGTCTTCTCTCGGCTTCGTGCCTCGCGCTTGCCGCCGCCTCGGCCTGGGCCGAGACGCGGGCGGTGTTGATCGGTGTCAGCGATTACGTCAACCTCGACGCCGATCTCGCGGGCCCCGCAAACGACGTGCGGCTGATGGCCGACATGCTGGCCCGGCGCGGGGTGACCGACGTGACCCTGCTGGCCGAAGGGCCGGGCGCCATCCCCCCGGACCGCGCCGCGATCCTGTCGGCGCTTGATGCCGCAGTCGCCGCCAGCGAGGCGGGCGACACGCTGGTCATCTATTTCTCTGGCCACGGCAGCCAGGCTCCCGACATGGATGGCGACGAACAGGGCGGCTATGACGAGATCTTCCTGCCCCGCGATGCCGGCCACTGGAACGGCGCGCTGGGCGCGGTCGAGAACGCGATTCTCGACGACGAATTCGGCGCCGTCGCCCGGGCCGCGCTGGGCCGGGGCGTGCAGGTGATCGCGATCCTCGACGCCTGCCATTCCGCCACCGGCTTCCGCGCGCTGGACGATGGCGACGGGCGGGCGCGCTATCTCGACCCCGAGACGCTCGAGATCCCCGAGGCGACCGCCGTGGCCGGGACGCCTGCGCCGCCGCTCGAGGGCGATTTCGTCTTCCTCTACGCCGCGCAGTCGGACCAGCGGGCCTTTGAATACCCGGTGGACGGGGAATGGTACGGCGATTTCACCCGCACGCTGGTCAACGTTCTTGACACCTCTCCGGGCCTCAGCTGGCGACAGGCGGTCGCGGCGGCGTCGACCCGCATCCGCGCCCGGTCGGGCCAGCCGGCCCAGACCCCGGATGTCGAGGGCACGCTGGCCGATGCCGCAGCCTTTGGCGATGCGCAGGCCCAGGCCGGCTATCCCATCGACGGCACGGTGCTGAGCGCGGGCGCCCTGCACGATATCACCCCCGGCAGCCTGCTCGAGGTCTTCGCGGACCCCACGGGCGCGGCGCTGGGCCGCATCGAGGTGACCGAGGTGCGCCCGACCACGTCCGACGTGCGCTATGTCGGCACGCCCCCGGCCCTGCGCGTGACCGAAGCGCGCCTGTTGCGCCGTGCCCCCGACACCGACGTCCGCGTCACCCTGACCGAGGGCGCCGCCCGCGCGCTGGAACGGCTGATCCCCGACGGCCCGCGCATGCTGGCCGAGGCGTCCGACGTGCCCGTCGTGCCCTCGGCCCCGCATGGCGTCGTCTGGGCCGGCGACAGTTTCGCGCTGGTCGGCCCCGACCGGGTGCTCGACCCGATGGGGCCCGGCAGCTCGCCCCGGCTGGCCTGGCCGGCCGAGACGCCGGACCTCGTCTCGGCCTTGGCCATCGCGCTGGACGGGGCGGCCGCTCGCATAAGGCTCGACAAGATCCTGGCGCAGGTGACCCCGGCCGGTGGGGCCATGGGCTTTGCGCTGCTGGGCGGCGGCCCGCAGGTCGGTTTCACGCTGCAACCGGCCGAGGCCCGCGGCCGCCAATGCGCCGATCCCACGACCGGGCCGCGCGATGTCGGCGCCACGGCCGAAGCCAGCCATTGCGACCGGCTGGGCGTCACCATCGCCAACACCGGCAGCCGGCCGCAGGACGTGACGCTGCTTTATGTCGATGCCACCGGGCGGATCGACATGATCTGGCCGACGCAGGGCCTGTCGAACCGCATCCCCAGCGGCGAGACGCGCGATCTGCACTTCGGCCTGCGCAATGACGCCCGCCCGGGCATCTACGCGCGCGAGACGCTCTACGTGCTCAGCCTGCCGGCCGAGCCGGGCGATCCGCGCGCCGTCTTCTCGGCGCTCGCCGATGGCCAGTCTCGGGGCAATGCCACCCCGGCCGAGGCCTGGCTGGGCGCCCTCGTGCGGGGCGAGACGACCCGCGGATTTTCGCTGTCGCCCCGGGGGGGCGCGGCGCTGGCGGTAGACCGGCTCGACCTGGTCATCGCCCCATTTGAAACCAAGCGGAATTGACCAACGGAGAAGACGCGATGAAACACCTGACTGCGGCCGTCCTGGCCGCTTGCTTTGCCGGCCCGCTGGCCGCGCAGGACCTGACCCTGCCCGAGGTCGCGCCCGAGGCGGCCTCTCCCTTCGCCTTCGTCCAGTCCGACGGCCGGGCCGAACGCGACGCCGCCGCGGCGCAGGACGAAAGCGGCAGCCGCGTGATCGGCGGGACCGAGGCCGCGCCCGGTGCCTGGCCCTGGCAGGTCGCCTTCCTGATCAAGGCCGCGCCCGTGGGCATCGACGCGCAATTCTGCGGCGGCTCGATGGTGCTAGACCAATGGGTGCTGACGGCCGCCCATTGCATCCACATGAAGGACCCCAACGGCGTCTACCGCGACCTTAACCCCGACGCGATCGCGGTCTTCGTCGGCGGCAACGAGATCGCCGAGGGCGCCGGCGACGTCGTCCCGGTCGAGGCGATCTACCGCCACCCCGCCTATGTCGGCGAGGAATTCGACAACGACATCGCCCTGGTGAAACTGGCCCGCGCCCCGCAGGCGCCCTACCAGACGATCCAGGTGCCGGATGCGCAGTTCGGCGACATGCTTGACCAGCCCGGCGTGACCACGGTCGTGACCGGCTGGGGCCTGATCGAGGGCGCGCAACGCAGCGCCAAGATGCGCGAGGCCGAGATCCAGATGATGTCGCGCGACATGTGCAACCAGATGATGCTCGAGGCGCGCGCCAAGACCGCCGCGCAGGGCATCGGCCTCGCCGCCCAGGCCTTCGGCCTTGAAGAGCCCGAGGCGCAGCTGGTCTGGCAGGAACTGATCAAGCACGTCCGCCCGCCGATGTCGGAAAACATGCTGTGTTCGGGCACGTTCGAGGGCGGCAAGACCTCGTGCAACGGCGACAGCGGCGGCCCGCTGGTCGTCCCGCTCGAGGGCGGGCAATACATCCAGGCCGGGGTGGTCAGCTGGGGCATGTCCTCGCAATCGGGCAAGAGCTGCAAGGAGGACGCGCTGTTCTCGGCCTATACCCGGATCTCGAATTACATCGACTGGTTGAACGGCGTCGTCAATTCCAACTGACGCCCGCGCGGCGCGGCCCCGTCGCCGCGCCGCAGCATTTCGTGACGGGATTTGTCAGGAAAAAACAGTGGATTACGGCCCAGTGAGGTGCCATCCTCGGGCCATCGAAACCCTCAAGCAAAGAGGCCCATCCATGACCCCCAAATCCTTTCTCAAGGCGGCGCTCTGCGCCACGGCCCTGACCGCGCTGGCCCCCCTCGCAATGGCCCAGGACAAGAGCGGCGAGAACGCGCTGCCCACGGCCGAGGCCGATGGCGGCGCCGTCGAACAGGCCGCCATGGCGCAGGACCTCTTTGCCTATGCCCAGGCCAACAAGAACGCCCTTGCCGCCCTCTCGGCCGCGCAGATCATGATGTCCTTGACCATCGAGGACGTGGAGCGCGAGAAGGAAACGCAGGACAACGAAGGCGAGGCCGTCGCTGAGGAAGGCGAGGGCACCGACATGCCGATCGAGGCCGCCGACATGCTGGCCGCCGCCAAGGACTACGCCGCCGGTGACGAGGCCCTCATGGGCATCATCGAGGACGTCGAGGCCGAAGGCGCCCGTGGCCGCATTGGCGGCGCCTCGCGCACCCTGTCGCGCCTGCGCGCCGGCAAGACCGACATCTTCAAGGAGGCCTTCTACGGCGGCCGCCTGGCCGAACTCGCCATCATCGGCGACGGCGACGCGGATCTCGACCTGGTGGTCACGGACGAGAACGGCAATGTCATCTGCCTCGACCGCAGCTATTCGGACAAGCTCTACTGCTCCTGGACGCCCGCCTGGGACGGCTATTTCTATGTCGCGGTCAAGAACCAGGGCCGCATCCGCAACAGCTACTACATCCTGACGAACTGAAGCACGGACCGGGCCTTCGGGCCCGATCCCTTCTTCATCTTGCCAATAAACTCCGGGGGTCCGGGGGCTGGCCCCCGGGTTGCCGGGCTCGCGACACCTCAAGAACACCGATGTAGGGTGGGCATCCTGCCCACCACCCCGCTCAGGTCAGCCGCGCGACCACGTAATCGGCGAGATCCGTCAGCATGTCCTTCACGGGATGCTCGGGCAGCACGTCCAGCGCCGCCTTGGCCTTGGCCGCCCAGTCCAGCGCCTCGCCCCGCGTCGCCTCGAGCGCGCCATGGGCGTTCAGCAGCCGCAGCGCCTCCTCGAGGTCGCCCTCGCCCTGCTTGCCCTTCTCGATCACCCGCACCCAGAAGGCGCGTTCGGTCGCGTCGGCCTTTGCCACCGCCTTGATCAGCGGCAGCGTCAGTTTCCGCTCGCGGAAGTCGTCGCCGATGTTCTTGCCGGTGGCGTCTCCGCCCCAGTAATCCAGCAGGTCGTCGACCATCTGGAAGGCAATCCCCAGCGCGTCGCCATAGTCATACAGCGCCTTGATCTGCGCCTCGGGCACCCCGGCGATCACGCCGCCGACCTCTGTCGCGGCCGAGAACAGCGCCGCCGTCTTGCCCCGTACCACCTGCAGGTAGATCTCTTCGGTCGTCGACAGGTCCTGCGCGGCGGTCAGCTGCAACACCTCGCCTTCGGCGATGGTCGCGGCGGCGTTCGACAGGATGTCGAGCACGCGCAGATCGCCCGGTTCGACCATCAGCTGGAAGGCGCGGGCAAAGAGGTAATCGCCCACAAGAACGCTCGACTTGTTGTCCCACAGAAGGTTCGCCGTCGGCCGCCCGCGACGCTGGGCGCTTTCGTCCACCACATCGTCATGCAGCAGCGTGGCAGTGTGGATGAACTCGACCGTCGCGGCCAGCTTGACGTCATCCTCGCCGCCGTAGCCACACAGGTCCGCCGCCGCCAGCGTCAGCATCGGCCGCAACCGCTTGCCGCCGGCCTCGACCAAGTGCGCGGTCACCTCGGGGATGCGCGGGGCGTGGCGCGAGGCCATCCGCTGCCGGATCAGCGCGTTGACCGCGTCCATCTTGGGCGCAAGCCGCGTCGCCAGCCGCTCGTGCGGCTTGACCGCACTGTCCCTCACCATCGTGTCACTCCGGCTCGACAAGGCCCCGATCCTTCCCTTACATCCATCCCATGAAAGAGCTTTTGCGCAGCAATGACATCGCCCTGATGGCCTATGTCCGCGCCCTTCTTGAGGGCGAGGATATAGCCCTGTTCGAGCTCGACGTAAACATGAGCGTCCTCGAAGGCAGCATCGGCATATTGCCGCGCCGCGCCATGGTGGCCGACAGCGACTATGACCGCGCCCGCGCGCTGCTGGAAGAACATGAGATCGCCCCCTCCTGACGCGCTCGCCGCCCGGGGCCTGGGCTGCTCGGGCTTCCTGGGCGGGCGGATTGCGCTGCTGCAACCGCTCAAGGGGTACCGCGCCGGGGTGGACCCGGTGCTGCTGGCCGCCTCGGTTCCGGCGCGGGCGGGGCACTCGGTGCTGGAATTGGGCTGCGGGGCAGGGGCGGCAAGCCTGTGCCTTGCCGCGCGGGTGCAGGGGCTCACGCTGACCGGGCTCGAGCTGCAACCGGGCTACGCGGCGCTTGCGCGCAAGAATGCGGCGCTGAACGACCTGCCGCTCACGGTGGTCGAGGGCGATCTGGCAGCCATGCCCGCGAACCTGCGCCAGCGCCGGTTCGACATCGTGATCGCCAACCCGCCCTATTTCGACCGCAGCGCGAGCACGCGCGCGCCCGACGCGGGCCGTGACACGGCCATGGGCGAAGACACGCCGCTGGCCGACTGGGTGCAGGCAGGATCGCGCCGGCTGGCGCCGCGGGGCCTTTACGCGATGATCCACCGGGCCGAGCGGCTGGGCGAGATCCTGTCCCTGGCGCCGCAGGCCGGCCTTGGCAGCCTGCGGGTGCTGCCCCTTGCGCCCCGCGCGGGACGCGACGCACAACTCGTGATTGTCCATATGACAAAGGGCGGACGGGCCCCCCTGCGCCTGCATGCGCCGTTCATTCTGCACGCCGGGGACCGCCACGCAGGCGATGCGCCCGATTACACCGAGGCGGCCGAGGCCATCCTGCGCCACGCCGCCCCGATTCGCTGGTCGGACTGAGCGCAGGCACATGTTCGTAACAACCGTTTACGTTTTGGTAACCGTTGCTTGCGCAAGATTGGTGACAGACCCACTTTTTTGTGGTGCACTGAGAGGGCACATCAACCAGCGGAGGACTGCCATGAGCTTGAGTTCACACCTTTCGGAACTGAAGAAGAAACACGCGAACCTCTCCGACGCGATCGAGGTCGCGCAACGTTCGCCCGGCACGCCCAACCAGCAGATCACCGACCTGAAGAAGCAGAAGCTGCGCCTGAAGGAAGAGATCGCGCGCCTGGAGACCACGCACTAGGCGCAATCCGTACCAGTTTCCGGGGCGCACGCGTCGCCCCCGCATGACACGCACATGAAAAGGGCCGGTCACAGTGACCGGCCCTTGGCGTTTCGATCGCGCCACGGCGTCAGACGAAGAACTGCGCCCCGTTGGCCGAGATGGTCGAGCCGTTGATGAAGCCCGAGTCCTCGGAGGCCAGGAAGGTCACGCAGCGCGCGATCTCTTCCGGCTCGCCCAGGCGGCCGACGGGGATGCCCTTGATGATCTTCTCGCGCACCGATTCGTCGATCGCCATGACCATCTCGGTCGCGATGTAGCCGGGGCAGATCGCGTTGGCGGTGATGCCGAACTTGGCACCTTCCTGCGCCAGGCTTTTCACGATGCCCAGATCGCCCGCCTTGGTGGCGGCATAGTTGACCTGGCCGGCCTGGCCCTTCTGCCCGTTGATCGACGAGATCACGATGACCCGGCCGAACTTGCGGTCGCGCATGCCCGACCAGACCGGGTGCACGGTGTTGAACACGCCAGTGAGGTTGGTGGCGATCACATCGTTCCACTGCTCCGGGGTCATCCGGTGGAACATGGCGTCGCGCGTGATGCCGGCATTTGCGACGACCACGTCGACGGGGCCGAGGTCGGCTTCGACCTGCTCGATCCCGGCCTTCGATTCGGCGTAATCGGCGACGTTCCACTTGTAGGTCTTGATGCCGGTTTCCTCGGTGAACTTGGCCGCGGCCGCGTCATTGCCGGCGTAGGTCGCCGCGACCTCATAGCCTTCGGCCTTCAGTGCCTTGGAAATCGCCGCGCCGATGCCGCGCGAGCCCCCGGTGACCAATGCTGTGCGTGCCATGGTAGTCCCTCCCTTACGTTGGTGTATTGGCAATCTTGTTATTCGCTGATCCCATCATGCGCAAGATTGTTGCGCGATAATTTCGGATGCAGCGGTCTTGTCCGTTAGTAGCACCTCGGCATCGCGCGCGCCCTCATCCCAGGTGCGGCGCAGCTTGGCCGGGTCGGTAAAGTCGATCTTGTCCGCCGTCACCTCGTCCGAGGGGCACAGGTAGACGCGGCTCGGCACGTCCGGAATGCGCTTGTAACGTCGGGTCAGCAGGATCAGGCTGCACCCTTCGTCGGGCTCGGGCAGGGGCGCCTGGTCGGCCATGCCGCCATCGACCACGCGGGCGTTGTCCCACAGCGGCGGCTCGAACACCGGCGGGATCACGGCAGCGGCGTTCACCAGCGCGGCCAGCTGGCCATCGCGGGCGGCCTGGTTGGCGTCGATCAGCCGGGCGGTGAGGCCCATCTTTTCGGCCCAGTTGAAATGCGGCGCGTTCACGGTGTGCAACTCGGCCTCGTAGGCCAGCGCAAGCGCGGTCCCGGTCAGGGTCGGCGCGCCGGTTTCGGGCGGATGGGCGATCAGGATCTGGAACTGCGGGCCGTTGGCGATCGCCTCTTGCGCGCTGTCATCGAGGACCTCGGAGACAACGTCGCAGTAAAGCCGCTGGTGCGGGGTGATCCCGTCGGAATCGGCGGCAAAGAGGTCGAGGTTGCTGTCGCGCTGCTCGAAAGCGTCGCACATGATGTCCAGCAGTCGGCGCCCGTTGCCGGTCAGCCAGGCGGCCCCGGCCAGCGCGCCGCCGCTGACGCCGGTGACGCGTTTCGGGCGATAGGTCCGGTCCTGCCCCAGCCGGTCGAGGAAGCCGCCCTGCCAGAAACAACGCAGGCCCCCGCCGGAGAACACCAGCTGGTCTGGATCGGTGAGCGCGGGATGCGTCATGGCCGGACCTCTCGCCCTTGGGTGGGGCGGCGCGGGGCCGCCCCGAGCCTTGGGGTCAGGGGCGTTCGAGGCACATGGCGACACCCATGCCGCCGCCGATGCAGAGGGTGGCGAGACCCTTCTTGGCGCCGCGGCGCTGCATTTCGAACAGCAGGGTGTTGAGGATCCGCGCACCCGAGGCGCCGATCGGGTGACCGATGGCGATGGCGCCGCCGTTCACGTTCACGATGGCCGGATCCCAGCCCATGTCCTTGTTCACGGCGCAGGCCTGGGCGGCGAAGGCTTCGTTCGCCTCGACCAGGTCCAGGTCCTCGGGCTTCCAGCCGGCCTTTTCCAGCGCCTTGCGCGAGGCATGGATCGGGCCCACACCCATGATCGACGGGTCGAGACCCGCGGTGGCGTAGGAGGCGATGCGCGCGAGCGGAGTGATGCCGCGCTTTTCCGCCTCGTCCGCGGTCATCAGCAGCGCGCCGGCGGCGCCGTCGTTGAGGCCCGAGGCGTTGGCCGCGGTGACCGTGCCGTCCTTGGTGAAGGCCGGGCGCAGCTTCTGCATCGCTTCCATGGTCGCGCCGTGGCGGATGTATTCATCCTGGTCGACGGTGATGTCGCCCTTGCGGGTCTTGACGATGAAGGGCACGATCTCGTCGGCGAACTTGCCGGCCTTCTGCGCGGCCTCGGCCTTGTTCTGCGACGCGACGGCGAATTCGTCCTGCATGTCGCGGCTGATCTGCCACTTCTCGGCGACGTTCTCGGCGGTCTGGCCCATGTGGTAGCCGTTGAAGGCGTCCCAGAGACCGTCCTTGATCATCGAGTCGATGTACTTGACGTCGCCCATCTTCACGCCCGCGCGCAGGTGCGCGACATGGGGGCTGAGCGACATGTTTTCCTGCCCGCCCGCGGCGACGATGGATGCATCGCCCAGCTGGATGTGCTGCGCGGCCAGCGCGACGGCGCGCAGGCCCGAGCCGCAGACCTGGTTGATCGACCAGGCGGCGCTTTCGATCGGCAGGCCGGCGTTGACATGGGCCTGGCGGGCCGGGTTCTGGCCCTGACCGGCGGTCAGCACCTGGCCGAGGATGGTTTCGGAGACGTCGGCGGCCTCGATTCCCGCCCGTTCGACCAGCGCCTTGAGCACGGTCGCGCCAAGGTCATGGGCGGGCGTGTTTGCGAAAGAGCCGCTGAAACTGCCGACCGGGGTCCGGGCAGCCGAGGCGATGACGACGTTGGTCATGGGGGTCCTCCACCATATGGGGGCCACGCGTCGAATGGCTCGCGCGCGGCGATCAAGGCAGGGATAGCGCATTCAACCGGGGGCCACAACACGGGGCGTGTTCCCTTGGGTCATGTTCCATGGTCTGCGGTCGAATGCCTCAGGCGCTGACGGCCTCGTTGGTGACATCGCGCCAGGGCGGCATGGTCGTCGGCGCGCCGTAGTAGTAGCCCTGCAGGCAATCGATGCCCTGGGCGGTCAGCCAGGCCGCGTCCTCGGGCCGTTCAACGCATTCGGCCACGGTGAACATGTCGAACTGACGCGCGATGGCGATCAGCGCTTGGGTCAGCACCTGGTTGTCGGCATCGCGCGCGACCCCGCGGATGAACTGGCCGTCGATCTTGAGCAGGTCGAAGCTGAACTGCTTGAGGTAACGGAACGAGGTGAACCCGGCTCCGAAGTCGTCGAGCGCGAAGGACACGCCCCGCGCCTGCACCTCGTTCATGAAGGCGACGACCAGCTCGGGCACGTTCATGGCCGAGGTTTCCGTCACCTCGAGGATCAGCCGCTCGGCCACGGTGTCGTCCTGGCGCAGGCCCCGGTCCAGCGCCGCCATCCAGCGCGGATAGCCGATCGAACGGGCGGACATGTTGATCGACAGGCGCAGCGACGGTTCCTCGACCAGGGCCTTGATGCCCTTTTCGATGGCGAGGCAGTCCAGCATGCGCCCTACCTCCATCTCTTCGACCTGTTCGATGAATTCCATCGCCGGGATGATGCGGCCGGTGTCGTCCAGAACGCGGATCAGCCCCTCGTGAAAGGCGATGCGGTCGGGGCGCGCGGCCTGCACCACCGGCTGGAAGGCAAGCAGCACATCGCCGTGGCGCACCGCCGCCTCGACCATCTTGATGACATTGCGATCGCGTTCGCCGATGGCCTGTTCAAGCGGGCTGGACAGCCTGGAGAGCTGTTCGGCGCGTCGTGCTTTTCGTCCGTGTGGCATCACGTCCCCCGCATGTCTTCTTGACCTGCCCTTTCATCGCCCGCCGCCCCTTAACATCTGGTGAAGATTCGCCGTTTGTTCTAATTTGAAAGAATTCAAGCGGGACACGGAAAGGGCGCGGACATGGGCGACAGGTGCAGCTGGGCGGGGCCCGAGCAGATCTACATCGACTACCACGACACCGAGTGGGGCGTGCCCGAATGGGACAGCCGCGCGCTGTGGGAAAAGCTGGTTCTCGACGGGTTCCAGGCCGGGCTCAGCTGGATCACCATCCTGAAAAAGCGAGACAATTTCCGCGCGGCCTTCGACGGGTTCGACCCGGAGCGGATTGCGTCCTGGGGCGAGGCAGACGTGCAGCGCCTGCTGGGCGATCCGGGCATCATCCGCCATCGCGGAAAGATCGAGGCGACCATCGGCAACGCCCGTGCCTGGATCGCGCTGGAAGAGGCGGGCGGTTTCGACCGGTTCCTGTGGGATTACGTCGGCGGCGCGCCGCTGCAGAACCGGTTCGCCGTGCAGGCCGATGTCCCGCCCCAGACGCCCCTGTCGCAGCAGCTCTCGAAGGACCTCAAGAAGGCGGGCTTCCGATTCTGCGGCCCGACCATCGTCTATGCCTTCATGGAGGCGGTGGGCATGGTCAACGACCACCTCGTGACCTGCCCGCGCCATGACCCGGTGGCGGCCATGGCGCGGGACTGACCGGTCATCAGAAGGTGATGTCGGCCTGGGTCAGGACGATTCCGGCCAGGCCGGCGAGGGTGATGGTGCCTTCGCTGTGGGCGACGATCAGGTCATCGCCCGATGTCGAAAAGCCGAGGCTGCCGAAACCGCCGTCGTGGCCGTAGAGGCGCAGCTTGTCGAGGCCCTGCTCGAAATCGCCGATGGTGTCGTTGCCCGTCGCGCTGTTGAACCGGAAGTCGTCTGCGCCCGCGCCGCCGTATATCAGGTCGTCGTGCTCGCCGCCCTCCAACCGGTCCCGGCCGGTGCCGCCGTACAGAACGTCATTGCCCAGGTTGCCGCCGAGATAATCGTCCATATCGTTGCCATAGAGCGTGTCGGAGCCCTTGCCGCCAACCAGCGAGTCCTGGCCGATGTTGCCCCACAGCTCGTCGGCGCCGTCGTTGCCAAGGACCAGGTCGTGGCCCTTGTGGCCGTAAATGGTGTCGTTGCCGTCGAGACCATAGAGGGTGTCCAGGCCGATGCGCCCCTCGATGATGTTGTTGCCGGCATCCCCGGTCAGCAGGTCCACCTGGTTGCTGCCGACGATGTTCTCGACCCCCCAGGCAGTGACAAAGCCGATGCCGGCCGCGTCCGCCGCGCCGCCGGGGGCGCCATAGTTCTGCCAGCTGCCGTTGGTGTCGAGCGAAAAGGTCACCTCCACCGCGATGGCGCTGAAATCGATCCAGTCCGCGCCGTCGCCGCCGTTGACCGTCACCCCGTAATCGCCCGGCGTCGCCGCCATGACCGCCCGGTCGTTGCCCGAGCCGCCCTCGATATGGCGCACGCCGCCGCTGCCCATCTCGAGCCGGTCGTCCCCCGCGTTGCCGCGCATGTAGCCGACGCCGCCATCGCCGCCGATGATCGTGTCATTGCCATCGTCGCCGGTGGCCAGCTGCACGTTCAGCGCGCCGATGGTGAGAAGGTCGTTGCCGTCGCCCATGCGCAGCGTCGTGCCGCCACCATTGGCCGTGACCATGTCATCGCCGTTGCCCGCGTTCATCGTGGCGACGAAGCCGTTGATCATCGCCGTGTCCCAGCCATCGCCAAGGTACAGCGTCTCGACCCCCTCGCCGTTGATGGTCACGTTGTCCCAGCCACTGCGCGTGGCGATGTGGTCGGCCCAGCCGGCGGTCTGCGTCACGGTATCCGCGACATCGCCCAGCTGCGCAAAGCCCGAGTGATCGTTCAGCATCAGCGTCGTGGCCTGGTTGTCCCGCACGACGAGCGAGCCGAGCCAGGCGTTCGACGTGATGTTCTGGCTGAAGGAGCCGTTCGTGTTCATCTCGACCATGCCCATGCCACCGTTGTTGACGATGGTGTTGGTCGTGTTCCACGAGTTGAAACTCTCCATGTACTGGCTGCCGGTCGTGAGCATCAGGCTGCCGTCATTGGACTTGAGGTAATTGATCCGCCCGGCCCCGTTCAGCGTGACGGTCGCGGCGGCCTGCCCGATCTCGATGGTGTCGATCTGGCCGTCGGTCCCGACCGTCACGGTCTTGGTGCCGCCGGACAGCTCGGCCGTGCCGAGCCGGCCGTTGACGGTCAGGGTATCCGTGCCCTCGTGGCTGGCAACGATGCGCGCCCCGCCCGCGCCGATGGTCACGGTGTCGTCGCCGCGCGTCCGGATCGTTTCGACCCAGCCGCTGCCGGTGGTCAGGATGTTCGACGCGGCTGCCAGCTCGACATAGCCCGTCCATTCCGACCCCAGCGTGACGTCATGCAGCGCGCCGCCCTCTTGCGTGACCAGGAACTTTACCCGGGTCGAGATCAGGTCGATATCCGAGTTCTGGCCCAGCTTGAGGTATTCGATCCGCCGCCCGGTCAGGCCATTGGCGTCGCTGATGTTGGTGTGCTCGGCGGTGCTGTGATAGCGCATCGCCTCGATCTGCCAGTTCGACCCCGACAGCGTGACATTCGAGGTGACGGTGTCGACGCTGCTCGACCACATGCCGGCGAATTCGAGGTAGGTCGAGCCGTCCCAGCTGATGACGCTGCCGTCCGGGGCGGTGAAATCTGCGACCCCGTTGATAGTCGTGGAATGGTTGATGATTGCCATGTCTGAAGCGTTCCCGTGAAAATTGAACTTGTCCTTTGAGGACGCTTATAACATGCGCCTTGGATTCGGCCGAGTCCGGCGCGCGGCCATGGCGTGACTTGCTGCTTGACTCCCTTTCCCCTGCGCGTATAAGCGCCGCTCGTTGGTGTTGGTGGCCCCCGCAAGGGGAAGCCTGTCACGCCGGGTCGCCGGTTCGCCGGTCCGGTGAGAGGACAACGCCCTTTACACACGGCACGAGGCCCTTCGCCTTCCGCGCCCCACGGCCGAGATCGCCCCGCGATTTCAGCCCGAAAAGTGGGAACCGGTGTTCGGAGCAAGCTGAAATGCCACTCATAAAGGAGATCAGACGGTGACCAAACGCACCTCTGCCAAGTACAAGATCGACCGCCGCATGGGCGAAAACATCTGGGGCCGCCCGAAGTCCCCGGTGAACCGCCGCGAATACGGCCCCGGCCAGCACGGCCAGCGCCGCAAGGGCAAGATGTCGGACTTCGGCCTGCAGCTGCGCGCAAAGCAGAAGCTGAAGGGCTATTACGGCGACCTGACCGAAAAGCAGTTCAAGCGCATCTTCAACGACGCCGCCCGTGCCAAGGGTGACACCGGCGAGCTGCTGGTCGGCCTGCTCGAGCGCCGTCTCGACGCCGTCGTCTACCGCGCCAAGTTCGTGCCGACCGTCTTCGCCGCCCGCCAGTTCGTGAACCACGGCCACGTGCTGGTGAACGGCCAGCGCGTGAACATCCCCTCCTACCGCGTGAAGGAAGGTGATGTCATCGAGGTCCGCGAGAAGTCCAAGCAGCTTGCCACCGTTCTCGAGGCCACCCAGCTGCCCGAGCGTGACGTGCCCGACTACATCGAGGTCGACCACAACAAGATGGTTGCCACCTTCGTGCGCACCCCGGGTCTTGGCGACGTGCCCTATGCCGTCGTGATGGAACCGAACCTCGTGATCGAATACTACGCCCAGAACTGATCCGGTTCTGCCGCGAGACAATCGAAAGGCCGCGCCCCCGGGTGCGGCCTTTTTCGTTGCGTGCGCGCCCGGTTGTCTTTCCCTGGCCCCGGTGGTCTGATGCGCGCCAACGCATATCCCGGAACGGACAGTGACTATGACCATCGAGACGACCCATGTCGGAAGCCTGCCGCGCGGCGACGCCCTGTCGGCCCTGCTGATCGCCAAGGACAAGGGACAGGACTACGACCCCGCCGAATTCGAAGCCGCGGTCGAGGCGGCCATCGCCGACGCCATCCGCCACCAGCGCGAGGCGGGCGTGTCGATCATCTCGGACGGGGAACTGGGCAAGGTCGGCTATTCCACCTACATGCAGGAGCGCCTGTCAGGCTTTGGCGGCCATATCGACCGCAAGCCGGCCAAGGATCTTGCCGCGCATCCGGGGCTGGCCAAGAAACTGAGCGCCATCATGGGCAGCCAGGAATTCACCCGCGCCTCTTGCATCGGCGAGGTCAAGCTGGTGAACCTGCAACCCGCGCTGGACGACATCCGCCGCTTCAAGACTGCGCTCGAGGCGGAAGGCGAGGGCACCCGCGCCTTCATGAACGCCGCCTCGCCGGGGCTGATCACCGCCTTCCAGGTCAACAAGTTCTACCCCAGCCATGAGGCTTACCTCGCCGATCTCGCCGCCGCGATGCGCCCGGAATACGAGGCGATCCTGGACGCCGGGTTCGACATCCAGTTCGATTGCCCCGACCTCGCCATGTCGGCCCACACCGGCTACCAGGACATGAGCCAGGACGAGTTCGTCAAGATCGCCGCCGCCAACGTGGAGGCGTTGAATGCCGCGACCGAAGGGCTGCCGGCCGACCGCATGCGGATGCACCTCTGCTGGGGCAACTACGAAGGCCCGCACGACCACGACATCCCGCTGGAAAAGGTGATCGACGTGGTGCTGTCGGCCCGGCCGAACACGATCCTGTTCGAATCCGCCAACCCCTGCCACGAACACGAATGGACCGTCTGGCGCGACGCGGCGATCCCCGAGGACAAGGTGCTGGCGCCGGGCGTGATCGACACCTGTTCGAACTACGTGGAACATCCGCAGCTGATCGCCCAGCGGCTGGACCGCTTCATCGGCATCGTCGGCAAGGACCGGGTCATCGCCTCGACCGATTGCGGGTTCGGCACCTTCGCCGGCTACGGCAAGATCGACCCCGATGTGACCTGGAAGAAACTGCGCAACCTGCGCCTCGGCGCCGATATCGCCGCGGGCTGACCCCGGCGCGGCGGGCCCGCCCGCCGCGACCTCATCCCGTCTGGTCACCGCGCCCACCTGCCGCTAAAAGGCGCCAGTACAGTCGGAGGGACGCAGATGGCGGGGATCGAACCGCAGCCCGGGATCATGGAGATCGAGCTTTACGTCAGTGGCTCGAGCAAGATCGACGGCGTCGAGAACGTCGTGAAACTCAGCGCGAACGAGAACCCGTTCGGGCCCTCGCCTCTGGCGATCGAGGCCTATACCCGCGCCGCCCACCAGCTGCACCGCTATCCCAACACCGACCATGCCGAGCTGCGCGCGGCGATCGGCGAGGTCAACGGCCTCGACCCGGACCGCATCATCTGCGGCGTGGGGTCCGACGAGGTGCTGCAATTCGTGGCCAATGCCTATGCCGGCCCCGGCGACGAGGTCATCGTGACCGAGCACGGCTTTTCCATGTACCCGATCCTGGCGCACATGGTCGGCGCCGTGCCCGTCGAAGTGCCCGAGCGCGACCGCGTGGTCGACATCGACGCGATCCTTGGCGCTGTGACCGACCGCACGCGGCTGGTCTTCATAGCCAACCCCGGCAATCCCACCTCGACCATGGTCGGCGAGGGAGAGCTGGAGCGGCTCGCCTCGTCCCTGCCCGGGAACGTGGTGCTGGTGTTGGACGGCGCCTATGCCGAATTCGTCGACGGGTTCGACGGGGGCGTCTCGGTGGTCGACGCGCATCCGAACGTGATCATGACGCGCACATTCTCCAAGATCTACGGGCTGGGCGGGTTGCGGATCGGCTGGGGCTATGCGCAGCGCGAAATGATCGACGTGCTGACCCGGTTGCGCCAGCCGTTCAACCTGTCGGCCGGGCAGATGGCGGCCGGGATCGCCGCCGTGCGCGACGTGGCCTACACCGAAAAATGCCGGGCCGAGAATGCCCGCATGCGCCACTGGCTGGCCGACGCGCTGGCCGAGCACGGCGTGCCCTGCGACACCTCGATGACCAATTTCGTGCTGGCCCGCTTTGCCAGCGCCGAAGAGGCGGATGCCTGTGACGCGCATCTCAAGTCGAACGGGCTGATCGTGCGCAAGACGGGCGGCTACAAGCTGCCCCATTGCCTGCGCATCACTATCGGCGACGAGGCGTCGTGCCGTCAGGTCGCCCATGCCGTGGGCCAGTTCAAGGCGCGCCGCACATGAGCCATGTCTACGAGCGGGTCGCGCTGATCGGCCTCGGCCTGATCGCCTCGTCGATGTTCTGGGCCATCAGGCGCGGCGATCTCGCGGGCGAGGTCACGGGCTATGCCCGCAGCGCCGGGACGCGCGAGACCGCGCGCCGCATTGGCCTCTGCGACCGGGTCTGCGACACGCTGGAAGAGGCGGTCTCGGGCGCCGACCTCGTCGTGCTCTGCGTGCCGGTCGGCGCCATGGGCGCGGTGGCCGAGGCGATGGCGCCGCACCTGAAACCGGGCGCGACGGTCAGCGACGTCGGCTCGGTCAAGAAGGCGGTGATCGACGCGGTCGGGCCCCACATTCCCGAGGGCGTGCATTTCGTCCCCGCCCACCCGCTGGCCGGGACCGAGCATTCGGGCCCCGAGTCGGGCTTTGCCACGCTTTTCGACAACCGCTGGAGCCTGCTGGTTCCGGTGGTCGGCAGCGACCCGGGGGCGGTGGCGCGCCTGCGCGCGCTTTGGGAAGGCATGGGCGCCAATGTCGAAGAGATGGACGCCGAGCACCATGACCTGGTGCTGGCCGTCACGTCGCATACGCCGCACCTCATCGCCTACACGATGGTGGGCGTGGCGGATGACCTGCGGCGCGTGACCGACAGCGAGGTCATCAAGTACTCGGCTGCCGGTTTCCGCGACTTCACCCGGATCGCCGCTTCGGACCCGACCATGTGGCGCGACGTCTTCCTGACCAACAAGGAGGCGACGCTGGAAATCCTCGGCCGCTTCACCGAGGAGCTCTTTGCGCTGCAACGGGCGATCCGCACAGGGGATGGCGAGCAGCTGTTCGATTATTTCACCCGGACGCGCGCCATCCGCCGTGGTATCATCGAGGCGGGTCAGGATACGGACGCGCCGGATTTCGGGCGTGCAGGTGCGAAAAAGTGAAATATATCATCGGGGTGATGCTGATCTGCGTTGCGGGGGCCGGATGGTCCGCGGCGCCGGACAGCTCGCCCCGACCGATGGCGCGTAACGCCGTCACCGTTGATGCGACGGGCGCGATCCGGCCCCTTGGGCGACCTCTTTCCGAGGGCGATACCGACGATCCGCTGGCCGCCGAAATGGCGCTGGCCGTCGTCAGCCCGACCACCCTCGGGATTGCCGCCTCGGCCTTGCCGCCGATCCGCCCCGTGCCACGCCCGGGCTCGGCTGTCGTCAAGCCTTCTCCGGTTGCGCCGGCGCTGACCTCGGACGATCTCGCCGCGAATACCAAGGGCGTGATGGTGCTGGCCAGTTCCGGCACGGTGCGCTCGCTGCGCCCCGCCTCGCGGCCCGGTGCCCTCGAGAAAAAGGCCATGGCCAAGCGGCAGCTGGCCCGCAAGGGCGCGGTCTGCGGCGATATCGACCTGCAAGGGTCGAATGTGGGCCGGGTGCCCGGGCGCATCTCGGCCTGCGGGATCAAGGACGCGGTCAAGCTGCGCTCGGTCTCGGGCGTGCGGCTGAGCCAGGAAAGCGTGATGGATTGCACCACCGCCAAGACGATCAAGACCTGGGTCGAGACGGGCGTGAAGCCGGCCTTCGGCTCGCGCGGCGGCGGGCTGTCGCAGCTGAAGGTGGCCGCGCATTATTCCTGCCGCACCCGGAACAACCAGCCCGGTGCAAAGGTGTCGGAACATGGCAAGGGGCGGGCCATCGACATCTCGGGTTTCGTGCTGCGCGACGGGACCACGGTGACGGTGCTGAAGGGCTGGCGTGACAAGACCTGGAGCGCGACGCTCAAGAAGATCCACCGCGCGGCCTGCGGCCCCTTCGGCACGGTGCTTGGCCCCGATGGCGACCGCTATCACCAGGACCATCTGCACATGGACACGGCCCGCTACCGCTCGGGCAGCTTCTGCCGCTGATCCGGATGCCCCGCTGGCGCGGGAAGAGCATGCCGGGCCCCACCTCCTGTCCTCCTCCCGCACGGGGAGGAGGAAGCGCGTGGCTGGCCGACCCCGACAAAGCGCCAGTGGATTGTCTGGAACGGGCGGGAGCCTCCGGCGGGAGTTTATCGGCAAGATGAAGGGGAGTCGGCGCGCGTGGCGGCGACATGCGCCTCCAATCCCTTTCATTATTCCGAAAATACTCCGGGGGGCGTCACCGAAGGTGACGGGGGGCAGCGCCCCCGTGCCCGGTTTCAGGCGGGCGCGACGCATTCGGCCAGAAGCGCCTCGAGCGCCTCGGGCCGCAGGTCTCCCTTGAAGCCGATGCAGACGACGCCCGTCTCGTGCCCAGTTGCGGCGGGTTCCACGTCGTGGCGGCGACCGACCACGTGGATCAAGTCAGGGCCAGTGGGGCCGGTGACGAAGCCCTTGGCGCGGGTGATGGTCGGGTCCTCGGCCAGGGCGCGGGCGAGGGCCTGCGCATCGACCGGGCCGTCGGGGCGCAGCACGTGGCTGGCGAAAAGGCCATGGGCGCCCGCGTCGGGGCGGTGGCCGCGGGCGGGCAGGGGCAGGGCGCCCAGGACGGCCGAGATCGGGACCTGCCCGTGATCGGCGGGGATGATCCGGGCCCGGGGGGCCTTGGCGCGCAGCCAGTCGGTCACGGCCGCGAGGTCGCAAGCGAGGTCGGGCTTGGTCAGCAGCAGGATGTCGGCCTGCGCCAACTGCCGGTCGATCGTGTCCGAAAGGTAGCTGTTCGCCGCGTTGGCCTGCACCTGGTCGGCATCGGCCAGCACCAGGATCGCATCGGCGCGCAGCCCCTGCACCAGCCCCACGGTGGTCGCGATGGCGCCTGGCAGGGCCACGCCGGACGCCTCGATCAGCACGTGGTCGGGGCGCGGCACCATTGCCTTCAGGTCATCCAGCGCGCCGATCAGGTCGGACCCGTAGGCGCAGCAGACGCAGCCGCCCGAGATCGAGACCAGCCCGTCTTCTTCCGCCTCGATCAGGTCGGCGTCGATGGGCAGCTCGCCGAATTCGTTGACCAGAACGGCCAGCCGCTGACCCTCGTTGTGGCGCAGGAGGTGATTGACCAGCGTGGTCTTGCCCGCGCCAAGGTAACCGCCGATCACCGTGACGGGGATATCCATCAGAGGTCTGAGGCCGCGAAGATGCGGCCGCCCTGCACAGTGCCCCAGATGCCGACGTCCTTGAGCGTCTCGGGCGCGACCGCGTAGGGATCGTCCTCGAGCACGGCGAAATCGGCGCGCTTGCCGACCTCGATCGACCCGATCCGGTCGTCCATCTTCATCGTGATCGCCGCGCCTAGCGTGATCGCGTAAAGCGCCTGCTCGACGCTGATCTTCTCTCCCTCGCCCTGCACCCGGCCCGAGGCGGTCAGCCGGTTGACCGCGCCCCAGGCGGTGAAGAGCGGCCCCAGCGGTGTGACCGGCGCGTCGGAGTGGATCGCCAGCTCGACCCCCATCTGAAGCGCGGTGCGGGTGGCGTTCATCCGCTCGGCCCGCTCGGGGCCGACGGTAAGGGCGTAATGTTCGTCCCCCCAGTAGTAATGGTGGTTGGCAAAGAGGTTGGCGCACATGCCCATCTTGCCCATCTTGCGGAACTGCGCCGCGTCGGCCAACTGGCAGTGCTGCAATGTAAAGCGGTGATCGGGGTCGGGCGTTTCGCGCAGCGCGGCCTCGAGCGTGTCGATGGTCAGCTGGGTCGCCTCGTCGCCATTGGTGTGGGTGTGGACCTGCACGCCGGCCTTGAGCGCCAGCGCATAGATCTCGGCCAGCTGGTCGGGGGCCACGTACCACAACCCGTTCTCGGCGCCGTTGTAATAGCCCGGCCAGCGCAGGCGCGCGGAAAAGCCCTGGATCGAGCCATCGGCCACCACCTTGATCTTGCCCAGTTCCAGCCGCTGGGTCGATCGGCTTTTCAGCCCCGCCGTATACGCCACCAGCTCTTTCGGCGCGATTCCGAAGTTGATGCGGAAGGCCACGATGCAGACCGGGTAGGTCTCTTCCTCCGTCACCGAGAGGAACATGTCGACCAACGCGTCGGTCAGCTGCTGGCCCAGGTCGGACGAGGTCGTCACCCCGGCCCGCACGCAAAGCTTGCCGTAATTGCGCAGCCCCTGCGGGTCGGCCGCGAGGAAGGCGCGGTCCATGCCCACATGCTTGCCGACGGGGGTGAAAACCTCGGGGCTCTTCAGCTCTCCGGTCGGCAGGCCGTCGGGACCCAGCGGGATGCCGGGGTGATTGTGGCCTTCGCGCAGCATCCCCGCCAGCTCCAGCCCCCTGGAGTTCACGTTGAGGATATGGCCCGAGGCATGCATGATCCCCACCGGGCGCGTCGCCGACACCCGGTCGAGATCGGCCCGCGTCATGCGCACGTTGTCCATGTAGATCGGGTCGAACCCCCAGCCCAGAAGCGGCGCGTCGGGGTCTTCCATCCCGGCCTCGATTTCCGACAGGCGCGCGACCACGTCATCCACCGTCTTCACCCCGTCCCAGACCTTGCCATCGGGGTCCATCCGGTCGAACCAGCCGACATAGGTAAAGGACCAAAGCGCCCCCTCCATGGTATGCGCATGTCCCTCGATCAGGCCCGGCATCAGCACCTTGTCGGCGAATCTGTCGTCCACGACATGCGGGCCCCAACCTGTCAGATCCGACAGGGACCCGGCGCCAAGGATCTTGCCGTCCCGCACCGCGACATGGCTGACCACCGGCTGGTTCGGGTTCATCGTGATGATTTTCTTGGCGGAATAGATGGTGGTCTGCATCAATTTTCCTCTTGGGGCTGGGGGCGGGATGACAAAAGCCTAGGCGGGTTCCATCCATCCGAAAAATGGATTTACCTGATGATCATTCGCGGTTTTCTGGTGGAATGCGCCCGTGCTGAACTACACCCTCAAGCAATTGCGCTATGTCGAGGCGGCGGGCCGGCTCGGTTCCATCGCCTCGGCCGCGTCGGAATTGTCGATCTCGCAAAGCTCGATCACCGCGGCCATTGACGCGCTGGAAGGGGGCCTGGGCTACGACATGTTCATCCGCACCCCCGCGCGCGGCATCCGTCCCACGCCGCAGGGGACCGAGGCGCTGGGCCTCATCCGCCGCTTCCTGCACCAGGCCCGCCATTTCGAGGCCGAGATGCAGTCGGTCGCGGGCCTGGCCAAGGGGACCGTGCGCATCGCCTGCTACGCCACCGCCGCGCCCGCGTTCCTGCCGACGATCCTGCGCAGTGTGACCGAGACCTTCCCGGACCTGTCGATCACCGTGCTCGAGGGCTCGCTGAACCGGGTAACCGATTTCCTGAACGAGGGCGAGGCGGACCTCGCGTTCAGCTACAAGGATTTCTCGGACCCGCGTCACCGGTTCGAGCCGCTGTTCGAAGCGCCGCCCTATGCCATCGTGCCGCGTGACGATCCCATCGCGCAAAGCGGCGTGACCACCATGGCCGAGATCGCGACGCGCCCGATGGTGACGCTCGACCTGCCCGGGGCGCGGGATTACTTCCGGTCGATGTTCGACGACCTCGGCCTTTCGCCCCGCATCGCCCATTCCACGCGGTCAAGCGAGATCCTGCGCGCGCTGGTCTCGGGCGGATTCGGCGTGTCGATCCTGAACATCAAGCCGCTCGACTACCGCGAGGGCGAATCGAGCTACGCCATCGTGCCCATTCAGGATGCAGGTCCTGCCCCGATGTTCGGCATCCTGACGGTCGGAAACTCCGAGCCGCCGGGCATCGTCCAGGCCTTTATCCGCAACTGCATCATCCTGAAATCAAAAGGGGAATTCAGGAATCTGGCAGTCCATCTGCCGGCCCATTCCCACATTTGATGTGACATTACGGACCAATTTATCAGTTTTTTGACGCAAAGCCCCTGCGCTTAGGCTTTGATCATGAGGCGCGGCAAACGCGCCCGACCTGAACCCACGGGGAGATTACAGATGATGAACGGGATGAAATCATTCCTCGCGGCGGCGGCGGTCTCGGCCCTGTCGCTGAGCGCGGCGACCGCGCAGGAGACGCCGCAGTCGGGTGGCACGCTGGTCGTGGTTGTGCCGGGCGGCACGCCGCGCGTGCTGAACCCGGCAGTGCAATCGGGCGTCGCGACCGGCCTGCCGGGCACGCAGCTATTCGCCTCGCCGCTGCGCTATGACGCGGACTGGACGCCGCAGCCCTACCTTGCCAAATCGTGGGAAGTGGCCGAGGACGGCCTTTCGGTCACCCTGCACCTGCAGGAAAACGCGACCTTCCACGATGGTGAACCCATCACCTCCGAAGATGTCGCCTTCAGCGTCGATGTGATCAAGGAATACCACCCCTTCAAGTCGATGTTCGCGCCTGTGACCAGCGTCGACACGCCGGATGAACACACCGCCGTGCTGAACCTCGCCCACCCGCACCCGGCGCTGATGCTGGCCATGTCCGGCCAGCTGATGGCGATCATCCCCAAGCATATCTACGGCGACGGCCAGGACCCCAAGAACCATCCCCGCAACAACGAGGACGTGGTGGGCTCGGGCCCGTTCAAGCTGGTCGAGTTCAAGCCGGGCGAGCACATCATCCTCGAGCGCTACGAGGGCTACTGGGAAGAGGGCCTGCCCTATCTCGACCGCATCGTCGGGCGCATCATCCTTGACAGTTCCGCCCGCGCCATCGCGCTGCAGAACGGCGAGGTGCACATGTCCACCTTCGAGAACGAGCCGACCGTGGTCAGCCGCCTGATGCAGGCCGAGGGCGTGAACGTGACGAGCCAGGGCTACGGCGGCATCGGCCCCATCGACTGGCTGGCGATGAACACGACACGCGGTCCCCTTCAGGACGTGAAGGTGCGCCAGGCGATCGCCTATGCGGTGGACAAGAACTTCATCCTCAAGGCCGTGATGCGCGGCACCGCGACCGAGGCCAAGACCGGCGTCCACCCGGACAGCCCGCTCTATAACCCCGACGTGCCGGCCTACGAGGTCGATCTGGACAAGGCCAACGCCCTGCTGGACGAGGCCGGCTACCCGATGGACGGCGGCAAGCGCTTTGCGCTGACGATGGAGCTGCCGGGCTTTCCGGGCTACAAGGCGCAGACCGAATACGTTCGCAACGCGCTGGGCAAGGTCGGGATCGAGGTGACGCTGCGCGCCCACCCGGATTTCCCGAGCTGGGCCAAGGCCATGGGCACGATGGATTTCGACATGTCCATGGACAGCGTCTACAACTGGGGTGACCCGGTGATCGGCGTGAACCGGACCTACATGTCCGACAACATCGGCAAGGGCGTCTGGTCGAACACCCAAGGCTACGCCAATGCCCGCGTGGACGCGCTGCTGGCCGAGGCCGCGCAGGAACAGGACGCCGACAAGCGCAAGGCGCTCTACGCCGAGTTCCAGGAGATCGTGGCCGAGGACGTCCCGATCTACTTCATTAACGCGGTGCCGATGCACACGATCTACTCGGACAAGGTGCAGAACCCGCCGATGGGCATCTGGGCGTCGTCCTCGCCGATGGACAAGGTCTGGCTCAAGGAATGAACCAGCCCGGGCCCGCGGCCGGACCGCCGCGGGCCCGACCACCAGTCACGACATAACGACGGGGACCCGACCTTGGACATCCTGCGCGTCACGGCGACCCGGATCTTCTACGCCATCCTGCTGCTGCTGGCGGTGCTGATCCTCAACTTCACGATGATGCACCTCGCCCCCGGCGACGTGGCCGACACCATCGCCCAGTCGATGGGCGGCGCGGACGAAGAGGTGCTGGCCCGCATCCGTGCCGATTACGGCCTCGACCAGCCCTTCCTGGTGCAACTCGGCACCTACATGGGCAAGATCCTGCGCTTCGACCTTGGCTATTCCTTCTACTATTCGCGCCCCGTGACGGACCTGATCCTGCAACGGCTGCCGGCGACGCTGCTGCTGGTCTTCACCGCGCAGATCCTCGCCATGATCGTCGGCGTCGTGCTGGGCGTCATCTCGGCCCGGCGTCCGAACGGCATCCTGTCGCATTTCGTGACCTTCTTCGCGCTCTTCGGCTACTCGGCCCCGGTGTTCTGGACGGGCATCCTGCTGCTCATCGCCTTCTCGCTCAAGATCCAGTGGTTCCCGGTCGCGGGCATGCGCGACGTGACCCTGACCGGCGGCTTCTGGGTGCAGGCGGTGGACATCGCGCGCCACATGGTGCTGCCCACGCTGACGCTGGCGTCGATCTTCCTTGCCCTCTACTCGCGCCTCTCCCGCGCCACGATGATGGAGGTGCTGGGCAGCGACTATGTCCGCACCGCCAAGGCCAAGGGGCTTTCCACGCGCGAGGTGGTCTACAAGCACGCGCTGAAGAACGCGCTCTCGCCGGTCATCACGCTGGCGGGCCTGCAATTTTCGGCCGTCGTGTCGGGTGCGGTGCTGGTCGAGACGGTCTTTGCCTGGCCCGGCCTTGGCACGCTGGCCTTCCAGTCGATCCTGGCCCGTGACACGCCGACCATCCTTGGCATCCTGTTCTTTTCGGCGCTCATGGTGATCGTCGGCAACCTGCTGACCGATTTCGTGCTGCGCCTTGTCGATCCGCGCATGAGGGGCCGCGCATGAGCGATCCATCCATCCCCCTGCCGCCTGTCGAAAAGGCCCGCTCGCCGCTTTCGGAAGCGTGGGAGATGTTCCGCCGCAACCACTCGGCCATGGCGGGCCTCGTCATCCTCACCTTCATCGTGCTGGGGGCGATCTTCGGCCCCATGCTCTACCCCACGGACCCGTTCGACATGGTCTGGGCACCGTTCTCGCCCCCGGGCGAGGAAGGCTACCTCTTGGGCACCGACTACCTGGGCCGGGACCTCATGGCGCAGATCATCCACGGCGCGCGCGTCACGCTGATCATCGGGCTTTCGGCCGCCATCGTGACCATCGTCATCGGCGTCACCATCGGCGCGCTGGCGGGCTTTTACCGCGGCTGGGTCGAAGAGGTTCTGATGCGCATCACCGAGTTCTTCCAGGTGCTGCCCACGCTGCTCTTCTCCATGGTCATCGTGGCGCTCTTCGGCGCGACCCTGCCGATGATCACCTTTGCCATCGGCATCGTCAGCTGGACCGCCGTCGCCCGCATCACCCGGGCCGAGTTCCTGCGCATCCGCGAGCTGGAATACGTGACCGCCAGCCGCGCGGCCGGGGCACCGTCGGGCAAGCTGATGTTCAAGGTCATCCTGCCCAACGCCGCCCCGCCGATCATCGTGCAATCGGCGCTCATGGTCGGCTCGGCGATCCTCTTCGAGGCGGGGCTCTCGTTCCTCGGCCTCACCGATCCGAACATCGTCAGCTGGGGGCAGATCATCGGCTCGAACCGTCAATACATCCTGGAATCGGGCTACACGGTCACGATCCCCGGCCTTGCGATCTTTGTCACCGTGCTCGCCATCTCGCTGGTCGGGGACGGGCTGAACGACGCGCTGAACCCCAAGCTGAGGCAACGCTGATGGCCCCGCTGCTCAAGGTCGAGAACCTGCGGATCGAGCTGACCACGCGCGCCGGCAAGGCCCCGGTGATCGACGACCTGTCGCTTGAGTTGAACGCGGGCGAGTCGATCTCGTTTGTCGGGGAATCGGGTTGCGGCAAGTCCATGACCGCCCTCGCCATCATGGGGCTCTTGCCCGAAGGGGTGGGCCGCGTGACCGGGGGCCGCATCCTCTTCGACGGCGAAGATCTGACCAAGGCCAGCGATTCCCGGCTGCGCCAGATCCGCGGCAACGAGATCTCGATGATCTTCCAGGAGCCGATGACCTCGCTCAACCCGGTCTACACGGTGGGCGAACAGATCGCCGAGGTGCTGCGCGCCCACCAGGGCCTCAGCCGCACTGCCGCCCATGGCATGGCGGTCGAGCTGCTGGACGCCGTGCGAATCCCCAACCCCAAGGGTCGGGTGAACGACTACCCGTTCCAGATGTCCGGCGGGCAGCGGCAGCGGGTGATGATCGCCATTGCGCTCGCCTGCAAGCCCAAGATCCTGATCGCGGATGAACCCACCACGGCGCTCGACGTGACCGTGCAGGCGCAGATCTTCGACCTCTTGCGCGACCTGCGGCGCCAGACCGGCACCTCGATCATCATGATCACGCACGACATGGGCGCCGTGGCCGAGATGGCCGAGCGGATGATCGTCATGTACGCCGGCCGCAAGGCCGAGGAAGGGCCGGTCGCCCAGGTGATCGAACGCGCGCGCCATCCCTATACCTCGGGCCTCATCTCCTGCGTGCCGCATATCATGGCCGAAATCACCGAAGAGCGGCACGAGCTGACCGAGATTCCCGGCATCGTGCCGGGGCTGGCTGAGTTCGGCCAGGACCTCTGCCTCTTCGCCTCGCGCTGCCCGCGCCGGACCGAACGCTGCGTGTCCAAACGCCCGCCCGAGGTGCCCTTCCCGAACGCCCAGTCCAGCGCCTGCTGGCACGCGGAGGAGATGTGATGTCCGACGCCCTGCTCGAGGCCCGCAACCTGTCCGTCCGGTTCCCCGTCCGCGCCAGGGGTTGGGGGAAGAAGGCTTACCTGACGGCCGTGGACGATGTGTCCTTCACCGTGAAAAAGGGTCAGACCCTCGCCATCGTCGGGGAATCCGGCTCGGGCAAGACCACCGCCGCCCTCGCCATCGCGCGGCTGGTGGCGGGCGAAACGACGGGCGAAGTGCTGCTGGACGGGCGCGACATCGTCCCGCTCACGGGCGAGCAACTCAAGGACATGCGCCGCCGGGTGCAGGTGATCTTCCAGGACCCCTATTCCTCGCTCAACCCCCGCGCCCGGGTCGAGGACATCGTGCGCGAACCGCTCGACAACCTGACCGACAAGCCCGAGGCCGAGAAGCGCCAGATCGTCGATCAGCTGTTCGAGGCGGTGGGTCTGCGCCCCGAGCAGAAGCGCCTGTTTCCACACCAGTTCTCGGGCGGGCAGCGGCAGCGCATCGGCATCGCGCGGGCCCTGTCCACGCGCCCCGAGGTGATCATCTGCGACGAGGCGGTCAGCGCGCTCGACGTCGCCGTGCAGGCACAGATCCTGAACCTGCTGCGGCGGCTGCAAAAGGACTTCGGGCTGACGTACCTGTTCATCAGCCACGACCTGGGCGTGGTGCAGCACATGTGTGACAGCGTGGCGGTCATGTACATGGGCAAGGTGGTCGAACACGCGGACCGGATGGACCTGTTCAACAATCCGCTGCACCCCTACACCACGGCGCTGCTGTCGGCCGTCCCCTCGGTCGATCCGACGCTGCGGGAAAACGCGCGCCGCATCTTGATCCCCGGCGACCCGCCGGACCCGTTCAACCTGCCGAAAGGGTGCCGTTTCGTGTCGCGCTGCCCGGTGGCGCAGGCCGGCTGCCACGACGCGGCGCCTCCGCTCGAGGACAAGGGCGGGCCGCACCGCGTCGCCTGCCACCTCGTCGGTGCAGAGGCGCAGAGCCCCCTTGGCGTTGACGCGGCCGCCCGGGCGTGATCCTAGAAGGGCGTCCCAGCTAGTCGAGGCCCCCCATGCAACCGATGCGCGGCATCCTTCTCAAGCTGATCGCGGTGCTCTGCTTCATCGTGATGAGCGCGCTGATCAAGTCCGTGTCGGACAGCGTGCCGCCGGGCGAGGCGGTGTTCTTCCGCTCGGCCTTCGCCTTCCCGGTGCTCTTTGCCTGGCTGGCCCTGCGGGGCGAGCTTTCCAGCGGCCTGCGCGTCGCGGATCCCATGAGCCACGTCTGGCGCGGCTTCATCGGGACCACGGCCATGGGCTGCGGCTTTGCCGCGGTCATGCTGCTGCCGCTGCCCGAGGTCACGGCCATCGGCTATGCCATGCCGATCCTGCTCACCATCTTCGCGGCCATGTTCCTGAATGAAAAGGTCGGCATCTTCCGCCTCTCGGCCATCGGCATCGGCCTGGTCGGGGTGCTGATCATCATCGCGCCGCGGCTCACCACGTTTTCCGGCCCCGAGATGCACACGGCCGAGGCCATCGGCGTCGTGCTCATGCTGGTCTCGGCCACCGCCGCCGCGCTGGCGCAGGTCTACATCCGCAAGATGGTCGCGACCGAGCGGACCTCGGCCATTGTCTTCTATTTCACGCTGACCTCGATGCTTCTGTCCCTGCTGACGCTGCCCTTCGGCTGGGTCATCCCCGACCTTGGGGCGGGGCTGCGGCTGGTGCTGGCCGGGTTGATCGGCGGGGTGGGGCAGATCGTCCTGACCTCCTGCTACCGCTACGCGCCGGCCTCGGTCGTGGCGCCGTTCGAATACGCCTCGATGATCTTCGCCATCGCCATCGGCTATGTCTGGTTCGCCGAGATCCCCACGCGGCAGACACTGGTGGGGGCCGCCATCGTCATCGCGGCCGGCGTGCTGATCATCTGGCGCGAGCGGCGGCTGGGCATCCAGCGCGAGAAATCCAAGCGGGCCCGGTCGCTGATCTGAGACGGGCCAGCTGAGCCCGTCCGCGTCCCGGCGATCGCCCCGGCGCCTGCGCCGGCCCTTCGTGCCCCGTCAGCCGTTCGGCAAGGTGCGCATGCGTTGGCCGGCAGCCGGGGCGAGGGGCAGGCGCAGTTCGACGCAGGTGCCGCGGCCCTTGAGGCCGTCGTCCAGCCGGATGCTGCCCCCGTAACGCCGCGCGATCTTGGCGGCATGTGCCAGGCCCATGCCGTTGCTGCGTCCGGGCTGGCGCGGGCCGAGCGTGGTCAGCGGGTCCAGCACCTTGCCGCGGAATTCCTCGGGGATGCCGGGGCCGTCGTCGAGCACCTGCAACACGGCCATGTCCGCGTCGCGATGGCAGCGGATGAACACGTTTCCGCTGGTCTTGTCATGGTGCTGGGCCGCGTTGCGCAACAGGGCCGCCAGCAGGACCATCAGGTCCCGTTCGCCGATGTCGATCCACGACTGGCGCAGGTCGTGGCGCAGCCGGAAGCCGCGCGGCAGCACGCCATCGGCCAGCACGTCGTCGATCGCGGTCTTCAGGTTCATCCGCCGCAGGGTCTGCATCCGCCCGATCCGCGAATGGATGATCACGTCGTTCATCAGCCGGTCAAGGCGCGCACCGTGGTCGGTCATCAACTGCAGGTGCTGGGCGACCGGCCCCATCGGCCGTTGCCCCAGCCGGGCCAGGTCATCCGCGATGATCAGCGGCAGTTCGACCAGGGCCCGCACCGATTCGCGGATCTCGTGGCTGACGAGGTGCAGCATCGTGTCGCCATCGCTGGCGTCGGCGCCGACCGTGTCCGGACGGTCGTCCAGGTCCATCCGTTTTGCCAGGTTCTCCATGGCTTTCCTCCGTTCTGGGTCGGGGGCATAGGGACACAGTTCCGCTAACAATCCGTGAATCTTTGACAATCCCCTCAACCCTCGGCGGTACACCACATCTTAAGCCTTTTGGCCGTTCTGTAGCCGCGCAGAATGCAACGGCAAGGAGTGCGACATGAAACATCTCGCCAGGGACAGGTCCGACAGGGGGGCCGGCGTACCGGCCGGGCTGGGGACCGCGACGGTGCTGATCCTCGACGGGTCAGAGCTGCGCCGTAGGCGCCTGACGCGGCTGTGCATGGCCACCGGCCTCAGCCTTCGGCTGCTGGAATGCCGATCGGCCCTCGAACTGGGTCAGATGATCGACGAGCGGCGGGGCTTCGATATCGCGCTGATCGGCGAAACGCGTGACCCGGAATGGCTCGGGGCGCTGCAATTGATGCGCGCGGAGCCCGCGCATGAACACACGCCGGCGCTGATGATCTGGCCCGAGGCAGACGACAGCGCGCGGATGACGGCCATGAGCTTTGGCGTTTCGCGCTACGTCAGCCAGGCCGACCTGACGGCCGCCGACCTGCACGACGCGATCTCCCACGCCCTGTCCGAGGCCGCGACCGCGCGCCTGAAAGAGGCGATCGGCCAGCGCGCCGGCGACGCGGAGCCCCGGTTCGGCGGCCATCTGCTGCTCGCACGCCTGCGGGCCAAGGGGATGATTCGCCGCCTCTCCACCCCCGCGCCCGCGGCCGAGGCGGGCCCGGCCGGGCCCGATGCGGGTCAGGCCGAAAAGCGGTCCCTGTAGGCGTCGCGCAGGGCGGCTTTCTGCACCTTGCCCATGGTGTTGCGCGGCAGGGCGTCGATCATCAGCAGCTCGCGCGGGTGCTTGAACCGGGCGAGCCTGGCGCGCAGGTCCTCCATGATCGTGTCCAGATCGGGTGCCGCGCCCGGCGTCGCCACGATCAGCCCCAGCGGCGTCTCGCCGAAATCGGGGTGCGGCACGCCGATTACCGCGCTTTCCAGCACGCCCGGCTGGTCGTCGAGCAGCAGCTCCAGCTCTTTCGGGTAGATGTTGAACCCGCCCGAGATGATCAGGTCCTTGCCGCGACCGACGATGGTGACATAGCCATCGGCATCCATGAAGGCGAGATCGCCGGTGATGAAGAACCCGTCGGCCCGCAGCTCTTTGGCTGTCTTCTCGGGCATTTGCCAATAGCCCTGGAAGACATTCGGCCCGCGCACCTCGAGCGTGCCGATCTCGCCCGCCGGCAGCTCGGCGCCCTCCGCGTCGCAGACCTTCACCTCGACTCCCGGCAGCGGAACGCCGACCGTCCCGGCGCGCCGGTCGCCGTCATAGGGGTTCGAGGTGTTCATGTTCGTCTCGGTCATCCCGTAGCGCTCGAGGATGCGGTGGCCGGTGCGGTCCTCGAACTGCCGATGCGTCTCGGCCAGCAGCGGGGCCGACCCCGACACGAACAGACGCATGCCCGCGACCAGATCGCGGTCAAAGCGCGGATCGTCCAGCAGGCGCGTGTAGAAGGTCGGCACGCCCATCATCGTCGTGGCCTGCGGCATCAGCCGAATCATCTCGGCCGCGTCGAACTTAGGGACAAAGATCATGGCCGCGCCGGTCAGCAGGATGACGTTGGTCGCCACGAACAGGCCATGGGTGTGGAAGATCGGCAGAGCGTGCAGCAGAACGTCATCCGCCGTGAAGCGCCAGTAGTCGGCCAGCACCTCGGCATTCGACAACAGGTTGTCATGGCTCAGCATCGCGCCCTTGGACCGCCCGGTGGTACCCGAGGTGTAGAGGAAGGCGGCGAGGTCATCGGCGCCGCGATCCACGGTCTCGAAGACCGCGGGCTGCCTTTCGGCCAGGTCGGCGAAACTGCCCTGACCATCACTGCCCAGCGTCACCAGCTGCGCCTCGCAGGCGGCCGCCACGGCGGTCAGCTTGTCCGCATCGCCCGGATCGCAGACCAGCACCCGGGCGCCGGAATTCTCGACGAAGTAGTGCACCTCGGCCGCGGTATAGGCCGTGTTCAGCGGCAGAAAGACCACGCCCGCCTGGATCGACGCCGCCACCAGAGCCAGCATTTCGGGCGATTTCGCCAGTTGCAGCGCGATGCGGTCGCCGGTCTCCAGCCCCAGCCCCTTCAGCGCATGGGCGTAGCGGGCCGTCAGGCCGAGGAAATCGGCATAGCTGATCCGCGCGCCGTCCGGCAGCACCAGGAAGGTGCGGTCGCTGCCCGCATGGGGGGCGAACAGGCGGTCGTAAAGGTGGTTCGGCATCGGCTTTCTCCCTGCTTGGGCCGGTTTTGCGCCATCGGGCCGGGCCCGTAAAGGCCCGCGTTGCTGGAACCTTCCGCCCATGCGCCCTAGGTTGCTGGGGCAAGGAACATGGGACGGACCGACATGAAAGCCATCTACGCGCGGATCATCGCCTTTCCGCCCGTGCGAGAGCTCCTCGCGCTGCTCGACCTGATCGACCGGGCCAACCTGGGCCTGATTGCCGCCGGGATCGGCTTTTTTGCCACGCTCGCGGTCTTTCCCGCGCTGGCGGTGCTGGTGCTGACCTGGAGCATCTTCTTCGACCCCGAACAGATCCAGACCACGCTCGAGCTGTCGCAGGAGGTGGTCCCGCCCGAGGTCTTCAAGGTCATCGCCGACACGCTGGGCCGGCTGATCACGGCCGGGTCCTACGAGACGCTGACCTATGCGACCATCGTCAGCTTCCTCTTCGCGCTCTGGTCGGCGCGGGCCGGGGTGTCGGCGCTGATCCGGGGGCTCAACGCGGCGCATTCGCTGCCGCACCGGGCCAACACGTTCATGCGCTACCTGCAGGCGATCCTGCTGACCCTGTCGATCTGCGGTACGGCCGTGGTCGCCATCGCGGCCATCATCGTGGTGCCGATCTTCCAGGCCTTCCTGCCGCAGGGCGCGGTGTCGTCCTGGCTGGTCGAGGCGCTGCGCTGGGGCGCGGCGCTGGGGTCGATCATCATGGCGCTGGGGCTGACCTACCGGCTCGGGCCGAACTTCGGCGACCGCGAGCGGCCGGGCTGGATCTCGCCCGGGGCGATCCTGGCGGCGGTCCTGTGGCTGGGGGTTTCGCTGCTGTTCAGCATCTACCTGCAGAACTTCGCCAATTACAACGAGGTCTACGGCTCGCTCGGGGCCGCCGTCGCCCTGCTGATGTGGTTCTACCTGTCGGCCTACGTGGTGCTGATCGGCGGGGCGCTGAACGCCCGCATCTTCCGCCGTCACCGGGACGAGGCGCGGGCCGCGCGCGCCGCCCGCCATCAGGCGCGGATGAGCAGGGCCTGAACATCCGCCACGTTGGTGCCCGTCGCGGGCACGCGCAAGAGGTCGCCTGCGGCCTCGAGCGCGGCGTGGCTGTCGTTGTTCGCCAGCAGCGCCTGCGGGTCCTGGCCCGCGTCCCTGATGCGCTGGAGGGTGCCCGCATCGACGATCCCGCCGGCCGCATCGGTCGGCCCGTCGCGCCCATCGGTGCCGCCCGAGAGGAACGTCCACGTGCCCGGCAGGTCCTCGAAGGCGATCCGCAGCGCCAGCTCCTGGTTGCGCCCGCCCGTGCCGGTGCCGGCGATCCGCACAGTGGTCTCGCCACCGAAGATCAGCAGGCAGGGGAGGGGGGCCGTTTTCGCGGCCGCCACGATCTCGGCGCAGGCCTCCGCGACGTCGCCGACCAGGTGATCCGAGACGATGCGGGTCTCGATCCCCTCCGGCGCGGCCTCGACCATGGCGGCCAGCGACTGGCGGTTGGAGCCGACGAGGATGTTGTCGGCCTCGGGCATCTCCACGGTCTCGTCGGGCGCCGACAGCAGGTCGCGCACGCGGGCGGGCAGCTTGTCCCAGGCGTCCGCGACTTCCAGCAGCGCCTTGGCCTCGGCGCGCGTCCCAAGGGGCGAGGCGGTCGGCCCCGAGGCGATGGCGCGCAGGTCGTCGCCGATCACGTCCGACAGGATGTAGGCATGGACCGAGGCGGGCGCGGCATGGCGCAGAAGGCCCCCGCCTTTCAGCTCCGAGAGCTGCTGGCGCACGAGGTTCATCGCCGTGATGTCCAGCCCCGCCTCGAGCAGGGCGCGGTTCACGGCCTGCTTGTCGGCAAGGCTCAAGCCCCCCGCTGGCGCCGGCACCAGTGCAGAGCCGCCGCCCGAGACCAGCACGACCACCCGGTCCCCCGGGCCGGTCTCGGCCAGCAGTTCCATGATCCGCTGGCCCGCGCGCAGCCCGTGTTCGTCGGGCACCGGGTGGCCCGCGCGGATGGTCTCGACGCCGGGCAGGGTCGTGCTGTTCTCATGATGCGTGACGACCAGCGCGGCGCGGGGCGTGGGCAGGCAAGCGAGGGCCGCGCGCATCATCGCCGGCGCGGCCTTGCCGAAGGCGATCACGGTCAGCGCGCCCGCCGTCTCGGGCACGGGGTGGTCGCGCATCGCGGATTTCACCGCCCGGTCCGGGTCCGCGGCTTCGACCGCGGCGGCGTACAGCCGTTCGAGGAGCGCGCGGTCACTCATGCCGTGTAGGGCGCGAGCATCTCGCGGATGGGCTCGGGCGCGCGGGCCGAGGCGATGCCGCCGTCCTTTTCCTTGACGAAGATCCGCAGCTCGTGCCCCGTCGCCACCAGCCGCTCGCCGATCGACAGCCGGTATGCGACCTTGAGAGACGACCGGGTGAATTCCGCGATCTCGGCCGAGATGGTCAATGTGTCGCCGGCCCTGGCCGGGCTGTGGAATTCCGCGCCCACGTCGCGCAGGGGCGTGCCCTTGATGCCATGCGCCGGCAGGTCGGTCTGCGAGAACCCGGCGGCCGCGCACATCATGTGGAAGGTGTTGTCCATCCAGCGGAAGTAGTTCGGGTAGAAGACGATCCCGAAGGGGTCGCAATCGCCGAACATGATCGGCATGTCGTGCTGAAAGGGCATGGGCTCTCCTGGTCTTTGGGCGGAGTGTGCGGCTTTCGCGCGGGGATGAAAAGCCCCGGCAGGCAAGGTCCGCGGCCCGGGCTGCAGGGATGCGCATCGGGGCGGCAGCTTGATCGCGGGCCGGGCCGTCCCCACATCGGTGGGGCACAAGCAACGGAGACGACGCATGAAATGCCCGCTGGACGGAAGCAACCTGGTGATGACCGAACGCGCGGGGGTCGAGATCGACTATTGCCCGACCTGTCGCGGCGTCTGGCTGGACCGGGGCGAGCTGGACAAGATCATCGAGCGCAGCGCGGCGCCCGTGCAGCCGGTGGCCCCGCCGTCTCAGGAGTACCGTGAGGAGTATCGCGATGAATACCGCAAGCCGAAAAAGAAGCGGGGATCGTTCCTTGAGGACCTGTTCGACTTCTGACGCAGGGGCCGCGCCCGTGGTGCTGACGGAATGAGTATTTGGAGAATAATGAAAGGGTGGGCTCAGGCCTTGGGGTGGGCCGCCTGGTAGACCTCGAGCAGGCGGGCGGTGTCGACCGCCGTGTAGGCCTGCGTGGTCGAGAGCGAGGCGTGGCCCAGCAGCTCCTGGATGGCGCGCAGGTCGCCGCCCTTGTTCAGCAAGTGGGTGGCAAAGCTGTGGCGCATGGCGTGGGGCGTGGCCGTGGCCGGCAGGCCCAGCTGCATCCGCGATTGCGCCACGACCTTCTGGATCAGCCGCGCGTTCAGCGCGCCGCCGCGGGCGCCGCGGAACAGCGGCGCGTCGGCTTCGGCCGGGTAGGGGCAAAGCTGCACGTAGTCCGCGACAGCGTCGCGGGCGGCGGCGATGACGGGCACGATCCGCTCTTTGCCGCCCTTGCCGGTGATGCGCAGCGGCTGGGGTAGCGGATAGTCGGCGCCGGTCAGCGACAGCGCCTCCGAGATCCGCAGCCCGCAGCCGTAAAGCAGCGTCACCACCGCCACGTCGCGCGCGGCGATCCAGCCGTCGCGGGCCTGCAGCTCGACCGTGTCGATCATCGCGCGGGCGGCGTCCTCGGCCAGGGGGCGGGGCAGCTTGCGGGTGTACTTGGGGCTGCGGGTCGACAGCACGGCCGTGGGTTCGAACCCCTCGCGCCGACTGAGCCAGCGGTAGAAGGTCTTGACCGCCGAGAGCTTGCGCGCGAGCGACCGGGCGCCGACCCCCGCGCCGCGCTCATGCGCCATCCAGGACCGCATGTCGGTCACCGAAATGCGCGCGATGGGGGCGAGGCCCAGCGTATCGCCCTGGTGCGTGGTCATGAACGACAGGAACCCGGCCACGTCGGCCCGGTAGGCGGTGATCGTGTTCTCGGCCGCGCCCTTCAGCGCGCGTTCGGTATCCAGCCAGTCGGCAAGCGCGGCGCTCAGCGCCGGGGACATGACGACGGCCGCGCCGCTCACGACAGCCAGCGCCGCATGGCGCGTTCGAAGACGCCGGCGAAGAAGGTCAAGAGGTCCGTGCCCTGCTGCGGGGTGAACTGGTGCGGGTCCTCGGCGCCAAGCACCAGCATGCCCGGCAGGCGGCCCGCGCCGAAATCGAGCCGCAGGCAGGCTTCGGAGCGGATGTAATCGGTGGCCTCGCCAAAGATCGCCGGGTCGCCATGCGCCAGCTGGCGCAGCACCACGGGGCGCGCCGGGGCATTGCGCCCGCCGGTGATGTAGCGGTCGATGAAACCCGGCTCGGCCACCGACAGCACGTCGCCCAGGCGGGTGACGGCGGGGTCGGTGTCGTTCTGCGTCGATTCCAGCACCAGCCGCACGGTATCGACGCGCAGGATCTCGGCCACTTCGCCGCCAAGGTCGCGCAGGAAGGGTTCGAACTCGGTCGGGTCGAGCATGCGCAGCACGGCGCGGTGGATCTGGTTGGTCCCGGCGAGGTTCTCGTAGGCCGCCGCGATGACCGAGCGGTGCGTGTCCTCGAGCCGGTCCAGCCGGGCCTCGAGCCGCTCCATCGCGATGCCGCGCAGGTCGACGATATTGCCGCCCATCGACTTTTCATTGGCCGCGATCAGCGCCCGCATCAGGTCCTGGTCGTCGAGTATCGACTCAGGCTTTGCGATGATCTTCTCGCGCAGGGTTTCGTCGATCATGGGGCTGCTGCTCATCCCGGGCCTCTTGGTGTCTTTTTTGTAAACCTTGTAGCAAGGCCGGGGGCGATTTGCCCACCTTAAAAGGCGGCCGGTGCCCGGAAACCCGGATCGGGTGTGACCCATCGGCCCGGGCTTCCCCGAAAAGCGGTTCCAATGGGCGCCCCGGGGCACTAGGTCTGGGGCGATCAAGCAAGGACCGGCGGCGGTGAAAAGCTACTTCGACGAAGGCGACCTGGTGGGCGTTCTGACCGCCCAGCCCCTCGACCGCGTGCTGGATTACCGCGCGCCCGAGGGCGGCTGTCACCTGGGCGCCTATGTCGAGGTGCCGCTGGGCCCGCGCAAGGTGCTGGGCGTCGTCTGGGGCGAGGGGCGCGGCGATTGGGATTACGCCAAGGTCCGGTCGGTCATCCGGGTGCTGGATGCCGCGCCGATGCGGGACGAGATGCGGTCGTTCCTGGAAAAGATGGGCGCGTACACGCTCACGCCCATGTCCGCGATGCTGCGGCTGGCGACCCGCGCGCCGGGCCTTGGCGATCCGCCGTCGATGCGCAAGGTCTACCGGCTGGGCGGGGTGGAGCCCGACCGCATGACCTCGGCCCGTGAACAGGTGTTGGGGGTGCTGCGCGACTACGGCGGGCTGTCCTTCACCCTGACAGAGCTGGCCGAACTGGCCGGGGTCACGACCGGCGTGGTCAAGGGCCTCGTCAAGCAGGGCGCCGTCAGCGAGGAAGACGCGCCGCGCGACCTGCCGTTCCCTCGGCTCGATCCCGACTACGGCGGCAAGGACCTGACCGAAGACCAGTCCGCCGCCGCCTCCCGCCTGCGCGCGGGCGTGGACGCGGGGGGCTACGGCACGGTGCTGCTCAAGGGCGTGACCGGGTCCGGCAAGACCGAGGTATATCTCGAAGCTGTCGCCGAGGCCCTGCGCCATGGCCAGCAGGCGCTGGTGCTGCTGCCCGAGATCGCCCTGTCGGGCGAGTTCCTGACCCGGGTCGAGGCACGGTTCGGCGCCAAGCCTGCCGAGTGGCATTCGGGCGTGACCATGACCGAGCGCCGCCGCGTCTGGCGCATGGTGGGGCAGGGGGATGCGCAGCTGGTGGTCGGTGCCCGCTCGGCGCTCTTCTTGCCCTACCAGAACCTTGGCCTGATCGTCGTCGACGAGGAACACGACACCTCCTACAAGCAGGAGGAGGGCGTCTTTTACAATGCCCGCGACATGGCCGTGCTGCGGGCGTCGCTCTGCGGGGCGCGGGTGGTTCTGGCCTCGGCCACGCCTTGCCTCGAGACCTGGGCCAATGCCGAAAGCGGCAAGTACGAGCGGGTCGAACTGATCTCGCGTTTTGGCGAATCCGTCCTGCCCGAGATGCGCACGATCGACATGCGGCGCGAGGATGTGCCGGCGGGCGAATGGATCTCGCCCGCGCTCAGGCGGGCCGTGGACAAGCGGATGGAGGCGGGCGAACAGAGCCTGCTGTTCCTCAACCGCCGCGGCTATGCGCCGGTGACGATCTGCCGGGCCTGCGGCCACCAGATCGGTTGCGACCAGTGCGACGCGAAGATGGTCGAGCACCGCTTTCTCAAGCGGCTCATGTGCCACCAATGCGGCGAGACGAAGCCGATCCCGGAAACTTGCCCCTCCTGCGCGGCCGAGGGCAAGCTCGCCCCCGTGGGCCCCGGGGTCGAGCGGCTGGCCGAAGAGGCGGCACGGCACTGGCCCGATGCGCGGGTCGTGGTGCTCAGCTCGGACCTTTTCGGCTCGGCGCGCGCGCTGAAGGAGCGGATCGAAGAGATCGCCAAGGGCGACGCCGACATCATCATCGGCACACAGCTGGTGGCCAAGGGGCACAATTTTCCCCTGCTGACGCTGGTGGGCGTGATCGACGCCGACCTCGGGCTGCAAGGCTCGGACCTGCGCGCGGCCGAACGCACCTTCCAGCTGATGCGCCAGGTGGCGGGCCGGGCGGGCCGCGCCGAGCGGCCGGGCGAGGCGGTGATGCAGACCTACCAGCCCGAACACCCGGTGATCCGCGCCATCCTCGGCGGGGACGAGGAAGCCTTCTGGCGGGCCGAGGCCGCAGGGCGCGAGGCCGCCGGCGTGCCGCCCTATGGCCGGATGGCGGGGATCATCCTGTCGGGCCCGGACGTGCAGGAGGTGTTCGACCTGGGCAATTTCCTGGCCCGCAATACCGCCCCCCTGGCCCGGGTCGGCGCGCAGGTCTACGGCCCGGCACCTGCGCCCATCGCCCGGGTCCGTGGCCGTCACCGCGTGCGGCTGCTGGTCAAGGCCGGCAAGGGCGTGGCCCTGCAATCGGCCCTGTCGCAATGGGTCTCACAGGCGAAACTCAAGGGCCAGCTGCGCCTTGCCGTCGACATCGACCCGCAAAGCTTCTTTTGACTCCCTGCTTTCATTATTCCAAAAAATACTCCTGCCGGAGGCATCCGACGGGAGCAAGACGCACCAGCGCTCAGGCGGGTCTCAACCCGGCCCGACCATGAAACAGGTCACGTTCCTGGCCTGCAGCCGGCGGCAGGCCAGGTCCGCGCTTTCCCGCGTCATGCCCAGGAAATTCGCGTCGAACCCGGCGCGCCGCTGCACCACCTTGCGCAGCGACCCGTCCAGCGTGTCCATTTCGGCCAGCGCGGTCTTCAGCAGCACCTTCTCGGCGGCATAGCGCGACGGGTAGCTGCCGATGTTGATGCCCCAATGCCGCCCGCCCGAGGTCGAGACCCGCTCGACCACGCGTGGCGCTTCCTCCTCGCCGGGCGCATGGGCTGCGGCGGTTGTTATGGCGGTGGCGATGGGCGCGGCGGCGGCGACGCTGACCAGCGCCAGCCCCTCGGGCCGCAGCGGAGGCTTCTTGCCCGGCATCACGCTGGCCACCTGAACGGGTGCCGGTTCGGGCGCGGCGGCCTCGACGGTCTCGGCAACCGTCAGGCTCACGTCCTTGGCCTCGGCCACGGCCTCTTTCAGCACGTCGCTCTGGGCCATCAGCATCGGCGCGGGCACCTCGGTGGTGCCGGGGCGCGCCTGCGGCCGCAGCGACACCTTGACCAGCCCGTTCACCCGCACCGTCTTGCCGACGCCGCCGGGCGTGTTGCCGGTGGCGCTGGCCATGGCCTCGGGATCGGCCTGGAACGAGGTCACGTCGGGCTTGTCGGGCCGCTTGACCCGCGCCGTGCTGGGCGCGCGCTTGAACCCGAGATCCAGCAGCTCGGCCACCTCGGCATTGCGCTGCGCCGAGGAGCGCCCACCGAAGACGGTGGCGATGATCCGCTCCTGCCCGCGTTCGGCCGAGGCGACAAGGTTGAAGCCCGCCGCGCGGGTGTAGCCGGTCTTGATCCCGTCCGCGCCCTTGTAGCTGCTCAGGAACCGCCGGTTGGTGTTCGGCACGGTCTTGATGCCGGCATCCGCGGTCATGCGCGAGAAGAGGTTGTAATACTGCGGGTAATCATAAAGCAGGTGCCGCCCGAGGATGGTCATGTCGCGGGCCGTCGACATGTGCCCGGTCTCGGTCAGGCCGTGCGCGTTCTTGAAGGTGGTGCGGGTCATCCCCAGCGCCTTGGCCGTGCGGTTCATGCGCCGGGCAAAGGCCGCCTCCGAGCCGGCGACCGCTTCGCCCAGTGCCGTCGCCGCGTCATTGGCCGATTTCACGGCCGCGGCGCGGATCAGGTAGCGCAGCTTGATCTTCTGGCCCGATTGCAGCCCCAGCTTGGACGGCGGTTCAGCCGCCGCGTTGGGCGAGATGCGGATGTACTGGTCAAGGTCCAGCTCGCCCGCCTCGACCGCCTGGAAGGTGATGTAGAGCGTCATCATCTTGGTCAGCGAGGCCGGGTGCAGCCGGGTGTCGGCATTGCGCGCATGCAGCACCTCGCCGGTCCGCGCATCCATCACCAATGCCGCGTAGGGCGCCGCCATGACCGAGATGGGAATCGCCAGAAGGAACCAAAGTGCCGTGAATGCCAATAGCCCCAGCCGGGCCGGACGTCTGCCCCGTACCGCCACGATAAACCTGCCTTTTCTGCCTCTCGTCCCACCGTCGTTGCGGCAGGCTCATGTGCTTTTTGATTGCAGAAAGGCTAGCACAGCTCTCCCTTTGAATAAAGTGTTCATCTTAAAAGGTTAATTAACCATTTCCCGCCTAGCGTGGTCCACATGTAGGGGTGCCCCGTGGGGCCACCTACCAGACCGGCGAATGGGGCGGGATCGTGGCAATTGTGGCAAGAATGGGGCGACTCGGATTCGCGTCTGCGGCACCGGTGTCGCGGCGCTGCGGATCAGCCGATCCGCGCGACAAGCGGGCCAAGCTGCGACAGGTCCGCCAATTCCACGAACCGCTCCGCCCCCTCCGGCTGTTCGGCATGTTCCAGCGCCCAGGCCAGGTCATGCGGGACATGCACCCCCCAGGCCCCGACCTCGAGCGCCGGGCGCACGTCGCTTTTCATCGAATTGCCGACCATCATCGCCCGCTCGGGCCCGTCGAACCCGCCAAAGATCCGGGCATAGGTCTCGGGCCGCTTGTCCGACACGATCTCGACCGCGTCGAACAGCGCGCCCAGACCCGATTGCGCCAGCTTGCGCTCCTGGTCCAGCAGGTCGCCCTTGGTGATCAGCACCAGCCGGTGGCTGCCCGCCACCGCCTCGACCGCCTCCCGCGCATGGGGCAGCAGGTCGACCGGGTGGCGCAGCATCTCGCGCCCGGCGGCCATGATCTCGGCGATGACGCTGGCGGGCACGCGGGCGTCGGTCACCTCGATCGCCGTCTCGATCATCGACAGGGTAAAGCCCTTGATGCCGAATCCGTAATGCCCGATGTTGCGCCGCTCGGCCGCGAGCAGGCGGTCATCCAGGTGCTCGGGGTCGGCGTGATCGGACAGCAGCTCGGCGAACCGCGCCTGGGTCAGCTTGAAGAAGCGTTCGTTGTGCCAAAGCGTATCGTCCGCGTCGAAACCGATTGTCGTCAAGGCCTGCATGGTTCTGCCCCCTTCCATCGCCCGGCAAATGGTCTATATAACCGCCTCGATCCGCAAGATATACAGACCCGCAACCAGCGAGAGCCGCAAGCGTAATGACCACCCCCATCCATCTCATGGCCGGTGAAGACGACGAGTCCGGCGTTATCCTGGAAACCCGCACCCGCACGCGCCGCCCCCCTCTCTACAAGGTCCTGCTGCTGAACGACGATTACACGCCGATGGAATTCGTCGTGCATGTGCTGGAGCGATTCTTCGGCATGTCCCACGCCCAGGCGTTCGAGATCATGCTGACCGTGCACAAGAAAGGCGTGGCCGTGGTCGGAGTCTTCAGCCACGAGATCGCCGAGACCAAGGTCGCCCAGGTGATGGATTTCGCGCGGCGGCACCAGCACCCGCTGCAATGCACCATGGAAAAGGAATAAGGGGCGCGCATGTCGCTCTCCGACCGCCTGCCGCTCGCCCTTTCGGGCGGGCTCGTGCTGCCGGAAGGGCGCATTGCCGTCCTGGGCGCCCGTGCGGGCGATGACCTGTCGGACCTGCCGCAGGACGCGCTGGTGATCGAGAGCACAAATGCCCCCGATCATGCCGCGCTGACCGCCGCCGGGCGCGAGACGGTCGTGTCGGCGACCGGCGCCTTCGCCGCCGCGATCGTCGTCCTGCCGCGCGCCAAGGCTCTGGCTCGTGCGCGCCTCGCCCATGCCGCCACGCTCGCCCCGCTGGTGATCGTTGACGGGCAGAAGACCGACGGCGTCGATTCGCTGCTGAAGGACCTGCGCCAGCGCGGGACCGTCGACGGCGTCCTCTCCAAGGCCCATGGCAAGATCTTCTGGGGTGCGCCCGGCGACCTCTCGGACTGGGCCGCGCCCGAAGCACAGAAGGTCGAGGGCGGCTGGATCACCGCGCCCGGCGTCTTCTCGGCGGACGGGATCGACCCCGGCTCGGCGATGCTGGCCGAGGCGCTGCCGCAAAAGCTGGGCGCCCATGTCGCCGACCTTGGTTCGGGCTGGGGGTACCTGGCGCATCACGTGCTCGCCCGCCAGGGCGTCGCGCGGGTGGACCTGGTCGAGGCCGACCATGCCGCGCATCTCTGCGCGCAAGCCAACCTGGCGGATGCTGGCGACCGGGCCCGGTTCCACTGGGCCGATGCCACGACCTGGGGCACCCCGCGCAGCGTCGATGCCGTCGTCATGAATCCGCCCTTCCACACCGGCCGCGCGGCCGAGCCGGCGCTGGGCCAGGCCTTCATCCGCAATGCCGCGCGCATTCTGCGGCCCTCGGGCACGCTCTGGCTGGTCGCGAACCGTCATCTGCCCTATGAAATGGACCTGCGGGACCATTTCGCGCTGGTCGACGAGGTCGCGGGCGACACCCGCTACAAGGTGGTCCAGGCCCGCAAGCCGCGCACGCAGCGGCGCGGCTGAGGCAATGACAAGGGCCCCGCAGAGGCGGGCAACCGGAGGCGAAAGATGAGCTTTTCGATCGAGGGCAAGACCGCCATCGTCACCGGCGCCGCGAACGGCATCGGCCTTGCCATCGGGCGGCATTTCGCCAACCAGGGCGCCAATGTCATGTTCGTCGACATGGATGATGAGCGGCTCGAGCGCGAGGTCGGCAATTCCGAGGACGACAATGTCCGATGGTTCGCCGGAGACCTGCGCGAACGGCTGACCATCGCCAACCTGCTGTCCGCCACGCTCGATTCCTTCGACAAGGTGGACATCCTCGTCAACGCCTCGCGGCAGGTGGTCTGGACCGACCCGCTCGAGGACGAGGACGATTCCGTCAACCTGATGCTGCAGCAGAACCTGATGGCGCCGCTGGCGCTGAGCCGTCTGGTGGCGCAGCGCATGATCCGCCAGGGCAAGGACCAGGAGGACGGTGCGCTGGGCGCCATCATCAACCTCAGCTCGGTCGCCGCGCGCCGCACCCGGCCGGAATTGTTGGGCTATTCCATCGCCACCGCCGCGCTGGACCAGATGACGCGCTCGCTGGCCGTGGCGCTGGCGCCGCACCGGATCCGGGTGAACAGCGTGGCCATCGGATCGCTCATGTCCGCGAGCCTCAAGTCCGTGCTCAAGGAAAACGACGGCTATCGCAAGGTGATCGAGGACAACACGCCCATGTCCCGCATCGCCGGCCCCGGCGAGATGGTCGAGGCGGTGCAATACCTCGCCTCGGACGCCTCCAAGTTCATGACCGGGCAGATCCTCACCGTGGACGGCGGGCGCACGCTGCTTGACCCGGTGCCGGCCCCCGCGCACTAGCCCCCTCGACCCGAGGCGCCCGCGCCCCCATATTCCCCGGACAGCAGGGAAAATCACGGGGTACGCATGGTTCGCACGGCTTTCATCCTGGCAACGCTCGCTGCCAGCCTCGCGCTGGGCGCGGCCCGCGCCGACAGCGCGCGGGTCTTCGTCTACGGCAACAGCCTTGTCTACTGGAACGGGGCCGAGCGGTCGAACGTGCTGCAACCCCTGTCCGACATGGCCCGCGCCGCCGGGCATGACCTGGCGGTGGACGGGACCTGGGGCTTCCTGCGCAATTTTGCCGAAGCGCGGGCAGAGCCGCAATGGGACCTGCCCGGCGTGACCCGCGCCTGGACCGCCCGGCGCGGCGGGATGGAGAGCGCGGGGTTCGACACGATCATCCTGACCCCGGCCAATTTCATCCAGTACCAGGGCGCGGACCGGCCCTATGACGGCCCGAACGAGACCGGCGCCTCGCCCCTCTCGGCCGCACTTCAGGTCCTCGACGACGCGCTCGCCGCCGCCCCCGGCGCGCGGGTGCTGGTCTACGAGGGCTGGCCGGACATGGGCCGCTACGGCTATCCGCCCTCGGCCCGGCAATACCGCCGCTACCACCGCGCCGCGCTGGACGATTACCACGACTGGTTCCAGGACTTCACCGCCGCCCTGCAGGCCGAACGCCCCGGCGCCGACATCGCCCTGCTGCCCGTCTCGAGCACCCTGTCGCGCTGGCTGACCGGGCCGCTGGAGGATCTCTCGCCAGAACAGCTCTATGTCGACGACGCCCCCCACGGCACGCCGACGCTCTATTTCCTGGCCGCAATCCCGGTCTACCGCGCGCTGTTCGGTGAGGCCCCGCCGGCGGACATGCCCCTGCCCGAAGGGATCGACCCCGCCGTGCGCACCGCGCTGCAGGCCGCGCACGAGGAAGGGCGCGCGCCCACTGACATCCGCCACGTCGCCAGCGACAGCGCCGCCGACGCCATGGGCCACCCGAACCCCGCGCTCGCCATGGGCCTCAACGGCGTGACGGACTGGAGCACCGAGGTGCCGTTTCTCGACCTGATGAAGACCGCCCGGCCCTGGGTCGGCCACCTGCCCGGCCAATGGGGCGGCTATGACGCCGCGCAGATGGCGGCCGAAGGGTACCTCGACGCCGATGGCTGGCTCACACGCGTGCCCGAGGCCGTCACCAAGGTCGAAACCTACGTGCTGACCGACATGCCCACGGGCGCCACCGGCCTTGCGGGCCGCTACGTGCTGCGCTTCGACGGCACGGGCGATCTGCGCGTCACGGGCCGCGCCGACAACACGCGCTATGCCTATTCGCAGGGCGAGGTGCGGTTCGACTACACGCCCGGCGAGGGGCCGGTGGTGATCGGCTTCAAGCGCTCGGATCCCGCCGATCCGATCCGCAACATCCGCATCGTGCGCGAGGATCTTTTCCCGCTTTACGAGGCCGGGGCGATCTTCAACCCGGCGTTCGTGGGCAAGGTGGCGGACCTGCGCATGGTCCGCTTCATGGACTGGATGCTGACCAACGGCTCGACGCTGACCAGCTGGGACGACCGGCCCCGGACGACCGACTACACCTTTGCCCGCCGTGGCGTGCCAGTCGAGGTGATGCTGGCGCTCGCCAACCAGATCGGCGCCGATCCGTGGTTCACCATACCGCACCTGGCCGATGACACCTATGTCAGCCGCTTTGCCGAAGCGGTCGAGGCCGGGCTGGACCCGCGCCTCAAGGCCCATGTCGAATATTCGAACGAGCTCTGGAACTGGATGTTCCCGCAGGCGCATCATGCGGCCGAACAGGCCGCCGCCCGCTGGCCGAACGCGCCCGATGACGCCTGGCTGCAATGGGCCGGCCTGCGCGCGGCCGAGGTGATGGATGTCTGGGCCGAGGTCTTTGCCGAGACCCCCGACCGGCTGGTCCGCGTCGTCGCCACCCATACCGGCTGGCCGGGGCTCGAGACTGCGCTGCTCGATGCGCCGCTGGGGCAGGCCGAAGGCGCGCCGCCGCCCGTCACCTCCTTCGACGCCTACGCGGTCACGGGGTACTTCGGCCATCATCTGGGCACGGCCGAGGGGGCCGCCGAGGTGCGCGCCTGGATCGCCGCCAGCCGCGCCGTGGCGCTGGCCCGAGCGCAGGAACAGGGGCTGACCGGGCCCGCGTCAGAGGACTACGTCGCGGCCCATGGCTACGACCTGGCCTATACCCTGGCCGCCGAGGCCATCGCGGGCGGAGAAATGCAGGATCTGACCGGAGAGCTGTGGCCGCACCATGCCGCCGTCGCCGCCGAGCGGGGGTTGAACCTGCTGATGTACGAGGGCGGCACCCATGTCACCGGGTTGGGCGAGGTGGTCGAAGACTCCGAACTGACCGATTTCTACACACGCTTCAGCTACACGCCGCAGATGGTCGGGCTCTATGACCAGCTTCTGACCGCCTGGGCCGCGCAGGGCGGGCAGGCGTTCAACGCCTTCGTCGATGTGAGCAAGGCGACGCGCTGGGGCAGCTGGGGCGCGCTGCGGCATCTCGATGACCGGAACCCGCGCTGGGACCGGCTGATGGCCTGGAACGGGGACGGCGCGCATTGGGACGCGGACCGCGCGCCCGGGACCTTCCTGCATGGCGTCACGGCTCTGGGCAGCGACGGAACCGACCGGCTGACCGGCACGGAGGAGGAAGACTTCCTGTCCGGCGGCCCCGGCGATGACCTGTTGATCCCGCAGGCGGGCAACGATCACCTGCATGGCGGCGACGGTACCGACACCGCCGAACTGCCCGCCATCCGTGACGCGCTGCGTTTCGCCCGCGACGGCGAGGCGATCATTGCCAGGCATCCCGGCGGGCGGATCACCCTGGTCGCGATCGAAGCCGTCACCTTCGCGGGTGCGCCCGACCAACCGGTGCCGCTGGCCGACCTCGTGCCATAGAAAACCCCGCGCGACGTCTCTGTCGCGCGGGGTCCTGTCCACAATGATCAGCCGTCAGCCGACCGGCGCGTCGTCCTCGCGGCGCACCTGGATGATGGCCGAGCGGGGCGTGCCGCCATCCGGCCAGCCGCTGCCGGGGTGCTGGATGCCCACGAACATGGTGCGGCGGTCGATCGACCAGCAGAGGCCCGTGACCTCGCTGCCCTTCGGCCCGGTCAGGAAGCGCGCGATCTCGCCCGTCACCGGGTCGCCCACCAGCATCTGGTTGTTGCCCATGCCGGCAAATTCGCCCTCGTTGCTGTCGTCGCCGTCGGTCTGGATCCAGACCAGCCCGGCGCTGTCGATCGCCATGCCGTCGGGCGAGTTGAAGAGGTTGCCCGAGGTCACGTTCTCGGACCCCTTGTAGGCGCCCTCCTGCGTGTCCGGATTGCCCGCCATGACATAGAGGTCCCAGTCGAACCCGTCCGCTGCGGCATCCTCGCCATGGGGGCGCCAGCGCACGATCTGGCCGAAATTGTTGGCATCGCGCGGGTTCGGGCCGTTGGCGGCGGTGTCGTCGCCGCCGGCGTTCGGCTTCTTGCCGCGGTTCTTGTTGTTGGTCAGGGCGCAATAGGCCTCGGCCGTGACGGGCGACGAGGCGACCCATTCCGGGCGGTCCATCGTGGTCGCGCCCACGGCCGAGGCAGCCATGCGGGTAAAGATCGCGATCTCGGCCGGCTCCATGCCCGTGGTCTCGGGCGTCAGGGCCAGCCATTCGCCGGTGCCGTCATCGTTGAACTTGGCGGCAAAAAGCGTGCCGTCGTCCAGCAGCCCCTCGGTCGAGGCGCCGGGGAAGTAGGTGCCGGTCGACACGAAGCGATAAAGGTACTCGCCGCGCTCGTCGTCGCCCATGTAGACGACGACCTTGCCTTCGGGGTTCAAGACCACCTCGGCATTCTCGTGCTTGATGCGGCCAAGGCCGGTGTGCTTGACCGGTGTGCTTTCCGGGTTCGTCGGGTCAATTTCCACGACCCAGCCGGCGCGGTGCGGCTCGTTCGGGGTCTTCGACGTGTCGAAGCGCGCGTCCCACTTGTGGTAATCGTAGCCCCAGCCCTCGACCGGCACGCCGTAGCGGTCGTAGCCCGCCTTGACCTTGTCGTCGTAGCTGGCGGCCTCGTCGGTCGAGCCGAAGTAGCCGTTGAAGTTCTCTTCGCAGGTCAGGTAGGTGCCCCACGGGGTCTTGCCCGAGCCGCAGTTGTTGAAGGTGCCCAGGCTTTCCGTCCCGGTCGGGTCGGCCTCGGTCTTCATCAGGTCATGGCCGGCGGCGGGGCCGACGATCTTCATCGGCGTGTTGTGGTCGATGCGGCGGTTGAAGGGGCTGTCCACGACCACTTCGAACCCGTCCTCGCCCTGCGCGATCTCGAACACCGTGACGCCCTGCAGGTTCTGCAGCTTGCGCACGTCGTCCGCGCTGGCGGGCTTGCCCTCCTGCGCGGCGGGCAGGTTGATGTCGAGGTTCACGTATTCATGGTTCACGGCGATCAGCTGGTGCCCTTCAAAGGCAAAGCTTTCCATCCCGTCCGTGTTCTCGCCGAAGATCCGGTCCGAGCCGTCCAGCGGCCCGCCATCGGTCACGTCGTAGCCTGCGGCGTCCGAGAACAGCGCATCGCCCCAGCCGCCCAGCAACTTCCAGCGGTAGCCCTCGGGCACGTGCACGGTGCCGTCGGTCTGTGCGGCGATCGGGGCAAAGGGGAAGCGTCCCGCGCCCATCGCCTGCGCCGAGCTGCTGGTCATCAGGCCGCTGCCCATGACCGCCGCGCCCGAGCCGAAGGCGACGAGGCCCGACAGGAACCCGCGGCGCGACAGCGCGCGCTCGACCACGCGGTCGAAATCGTTCTCTTCGGGGCGGGGGAAGTGCAGCTCGTCCCAGTCGTCGGCGGACAGGTGTGCGGGATGCTTGGTGGTCATGGGTGACTCCTCAGGTGTCGTTCGCGCGGGACGCTAGGGGGGCTGCGTGACACTGGGGTGACAGTTCCATGACGCCTGAGTCACGGCCAGTGGGCGATCAGCGTCTCGGCCCCTGTGGCGGCGCTGAAGTGATCAACGATGCGCTGACGGCCACCTTGCGACAGGCGGTGTGCAAGGTCCGGGTCGCCGCGCAGGCGCAGCAGCGCCTCGGCCAGCGCCTCGGGGTCCTTCGGCGGGACCAGCAGGCCATCCACGCCGTCGCGGATCAGCTCGGGCACGCCGCCGGCATCGGTGCCGATGGTGGGGGTGCCGCAGGCCATCGCCTCCATGTAGGCGACGCCCAGCGGTTCGTGCCAGCTGGCCAGGACAAAGGCATGGGCATCGAGGATGCCCGCCTTGACCCGCTCGGCACTGACCGCGCCCAGCAGCCGGGCGTGGCCTTGCAGGTTCAGGCGGCCCAGCACCGCCTGCAACTCCCCATGGTAGCCCGAGCCGCCATGGTCATCCTCGCCCGCGATCTCGAGCTGCACGTCCACACCGCGGTCGAGCAGCAGCCGCACGGCCTGCATCAGGTCCTGGTGGCCCTTGACCACATGCAGCCGCCCGCAGGCGAAGATGCGCAGCGGCTCGTTGGCGCTGGCTGGCCGGTAGGGGCCATCGGGGGCGAAGGTCTCCACATCGACGCCCATCGCCTGCACCGGCAGGGCGAGCGGCAGGTCTCCGGCCAGGTCGCGTGTCACCTCGGCCAGAAGCTTTTCGGTGATGATCGTGGCGAACCGCGCCCCCCGCCACTTGAAGCGTTGCCCCGGCCCGTAATCCGACATCGGCCCGTGCAGGGTCAGCGAATAGCTGGGCCCGCCCATGCGCTGCGCCAGCGCGGCGATCAGCGCGGCACGGCCGCAGGAATGGGCGTGAACATGCCCGATCCCCTGCGCCCGGCAGGCGCGGATCAGCCGACGCGCGGCAGGCAGGCAGATCAGCACGTCGCGGGCAAAGGCGCGCCCCTCGGCGCGGATTTCGCGCGCGATTTCGGCCCAGGGCGCGCGGGGCAGGGACCACGTCAGGGCGAGTAAGTCGGCGCGGCCCAGGTACTCGGTCCGGGCCATGGCCTCTTCGGACCAGGCGTGCGAAATCAATCCCTTGGGCGGCGGCGTGGTGGAGAAGAGAACCGGCTGCACCCCGCGCCTTTCCAGCTCGATGATCTCGCGCCAGAAGAAGATATGTGTCTGCCCGGGGAACTGCGGCACGAGGTAGCCGATTTTCCGAGCGGGGGGCCCGGCACCATCGAAATTCTCAACCATGCGCCAACCGGTCCCTTGGAAATACCTGTCTCACCGCATACCATGCCGTTGAATTGAACACGAGATTTGACACGACGGTTTTCCAATTCCGGCCGTGCCAGGCGGAACCGGCGCCATGCAAGACAGCACACCAGGGACAGACGCGATGCGCCCCGCGCTCAGCGTCATCCTGCCCGCGCATGACGAAGAGGGTCTGATCGGCCCCTGTCTTGACGCGGTCATCGCCTCGGACTGGCCGCGCGGAAACCGCAACGCCGGGCTCGAGGTGATCGTCGTGGCCAATGGCTGCAGCGACGGCACCGTGGCCGAGGCTGAAAGCCGCGCGCCCGCCGCCGCCGCCGCCGGGATCGCGCTGCGCGTGCTGGACCTGCCCGAGGGCGGCAAGCTGGGCGCGCTGAACGCCGGGGACGCGGCGGCGCGGGCGGGCAACCGGGTCTACCTCGACGCGGACGTGACCGTGTCGCACCGGCTCTTGCTGCAGTTGCATGGCGCGCTCAGCCGGGACGGGCCGGTCTATGCCTCGGGGCAGGTGCTGATTCCCAAGGGGCAAAGCGCGCTGACCCGGGCCTATCGGCGGATCTACCGGCAGGTGCCCTTCATGACCCATGGCGTGCCGGGCTGCGGCGTCTTCGGCGTCAATGCCGCCGGGCGCAAGCGGTGGGGGGACTGGCCGGATGTCATCTCGGACGACACCTTCGCGCGGCTGAACTTTGCCCCGCATGAACGGATCGGCGTCTCGGCCACCTATCACTGGCCCCTGGTCGAGGGGCTGGGCCCGCTGATCCGCGTGCGTCGGCGCCAGAATGCCGGGGTGGACGAGCTGCGCCGCCGCTTCCCCGATCTTTTCGCCAACGAGGACAAGCCGGGCCTATCGACGGCGGACAAGCTGACCATGTTCAGCCGCGATCCCTTCGGGTTTCTCGTCTACGCGGGCGTTCTGCTTTACGTGAAGCTGCGCCCGCACCGCGAGGCGGATGGCTGGTCGCGGGGGCGCTGACCCCCGCCCGATGCCGTAGGGTGGGGTTTTACCCCACCGCGCCTCACCCTCGCGGCAACTTTGCCGCAGCGATCGCCGCGCGCAGCATCTGCGGATCGCCCAGCTGGTTGGCCAGCACCAGGATCAGCCGCGCGTTCAGCGCGTCGCTTTCGGCCTTACTCAGCCCCTCGTGCGCCTCGAGCAGGTCGGCATAGAAATCGTCGGCCGTGCCGATGTTGGGTGTCAGGACCAGTTCGGTCATGCTTCGTCTCCTCCCAAGGCCAGGGCGCGCCGCAGGGCGCTGCGCATGAAGCGTTCGTTCCAGCCTGCGCGCCGGGCGGCAACGTGCTGGTCGGGCCGGACCAGGTAGACCGCGCAGGCCTCGTCGCCCAGGTACCGGCGCCGCAGCTCTCCGGTCACGTCGTCGGCCGCGCTGAGGCGCAGCACCTCGACCGTCACGCCCGCCTCTTCGAACCCGTCCTCGGGCACCTCGGCATCGATCGCCAGCAGCACGAAGCGGTCGCCAAGCCTGTCCAGCAGGTAGCCGCCCTCCAGCGGAGCATCGGGGCATGGCGCCCCGGGCCGCGTCCGCGCCGGCCCGTGCAGCGCATCGGCGCTGTTCAGCGGCGAGCCGTCGTAGACGCAGGGCACCGACAGCCGGCCGGAATTCACCAGCGGACGCGCGAATTCGTAATGCTCGGAAAGATCCAGCACCGCATCGCGGAAGATCCGGCTCATGTCCGATTTCGGCGTGATGAAATCGGTCGAGCGGGACGAGTTGAGGATGTTCTCGTCCGCCCCGTGCACCCGCTCGACATCGTAGCTGTCCAGCAGCGCCTCGGGCGCGATGCCCTCGATCACCGCCCGCAGCTTCCAGCCGAGGTTGTCGGTATCCTGCACCCCGCTGTTGGCGCCCCGCGCGCCGAAGGGGCTGACCTGGTGCGCGCTGTCGCCGGCAAAGATCACGTGGCCATGGCGGAATTTCTCCATCCGCCGGCACTGGAAGGTGTAGATGCTGACCCATTCCAGCTCGAACTTCACGTCCTCGCCCAGCATGGCCTTGAGGCGGGGGATCACCTTTTCGGGCTTCTTTTCCTCGTCCTTGTCGATGTCCCAGCCCAGTTGCAGGTCGATCCGCCAGACGCCATCGGGCTGCTTGTGCAGCAACGCCGACTGGCCCTTGTTGAAGGGCGGGTCGAACCAGAACCAGCGCTCGGTCGGGAAATCGGCCTCCATCACCACGTCGGCGATCAAGAAGTTGTCCTCGAACACCCGGCCCACGAAATCCAGCCCCATCATAGACCGGATGGGCGACCCGGCGCCGTCGCAGGCGATCAGCCAGTCGGCCTCGAGCTGGTAGGGCCCCTCGGGCGTCTCGACGGTCAGCGCGACATGGTCGCCCTTGTCCACCACCTCGGCCACGCGGTTCTTGCCGCGCAGGCCCAGCGGTGCGCCGCCCGCTTCCAGCTCGCGCGCGCGGGCGACGAGGAAATCCTCGAAGTAATATTGCTGCAGGTTGATGAAGGCCGGCCGGCGGTGCCCCGTCTCGGGCAACAGGTCGAATTCATAGACCTTGCGGTCGCCGAAGAACACCTTGCCCTTGTTCCAGATGACGCCCTTGTCGACCATCTCCTGCCCGCAGCCAAGCCGGTCGAGAATCTCCAGCGGCCGCTTGGCGAAACAGATCGCGCGGCTTCCGAAGCTGACCTTGTCATTGTCGTCCAGCACCACCACCTCGACGCCCTGGCGGCCGAGGTCGATGGCGGCGGCCAGCCCCACCGGGCCGGCGCCGACGATCACCACCTTGCGCCGCACCGGCGCTGCGGCATCCTGGTCGGCATGGCGCTTGTAGGGATAGAGCTCGCGCTCGAAAATCGCCGTCATCTCCCGATCCTCCCTTTCATTATTCCACAAATACTCCCGCCGGAGGCATCAACGGCCCCGCCAGCGGCGTCACCCGAAATACTGGCGCGCGATCTCCGCCCGCTCGTATTCGAGGAAGAACTCGTCCAGTTGCGGTGGCGCCACCCCGGCGTGGGCCAGCTGCACATGGGCCTGGCCCCGGTGATGCACCTGGTGCTGGAAGAGATGGGGCAGGATCGCCCCGATCTCCTCGGTCACCGTCTGGTCCCGCCGCTCGGTCGCCACGCGCCGGGTCATGTCCTCGGCCGTCAGTTTCTGGCAGAACATGGCCAGTTGCAGGTCGGCCTCGGCCTGCAGCCGGGCCAGCGCCTGCCAGTCCCGCACGAGGCCCCGGTCATAGACCGCCCGGCCCCGCCCGCCCTCGGTCAGCGCATCAAGGTAGTAGAGGTCCACCTCGTAGACATGGTTCAGCGTCGCGCAGAGCGACGGAAAGGCGCCGGGCCGCACCGCGCAGAACTCTGCCTCGGCCATGCCATCCAGCGCGCCGTAGAGCACCCGGTTGGCATAGGCGTTGTTCAGCGCCCAGGGGATATGCGGATTGGTCCAGCCCATGGTCAGCCCTGCAGCTGGGTCCACATGTCCTTGTCGCGCGCGGCGGTCCAGACACGGGGTGTGTCGATGCCGCGGGCCTCGTCATATGCGCGGGCGACGTTGAAGGGCAGGCAATGCTCGTAGATCGCGTAGTCCGAGAACTTCGGATCGCATTCCGACCGGCAGGCGTCCCAGGCTTCCTTGAGCGTGCCGCCGCGGGCCACGACCCGGGCGATGGGCTTGTAGGTCGAGTTGACGAAGTCGGCGGTGTTCTCGAGCGCCTTGGCGACCATCTCTTCGCCGACCAGCGCATCGCCACGGCCCGGCGCGATGGCCTTGGGCTCGTAGGCGGCGATGTTCATCAGCGTGTCTTCCCAGTCCTGGTAATGCCCGTCGCCGCAGTAGCAGGCCGAGTGGTATTCCACGATGTCGCCGGTGAACATGACCTCCTGGTCGGGCACCCAGACCACCGCGTCGCCGGCGGTATGGGCGCGGCCCAGGTGCATGATGTCGACCCGGCGCTTGCCGAGGTAGACGGTCATCCGGTCGGAGAAGGTGGTCGTGGGGCGGGTCAGGCCGGGGATCTCTTCATGGCCCTGGAACAGGCGGGGGAAGCGGTCGAATTCGCTGTCCCAGTCTTCCTGCCCGCGCTCTTCGACCATGGCGGCGGCGACATCGGACATGATGATCTCGCGCGCGCCGTAGGCCGATGCGCCCAGCACGCGGACGGCGTGGTAATGGGTCAGCACGAGGTGGCTGATCGGCTTGTCGGTCACGGACCGGACGCAGTCGATGACCTTCCGCGCGAGGCGTGGGGTGGCCTGCGCCTCGACGATCATCACGCTGTCGTCGCCGATGATCACGCCGGTGTTGGGGTCGCCCTCGGCGGTGAAGGCGTAAAGCCCCTCTCCAACCTCGGTGAAGCTGATCTTTTTCTCTGCCATGTCGCCGGCGGATGCGAATGCCTTGGCCATGTGGCGCGTCCTTTCTGGTGTCGGGGCCGGTGGCGGTGTCGGAGCCTCCGGCGGGAGTTTATTGGCAAGATGAAGGGCGGATCGGGCGCCCTTCATGGCGTGTCGTCTGCGATGAGGGGGAGGGTGGGGTTTCATCCCACCGCCGCCTCACCGGGCGTAGGGGTCTTCCAGCGCGGGCAGGACTTTGCCGGTGCAGGGGCCGAAGCCGATGCGGTAGCCGTCGCCCAAGGCCGCGCCCGTGAGGGTCAGCGTGTCGCCATCCTCGAGGAAGGTGCGGGTCTCGCCACTGTCGAGCGTCAGCGGCTCCTTGCCGCCCCAGCTGAGTTCCAGCAGCGAGCCGCGTTCGTGCTTTTCCGCGCCCGAGATGGTCCCGGACCCCAAGAGGTCGCCGGGGGTCATCGGGCAGCCCGACGTGGTGTGATGCGCCAGTTGCTGGGCCGAGGAATAGTACATCTCTCGGTAGTTGGTATGCGCGATCTCGGTGGCCGGCTTGCCCTCGGGCGCCAGGGTCACGCGCAGGTCGATGTCGTAGAGCATCGGGCCTGCGTCCTTGAGGTGGTCCAGCAGCTCGAACTCGCGCTCGGGCGTGTCGCATTTGAACGGCTCGAGCGCGGCGCGGGTGACGATCCAGGGGCTGATCGTGGTCGCCGTCGCCTTGGCCTGGAACGGCCCCAGCGGCTGGTATTCCCAGGCCTGGATGTCGCGCGCCGACCAGTCGTTCAGCAGCACGTAGCCAAAGATCATCTCGTTCGCCTCGGTCACGGTCACCGGCCCTTCTGAGGCGGTGCCGACAATGGCGCCCATCTCGAGCTCGAGGTCGAAGCGGCGGCAGGGAAGGAAGGCGGGCAGGTCATGGTCGGGCGATTTCAGCTGGCCCCAGGGGCGGCGCACATCGGTGCCCGACACGACGACCGAAGACGCCCGGCCGTTGTAGCCGATCGGGATGTGCAGCCAGTTCGGCGGCAGCGCGTTCTCGGCCCCACGGAACATGGTGCCCACGTTGGTCGCATGGTGACGGCCGGCGTAGAAATCGGTGTATTCCGAGACCAGCATAGGCATGTGCAGCACCGCCTCGGCCATCGGCACGAGCAGCGGCGCGACCGCGTCGCGGTTGGCCTCGTCGCCCAGTAGTTCGACCAGGCGGGCGCGCAGGGCGGCCCAGACCTCGGGGCCGGCCTCCATCACCTCGTTCCAGAACGGCACGTCGAAGAGCGGCGAATCCGAGAGGGCGATCAGCCCTTCTTCCTCGGCGCGGGCGCAGTCGAAGATCATGTCGCCGATGGCCACGCCGCAGCGTTCGTCCATCTCGTCGGTCGAGAAGACGCCATAGGGCAGGTTGTTCAGCGGGAAGTCGGTGTCGGGGCTGTTCGCGCCCGGGACCCAGCTTGTCATCAGTGGCATTCGCGTTTCCTTGTCTTTCGGGGCCGGTGGCCCGCTCTAGTCTGCGTCCGGCTGCGCCTCTGGCAGGCCCTGGCGGACCGCATCCAGTTCGCGCGCACGGGCGTCGATTTCGACCAGCCGGCCGAAGGGCGCGAGGTCGAGACCCCAGCGCCGCGCATTCACCATCTGCCCGACCAGGCAGATGTCGGCCAGCCCCAGCGTGTCGCCGAAGGCGAAGGGGGTATCATCCTCGATCATCGTCTGGAAGGCGGTGAAGCCTTCGGTCATCCAGTGCTGCATCCAGGCGACGGCTTCGTCCTGGCTGTGGCCCAGCGTGCCCTTGAGGTAGCCGAGGATCTTGAGGTTGTTGACCGGGTGGATGTCGACCGCGATCACCTCGGAGGCCGCCTCGACCCGCGCGCGCAGGTAGGGATCGGCGGGCAGCACGGGCGGTTCGGGATAGGTCGCCTCGAGATACCGGATGATCGCCATCGACTGGGTCAGCACGCGGCCGTCGTCCAGCACCAGCGCGGGGACGCCCTTGGCGGGGTTCAGGGCCATGTAGTCCGCCCCGGCCTGTTCGCCCCTGGTCAGCGCGATCGGCACGTAATCGTAGCTGACCCCCTTGAGGGCCAGCACGATCCGCACGCGGACCGACGTGGTCGACCGCCAGTAGTTGTAAAGCTTCACCTCGGTCTCCTCCCCGCGTGGCTGACTGCCGGAGCTTACTTCTTGCCCGGCGTGCCGTCGAACTTCTTCTCGAGGCTGTCCCAGCAGTCGATGTAATCGTCCTGCAACGGCGCTTCCTTTCCGGCGAATTCGGTCAGGTGCTGCGGGAAGCGGGTCTCGAACATGAAGGACATGGTGTTGTCCAGCTTGTCCGGGCCGAGGTTGGCGTTCGATGCGCCCTCGAAGGCATTCTTGTCCGGCCCGTGCGGCAGCATCATGTTGTGCAGGCTGACCCCGCCGGGGATGAACCCCTGCGGCTTGGCATCGTACTGGCCGTAGATGTTGCCCATCAGCTCGGACATGATGTTCTTGTGATACCACGGAGGGCGGAAGGTATCCTCGGCCACCAGCCAGCGCTCGCGGAAGAGGACAAAGTCGATATTGGCCGTGCCCGGCACGCCCGAGGGGGCGGTCAGCACGGTAAAGATCGACGGGTCCGGGTGGTCGAAGAGGATCGCGCCGACCGGGCAATAGGTGCGCAGGTCGTACTTGTAGGGCGCGTAATTGCCGTGCCAGGCGACCACGTCCAGCGGGCTTTGCGGGATCCGGGTTTCGTGGAACTGGCCGCACCACTTGATGGTGAGGGTCGAGGGCACCTCGCGGTCCTCGAAGGCCGCCACCGGCGCCTTGAAGTCGCGCGGGTTGGCGAGGCAGTTGGCGCCGATCGGGCCACGGCCCGGCAGTTCGAACTTCTGGCCGTAGTTTTCGCAGACGAAGCCACGGCAGGGGCCATCCAGCACCTCGACCCGGTAGACGAGGCCACGGGGGATGATGGCGATTTCCTTGGGCTCGAGGTCGATGATGCCAAGCTCGGTGGCAAAGCGCAGCCGGCCCTCTTGCGGGACGACCAGCAGCTCGCTGTCGGCGCTGAAGAAATATGCATCCTTCATCGAGGTGTTCACGAGGTAGACGTGGCTGGCCATGCCGACCTGCGTGTTCACGTCACCGGCCGTGGTCATCGTGCGCATGCCGGTGATCCAGGTGAGCGGTTCGTCCGAATGCGGCACCGGGTCCCAGCGGTACTGGCCCAGGCTCGTGACATCCTGCGGCACATGCGGCGCCGACTTCCAGTAGGGCACGTCGATCCGCGTGTAGCGGGCCGAATGCTTGACGCTGGGACGGATGCGGTAGGTCCAGGTCCGCTCGGGCGGGTTGGCGGTGAAGGCGGTGCCCGACAGCTGCTCTCCGTAGAGGCCGTAGTTGCACTTCTGGGGCGAGTTCATGCCCTGCGGCAGGGCGCCGGGCAGCGCCTCGGTCTCGAAATCGTTGGCCCAGCCGGGCATGTAGCCCTCGTGCGGGCCGGGAAGGGACGGCGCCTGGACCAGGCTCGTCGGATCAACTTGGCGATTCATGGCGTTTCCTCCTATTGGTTGCGTTTGTAATGGTTGATTTTGTAACTAACAAGGGGCAGAGTGGGGCCATGAGCGATATTGATGACTTCGACCTGCAGGATTTCCTGCCCTACCTGCTGAACCAGGCCGCCGAGGCGTCGAGCCTCGCGTTCCACCAGATCTACCGCGAGCGCTATGGCATGCTGCGGACGGAATGGCGGGTGCTGTTCCACCTGGGCCGCTACGGCGACATGACGGCGAGCGACATCGCGACGCGGGCCAAGATGCACAAGACCAAGATCAGCCGGGCCGTGTCTGCGCTGGAGGATCGGCGGTTCCTGACCCGGTCGCGCCGGGCCGAGGATCGGCGGCAGGAGATGCTGTCGCTGACCGCGGCGGGCCGCGTGGCCTACCAGGACCTGCGCGGCGAGGCGCAGCGCTACAACGCCGAGATGACGCAGGCGCTGGGCGTCACGGATGCCCGGATGCTGCAGGCCGTGCTGCGGCGGCTGGGCGGGATCGGCTAGGCGCCGTTTTCCGGGTTGCAGGGTCCTTGGGTGCGGGAGAGGTCGTTCTCCGGCACTTCTCGGGGGGGCGCGGTCGGTCAGCCTCGGTGACTTGGGCGTTCCCCGGAAGCCGGGCATCCGCGCCCGCTCCGCCTTGGTCCGCGCGACCAGGCCCGGCAGGACCACCGCCGACGGCGATCGCGCCCGCCGTGCCAGCCGTGCACGTCAGAAATCGACCGTGACGCCGGGCAGGTTCAGCGCCTTGACGAGGTCGCGCAGCTCTTGCCGGGCGGCCACGTTCGAGATGTTCAGCTGCTTGACGCCGACGTCCTTGAGGTCGAGCAGCGTCAGCCCGCGCGGGAACAGCTCGCGGAAGATCACCCGCTCGTGGAACCCCGGCGCCACGCGGAAGCCGATCCGCTTGGAGAGGTTCGCGACGGCCTTTTCCATCTTCTGCTTGTTGACCATGGCCTGCGCGCCCAGACGGTTGCGCAGCACGATCCAGTCGATGGGCTTGAGGCCAGCCTGCGCGCGCAGCTGACGCGCGCTCCAGACCATCTCGGAATAGACCGAGGGGCCAAGGATCTTGACCCCGTCGCCGTCGATCCGCGCCAGCAGGTCAAAGTCGATGAAACTGTCGTTCAGCGGCGTGATCAGGGTGTCGGCCAGCGAATGCGCCACCTGGCTCAGCCGGGTGTGCGAGCCGGGGCAGTCGATCAGGATGTAATCGCAATGCTCTTCCAGCCCGGCCACGGCGGCCGACAGGCGGTGGTCGTAGATGTTTTCGCCCGGCTTGAGCGATTGCGGGTCGATCTCGGGCAGCTCGACATACTCCGCCCCGGGCAGGTGCAGCCCGGACTTGGACAGGAACTTGGCCCGGTTGTCGGCATAGCGCCCCAGCGTCTTTTGCCGCAGGTCGAGGTCCAGTGCGCCGACCTTGTGGCCCATCCGGGCCAGCGCCGTGGCCACGTGCATCGACACGGTGGACTTGCCGGCCCCGCCCTTCTCGTTTCCGACGACGATGATATGCGCCATTCTGGTCCCTTTGCCTCGCGCCCGTGAGATGAGCGAATTTCTGCGCAGGTTAGCCGTGCGGCCGGGGGGATGGAAGGGGATGGGCCCCTTGCCGGTCGCGGCGATTCGCGAACGTTGCCGCCCTGCCGCAATCGGGCAGGGCGCCTATTCGAGCCCGGCAATCACCGCGCGCAGGGTGGGGATGCCCCAGCCTTTTTCCGACGAGGTCACTATCAGCTCGGGGAAGGCGGCCGGATGCTTGGACAGCGCCCCGCGCACCTGCGCGAGCACGGCCTCACGGTCCTTGTCCTTGACCTTGTCGGCCTTGGTCAGCACCACCTGGAAGGTCACGGCGGACATGTCGAGCAGGGACAGGATCTCTTCGTCCACGGATTTGACGCCATGGCGGCTGTCGATCAGCACGAAGGCGCGGCGCAGCGATTGCCGGCCCGACAGGTACTGCTTGAGCAGCCGCTGCCATTTCGCGACCACGTCGACGGGGGCATTGGCAAAGCCGTAGCCCGGCAGGTCGACGAGGTAGCGGCTGTCGCCGAGGGTGAAGAAGTTGATCTCCTGCGTGCGGCCGGGCGTGTTCGACGCGCGCGCAAGCCCCTTGCGGCCGGTCAGGGCGTTGATCAGGCTCGACTTGCCGACGTTCGAACGACCGGCAAAGCAGATCTCGATCCGGTCGTCGGGCGGCAAGCCGTCCATGGCGACCACGCCCTTGAGGAAATCGGTCCCGCCGGCAAAGAGCTTGCGGGCGGCCTCGATCGTGGCGTCGTCCGGGGTCTCGACCTCGGGGAAGGGCAGGGTGGTCATGGCAGGGTTACCTCGTCTCCGATCGCGACGCGACCGGTTTTCACGACCTGCGCCGTGACCGAAAAGTCACGGTGGCCGAAGGTGTCAAGCGTGCCCAGCACGTCGGCATCCCGTTGGCCGGTTTCGGGATTGGCATGGGTGGTCATGCAGCGGTCGGTGCGTTCCAGGACGCGCAAGGTGGCGGATCCGATGCGGATCTCGCGGCCCAGCCAGTCGAACTCGGCCCAGGGCGGCAGCCCGTCCAGCCAGATGTTGCCCCGCCAGCGGGCGGGCGACAGGGGCTGGCCCAGCCGCTCTTCGACGGCGCGGTGCGAGGCCATGTTGCAGATCGTGACGTGGCCGCTTTCGATGTCGGTGTAGCCGGTGCCCGTCGCGCGCATCAGGCGTGCGGGCTGGGGCCGGTTTGCGGGGGTCATGCCGGCCACCCAGGCGACCAGCTTGTCGCCTTCCGTCTCGGGGTCGAAGTCGAGCGGCGCGCGCTCGGGGTGGGTCAGGGTGATCCGGCCCGCCTCTTCGTCCACCTTTGCGGTGATCGCGGCCATCGCGGGCGATCCGGCAACGCGGGTGAATTCGATGCAGCGCGCCCAGCCGGTGCCGGCGCGGCTGGCGTCATGGGCCATGGCATAGGCCCGGTCCCAGGGCAGGGTTTTCCCCGCCTCCAGAGTGACCGAAGCCACGGACTCGCGTCCGTGGCTCTTGATCGGGTACCGGCAGATGTCGGTGACCGTCACGGTCATTTCTTGGCGGCCTCCGCCTCGGTCTTGGCCTTCCGTTTGCGGAAGATGTTGCCGAAGAGATCAGGCCGTTTCCCGTGCAGCGTCATGATCGTGTACTGCTGGGTGAAGGTGATCGTGTTGTTCGCGATCCAGTAGAGCACGAGGCCCGAGGCGAAGCTGCCGAGCATGAACATGAACACCCAGGGCATCCAGGCAAAGATCATCTGCTGGGTCGGGTCCGTGGGCGCCGGGTTCAGTTTCTGCTGCAACCACATCGAGATGCCCAGCAGGATCGGCAGCACGCCAAGGCTGATGATCGCGAGGAAGCTTTGCGGATCGGGCGCCGCGAAGGGCAGGAGGCCGAAGAGGTTCAGGATCGACGACGGGTCGGGGGCCGACAGGTCGCGGATCCAGCCGACCCAGGGCTGGTGGCGCAGTTCGAGCGTGACGAAGATCACCTTGTAGAGCGAGAAGAAGATCGGGATCTGCAGCAGGATCGGCAGACAGCCCGAGGCGGGGTTCACCTTTTCCTTCTTGTAGAGCTCCATCATCTCTTGCTGGAGCTTGCTGCGGTCGTCGCCGGCGCGCTCCTTGATCTTCTCCATCTCGGGCTGGAGTTCCTTCATCTTGGCCATCGAGACGTAGGATTTGTAGGCCAGCGGGAACAGGATCATCTTGATGATGATGGTCAGCGCGATGATCGCCCAGCCCATGTTGCCGATCAGGTTGTGCAGGTTGTGCAGCAGCCAGAACATCGGCTTGGTGATGAAGAAGAACCAGCCCCAGTCGATGGAATCGAGGAAGCCCGCGATCCCGCCCTGTTCGTAATTGCGGATGGTTTCCCATTCCTTGGCGCCGGCAAACAGCTGCGTGGTGACCTCGGCCGAGGCGCCCTGGGCCACGGTCATGGTCGGCAGCACGGCCTCGGTTTGGAAGATGTTGCGGCGGTCGTCGTACTTGGCCGCGGCCTTGAAGGCGGTGCCGGGCTGCGGGATCAGCGTGGCCATCCAGTAATGGTCGGTGAACCCGATCCAGCCGTCTTCCTGCACCTGGGTGACCTCGGCGCGGGCGCCTTCGGACGGGACGATCTCGAGGTCCTCCATGTCCTTGTAATCGGTCTCGGTCAGCTCGCCGTCGGTCATCGAGATCAGGCCTTCATGCAGGATGAAGAACTTCTTGATGTCCGAGGGGATGCCGTGACGGGCGAGGATGCCGTAGGGCGCCAGCGCGGCGGTGCCGGCGCCGGTGTTCTCGACCCGCTGGGTCACGGTGAACATGTAGTCCTGGTCGATGGCGATGGTGCGGGTGAACTTCAGCCCTGCGCCGTTGTCCCAGCTGAGGGTCACGGGCGTGTCCGGCGTCAGCGTGGCATTGGCGGGCGCGGTCCACAGCGTGTTGGGGCCGGGTACGGCCTCGGCCGTCAGGCCGGCGCCGGGGGCCCAGCCGTACAGGGCGTAATAGGCGTCGTCCCCGCCGGCGGGCGAGAAATATGTGACGATGTCCGATCCGTCGTCCAGCGTCTCGCGGTAATCCTTGAGCTTGAGGTCGTCGATCCGCCCGCCGCGCAGCGAGATCGAGCCGGCGACGCGCGGCGTCTCGATCGTGACGCGGGGCGCGTCGGCGGCCAGCGGCTGCACGGCGGCCTCTCCGGTCGCGGCTGGCGCGCCTGTCGTCGTCGCGCCGGGCACGGCAGCGGTCGGCGCGGTCGTCGTCTCGGTCACGGCCTCGGTCGCGGTCGGATCGGCCGGCGGCTCGGGCGGCGGGAACATGACGAACCAGCCGATGAGCACGACCATGCTCAGGACCGTTGCGAGAATGAGGTTCTTGTTCTGATCGTCCATGAGGGACCGCCACCTGTCCTTTGCGTATCTGCGGCCGCGTTCAACAGAGTGCCCCCCGAAAGGTCAAGGGGAGATGCGCCCGATGGGGGCGCCTGCGTCCATCGGCTGCGCCCCAGATATGGGCCGCGGCACCGGGAATCAACGTGTTTCGGGAAAGTCGCGGGATTAGCTGGCCTGGCCGCCGATCCGCGGCGCCTGGGCCAGCGAGGCGTTGTGCGTGGTGATCCAGTCGAAGGTGCGTTCCAGTGACATCGGCCGCGCGATGCCGAAGCCCTGCACGTGGCCGCATCCCAGCTGCGACAGGATCGCGTGTTCGCCCGCGGTCTCGACCCCTTCGGCGAGGGTGTCGAGGCCCAGCCGCTCGGCCATGGTGAGGATGGCGGTGATGATGCGGCGCTGTTCGAGGTCCTTGTCGGCATTCTTGACAAAGCTGCGGTCGATCTTGAGCCGCGAGACGGAGAACCGCCGCAGGGCCGAGATCGAGGCATTGCCGGTGCCGAAATCGTCAAGGTCGATATGGCAGCCCATCTCGGCCAAGGCATTGACATTCTTGACCGTCCGCTCGTCGTCCGAGGTGGTCACGACGGTTTCCAGCACCTCGATCACCAGCCGCTCGGGCGGGATGTCGACGCGGTCCAGTTCCCACTTGATGCGGTCGATCAGGCGGGGGTTGCGCAGCTCGGGCCCGGCGAAGTTGACCGAAACGGTGGGGATGTCCAGCCCGGCCCGGTCCCAGGCGGCCAATGCCTGCAGGGCCTGGGTCAGCATCATCTCGCCCAGCCGTTCCAGCGCGCCAAGTTCCTCGACCACGGGCAGGAAATCGGCCGGGCCGACCACGCCGCGTTCGGGATGAACCCAGCGGGCCAGCGCCTCGAACCCCGTGATCTCTCCGGTGTCGGTCGAGATCTGCGGCTGGAACCAGGGGGTAAAGGTCTCTTCCTCGAGGGCGGCGCGGACCTGCTTGCCGAAGACTTGCCGCTCGACCGCCTGCATCCCCATCTCGCGGGTGAAACCGCGGGCACATCCGTTTCCGGCAGCCTGCGCTTCGGTCAGGGCGGTCGAGGCGTGGTCGAAGAGGCCCGGCGCGGTCTCGTCCGGGTCGCGGGTCGAGATGCAGTAACCGATGGAGCAGCTGAGGTAGATCTTGGTCGATTCGACGGAAAACGGATCCTCGAGCCGGGTTTGCAGCCGCGACGAGATGTCCGCCGCGCTGTTCATGTCGAACTGCTTGACCGGCCCCATGATGATGCCGAACAGGTCGTCGTCGAGCCGCCGCACCGAATCGATTTCGCGCAGGTTGTCCACCATCCGCTCACCCGCGCGGCGCAGCACCGTGTCGGCGGCATTGGGGCCGAAGCGCACGGTCAGCTCGTCGAAATCGTCGATGCGGACCAGCAGGCAGGCCACCCGGCGGCCGCGCTGCGCGGCCTGCTGCAGCTTGGATTCCAGCATCTGCTCGAACGCGTCGCGGGGCAGCAGGGTATAGGGGTCGGTCGCAGTGAAGCGCGACTTCAGCCGTGTGTCGACCCCGCCGACAAACAGGAACAGCACCGGCAGGAACAGCGCAACGAGGGTCAGCGCCCCCTCACCGCCCAGCCAGAAAGACCCGAGCGACACGGCGGGAATGAAGGCCAGCAGGTGGGGCCCCGAAAGCGCCAGGCGCAGCCGGGACCTGAAAGCGGACAGCGAAGTCGTCCGGCGTCGCGCCATGGGCGGTGTTCCCCAGTCATCAGGTCATGCAAGGCTGACCGTAGGGACGGGGGCTGAGCAGAGGCTTAACGCAGCCGGGGCGCTTTGGCGGAATCTTCGTCGAATTTTACCGAGTCGCGCGCAAGACCAACGAAATCAAAGAGTTTCGGGTCCAGCATATGGCTGGGGCGCACATTGGTCAGCGCCCGGAACATGACCTGGCGGCGGCCGGGGCTGTTGCGCTCCCACTGGTCGAGGATCTGCTTGACCTGCTGGCGCTGCAACCCGTCCTGCGACCCGCAAAGGTCACAGGGGATGATCGGATACTTCATGTCGCGGGCGAATTTCTCGCAATCCGCCTCGGCCACGTGGGCGAGGGGGCGGTAGACGAAAAGATCGCCTTCCTCGTTGACCAGCTTGGGCGGCATGGTGGCCAGACGCCCGCCGTGGAACAAGTTCATGAAGAAGGTCTCGAGGATGTCGTCGCGGTGATGTCCGAGGACCACGGCCGAGCAGCCTTCCTCGCGCGCGATGCGGTAGAGGTTGCCGCGCCGCAGCCGCGAACAGAGCGCGCAATAGGTCCGCCCGGCGGGGACCTTCTCCTTGACGATGGAATAGGTGTCCTCGTACTCGATCCGGTGCGGAACCCCCATCTTTTCAAGGAATTCCGGCAGAACGGTCGCCGGAAACCCCGGCTGTCCCTGGTCGAGGTTGCAGGCCAGCAGCTCGACCGGCAGCAGGCCGCGCCATTTCAGCTCGTGCAGGATGGCGAGCAGCGTGTAGCTGTCCTTTCCGCCCGAGAGGCAGACGAGCCAGCGCGCGCCCTCCTCGATCATGCCGTAGTGGTCGATGGCCTCGCGCACGTTCTGCACCAGCCGCTTCCGCAGCTTGCGGAACTCGGTGGTCTTGGGGGCGCCGTGGAACAGCGGGTGGATATCGTCGCAATCGTCGAGCATGAAGCGCCCCTTACGGTGTGGCGGGGCCGCTGGCAAGCGCGCTGGCCTGCACCCACCAGCCGGGACGGGTCAGCGCCTGCGCGGCGCGGTCGGCGGTTTCGGGCGTGTCGTAGAGGCCGAAGCAGGTGGCGCCCGAGCCCGACATGCGGGAGAGCAGCGCGCCGGTGCCGGCGATGGCCTCCAGCACTTCGGCGATGACGGGCTGGGCGGTGCAGGCGGGCGGTTGCAGGTCGTTGCGCTGGTCCGCGAGCCAGTCGCACAGCGCGGCGGGGCCGGCCCAATGGTCCGGGAAGTCCGCCATGGGCGGGTTTTCTACCTCGTGCAGGGCCTGGAAGACCGCGCCGGTGGGCACGGCGACGCCGGGGTTGACCAGCACGCACCAGAGCGGCGGCAGGGCGGGGGCGGGGGAGAGGTCTTCGCCGATCCCGCGCATGCGGCTTGGCAGACCCGAAAGGCAGACGGGCACGTCGGCGCCAAGGGTCAGCACGGCCTCGGGCCCCGGCATCTGCCCGGTCGCCTGCCAAAGGAGCGCGATCACCGCCGCCGCATCGGCCGAGCCGCCGCCGATCCCGGCCGCGGCGGGCAGGTGCTTGTCGAGCGTGATGGCGACACCGGGCAGGTCGAACAGCCGCGCCGCGCGCAAACAGAGGTTGCCGCCATCCGTCGGCACGCCCTCGGCCCGTGGGCCGGTGACGGTCAGGGACAGGCCGGTCGCAGGCGCGATGGCAACCCTGTCGCCATAATCGGTGAAGGCGACGAAGGAATCGAGCAGGTGGTAGCCGTCGCCGCGCCGCCCCGTCACGTGCAACGACAGGTTGACCTTGGCCCGGGCGGTCAGCGCGGCCGGGTCAAATGTCATCAGCCATCTGCAGGGGCGGGGCGCCTTCTTCTTCCAGCACAACGTCCAGCCCGACCTCGAGCTTGCGGCGGATGCGCAGCGGGTCGACCTCTTCGAGGTTGGTGCTGTCGGTGATGAAGCTCAGCGCGCGGCGCCACTGGAACTCGGCCTCGCGCTGGCGGCCCACGGCCCAGAGCACGTCGCCGAGGTGGTCGTTGACCACCGGGTCCACCGGCATCAGCTCGGCCGCGCGCTCCATGTGCACGATCGCCTCGTCGTAGCGGCCCAGGCGGTAGTTCACCCAGCCCAGGCTGTCGACGATGTAGCCGCTGTCGGGCCGCGCGATCACGGCGCGTTCGATCAGGCCAAGCGCGCGGTCGAGATCCTCGTGCTTTTCCACCATGGAATAGCCGAGGTAGTTCAGCACCTGCGGCTGCTCGGGATTGAGCGTCAGGGCCCGTTCGAACCCGGCCTTGGCCTTGTCCCAGTCGCCGACCCGCTCGAGGCAGATCGACCGGGCGTAATAGGCGAACCACTGCGGCGCATCCATCTCTTCGTAGAGCGCGATGGCGCGGTCGTAGGGAGCGATGGCGGCCTGGAAATCCTCCCGCTGGCGCATCACGTCGCCAAGGGTCGAATGCACGAAGGGCTGGTCGGGATAGTCGCGCGCCAGCTGTTCCAGCACCTCGATCGCCGCCTCGTCCTTGCCGGCATCGCGCAGCGACTCGGCGCGCCCCAGCTCGGCCACGTGGAAGCTGGGGTCATCGCGCGGCACCTTGCGGTAGGTGGCGACGGCGAGGTCGTACTGGCCCATTTCGTCCAGCAGGCCCGCGTTCATCAGGATGGCGTCCACGTGATCGGGGCGCAGGTATTCCGTCACCCGGCTGTAAAGCAGGGTGTAGCTGCTCTCGGCCTCCTGGTTGAGGGCGCCGGCGATGGTAAAGAACACCTCGGCCATGCCGTCGCGGGCCGACCGGATGTGGCTGAAGGGCAGCGCCTCTCCGGCCTCGAGGTCGGCGGCGATCTGTTTCAGCGAGGGGTCCAGTTCGCTGCGGAAGCTGCTGTCCATCAGGGCCCGCGCCTCGTCGACGCGGCCCAGCTGGCTGAGGATCTCGATCCGGGCCAGCGCACCGCGGCGGCTGCCCGAGAGCGAGCCCGAGGCATCGGCGGCAAAGATCGCCTCTGCCCCTTCGAAATCGCCGACCGATGCCATGGCCAGCGCCTTGTGATACATGGCAAATCCGGCAAGACCGTTGGTCTGCGCCACGGTGTCAAGCTCGGTCAGCGCGTCGCTCATCTTGCCCTGGCCGACCAGCGTCCAGGCGCGCAGGAGGCCGTCGACCAGCGGGCCGATGCCGCCGTCCTCGTTGAGACGGGCGAGCAGTGCATCGTAATCCTCGGCCTTGGCCAGCGCCGAGACCGAGGCGAGATGGGCGATCTGGCTTTGCGCGCCGGTCGCCTCGAGCTTGTCGGCGATCTGGGCGGCGCGGTCGAAATTGCCCAGCGAGACCTCGGCGATGATGGCGTTTTCCATCAGCGCGGGATTGCCCGGGTCCTCGATCATGGCGCGGGAAAAGTAGCGCGAGGCGCTTTCGAAATCGCCCGATGCGCTGGCGGCCCGTGCCGACAGGTAGGCCCCCGCCAGCCCCTGCGCCGCCACCGGGACGGAAGACAGGGCGAGGCAGGCCGCGACGGCCGCCGAGATCAGCAGGGATGGTTTCGATTTGCGCGTCACGTGCAGACTCCTCGGGTCGTGTCCGGTCAGGATAACAAGGTAACCTTGATGAAACCTAGACGCAGCCCGGCCATCACGCAATGAGGGGAGGCCTTTCGGCTCCCCCTCATCCCGGAAACGAATTCGTGATCGAAAAGTTTTTCAGCCAACCGGCAGCCGGCTCGGATCCCCATCCTCTCAGACCGCCGATTTGAAAGAACGTTAAAAAATCTGCGGTAAGAGACGCTACGGAAGTTACGTCAAGCTGTTGATTTCTTCGTGAAGTCGCCAAGATGAAATTTGACGATGCGTGAAGTTGCGATTGATCTGGACTGGGGACGGCGCCTGTCGCTTTACGGCGGCTTTTTTCTTGCGCTGGTCGTCCTGGCTCCGTTCGAGACCCGCGACCTGGCTTTCTGGGAGCGAGTCGTCTTCTGGGCGGCCGACATCTCGGTTGTCGGGTTCTTCATGCACGTGTTCATCCGCACGACCGTGCACGCGCCCCGCCTGCGCCGGTTGCCGCACCCGCTGCGCATGGTGCTGGGCAGCATGGCGGCGGCGGTGCCGGCGGGGGCGGGAATCATCTACCTTTTCCTGACCATCGGCCGGCACGAGACCTTTCCGGTGCATTTCGCCGTCCTTTGGGCCGAGACCAGCGCACTGGGCTTCCTGCTGTTCGCGATCGAGTATTACATCTGGCCGCGCCGGACGGCCCCTGCGCCGGGGCCTGCGGACAAGGACGCGCCCGCTGTGCTGGAGCCGGGGCCGGAGCCCCTGTCGCCCGTCGAGCCGCCCGCGATCCCGCGCCTGGCCGAGCGGCTGCCGCCCGAGCTGCGCGAGGCCCCGATCCTGTCGCTGTCGATGCAGGACCATTACGTCGAGGTGACGACCCAGGATGGCGCGCACCTGGTGCTGATGCGCCTGTCGGACGCGGTGGACCTGCTGGACGGGGTGCCGGGCGCGCGGGTGCATCGCTCGCACTGGGTCTCGGCCGGCGCGCTCGCGGCGCTGGAACGCGAGGGGCGGCGCCACGCGGCCGTGCTGCGGGACGGGCGCCGGCTGCCGGTCAGCCAATCCTACCTGGCCGATGCGCAGGCCCTGCTGAACGCATAGGGGCGGCAGACCTGCCGGTCGCCGCCCCTTTTTGCGCTGGATCTCGCGGGATCACATATTGGGATAGTTCGGCCCGTCCCCGCCCTGCGGCGTGGTCCAGTTGATGTTCTGGCTGGGGTCCTTGATGTCGCAGGTCTTGCAATGGACGCAGTTCTGAAAGTTGATCTGGAACTTCGGCCCGTTGTCGCCTTCGATCACCTCGTAGACGCCGGCCGGGCAGTAGCGCTGTGCGGGTTCGGCGTATTTCGGCAGGTTCACGTCGATCGGGATCGACGGGTCGGCCAGCCGCAGGTGGCAGGGCTGGCTTTCCTCGTGGTTGGTCATGGCAAAGCTGACGTTGGTCAGCCGGTCGAACGACAGCTTGCCATCGGGCTTGGGATAGTCGATGGGCTTGTGCTTGTCCGCCGGTTCGGTCGATTGCGCGTCGGTCTTGCCATGGCTCAGCGTGCCGAAGGGCGAGAATTTCAGCAGCGTCTGGCACCACATGTCGGCGCCGCCCAGCAGCAGCCCGCCCAGCAGGCCATAGCGCGCGTTCAGCGGCGCAACGTTGCGCACCCGGTGCAGGTCCTTGCCCACGACGCCGGTCTTCAGCGCGGCGGTGTAGTCCTCGAGCGTGTCGCCAGAGCGGCCCGCCTTGATCGCGGCATAAGCCGCCTCGGCGGCCTCGATGCCCGAATGCATGGCGTTGTGGTTGCCCTTGATGCGCGGCAGGTTCACGAGGCCGACCGAGCAGCCCAGCAGTGCCCCGCCGGGAAAGGCCGCCTCGGGGATCGACTGGAACCCGCCCTTGGTCACGGCGCGGCTGCCGTAGGCCACGCGCTTGCCGCCCGTCAGCAGCTCGGCGATCTTGGGGTGATGCTTGAACCGCTGGAATTCCATGTAGGGGAAGAGGTAGGGGTTTTTGTAGTTCAGATCGACGATCATGCCGACATAGACCTGGTTGTTGTCCAGGTGGTAGACGAAGGTCCCGCCGGTGTTCTTGGTGCCCAGCGGCCAACCCATGGTGTGGGTGACCTCACCCTCGTTGTGCTTGGCCGGGTCGACTTCCCAGATTTCCTTGATGCCGATGCCGAATTTCGGCACGTCAGAATCCTTGGCCAGGTTGTAGCGCGCCAGCACTTCCTTGCTGAGCGATCCGCGCACGCCTTCCGACAGGAACACGTACTTGCCGTGCAGCTCCATCCCCGGCTCGTAGCCCGGCCCCGGCGTGCCATCGGCGTTCTTGCCGAACTCGCCGGCGATCACGCCCTTGACCGACCCGTCCTCGCGGTAGACCAGTTCCGAACAGGACATGCCGGGGAAGATCTCGATCCCCATGCCTTCGGCCTGCTCGGCCATCCAGCGGCAGACATTGCCCATCGAGACGATGTAATTGCCGTGGTTGTTCATCAGCGGCGGCATGATGAAGTTGGGCAGGCGGATCTCTCCGGCCTCGCCCATGAAGTAGAAGTTGTCTTCCTTGACCGGCACGTTCAGCGGCGCGCCCTTGGCCTTCCAGTCCGGGATCAGCCGGTCGAGGCCCGACGGGTCCAGCACGGCACCCGACAGGATATGCGCGCCCACTTCGGAGCCTTTCTCGAGCACCACGACCTCGAGATCGGAATCGAGTTGCTTGAGGCGGATCGCGGCCGACAGGCCCGCCGGGCCAGCCCCCACGATGACCACGTCATATTCCATCGCTTCGCGTTCGATCTCGGACATTTCCTACTCCCCATTCGGTTTGGCGACTTCGATAGCTGCACTGCGGCATCAGGTCAATTGTGACACCACGTTGAAAGGTTGGACCTTACGGGCAGATAGGGCGCCCGATCAGGATTTCTTGACGAATTCCGTGAGGATCACGATGCGCTGACCCTCGACCCGGCCCTCGATATGGCCCGCGTTGTCCGGCACCAGCGAGATGCCCCGCACCGCCGTGCCGCGCTTGGCGGTAAAGCCCGCGCCCTTGACCGGCAGGTCCTTGATCAGCACCACCGTGTCGCCCTGCGCCAGCACCGCGCCGTTGGTGTCGCGGTGGATCACGGCGTTTTCGTCGGGCAGGTCCGCCTCGGCCCAGGCCTGCACGTCCGGTTCCAGGTAGGCGATGTCCAGCAGGTCGCGCGCCCAGGGCGCCCCGGGCAGCGCCTTGAGCAGCCGCCAGGCGGTGACCTGGACCGCCGGCTCGGGGCTCCAGATCGCGTCGTGCAGGCAGTGCCAGTGCGCGCCGTCGGTGGGGCCGTCGGTCACGCCCGCGAGGCAGGTGTCGCAAAGCGCGATGGTCTCGATCCCGGGAGCGACGGTGGAGGTCTGGCTCGCGTCGGCGGAGCAGAGGGCGCAGGCGGTCATGGGCTGTCCTTTGGCTGTTGGCCCTGCCCTACACGGGCACGGCCGCCTCGGCCAACCGGGCAGAGCGCCGCAGGACCAGCCACAGCGCCACCACCGCGGCGATCGAGGCATAGCCATCCACTGCGTAGTGCCAGCCCAGGTAGACCGACAGGAACTGGTAAAGCAGCACGATGGCGAGGCTCAGCGGCCAGATGTTGCGCCTGAGCTCGAAGAGGTAGAGCGCGATCACCGTCGCCATGGCGACATGGACGGACGGGAAGGCGGAAATCCCGCTGCCCGCGTCCTGCGCGCCGGATGTGTAGAGCTGCCACAGGTGGTCGTGGTAATAGCCGACGCGGCCCTCTGTGATACCGGCCGATTGCAGCGCGGCGGTCAGCCCGGCAAAGGTGTCGCCCCCCAGCAGCCGGTCATAGTAGACCGGCCCGGCCGACATGAAGCCCCAGGCGAGGATATTGCCGAGGATCACCCAGCTGAGCACGTAGAGCGTGATGAACCGGCGCTGCCGCGCCACGTCGCGATCGAGCAGCACGACGAAGACCGGCAACCACATGGAGGGCAGCAGCCAGAGCGACAGGTAGATCTTGTGCGCCGCCTCGGGCGGTATGGCAAAGGGCAGGGCATGGGTCAGCGCCCAGGGATCATGGCCGAGATGCAGCGCCCGGTCGATATCGGCCATCAGCGGGTCGGCCCAGAACGGCATGGCCTGCGGCAGGGTCGCCTTGACCATGGTGAAACACAGCGTGAAGACCCCCACCGCCACCAGCGTGATCCCGGCTGCCGGGATGCGCCGCACCAGCGCGCCCCGGTCGGGCGCCACGGCAATCAGCGCGACGAAAGGCAGCAGGAACGTCCAGCCGTTCGACAGGAAGAACCCCAGCTGGCCGGGCAGCGACGCGACCACGGCGGAAAGCCGGGCCACCGGGTCGGCATCATGGACCCAGATGAAAAAGCTGGCCGCCGCGACGTAGCCCAGCACGAATGTCACGAACAAACGCATTGCAAACTGCCCGAATTCCGTTTTGTTTTGGGGCAAGCTTAGCGCCAAAGTCGAAACGCGGCCATTGCAAATCCCGGCGCCTGCCGATAGGCCCGGGCAACTTCGAGTAACCCGAAGATGCGGGGAATGACCACATGGAAAAGATTCTGATGACGCGGGGCGGCTATGCCGCGCTGGAAGCCGAGTTGAAGACGCTCAAGACCGTCGAGCGTCCGGCCATCATCCGGGCCATCGCCGAGGCGCGCGAGCATGGCGACCTGTCGGAGAATGCCGAGTACCATTCGGCCAAGGAAAAGCAGAGCTTTATCGAGGGCCGCATCAAGGAGCTCGAGGGCGCGATTTCCCTGTCGGACGTGGTGGACCCGTCCAAGCTGTCGGGCTCGATCAAGTTCGGCGCCACCGTCAAGCTGGTGGACGAGGACACGGACGAGGAAAAGACCTACCAGATCGTCGGCGAATACGAGGCCGACATCGAAAAGGGCAAGCTAAACATCAAGTCGCCCATCGCCCGTGCCCTGATCGGCAAGGATGAAGGCGACAGCGTCGAGGTCCGCACCCCGGGCGGAGAGAAGTCCTACGAGGTGCTCGAGGTGCGCTACGTCTGAGCTGAAGGCGCGGGCAGCGGATCGCTGACCCGCCCGGTCCGGGCGTGTGACCCCTTGCCGTGCGCGCCGCGGCGGGACAGATTGCATGAGGCAGGGGCGGCGCGTCGCCCCGCACGCGGGCGAAATCGCGGACGAGACCATGACCGAGACCACGACGGAAACGCGCCCGACGCCGCTCGGGATCTATGACAGCCAGCGTCCGGCGCAGGTGACGATCATCGAGGTCGCCGCACTGGGGTTGTCGGCCGTCTGGCTGCTGGGCGCCTCGGTGGTGCTCTTGTCGCTCGACGACAGTGCCGAGCAGGCGCTGGCCTCGATTAGCTTCCTGATGAAGGCGATGACGATCTTCCTGCCGGTCGCGATGATCTGGGTGGCCGCCATGGCCGCGCGGTCGAGCCGCATCATGCGCGAGGAATCGGCGCGGCTGCAGACCGCGGTGGATGCGCTGCGGCAGGCCTATATCTCGCAGGCGCAGCGCGGGTCCTCCAAGGCCGACACGACCATCGCCCGCAAGCTGGACGAGATCGCGGCGGCCCAGAAGAAGACCGAGACAGCGCTGGCGACCTTTTCGACCACGCGCGAGATCCGCACGCCGGTGCCGGGCGTGGCGCCTGCGCCGGTGGCGCAGCCCGCGGACCAGGCCAGCCTCGCGCTGGGCACGCCGGCCGAGGTCATGGCCCCGCCGCTCGAGGTCGGCGACGTGATCCGGGCGCTGAACTTCCCCGAGACGGTGGACGACGAGGCGGGCTTTTCCGCGCTGCGCCGCGCGCTGAAGGACCGGCAGGTGAGTCAGCTGGTGCAGTCTGCGCAAGACGTGCTGACCCTTCTGAGCCAGGAGGGCATCTACATGGACGACCTGCGGCCCGACTATGCCCGCCCCGAGATCTGGCGCCGCTTTGCCGCCGGCGAGCGCGGCCGCACCATCGCCGCGCTGGGCGGCATCCGCGACCGGTCCTCGCTTGCGCTGACCTCGGCGCGTATGAAGCAGGACATGATCTTTCGCGACGCGGTGCACCATTTCCTGCGGCTTTTCGACAAGGGCTTTGTCAGCCTCGAGGCGCGGGCCAGCGACAGCGACATCCAGGCCTTTGCCGAAACCCGCACCGCCCGCGCCTTCATGCTGCTGGGCCGCGTCGCCGGCACCTTCGACTGACCCCGCACGGGGCGCGATCAAATTGTGCGCTTCCGCGCGCTCTTTTGCGGCCCGTTGCGAGGTGACGCTCCGCGCGGGCCGTCGGCAGAGGGGAGGGGGCAGACGCCTCCGGCGGGAGTTTATCGGCACAATGAAGGCGGATCAGCGCCCGCGGCGGGTGGCCTCGCGGAACTCGGACAGGTGGAAGGCGCCGATGGCCTGGCCGATCACCGCGTAGGTGAGCGCGCCGAGGGCGATCAGGACGAGCAGAGCGATGTAGCGCAGGCCGGGGATGGCGAAGAAGCTGGCGAAGCTGACGAAGAGCCCCCAGAGCACCGCGCCCATGATCAGCGAGGCGATGACGATCCGCCAGGCGCGGCGGCGCAGCCGGGCGTCGAAGCGCACGACCTCTCCCATCCGGCGGGTGCCGGCGTAGAGCATGGCGACCATGGCCCAGCCCGCGAGCGTGGTGGCGATGGCCGGGGCAATCCAGCCGAGCACTGGGGCGAGGCCGATGGCGACGGCGGCGTTGATGGCCATGGTCCAGGCCGCGTAGCGGAAGGGGGTCCGGGTGTCTTCGCGGGCGAAGAACAGCGGCTGCATGGTCTTCTGCAGCACGAAGGCCGGCAGGCCGAGCCCGTAGATCGCCACGGCGACCGCGATGGCGGCGGCATCGTCCGGCCCGGTGCGGCCGCGCTCGAACAGGACCGAGACCATGGGCAGCGGCACGATGACCAGCGCCACGGCGCAGGGCACGGTCAGCGCCAGGGCGATCTCCGACGCGCGGGAGAAGGCGGCGCGCGAGCCGGCCTCGTCCTGCGCCTTGAGGCGGCGCGACAGGTCCGGCAGCAGCACGATGCCGACGGCGATGCCGACCACGCCCAGCGGCAGCTGGTAGAGCCGGTCGGCGGCGTAGAGCCAGCCCACGGCCTTGTCGAACTGCGACGCGACCTGCTGGCCGACCAGCAGGTTGATCTGCATGACCCCGCCGGCGAGGGCCGCGGGCACGGCCACGGCCACGAGGTGCTTCATCTCGGGCGTCAGGCGCGGGCGGCCGGGGCGCAGCCGGATCCCGGCCCGATCGGCCGCGATCCAGACCAGCGCCAGCTGGGCGACGCCGGCGACGGGCACGGCCCAGACCAGCGCGTCGATGATCGGCCAGTCCAGCGCCCAGGCGAGCGTCATGGCACTGAGCACGAAGATGTTCAGCAGCACCGGCGCCGCCGCCGCGGCGGCAAAGCGACCGGTGGCGTTCAGAGCGCCGGAAAAGAGCGCGGCTAGCGAGATGAAGAGGATGTAGGGAAAGACCACCCGACCATAATCCACCGTCAGCCCGAAGCGGGCATCGCCCGTGAACCCCTCGGCCGTGGCCCAGACCAGCGCGGGCATGAAGACCATCGCCAGCCCTGTCAGGCACAGGACGACAAAGGCCAGCCCGTTCATCGCATCGGTCGCGAACCCTTCCGGGTCGTCGCCCGATTCCAGCCGCTTGGAGAACATCGGCACGAAGGCCGCGTTGAACGCACCCTCGGCAAAGAACCGGCGGAACATGTTCGGAAGGCGGAAGGCCGCGACAAAGGCGTCCATCACCGGCCCCGGCCCGATCAGCGCCAGGATCATGATCTCGCGCGCGACACCCAGCACCCGGCTGGCGAGGGTCCAGAAGCCGACGGTCAGGACACCGGAAAACAGGCGAATGGGCTTCATGGCTGCGACTTCCTCGTCAGGCTCCGGCCCGATCTACCGCATCGCCGCAGCGACCAGAAGCCCCCTGCCTTCATTGTTTTCCAAATACCTCGGAGAGCGCGAGAGGCAGCGCCTCTCGCACGGGTCGGACGCCCTGGCGTCCGAAACCGTTCCGGCTCAGGCCCGTGCCTGTTGCGCGCCCTTGGCGATGGCCTCGCGCAGCCGCTTCTCGAGCGTGCGCTGCTTGCCCTCGCTAAAGAACTTCAGCCCGAACATGTCCTTGACGTAGAAGGTGTCGACCACCTGCTCGCCATAGGTCGCGATCACCGCGCTGGCGATGTAGACGTTGGAATTGGCCAGCGTCCGCGTCAGGTCGAACAGCAGGCCGGGCCGGTCGCGGGTATCGACCTCGATGATCGTGTAGATCTCGGACCCCTCGTTGTCGAAACTGATCGTGGTCGGCACGGTGAAGGCCTGCTCGCGCTTTTTCAGCTTGTCGCGGTCCTTCATCGCGTCACGGGCGACGATCTGGCCTTTCAGCGTCTTCTCGATCATCTGCTTGAGGCGGGGCAGGCGGCTGGCCTCGTAGGGCGAGCCCTCGGCGTCCTGGATCCAGAAGACGGCCGTGGCATAGCCGTCGTTCGACGTGTAGGTCCGCGCGTCGACCACGTTGGCCCCGACCAGCGCCAGGGCGCCTGCGAGGCGCGAGAAGATGCCGGGGTGATCCACCAGCGCGAAACAGACCCGGGTGGCGTCGCGGTCCTCGTCCGGGTGCAGGTCCATGCGGATCTCGTCATCGCCGATCCCGCGCAGCAGGCGGGCAAAGATCACGTGGGCGGTGACATGCAGCCCCTGCCAATAGGTGTCGTAATGGCGGGCCGTCTCGGTGCGCAGGTCCTTGGGTTCCCAGTTGGCCAGCGCCTCGCGCAGGTTGCGCTTGGCCTCGGCGCCGCGGGTCTCGCGGCTGAGCGCCTCGATCCCGTCCTCGAGCGCGCGGCGGGTCTGGCGGTAGAGCGCGCGGATCAGCGCGGCCTTCCAGTTGTTCCAGGTCCCCGGCCCCACGCCCGAGATGTCGCAGACCGTCAGCAGGGTCAGCAGGTTCAGCCGCTTGACGCTGCCCACCGCCTTGGCGAAGTCGCGCACCGTGCGCGGGTCGGCGATGTCGCGTTTCTGCGCCATGTCGGACATCAAGAGGTGATGGCGCACCAGCCATTCGACCGTTTCGCAATCGGCCTTCTTCAGCCCCAGCCGCGGCGCGACCGAGCGGGCGATCTGCGCGCCGAGGATCGAATGGTCGATCTCGCGCCCCTTGCCGATGTCATGCAGCAAGAGCGCGGCGTAGAGCACCTTGCGGTCATACTTGGAGTTCACGATCTTGGAAGAGATCGGCAGCTCTTCCTCCAGCTCGTGGCGTTCGATCTTGGCCAGGTGGCTGATCACCTGGATCGTGTGTTCGTCCACCGTGTAATGGTGGTACATGTTGAACTGCATCATCGCCACGATGGGCTCGAACTCGGGGATGAAGGCGGCCAGGACGCCCAGCTCGTTCATCCGGCGCAGGGCGCGTTCGGGGTTCCCGTGCTTGATCAGCAGGTCCATGAAGATGTGCTGCGCTTCGGGATCGGTGCGCATCCCGTCGTCGATCAGCTTGAGGTTCGCCTTGATCAGCCGCATCGCGTCCGGGTGGATCAGCAGGCCCGTGCGCAGCGCCTCTTCGTAGATCCGCAGGATGTTCAGCTTGTCCGCCAGGAATTCCGCGTCATCGGTGATGGCCAGGCGGTTGTGGACCACCTTGTAGCCGGGCTTGAGCCGCGGCTTGCGCTTGAAGAGCCGTTCCAGCAGCGGTTCGGACTTCAGCTGCTGCGCCTCGAGCGAGGTCAGCAGGATGCGCGTCAGGTCGCCGACGGCCGTGGCGTGGCGGAAGTAGTCCTGCATGAAATGCTCGACCGCGCGGCGTCCGCCCTTGTCGGCATAGCCCATGGCCTCGGCCACCTCGACCTGCAGGTCGAAGCTCAGCTGTTCGACGGGGCGGTCCCGCAGCAGGTGCATGTGGCAGCGCACGGCCCAGAGGAAACTCTCGGCCTTGGCGAAAAGCGCGTATTCGTCGGGCTGGAAGACCCCGATGTCGACCAGCGCGCGGGCGGTGTCGACATGGTGCACGTACTTGGCGATCCAGAACAGCGATTGCAGGTCGCGCAACCCGCCCTTGCCCTCCTTCACGTTGGGCTCGACCATGTAGCGCTGGTTGCCCTGCTTGCGGTGCCGGGTGTCGCGTTCGTCGAGCTTGGCGGTGACGAACTCCTTTTCCGACCCGGCAAAGAGATCGTCGCGCAGCCGCTTGCCCAGCCGGTCGGCCAGGTCGCGCTGGCCGCAGATGTAGCGGTGTTCCAGCAGGGCGGTGCGAATGGTGAAATCCTCGCCGCCAAGGCGGATGCAATCCTTGATCGTGCGCGAGCTGTGGCCGACCTTGAGCCGCAGGTCCCACAGGATGTAAAGCATGCTCTCGATCACGCTCTCGGCCCAGGGGGTGATCTTGTAGGGCGTCAGGAACAGCAGGTCGACGTCGGAATGGGGCGCCATCTCGCCCCGGCCGTAGCCGCCGACGGCCAGGACCGACAGGCGTTCGCCCTCGGTCGGGTTGGCCAGCGGGTGCAGCGTGGTGGTGGCGAATTCGAACACCGTGGTAACGATGCAATCCATCAGCCAGGCATAGGCGCGGGTGACCGGGGTGGCGTTGCGCGGGGTCTTGGCAAGGCCGGCCTCGATCGCCGCGTTGCCGCGCTTGCGCGCCTCGCGCAGCGCCGCCACGACAAAGGCGCGCAGATCGGCCGGGGGCATGTCGCTGGCGGCTTTCTCGGCGATGGCGGCACGCATCGCGGGCATGTCGAAGATGTCGGGCGCCGGACAGGCCAAGTCGTCCGGCGCCCGGAAGGCAGGCGCGTCCTTGGGATCAGAAACCGGCAGTTCCGAAGGCTTTGGGTGCTGGGTCAATGATCGTGACTCTCTGGTTCTGGATGGTGGCGACCGCGAGGCCTTTTTCATTGGTCCCGCCCGGAAGCAAGCGGAAGATCCCGCCCGAGCCCTTGAATCCCGAGGCCTGTGTCAGCGCCGCCCCGGTCAGGGCATTGCTGCGCCCGGCGCTGACCAGCGCGCCGATGGCGGCGATGCCGTCGAACCCGAGCCCGGCCAGCGGGTGGGGGCTTTCGCCGTAGGCCGACTGGTAGCGGGCGGCAAAGGCCTGGGATGCGCCGGGATCGGCCACGGTGAACCAAGCGCCTTCCGCGCCGGGCAGGCGGAAGATCTGCGGCTGCACCTCCCAGCTGGACAGGCCGATGTACTGGATCTGGCCCGGGCGCACGCCGTTCTCGGGCAGCAGTTGCAGCAGCAGCGGCAGCGCCTCGTGCGCGGCGGGGGTGGTGATGTAGATCGAATCGGCGGCCCCGGCGCGGGCGGCGGTGGCCTGGGCGGCGGCATAGACGCCCTCGCGCGAGAGGGTGTAGGATTCCGCGCCCGCCACGGTCACGCCGGCGCGGGCAGCAGCGGATTCGATGGCCTGGCGGCCCAGGCTGCCGGCCACGTCGTTGCTTTGCAGGATCAGCGCGTTGCGGCGGCCCTGGCGGGCCGAGAAGGTGACCAGCCGGTTGGCCGCGCTCTGGAACGTATCGCCGAGGATGAACAGGTTGCCCCCGGCGATGGTGGTGTTGTTCGAAAAGGCGAGCACGTTGACGCCCTCGTCCGAGACGGCCTTGCTGGCCTCGACCGCGGCCTCGGCGAAGAGCGGGCCAAGGATGATCTTGGCGCCGTTGTCGACGGCGGTCTGCGCCATGGCGGCGGCCTGCGCGGGGTCGCCTGCGGTGTCATAGACGCGCAGCTCGATCCGGGCGCCGTCAAGATTGGCCACGGCCAGGCGCGCGGCGTTCTCGAGCGCGCGGGCGACCGGCGCGGCGCCGGCGTCCGAGCGCGGGATCAGCAGGGCCACCGGCACCGCGGCCGTCGGGTCGATCTGCGGACCGCCGCCACCGCCGAGGCTCGGAACGGGCAGACCGTCGCAGGCGGCAAGGAATAGCGCGGAGGCGAGGGCAAGGCCCCGGGCGATCCGCTTGCGGCTGCGGGTCAAAACGGCAAACATGGTGGCACCTCTTTTCGGTCTGGACAGGCGCCCCAAAAAACGCCCGTTCGGTTAAGGGGATAATAGACACCAGACAGGACGGGTCCAGTGGGGATTGCAGAGGTTTCGGTTTTGGCCCCCGGGCTTTACTTCGTGGCGACGCCGATCGGGACGGCGCGGGACATCACGCTCAGGGCGCTCGACGTGCTGGCCTCGGCCGAGGTGATCGCGGCCGAGGATACGCGGTCGATGCGGCGGCTCATGGACATCCACGGGGTCAAGCTGGGGGACCGCCCGCTGCTGTCTTACCACGACCGCAACGGGCCGCAGGTGCGCCCCAGGCTCATGGCCGAGCTGGCCGCGGGACGTTCGGTCGCCTATGCGTCGGAGGCCGGCATGCCGCTGATCGCGGACCCCGGCTACGCCCTGTCGCGCGACGCGGCCGAGGCCGGTCACATGGTCACCTGCGCCCCCGGAGCCTCGGCCGTGACGACGGCGCTGACGCTGGGCGGATTGCCCACCGACCGGTTCCTGTTCGCGGGCTTCCTGCCCAATGCCTCGGGCCAGCGAAAATCCGCCCTGTCCGAGCTGGGGACCGTGCCGGCGACCCTGGTTCTCTACGAATCGCCCAAGCGGGTGGGCGCCCTGCTGGCCGATGCGTCCGGGGTGCTGGGCGCGGCCCGCCCGGCCGCGGTCTGCCGCGAGCTGACCAAGCGGTTCGAGGAAGTGCGGCGCGGGACGCTGGGCGACCTGGCCGCGCAGTACGACGGCGAGACCGTGAAAGGCGAGGTCGTCGTGCTGATCGACCGGGCCGCCTCGGACGAGGCGGATGAATCTGCGGTGAAAGAGGCGCTTGTTAAGGCTTTGGAAAACATGCGCGTGAAAGATGCGAGTGAATCGGTGGCCACGGCGACCGGATGGCCCAGGCGCAAGGTCTACCAGATGGCGCTTGAACTCGCGGGGAAACGATGACGGCACATGATCCGAACCTGTTGGCAGAGGCGCGCGAACATCGTGGCCGCATGAACTACCTTGCCGGTCACGCGGCCGAGGCGCAGGTCGCAGCCGATTACGCGCGGCGCGGCTATCCCATGGCCGCGCAGTGCTGGCGCGGCGCCGGCGGAGAGGTCGACCTGGTGCTGCACGACGGGGACGGGCTGGTCTTTGTCGAGGTCAAGAAGGCCCGCGATTTCGCCCGGGCGCTCGAACGGATCACCATGCGGCAGATGCGCCGTGTGGCGGCCGCGGCGCAGGATTTCATGGCGCGCCAGGGCTATTCCATGCTGACGCCGATGCGCTTCGACGTGGCGGCCGTGAACGGGCATGGCGAAATCAGCCTGATCGAGAACGTGATGTTCGACTAGGCTTTGGCCAGGGTCCGCAGCAGGCCGGCAACCAGTCCGGCATCGGCGGGACTGGCCATGGAGGGCGCATGTCCGCAGGCCGGGAACTCGGTCAGGGCAGGCTTGGGGCCGGAGCGCACCATCCTGGCCGCGATCTCGGCCGTCAGCAGGTCACTTTGTGCGCCGCGCAGCAGGGCGGTCGGGGTGGTGATCGTCTCATAAAGGTCCCAGGCGGTTTGCTCCTCGGCATTGGCCTCGAGCATCTCGACCATCACCGGGTCGTAATGCAGGGTCAGCCGGCCATCGCCGCGCCGGCGCAGGGAGGTTTCCGCCATGCGCGTCCAGAAGCTGTCGGGCGCCGGGCCGAAGGGTTGGTAGACTTGGCGGAACCAGGTCTCGGCCTTGGCGAAGCTGTCGAAGTCGGGCAGGGCGGAGGCATAGGTCACGATGCGTTCGATCGCCGCGCGGGGCACCTCGGGGCCGATGTCGTTGATGACCAGCGCGGTGAGGCGATCCCCCGCCGGCCCGGCGGCCACGCGCATGCCGATCTGCCCGCCCATCGAGGTGCCGAGCCAGGCCGCCCGGTCGATCCCGTAATGGTCGAGCAGCGCCACCGCCAGCCGCGCGTAGTAGCTGGGGCGGTAGTGCGCCGCCGGGTCGGTGGCCCAGCTTGACAGGCCGCGCCCCAGCGTGTCGGGGCAGAGCACGAAGTGATCCGTCGCCAGCTCCCGCGCCAGTTCGTCGAAGTCGCGCCCGGTGCGTGCCAGCCCGTGCCAAAGCACGACGGCCGGGGCCGACGCGTCGCCCCAGCAGGTCACGTGGATCTCGTGCCCCATCACGGGGACGAAGTCGGAGCGGGGCGCGCCATTCATGCCTTGTCCCCCTTCTGGATGATCGTGCCCGCGATGCCCGAGGGGAAGAAGTAGACCAGCAGGATGAAGATCACGCCCAGCCAGAGCAGCCAGCGCTCGGGGTTCAGCAGTTCGGGCAGCAGCGGGATGTTGGCGGTTGCGCCGGCCGCGACCTCCATCAGGTCGCGCAGGTAGTATTGCGCCAGCACCATCAGCGTGGCCCCGATCACCGCGCCCCACATCGTGCCCATGCCGCCGATCACCACCATCAGCAGGATGTCGATCATGATCGAAAAGCTCAGCGCCGTCTGCGGCCCGGTGTATTTCAGCCAGACCGCGTAGGTTGCGCCCGCCAGCGCCGCGGTCCCGGCCGCGATGCAGAACACCGCCGTTCGGTAGGCGACGACGCGGTAGCCGATCCCTTCGGCCCGCGCCTCGTTCTCGCGGATCGCCTTGAGAACCGTCCCGAGAGGGGAGCCGGTGATCCGCAGCATGGCCCAGAACAGCACGGCGGAGATGACGAAGACGAAGTAATAGGCGGCGATCTTGCCGTTCATCTTGACGCCTGCGATCGACAGCACCTTGCCCTCCGCATCGACCAGAAGCTTGGTCGCGGGTTTGAAGAGGTCGGGCGTGCGGTAGGTCATCCCATCGTCGCCCCCGGTGAACTGCGAGAATTGCGTCGCCAGCACCAGCACGACCGAGGCCGCGGCGAGGGTGATCATGGCAAAGAAGATCGCCTTGACCCGCAGCGACAGCAGGCCGATCCCGACGGCCAGGACCAGTGCCACCGCCACCCCGGCGGCGGAGCCCAGCAGCACCGGCGTCCAGCCTGGCCCCATCTGTTTCAGCGCGATGGCGACGCCGTAAGCGCCCATGCCGAAGAACATCGTATGGGCGAAACTCACGATCCCGGTGTAGCCGATCAGCAGATCGTAGCTGGCCACCAGCACGATGAAGATGGCGATCCGCGCGGCCACCTCGATCTGGCGCACGTCCTGGAACAGGAACGGCGCAAAGAGCAGCAGCGCCCAGATCAGCAGGGCCGCGCCCTTGACGGTCAAAGTGCCCCGCATCTCAGTGCCCTTTCGCGGCCGGGGCCAGCCCGTTCGGGCGCCACAGCAGGATGATCATCATCAGGATCATGTTGGAGGCCAGTGCCAGTTTCGGCGCGAGGAACCCCACGTAATTGGCCGAAAGCCCCACGATCAGCGCCCCAAGCAGCGTGCCCTGGATCGAGCCGAGCCCGCCGATGATGACGACGATGAAGACGATCACCAGCATCTCGGCCCCGAGCGCGGGGGTGATCAGCGTCACGTAACCGGCCCACATGGCACCGCCCAGGGCGGCAAGGCCGGAGCCCAGCATGAAGACGCCGATGAAGAGCCGGTCGATCTTGAAGCCGAGGCTTTCGACCATCTCGCGGTTCTCGACGCCCGCCCGGATCAGCAGGCCGATCCGGGTGCGGTTCAGCAAGAGGTAGAGGCCCAGGTAGACCACGGCGCCAAGGACCAGGGCGAAGAGCCGGTAGATCTCGACCGCCGCGTCGCCGATGATGATCGAGCCTTCGAGGAAGGCGGGGCGCGGCACATTGGTCGGCGTGCCGCCCCAGGTGGCGAGGATCAGCTGCTCGGCCACGATCAGCGCGCCCATGGTGATTAGGATCTGGCGCAAATGGTCGTGGTAGACCGGCTTGATGATGATGCGCTCGAACAGCCATCCGGCAAGGAGGCCGGCGGCGATGGCGGCGGCAAGCGCCAGCACCAGCGCGGCGATGTTCAGCAGGATCGACGGCGCGCCGAGCCAGCCCGAGAGGGCGGCAAGGGTCGAGGCCGCGACGAAGGCGCCGAAGCTGACGAAAGCCGAATGGCCGAAGTTCAGCACGTCCATCAGGCCGAACACGAGGCTGAGCCCCGAGGCCATGAGAAAGATCAGCATCCCCATCGCCAGCCCCGCCACGGTCAGCGTCAGCCAGGACGAGGGCGCGCCGATCAGCACGAAGGCGATCAGCGCCAGCGCCACGGGCAGCAGGTAAATGCCGCCGAGTTTGCCGAAGAGATCGCTCATGCCGCGCCCTCCGCCGACAGGCTCAGCAGCCGGTCTTGCAGGGCCGCGTCGGCGGCGAAGGCCTCCATCGTTCCGGTGTGCACGATCTGTCCGTCCTCGATCACGCCCATGTCCCGGCCCAGCGACCGGGCAAAGGCAAAGTTCTGTTCGACCAGGAGAATGGTCGTCTCGGCGCTGATCTCGCGGAAGCCCTCGGCCATGGCGTCGATGATCGACGGGGCGAGGCCCTTGGTCGGCTCGTCGACAAGGATCAGCTTGCGCGGTTCGATTATGGCGCGGGCGACGCTCAGCATCTGTTTCTGCCCGCCCGAGAGCGCGCCGGCGGGCTTGTCCCAGAAGGTCTTGAGCGCCGGTAAAAGCCCGTAGACCCAGTCGAGCCGCTGGGGGTCGTAGGTCCCGTTCGCCGTGGCCAGGACCATGTTCTCGGCCACGGTGAGCCCGCCGAAGATGCCCATGTTCTCGGGCACGTAGGCGATGCCGCGCTTGGCGATGTCCGAGGTGTGGAGGCTTGTGATGTCCTCTCCGTCAAAGCGGATGGAGCCGGGGGAGGGCTGCCAGAGCCCCATGATCGCGCGCAGCGTCGTGGTCTTGCCGGCGCCGTTGCGGCCCAGCAGGACAAAGACGCCGCCCTGCGGGACTTTGAGGCTGACATCATGCAGAACGGCGTATTGGCCGATGCTGACACTAAGGTTCTGGATCGACAAAAGGCTCATGCGGCGGTCCCCAGGTAGACGTCGCGGACCAGTTGGCTCGACATGACCTCGTCCGGGTCGCCATCGGCCAAGAGCTCTCCGTTATGGAGGACGATGATCCGATCGGCGAGCTTGCGGACCACGTCCATCTTGTGCTCGACCAGCAGGATGGTCTTGGACGGGTCGTGTTTCAGCTCGGCAATCAGGTCCAGCACGTCGGGCGCGTGGTCAAGGCTCATGCCGGCGGTGGGCTCGTCGAACATGTAGATATCGGGCTCCATCGCCATCAAGAGCGCGACCTCTAGCTTGCGCTGGTCTCCGTGGGGCAGGGTGGCCGCGGGCAGATGCGCGACTTTTTCGAGGCGCGTGGCCTCGAGATAGCGCTCGGCCCGGGCGGTGAGGTCTGTGAAGCGCGCCGCGGGGCGGAAGAAGCGGCGCCCGTCGCCGGTCTGCGCCTGCACGGCGAGGCGGATGTTCTCGAGCACCGAAAGGCGCGGGAAAAGGTTGGTCAGCTGGAAGGCCCGCCCGACGCCGTGCCGCGCGCGGGTCGAGGGGGAGAGGCGCGTGAGGTCCACGCCGTCCTTGGTCACGGTGCCTTCGGAGGGCAAGAGCTGGCCGGAGATCATGTTGAAGAAGGTCGTCTTGCCCGCGCCGTTCGGGCCGACGATCACCGTCAGCTCACCGGGGCGGAAATCGCAGGTGACCTTGTTGACGGCGACATGGCCGCCGAACCGGATCGTGAGATCGCGGGTGGAGAGCGAAGGGTGTGTCATGGGGATGTGTTCTGTGGCCGGGGTCGGATTGGGGGCCAGCCCCCAAACCCCCGGAGTTTATCGGCAAGATGAAGGGGGATCGGCGCCTGTTGAGGCGGGGTGCCCCGGCCCGGGGACAGGATGGGCCGGGGCGGTCGAGATCAGTTCTTGCGGCCGAGGGGGATGTCCATTTCGTCCGCTTCGATGATCCGCACCTTTTCCGGGATCGCCCAGTCCACGTCCTCGTCGACGCGGATCTTGAAGTGCAGCATGGACTGCAGCGCCTGGTGATCCTCGGGGCGGAAGGTCATCGGGCCCTTGGGCGTGTCGAAGGACATGCCCTCCATCGCGGCGATCAGCGCTTCGGTCTCGAATTCCTCGGTGGTTTCCAGCGCCTTGACGATGGCCATGGCCGCGCTCATCCCGCCGGCGGTGAAGAAATCGGGCGGGGTGCCGAAACGCTTCTGGTGTTCTTCGACGAGCCATTTGTTCACGTCGTTGTCGAAGGCCTCGTAGTAGTAGTAAACCGCGCCTTCCATGCCGGGCACGCGCTTGTAGGTCGGCAGGACGGGCAGGATATGGCCGCCGGTCGAGATCTCGATGCCGAAGCGTTCGGGCTCCATCGCCTTGATCTTGCCCATGGGATCGCCGCCGCCGGCGACGTAGATCATGATGACCTTGCGGCCGTCGAGGTCCTTGAGCGCGTTGAACATGCGCTCGGCCGCGGCGGTGAAGTCGGTGGTGCCCTGGGGGACGTATTCCTCGGTCACGACCTCGGCGCCGGACCCGTCCAGCGCGGCCTTGAAGGCGGTGATGCCGTCGCGGCCAAAGGCGTAATCCTCGGCCAGGGTGGCGACATGCAGATCGGCGTCCGGCTTCAGCGCCAGGGCCTGCGCCTGCATGTCCATCGACGAGTTGCGCGAGGTCTTGAAGACGTAGCGATTGCTGTCCGGCCCGGTCAGGCTGTCGGCCACGGCGGGTTCGACGATCAGCAGGCGTTCGTATTCCTCGGCGATGGGCAGCATGCCCAGCGTCACGCCGGACGAGGTCCCGCCGACCGCGATCAGCACGTCATCGTCGCCGTAGGCCTCGGCCAGGGCGGCGCGGGCCACGTCGGGCTTGAACTGGGTGTCCTTGTAGATCAGCTCGATCGGGTGGCCCTTGACGGCCATGGTCCCGCCGGTGGCGTATTCGAGCCCCATTTCGAAGCCGGTATGCGACTGCTTGGAAAAAACCTCGAAGCTCGAGCCGGACATGCCATGGATCAGGGCGATCTTGATCGGGTCTTCCTGGGCCAGGGCGGCGCCGGCCAGCCCGGCGCTCAGGCCGAGGGCCAGCGAGGCACGCAAGAGCGCCCGCTTGGTGATTGTCATCGTGAATTCCTCCCGTACCGCCGCACGCGCGGGCAAGCTTTTGCCCCGGGCGGCTTCGTTGTATCGTGGGCCTACGCTGGCGCATCGGAAGGGGCCTGACAACTTGGGGAAAACACGTATCGACCTGGCGTTCGACGGCGGTGACCTGTCCGGGCTGGCCTTCGAGCATGCGCCGGTCGGCCTTGTGGTGACGGCGACTCGGGTGATCAGGGACTGCAATCCCGAGTTCGCGCGCATGTTCGGCTATACCCGCGCCGAACTTGCGGATCGCCTGTTCGAGGTCCTCTACCCCAGCTCGGACGAGTTCACCAAGATCCGCGATCGTGGCGTCGACGACCTGCGCCGCACCAACACCTACTGGGACGAGCGGGTCATGGCCCGCAAGGACGGATCGCTGTTCTGGTGCCGGGTGCGCGGCCATTCGCTGACCCCAGATGACCCATTGCGCCGCGCGGTCTGGAGCTTTGCCGACCTCTCGGGCCACCGCCCCTACCAGCCGCTCACCCCGCGCGAACGCGAGGTCGTGAACCTGCTGGCCGAGGGGCGCACCTCGAAGGAGATCGCGCGGATCCTGTCGATCTCGCCCCGCACGGTCGAGGTACACCGCGCCAACCTGCAAAAGAAGTTCGGCGTCACCAACACCAACGCCCTGCTCAACGCCATGTCCGGCGTTCCGCCTGAGCGCATCGTCAGCCTCTAGGGGTCCGATCCCCCTTCATCTTGCCAGTAAACTCCGGGGTGCGTGAGGGGCTGGCCCCTCACTCCCGCGCTAACCACCAAAGCCTCCGGCGGGAGTATTTCTGGAAAAGTGAAAGCAGGACCGCTTCCATCCCATTTCACCTTTCCAGAAATATCCCGGGGGGAGTCCGCCTTGGCGGACGGGGGGCAGCGCCCCCATCCACGGCCTGCCTATTCGCGCAGCTCGTCCGGGGCCACGCCCCAAAGCGCCGTCTTGCGCGTCCAGCCGCGATAGCCGCCTGAACTCAGCCGGCACCAGTCGCGGTCGCATTCGCCGAGCTTGGCGATCACGCCATGTTCCAGCCGGGCCTCGACCGGGGCCTTTTCGTCGGGCCGCACATGCAGGTCGATCACCTGGTCCTCGATCAGCACCGTCCGCACGCCCGAGAGCAGCGAGTAGTGAATCCAGCCGCCCGCCCCGTCGCGGTCGCGCACCCGGCGCCAGTGGCCATATTCCGCCGTGATCTCGAGCGGCATGTCGCGGCGGACGAAGACCCAGTCGATCCGGTGGCTCAGCGACGGGCCGCGGCGCACGTTGCCCTCGGCGGCCTTCATCGACACGAAGCGCGGCAGCGGCAGGTTGGTCACCGGGCCCTTGCCCTCGGATGCCGCCAGCGGCGCCCCTGCGACGCATAGCCCCAACAGCGCGGCGAAGACCGCGACTCCCCAATTCCGCATGGTTGAAACCCTGCCTGTGCCCATTCTGCCCGATGCTCTTCCCGTGGCGGTTCTTGAAGCCCGCCCGCTTTTTGGTAACTCTAGCCCCCACGGCCCCATCAAGGGAAGACAGGGAGGTCCCCGCATGCCATCTGAGCGCCTGAGTGTTGTTGTTACGCGACGCTTGCCCGACGCGGTGGAAACCCGCCTGTCCGAGCTTTTCGACGTGCGGCTGCGCGACGAGGACACCCCCATGAGCCGGGCCGAGCTGGTCGCCGCCGTGGCAGACTGCGACGTGCTGGTGCCGACCGTGTCCGACACGATCGACGCCGGCCTGATCGGCGCCGCCGGGCCGCGGCTCAAGCTGATCGCGAATTACGGTGCGGGGGTCGACAATGTCGACGTGGAAACCGCCCGGCAGCGCGGCATCCTGGTGTCGAACACGCCCGGCGCGGCCACCGACGACACGGCCGATGTGACCTTGGCGCTGATGCTGGCCGTGACGCGGCGCCTGCCCGAAGGTTTCCAGGAGATGCAGAACGGCAGCTGGGCCGGCTGGGCGCCCACCGCCAACCTTGGCGGGCGGCTGGGCGGGCGCCGGCTGGGCATCCTCGGCATGGGTCGGATCGGCACGGCCGTGGCGCGGCGCGCCCGCGCCTTCGGCATGCAGATCCATTACCACAACCGCCGCCGGCTGCGTCCCGAGCTCGAGGAGCCGCTCGAGGCGACCTATTGGGAAAGCCTCGACCAGATGGTGGCGCGGATGGACATCGTCTCGGTCAACTGCCCCTACACGCCCTCGACTTTCCACCTGCTGAACGCGCGGCGGCTGCGGCTGATGAAACCCTCGGCCGTGCTGGTGAACACCTCGCGCGGCGAGGTGGTCGACGAATCGGCGCTGGCCCGGATGCTGCGGGCGGGGGAGTTGGCGGGCGCCGGCCTCGACGTTTACGAAAAGCATGCCGAGCCGAATTCCCAGCTGCGCCAGCTGCCGAACGTGGTGCTGCTGCCACAGATGGGTTCGGCCACGGTCGAGGGGCGGCTCGAGATGGGCGAAAAGGTCATCATCAACATCAAGACCCATGCCGATGGCCACCGGCCGCCGGACCTGGTCGTGCCCGCGATGCTGTAATCTTGGGTGGCCGATGGCCAACAGGCGTGGCCGCGTCGGCGGTTGTATGATCACAGGTGGCCGATGGCGCGCAGGAATTCTGTCAGCGCCTCGGCCCAGTCGGTCGCTGCCTCGACCGGCGCCATGTGGCCCGCGCGCGGGATCAGCGTCAGCGTGGCGCCGGGGATCAGCGTGGCAAGCTCTCCGGACAGGTCGGGCGGGATCGCCCGGTCGTCACGGCCCGAGATCACCAGCGTCGACAGCCGCAGCCCCGAGGCGGGGGTGTAAAGATCCGTTCCCGAGATGGCTGAAACGCCACCGAGGTAGCCGTCGGGCGACATGGCCTTGAGGCGCGCCGACCAGAGCTGCGCCAGCGGACCGGGGCGGTTGAACCACGCGGTGACGGTTTCTGCGGCGATGGCCCCGATGCCGCCTTGCGCGACCGTTTCGGCATGGCGCGCCCAGCGGGCGGGGGTCGAGAGCTTCGGCGCGGTCGCCGACAGCACCAGCCCGCGCACCAGGTCCAGCCGCTTGACCGCCAGCGCCATGGCGACCATGCCGCCAAGCCCGTGGCCGACCACGACCGCATCTTTCAGCCCCAGCGTATCCAGCAGCGATTCCGCGTCGCGCACCAGCGCGCCCATGGCATAGGGCGGGGCAGGGGCGTCGGTCGCCCCGTGCCCGCGCAGGTCGGGGGCGAGGCAGCGCAGGCCCTCGGGCAGGGCGCCCGTGACCCCGTCCCAAAGCCCCCGATCCTGCCCGAGCCCGTGCAGGAACAGCACCGGCGCGCCGGCGCCCGTGTCGGACAGGCCCACCGAAAGGCCGTTCAGATCAAGTCGCGTATCCATCCGGCGCAGATGCCCTTTGAGGCGCCGCGCCGCAAGGGCTCAGCCGAAGGTCGGCGCGCGATTTTGCATGTTGGCCATGACCGATTCCACCTGGTCGGGTTTGCCGATCAGCGCCGCCTGTTCGCGGCTTTCGGCCAGCAGCACGGCCTCGGGCGCTTCGGTCTCGGCCACTTCAAAGAGGCGCTTGGCCGCGCGCACGGCCGAGGGGCTGCGCGACGCGATCACTGCCGCCAGTTCCTGGGCGCGGGCCAGCGGGTCGTCGGCCAGTTCCGTCACCAACTCCCACTCCAGCGCGGCTTCGGCCGAGAACACCTCGGCCGTGTAGGTCAGCCGCCGCAGAATGTCCGAGGGCGCGAGGCGGGGCAGTAGGACCATGCCGCCCATGTCGGGCACGAGGCCCCATTTCATCTCCATGATCGACAGTTGGGTACCGGGTGCCGCGATGCGGATGTCGGCGCCAAGCGCCAGCTGGAAGCCACCGCCAAAGCACGTCCCCTGCACGGCGGCGATCACCGGCATCGGCAGCTCGTGCCAGACCATCGCGACACGCTGGAACCGGTTCGACTGGCCGTGGGTGCGGGGCATCAGCACATCGGCCGGATCGCCTTGGGTGAGCGCGCCGAAGCTGGCCACGTCCAGCCCCGCGCAAAACGCCCGCCCTTCGCCCGACAGCACCACGCAGCGCACGTCGGTGCGGTCCATCAGCGCCTCGCCCGCCGCGATGATCGCGTCGATCATCGCGGGGTCCAGCGCGTTCATCTTGTCGCCCCGGGTCAGGCGGACATGGGCGACGTGGTTCTCTACCGTGGTGCTGACGCGGGACATCGGGCGCTCCTCCTCTTTCCGGGCCATGGTGCCGGGCCGCCCGCGCCAATGCCAGCGGAACGTGGGGGCAGATATCGGGGGGGATTGCACGGCGCGGGGCGGCACGGCATTTAGGGGCCAAGGAGGACCGCCATGACCCATCCCCGTTATACTCGCACCGTCGCCGCCCTGCCCGAGACGGTGCCCTTCGTCGGCCCCGAGACGCTTGAGCGCGGGCGCGGCGCGCCCTTCGACGCGCGGATCGGCGCGAATGAAAGCGTCTTCGGGCCCTCCCCGAAAGCGATGGCGGCGATGCGCGACGCGGTGGCGGAATGCTGGAAATACGGCGATGCACCCAGCCATGACCTGCGCCAGGCGCTGGCCGCGCATCACGGGATCGCGCCCGAGAACATCGTGGTGGGCGAAGGGATCGACGGACTGCTGGGCGACCTGGTGCGCCTGCTGATCGAGCCGGGCGATGCGGTGGTGACCTCGGACGGGGCCTACCCGACCTTCAACTACCATGTCGCGGGCTATGGTGGGGTGCTGCACAAGGTGCCGTTCCGGGATGACCGCGAGGACCTGCCCGCGCTGCTGGCCAAGGCGGGTGAGACGGGCGCCAAGCTGGTCTATTTCGTCAATCCCGACAACCCGATGGGCACCTGGAGCACGGCCGAAGAGATCACGGCCGCGCTGGCGGATCTGCCCGAAGGCTGCCTGCTGATCCTCGACGAGGCCTATGCCGAGTTCGCGCCCGAGGGCGTGGTGCCGCAGATCGCCATCGACCATCCGGGCGTGGTGCGGATGCGCACGTTTTCCAAGGCGCATGGCATGGCGGGTGCCCGCATCGGCTATGCCATGGGCGCGCCGGGGCTGATCCGGGCCTATGACAAGGTGCGCAACCATTTCGGCGTGAACCGCACCGCGCAGATCGGCGCGCTGGCCGCGCTGGAAGACACCGCCTGGCTGGGCCATGTGCGGGCCGAGGTGACGGCCGCCTGCGACCGGATCGCCGATATCGCCCGCGCGCATGGCCTCAGCCCCTTGCCCACGGCCACCAATTTCGTCGCCATGGACCTGGGCGGCAACGGAGACCTCACCCGTGCGCTGGTCGCGGCGCTGGGCAAGCGGGGCATCTTCGTGCGGATGGGCTTCGTGCCGCCGCTCGACCGTTGCCTGCGGGTCTCGGCCGGGACCAAGGCCGACCTCGACGCCTTCGAGGCGGCACTGCCCGCGGCTCTCGAAGAGGCGCGGGCGGCCGTCAGCGCCACCGCCTGATCAGACGTCGATCACCAGGCAGGAGGTCGTGCCATGCGCGACCAGCTTGCCGTCGGGCCCCCACATCCGCGCCTCGGACGTGCCGACGCGGCGGCCGACCGACAGGGCCTTGCCCTCGCAGCGGTAGGTGACGCCCGGGCGCGGTGCACGGGTGATGTTGATCTTGACCTCGATGGTGGTGCAGGCCTTGCCCGCCGGCATCATGGAATGCACCGCGCAGGCCAGCGCGCTGTCCATCACCGTCATCACCCAGCCGCCATGCACGCCCCCCATCGGGTTGATGAAGTTCGCGGGCGGGATCGCCTCCCAGGTGATGTGGCCTTCCTCGGCCTCGATGATACGCTGGTTGCTGATCGCCGAGACCGGCGGCGCGGGCAAGTCGCCCGCCATCATGGCGCGAAAGATGTCGATCCCGGCCATGTGGCGGATGTCTTCGGGCGGGATCGCGCGCAAATCGGCGGGGTCGTGAAAGTTCATGGGCTCTCCTCCGGGTCGCGGCCATCGAACCTTGCCGCGCCGCGGCGCGCAAGCGGAACACCGCGTCACGGGCAGGCCACGCGGCCAAGTGAATGGATCGGTGACGAAATCGCGCTAACCTCGGGGGCAGGAGGAAGATTCGAAGGTCTGACATGAGCGACGAGCGTCGGCGCAAGGTGGGGCGCGCCCCCAATTACACGATCCCGGCCCTGGTCATGGGCGGGGTGAACCTGTTCTGGATCTTCCTGGTGATCTGGGCGGTCTTCGGCTTCTGGGCCGTGGCGCTGCTGTCCTGGGGGCTGGAACGCGCGATACACGCGCTGGGCCGCCGCCGGATGCGCGGCTTTGACCCCGGCGCGGCCGGTCCCGGCTGACCCCCGTTTGGCCTGTGGCCGGGAAGACGCGCTGCCCGTCCCTTGTATTTTTGCAGGTTGCCGGATTGTTCCGGTCGGCTAATCTCGTCCGAAGCTGCTACATTTTGATTGAGATCGGTTCATGCGCCTCCGGGGGGTCAGACGCAGTCGGAACATCGAGGATCGCCGCCGGACGGGCGGAGGAGGGCGTGCCATCGGCGGGATCGGCGGCGTGGGCCTTCTTGTGGTCCTGGCGATCGCATATTTCACCGGTGTCGACGTGACCCCGCTGCTGGAAGAGGTGGCGCAGCCCCAGCAGACGGCCCCGCGCGAGCTGAGCGCCGAGGAAGTCGCGGCCGGGGATTTCTCGGCCCAGGTCCTCGCCACGACCGAGGAGGTCTGGTCCGACATCTTCCCGGCCCAGGTGGGCGAGGCCTACGTGCCCCCGGTGCTGGTGCTGTATTCCGGCGTCACGCAAAGCCCCTGCGGCGGGGCCTCGGGCGCGACCGGGCCGTTCTACTGCCCGGCGGACAACAAGGCCTATCTCGACACGGAATTCTTCGCCACGCTGGAACGGAAACTGGGCGCCCGCGGCGATTTCGCCGCCGCCTACGTGATCGCCCACGAGGTCGCGCACCACGTGCAGGACCAGCTGGGCATCCTGGGCCAGGTTAACGCCTATCGCCAGTCGGCCAGCCAAACGGACGCCAACGCGATCACCGTGCGGCTCGAGCTGCAGGCCGATTGCCTGGCCGGGGTCTGGGCCAGTTCGGTCGACGGGCTGCTGGAACCCGGCGACATCGAGGAAGCGCTGAACGCCGCCCGCCAGATCGGTGACGACACCTTGCAGCGCAACGCGGGCCGGGTGCCGCAGCCGCATACCTTCACCCATGGCACCAGCGCGCAGCGGTCGCGCTGGTTCGCTGCGGGCTACCAAGGCGGCGACATGGCTGCCTGCGACACCTTCGCGGCGGAGCGGCTCTGATGTCCGGGTTCACGTTGCATGCGCTGACGGCCGGGCAGGGGATCCTTGCCATCTCGCAGATGCCGGGGCGCAGCGGCGATTACGCCGCCGACCTCGCCACTGTGCGGGAATGGAAACCGTCCTACGTGCTGACCATGACGCCCGAGGCCGAGATGATCCCGCACGGGGCGATGAACTTCGGCGCCCACATGCAGGACAGCGGCACCCGCTGGGCCTACCTGCCGACCGACGATTACGGCGTGCTGCCCGAAGATCTCGCCGCCGAATGGGCGCGGGCCAGCGCGCAATGCCGCGCGGCGCTGCGCGGCGGCGGGCGTGTGCTGATCCATTGCATGGGCGGTTGCGGGCGGTCCGGTATGGCCGCCCTGCGCCTGCTGATCGAAATGGGCGAAGACCCCGAGGCCGCGCTGGATCGCCTGCGCGCCAAGCGGCCCTGCGCGGTCGAGACCGCCCGCCAGCTGCAATGGGCCATGGCGGGCGAAAAGCAGCCCGACCCGGTGCCCCGATCGCTCAGCGACATCCCGCAGGATTAACGCTTGTAGGGGTCCTTGGGGCCGCGGTCGTCCGACAGGGTCTGCTGGCGCCGACGCACGAGATCCTCGATGGCATCGGCCAGGTGGACCTCCTGGATATTGTAATCCCCGGCCGCGACGCGCTTGCGATGCGCCTCGATCATCACGTCCGCATGGGTGCAGCCCATGGGCGGTTCGAACCGGTAGCAGGCCAGTTCGATCAGCAGGCCCATCGGGTCCTTGAAGTAGATCGAATCCATGAAGCCGCGGTCCTTGACGCCCGAATGGCCGATCCCCCGCTCGGTCAGCCGTTCGACCGCCTGGCTGAAGGTCGCCTTGCTGACGTTGAAGGCGATGTGGTGCACGCAGCCCGGTTCCGTCGGGGTGCGGCGCGGGTCGGGTGTGCGGTTTTCGTTGGTGAAGATCGTGATCAGCCGCCCGTCGCCCGGGTCGAAATACAGGTGCCCCTCGTCCTTGTTGTCGAGGTTCGGCTGGTCGAAGATGAAGGGCATGCCCAGCACGCCTTCCCAGAAATCGATGGACGTCTGCCGGTCGGCGCCCGTCAGCGTGATGTGATGAACGCCCTGAGTCTGAAGTTTCCGCATGGTATCCTCCTCTGTGCTGACACACAGATAGCATCTCTGCCTCGATTGACACGTCTGAGTTATTGCGCTGGTTTCGTGCATTGGCGCACGTTTCCGCCGCGTGGTAACCATGTTGTGCGAGGACCGGCCGATTTTCCGATAATTCGTGGTACATTCAAGACGTGGGGGCCCCGTGTATTCTTGGGAGACACCATGCCCTATAATTCCTGCGCGACCATCCGCGACGGCCAGCCGCTTTACACCGTCCATCCCGATGCCCCGTTGGACGAAGCGTGCCGGCTGCTGCGCGACCACGATATCGGCGCGCTGCCGGTGGTGCGGCGCGGCACCTGCGTCGGCCTGCTGACCGAACGGGACCTGATCCGCGAGGTGCTGGCCGAACGGCTGTTCAATCCGTCGATCCGGGTGCGGGACGTGATGCGCCCGGACCCGGTGGTGATCGAGCCCGAGGCGCATCTGACGGACGCGCTTTGCACCATGCTTGCGGGCAATTTTCGACACCTGCCGGTGGTCGCCGGGGGCGGTCTGCTGATCGACATGATCTCGATCCGCGACATCCCGCCGGCCGCCCGGCTCGAGGCATTGCGCGACATCGAGGATATCGAGGCGCTGGCCCGCCGCGCCCGCCTGGACACGCGCCTGAGCGGGATGGAGCGCCCCGACCCGCAAGAGCACGGCGTTGTCGCCGAGTTCTGACCGACGCGCCTAGCGCGGCAGGTCAGCATAGGGGCAGACGTCGTCCTCGAACCGGACGCGGCGCCGGCGGAAGGTCGGGCCGTCCGTCACCTCGGGCGCGCTGATGCGGTCCATGCGGAAGTGGCGGAAATCGCCCCGCGCCGGGTCCCAGGACACGAGGTACCACAGCGGCGGCAGGATCAGCATCGCCTGCGGTTCCACCTCGCGCAGCGTCTCGTTGCCCTTGGCGTCGCGGTAGCGGAACCGCAGCGGGCGACATTCGAGGAAGGCCGGCTCGAACGCCGGCAGAAGCGCGGGGTCCATCGCCCCGAGGTCCGACAGGTCCTGCAGCGGCGACAGCGTGCCGACGTAGAGACAGTCGAGCATCCGGCGCAGGTCGCGCAGCTTGTCGCCGGGCAGGGAGCGTTCGATCTTGGCCAGCCCCGCATCGGCGAGGCCCGAAAACGGCAGCCCCCCGGCCGCGCGCATGGCGGCGACGCTGATCAGCAGGGCAAAGACCTCGGCCACCGACAGCCGCGCCGCGCGCTGTACCGACTGCGGATCCAGCTGCAGCCCGCCGCCGCGCCCGGTCTCGGAATGGATCACGAAGCCCTCGTCGCGCAGCGCGCAGATGTCGCGCAGCACGGTGCGGCGCGAGGCGCCGACCTCGGCGGCCAGCGCATCGACGGTCGAGGTGCCGGTTCGGCGAAGGGTGCGGACGATGGCGTCCTGGCGCAGGCGTGGGGTCATGGTTGCACCCTGGCGATTTTTGGTGACAAATTTTGGCACCAATAGCGTCTAGTCAGGGATCAGGCAACACCCAGAAAGGACCTGACCGATGACCACCCTGACCCGCACCCGCCCCGAGATCGTCAACCCCGCCCACCTGCCCGACACCCGCCAGAACGGTTACAGCACCGCCGCAATCACCTCGGGCCGGGTGGCGCATCTCTCGGGCCAAGTCGGGTTCGACCGCACCGGCGGCCTCTCGCCCGACTTCGCCACGCAGGTCGCGCAGGCCTACGAGAACCTTCTCGCGGTGATCGACGCGCTGGGCGCGCGGCCCGAACAGGTGGCCAAGCTGACCCTTTTCGTGGTCGATCACGACATGGCCAAGCTGGGCGTGCTGAGCGAGGTGACCGCCCGCCACTTCGGCGCCGAGCCGCCCGCGCAGACCCTGGTCGGCGTCGCTGCGCTGGCGCTTGAGCCGATCCTGTTCGAGGTCGAGGCGGTGGTGCAGCTGGACTGAGCTTCTGCGTCTTGCCCCGGTCCATGGCCGGGGTGCGGCGTCTCAGTTGCAGCCCATCTGCGCCTCGCGCGCGCGTATACGGTCGAGCGCGGCGCGCTCGGCCGTGCTGAGCGGTACGTCGGCCGCGGCCAGCGCCGGGTTGCAGCCGGCATTGGGAAATGCCGCCTTTCCCCGGGCGCTGGTGAAACAATAGCCGTGCCGGGCGAAGTAGGCGTTGCGCTCGTACCAGAGTGCGTCGCAGCTGGTGCCCTGTACCGGCCGAACGGGCTGCGGCGGCGCGGCCTGGGGCAGGGCGCGGATCCAGTTGGAATGCGCCCAGCCCATCAGCCCGGTTTCGGTCCGGACATACAGCCACGGGCCGCGCTGGTCGTAGGTGGTCAATCGCGTGCCCTCGACCATCTTGGCCAGCCGCCGCGCGCCCGAGGTGGTGCCGTCGCGCAACGCGAGAAAGCCGTCGCCATGGGGGTCGAGGCCCGACACGACATGGGTGAAGCCCGGCGTCGTCACCTGCGGAACCGGTTGCGGCGCGACGGCGGCGACGGTCGCCTGTCCGCCGCCGGTCGCGGCCGGGCGCCGCCCGCCGGGTGCGCCCAGGTAGATCTGGTCGATGAGCGATGAATTTTCCCAGTGGATCTGCGCGCCGTCGGTCTCACGCACCACGTCCGCCCGCACGGCACGCATCAGCCCGTGTAGGTCCGCGCCGGCGTCGGGCAGGTGCCGAAGCAAGGCCGCCGTGAACGGGCTGTTGGCCCCCTCGCCATCCAGCGCGACATTGCCGGGCTGGGTGGAAAAGGCGATGTAGCTATCGACGCCCGCATCCAGCCGCGCCAGCCCGCGCGACACGCTACCCAGCGACCGGCCGGTCATCCGCGCCTCGAACGGGTTGTTGCGGCAGGCATCGAGGATGATGATGTTGCGGTCGGCCCGCAGCTCCATTTCCCGCAGCAGCGATTGCAGGTTGACCGAGGCGGTCTTGAGCTCGGCCGCCTCCTCGCCTCTGGCATCGACCGGGATGACGAAGTTCTCGCCGCCGATCTGGATACCGTGGCCCGAGAAATAGAACAGCGCGACCTGGTCCGACCGCAGCCCGCGCGTCACCTCGTCGATCAGTCGCAGCGTGTCGGTCCGGGTCAGGTCGTAGCCGTCATGTACCGCGAACCCGATGCTGCGCAGGGCGCGGGCGACGTCGCGGGCATCGCGGACAGCATTGGGCAGGTAGGGCGCATGGGTATAGTCGGAATTGCCGATCACCAGCGCGACCCGGTCCTGCGCGCGTATCGGTGAGGCCAGCGACAGGCCGACCAGCAAGCCCAGGAGGGCAAACCGTAATAGGGTCCGGAAATGGCGCATGTTCAAACGGGCCCGGGCTGAGGCAATGCTCAAGGGTTGCACAGGTTGCAGAGTCGATCAATCCGGCTGGATCGCCCTCCCGTGCGACCGGCCTCACGACCCCGGCGCGCGGGGCAGGGTCCAGCCATAGCGGACCGAGGCGATGCGCAGCACGACGGCCAGCGCAACCGCCCCGGCGGCCGCTGCGCCTTCGGGCAGGCCCAGCGACAGGGCGCCCACGTAGACGATGGCCCCGGCGAGGGCGGCGAGGGCGTAGATGTCCTCGCGCAGCACGCGGGGCACCTCGGCCGACATCATGTCGCGCAAGACGCCACCGCCGACGGCCGAGATCATGCCCAGCAGCACCGCGCCCGGGGCGTGCAGCCCGGCGTCAAGCGCGGTCTGCGTGCCCGCCACGGCAAAGGTGCCCAACCCCAGCGCATCCAGCAGCATGACCGGGCGCGAGACCCGCTCCAGCTGCGCCCAGGTGAAGACCGCCACCAGCCCTGACCCGGCGGCCAGCGCCAGCGGCCAGAGGTCGCGCAGCGCGGCGGGGGGCGTGGCGCCGATCAGCAGGTCGCGGGTGATGCCACCCGCCACGCCCGTTGCGGCGGCCAGCACGAGGATGCCGAAGAGGTCGAGCTGCCGCCGGATCGCCACCAGCGCCCCCGACAGCCCGAAGGCGAAGGTGCCGAGGATGTCGAACACTAGCAGGATCGTCTCGGATGTCATGCGGGTCCCCCTGCGCCAAGGGGATAGCACCCGGCGCAAGACCCGCAAACGAAAAAGCCCCGGCCGCGCGGGCCGGGGCTTTTCCAACGGTTGCGAAAGGGATCAGGACGGGATGTCGCCCGACACGCCCTCGATGTAGAAGTTCATGCCGGCCAGCGTGCCGTCGTCGGCCACTTCGCCTTCGGCCAGCCAGGGCGTGCCGTCCTGCTTGTTGATCGGGCCGGTGAAGGGGTGATACTCGCCCGCCGCGATCGCGTCGCGCAGGGCCTCGGCCTCGGCCTTAACCTCGGCCGGGACCACGTCCGAGATCTCGCCGATGCCGACCATGCCGGCGCCGATCCCGTCCCAGGTGTTGGTCGTCGTCCAGGTGCCATCCATGACGGCCTGCACGCGGTCGATGTAATAGGGCGCCCATTCGTCGATGATCGACGAGATGCGCGGCATCGGCGCATATTCCGCCATGTCGGCGGCCTGGCCGAAGGTGTAGACGTTGCCCGCCTCTTTCGCGGCCGCATGGGGCGCGGTCGAATCGGTGTGCTGCAGGATCACGTCGCAGCCCTGTTCGATCAGCGCCTTGGCGGCGTCGGCCTCTTTCGCCGGGTTCAGCCATTCAAAGATCCAGATGATCTTGAACTCGACATCCGGGTTGACCTTCTTGGCGTGCAGGTAGGCCGAGTTGATGCCGCGCACGACTTCCGGAATCGGCACCGAGGCGATGTAGCCGATGGTGTTGGTCTTGGTCATGTGGCCGGCCAGGGTGCCCTGCACCGCGCGGCCTTCGTAGAAGCGGGCCGAGTAGACGCTGACGTTGTCGGCGGTCTTGTAGCCGGTGGCATGTTCGAACTTCACGTTCGGGAACTTGGAGGCGACGTTGATCGTCGGGTCCATGTAGCCGAAGGACGTGGTGAAGATGATGTCGGCGCCGCCCAGGGCCATCTGGGTGATGGCACGCTCGGCATCCGGGCCCTCGGGGACCGATTCCTGGTAGACGAACTCGACCGCGTCACCGAAATGCTCGACCATCTCCATGGCCGAATGGTGGTGGTGCTGGGTCCAGCCGCCGTCGTTGATCGGACCGACGTAGATGAAGCCGACCTTGGTCTTGTCCTGTGCCCGGGCCGGCAGGCCGAAGGCGGCAGCGGCCGCGGCGGCAGCGCCGGTGGCCAGGAGGGTTCTGCGTTTCATGGATCTCTCCCTGATTGATCCCGGAGTGGATCTCCGGTGCGGTTGACGCCTCTCAACTCGAGGCGTGGAACGGTTTGCCAAGCGACCCGGGTGCGCGTCCCGCCGACAAGGCGACCAGCACGATGATCGTGGCAATATACGGAGACATGGACAGGTATTCGACCGGGATGGCAAGCCCCGTCGCCTGAATGTTAAGCTGAAGCGCCGTGACTCCGCCGAAAAGATAGGCGCCGATGATCAGCCGCCCGGGCCGCCACGAGGCGAAGACGACGATGGCCAGCGCGATCCAGCCGGCGCCCGCGGTGATGTTGTCGATCCATTGCGGCACGCGGACAAGGCTGACGTAGGCGCCGCCAAGACCCGCGCAGGCGCCGCCGAACATGACGGCCAGAAAGCGCACCAGCCGCACCGGATGGCCCAGGGCATGGGCGGCCTCGGCATTCTCTCCGATGGCGCGCAGGATCAGCCCGGCGCGGCTGCGGGTCAGGAACAGCCAGACCAGCACGACGAGCGCGACGCTCAGGTAGACCACGAGGTCGTGGCGGAACAGGATCGGCCCCAGCACCGGGATCTCGCTGAGGCCGGGAATGGGCGCCTTGGGCACGATGATCTGCCCTTCGGCGACATAGGATTGCCCCATGAGGGCCGCGAGGCCCACGCCGAACAGCGTCAGCGCCAGCCCCGTCGCCACCTGGTTGGTCATGAGGAAGATCACCATGACCGCGAACAGCGTCGACACCAGCGCCCCGCCCACGGCCGCGCCGATGAACCCCACGGTGGCCGAGCCGGTGGAATGCGCGACGATGAAGCCGCAGACGGCGCCGGTGATCATCATCCCCTCGACGCCGAGGTTCAGCACGCCGGCGCGCTCGACCACCAGCTCTCCGATGGCGGCCAGCAGGATCGGGGTCGAGGCGACCATGATCGCGGCCAGCAGGAGGATCGGGTTGATATCCATGTCAGGCCACCTGCGCTTTCTTCAGCCGGATGCGGTAATTGGTCAGCACGTCAAGCGAGAGCAGCGAGAACAGCAGCATCCCCTGGAACACCTGGATCGCCGCGGCCGGCAGGTTCATCGAGGACGACGCCGCATCGCCGCCGATGTACGTGAGCGCCAGCAGCAGCCCGGCCAGCAGGATGCCGATCGGGTTCAGCCGGCCCAGGAAGGCGACGATGATCGCGGTAAAGCCATAGTAGGCGGGAAATGAGCCCAGGATCTGCCCCGACGGCCCCGCCACCTCGTAAAGGCCGGCAAGCCCCGCCAGCCCGCCCGAGATGCACATGCAGATGATGACCAGCCGGCTCGGATCGACCCCGGCAAAGGTCGCGGCCCGCGGGCTTTGCCCGGCCAGCCGCACGTTGAACCCGAACTGGTGCCGCGCAAAGAACACCTGCGCGACGATCACGGCAAAGACGGCGGTGATGACGCCCCAGTGGATGCCGGTATTGGCGATCAGCTCGAGGTTCGCCGCCGCCGGATATTGCCGCAGGTTGCGGCTGCCCGGAAAGCCCATGCCCTCGGGGTTGCGCATCAAACCGACCGAGAAGGCCTTGATCAGCACCTCGGCCACGTAGACCAGCATGAGCGAGACAAGGATCTCGTTGGTCCTGAAATAGACCTTCAGCAGCGCCGGGATCAGCGCCCAGATGAGGCCGCCCAGGATGCCCGCGACGATCATCAGCGGAAAGATCAGCCAGCGCGCCTCGGTCGGGTAGAACGCCAGCGCGACCCCCGCCCCGCAGATCGCGCCGATGATGTACTGCCCCTCGGCCCCGATGTTCCAGATCCCCGCCCGGAACCCGAAACTGAGCCCGATGGCGATCAGGATCAGCGGCGCCGCCTTCTTGAGCAGCTCGGGCCGGTAGTAGAAGGCGAACTCGCCAAAGATCGGATCCCAGAAGATCGTGCGGATTGCCTCGAGCGGCGCCTTGCCCATGAAGGCAAAGAGCACCCCGCCCAGCACCATGGTCACGACCACCGCCAGCACCGGCGTCAGGTAGGTCCACAACTGCGACGGCTGCGGCCGCTTCTCAAGCCGGATCATGCCTGATCCCCTTCATCTTTCCAGAAATATGCCGGGGTGAGCGAGGAGCTGGCCCCTCGCCCCGACCCCAAACTCGGACGCCTCCGGCGGGAGTACTTGGGGAATAATGAAAGCAGGGGCGCCCATTCCCCTTTCATTATTCCGAAAATACTCCGGGGGAGTCCGCCTTGGCGGACGGGGGCAGCGCCCCCCAGCTCAGCCATCGACATGCGCCACCTCCATGTCATGGGCGCCGCCCATCATCAGGCCGATCTGCTCGACCGTCAGGCCATCCACGGGCCGGATCTCGCTCAGCCGGCCCTCGTTCAGCGCGCCGAAGCGGTCCGAGACCTCCATCAGCTCGTCCAGGTCCTGGCTGATCACCACGATGGCCGCGCCGCCGGCGGCAAGGTCCAGCAGCGCCTGCCGGATCGCGGCGGCGGCGGCGGCATCGACGCCCCAGGTCGGCTGGTTGACCACCAGCACCTCGGGGCCTTGCAGCACCTCGCGGCCGATGACGAATTTCTGCAGGTTGCCGCCCGACAGCGAGCGTGCCGCGTTCTCCGTGCCCGGCGTGCGCACGTCGAAGGCCTTGATGACCTCCTCGGCAAAGCCCCGCGCCTTGCCCCAGTCGAGAAAGCCGTTTTTCACCATCCCCTTACGGGTCTTGGCGGTCAGAAAGGCGTTTTCCGTCAGGCTCATGTCGGGCGCGGCGGCATGGCCCAGCCGCTCTTCGGGCGCGGTCAGCAGCCCGGCCGCGCGGCGCGCCACCGGGCCTTCCTGGCCGAGGTCGCGGCCCTTGAGCATAACCTTTCCGGTCCCGCCCGTGCGCTCGCCCGAAAGCGCCAGGATCAACTCGTCCTGGCCGTTGCCGGCGACACCGCCCAGGCCCAGCACCTCGCCCGCCTTCACCTGGAAGGAGACATTCTTCAGCGAGGTCCCGAATTCCGTCGGCGCCTTCATCGACAGGTCCGCGACCTCCAGCACCACCGGCCCCAGCTCGCGCGCGGCCTTGGCGGGGGTCTCGAAGCTCGCGCCCACCATCATCGTTGCCAGCTCGCGCGCGGTCTTCTCGGCCGGCGTGCAGGTGTCGACCTTCTTGCCCAGCCGCAGGATCGTCGCGGTGTCGCAGAGCGCGCGGATCTCTTCGAGCTTGTGCGAGATGTAGAGGATCGAGGTCCCCTCGGCCTTCAGTTTGCGCAGGGTCTGGAACAGGATCTCGACCTCCTGCGGGGTCAGCACGCTGGTCGGCTCGTCCATGATCAGGAGCTTGGGGTCCTGCAAGAGGCAGCGGATGATCTCGACCCGTTGCCGCTCCCCGGCCGACAGATCGCCCACGATCTTCATCGGGTCGAGCGGCAGGCCGTAGGTCTCGCTCACTTCGCGGATGCGGGCGGCGAGGTCGCGCTGCTTGGGCGGGTTCTCCATCCCCAGCGCGATGTTCTCGGCCACGTTCAGCGCATCGAAGAGCGAGAAGTGCTGGAACACCATCGCCACGCCGGCGGCCCGCGCGGCGCGCGGCTCGGGCGGAGTGAAGGGGGCCCCGCGCAGCGTCATCCCGCCCTTGTCGGGCTTCACCAGGCCGTAGATCATCTTGACCAGCGTCGACTTGCCGGCGCCGTTCTCGCCCAGAAGCGCATGCACCTCGGCCTCGCCGATGTCGAAGGACACGTCGTCATTGGCGACAACGCCCGGATAGGCCTTGGTCAGGCCCGAGATGCGAAGCAATGGATCGCCCACGTGATCCCCCTGTCATTCGCCCGGGGCGTTCCGGGTCTGCTGCCCGGATGCCGCCTCGGGCCGTCCGAGGACCATGAAAGCGGCAAAGAACCGCCCATTGCAAGCAAAGCCCGCGCGACTCTGCCCGTTTCCGCAGCGGTGCCGCCCGGAAAATGTGCGCCGGGGCCCGGCGATTTGATCCGGATCAGGGACGCCAGGGCGCGGCGGGCTAGAGACGGGCCATGAAACTCATCGGTCTCGTCTTGCTCGCGCTCATCGCGCTGTCCGTTCTGATCTGGGGCTTCGGCGCCTGGCGGCTCTCGCGCCTCGCCTCGGGCCTGCGGGCCGAGATCCTGTCGACCCCGCCCGGCGAGGTCCCGGACCTGCCGGCGCCCGTTCGCGACTGGGCGCGTCGCATGGGGGCGATGCCCGGTGCCGCCCGCGTGGAATTCGACCAGCGGGCCGAGATGGAGCTGAAACCCGGCGGCGGCTGGCAGGCGATCACCGCCCGGCAGGTCATCGGCCTGGGCGCGCCGGATTTCCTGTGGCAGGCCGAGATGCGCCTTGGCCCCGTCCCGCTGGTCCGCGTCATCGACGCCCATGTCGGCGGCCGGGGTCTGCTGACCGTGCGCGCGCTGGGCGCCTTGCCCATCGGCACGGTGCAGGGGCCGGATGCGGACCTGGGCGAGGCGATGCGCTACCTCGCCGAACTGCCCTGGGCCCCCGATGCCGCCCTGTCGAACCCCGCGCTGCGGTGGCAGGTTCTGGCCCCGGACCACTGGCGCGTCGGCCTCGATGGTGGCGCGGCGGTCGATCTGTTCCTCGATGCCGCCGGCGACGTGGTCAGGATCTCGGCCAAGGCCCGCCCCGCCACCGACCCGCAGGGCCAGCCGACCACCTACGACTGGGAGGGGCATTTTACCGACCACGCCCAGATCGGGGGCCGCCGGATCCCGCGTCGCGGTGAGGTCGGCTATATCCGCGACGGCACCTACGCCCCGTACTTCCGCGGCGAGATCACGGAGTATCGCGTCCTTCGGTGACCGCTTGGCCTTTCGCCCGCCGCGCCCCGGCGGTAGCGTGGCGGCATGAGCGATCCCCGATTCATCCACCTCCGCATCCACACCGAATATTCCCTGCTCGAAGGGGCGCTGCGGCTCAAGAAGCTGCCCGCACTCTGCGAGAAGATGGATATGCCGGCGCTTGCGCTGACCGACACGAACAACATGTTCGCGGCGCTGGAATATTCCGTGACGCTGTCGGGCGCGGGGGTGCAGCCGATCATCGGCTGCCAGGTGGACCTTTCGTACCTTGCCATCGACCCGGCGCGGCCGCAGCCGATCCGGCCCGCGCCCATCGTGCTGCTGGCGCAGAACGAGACGGGCTATGAGCATTTGATGAAGCTCAACTCGGCGCTTTACCTGCGCGGCGACGGCGAGCTGCCGCATGTGACGCTGGACGACCTGCGCGCCCATAACGACGGGATCATCTGCCTGTCCGGCGGGCCGGATGGCCCGGTGGGGCGGCTCTTGCGCGCCGGCCAGCGGCCGGCGGCCGAGGCGCTGATGGGCGATCTCAAGACGATCTTCGGCGACCGGCTTTATGTCGAGCTGCAACGCCACCCCGGCGAGGACGGCCTGCCCGAGGCCGAGCGCCTTTCGGAACGCGGCCATGTCGAGATGGCCTATGCCATGGACCTGCCGCTGGTCGCGACCAACGACGTATACTTCCCCGATTCCGGGATGTACGAAGCGCATGACGCGCTGATCTGCATCGCCGAGGGCGCCTATGTCGACCAGCAGACCGGGCGCCGCAAGCTGACGCCGCAGCACTACTTCAAGTCGCCGCAAGAGATGGCGACGCTGTTCGCCGACCTGCCCGAGGCCATCGAGAACACGGTCGAGATCGCGCGCCGCTGCGCCTTCCAGGCCTACAAGCGCGCGCCGATCCTGCCGAAATTCGCCGATGACGAGGTGGCCGAGCTGCGCCGCATGGCGAACGAGGGCCTGCAGGCGCGCCTGGCCGTAATCCCCCATGCGGTGACGGTCGAGGAATACCAGGAACGGCTCGATTTCGAGCTGGGGATCATCGAAGGCATGGGATTTCCCGGCTATTTCCTGATCGTGGCCGATTTCATCCAGTGGTCCAAGGACAACAACATCCCCGTCGGGCCGGGGCGGGGGTCGGGCGCGGGGTCTCTGGTGGCTTACGCGCTGACCATCACCGACCTCGACCCGCTGCGCTATTCGCTGCTGTTCGAACGGTTCCTGAACCCCGAACGTGTGTCGATGCCCGACTTCGACATCGACTTCTGCATGGACCGGCGCGAGGAAACGATCCGCTACGTGCAGGAGAAATACGGCCGCGACCGGGTGGGCCAGATCATCACCTTCGGGGGCCTGCTGTCAAAGGCCGCCGTGCGCGACGTGGGCCGCGTGCTGCAGATGCCCTATGGCCAGGTGGATCGCCTGTCCAAGCTGATCCCGGTCGAGGGGGTCAAGCCGGTCAGCATCACCCAGGCCCTCAAGGACGAACCGCGCCTGCGCGAAGAGGCGCGCAACGAAGAGGTTGTTGACCGCCTGCTGACCTATGGCCAGCAGGTCGAGGGGCTCTTGCGCAACGCCTCGACCCACGCGGCGGGCGTGGTGATCGGCGACCGGCCGCTGGATGAGCTGGTGCCGCTGTTCCAGGACCCGCGGTCCGACATGCCGGCGACGCAGTTCAACATGAAATGGGTCGAACAGGCCGGGCTGGTGAAGTTCGACTTTCTCGGCCTGAAGACCCTGACCGTGATCCAGAACGCGATGGATCTGATCTTCAAGTCCGGCCGCCCGCTGCATATCGCGGCTGACGGCACCGAACTCTATGAGCCGGCCGAGGGCGCCGAGAACCAGATCAACGCCATCCCGCTGGACGACGCGAAGACCTACCGGCTGTATTCCGCCGCCAAGACCGTGGCCGTGTTCCAGGTGGAAAGTTCGGGCATGATGTCGGCGCTGACGCAGATGAAACCCACCTGCATCGAGGACATCGTGGCGCTTGTCGCGCTTTACCGGCCGGGCCCGATGGAGAACATCCCGACCTATTGCGACGTGAAGCACGGACGCAAGAAGCTGGAAAGCATCCACCCCTCCATCGACCATATCCTGGCCGAGACGCAGGGCATCATCGTCTACCAGGAACAGGTGATGCAGATCGCGCAGGAGATGGCGGGCTACACCCTTGGCGGCGCCGACCTGCTGCGCCGCGCCATGGGCAAGAAGATCAAGGAGGCGATGGACGCCGAGCGCCCGAAATTCGAGGCCGGCGCGGCCGAGAACGGGGTCGATGCCAAGAAGGCGTCGGAGGTCTTCGACCTGCTCGAAAAGTTCGCCAACTACGGCTTCAACAAGTCCCACGCGGCGGCCTATGCGGTGGTCAGCTACCAGACCGGCTGGCTCAAGGCGAACCACCCGGTCGAGTTCATGGCCGGCGTGATGAATTGCGATATCCACCTGACCGACAAGCTGTCGGTCTATGCCGAAGAGGTGCGGCGCGGGCTGAAGATCGAGATCGTACCGCCCTGCGTGAACCGGTCCTTGGCGACGTTCGACGTGGTGGACCAGAAGCTGGTCTATGGCCTTGGCGCACTGAAGAACGTCGGCTCGGACGCGATGCAGATGATCGTGGATGCCCGCAAGGACGGGGGCGACTTTGTCACCCTCTTCGATTTCGCCCGCCGGGTGGATCTGAAGCGGGTCGGCAAGCGGCCGCTGGAGATGCTGGCGCGGGCCGGGGCGTTTGACCTTCTGGACCGCAACCGGCGGAAAGTCTTCGACAATCTCGACGCGCTGGTGGCCTATTCGGCGGCGGTGCAGGAGCAGAAGAACTCGAACCAGGTGTCGCTGTTCGGCGATGCCGGCGACGACCTGCCCGAGCCGCGCCTGTCGCCCGTCAACGACTGGATCGCCTCGGAACGGCTGATGGAGGAGCAGAAGGCCATCGGTTTCTTCCTCTCGGGTCATCCGCTGGACGAATATGCCCATGCGCTCAAGCGCAAGAAGATGTCGACCCTGGCCGAGGCGCAGGACAAGGCCGAACAGAACGGCGCCTGCGTGGTCAAGGTGGGCGTCATGGTCTCGGGCTTCCGCGAGATGAAATCGTCGCGTGGGTCGCGCTATTTCCGCATGAACATCTCGGACCCCACCGGGCAGCTGTCGGGCATCGCCATGTTCGCCCGCGAGGAAAAGGACCTGATCGCCGCGCGCGAGGTGTTCGAGACGACGGACAAGGTGGTGGTGACGCTCGAGGGTCGGTTCAACGACGGCCAGTTCGACCCGACCATCCGTTCGGCCGCGCCGATCGACGTGGCGGTGGCCGATATCGGCGGCATGGGGATGCGGATCCTGCTGGAGGAAGCGGCGGCTGTCGATTCTGTCGCCTCGGTCCTGTCGCGGGCCAAGGCCGAGGTCAGGAAAAGCGGCCGCGGCCCGGTGCAGCTGTGCCTGATGGACCCCGGCCTGCCCGGCGAGGTCGAAATCGACCTGCCCGAGGACTTCCCGGTCACACCGCAGATCAAGGGCGCGCTGAAAAGCCTGCCGGGGGTGATGGCGGTCGAGGATCTCTGACCGCCATCCGCGCTCAGGTCAGCCGGTCGCGGCTTTCGATGTCCGCGCCTTCACGCCCTCGAGGAACGACAGAACTTCGGCCATCATCAGCTGGCCGTAATCGTCGTTGGCGTGATGGCCGTCGCGCCGCCCGTTGGATTTGTCCGGGGCGAAGTACTCGGGTTTCAGGAAGCCCGCATCGTCGATCACCTCGGCAGGCGGGGCAATGAAGGGGATGTCGAGCTTGGCCAGCGCGTCCGTGAACGTCTTCCGCGCCAGGCGGTCGATGAACAGGACGGTCTCGGGCCGGGCACCGTCCTCGATCACGACGTGGTCGCTGCGCGGGGGCGGGCAGGCCACGACGAACATGGGCACGCCCGCCGCTTTGCAGTCAGCAAGAAAAGTCAGCACCCATTTCTGGTCCGCCGCGATGATGCCGGCCAGCATGTCCGAGGGGACAGGGCGGCGTCCGGGCTGGCAGATCTCTACCGGGTCCGCCGTGCGCCACATCGGGTCGCGGAACAGGCGCGAGGTCTGGGTCCCGAGCACAAAGCCCCAGCGGTCCTCTGGATTGACCAGGGTCTGGCCGGTCTCTTTTTCGGTGTGCTCCGCGAACTTGGAGGCCGTGAACACGACCTGGCCATCGCGCATCTCGTGAAACTGCGCCAGCTCGTAGGCACCCGATCCCAGCGGATAGACCGACACGTCATCGGGCTGGGGGCTCATCTGCGCCAGTCCGCGATACAGCGCCGCGGTGTGGGAATTTCCGGTCAGCCAGGTCTTCATTTGCCGAAGGTCTCCAGGATTGCTTCTTCGCAGACCAGGTCTTCCGGGTCCGCCTCCTTGGTCTTGCCCTTGCGGCCCTTGCGTGGCTGGGGATGGGCGGAAAAGAAGGTGTTCATCACGTGGCCCACGCCCACCGGCGACACGGTGCGCAGGTTGGGGTCAAAGAACATCGCCCGCATCGGGTGCGACGCGACCAGCTCGTAGGACGGAAAGTAATCCACGCCGGCGAATTCGTCGGCCAGCATGCCGACGGCCGCGCGCAGCACGGATTTCGAGTAGCTCGAGGCGACCAGCACGTGCTTGCCGCTGGCCGTGGCGGTCAGCGGCACCGGCGAGATGGTAAAGAGGAACCGCATCCTGGGGTTCACCGCCCGCGCCATCTGGATGAACGTCCGCGTGTCGTTGACGATGTCCCGATGGGTGAAATTGACGAATTCGTACTTGTCGGGGTCGAAGGTGCCGGCCACGGTGCCGGGGCAGGTGGGCAGGACCGTGCCGTCCTCCTTGAAGGCCCAGCCCTCGGTCAGGCCGAAGGTAAAGACGAAGAGGTCCGCCTTTTCCAGCAGCGTCAGCACCTGCGACAGGTGCCAGGCGACGTCCTGGTCCAGCTCTTCGCGGCTGGCAAAGCCATTGGGCTGGATCGCGGGGCGGAACGGGTCGTAGAACCGGCCGTCCTGTTCCCAGCAGGTCTCGGGCGGCTTGCGCGTGCCCTGCGCCCGCTCGAACATCTGCACCAGTTGCCGGACCGAGTAGATGTTGCCGAACCGCCCCGAATAAAGCCCGAGGCCGAAGGCGGCGCGCTGCTCGGCCGGCATGATGGCCGGCGCGGGCTCGACATCGAGAAAGCGGAAGCCGCGCTGCTTGAACTCGCGCGAGATATGCTGGGCAAAGCAGCTGCCCGCGGCCGCGATCTGCATCCTGGGACCGATGCGGAACTTGGGCTGGTAGATATCCGCAAGCTCCAGCGGCGACACGTTCGACACGGCCGAGCGCCAGTAGGCCGACGCGGGGAGGTCCTGGTAGGGATGTGACATGGTCTTGGCCTTACGTGAGTAAAATCAACGCTTAGTGGTAGCACGCGCGGTTGGCCGGGAACAACCTCCCGGCGCTGAAAACGCAGGCCAGTCGCCTGTAAGGTGCCTAGAACATGATCACGTTGCGCTTGGCCGCCCCGGTCTTGGTGTCGGCGATCGCCTCGTTGATCTGCTCGAACGTCCAGTGACGCGACACCAGCTCGTCCAGCTTCAGGCGGCCTTGTTCGTAAAGGTCGACCATCCAGGGGATGTCGCGCGCGATCACCACGTCGCCCATCTTGGAGCCCTTGATGCCCTGGCCGACATAGCTGAACACGTCCGGCGCGTAGCTGGCGGTGGTGCCGGTCGGCGGCATGCCGACCGCGATCAGCTTGCCGCCCCAGCCAAGGTAGCGCGTGGCCTGGTCGTAGACCGCCGCGACGCCCACGGTGACAAAGACCGCGTCGGCGCCCTTGCCCATGATCTTCATCGCCTCTTTCCAGGGCTTGCCCTCGGCCAGGATCGCGTCGGTGGCGCCGAATTCGCGCGCCATGTCCAGCTTTTCCGGCACCATGTCCACGGCAATGATCTTGCGCGCCCCGGCGATCCGTGCGCCCTGGATCGCGTTGAGCCCGACGCCCCCCGCGCCGATGATCACGGCGTCCTGCCCGGCGCGCAGCTGGGCCGCGTTGACCACCGCGCCGATGCCGGTGATCACGCCGCAGGCCAGCAGCGCCGCGCTGTCGCGGGGCATCTCGGGCGAGACCTTGACCACCTGCTGCTGGCCCACCACGACCTTTTCGGCAAAGGCGCCGCAGGCCATGGCTTGGAACAGCGGCCCGCCGTCCGGCATGGTCAGGGTGCCATGTTCGCCGTCGTATGGCGTGGTGCAGATCGTCGGCTGGCCCTGGCCGCAGTTCACGCAATGCCCGCAGGATCGGATCAGGGTGACGACGACCACGTCGCCGATCCCCAGCCCCTGCACGCCGTCGCCCAGCGCCGTGATCCGCCCCGAGGCCTCGTGGCCGTAGACCGCCGGCAGCACGCCGCCCCAGGCGCCCTCGGCATAGGAGATGTCGGAATGGCAGATTGCCACGGCGTCAAGGCTCACCTCGACCTCGCCGGGCTGCGGGGCGCGCAGCTGGACCTCTTCGATCGACAGGGGCTGGCCGAATTCGTGGCAGACGGCGGCGCGGATGGTTTGCATGGGGCTCCTCCTCGGGTCGTTCGTGCCCAGTTGGGGCGGGGCCGGGCAGGGGCGCAAGGGGAAATGCGAGGGACGCGGCGTTCAGATGGCTCTTGGTCCGCGTTGCAGAAAAAGGCCGATGGCACCCAGCGCCAGGACGGCCGCCAGCAGGTAGGGCGCGCCCGGCAGGTAGAGCGCGGCGGTGTCGTGCGAGAAGGCCGCGAAGACCCCGGTCATCAGGATTGGTGACAGCGCCATCGCCATGGCGTTGACCGAGGCCTGCACCCCGGCCAGCATCCCCTGGCGGTCGTCGCTGACCGACCGGCTCATGATGCCCTGCAACGCCGGCCCGGCGAGGTTGCCAAGCGCCGTGATCGGGATCAGCGCCATCAGCACCCAGCCGCTGCTGACAAAGGCGACCAGCACCATGGCGAGGATCTCGATGGTGAGGCCGACCATGACCGTCCCGCGCTCTCCGATCCGGGCGATGACCGGGCCGACCAGCAGCGCCTGCACCACCGCCATCGAGATGCCGTAGACCGCGAGCGAGGCGCCGATCATCCCGGGCGACCAGTCAAAGCGCAGCGTGGTGAAATAGGCCCAGGTCGCCGGGTAGACCGTGCCCGCAAGCGCATAGAGGAAGAGCACCAGCAGAAGCGGATGCAGCCCGGGAAACAGCCCGATGTCGCGGAAGGCCCGCAGCGGGTTCGACGCGGGCAGCGAGAAGGGGCGGCGTTTCTCTTGGCCAAGGCTCTCGCGCAGGACGAAGTAACCGAAACAGGCGTTCAGCGCGGCCAGCCCGGCGGCGGCAACAAAGGGTGCGCGCGTCCCCATCTCGGCCAGCAGCCCGCCGATCACCGGGCCCAGGACGAACCCCAGCCCGAAGCCCGCGCCGATCAGGCCGAAATTCACCGACTTCTCCTCGGGCTTCGAGATGTCGGCCATGTAGGCCATGGCCGTGGAATGGGTCGCCGCCGTGATTCCACCGACCACGCGGCCGATCAGCAGCAGCCAGACCGACCCCGCGACGGCCATCACGAGGTAATCGAGGCTCATGACGACAAGCGAGACCAGCAGCACCGGCTTGCGCCCGACCTTGTCCGACAGGTTCCCGAGCAGCGGGCCGAAGAGGAACTGCATGGCGGCAAAGACCGTCGACAGGATGCCGCCCCAGATCGCCGCGCGGCTGATGTCCGAGCCGGGCAGCACCTCGACGATCAGGCCGGGCATTACGGGCAGGATCAGCCCGATCCCCATGGCGTCGATCACCACGGTGAGCAGGATGAAGAGAACGGGCAGGCGAAGACGCATGGCGCACCGGGCAAACTGAACTGTCCGGTTCAGGTATACGGGCGCGATGCGCCGTGGCAAGCCGCCGGGCCGGGGAAAAGCGCGGCCCCGGCGTCAGGCGGGTTTTGTCCCCTCGGCCAGCATGGTCATCTCGGGGATCATCGTGCGGATCGTGACGTTTTCGAACCCGGCGCCGGTCAGCGCCCCTGTCAGCCATCCGGTGTCGAGAGAGCGCGCCTCGGGCGTGAAGGCGGTGTGCTGCAACTGCCAAAGCGCGGCCAGCTTGGGGCCGCTGCGATCCGCGTCCACCACGAAGTCATGCAGCAGGAAGCGCCCGCCGGGCCGCAAGTGTCGGAACGCGCCGGCGATCAGGCCTTCATGCGCCTCGCCCGGCACGCCGGAAAAGAGGTAGGACATCAGCACCACGTCCTGATCCTCGGGCCAGGCCGTGTCGCGCCCGTCACCCTCGAGATAGGTGATCCGGTCGGTGAGCCCGGCCTTCTCCACGTACTCACGTCCCAGCGCGGCGACGTTCGGGAATTCCACGATGGTGGCGTGCAGGTCCGGGTTCGCCTTGCACAGCGTGATGGCAAAGGCGCCGGTGCCGCCGCCCACGTCCAGCATGTGCCTTGCCCCGGACAGGTCGAGCGCACGCGCCAGTTGCCGCGCCGGCCCGAGGCTGCCGGCATGCTGGCTTTGCGAGTAAAGCCGCGCCTGCTCGGCGTCGGAAAACCACTTGGCATAGGAATCCGTCGCGTCCTCGTCCAGCGTGTCGGCAAGCGCGCCGCCGATCTGGTCCATCAGCGGATACATCTGTTGGCCGACCTGCAGCTTGAGGTAATCGCCGAAATCGTACTTGGCCCCCTTGACCAGGAAGGACTCGGCGCCCGGAGAATTGGCATAGCGCCCGTCCCGGACCGAGACCAGCCCCATGCCGGCGAGGGCGGTCAGCAAGGTCTCGACCCGGTCTTCGTGCAGTCCGGTCGCTGCCCCCAGCGCAGCGGCAGTCTGCGGCCCATCGGCCATCAGGCTGAACAGGTTCAGCTCGAGCGCGGTGAACAGGGCCTTGGATCCCATGAAGGCAAAGGCGATGTCCGAGATCTCGTCGGCTTCGGTGACCAGGGACATGGGCTCTCCTTCGCGGTTGCTGCGCGCCAAGGATGGCCCGGCGCGCCCCGAAACGAAACCCGCAAAGCCGGAAAACGACGTGTCAATGTCGCGAACCGCCTATCAAGGCGGCACGGATCCCTCTTCATTGTGCCAATAAACTCCGGGGAGCGCGAGGGGCAGAGCCCCTCGTCTTCCTTTGTGGCACGCCTCTGGCGCGAGGGGTAGAACCCCTCGCCTTCTTGTGTGCCGCGCCTCTGGCGCGAGGGGCTGGCCCCTCGCATCCGGACCTTGGACCTGGGCAAGACCCAAGAGAAAAGGGGCCGCGGTCTCCCGCAGCCCCTCTTGGAATTCGGAGTCAGGAAAGGCTCAGCCGACGTCCTTGTAGCTGATCTCTTTCGCGTCCTGCCCGACCTTGCCGCGGCGGGTCAGCAACCGGTTCAGCGCGTTCACATAGGCGCGGGCCGAGGCGACGACCGTGTCGGTGTCGGCCGATTGCCCCGTGGCGATGTTGCCCGCTTCCTCGAGCCGAACAGAAACCGTGGCCTGGGCATCCGTGCCCTCGGTCACCGCATGCACCTGGTAAAGTTGCAGAGTGGCGTCGTTCGGATGCAGCGCGCGCACCGCGCGGAAGGTCGCGTCGACAGGGCCGTCGCCGGTTTCCGTCGCCGTCGATTCCGCGCCGTCGATGGCCATGACCAACGTCGCCTCGGCCGGGCCGCCGGTGCCGCAGGTCACCTTGAGCGATCGGATCACCAGCCGGTCGGTCGCCGCATCCTCGCCCGCGCGCATGAGGGCGACGAGGTCTTCGTCATAGACCTCCTTCTTGCGGTCGGCGAGGTCCTTGAACCGCACGAACACGTCCTTGAGCTGGTTGTCGCCCAACTGGTAGCCGAGATCCTCGAGCTTTTTCCGCAGCGCGGCGCGGCCCGAGTGCTTGCCCATCACGAGGTTGGTATCGGCAAGTCCCACGTCCGAGGGGCGCATGATCTCGAAGGTATCGGCGCTTTTGAGCATGCCGTCCTGGTGGATGCCGCTTTCATGCGCAAAGGCGTTCTTGCCGACGATGGCCTTGTTGTACTGTACCGGGAAGCCCGACACGGAAGAGACGCGGCGCGAGATGTTCATCAGCCGGGTGCTGTCCACGCCGGTCGTCCAGGGCATGATGTCATGGCGCACGCGCAGGGCCATCACGACCTCTTCCAGCGCGGTGTTGCCGGCCCGTTCCCCCAGCCCGTTGATCGTGCATTCGATCTGCCGCGCGCCGCCCGCCACGGCGGCAAGGCTGTTGGCCGTCGCCATGCCGAGGTCGTTGTGGCAATGGGTCGAAAAGATCACCTCGTCCGCGCCGGGCACTTTCGCGATCAGCATGCGGATCAGGTCGGCGCTTTCCACCGGGGCGGTGTAGCCCACGGTGTCGGGGATGTTGATCGTCGTGGCGCCGGCCTTGATCGCGATCTCGACCACCCGGCAGAGGTAGTCATGTTCCGTCCGCGTCGCGTCCATCGGCGACCATTGCACGTTGTCGCAAAGGTTGCGGGCGTGGGTCACGGTGTCGTGGATTCGCTCGGCCATCTGGTCCATGTCGAGGTTCGGGATGGCGCGGTGCTGCGGCGAGGTGCCGATGAAGGTGTGGATACGGGGGCGGGCGGCATGCTTCACCGCCTCCCAGCAGCGGTCGATATCGGCATATTGCGCGCGCGACAGCCCGCAGATCACCGCGTCCTTCGACCGCTTCGCGATCTCGGAAACGGCGCGGAAATCGCCTTCGGAGGCGATGGGAAAGCCGGCCTCGATGATGTCGACGCCCATGTCGTCCAGCAGCTCGGCGATCTCGAGCTTTTCCTCGTGGGTCATGGTGGCGCCGGGCGATTGTTCGCCGTCGCGGAGCGTCGTGTCGAAAATGAGCACGCGGTTCGTCGTGTCGGTCATGGTCTTGTCTCTTGTATCTGGTGTCCTAAGCGTTCGGCGCGGATACTCCTCCTCTGAGCGGTCGCGCCGGTGCAGGGCACGCTCAGAGGCGGCTTAGGATGAGCAGCAGACCGGCACGCGTCGACGGGCCGCCAAGGGGGCAGCCTGCGTCGAGGATATGAAGCCGGTTCGTCATGCGGCCGGATAATACGCGAATCGCAGTTAAGAAAAAGCCCAAAAGCACGGGGCTTGACCGCGAATTTTGCCCGACTAAGTGGCATTTTCATGGAAAATGCACTCGTTATCGGCGCCTCGGGCGGAATCGGTCGCGCGGTTTGCGCGGCGCTTGACGCGCGGGGCGTGGCTGTGACCGGGCTGTCGCGTCGAGCGGACGGGCTGGACCTGACCGACGAGTCCAGCATCGAACGGGTGCTGGGCGCGCTGGAGGGTCCGTTCGATCTGATCTTCGTGACCACTGGCGCGCTGGTCATCGACGGGGCCGCGCCGGAGAAATCGCTGTCGGCGCTCGACCCCGCCGCGCTCTCTGCGCAATTCGCGCTGAATGCCACCGGCCCGGCGCTGGTGCTGAAACATGCGGTGCGGCTGATGCCCCGGGACCGGCGGGCGGTCTTTGCCGCGCTTTCCGCGCGGGTCGGGTCCATCGGCGACAATCGGCTGGGCGGCTGGTATTCCTACCGCGCCGCCAAGGCCGCGCTGAACCAACTGATCCATGGCGCCGCGATCGAGGTCGGGCGCACGCACCGGCAGGCGATCTGCGTGACGCTGCACCCGGGCACCGTGCAGACCGATCTCACCGCCAAATACGCCAGCCGCCACAAGACGGTGACCCCGGACGAGGCCGCCCAGAACCTCTTGCGCGTCATCGACGGGCTGGCAACCGCTGACACCGGGGGCTTTTTCGACTGGGCGGGCAAGGAGATCCCCTGGTGAGCGTCCCGCGCCTCGTGCTAGTGCTTGGCGACCAGCTGACGCCCGACATCGCCGCGCTCAGGGCCGCCGACAAGTCCCGCGACGTGGTCGTCATGGCCGAAGTGAAGGCCGAGGCGACATACGTCCGGCATCACCCCAAGAAGATCGCCTTCCTCTTCGCCGCCATGCGCAAGTTCGCCGCCCGCCTGCGGGAAGACGGCTGGGACGTGCGGTATACGGAATACGACGATACGAACAACGCCGGCTCGATCCCCGGAGAGCTCTTGCGCCGGGCCGAGGAGGTCGGCGCCGAGGAGGTCATGGCCACCGAGCCCGGCGAATGGCGGCTGATCGCAGCGCTGGAGGAGTGCCCGCTCACGGTCCGACAGATGGAAGACGACCGCTTCTTCGCCTCGCACAAGCGGTTCGACGACTGGGCCGAGGGGCGCAAGGCGCTGCGGATGGAGTATTTCTACCGCGAGATGCGGCGCGAGACCGGCATCCTGATGGAGGGCGACAAGCCCGCCGGCGGCGCGTGGAACTACGACAAGGAGAACCGCAAGCCGCCGCCCGGGCAGATCGACACCTCGCCCATGTCCTTCACCCCAGACGACACGGTGAAAGACGTGCTGGCCTTGGTCGAACGCGAATTCGGCGACAATTTCGGATCGCTCGACGGCTTTGCCTTTGCCACCGAGCCGGGGCAGGCCCGGCGGGCGCTAAGCCATTTCATCACGCACGCCCTTCCGCGGTTCGGCGATTTCCAGGACGCGATGATGCGGGACGAAAAGTGGCTCTACCACTCGCTGCTCTCGGCCTACATGAACGCAGGGCTCTTGTCCCCGCAAGAGGTCTGCGCGGCCGCCGAAGAGGCGTGGAAAGCCGGCGATGTGCCGATCAACGCGGCCGAAGGGTTCATCCGCCAGATCCTCGGCTGGCGCGAATTCGTGCGTGGGGTCTATTTCCGCGAAGGGCCGGATTATCCCCGACGAAACCAGTTGAACCACCAGCGCGCCCTGCCGCCGCTCTACTGGGGCGCCAAGACACACATGTCTTGCCTTGCCCACGCCGTCGCCCAGACGCGGGACGAGGCCTATGCCCACCACATCCAGCGCCTTATGGTGACCGGCAACTTTGCCCTGCTGGCCGGGATCAACCCGACCGAGCTGCATGAATGGTACCTCGAGGTCTATATCGACGCCTATGAATGGGTCGAAAGCCCCAACACCGTGGGGATGAGCCAGTTCGCCGATGGCGGCGTGGTCGGTTCGAAACCCTACGTGTCCTCGGGCAACTACATCGACCGGATGTCGGATTACTGCAAAGGCTGCGATTACGACGTCAAGCAGAAGACGGGGGAGGGGGCCTGCCCGTTCAACCTGCTCTACTGGCACTTCCTCGACCGTCACCGCGACCGGTTCGAAGGCAATGCCCGCATGGGCAACATGTACCGGACCTGGGACCGGATGGATGCGGACAAGCGCGAGACGATCCTGGGCGAGGCGGATGCCTTCCTTGACAGGCTCTCGGCCGGGAAGACGGTGTAGCGCGGCACGCCATCAGGCGTGACTAGCGGCGCGTCAGGCCGGGTCGCAGGCGATGGCCGTGCTCATGCGCCACGCCGCGTCCTGCTTGACGCAGAGATAGACCGCGTCGATCACCTCGATCACGCTGCCGTCGCCGCGCAGGCGGCGCACGTCCTTGAGTTCCGCCAGCACGGTGGTCGCGTTGCACAAGCGCACCGACAGCGGCCCGGCCTCGGAATGGTCGAACCCCTGCGCGTCCAGCCCGGCAAAGACGGTCTTGAGCGCTGCGACAATGGCCGCGTGGTCGGCCATCAACAGGTCGGCGCCCGGCAGGACATAGCGCGCGGGCTCGGTGAAGCAGGCGGCGACAGCGGGCAGGTCGCGGGCGTTCCAGGCCGCGAGGTAGCGCTCCAGCAGGGCCTTGATCTCTGTCTCCGTGCTCATGCCGCCGCCTCGCCCCGGATCAGTTGCCGGTGCCGGTGCCGGTCTCGGCCTCTGGCGCGACCTCGGCCGGGGTGTCGACGCTGCCCTCGGTCATGACGCCGCTTTCCCAGGTGCCGCGCGCCTCTTCGCCGGTGGCATAGCGCATCGTGCCGTCGCCCTGGCGCTTGCCGGCCACGAACTGACCCACGTAGATGTCGCCATTGGCATAGGTGGCCATGCCCTCGCCCGAGATCTCGCCGTTCTGCCACTGGCCCTCGTAGGTGAAGCTCTCGTTCTCCTCGGGGGTCTCGGGATCGTCGGGGATGACGATCTTGCCGGTGCCGTGGCGCTGGCCGGCGCGGAATTCGCCCTCATAGATTGTGCCATCGGGATAGGTCGCGATGCCTTGGCCCTCGCGCTCGCCTTCGACCCACTCGCCCTCGTAGCGGTAGCCGTCGGGGTAGGTCATGACGCCCGTGCCATGGTTGCGCGCGTTGCGGAAGCCGCCCTCGTAGACGAGGCCGTTGGGATAGGTCGCCCGCCCCTCGCCGTCGATCACGCCGTCGGACCAGCTGCCTTCGTAGGTGGATCCGTCCGGGTAGGTGATCTTGCCCTGGCCGTCCGGCAGGTCGCCCTGGAAATTGCCCTCGTAGACCGACCCGTCGGGATAGGTCACGCGGCCCTCGCCCTCGATCTGGCCGTCGACCCAATTGCCTTCGTAGACATAGCCGTCCTGGCCGCGGAAGGTGCCGAAACCGTTGCGCTGGTCGCCTGCAAAGCCGCCCTCGTAGACGTCGCCGCTGGCATAGGTCACCTTGCCGGTCCCCTCGCGGCGGCCGTCGACCAGCTGGCCTTCGTAGACATCGCCGTTGGGCTGGGTCAGTTGGCCCGCGCCGCTGATCTGGCCGTCCTTCCAGAGCCCTTCGTAGACCAGCCCGTCGGGCATGGTCAGCCGCCCCTGGCCGTCGCGCAGCCCGTTGGTGATGCGCCCCTCGTAGACCGCGCCATCGGCATAGGTCACGGTGGCGTTGCCGTCCTTGACCCCGTTCACCCAGTCGCCGTCATAGGCGTAACCGGACGGAGAGGTCAGCACCCCCTTGCCGTGATGCATCGCGTTGCGGAAGGCGCCCTCGTAGCGCAGCCCGTTGGCATAGACCGCAACCCCCTGGCCGGTGATCTTGCCGTCCAGCCAGGTGCCCTCGTAGGTGCCGCCGTCGGAAAAGGTGATCTTGCCCACGCCCTCGGGCTTGCCCTTGGCGAAGGAGCCTTCGTAGACCGATCCGTTCGGGAAGCGCGCGATGCCCTGGCCGCGGATCTCGCCCTCGACCCAGTCGCCGGAATATTCATAGCCGTTGGGCAGGCGGTAGCTGCCGGTGCCGTGCTGAAGGCCGTCGCGGAAGGTGCCCTCGTAGACACCGCCGTCGTCATATTGCTTGGTCAGGACCTCGGCGTCCTGCGCCATGGCCGGCATCGCCGCGATGAGGCCCGCCAGGACCAGTCCGATTGCACCCGTACTGCGCATCTGTCGTCGCGACCCCTCTGTCCTGCCATGGCCCCGGTTCGCCCCGGGGCGCGGTCCTGCACCCGGTCGCACAGTAATTGAGGCCCCGCCTCCTGACAACTCCTTGGCCGGCTTGCCGAATGCGCAAAGCCGTCAGGGCGCGGTCAAAGCGCGTCCGTGTCCATCCAGATCGTGACCGGCCCGTCGTTGACCAGTGCCACGGCCATGTCGGCGCCGAACCGTCCCGTGGCCACGGGCACGCCCTGGGCCTGCAAGGCAGCGGCGAAATGCTCATACAGCCGCTCGCCCTCTGCCGGCGGGGCGGCGGTGGAAAAGCCGGGGCGGTTCCCGCGCGAGGTATCGGCCGAGAGCGTGAACTGGCTCACGACAAGCGCAGATCCGCCGATGTCGCGGACCGACAGGTTCATCTTGTCCGCGTCGTCCTTGAAGATCCGCATCTTGGCGATCTTGGCCGCAAGCTTGTCGGCCTGCGCCTCGCTGTCGCCCTGCATGGCGCAGACGAGGATCAGAAGGCCCGGCCCGATCTCGCCGATCACCGCGCCGCCGACACTGACGCGCCCCTCGGTGACGCGCTGGATCAGTGCCCTCACGCCAGTTCCTCCGCCCAGGGCGGGTTGGCGCCGGCGCGGCTGACGGTGATGGCGGCGGCGGCCGCGCCCAGTTCGACCGCGGGGATAATGGCGGACATCTCGGCACTCTCGATCGCGGTGCGCGACAGCAGCCCGTCGCGGTGCAGGCCCGCCAGGAGGCCGGCGTTGAACGTATCGCCCGCGCCCACGGTATCGACCACCGTGGCCTTTTGCGCGGGCACGTCCACGCGGTCGCTGCCACGGATCGCGGTCACGCCCTCGGCCCCGCGCGTGAGCAGCACCAGCGCCGCGCCGGTCATCTCGAGGAAGGCCGCCTCGCCCCCGTCGCCGGTGATCCAGGCCATGTCCTCGTCCGAGATCTTCACGATGTCGGCCGCGCGCAGCATCCCGCCGATCCGCGCGCGATAGCGGTCTGCATCGGTGATAAAGCTGGGCCGGATGTTCGGGTCGATCATGGTCAGTCGCGTGCCCGCCTCGCGCGTCATCAGCGCGGCATAGGTGTCGGCGGCGGGTTCCGAGACCAGGCTGATCCCGCCGAAGAACAGCGCGCCGACGCTTTCGGGCAGGTCGGGCAGGTCCGCCTCGGTCAGCATCCGCCCGGCGGTGTTCTCGTCGTAGAAGGAATAGGTGGCGTGCCCGTCGGTCAGCTTGACCAGCGCCAGCGTGGTTGGCCGCCCCGAGCGCGGGCAGTACGAGATGTCGACCTTCGAGTCGGTCAGCACCCGTTCGAGGATCTCGCCGAAAAGGTCGGTCGAGATCCCGCCAAGGAACCCCGCCGGCGCGCCCAGTCGCCCAAGCGCGATGGCCGTGTTGAAGACCGCGCCGCCCGCGACGGGGGCAAAGGCCGCCTCTCCGGTCGTCGCGGTCCGGGGCAGCATGTCGATCAGCGATTCGCCGCAGCAGAGAATCATGGCCAGGCTCCTTTGTCCGGCGGGCGGGGTTGGGTCATGTTAGCGCAAACATCCGCTTTGGCCAAGCCGAACCACACCCTGCTGGTAGCCCGTACGGGCCGGTCCGATCAAGGCTCGCGCTACTGGTTCTGAGCGATCACGTAGCCGAGGCCGGCGGCGACGACCAGGCCCAGCACCACGGCGATGGCGATCTTGACGGCCGACCAGGGGCGTTCGCCCCGCACCTGGCCCGATTGGCCATTGACCACGAACCGGTAGGACTTGCCGCGATACTTGTAGGCCGCCGACCAGACCGGCAGAAGGACGTGTTTGAAGGTCACGTCGCGGACGTCCGTCTCCATGGCGAGGATGCGTTGGCGGTCACCGCCGATGTCGAACTTCACGTCCCGCTCGATGATCCGGTCCATCTTGACGCGGGCCTCGTCGAAACCCTCGGGCAGCGCGACCGTGTAGCCTTCAGCAAGGAAACCGGCGAGGTATTCGGGCGTGTAGGGCTCCAAACGGCCCAGGTCCCAGGGCTCGAGCGCGTCGGTGTAGCTTTTCGGCAGCGCCCGCGAGGCCAGCACCAGCACGTCGTCGAAGAACCGCGCGACCCGGCCCGCGCGCGGGGTCCAGCGGATCTTTTGCACTTGCTGCGTCTCGGGCTTGCCGTCGCGCATCACGGTGCGCGTCTCGTAATAGACCGTGCCCCGTTCGCCCCGGTACTGGGTCTTGGTGTCGGCGTCGAAGGTCCAGTAGGGCACGTAGATGCCCTGCATCCGGCGGCCCTTGCGGGCGTAATCCTGAAGGCCATTGGGCGCGAACCACAGCTTGCCCAGCCACTCGGTCATCGCCGCCCTGGCGGCCGGTTCGTCCAGCACGAAGGGCGCGACGCCCTTGGGCTTGATCCTGCGCTGGGTGCCGGTGTCGGTGACCACGGGGGTGGCGCAGAAGGGGCATTCGGTGGCGTGCACGTCCGGGCCGAATTCCACCTGCGCGGCGCAATTGGGGCAGGAGGAGACGCGGGTGTCTTCCATCTCGGCCGCGCTGAGGGTTTCGGCCACGGCGGCTTCGAAGTCGAGCTCGGCGATGGCGCCGCCCCAGGGGCCCGGTTCGGTCATCTTTTCCGTATGGCCGCAATGGTCGCAGACCATCTGCGCCGCCGCGGGGTCAAAACGCATGTCGGCGCCGCATTGGTCGCAGGGGAAATGGTGCTCGGTCATCCGTCTCTCTTTCGGGCTGTCGCGGCCAGAATGTCGGGCGGGGGCGAGGGGTTCAACCGGGAAAACGCGGGCCTCTTAACCCCTTTGTAGGGTTTTCAAGCGCAGGATTCCGGCGAAAGGAGTGGCCCATGGACCAGCCCTATGTTGCCGGTGAACTCGACGATGCGATCACCAGCCATGACAATTGGCGCATGCGCCTGCATTCCGCAGCCGTGGCGCGCGAACGCAGCCTGCCCGTGGCGACGATCGCCCGCGCGGATCAATGTCGGCTTGGCCGATGGCTGTGCGGTTGCCCGGCGCCCGAAGGTGGCGACGATCCCCTGGCGCAGGTGCGACGACGGCACAACGCCTTTCACCAGGAGGCCGGACGCATTGCCGCGATGATCGAGGCGGGGCAGTTCGAGGCCGCGCTGCGGGCGCTGTCGGGGTCGGAATTCTCGACGCACACCCGCGCCCTGCGCGACGCCATCGAAGGGGCCCGGGCAGAGGTGAAGGCCAGCCACGGGCCTGCGCCCGTGATCGCCGCCGACCGGGCGATGTAGACCGTCGCGCCGCCGTTCTGGCCACGCCCTCGGTCCTGGCCCCGGGAGGGACCCTTCGGCGCCGATCAGACGCCCGGAGGGGGTGGCGGCGGCAGGATCGTGAACAGCTGCGCCAGCTCGGTCACGTCACCGGCCTTTTTCCAGCCGTCCTGACCCGGGGTCCAGACCAGCGTCTCGCGCATAAGATCGCCATCCGTCGCCATGCGCCCCATCCGCGCCTTGGAGAACGGCCCCTCGGTCGCGCCGTTGCGGGCAATGTGCCAGACATGTTCGACCGGCGGCGGGGGCGGCGGGGGCGCCGCTGCGGCGGGTTGCTGGGCGGGCTGTTGCGCCTGGCCCCAGGGGCCCTGCTGGCCGGCCATGGTACTGGCCATGTGCTGCGCCAGCCCCATGCCCATGCCCATCCCCATGCCGGCGCCCATGGAGCTGCCGGGGGTGGAGGCCGCTGCGCTCATCGCTTCGGCCGCCTGGAACTGGGTGTACTTGCCCAGATCCCCGACGATCCCCATCGAGGTACGCTTGTCCATCACCTCTTCGACCGCGGGCGGCAGGGAGATGTTCTCGATATACATCTCGGGCATCGAGAGCCCGTATTCGGCCAGGGTCTTGCTGACCTCGGTCGCGACCAGCTTGCCCAGATCCGCCGTGTTCGCCGCCATGTCGAGCACCGGGATGCCCGAGCCGGCCAGCACGCGGCTGGTTTCCTGCACGATGATGTTGCGGATCTGGAAGCTGATCTCGTCCATCGTGAATTCGCCGTCGGTGCCGACGATCTCGGTCAGGAACTTCGCCGCATCGGTCACGCGGATCGTGTAGGTGCCGAAGGCGCGCAGCCGCACCATCCCGAATTCAGGGTCGCGGCAGATGATCGGGTTCTTGGTCCCCCACTTGAGGTCGCTGAACCGGGTGGTGTCGACAAAGTAGATCTCGGACTTGAACGGCGACTGGAAGCCATGGTCCCAGTGTTGCAGCGTCGTCATGATCGGCATGTTGTTGGTCTCGAGCATGTAGAGACCGGGGGTGAAGACATCGGCCAGCTGCCCTTCATGCACGAAGACGGCGACCTGCCCTTCGCGCACGGTCAGCTTGGCGCCGTACTTGATCGCGTGGCCCTCGCGCTCGAACCGCCAGACCAGCGTGTCATGGGTGTCGTCGACCCAGTGGATGACATCGATGAACTCGCCCTTGAGGAAATCGAAAATGCCCATCGGCTCTCTCCTTGTCAGCTTTCTCCGCCCAGCAGGCGGTTTGCCTCGGCCTCGACGACGGGGCGGGCCTCGTCCAGCGTCATGCCGGGGGAAAGGCGCGGGTCGTAGAGGATCTTCAGCAGCATTTCGTCATGGGTGGTCAGCAGCGCGAACTCGTCGTCGTCGTTGAAGATCGACGGCCGCGCGCGGGGGGAATCGTTGGCGAGGCCCAGGCCCTGCGCCAGCTCTTCGTGGATGCAGGACAGGCGCATGAGGTCCGGATGCTCGGCCCGGATCAGCGCGATGGCGCGGGCGTAGTCGTAGCCACCGTCCGAGCCCGAGAAGGCGATCACCAGGCAATGGATCGACCGGGGCAGGTCGGCGAAGATGTTCAGCGCGGCCGGGTTGATGTTCGGCACGATCTTCTGGACCTCGCGCAAGAGCTGCGGCCGGTCGTCCTCTCCCATGAAGAAGACGTGGAAGTTGGGGCTCGCCTCGCTCATCCCGATGGGATGGCCGGTGATGCGCCGCAGGCGGGCGGCGTAGTTCGAGACGGCCGCGCGGTCCTTGGCCTGCTGTTCGGGACTGACGAACTGGCCAAAGCTCAGGGCCATGCGCACCGGGCCGGGCCAGCGCTTCAGCCGGCCGGCCGTCCCGCCCGAGCGGCGAAAGCCCTGTCCGCGGGCATATTCGTCATAAAAGGCGATGGTCTCGAAATTCTCGACCAGCTGGCGGGCGGAAAAGGGCGTGTCGGGTCCGCCCCCGTCCGAACGCAAGAGACCCTGCACCAGCAGGTCATTCTGCACGCGGCGATAATAGGTCGCCAGCTCGGTGCTGGCGGCCGAGGGTTGCGGTTCGGGCTTTGGCGCCGCCACGGGTGCGGGCGGCCGTGCCTGCGGCGTGGGCGAGCTGGTCAGCGGCGCCGTTGCCTCGCAGGCGGCCATCGCCAGCAGGGCCAGCGCCGCAAATCCGTGCCGGAGCCTGTCGCCCATTCCCGTTTTCCTCAGGAGGCCGCGCCCGAGGGCACGGCCGTGTTGACGGTGTCGCCCAGCCCGGTCTGCTTGGCCTTGGCGGCGGCGAGCGTGTCGCGCAGCTCGGCCTCCATCTTCTTCAGGTCGGCCTCGGCGGCGGCGCGGCGCGCCTTGCCCTCGTCGGCGATCTGCAGCGATTCCTGGATCGTGCCGATCAGGTCGGCATTGGCCTGCTTGACCGCCTCGATGTCGAAGACGCCGCGCTCCATTTCCTCGCGGATCACCTTGTTGCTCTCGCGCAGGTTCTTCGCGTTGGCGGTCAGCAGCTCGTTGGTCAGGTCGTTCGCCTCGCGCACGGCGGCGGCGGCCTCGGCGCTGCGCTGGATCGTGACCGCCTGCGCCAGCTGGGTTTCCCACAGCGGCACGGTGTTGACGAGGGTCGAGTTGATCTTGGTCACCAGCGACTTGTCGTTCTCCTGCACCAGCCGGATCGAGGGCAGCGACTGCATCGTCACCTGCCGCGTGAGCTTGAGGTCATGCACCCGGCGTTCGAGGTCGTCGCGGGCGGCACGCAGATCGCGCAGCTCCTGCGCCTTCATGACCTGCTGCTCTTCGGCAGCGGCCTGCACCTCGGCCTCCTTGGCGGGGATGTCGGTGCTGTCGAGCTCTTTCAGCTTTTCCTCGCCCGCCGCGATGTAAAGTGCCAGCTCGTCGTAGAAATTCAGCGTCTTTTCATAGAGAAGGTCGAGCGATTTGATGTCCTTCAGCAGCTTGTGCTCATGCCCAAGCAGGTCGTCGGTCACCTTGTCGATCTGCGCCTGCACGCTTTCGAACTGGGCGGTGAACTTGGCAAAGGGCGCCACCTTGCCGGTCAGTTTTTCCCAGAAGGTCCGCTCGCGGCGCACGTCCAGCTCGCTGACCGAAAAGCCGCGGATCGTGGTGACGATGGCGCGCAGGCTGTCGCCCGCGGGGCCCACGTCCTTGTTGCGCACATCGGCCAGCATGGCCTGGCTGATCTGCTGCAACTCGGCCTGCGCGGCCGAGCCGAAATGCACGATCGAGCCGGTGTCGGACATGTCGAGCTCGTTCATGCGCCGGCGGATCGCGTCGCTGGTCGGCGCATCGGCCTGGTCCAGCGGGACCACGGCGCCGGCATCGGCCGGTTCTGGCAGGATCACGGCGCTGACCTGTTCAACCTCGGCCAGGGTCGCTTGCGCCTTTTGGCGGATCGTGTCGGACATGGGGATCTCCTGTCAAATGTCCCGGGCGAGGTGAACGCCCTCGCGGTCGAGCCGTTCCCGCAGCACCTCGATCTCGACCGTAAGGTCGCTGCGGTCGTCGTCGAGCATCTTTTGCGTGCGGTCGGCGAAATTGCGCTCCAGGTCGTCCAGCAGCGTCTCGTAATCGGCGCGGGCCTGCGGGTCGCGGTCCCGGGCGTAGATGTCCGCGAACTTGATCGTCGCGTCGCGGGCGCCCATCAGGTAGACTGTCAGGTAGCGGCGCGCGGCGGAAAGATCGCGTGGGTCGTTCTCGACCGTGCGGAACATGTCGCGGGCGGTCTGCTGGAAGGTGGCGACGCGGGATTCAAGCTGCCTGTCGCGGGCGCGCAGGATGGCGTCGGACATGGCCGACAGGTACTTTTCAGCCTCGTCCACCGCGCGGGCGACGCGGTCTTGCTGGAACGTGTCGATGCCCTCGACGCCCTTGCCCCTGAGCGGGTCGATGCCGAAGGCTGCCACGTGCAGCCCGGTCGCCGCGATGCCGTAAAGCCCGGCCGCGATGATCGACGGATCGCCCGAGAGCGCGGCAATGGCCGTGCCGATGCCGGTGAGGGCCGAGGCGGCCATTTTGCGCGGAAAGCCCGGCGGGCGGGCGACCTTGCGGGCGTGGAACGCCGCCTCGGCCCTGAGCCCGTCGCGCAAGAGCCAGGCGGCCAGCGCCAGCACGGCGCCGCCGACGAGGCCAAGTGCCAGCTGCACGGCGCCGCCGAAGACCGAGGTCAGGACAAGGATCGCGGGAGGGACGAACAGCAGGTTCGCCCGCGCACCCGCCGGATCGACCGAGGCGCCCCGGTAGGCGCCGCGCTTGGGCGCCGGGGTGCCTTGCTTGCCGTCCGGGCTGAATTGGCCGCCGTAGCGTTGTGCCATGGCCCTAGAGCCCCCCGAGCAGGCCCGAGGTCACGCCGATCAGCAGGATCAGCAAGGCCACGTAGGCGATTTTCTGTAGTCCGCTTCCCGACATGGGACCCCCGGGAAAATTCCTTAACGTCCCAAACGTAGGGTATGGGGGGCGGTTTCGCTAGGGGGAATGCCGCGGGTGCAGTGTCCGTGTCACGATTGCCGGCGGGCGCAATGCTCTGCGCGGCCGCATGCCGCGTGACGGCACGTCATTGCCCGAGGGGGCCTGGGGCGTGCCTCGGGGCCGCGCCCCGTTACCGCGTCCGCCGTGGCCCGCGCGCGCCATCGCTGGGCCCCGGTTTGCCGCCCGGCTTGTCCGGACGTCCGCCACCCGGCTTGCCCGGGCGTCCCTCGGGCTTGCCCGAGAAACCGGCGGCCTTGCCCGAGCGGTCATCGGCCTTTCCGAACCGCCCGGCGGGTTTGCCCGGCCGCGCATCGGATTTTCCACCGCGTCCGTCCGATTTGCCGAACTTGCCTTCGGCCTTCCCGGGACGTCCGTCGGGTTTGCCGGGACGTCCGTCAGCCTTTCCGGAACGTCCGTCCGGCTTGCCCGGCCCGCCGGGCCGCCCCGGTTTGCCCGTGGGCTTCCCTCCCGGCTTGCCGGCCTTGGCCCGCCCGGTCGTATCGGCGCCCGGATCTTCCAGCCCCAGTTGGTCGCGCAGGATCTTGCGGCGCACCTCTTCGACCGCACCGGGCGCCAGCGTGCCCAGCTGGAACGGCCCGTAGGACACCCGGATCAGCCGGTTCACCACCAGCCCGACATGCGCCATGGCGCGGCGGATCTCGCGGTTGCGGCCCTCGCGGATGCCCACGGTCAGCCAGGCATTCGCCCCCTGCTGCCGGTCCAGCGACACGTTCATCGGCTGGAACGCCTCGCCCTCGATGGTCACGCCTCGGCGCAGCGGCTCGAGCGCGCTGTCCTCGGGCCGGCCGTTCACCCGCACGCGGTACTTGCGCAGCCAACCGGTCGAGGGCAGTTCCAACTTGCGCTTGATCCCGCCGTCGTTGGTCAGCAGCAAGAGCCCTTCGGAGCTCATGTCGAGCCGCCCGACCGGCATCACGCGGGGCAGGTCCTCGGGCAGGCTGTCGTAGATCGTGGGCCGGCCCTCTTCGTCCTTCGCGGTGGTCACCTGGCCGCGCGGCTTGTGGAACAGCCACAGGCGCGGCTCCTCGGCCTCGGCCAGTGGCTTGCCGTTGACGGTGATCTTGTCGGCGACGGTCACGTTCAGCGCGGGGCTGTCGATGATCTTGCCGTTGACGGTGACGCGGCCGGTCTCGATCAGCCGCTCGGCCTCGCGGCGCGAGGCGTGGCCGGCGCGGGCAATGACCTTGGCGATCCGGTCGCCGGGGGGAGGAGTGTCGCTCATGCGGTCCGGCTTAGGCCAAAGCGCCCCGTTGCGGAAGGGGGAGATTTGCGGCACTCCGGGGCCATGAGCTTTCGCACCTACATGCCCGAGGCGCTGGACGAGGCGCGCGCCGCCGCCGCCCGCGGCGAGGTGCCGGTGGGGGCCGTGGTGGTCGCGCCGGATGGCCGGATCGTGGCGCGCGCGGGGAACCGGACGCGCGAGCTGAGCGACCCCTCGGCCCATGCCGAGATGCTGGCGATCCGACAAGCCTGCGCCGCCTTGGGGCAGGAGCGGCTGGCGGGGCATGACTTGTACGTGACGCTCGAACCCTGCGCCATGTGCGCCGGGGTCATCGCCGCCGCCCGCATCGCGCGGGTCTATTTCGGCGCGAGCGATCCCAAGTCGGGCGGGGTGAGCCACGGGGCACGGGTGTTTGACCACCCACAGGCCCATCACGCCCCCGAGGTTTACGAGGGGCTGGCGGAAGCCGAATGCGCCGCCCTGCTGCGCGACTTCTTTCGCGAGAAGCGCTAGGCCGTTCTGCCTCCGGGCCTGTCACGCCGGCGGGCCGGGGCACCGTCGGCAGGCGTACCTGCCCGTGGTTTGGTCCGCCAAGGCGCATGGCGCGACGCCGAAGGGCCTAGATCAGCAGCCCGCCCGCGCGTTCATGGCGCAGCAGCCAGACCTTGGTCTCGACGCCCGAGCCGCCGGAAAAGCCGCCCAGGTTGCCGGTGCCCAGCACCCGGTGGCAGGGGATGATCAGCGCGATGGGATTGGCGCCGCAGGCTTGGCCGACCGCCTGGGCGGGGGCCTTGAGGCGCTTCGCGATCTGGCCGTAGGTGCTGGTCTCGCCCAGCGGAATCGCGGCCATCTCGGCGCAGACGGCCTGCTGGAACGCCGACCCGGCCACCCGCAGCGGCAGGTCGAAGGACAGGGGGCCGTCCTCGAAATACGCCCGGATCTGCTCGGCGGCGCGGGTCAGCAGGGGTGTGTCGTCCCGCGCGCCGTCGTCCACGGGGGCCCAAGTGGCGCGGGTGATCGCGCCATCCTCTTCGGTCAGGGAGAAGGTCCCAGTAGGTGTATCAAGCGTCATGCGCGGCATCTTTGGGCTCGGGCGCAGGTGGGGTGAAACCGCACCCTACGGCCCTTGGTGCGCGTTGGGCAACACATTGGCGGCAGAGATGCGGGGCGGGGTTTCGCCCCACCGCACGTCCCCGCCTCACGCCCGGTGCAAAGATGTAGGGTGGGGGTCCACCCCACCGCTCGGCCCCGCCACGCGCCCGGTGCAAGGATGTAGGGTGGGGGTCCACCCCACCGCACGTCCCCGCCTCACGCCCGGTGCAAAGATGTAGGGTGGGGTTCCACCCCACCCATCGCCTTACCCCAGCGCCTCGTTGCAGCGCGAACACGTTGCGGGATGCGCGTGGTTGCCGACGTCCGGCAGGATCTTCCAGCAGCGCTGGCACTTCTCGCCATCGGCCCGTTCGAAGACAACGGCGATGCCGGGGACCTCGGGCAGGCGGAAGGCCTCGGCCGGGGCCGGGTCGGCCGTGAGGAACACCGCCGAGGTGATGCAGATGTCGTCGAAATGCACCGATTTCAGCGCCTCTAGCACCTCTGCCTCTTCCAGGTGCACCACCGGCGCCGCCTCGAGCGAGGCGCCGATCACCTTGTCGGTCCGCTGGATTTCCAGCGCCGCCGTCACCACACGGCGGGCGGCGCGGATGCGGGCCCACTTGGCGGCCAGCGCCGGGTCGCGCCAGTCGGCGGGCGTCTCGGGCATGTCCTGCAGGTGGACCGAGCCGTCCTCGCCCGGGAAGCGGTCGAGCCAGACGTCTTCGGTCGTGAAGGGCAGGATCGGCGCCAGCCAGGTGGTCAGACGCTCGAACAGCAGCTCCATCACCGTCCGTGCTGCGCGGCGGCGCGCGGTGTCGCCGTCGCAGTACAGCGCGTCCTTGCGAATGTCGAAGTAGAAGGCGCTGAGGTCCAGCGTGCAGAAGTTGAACACCTGGCTGAAGACGTGCTGGAAGTCGAACCGGCGGTAGCCGTCGCGCACGGTGGCGTCGAGCTCGGCCAGGCGGTGAAGCACCCAGCGTTCCAGCTCGGGCATGTCGGCGGGCGACACGCGGTCGGCCTCGGTCACATGCCCCAGCGCGCCCAGCATGAAGCGCATGGTGTTGCGCAGCCGGCGGTAGCTGTCGGCCACGCCCTTGAGGATCTCCGGCCCGATCCGCTGGTCGGCGGTGTAATCGGTCTGCGCCACCCAAAGCCGCAGGATGTCGGCGCCGTATTGCTTGATGACTTCTTCGGGCACGATGGTGTTGCCGAGCGACTTGGACATCTTGTTGCCCTTCTCGTCCAGCGTGAAGCCATGCGTCACCACGTTGCGATAGGGCGCGCGGCCCTTGGTGCCGCAGGCCTGCAGCATCGACGAATGGAACCAGCCGCGGTGCTGGTCGGTGCCTTCCATGTAGACATCCGCGATGCCGTCGGGCGTGCCGTCGGCGCGGTCGCGCAGCACGAAGGCATGGGTCGAGCCGGAATCAAACCACACGTCGAGGATGTCGAAGACCTGGTCCCACTCCTCGGGGTCGTAGTCGTTGCCGAGGAACCGCGCCTTGGCGCCGTCCTTGTACCAGGCATCCGCGCCCTCGGTCTCGAAGGCCGCGCCGATGCGGGCATTGACGGCCGGGTCGCGCAGCAGGAAGTCGGGATCGGACGGCAGCGCGCCCTTTTTCGTGAAGCAGGTCAGCGGCACGCCCCAGGCCCGTTGACGCGACAGCACCCAGTCGGGCCGCGCCTCGATCATGGAATACAGCCGGTTGCGGCCGGTCTGCGGCGTCCACTTGACCAGCTGGTCGATGGAGGTCAGCGCCCGCTCGCGGATCGTGTCGCCATAGGTGCCCTGGCCGTCGTCGATCTTGCGGTCGATTGCGGCGAACCATTGCGGCGTGTTGCGAAAGATCACCGGCGCCTTGGAGCGCCAGGAATGCGGGTAGCTGTGCGTGACACGGCCACGGGCCAGCAGCCCGCCTGCCTCGACCAGCTTGTCGATAACGGCGGCGTTGGCCTTGCCTTCCTTGCCCTTGCGGTCGAACACCTGAAGCCCGGCAAAGAACGGGACATGCGGCAGGAATTCGCTTTCCTCACCGACATTGTGGGTCATCCGGTCCAGCCAGTTGCGCTTGAGGAAGACCTCGTAGTCATCGGCGCCGTGGCTGGGCGCGGTGTGCACGAACCCGGTGCCGGCGTCGTCGGTCACATGCTCGCCGTCTACCATGGGGACGCCGTAGTCCCAGAAGCCATCGGCACCGTCGATGCCGCGCAGCGGGTGGGCGAGGGTGAGCGTCGATAGCTCCTCGCCCGTCACGTCGCGCAGCCGGCGGTACATGGACGGCTCGAGCCGCGCCTTGCCCAGCACCTCTTCGGCCAGCGCGTCGGCCAGCAGGTAGCGGTCGCCGATGCGGGCCCAGCATTCCTCGGGGCGGCCGGTGACCTCGTAAAGGCCATAGGCGATCTTGGGGTTGTAGGCGACGGCCTTGTTGGACGGGATCGTCCAGGGGGTCGTTGTCCAGATCACCACCTTGGCGCCCTGCAGATCGGCCGCCAGCAGCGCCGCATCGGCGCCGGCGTAATCGTCATCCTCGCCCTCGGCCATCACCACGTCGCCACCGCCGACAATGCGGAACGGCACCCAGATCGTGTGGGACTTGTGGTCGTGGTACTCGATCTCGGCCTCGGCCAGCGCGGTCTTTTCGACCGGCGACCACATCACGGGCTTGGAGCCCTGGTAGAGCGTGCCGTTCATCAGGAATTTCATGAATTCCTCGGCGATCACCCGCTCGGCGTGGAAATCCATCGTCAGGTACGGATCGGCCCAGTTGCCGGTGATGCCCAGGCGCTTGAACTCGTCGCGCTGGATGTCCACCCAGCCCTCGGCGAACTTGCGGCATTCCTGGCGGAAGTCGATCACGTCCACCGCGTCCTTGTTCTTGCCCTGGGCTCGGTACTGCTCCTCGATCTTCCATTCGATCGGCAGACCGTGGCAATCCCAGCCCGGCACGTAGCGCGCATCATGGCCCATCATCTGGTGGCTGCGCACGATCATGTCCTTGATCGTCTTGTTCAGCGCGTGACCGATGTGCAGGTGGCCGTTGGCGTAGGGCGGTCCGTCGTGCAGGATGAAGGGCGTGCGGTCGCCGGCCGTTTCGCGCAGGCGGTCGTAGACCCCGATGCGGGCCCAGCGGTCCAGCCACTCCGGCTCGCGCTTGGGCAGGCCCGCGCGCATCGGGAAATCGGTTTTCGGCAGGTTCAGCGTGTCTTTGTAGTCAGGCGTCTCGGCGCACATGTCGGGCGTCCTTGGATGGGTCTTCGACTGTCAGGGGATGAGAGCGGCGCGGTGTCCCATACGCCTTGTCCCGGCGGCTCGTCTGGTCAGAGCGCCGGGCATGTAATTCGAAGGATGATCGCTTTGTCACACATCGCGACAGACCTATAATCCTGCCGCGCACGGGCGTAAAGGCCCGCGAAACGCTGTCAGCCGATGGCCTGCGGGCGCTTTCGGTCCTGCGTGCGGCGCCTGACCCGGACGCCGATGGCGCAGACCCCGATCGAGATCCAGAACACCTGGATCAGCAGCGACGCCATGTTGAAGTCATGCGTCAGCGAGACCAGCACCAGTGACGCCGCCAGCGTGTTGACCACGAAATACGACAGGCATTCCGAGGTCACGAACCGCATGCTGAGCGAGAGGTAATTGGCGACGTAGAGAATGAACCCGGCAAAGCCCAAGAGGCGGGGTAGCTCTGCCAGGGTGATATCGAAGTGGAAGAAGAACATCGCGCGCCCCGTTGGAAACTGGCTGATCGCCTATGTCCTTACCCTAGCGTCAACCTGAGGTGGCGGGCAGTCCGGTATTCCATGCCTCGTGCGGACGATTTGAAATGCCATGCGGGCCATCCCATATTCATCGGCATGGAGATCGTACCCGGCATGACCGAGGCGCAGGTGAACGCCCGCCTCGACGAGTTGGCCCGGCGGCACAAGGCCGCCAGCGGGCTTGGTGTGCAGTTGTTGAACGTGGTGGGCGGACAGGCCGAGAACCTGCTCGATCGCTTGCCGGGCAGCGTCAAGGAGCGTCTCGACGGCGCCACCGAGGCGGCGCTGCGCACGGCGATGAACGCCGCCGGCCGGTCGCGCAAGGCCGTGCCGGACCAGGCGGGTTGGCTCAACACCGCCGTCAGCGCCGCGCTGGGCGGGGCCGGGGGCTTTGGCGGGTTGCCAAGCGCCTTGGCCGAGCTGCCGGTCACCGTGACGGTGCTGTTGCGCGCGATCCAGGGCGTGGCCGCGCGCCACGGGTTCGACCCTGACGACGAGGTGATCCGCCTCGCCTGTCTCGAGGTGCTGGGCACGGCCGGGCCGCTTGACGACGACGACGGGGCCGAGCTGAGCTTCCTTGCCGCCCGCGTGACGCTGACCGGGGCGACGGTGCGGGGCCTTCTGGCCAAGGTCGCGCCGCGGCTGGCGACGGTGCTGGGCCAGAAGCTGGCCGCGCAGACCGTGCCGGTGCTGGGCGCCGTGACCGGCGCTGCGACCAATTACATCTACACCAATTATTACCAGGAAATGGCCGAGATCCAATTCGGCATCCTGGCCCTGGCCCGCGACAGCGGCACCCCGCGCGAAGAGCTGCTGGCCAGCCTGCGCGACCGGCTGCGCCCGCCGCAGGTCAAGCGGGCCTGAGCCCGGGTCAGTTGCTTGAACTGCGCAGGTAATCCATCACCGCCTCGCGCACGCATTGCTCTCCGCTGGCGCGCGCGCCGTCGATCACGGCCTTGACCGCGTTCAGGTCGGATCGCATCAGCAGATGCTTGACCGGCCCGATCGAGGCCGGGCGCATCGACAGCGACCGGAAGCCGATGGCGGCAAGGCACAGCGCCTCGACCGGCCGACCGGCGTCTTCGCCGCAGAAGCTGAGCCTGGTGTTCGATTGCGCGCAGCGCTCCACGATCAGCTCGAGGAAGGTCAGGAAGCTGAGGTTCAGTGTGTCGTAGCGCCGCCGCACCAGCTCGTTCTCGCGGTCGGCCGCAAAGAAGAACTGCTTGAGATCGTTGCCGCCCACCGACAGGAACTCCACCTCTTCGAAGAAGCGTTTGGAGGCATAGGCCAGCGAGGGCGTCTCGAGCATGCTGCCCACCTCGACCCGCGAGGGCAGCGGGTGGCCGAGGATGCGTTCGCGCTCAAGCGCCTTGTCCATCTCGGCGCGGGCGGCGCGCCATTCCTCGTATTGCGCCACGAACGGAAACATGACCGACAGCGGCCCGCCCGCGGCGGCCCGGATCAGCGCCTGCAGCTGCATCCGCAGCACGCCCGGCTTGTCGAGCCCGACGCGGATCGCCCGCCAACCCAGCGCCGGGTTCGGCTCGTCCGTCGGCTTCATGTAGGGCAGCACCTTGTCCGACCCGATGTCGAGCGTGCGGAAGACCACGCGCTGGCCGCGTGCGGCCTTCATCACATGGGCATACAGCGCGGCCAGTTCGGTGCGGCGCGGCATCTGGTTGCGGATCAGGAACTGCAACTCGGTGCGGAAGAGGCCCACGCCCTCGGCCCCCGACCCCTCGAGCGAGGGCAGGTCGGCCATGAGCCCCGCGTTCATCGTCAGCGTGATCGTCTCGCCCGAGAGCGTCGTCGCGGGCTTGTCGCGGATCGAGGCGTAACGCTGCTGCGCCTCGGCCTGCATGGCGATCTTGTCGTTGAAGGCGGCGATGACCGTGTCGTCGGGCCGCAGATGCGCGATGCCCTGGTCACCGTCGACAAGGATGACGTCGCCGTTCAGCGCCTCGTCGGTGATGCGCGCGGCATGGACCACCAGCGGGATCGCCAGCGCCCGCGCGACGATGGCGGCATGGCTGCCGACCGAGCCGTCCTGCAGCACGATGCCCTTGAGCTTGCGGTCGTATTCCAGCAACTCGGCCGGGCCGATGTTGCGCGCGATCAGGATCGGGTCTTCGGGCATCTCGGCCCCGGTCTCTTGCCCCTGGCCGGTGAGGATGCGCAGCAGGCGGTTCGACAGGTCGTCGAGGTCGTGCAGCCGCTCGCGCAGGTAGGCGTCGGGCACCTGCGCCATGCGGGCGCGGGCGCTGCTCTGTTCCTTCTCCACCGCCGCCTCGGCCGACAGGCCGCGCGCGATGTCTTCCTCCATCCGGCGCAGCCAGCCCTTGGAATTGGCGAACATGCGGTAGGCCTCGAGCACCTGCAACTGTTCGGTGTCGCCGCCCCGCGCCCCGTCGAGCATGTCGTCGACCCGCACGCGCAGCGTCTCGACCGCCTCGTTCAGGCGCTGGCTCTCGGTCTCGGGGTCCTCGGCGATCGGGTTGGTGACAACGACGCGCGGCTCGTGCAGCCAGACATGGCCCTTGGCCGTGCCTTCCTGGCCGGTGGTGCCGCGGAACATCACCGGCTGCTGGTGCCGCGCCTTCATCGCCGCGCCTTCGCCGACGAAGATGCCCAGCTCGGTCATCTCGGCCAGCACCATGGCGACGACCTCGAGCGCGTAAAGTTCGTCGTCCGAAAATTCGCGCTTTTCCTTGGACTGCACGACCAGCACGCCCAGCTTTTCGCCCAGCCGCTGGATCGGCACGCCGAGGAAGCTCGAATAGATCTCCTCCCCCGTCTCGGGCATGTAGCGGAACCCCGGCTCCGAGGGGGCATCGGCGCTGTTGACCACCTTGCCCGACCGCGCGACGCGGCCCACCAGGCCCTCGCCCAGCCGCATCCGCGTCTGGTGCACGGCCTCGGCCTTCAGGCCCTCGGTGGCGCAAAGCTCCAGGGTTTCCTCGTCGCGGAAGAGGTAGATCGAGCAGACCTCGGTCCCCATCGAATCCGCGGTCAGGCTGACGATCCGGTCCAGCCGCGCCTGGCCTGCCGCTTCCTCTGCCATGAGGGTGCGCAGGCGGCCGAGCAGCTTTCGGCTTTCGCTCTCGGAATTCTGGGGCATCAGGGCGGGGTCCCTTCAGGGTTGAATCCGCAGGCGACTAGACCACATGGCGGCCCGAAGCGAAACGGCAAATCGGACCGCCCCCGAAAACTTTCGGCGCCCCGCAACGCGCAGCGCCCGGCGGGCCGGCTTCCCGGGGCGCCGCGCCCTGTCTTTCACTTTTCCCGAAATACTCCGGGGGTATGGGGGCAGCGCCCCCATGCGCGGGCCGCAACAGGCGCCCCGCGGGGTCGCCGTGTCACGCGACCCAAAGCAGTCGCCTTGATCAGGCGACCCAAAGCAGTCGCCTTGTTCAGGCGACCCAAAGCAGTCGCCTTGTTCAGGCGACTTTGTCCAGTTCGAACGCATCGTGCAGCGCCTGAACGGCCAGCTCGGTGTACTTGCGGTCCACCAGCACCGAGATCTTGATCTCGGAAGTCGCGATCACCTTGATGTTGATGCCTTCCTCGGACAGCACCTTGAACATCTTGGACGCGACACCCGATTGCGACCGCATGCCGATGCCCACGACCGAGATCTTTGCGACGCCCGTGTCGGCGATCAGCTCAGCGAAATCGAGCCCCGCGGCCTTGGCATCGGCCAGCGCCTTTTCCGCCCGCTTCACTTGGTCGGTGGGGCAGGAGAACGTCATGTCCGTGCGGCCCTCGTCCGAGATGTTCTGCACGATCATGTCGACGTTGATCCCGGCATCGGCCAGGGGGCCGAAGATCGCCGCGGCGATGCCCGGCTGGTCGGCGACCGACGTCAGGGTCATCTTGGCTTCTTCCCGGCTGGCGGCGACGCCGCTGACGACTCTGCTTTCCACGATATCCTCCTCGGCACAGATCAGCGTGCCGGCATTGGGGTCATATTCCTCGAACGAGCTCAGCACCCGCAGTTTCACCTTGTAACGCATCGCCAGCTCGACGGACCGGGTCTGCAGCACCTTGGCGCCCAGCGATGCCAGCTCGAGCATTTCCTCGAAGGCGATCTTTTCCAGCTTCTGCGCCTTGTCGGTGATCCGCGGGTCCGTGGTATAGACCCCGTCCACGTCAGTATAGATGTCGCAGCGCTCGGCGTCGAAGGCGGCGGCAAAGGCGACGGCGGTCGTGTCGCTGCCGCCCCGGCCCAGCGTGGTGATCCGGCCCTCGGGGCTGATGCCCTGGAAGCCCGCGACCACGGCGACCTTCATGCCCTCGCCGAACTTGGCGCTGATATTGTCGGTCGGGATGTCCACGATCCGCGCCTGGCCATGGGCCGAGGTCGTCTGAAGCGGCACCTGCCAGCCCTGCCAGGAGCGGGCGGGCACGTCCATCTCCTGCAGCGTCAGCGCCATCAGGCCGGCGGTCACGTTCTCGCCCGAACTGACGACGGCGTCGTATTCGCGCGCGTCGTACAGCGGCGAGGTCTCGCCGACGAAGCCCACCAGCTTGTTGGTCTCGCCGGACATGGCCGAGACGATGACGATGACGTCGTAACCGTTGGCAACCTCGCGGCCGACCCGTTTGGCCGCACGGCGGATGCGGTCAAGGGTGGCTACGGACGTGCCGCCGAATTTCATCACGAGGACGGGCATGGAAGGCTCCGGTCAGGGTCGAACGGACGGGGGTTTAATCCGCGGTGAAAAAAAGGGCAAGCAGGATGGGGCCCCGCAGATTTTTCCGACGAAAAATCTGCGGCGGGGGCGGGGCGGCTGACCAAGATTATTCGTCAGAATAATCTTGGGCCCCAGCGATGGGTCAGTTCGTCTTTTGCCGGGGGGTGAAGGGAAGCGGGGCGATGGTCACGCCATCCTCGATCAGGGCGCGGGCTTCCTCGGGCTTGGCCTCACCGTAGATCGGCCGCTCGGGCGCCTCGCCCAGGTGTTGGGCGCGCGCCTCCTTGGCGAATCCGCCGCCCACGTAGGTGGCGTTCTTCTCGACCGTGTCGCGCAGTTTCGCGATCATCTCGGCCATCCCGGCGGGGGGCTGGCCGGGACTTGCGGCCGGCGCCGGCGCGGGGTCTGCCGCCGCCTTGCGCGAGGTGCGCACGCCGGGCGCCATCATCATCTTCTCGACCTCGGTCGAGCCGCAGGTGGCGCAGGCCACCATGCCCGCCGCATGCAGCTTGTCATAGGCCGAGGCCGACTGGAACCAGCTGTCGAACCGGTGACCGTCTGAGCATTTGAGGTCGTAATGTATCATGATCGCGCAGGAAGGGCTGTTACCTGAGGTTTACATAAACCCTGCCGGCCGAAGATCAAGCGCGGCGCAGCTTGCGCGGGTCGAAGTTGCGGATCAGGTAGGCGAGGTCCGGGTCATCCGTCTTGCGCGCCGCCTTCTTGCGTCCCATCCAGCGCCGCTTGCGTTCGTGCTTTTCCGGCCAACTGTCGGCCAGGCTGTCCACCTTGACCGGGTAAAGCATCACCACGCAGGGCAGCAGCACCCCGTTCTCGACGATCTTGCCATAAGAATACACCCCCAGGCTCGGCCCCACCGCCTGGCCGCGCACGCCGGCCTCTTCCCAGGCCTCGATCTCGGCGGCCTGGCCGGGGGTCTTGTTCTCCATCGGCCAGCCCTTGGGCACGATCCAGCGCCGCCGGCTGCGCGAGGTGACCATGAGCACCTCGGTCTTGCCGTCCTTGATCCGGTAGCAGAGCGCACCGAACTGCACGCGGACGTCGGACTTCCCGGCGCCATAGGTGGAAATGGGGCGCTGTCGCGGCAAATGCATTGGCTCCCCCGTATGCTCGACTGCTTTTGACCAAAGCGTAGTCACGAGAGGCGGGTGAATCCAGCGTTAATCAGGGGCGCCATTGGATTTCAGCGCTGCGAGAATCCCGGCCAGTACCCGGTCGGTTTGCGCGGCGTGGCTGCCCGCCAGGGCGGCCGAGGCGCGGGCCGGCAGGGCAGCCAGCGCGGCCGGGTCCGACAGCGCCACGGCAAGGGCCGGGCCATGCGCCACGGCGATGGCGGCATCCGCGCGGGTCAGCGCGGCGAAGGCGGTGGCGTGGTTGGCCACATGCGGCCCGTGCAGGATCGCGCTGCCATGGGCGGCGGGCTCATAGGGCGTGTGCCCGCCGATGCCCGGGACCAGCGAGCCGCCGACGAAGCAGGCCGAGGCCGCGTCGTAGAACAGCGCCATCTCGCCCATGGTGTCGACCAGCAGGACCTCGCCTGCGGCAGGGGCCGTGCCGTGCGAGCGCAGGCGGTGGGGCAGGCCGGCGGCGTCCAGCAGGGCCGCGACCTCCGGCACCCGGCGCGGATGGCGCGGGGCGAGGATAAGGCGCAGGGCCGGGCGACTCTTCAGCGCCGCGAGGTGAGCGGCGATCACCTCGGCCTCCTCGCCCGGATGGGTCGAGGCGGCGAGCCAGGTGTCGGCCCGGTCCAGCCCCGCCAACATCGGGTCGGTCCCGCGCTCCGGGGCGGTGTACCCGGCCTTGAGCGGCGTCACCGGCCCCAGCGCCGCCGGGTCCAGCCCCAGCGCCACAAGGCGCGGGCCGGTGGCCGTGTCCTGCGGCCAGGCGCGCGCCACGGGGGTCAGTGCCGCGCGGGCGGCGACAGGCAGGCGCGACCAGGCCCGCGCCGTCGCCTCGCTCATCGCCGAAGCGAGGCCGAGGATCGGTGCGCTCTGCGCTGCAAGGCGGGCGTGGCGCTGCGGCCAGAATTCCTTTTCCAGCGTGATGTAGCCCTGCACGTCGTGGCGGCGCAAAAAGGCCGACAGGCAAGGGCCCAGGTCAAGCGGTGCACAGCGGGCGGCCAGCCCCCAGCCCGCGATCATGTCGCGCGCGGTGGTGGAGTTCGAGGTCACCAGCAGCGCTAGGTCCGGGCGGGCGGCGGCGATGGCCTCGATCAGCGGGCGGGTGGGCGCCAGCTCTCCGTTCGAGGCGCCGTGGATCCAGAGCACCGGGCCATCGGTCGCCGCGCCGAACCCCAGCCGTTCGCCGAACACCGCCCAGCTTTCCCGGCCGCGCAAGGCGCGCAGGGCCAGCGCCGGGATCATGACCAGCGCGATCAGCGACAGCAGCAGGCGGTAGGCCAGCATCGGGCGCTCAGCTCGCCTGCCCGCGGCGCCAGAGCACGGGGAACCAGTCTTCGCGCAGGCGCTGGCCGTCCACCATGTCATGCCCCGGGAAGGGCGGAGAGGTCGGCCCCGGCCGCGTCACGTAGCGCGCGTCATCCCCCAGCAGCCGCAGCGAGAAGGCCCGGCGCCGGCTGGCCGCCGCATTGCCGCGCGCGCCGTGCAGGGTGTTGTAGTCGAAGGCCACTGCATCGCCGGGCTCGAGCGTCCATTCCAGCACCTCCATGCCTTCCGTATCCGGGTCGGGCACGGGGCGATAGGCGCCTTCGTCCGGGTAGAAGGCATCCTCGTTCAGCCAGCGGGTCGGCAGCACCGGCGGGTCCCAGCGGTGCGAGCCCGCGACCAGACGTAGCGTCGCCTCGCGCACCGGGTCGACGGGCGACCAGAAGGACACGGTCTGGCGGCCTTGGACGAAGTAATAGGGGCCGTCCGCATGCCAGGGCGTCGGCTTGGACGTGCCCGGTTCCTTGACCAGCACGTGATCGTGGAAGAGCTGCGCCGAATCCGACCCCATCAGGTCCGCGGCGACCTCGGCGGCGGGGCTTTGGCGGATCACCTCTTCGAACTCGGGGATGCGCTGCCAGTTGCAGTAATCGTCGAAAAAGCGGCCGGCGTCCCCGGGCTTGAGGTTCTCGGCCGCGTAAGGCCCCGGCTCGGCCATGTTGCGGGCGATGCCGGCGGCGAGCGCATCGACATGGCCGGCAAAGAGCCCGCGCACCACGCAGGCGCCGTCGCGGGCGAAGGCGTCGATCGTCTCTTGGGTCAGGAGAGGATGCATCGGCCTCACTCCGGCGCGCGCGTGTTCTGCCAATGGGCCAGCTGCGGGCCATGGCCCGTGTCGATCCAGAAAGCGGAATAGAGGTTCTGCGAGACCTTGGGCGTGTCATTGATTTCCAGCGCGATGCGGATCCGGCCCGAGACCATGGCCCCGCCCGGCACGGCGACGATGCGCTGCGCTTCGGGCGTCATGTCCGACACCTTCAGCGCGCCGGTCAGGAACTTGCGCACCATCGTGGCCCGGCTGTCGGTCTGGCCCGAGCCATGGACCCAGCTGAAATCCGTCGCGAAGAGGCTGTAGAGCGCCTCGGTGTCGGCGGCTTTCATTGCGGCGATCATCTGCGCCTCGGCCTGTCTGGCGTCGTCTTCGGTCATGGTCTCGGCCCCTTGGTCGGTTCGGCGCCAATGGGCCAGAGCGGGGCGCGTTTGTCCAGTGATGGAAGTGGGGGGCTGTCTGCCCCCCACACCCCCCGAGAGTTTACTGGCAAGATGAAGCGGGATCCTGCCTCGTGGCGCGGTTACGCGGTCACGTCGGCGTGGAGCTTGTCGACAGCGTTGACCAGCAGGATCATGTCGAGCGAGCAGGCGACGAAGAGGAACCCCCAGTCGAGGTACTTGCGCGCATCGGCGGCGTTGGTGGCCAGGATGCCGGGCGCCTTGCCGGCGGCGCGGATCTTTTGCGCGGCTTGCCTGATGGCGGCCTGCACGTCTTCGTGACCCGGGTTGCCGATGTGACCGAGCGAGGCCGAGAGGTCCGAGGGGCCGATGAAGACGCCGTCCACCCCGTCGGTCGCGGCGATGGCCTCGATCTGCTCCATCGCCTCGCCGGTTTCGACCTGGACCAGCACGCAGATGTCGTCCGAGGCGCGGTGCAGGTATTGCTTGTCGCGCCCGTAGCGCCCGGCGCGGGTGGCGCCGGCGACGCCGCGGATGCCGCCCAGGGGGTAGCGGGACGCGGAGACGGCGCCGGCCGCCTCCTCGGGCGTCTGGACGAAGGGCAAGAGGATCGTCTGTGCGCCCGAATCCAGCACGCGCTTGATCAGGACGGGGTCGTTCCAGGGCGGACGGACGGCGGAATGGGCCGTGCCAGAGGCGGCGGCCTGCATCATCGGCACGAGACCCGACAGCTCGACCGGCGTGTGTTCGGCATCGAAGAGCACCCAGTCGAAGGCCGATTGCGCCAGAACCTCGGCCACGGTCGGCGAGGGGATCGAACACCAGATGCCAAGCTGCGGCGTGCCGGCAGCAAGCGCGGCCTTGAAGGGATTTTTCAGCGGGGGCAGGGACATGGGATTTCCTTACACGAATTGCAGGGCGACAGAGCCGAGCGGGCCGAAGTCCGCGTGCAGCGTGTCGCCTTTCTTGGCGTGAACGGGCCGGGTGAAGCTGCCCGAGAGCATCAGGTCGCCCGGCTTCAGCGTCACGTCGAAGGGCGCCAGCTTGTTGGCGAGCCATGCGATGGCCATGGCCGGGTGGCCCAGCACGCCGCAGGAGACGCCCGTCTCTTCGATCTGCGAGTTGCGGTAGAAGGCGGCGCCGATCCAGCGCAGGTCGACCTCGTCCACCTTGACTGGGCGGCCGCCCAGAACGATGCCCGCGCCCGCGCCGTTGTCGGCGATCGTGTCGAAGATCTTGCGCGGCTCGGTCAGACGGGCGTCGATGATCTCGATCGACGGAATGACGTATTCGGTGGCGCGCAGCACGTCGACCAGGCCCACGTTCGGCCCCTTGAGCGGGTCCTTCAGCACGAAGGTCAGCTCGGGCTCGACCCGCGGGACGCAGTAGTCTTCGAATTTCACGATGGCGCCGTCGGCCAGGACCTGGTCGGAAAAGATGTAGCCATAGTCGGGCTCGTCGATCTTCGAGGCGGCCTGCATCGCCTTGGAGGTCAGGCCGATCTTGTGGCCGACGATGCTGCGCCCCTCGGCCTGGAAGGTCTGGGCCACGGCCGAGGAGATGGCGTAGCTGTCGGCAATCTCGATCTCGGGGAACATGGCCGAGGGGCGCTCTCCCTGGATCTTGGTGCGGTGGCTCTCAAGCAGCGAGGCGACGCATTGCGCGCGCTGGTCTTCGGTCAGCATCAGGTGTCCTTTTCGGTCGTGTCGATCACCGCGAGGACCGCTTGCGTGGTCCGGTCGAGGTGGGATTTCGTGGCCGCGCAGGCGCGGGCGGTGTCGCGGGCCAGCACCGCCTCGAGGATGGCGCGGTGTTCGGCCTGCACGTCGCGCGGCGCGTCGGGGCGCTGGCGCGAGATGCGGCGGTAACGTTCGTGCTGGGCGTAGAGCATGTCGCGGAAGCGGCGCAGCCAGGTGCTGTCGCAGGCGGCCACCAGCGCCTCGTGGAAGGCGCGGTTGCGGTCCTCCCATTCGTCCTGGGTGGCCTCGGGGTCGGCCTGGCGGCGCTGGTGCGATTTTTCCAGCGCGTAGAAGGCGGCGACGATGCCCGCCTCCCATCCGTCGTCGCCGGCGGCGATGGCGCGGGCCAGCGCCTCGCATTCCATCTCGCAGCGCATCTGCGAGATGTCGCGCAGGTCCTGGGCGCTGATCGGTGCGACGGCAAAGCCGCGCTGGCCTTCGACGGTGACGAGGAATTCTGCGGACAGGCGCGACAGCGCCTCGCGCAGGGGGGAGGCGCCTATGGCGTAATCCTCGGAGAGGCGGGCGATGCGCAGCCGCGTGCCGGGGGCGAGGCGGCCCGAGACGATGTCGCGGCGCAGCGCGGCATGGGCCTGGTCGGTCAGGGTCGGGGCGGGCGATTCCAGCATCCTGCGGTCTCCTTGGAGGGAGGGATAGCGGGGACGGGGATGTGGATCAACGATGAATGTGTGAAATATCGATGATTTATGTTCAGGTCGATATTTCAATCCGAGTCGCAAGTGGAGAGCGCGGACTGGGGGCTGTCTGCCCGTCGCCATTGTCGCTCGGACCAATGGCGCGACAATGGCGACCCCCGAAGGTATTTTGCGGACCAATGAAATGGGTGCGCAAATGGGCGACGGGTCGCAATCCGAACCGGGACGCACTAGGTTGCAGATACATGCGGACCACATCGAACCGGAGCGCGCCATGATCCCCTATTCCTTGCTTGACCTCTCGCCCGTGCCCGAGGGCAAGACGACCGCCGAGGCGTTGCAGAGCACGCTCGAGCTGGCGCCCCATGCCGAGGCACTGGGCTACAACCGCTACTGGCTGGCCGAGCATCACGGCATGGTCGGAATCGCCTCGGCCGCGACGGCGGTGCTGATCGGGCAGGTGGCCGCGGTGACCAAGACGATTCGCGTCGGCGCTGGCGGCATCATGCTGCCCAACCACGCGCCGATGGTGGTGGCCGAGCAGTTCGGCACGCTGGCCGAGCTGTTCCCCGGGCGCATCGACCTGGGTCTCGGCCGCGCGCCGGGATCGGACCGCAACGTGATGCGCGCCCTGCGGCGGGGGATGGAGGCGGACCGCTTCCCCGAGGACGTGGTCGAGCTGATGGGGTTCCTGGGCGAGGCGCAGCCGGGCCATCCCGTCCGCGCCATCCCGGGCGAGGGGACGAATGTGCCGGTCTGGATCCTCGGCTCCTCGCTCTACGGCGCGCAGCTGGCGGCGCATCTGGGCCTGCCCTATGCCTTCGCCAGCCATTTCGCCCCCGACGCGCTGGGCGAGGCGCTGACCATCTACCGCGACCGCTTCCGGCCCGGGATCACCGACAAGCCGCATGCGATGATGGCGGTCAACGTGATCGCGGCCGAGACCGATGCCGAGGCGGCCCGGCTCTTCACCTCGGTCCAGCAGGCCTTCCTGAACATGATCCACGACCGGCGTGGCAAGCTGCCGGCGCCCATCGACGACATCACTGCCGTGGCCGGGCCGGCCGCGCTGGCCCAGATTGGACACATGCTGCGCATCACCGCCACCGGCGGGCCGGGGACGGTCAAGGCGCAGCTGGGTGCCTTGATCGACGAGTTCCGCCCGGACGAGGTCATGCTGGCCGGCCAGATCCACGACCTTGGCGCCCGCAAGCGGTCGTTCGAGATCGCGGCCGAGGCCATGCGCGCCCTGGCGCCCGAAGCGGCGGCCTGACGCGCTTTGCCCCTCGCATTTCGCGCCCGTTAGCGGTATCGACGGGCCGAACCGCATCTGCACCCGGAGGGAGACCCATGGCAAGCGCACTCGACCAGCTGAGAGACATGACCGTCGTCGTCGCCGACACCGGCGACGTGGAGGCAATCCGGGCGCTGAAACCCATCGATTGCACCACCAACCCCTCGATCGTGCTGAAAGCGCTGCAATCGCCGGCCTTCGAGGCGCTGGTCGCGGACGAGATCGCCAAGGGCAAGACCGCCGGCTCCACGCCGATGGAGATTGCCGATGCGCTGACGCTGGGCGTGGGCGCGGAACTGGCCGGGCTGGTGCCCGGACGCGTCTCGACCGAGGTGGACGCGCGGCTGTCGTTCGACACCGAGGCAAGCCTTGCCAAGGCCCGCGCGATCATCGCCGGATACGAGGCGCGCGGCATCACCCGCGACCGCATCCTGATCAAGCTCGCCTCGACCTGGGAAGGCATCCGCGCCGCCGAGGTGCTGCAGGGTGAAGGCATCGACTGCAACCTGACGCTGCTCTTCTGCCGCGCCCAGGCCATCGCCTGCGCCGAGGCGGGCGTCTTCCTGATCTCGCCCTTCGTCGGCCGGATCACCGACTGGTACAAGAAGGCACAAGGCGTCGACAGCTTCGCGCCGGACGAGGATCCGGGCGTGCTCTCGGTGCGCGGGATCTACGATTACTACAAGTCGAACGGCATCGAGACGGTCGTCATGGGCGCGTCGTTCCGCAACACCGACCAGATCAAGGCGCTGGCGGGCTGCGACCGGCTGACCATCTCGCCCGACCTGCTGACCCAGCTGGCCGCGGACGAGGTCGCCCTGCCGCAGGTCCTCTCTGCAGACAGCGCCACCGGGCTCGAAAAGGTCAGCCTAACCGAGGCGGACTTCCGCTGGGAGCTGAACCAGGACGCCATGGCGACGGAAAAACTGGCCGAAGGCATCCGCAACTTCGACGCGGACCACCAGAAGCTGCTCAAGTTGATCGCCGACAAGCTCGCCGCCTGACCGAAACGCACGCCAGGCAGGGCCACCCCCTGCCTTCATCGTTTTGAAAATACCTCGGGGGGCGGTGCCAAGGGCACCGGGGGGGCAGCGCCCCCCAAACGGGCGGCCCTGGCCGCCCCACCAAGAATGAAAACGGCGCCCGCGGGCGCCGCTTCCATCTCACATCTCGTAATCGGGCAGGCTGTCCAGCGCCTGCTTCAGCGCCTCGCCCCAGCCGTCCGAGATGGTGCGGAAATACGCGTTGTCCGCCTCGATCCGCCGGCTGTAGCCCAGCTTGAAACTGTCCGCCTCGTAGACCTGCAGATCGAAGGGCGCGCCGACCGACAGGTTCGCCTTGACCGTCGAATCAAAGCTGACGAGCAGCAGCTTGATCGCCTCTTCAAAGGACATGGCCGGGTCATAGGCGCGCACGAGGATCGGGCGGCCGTACTTGGTCTCGCCGATCTGGAAGAAGGGCGTGTCGCGGCTGGCCTCGATGAAATTGCCCTCGGGGTAGATCAGGAACAGCCGCGGCGCGCTTCCAGCGACCTGGCCGCCCAGCAGGATCGTCGCGTTGAAGGCGCTCGACGCCTCCTGGCCCGAGGCGTCGTGCCGCGCGATCACCTCGCGCAGCGTGTCAGCGACCATGCGCGCGGCCTGGAACATCGACGGCACGCCCAGGATCGACGGCGTGCGGTCCTCGGGCGCCTTGGTGCGTTCGTTCAGCAGGCTGACCACGGCCTGGGTGGTGGCCAGGTTGCCCGCGGTCATCATCGCGATGGTGCAGTCGCCCGGCGCTTCCCAGGTCTGCATCTTGCGAAAGGTCGAGATGTTGTCGAGACCGGCATTGGTCCGCGTGTCCGACATGAACACGAGGCCCGCATCCAGCATCATCCCCACACAATAGGTCACGGGCCCGACTCCCTTGGCAACAGCTCCAGCAGGTGTCTTTCTCCTGTTCGCCAGCCATTGCAAGAATTTTCGGATGAAAATTCTTGCAATCCCGCGCGACATATCGCCGGCACGGCGCAGGTGAAGATTTTTCGGGCGAAAAATCTTCCTCGGCGGTGCGGTTACTGTTGCGCGACTTCAAGCGCGACAGTCAACTCCTCGGCCTCGCCGCCGTAGCGGGTGCCGGTGACAGGCGCGGCCTCGTTGTAGTCGAGGCCGGTGGCGATGCGCACGTAGCGCACGTCGGGGCTTTGCTTGTTCGACACGTCGAACCCGACCCAGCCCAGCCCGGTCACATGCGCCTCGGCCCAGGCATGGGTGGCCTCCTGATGCGGGCTGTCCTCCATCAGCAGGTAGCCCGACACGTAGCGGGCCGGAAAGCCCATCTCGCGCGCGCAGGCGCAGAAGATATGGGCGTGGTCCTGGCAGACACCATGCCCCGCCGCGACGGATTCCTCGGCCGTGGCGCCGCTGTCGGTCTGGCCCTTCTCGTATGTGACCTCTTCGTGGATCAGCGCCATCAGCGCGTGCAGGCGTTCCAGCTGGCTCTCGCCTTCGACCTTGCGGACGAGGGCCTTGCAGCCGCTGCCCGCCTTGGTGCGGGGCGTCGCGCGTTCGAACAGCCACAGCGGTGCGGGGCCCACATGGGCGCCGACCACGCCATGGGTCTCGGTCAGTTCGACCTCGCCCGTGCTGCGGATCGACACCTCGGTCGCGTCGCGGTCGATGCTGATCAGGTCCACCGTGTTGCGGTGGTAATCGTCGAAGGTGAGCTCTCGCTTGCCGCCCTCGAGCGCAAGCGACCAGGACAGCACCCGCTGCGAGGCCATCGGTTTCGGGGTCACCCGGATCTGCTGCATCCCGTAATGCACGGGCTGTTCGAACCGGTAGTGGGTCAGGTGATTGATCTTCAGTCGCATGATCTCACTCGTAGAACCGGTAATCGCGTTCGATGGCCATCCCCAGTTCCCCGAAGGAACCAAGGATGCTTTGGATGTATTCGTGCAGCCCGAAATCGAAGATCGCCTCGATGTCGTGCGACATGAACTGGCGCACCAGCTTGTCGATGCAGGCCTGGGATTCGCCCTTCTCGCCGTAGTCCGACGCCAGGTAGGACAGGTTGCCCTTGATCTTGGAGGCGCAGAAATAAAGGCTGCGCGGCATCCGCCGGTCAAGGATCAGGTACTGCGCGATGTCGCGCGGCACGATCTGGTCGCCATAGGCCTTCTTGTACCCGCCGCGGCCCGAGACCGAGCGCAGGATGGTTTCCCATTGCACGTTGTCGATGTTCGACCCGACCGCGTTCACCGACGGCAGCAGCACGTAGTACTTGACGTCGAGGATCCGCGCCGTGCTGTCGCCCCGTTCGAGGAAGGTGCCGATGCGCGCGAAATCGAAGATGTCGTTGCGCAGCATGGTGCCATGGGTCGCCCCGCGCACCAGCCCGGTGCTTTGCCGGATGCGGCCCAGCACCGCCGGCAGCTCGCGCTCGCCCACCTTGCGGGCCAGCGCCTCTTTCGTGTCCATGTAGGCCGCGTTCAGCGCCTCCCAGACCTCGGAGGTCAGGGCCGTGCGCACCAGCCGCCCGTTCTGCCGCGCCGCGTTGACGCTGGCGCGCACCGACGAGGGGTTGTCGAGCGCGCGCAGCAGCCAGTCGATCGCCCCGTCGCGGGTCACCGCGTCGTGGGTTTCGCGATAGCTCTCCAGCGCGCCGGCGGTCTGCAGCACCGACGTCCATTCGTCGTCGCCGCTGCCCGAACGGGTCAGCGAAATCCGCTGTCCGGTCTCGATCAGTCGCGACGTGTTCTCGGCCCGCTCCAGGTAGCGATACATCCAGTAGAGGCCGTTTGCCGTTTTGCCGAGCATCAGTCCTCCAGTACCCAGGTGTCCTTGGTCCCGCCGCCCTGCGACGAGTTCACGACCAGCGAGCCCTTCTTGAGTGCCACGCGGGTCAGTCCGCCGGGCGTGATCTCGATCCCGTCCGGGCTCATCAGCACGAAAGGCCGCAGGTCGACGTGGCGCGGCGCCAGCCCCGCCTTGGTAAAGATCGGCACCGTCGACAGCGACAGCGTGGGCTGGGCGATGTAATTGCCCGGCCGCGCCATCAGCTTCTTGCGGAACTCGGCGATCTCCTTCTTGGTCGCGGTCGGCCCGATCAGCATGCCGTAGCCGCCCGATCCGTGCACCTCCTTGACCACGAGGTCCTTGAGGTTGTCGAGCACGTAGGCCAGCGAGTCGGGCTCGTTGCAGCGCCAGGTCGGCACGTTCTCGAGCAGCGCCTTCTCGCCGGTGTAGAACTCGACGATCTCGGGCATGTAGCTGTAGATCGCCTTGTCGTCGGAAATCCCCGTGCCCGGCGCATTGGCGATGGTCACGTTGCCCGCGCGGTAGACGCCCATCAGACCCGGCACGCCAAGCGCGCTGTCGGGGTTGAAGTTCAGCGGATCGAGGAAGTCGTCGTCGATGCGGCGGTAGATCACGTCGATCGGCTTGTAGCCGCGCGTCGTGCGCATCATCACCCGGCCGTCCATGACGCGCAGGTCGTTGCCCTCGACCAGCTCGACGCCCATCTGGTCGGCCAGGAAGCTGTGTTCGAAATAGGCCGAGTTGAAGATGCCCGGCGTCATCACCGCGACCGTCGGCTTGGGCCCGGCCCCGGCGGGGGCGCAGGCCGCAAGGCTGCGGCGCAGGTTGCGCGGGTAGGTCGACACCGGCCGCACCCGGTTCGACGAAAAGAGCTCAGGGAACATGCGCAGCATGGTCTCGCGGTTCTCGAGCATGTAGCTGACGCCCGAGGGCGTGCGCGCATTGTCCTCGAGCACGTAGAACTGGCCCGCATCCGTCCGCACCAGGTCGATGCCGGTGATATGCGTGTAGATCCCGCCCGGCGGGTCGAACCCCATCATCTGCGGCAGGAACGCCTCGTTGCGCGCGATCATCTCGCGCGGGACGCGGCCGGCCTTCAGGATCTCCTGCCGGTGGTAGATGTCGTGCAGGAAGGCGTTGATGGCGATCACCCGCTGCTCGATCCCGCGCGACAGCTTCTGCCACTCGGCGCCCGAGATGATGCGGGGGATGATGTCGAAGGGGATCAGCCGTTCCTCGGCCTCGGCGCGGCCGTAGACGTTGAAGGTGATGCCCGTCAGGCGGAACACCTCTTCGGCCTCGCGCTGCTTCGCGCGCAATCGGGCCGGGTCCTCATCGTCGAACCATTGGTGAAAGTTGGCATAGGGAGACCGCAGGCTGTCGTCGCGGCCCCACATCTCATCAAATACGCGATCATTTTCCATGAATTGACCCTATACCTTGGCGTCGTCTCGGCAACAGGGAACATACGCAAGCCGCCGTTTTTTCCCGTTGCCGATGTGAAACTTTGAGCATCCTTCTAGGCTAGCACGCCCGGCCACGCAGTCCAGTCCGGTCGCAGCGCTCAGGCGCCGGCAAAGTCCTGACGGGCGGACTCCATGAACTCGACCAGGCGCGCCCGGTCCAGCGGCTTGGCGATGAACGGAACGCCCAGCAGGTCGCATTCGGCCATCAGCGCCTGGGTGCGATCGGCCGAGATGATGCGGGCGTTGATGTCGCCGTAACGCGCGCGCAGGTGGCCCAGCAATTCGGTGCCCGGCATGTTGCCCGCGCCCAGCTGGTTGTCGATCAGGAAGCCGTCGGGCAGGATGCCCAGCTCTTCCATCAGGGACAGCGCTTCTTCGCCGGATTCAGTGTGGATGACGTGGCTGCCCCAGCCCTCGATGGTCAGGGTGATGCCGCGCGCCACGTCCGGGTCGTTCTCGACCAGGAAGACGACGAGGCCCTCGGCCAGCGGCATCTTGCGGCCCTCGGGGCGGCGCGCATCCGTGGCCACGCCCTGGCCGATGCAGGTGGCCGAGACGGAAAAACAGCTGCCACGCCCGGGCTCGGACCAAAGGCCAAGGCGGTGGCCCAGGGTCTGGCAGGCGCGTTCCACGATGGCGAGGCCCAGCCCCAGCCCGTTGGCGCCCGAGCGGCCCGGCTGCAGCTGGCGGAATTCCTGGAAGATCACCTGCTGGTCTTCGGGCGCGATGCCGGGGCCCTCGTCCCAGACCTCGACCCGCGCGGCGCCCCCGGTGCGGCGCACGCCCAGCACGATCTTGCGGCCGTTGGTGTGGCGGATCGCGTTGGTGACAAGGTTCTGGATCACCCGGCGCAGGTAGATCGGATCGCTCTCGATCAGCAGGGACGAGGGCACGATGCGCAGCTCGAGCCCCTTGCCGCGCGCCAGCGGCATCATTTCCGTCCGCAGAGAGCTGACCAGCGCACCCAGGTGGACGGGCTGGATGTTCAGGCTCGCCTGCCCGCTGTCGAGCTTGGAGATGTCGAGCAGCGCCTCGATGATCCCCTCGACGCTGGCCAGCGCCGAGATTGCCTTGGTCGCGGTCTCGCCCGCCTCGCCCTCGCAGCGTTCCTCGAGCGAGGCCATGAACAGCTTGGCGGCCGAGAGCGGCTGCAAGAGGTCATGGCTGGCGGCGGCGACAAAGCGGTTCTTGGAGGCATTGGCGCGCTGCGCCTCGGCCAGCGCCTCGCCCAGCTCCAGCGTGCGCTCCTCCACCCGCCGCTCGAGCGTCTCGTTGAGGTCGCGCAGCGCGCGGGCCGCCTCGCGTTCGACGGTCACGTCGGTGAAGGAGATGACGAAGCCGCGGTCCGGCATCTCCTGGGCGAAGACGGCGAAGATCTGGTCCTCGAGGCGCTGGATCTCGAAGTTCAGCGGCCGGCGGCCATTGGCCAGCCGCGCCCAGGCCTCGATGTCGTCGCGGCCCACCTGGCCGGTGAATCGCAGCGTGTCGTCTAGCCGGTCGAGCAGGTCCGAGAACGGCAGGCCCAGCACGCTGCCCTCGGCGGGCAGTTGCAGCAGCGCCTCCATCTGCATGTTCCAGCCGACGAGGCGCTGGTCCTTGTCGAAGATGCAGACGCCCTGGTTCAGGTGGTCGAGCGTCGCCCGCACCATCCGTGCCTGCCGGTCGACCAGCCGGTCGCGTTCGCGCCGCTCGAGCCGCAGGATCTTGGTGACATCCGTCTGCAGGATCGCCGTGCCGCCCGAGGCCGAGCGATGCTCGCTCACCTGCAACCAGCGGTCCCAGATCAGCGCGACGTTGAAGACGACGTGCCGGTCCTTGTGCCGCGCCATGCGGCGGTCGGCCCAGCTGCCCGGCGTGTCCCCGCCCGGCAGCGACAGGAAACGCGACCCGCTGACCGCTTGCACGTAATCCTCGAAACTCAGCCCCGGCCGCAGGATCGGCTTGATGTCCGCCAGCTCCTTGCAGAAGCGGGTGTTGTGCATGACCAGCCGGTCGTCCACGTCGAAGAGGGCGAACCCTTCGTCCACCGCCTCGATCGCCTCGGCCAGGTTCTTGCGCGCGGCCTCCGCCTCGGCATTGGCCTGGGCAAGCCGGGCGTTCGAGGAATGCAGCAGGTCCAGCGTGCGTTCGAGATCGTTGGTCCGCTGGCGCACCTGCGCCTCGAGCAGGGCGGCCCGTTCGAACTGCGCATAGGCCAGGCCGGAATTGTTCGGGCTCTGCTCGACCCGCCGCATCAGGCTTTCGGCGATGCGCACCAGCTTTTCGTTCTGCCGCTCGAGGCTGTCGGTGGGGTCGATCAGGCTCATCGCAGCGCGCGCTCGGGCAGGTAGAAGGCGACGCCGGTCATGGTGTGGTTCACATGCATCGGGCCGATCTGTTCGCCATAGGTGGAAAAGCCGACCACCCTGTTGCGTTGCAGCACGTCCGACACCGCCTGCTTGATCTGGCTCTGCTCGGCCTCGATCTTGCGCAGAAGGCAGTCGCAGCCAAGGATGTCGGCCGGGCGCTCGGTCTCGGACAGGCGCGCCAGCTCGGCCTCGAGATGCACGGACAGGTCCTGCGCATTGGCGACCGTCAGCACCATGCCCTCGTCGATGGCGGAAAAGAAATGCAGCTCTCCGTCGTCGCCGACGCGCTGGATCGACCGCACGTGATGCGTGTCACCAAGGCGCACCACGACCGGGTGGGCGGCAAAGGTGAACTCGTCGAGATCGCCCGCCGTCTTGCCGATGATGCGGGCATATTCCTGCGCGGCGGGCTCGGCGTTGATTTCCTTGACCACGCGGCGGTCGGGGTCGGCATCGGTCACCACCATGCGCGTGCCGGTCGGCACCAGGTGGTCGAGGCTGAAGACCCGCGTGCCGCAATCGGTCACGGCAAAGGTCAGCACGGCGGCATTGTCGTAAAGCAGCCCGTCATGCAGCACCCGCGTTTCCTGGAACCGCATCCCGTCCCCGGCCGAGCCGCCGAAGACCGGGAAGGTGCCAAGCGCCGGGGCGATGGTGCCGGCCAGCATGTCTTCGCGCAGCGACATGCCGTCGACCAGCAGGAAGGCAAAGCCGTTGGGCCGCTCGGGGTTCTCGCGTGTCAGCGTGATACGCTCCTGGACCAGCCGGTCGATCAGCGATTGCGAGTCGAGCGCGTCGAGGTTCTCGATCAGCACGGTGCGGGTGCGGAAATGGCGTCGGGGCAGGGCGATTGCCACAAGGTGATCGTCGAGATATCCGGCGGGCCCGATCTCTCCGGCCGTGGTGCAGCCGGTGATGTCGGAATTCGGGAAATGGGTGCGGCAGGCAGCGCCAAGCGCGCCCAGATCGCCCGAGGGCGACATGAACAGGAAGATCTGCTCGGGATCGTCTTCGCCGAAGGCGACGCGCATCTGGGCCACCGGATCGGGATGATCCGAAGGCACCTGAAGCGTGACGAGGGCGTGCGCCGCTCCTCCGGCGGCGCGCGACGTCAATCCGCCGCTCTTCATTTCCATGCCCGAAGCCTCCCCTGCTTCGAGAACCAGTCCCGGAGGTCAGGTTACGGCGATTGCTCGATCTCTGGCAAGATGGCGGCGAACCGCGCCTCTTGCGCGACCAGTACGGCCTGGGTCCGGCTTTGCACACCGAGTTTGCGCATGATGGCGGTGACATGCGCCTTGACCGTGGTCTCGGCGATCGTCAGCTCGAAGGCGATCTGCTTGTTCAGCTTGCCGTCGCAGATCAGTTCCAGGATGCGCCCCTGCTGCGCGGTCAACGTGGCCAGCCGCGCCACGGCATCGGCATGCTCGGCCTCGCCGCTGGCGTCGAGGAAATTGTCCGGCACGAAGGTCTCGCCGCGCGCGATGGTGTCCAGCGCCGCCTTGAAGACCGAGCGCGGCGAATGTTTCGGCACGTAGCCTGAGGCGCCGGCCTTGAGCGCGCCCGAGATGATCCGCGCATCGGCCATCGAGCTGACGACGATCACCGGCGTGTCCTGTGCGGCGCGTTTCAGCCGCATCAGACCGTCCAGCCCGGTGACATCGGGCAGGTTCAGGTCCAGCGCGATGACGCCGGGCGCGGGGCGACCTGACAGCACCTCCAGCGCGGCCTCGAGCGTGTCGGCGGTGACCACGTCGCAATCCGGCGCGACCGAGCGCAGCGTCAGCTCGAGCGCGTCGCAGAACAGCGGGTGATCGTCGATCACGAGGGCCCAGTCCTTGTTCATCAGCATGTCGGTCACCGGATTTGGTTCGGGAGTTCAGGCTATGCGGACCCGGCTCCCGGGTCACTAGGCAATTGGTCGGAGGCGGCGCGCGGCCCCGCGCCTCGCAGCGGCCGCAGCCCGGCCAGCAGGTCGGCATTTTCGTCGTATAGCCGCAGGATGCGGTCGATCAGGCGGCGCAGGGGCGGGCGGTGGCGGTCGTCATCATGCATGACCAGGTGCTGCGTTTCCGTGAGCGCTTCGATGATCGGTCCGGCGCGGGCCAGCGCCGGGTCGGTATCGCCGGTCATGCAGGGCATCACCCCGATCCCCGCGCCCGCGCGCACCAGTTGGTGCACGGTGCCGACCGAGGTCGCCATGGTGCCGATCCGGTGCCCTTGGTCATGCACCCAGAGCGCGGCGGGATGGCGCGCATGGGCGGGGTCCAGCGCGACCCAGTCCAGCAGCTCGGGGCGCGGCACACTCATGGCGCGATAGGGGGCAAAGCGCAGCATCCCAAGCGGGCGCGAGGCGAGGTTGCCGCCTTCGGGCGGGCGGTTGCGGATGCCCAGGTCGACCTCACGGTGAGCGATGTCCAGAACGGCCTCGGTGGTCACCAGCGTCAGCCGGTACGGATCGTCCGGCCCGCAGAGCATCGCGATCCGGTCGGCAAGGAACATGGCCGTGGCGGTGCCGGCCGTAAGGCGCAGCAGGGGCCTCTCGGACGTCTCGGACAGCAGGTCGAGCGCGGGGCGGGCGGCGGCCTGCATGGCGCGCACCCGGTCCAGCAGGGCGGCGCCGGTGGGGGTCAGGTCATAGCCGGTCTGGGACCGGACAAAGAGGCTGCGGCCGGTTTGTTGTTCCAGCGCCAGCATGCGGCGGCCCAGAGTCGGCGCGCTGACCCCGGTGCGCCGAGCCGCACCCGACAGGCCCCCGGCCTCGGCCACGTGGAAGAAGAGATTGAGGTCGTCCCAGCTGAGGTCTTTCATACTTGGAAAGTTCACTCCGTTCTTGGCCGCAGAAATGCGGACTTTCGCAGGATAGCTTTCCGGAAAGGAAATGAACAGGAGTGCGAACCATGATTCCGGTGCTTGGAAAAGGGACGACCGATCCGTTGACCGAAGAGGAGTTCTACGCGCTGGGCACGGGCGCGGGCCGCTGGCGGCGCGCGTGGCGCCGTTTGTCGGGCCTGGTGGCCCGCCGCCCGGCAGCCAAGCCATGCCGCGCCCCGGCCGAGTGACCGATCAGAAGGAAATCGTCGTGAGCACCCGCGCGGGCGGGGCGGTGAACTTGGCGCCGGGAGGGGCGCGGCGCATGCCGAACGGGGGCTTGAGGGCCGGGACGGCGGACTTGGCCTGCCGCTAGTGTCTTTCCTGCACGCGGCCAGCCTCGCAGGCGTCGTCCTGTTCCCAGAGCGCCCGGCTGATCGGGCTCGACACCGCCCAGGTGACCTGCGCCGGGGCGACGTCATCCGGGCCCCCCATGCGTTGCGCGATCAGGGCCTTGATCATCTCGGCCATCACCTCGGCGCTCTCGGTAAAGGGCATGGCGGCAAGCCGCGCCTCTTCGGGCGAGGCGGCGCCGTCGCGGTTGCAACGGCTGGCAACGAAGAGCCAGTCATGCACCACGTAGGCCGGCGCATAGCCCCAGGGCCCGAGCCCCTTGAGCGGCTGGAACAGCCGCGGGATCGAGCCGCCGTCGGTATAGATCATCTCGGGGCGCAGGGTGCCGACCGTGCCGTCTGCATGGTTGCGGGTGAAGGTCAGCGGGTTTTCGGGGTCGGGCACGAACAGAAAGCTGCCGCCGCCGCTGGTGTCGCTGCCGGGGCCAAGCCAGTGCACGAAGACGCTGCCGGTGAACCGGCCCGCGTCCTGCGCGTCGCGGTACATGCCGCCGTAGCTGGCGCGCATCAAGGTCAGGGCGAGGGTGATCCGCCGCATGGGACCTCCGGCAATCACGACCCCATGGTTGTGCGTATCGGGCGGCATTGCAACGAAAAGGGCGCCCCGTTGCCGAGGCGCCCCCTTGTCACGTGTCGCAGCAGATCAGTTGGCCGAGGCCAGTTGCTTGGGCAGCTTGAACGTCCAGACCATGCCACCCTGGTTCAGGTAGTTGACCTTCTTGGCCACTTCGCCGCCCCAGAGCGGAACCGCGCCGCCCCAGCCCGAGACGACCGAGACGTATTGCTCGCCGTCCATGTCCCAGGTGACGGGCTGGCCGACGATGCCCGAGCCGGTCTGGAAGGACCACAGCTCTTCGCCGGTCTCGTCGTCAAGCGCGAGGAACTTGCCCTCGGGCGTGCCGTAGAACACCAGGCCCCCGGCCGTGGTCATCACGCCGCCCCAGAGCGGTGCGTCGTTCTTGGCTTCCCACTTCCATTCGCCGGTCATGGGGTCGATCGCCTTGAGCGAGCCGATGTGGTCCTCGTAGTTCGGCTTGATCGTGAAGCCCGAGCCGAGGTAGGCCGCGCCCTTCTTGTAGGTGATCGGCTCGTTCCAGATGTCCATGCCCCATTCGTTCGAGGGCACGTAGAACAGGCCGGTCTTCTGGCTGAACGCCATCGGCATCCAGTTCTTGCCGCCCAGGAACGACGGGGAAGAGAAGACAACCTCGCCCTTCTTGCCATCGGCCGCGTCGGCCGGGTTGCCCGGACGGTTGGCCTCGTTGAAGATCGGGCGGCCGTTCTCGTCGATGCCCTCGGCCCAGGTGATGTCCTTGACGAAGGGATAGGCGGCCTCGAACCCGCCGTCGGCGGCGTTCAGCACGTAGAAGAACCCGTTCCGGTCGGCGGTGGCCAGCAGCTGTTCGCCGCCCGGTCCGTCGAAGGCGACGACTTCGTTCACGCCGTCATAGTCCCAGCCCTCGCGCGGGGTGGTCTGGAAGTGCCACTTGATGTCGCCGGTCGCGGGGTCGATGCCGATGCGGCTGGCGGCATAAAGGTTGTCGCCCGTGCCGTCGTTCTTGTCGCCGGCATTGCGCAGCCACGAGTTCCAGGGCGCCGGGTTGCCCGCGCCGAAGATCAGCGTGTCGGTGCGTTCGTCATACGAGCCGCCCAGCCAGGTGGCGCCGCCACCGGTCTTCCACATGTCGCCCGGCCAGGTCGCGTTCAGCGTGCCGGTCATGGTGGATTCCTGACCGTTGAGCGTGCCCATGTGGCCTTCGATCACCGGGCGGGTCCAGACCAGTTCGCCGGTCTCGACGTTGCGGGCCTGCACTTCGCCCACGATGCCGAATTCACCGCCCGAGTTGCCGGTCACGACCAGGTCATTCACGATCAACGGGGCGGCGGTGTAGGAATAGCCGGCCTTGTAATCGGCAATCTTGTCACGCCAGACCACGTCGCCGGTCTTGGCGTTCAGCGCCACGAGGCGGGCGTCGAGCGTGCCGAAGATGATCTTGTCGCCGTGGATCGCCGCGCCGCGGTTGATCACATCACAGCAGGGCAGGATGCCTTCAGGCAGGCGGGCGTCGTATTGCCAGATCTCTTCGCCCGTCATCACGTCGATCGCATACAGGCGCGAATACGAGCCGGTGATGTACATGATACCGTCGTGCACGATCGGCTGGGTTTCCTGGCCACGCTGCTTTTCGCCGCCAAGGCTGAAGGCCCAGGCCGGAACGAGGTTGCTGACGTTGTCCTTGTTGAGCGTGTCGAGCGGCGAGTAGCGCTGCAAGTGGCGGCCCATGCCGTTGGTCAGCACGTCGCCGGTGGACGCCTGGTCGCCGGCCAGCTCTGCTTCGGTGATTTCCGCCTGCGCGATCTGCGCGGACCCTGCCGCCAGAATGCCTGCCGCGACGGCCATGATGAACCGGTTCATCGGTCTCCTCCCTATGCGTTGTTCCCGGGGCCGGAACATGCCCCTCGCAGGGACCGGCCTCGGCAGCAGTATTCGCCGCGGCCGGGCCCGGGGGGTATTGTGCAATGGTCGTACGACCTTTGGGCGGTGGTGGGGCGGGGCCGGGTTTACTCCCGCTTTTCAGTCACTTCGCTGCCGTCGCGGGGCGAGATGTGGGCGAGGTAGGCGAGGATGAAGTCCTGCACGGTGCGGTCGGTGATCCCGACGTGGCGCATCCTGGTGCCGGGCATGAAGCCGTCGTTGTCCTCGATCCAGGCGCGCAGGGCGGCGGGGGTCCAGACGATTCCCGAGGCCGAGAGCGCGATCGAGTAATCGTAGTCCGGATAGGTGCCTGCGCCGCGCCCCAGGACGTTCTCGAGCGGCGGGCCGTAAGAGGCGTCGCTGGCGTCCACCGCGTGGCAGCGACGGCATTCGGCGTCGAACAGCGTCTCGCCGGCGGTGATCTTGATCTTTTCGAAGGCGCCTTCGGAATAGCTTTCCTGCGACAGGGCAGGCAGGGCGGCGAGGCAAAACGCGGCGGTGGCGATTGGGCGAAGCATGGCGGGTCCTCCTTTGGATTGCGCAGCAGAACGCTACGCCCGCCGCAGGCGGGGCCGGTTGATGCAGGTCAACCCGGCGGCGCTGCGGCGCTGGTCCTTTGGTCGTACGACCCTGCCGTGCGACAGACATGAAAAACCCCGCCCCGGGCAAGCCGAGGCGGGGCTGGTCGCACCCGGGGAGGGGAGGGGCGACCGCTCGGGGGCAAGCCCCCGGGGGAACCGGGGCCGCCTAGAACAGCGGCGCGTATTTCCAGTCGTCGGCGTCGGGCGTCACCTCGTCAAGGTCGTAGCCCGCCCGTTGCAGGCGCCGCGCGATGGGCAGGCCCTGGTCGGCGGCGGCGTCGACAAGACGGCGGCCTGCGTCCTCGTCGCGCGCCACGCCATGGCCGCGCATCAGGTCGAGCCCGTAGTTGAACTGGCCCACCGGGTCGCCGGTTTCCGCCGCGCGCCGGTCCCAGGCGGCGGCCGCGTCGGGGTCGTACTCTCCGCCGAGGCCGTTGTTGTCGAGCTGGCTCATCCAGGTCATTGCGCCGGGATAGCCGGCGGCGGCGCAGGCTTCGAACAGCTTGCGCGCGGCGTCGTGGCGCCCGGCCTTGGTGATGTAGTAGCCCGTCGCGCAGGTGGTCATGTCGGTGACGCCCTGGTCGATGTTCGACATGACGCGGCCAAAGCCGCTGTCCTGTGGGTTGAGCGTGCCGCCCTCGTCCTCGACCGTTCGGGTATCGACCGCGAAGGCGGGGCCGGCGGCGATGAGAGCGGCGATCAGGGTCAGGCGCATGGGGTGTCTCCTCGGGTGTCCTCAATGTTCGAATATAGCACGCGGCGGTTGAAAGATCACCAGTTGCGTGGTCGCGATCCGGGTCAGGACGGCTGACCCACTCCGCTACTTGATCGTGATTTCAATGCGTTGCGTTTCCCCGGTGCTTCCGGGAACCTTCATATAGTACTGGCCCGGCTTGATCGCGACAAAGCCGATCTCCATCTCGCCGGCCTCGTCGAACTCGACCGAGTCGAGGCCGAGGGGGCGGATTTCCAGCCCCTCGACGACGATCTCGTCGATCCAGATGGCGCGGAAGAACTCGGGGCCGACCAACGCCAGTTCCTGGCTGCCGTCGCCCTGAATCTCGACCTCGTAATAGGTGCCCGATTGCAGCACCCAGGGCGCGTCCGACAGGGGCATCCCGGCCGACAGGATGATCGGCGGCAGGTCTTGCTTGTTGCCCGAAGACAGCACGCCGGCGAGGCCGAAGCGGGGGCTGTCGTCGTCATGGTCGTCGGCCAGCAGCGGAGTGGCGGCGAGCGCCAGGGCGGTGATCAGGGCAATCGGTTTCATGACGTCCTCTCAGTTGGTCGGGCGGAAGGCGGCGCCCCAGGGGAAGCGGCCGACCTCGATGGTCTTGATCCCGCGCCGCTTGGCGACATCGACGACCGTGACGTCGCCCGAGATCCCGTTGGTGGTGAACAGCAGCGACTTGTCGGCGTTGAAGGCCATGTGCCAGACACGTCGGCCGACGAGGATGTAATCCTCGACCTCGTAGGTCTTCATGTTGACGACGGCCAGGTGGTTCGACGGCCCCAGCGCGACAAAGGCGTGGTTCTCTCCGGCCGCGAACTCGAAGCCCACGGGCTGGATGCGGTCGGGATGCATGCCGTCGATCTCAAAGGCGATCTTGGCCTTTTCCGTCTGCGTCGCCACGTCAAACACCGTGACCGTGCCGCCGATTTCCGAACTGACCCACAACTCGGTCCCGTCCTCGGTGAACTCGGCGTGGCGCGGGCGCGAATCGACCAGCGTGTTGGCGAACAGCTTCTGCGTCGCGGTGTCGATCCAATGCGCCATGTTGGTGGTTTCAGACGTGGTGATCGCGATGGTGCCATCGGGCGACACGGCCATCCCCTCGGGTTCGATCCCGACGTCGATCTGGGCGATGACGCGGCGCGTTTCGGTATCGACCACGGTGGTGATCGCGTCGTCTTCGTTGGCGATGTAGAGATGCCGGTTGTCCGGGTGCAGCACGAATTGCTCGGGGTCCTCGCCCGAGGGCAGGTCATGCAGGATCTCGCCCGAGGCCGGGTCCATCACCTGCACCGCGTCGCTGTCCGAGGCGCAGATGTAGACCACCTTGTAATCGTGGCTGAAGGTGATGCCGCGCGGGCGCTCGCCGACCTGGATCGTGCGCACCACCTCGAGCGTCTCTATGTCGATCACGCTGATCGTGTCGTCGCGTTCGTTGGTGACCCAGATCTCGTCGGCGGCCAGCGGGCCGGCCAGCGCGGCCGCAAGGGCCAGGGCTGAGAGGTGCTTCATCGGTTACTCCTCGAAGGCGGTGCAGGCGCTTTCGGGGCGGTCGAGCCCCAGCGTGTCAAGTTCGGTGACCGGGTGCAGGAACCCTTCGAACGGGGCGCTGGCGGCCAGCGCGCGGTCATGGACCAGCGGAATGGTCTGGCGCAGCTGGCCGTTCCAGGGGCGGAAGGACAGCGGGCGGCCCTTGAAGCCGGCCAGTTCGAACTCCGGGCCCGTCATGTAGGCATAGACGCTGTCCGAATCGCCCGTGCCGGTGCGCGTCACCGCTTCGCCCACCGCGCGGACGGCGGCCCAGGCGGCGTAATCGCCCGGCTCCATCGGGCGGCCGGCGTGATCCTGGAACCGCGATTGCAGCTGCGCGGCGCCCCATTGCTCGACCACCGGCGCCCATGCCTCGGCCCGCAGCCCTTCGGAGCCGACGACGGGGCGCGGTTCTTGCGTGTTGTAGGGGATGAAGCGGCCGAAATCGTGCAGTTCGTCAGCGACGATCACCACGTCATGTCCGGGGAAATCGGCGGTGAATAGCGGCACCTCCTCGGCGGCGTTGCGGCGCATGTCGGCGCCGCTCTCGCCCCAGGTCTTGGTCTCGCGCAGCCGCGCGCCGAACTTGGCGAGCGAGCGTTCCATGGCCGCGGCGAAAGCCTTGTCGGCGGGGTGCGGCCCGACGATCATCACCGCGTCGGTCCATTTGCGCACCACGAGGTACTGCGCGATGGCATCGGTCCGCATCGCGTCCGAGGGCGCGGTGTGCAGCAGGTTCGCCCGGCAGTCGCCCGACCGCAGGGCGGCATCGGGCGCCGAGGCGTTGAAGAGGATGGCACCCTGCGCCTCGGGCAGATCGGCGATGGCCAGCAGCGCCTCGGCCGGGCCGTCGATGACCAGGTAGGGTGTCTGCGCCAGCGCGGCCCGGGCGGCGCCGGTGACATCGCCGTCCACGTCGACCTCGGACTGTTCGAGCCTGTAGGTCTGGCCAAGAAAGCGCCCCGTCGTCGTATTGTCCGCCACCGCCAGCGCGGCCCCGTCCAGGCCCAGCCCCTCGGGCACCACGTCGAGCGAGGTCAGCGTCGGCGGCGCCGGCACGTCGATCTTGAGGAAATGCAGGGTCACGGCGACCTCGGCCCGCAGCGGCTGGGCCGCGGACAATCCAAGGGCGATGGCGCCCAGCAGGCGTGATGCGCGTTTCATGAAATCCTCCCTCCGTCCAAGGTAGGAACGCGCGGAAGTCACGCATCCTAGACCTTGGTCGCAAGACGATGGTGCCTGAACCAAAGTCCAATACCGGCCGGTGCGAAGTCGCGGGTACACCATGGATCAGCGAACAGAAACGGTAGGACCGGGAGGAGAAACCTATGAGCGCGATCAAGCACGGCCTTGCACTGGCGGCCCTTGCCCTTGCAGGGCAGGCATTGGCCCATGGCGACGTGGCCCCGCAGGCGGTTGATACCACCGGCCTGCCCGAACTGGCCGAGGAATGGCTGACGGAAAATCCCTACCGCGCCGAGGCGGCGGGCGAAGAGGTCTGGCAGACGGCGGTCGAAATCGGCGCCTCGGGCTACAACCAGAACTGCGCCCGCTGCCACGGGCTCGAGGTCGTCTCGGGCGGGCTGGCGCCAGACCTGCGGTTCCTAGAGGCCGAGGAATTCGGCGACGAATGGTATGTCGAGCGGTTCCGCGATGGCTACACGCAGAACGGCATCACCAAGATGCCCGCCTTCGGCGAACTGCTGGGCCAGGAGGCCGCCTGGGCCATCCGCACCTATATCGAGACGCGGCCCGACAGCGACATGATGGAAGAGGTGAGCCCCGAGCTGAAGGCGCTGCGCGACCAGTTGGCCGGCTATGCCACGGACGCCACGGGCGCCGATGCGGATGCGCTGAAGGCCCGCCTGAGCGAGATCGCGAGCGGCATCGAGACCCTGTCGGGCGCGCCCATGGCCGACAGCGTGGCAAGCCGCGCCGCCAGGATCATCGACGGCTCGCCCGAGGGCTATCACAAGGCGGCCGAGACGCTGACCATCGGCCTGTCCGCGGCGCACTGACATGCGGCGCCGCAGGCTCCTTGGTACGCTGCTGGCGGCGGCGCTGGGCGCGGGCGCAGCCCCCGTCCGGGCCGCCGACCCCTGCGCGGACTTCGTCCCGCAAGCCAAGCCGCAGAATGCCGGACGCGACATCGTCGGGCAGGACATCGACCAGATCCTGGACCGCGGCTTCATGACTTTCGCGGTCTACGAGGACTTCCCGCCCTATTCCTGGGAAGAGGCCGGCCAGCCGCGCGGCGTCGACATCGAGATCGCGCAACTGATCGCCGAGGATATCGGCGTCGAGCCGCAGTTCCGGTTCGTCGCCGCGGGCGAAACGCTCGAGGCGGACCTGCGCAACAACATCTGGAAAGGCGACGTGCTGGGCGGCCCGGTGTCCAACGTGATGATGCGCGTGCCCTATGATTCGGCCTTTGCCTGCCGGGTCGAACAGGCGGTGTTCACGGGCCGCTACGCGTCCGAGGACATGGTGATCGCCTACCGCGAAGAGGCCTATCCCGACGACAAGCCAATCCCGGCCTATTTCCGGTTCGATACCGTCGCGGTCGAGAACGACTCGCTGGCCGATTTCTACCTGTCGTCCTTTGCCGGCGGGCAGACGCGCGACAAGGTCCTGCGCTATCCGTCCATGGACGCGGCGATGAAGGCCCTGTCGGCGGGCGAGACCATGGCGGCCATGGGCCCGCGTGCGCAGGTCGAATGGGGCCTGGGCGAAGGCACCGCCTACCACGTGCCGCCGCTCGCCGGCCTTGCCCGCGGAAAATGGGAGTTGGGGGTCGCGGTGAATTTCCGCTACCGTGCGCTTGGTTACATGGTCGATGATGCCATTCGCGCCGCCAGCGCGGACGGGCGCATCGCCAAGATCTACGCGGGCTACGGCCTGACCTGGCTGCCGGTCACCGATTACTGACCGGACCACGATTCGCGGACCGGGCCGGATGGCCCTGTCCATTGGTCTTATATCCGCGCCGCGCCGTCCCGGCGTAGCGTGCCCATGAAAGTCAAGGAGCGTCCAATGGAGCTTAAGGGTTCCCGTTCTATCGCAGCCCCCCGTGAGGTGGTCTATGCGGCCATGCTCGACCCCGACGTGCTGAAGGCCTGCGTGCCCGGCTGCCAGGAAATGACCGGCAATGCCGATGACGGCTTCGAAGCGGTCGTCGTGCAGAAGGTCGGCCCGGTCAAGGCGACCTTCAAGGGCAAGGTCGCGATCGAGGATCCGAACCCGCCCGCCAGCCTCAAGATCGTGGGCGAAGGCAAGGGTGGCGCGGCCGGCTTCGCCTCGGGCGGGGCGGTCGTCACGCTGACCGAAGAGGGCGAGGGCACGCTGCTGGAATACGACGTGCAGGCCAAGGTGGGCGGCAAGCTGGCGCAGCTTGGCTCGCGTATCATCGACGGCTTTGCCAAGAAGATGGCGGATCAGTTCTTTGAACGCTTCCAAGGGGTTGTCGAAGGCCCCGAAGAAGGAGAGACTGATCCGGAAGTCGCCGAGGTGGCGGCGGAAAAGAAAGGCTGGCTCAAGCGTCTCGCGCGCGGCTGAGCCAAGGAATTTCGGGATAGAGGGAGGAGCCACATGGCCAAGATTTCGATGAAGGTGAACGGGCGCGACGTGTCCGGCGAGGTGGAGGGCCGCACGCTTCTGGTGCAGTTCCTGCGCGACCAGCTGGGGCTGACCGGCACCCACGTGGGCTGCGACACCAGCCAGTGCGGCGCCTGCACCGTGCAGGTGGACGGCAAGCAGGTGAAATCCTGCACCATGTTCGCGGCCGAGGCCGAGGGCGCGGAGGTCTCGACCATCGAGGGCGAAGCGGCGCAGGACGGCACGCTGTCGGCGATCCAGGCGGCGTTCCAGGAACACCACGGCCTGCAGTGCGGCTTCTGCACCCCCGGCATGGTCATGGCGGCCAAGTCGCTGCTCGAGGTGAACCCCAAGCCGACCGAGGCCGAGGTGCGTCACCATCTCGAGGGCAACATCTGCCGCTGCACCGGCTACCACAACATCGTCAAGGCGATCATGGCCGCATCCGGCCAGGACGTCGGCGCGATCGCGGCCGAGTGAATTGAGACGCATGGTGGGGTGAAACCCCACCCTACCCACATTTCGTAGGGTGGGGCCCACCCCCACCATCCTTCAGGGAGGAGCAAGCATGCCGAAAGATCATGGCATTGGCGCCAGCAACAAGCGGCGCGAGGATATCCGGTTTCTGACCGGTACCGGCAATTACACCGACGACATCAACATCCACGGCCAGGCCTATGTCTACTTCCTGCGCTCGGACGTGGCGCATGGGAAGATCAACAGCATCGACACCGCCGCCGCCGCGGCGATGCCGGGCGTCGTGCGCATCTTTACCGGCGCCGATTTCGAAGGCATCGGCGGGCTGCCCTGCGGCTGGCAGGTGACCGACAAGCATGGCGAGCCGATGAAGGAGCCGCCGCACCCGGTGCTGGCCCAGGGCAAGGTGCGCCACGTGGGCGACCCGATCGCCGCCGTGGTGGCCGACAGCCTCGACCAGGCGCGCGACGCCGCCGAGGCGATCGAGCTCGACATCGAGGAACTGCCCGCCGTCGTCGACATGAAGGCCGCCGTGCAAGAGGGCTCGGCCCTCGTCCATGACGATATCGGCACCAACCTCTGCTATGACTGGGGCTTTGTCGAAGAGAACAAGGGCGCCGTCGAAGAGGCGTTCTCCAAGGCCGCGCATGTCACCACGCTCGAGCTGCGCAACAACCGCCTTGTCGCCAACCCGATGGAGCCGCGCGTGGCGGTGGGCGATTTCAACCGCGCCAGCGGCGACTCGACCCTCTACACCACCTCGCAGAACCCGCATGTGATCCGGCTGCTGATGGGCGCTTTCGTGCTCGGCATCCCCGAGCACAAGCTGCGTGTCGTCGCCCCCGACGTGGGTGGCGGTTTCGGCACCAAGATCTTCCACTATGCCGAAGAAGCCTTCTGCACCTTTGCCGCCAAGCAGCTGAACCGCGCGGTCAAGTGGACGTCGAGCCGGTCGGAGGCGTTCATGTCCGACGCCCATGGACGCGACCACGTGACCAAGATCCAACTGGCGCTGGATGCGGACAACAACTTCACCGCGCTGCGGACCGAGACCTACGCCAACATGGGCGCGTATCTTTCGACCTTCGCGCCGTCGGTTCCGACCTGGCTGCATGGCACGCTGATGGCCGGCAACTACAAGACGCCGCTGATCTACGTGAACGTGAAGGCGGTCTTTACCAACACCGTTCCCGTGGACGCCTACCGCGGTGCCGGCCGCCCCGAGGCGACCTTCCAACTCGAGCGCGTGATCGACAAGGCGGCGCGCGAGCTGGGCGTCGACCCGGTCGAGCTGCGCCGCCAGAACTTCATCACCGAGTTCCCCTATGCCACCCCGGTGGCCGTGGAATACGACACGGGCGATTACCACGCAACGATGGACAAGCTGGTCGAGATCGCCGATTTCGCCGGCTTCGAGGCGCGGCGGAAGGACTCCGAAGCCAAGGGCAAGCTGCGTGGCCTTGGCGTCAACTGCTACATCGAGGCCTGCGGCATCGCGCCGTCGAACCTGGTGGGGCAACTGGGCGCCCGTGCCGGTCTTTATGAAAGCGCAACCGTGCGGGTGAATGCCACCGGCGGCGTCGTGGTCATGACCGGATCGCATAGCCACGGGCAGGGGCACGAGACCTCGTTCCCGCAGGTCATCTCCGAGATGATCGGCATCCCCGAGGACCAGGTCGAGATCGTCCATGGCGACACCGCCAGGTCTCCGATGGGCATGGGCACCTACGGCTCGCGCTCGCTCGCGGTGGGCGGCTCGGCCATGGTGCGCGCGGCCGAGAAGATCATCAACAAGGCCAAGAAGATCGCGGCCCACCTGATGGAAGCCTCGGAAGGCGATATCGAGCTCAAGGACGGCGCGTTCAGCGTCGCCGGCACCGACAAGTCGGTCGCCTGGGGCGAGGTCTGCCTCGCCGCCTACGTGCCGCACAACTACCCGCTGGAAGACATCGAGCCGGGGCTGGAAGAGACGGCGTTCTACGACCCGTCGAACTTCACCTACCCCTCGGGGGCCTATTGCTGCGAGGTCGAGGTCGACCCCGAGACCGGCAAAGTCACCATCGAGAGCTTCGCCGCCACCGATGACTTCGGCAACATCGTCAACCCGATGATCGTCGATGGCCAGGTGCACGGCGGGATCGGCCAGGGCATCGGCCAGGCGCTGCTGGAAAACTGCGCCTACGACGAGAACGGCCAGCTGCTGAGCGCATCCTACATGGATTACGCGATGCCGCGCGCCTCGGACGTGCCGTTCTACAAGGTCGACCATTCCTGCCAGACCCCCTGCACCCACAACCCGCTGGGCGTGAAGGGCTGCGGCGAGGCCGGCGCCATCGGCTCCCCGCCGGCGGTGGTCAACGCGGTGATCGACGCGCTGCACTCGGGCGGTCACAAGGTGGAACACATCGACATGCCCGTGTCGCCGTCGCGCGTCTGGGCAGCGATGAACGGCTGAATGGAGACATCATGTCCGGGGGCCTGCCCCGTCGCCATTGTCTCTCGGACCAATGGCGCGACAATGGCAACCCCCGGAGTTTATCTGGCAAGATGAAGCAGGGGATCTTCGGGTGGACCTGCAGGAGGAAACAGAATGTACGCATTCGATTTTGAGAAGCCGACCAGTGTCGCCGATGCTGTCGTGGCGCTGAAGGACGAGGACGCGCTGGCGCTGGGCGGGGGGCAGACGCTGATCCCGACGCTCAAGCAGCGCCTGGCGAGCCCGTCGAAACTGGTGAGCCTCATGGGCATCGCCGAGATGCAAGGCGTGAGCGCCGACGGCGGCACGCTGACCATCGGCGGCGGCACCAAGCATGCGGTCGTGGCGGCCGAGGCGGCGTCGGCCTATCCGGCGCTGGCGGCGCTGGCCGGCGGCATCGGCGACCCGGCCGTGCGCAACCGCGGCACCATCGGCGGCAGCCTCGCCAACAACGACCCGGCGGCCTGCTACCCGTCGGCGGCGCTGGCCTCGGGCGCGACCATCGTCACCGACAAGCGCGAGATCGCGGCGGACGACTACTTCCAGGGTATGTTCACCACCGCGCTGGACGAGGGCGAGATCGTGACCGCGGTCAAGTTCCCCATCCCCGAGGCGGCGAATTACCAGAAGTTCGAGCAGCCGGCATCGCGGTTCGCTCTGGTCGGCGTTTTTGTCGCCAAGTACGCGGATGGCGTGCGCGTGGCGGTGACCGGCGCCTCCGAGGAGGGCGTGTTCCGCTGGACCGAGGCCGAAGAGGCGCTGTCCGGCAATTTCTCGCCCGATGCGGTGGCGGGGCTGGCCGCCTCGGCCGATGGCATGATCACCGACCTGCATGGCTCGGGCGCCTATCGCGCGCATCTGATCGGCGTGCTGACCAAGCGGGCGGTGGCTGCGGCGGGCTGATCGCTGCCGGTTTCGAGACTTGGAACCCCCGGTCCGATGGGCCGGGGGTTTTCGTTTGTTTAGAGCGTGGAGAGGTCGCCGTCCGGCGAGATGACCGTGATCCGGGTCAGCCGAGCCTCGGTCTTGAGGCGGGCAAGTTCGGGACGCGGCAGGAAGACGGCGGCGGTCGAGAGGGCGTCGGCCAGGGTGGCCGAGGGGCCTTCGATACTCACCGTGGACCAGAGCGCCGGGCGGCCGTCGGGCGACAGGATATGGCCCGTGTCGCCGAGGTGCAGCGCGCCGGGGCTCGAGGTGGCGATGGCGCCGCCGGTCAGGGTGCGCTGGCCCATCGGCCCATGCGCGGGGTCTGAGAGACCCAGCCGGAACGGCCCGCCAAGCGCCGCGTATTCGCCGAGGTTCACCAGCGCATGGGTGAAGCCACGGGCGGCAAGCTGCCTGCGCACAAGGTCGGTCGCAAAGCCCTGGGCGATGCCGTTGAAGGTCAGTTGCTGGCCGGGGGCAAGGCGGGTGCCGGCGGGCCCCCTGCGCACCCGGTCCCAGCCGATCAGGGCTCGTGCCGGGCCTGGGTCTTCGCTGTTGGCCAGCGCCTGCCAGAGCGGCTGGATGGTCGGATCGAAGAGCCCGCCGGTCAGACGATGCGCCTGAGCCGCGCGTCCGAGGATGGCGTCGAAATCCGCGTTCGGGGGCAGCGCCCCTTCGGTGTTGAGGCGCATGAGGGCCGAGGTGGGCCGGTAGAGGCTGAAGGTCTCCTCGATCCTGTCCAGCATCTGTGGCAGGTCCGCCAGCATCTCCCGCACCGCCGGGCGCGGGCCACTCAGGGTCACGCTCACGTCGGCGCCGAGTGCGACGCCGTCCCAGCGGTCCGAATAGGCGCTGGCCGAGGCGTGGCTGCCCATCAGGGCGGAAAAGCTGGCCGAGAGGGCAAGGAAACGGCGGCGGTTCATTCGGCGGGCACCTCGTTCGGATGGCCGGTGCGGCGGCGTGGGCGCTGGCCCTGCCGCGCCTCGAGGATCAGCGGCACGCATTGCCGGGGGTCGTCGTGGATCGCCACGCAATCGAGGCACTGGAAGCATTCGTCGTACTGGATCCGGCCCGAGGGCGCGATGGCCCCGTAGCGGCATTTCACCCGGCAGAGCTGGCAGGGCGACCCGCAATCGGCGCGCCGCGCGATCCAGTCGCGGCCGCGCAGCAGCCCCCCGATCGCCATCAGCGCGCCAAGGGGGCAGACATAGCGGCAGAACCCCTTGAACAGCACCATCGACAGCACCAGCCACAGGGCCGCATAGGCCACGTAGTACCATTCACGGAGAAAGAAGGTGGTGATCGCGGTCTTGAAGGGCTCGACCTCGGCCGCCTTGTCGATATGGGTCGGGGCAAAGACCGTCACGCCGATGAGCCCCGCCAGCACGACGTATTTCAGTAGCTTGAGGCGCGCATCCCAGCCGGCCGAGGGCTCGACCTGCGGCACCCGCAGCAGGCGGCCGATGTGGCTGGCGAATTCCTGCAAGGCGCCGAAGGGGCAGAGCCAGCCGCAAAAGAGGCCACGGCCCCAGAGCACGAAGCCCACGATCACCACCGCCCAGATCAGCAGCGAGAACGGATCGTAGAGCAGGAAGGCGAAACTGCCCCCGTCAAGCGCGGTGCGCAGGGCGGCCAGGGGCGTGACGATCGACAGCTGCCCCTGGCCCCACCAGCCGATGAAGCCGGTGACAATGGCCAGGATGCCCAGCCGCACCGGCGTGAAGATGCGCAGCCCCGCCAGCCGGTTCATCCCCGGCCCCAGCAGCGCCAGCAGCAGGGCCAGGACCACGCCCAGCACGATCATGTCGTCGGCCCGGCCACGCAGCGCCTCGCGCCAGGGCGGCAGGGTCTGCACCACGCCGGGGCGGGTAAAGAACCGCTCGGGCGTGGCATGGTCGGCCGTCAGCGTGACCGAGCCGACCTGCGGCTGAAAGACGCCATGTTCGCGAATGGCCGCGACCTGCAACTCCCACGGGCTGGCCGGGTCGAACCCGAGCCGCCGGTCGGTGCGCAGGATCAGCGCATGGCCGTCGTAGACCGCATCATGCAGCGCCTGCGGCACGTCCCGCGCCAGGTCGAAGATCAGGTCGGCATCGCGCAGCGCGATCGGGAACCCGCCCTGTTCCGCGCTCAGCCAGTCGGGCGAAGTGTTGCGGATGAAATCCTCGCTCACCAGCCCGTGGCGGGCGGTCTCGACCACCAGGATCGGCTCGTCCGTGCCGGAGATCTCGAGGAAGCCTTGCAGCGTCTCGAACGAGCCTTCGTCCAGCACCGCCCGTGCGATGGAGGGCGGGCCGAGGTCCACGATCCAGAGGTCGAGATAGGGCGCTTGGGGGTCCGAGAGCGCCTCGGGGTCGTCGTCTTCCCAGAGCGTGCCGGCGAACGCGGCCTGCACCTCGGCATTGGTGACGATCTTGCGGGTCACGAGGCCCTGGTCCACCAGCGCCTGCCAGTCGAGCGCCTCGTCGACCGTGGGGTCGGGATGGGCGGGCGGGCCCGCCGCGACGCCGTTCATCTTTTCGCGCGCGACCTGCAGGGCGGCGGCCAGGATCGTCTCGTGCGCGATCCGAACGCTGGCGGTCGCCTTGGTCACCCCGTCGAGATAGACCAGCGCGCTGCCCGCCGTCGCATCGCCATAGGGCGTGCCGACCACCAGCGTGTCGGAAATCGAATGGCCGCGGTACTGTTCGACAAAGGCGTTGAAGGGCGCCTGCCCGAGGCCCGAGACGAAGATCGGTTCGTTGTGTTCCAGGATCTGCACGTCGAGGAACCGGCCGTCGAGGTCGAGCGTCACCAGCAGGTTGATCGGCGCGCCGGAAAAGCCGGGCAGGGGGGCCATCGGCTCGGTCTCGAAGACATAGCCGGCATGGGCCCCGCCGGAGTTCAGAAGCTGGTAGACGCCCTTGTCGTTCACCGGCTCGCCCAGCGACATGGGGGCGCGCACGCGCTCCGCGATGGTCTCGCGGGGCAGCGGCTCGGCCATGGTTACTTGCGCGATGAGGGCCAGGCACAGCGCAAGCGCCGCACCGAGGGGCCCGGTCGATCTCCTCCACATGTGGCGACGATAGGATCGGGTTCGGCCCCCGGATATGCGACGAAGGTCTGACCGGACAGGCCGCGTGTGATTCGGGTTTGGCGTTCCGACGGGTTTATGTATACATTGCGACAAGGGAGAGATCGGAGGTTCCATGGCCACAACTACGCAGAACCAGACCAAGCGCGCGGTGTTCGAACTGCGGCGCCGGATCATGAACGGAGAGCTCACGGGCGGCACCCGTCTTTACGAGGTGGCGCTGGCCGAAGAGCTCGACATCTCGCGCACGCCGGTGCGCGAGGCCATGTCGCGGCTGGCCGAAGAGGGGTTGTTGGAGCGCGCATCGGGCCGTGGATTCATGGTGCGCAGCTTTGCCTACAACGACGTGGTAGACGCCATAGAGTTGCGCGGCGTGCTCGAAGGCACAGCCGCCCGGCTGGCGGCGGAGCGCGGCTGGGAAGAGGCCCGGATGAGCGCCGTCCAGGAGACCCTCGCGCAGCTTGAAAAGAGTGTCGGTTCACAACCTGAAAATGTTGATTTTGAAAGTTATTATGAGTTCAACGCTCGATTTCACGATGAGCTGGGAATGCTCTGTTCGTCAGAGGTCGTGCAGCGTGAGCTGGATCGCGCCAAGTCGCTGCCCTTTGCCTCTCCCTCGGCCTTTCTGCCCGACCAGCGGGCGCTGCGCGATTTCCACCTGTCGTTGATCGTCGCGCAAAGCCAGCACCGCGGGTTGGTCGAGGCGATCCTGGCCCGTCAGGGCGCCCGGGCCGAGGCCATCGCCCGCGAGCACGCGATGATCGCGCGCCGGAACCTCGAATACATCCTGCGCGACGCGGCGGGCGCCAAGCCTGCCAGCCTCGCGCTGCTGGTGGAGTGATCTCGCCGCGCTGCGGCGAAAAATGACCCTTGCAAAACCGTGCCGATTTCGGCGAAATGTATACATTAACGCAATGGGAGGACACCCAATGGCCAATACGAGCCTGCAAGACATCATCGACGAGAAGGGCGGCGACATCGTCGGCCACCTGCGCGATTCCAAGATCGGCATGTACGTCTACCCGGTCGTCGCACCGGAATTCTCGAACTGGCGCGTGGAACAGGAAGCCTGGCGCAAGTCGGCCGTGCTGTTCGACCAGTCGCACCACATGGACGAGCTGATCGTCGAAGGCCCGCAGGCCGAGGAATTCCTTGCCTACCACGGCATCAACGCCTTCGGGAACTTCAACCTGAACCGCGCCAAGCACTACGTGCCGGTGACCCCCGCCGGCCACGTGATCGGCGACCACATCATCTTCCGTGAGCGTGAGGACAAGTTCATCCTCGTCGGCCGCGCCCCGGTGTCCAACTGGCTGATGTTCGCCGCCTCCTACGGCAGCTGGAACGTCCGCATCCGTCACGACCCCCGTTCGCCGTCGCGCCCCGAGGGCGAGCGCGTGCTGCGCGAGCATTACCGCTTCCAGATCCAGGGTCCCGACGCCGGCGCGATCTTCGAAAAGATGAACGGCGGCCCGATCCCCGATATCAAGTTCTTCCACGTCGAGTGGATCAACATCGGTTCCAAGAAGGTGCAGGCGCTGCGCCACGGCATGTCCGGCGCGCCGGGCCTCGAGGTCTGGGGCCCCTACAAGGACAAGGACTACATCCACTCGACCATCCTGCAGGCCGCGCGCGACGCCGGCGTGAACCTGGTCCAGTGCGGCAGCCGCGCCTATTCGACCAACACGCTGGAATCGGGCTGGATCCCGTCGCCGCTGCCGGGCATCTACACCGGCGGTGACATGGTCGCCGAATACCGCAAGTGGCTGGGCGTCGAGGCCTACGAGGCCGCCGGGTCGATCGGCGGGTCGTATGTCAGCGACAACATCGAAGACTACTACGTCAACCCGTTCGAACTGGGCTACGACTTCTACATCGGCTGGAAAAAGGCCGACTTCATCGGCAAGGCCGCTCTCGAGAAGATCAAGGCCGAAGGTCCCAAGCGCAAGAAGGTCACCTTCGAGTGGAACAAGGAAGACGTGCTGAAGGTCATCGCGTCGAACTTCGAAGAGGGCATTCCCTACAAGTGGATCGACTTCCCGCAGCCGAACTACGCCTCGTCCTCGGCCGACATGGTCATGAACGGCGACAAGATGGTCGGCATGTCGATGTTCAACGGCTACAGCTACAACGAACGCTGCCTGCTGAGCCTCGGCGTGGTGGACACCAGCGTCCAGGTTGGTGACGTGCTGACCCTCAAGTGGGGCGAGCCCGAGCCGACCGGCAAGACCTCGACCGAGACGCACCAGCAGACCGAGATCCGCGTCCGCGTGTCGCCGACCCCGTATTCGAGCGAGGCCCGCGAGAACTACGCCGACAGCTGGCGCACCAAGGGCAGCTGAGCCCGGATCGTCTGAAAATGAATATGGCGGGAAGGCAATTTCCCGCCATTTTCCCTAGGGTCATGGCGGTGCGCGCAAGGGTTGAGGAGCGCGTGTCTATAGCCGGGCCTTATAGAAATGTCCGAGATTTGACTTGGACGCCTAGGGCACGGGCGCTAAGCCTTATGCCAACCAGCCGCACAAGCTTGTCCAGGCGGTCGGTAACCATTCGGGAGGACTACCAATGATCCACAAGAACTTCGCTAAAACCGTCGCCGCGGCCATCGTGGCCGGCGCCATGGCGCTGCCCGCCGCCGCCGAGACGCTGAAACTGGCGCACTGGGTGCCGCCGGCGCACGTGCTGACCAGCTCGACCATCGAGCCGCTGATCGCCGCGGTCGAGGGCTCGGGCCTCGAGATCGAGGTCTATCCGGGCGGCGAGCTGGGCAAGGGCCCGCTCGAGCAATACGTCCGCGTCGTCCAGGGCGTGGCTGATATCGTCTGGGGCTTGCAGGGCTACACCTCGTCGCAATTCCCCAAGACCATGGTCTCGGAACTGCCCGGCGCGCTGCCCGAGGGCAAGACCGGCTATGACATCATCTGGGACGCGATGGACGCGGGCCTGCTGCAAAGCGAATTCCCGGCCACCAAGCCGCTCGCCCTGTGGCTCTCCGAGCCCAACATCTTCATCATGAAGGACATCGACATCCGCACCCCGGCCGATCTGCAGGGCCTCAAGATCCGCGTCTCCGGCTCGGCCGCGGCCGCCACGATCGAGGCGCTGGGCGCGACCCCGGTGCAGATGCCCGCGGGCGAGATCTACAACTCGCTGCAGACCGGCCTGATCGACGGCGTGGTCACCGGGGCCTCGGCGGTGGGTGACTTCAAGCTGGACGAAGTGGCCAACAGCTACACGATCGGCGCGCCGCTGGGCCGCATCTCGTTCTACCTGCTGATGAACGGCGCCAAGTACGACAGCCTGCCCCAGGCCGAGAAGGACGCGCTTGATGCCATCGCCGGCCGCCCGCTGTCCAAGTCGGCCGAAGAGGGCTGGAACGCCCGCGCGGCCCAGGTGCTGGCCGACCTCGAAGCCACCGGCGACAACACCGTCTACACCCTGAGCGACGAAGAGGCCGCCGCCTTTGGCGAGGTCACGCTGCCGGTCATGGGGCAGATCGTGGCCGAAGGTGGCTACGAGGACGTCCTCGCAGCCATGCAGGGCAAGTAAGCCTTGTATCGCACGCTCGACAAGATCGCGGAGGGGCTCACAAGCCTCTCCGCACTCATTGGCACCATCGGGCTGCTGGGTCTGGTGGGCGTCATCATGGTCGACGTGGTCGGCCGGTATTTCGGCCAACCTCTGACCGGCGCGCAGGACATCACGCAGATGGGCCTGGTGCTGATCGTCTTCGGAGGCATGGCCCTGTGCGACCGGATGGGCGGGCATATCGCCGTCGACCTGTTCGAGCGCAGCTTTCCCCACTGGGTGATCCGGCTGGGCGACATCGCCACCGCCCTGCTGGGCGCGGTGATCTTCGCCACCATCGCCTGGCATGTCTGGGAAAGCTCCAAGCTCAGCCTCATGCTGAACCTCAAGACCAACATCATCTACCTGCCCAAGGCCTGGTTCCAGTGGTTCGTCGTCGGCGCATCCACCCTCACTGCCTTCGGTATGCTGGTGCGCCTGCTCGCGCTTCTGACCGGCCGGATGGATCACCAGGAACATGAAGGGCTGACAGAATTATGAGCGGTTTCGCACTCGGCCTTTGGGGGATGGGCATCCTCTTCGTGCTGCTCGCCCTGCGCATTCCCGTGGCCTTTGCCATGTTCGCGGTCGGCTTTGTCGGCATCTGGATCCTGAACGGGCTGGGCGCCGCCACCTCGACGCTCGCGTCCGAGGCGTTCACGCTCGCCTCCTCGGCCGAGCTGGTCGTCGTGCCGCTGTTCATCCTGATGGGCAACGTGGCCACCGAAACAGGGATGAGCCGCAAGCTCTACGACGCGGCCTACGCGATGATCGGCTCGATCCGGGGCGGGCTTGCCTCGGCCACCGTGATCGGCTGCGGCGGATTTGCTGCGCTCTCGGGCTCGTCCGTTGCCTCGGCGCTAACCATGGGCAAGGTCTCCTTGCGCGAGATGGAGCGCTTCAACTACGACGACCGCCTGTCGACCGGTGTGGTTGCCGCGGGCGGCACGCTGGGCATCCTGATCCCGCCCTCGACCGGCTTTGTGATCTACGCGATCCTGACGCAGGAAAGCATAGGCCGGCTGTTCCTGGCCGGCGTGCTGCCGGGCCTGCTGCTGCTGTGCATGTTCATCGCGACGGTGTCGCTGATGTGCTGGATCAACCCAAAGCTCGGCCCCGCCGGCCCCAAGACCACGATGAGCGAGAAAGGCCGCGCCATGGTCGGCGCGCTGCCGATCATCACCGTGATCCTGCTGACCATCGGCGGCATCTACGGCGGCTTCTTCAGCCCGGTCGAGGCCGCGGCCGTCGGCGCCGGCCTGGTGATCCTGTTCGGCGCGGTCATGCGGACCCTGACGCTCAAGGCACTGTGGAGCGCGGCGCGCGACAGCGTCTCGACCACCGCCGCCGTCATGCTGATCCTGATCGCGGCGCATATGATCAACCCGTTCCTCGCGCTCAGCCACATCCCGCAGGCGCTGGGTGACTTCCTGTCGACGCTGGCGCTGCCGCCGCTGGGCGTGCTGGCGGTGATCCTGGCCTGCTACCTGGTGCTGGGCTGCTTCCTCGAAGGCTTCGCCATGCTGGTGCTGTCGATGCCGATCTTCTTCCCGGTGATCCAGCAGTTGGGGATCGACCCGATCTGGTTCGGCGTCCTCGTGGTGCTGACGCTGGAAATGGGGCTGATCTCGCCGCCAGTCGGGCTCAACGTGTTCATCGTGAAATCGGTGGCGCCGGGGGTCGAGCTGGGGCGCATCTTCCGCGGCGTGATCCCGTTCTTGATCGCCATGGTGGTGACGCTGATCCTGCTCATGCTCTTCCCGCAGATCGTGCTGCTCTTGCCCAACACGATGATCGGCTAGGGCGATGGCGACCACGCTTCTCATCCCCGGGCTGCTCTGCGATGCCATCGTCTGGGAATCCGTGCTGGCCCATATCCCGCTGGCGCAGGTCGCGGACCTGTCGACGCAGGACAGGATCGGGCAGATGGCGCAGGATTGCCTCGACCGCACCCCCGGCCAGCTGCGGGTGGCGGGCCATTCCATGGGCGCCCGCGTCGCCATCGAGATGCTGCGCCGCGCGCCCGAGCGGATCGAACGGGTCGCGCTGCTGGATACCGGCATCCACCCCCTCAAGAAGGACGAGCGCGAGAAGCGGGCCGAGATCGTCGCCTACGCCCATGCCAACGGGATGGAGGCCCTGGCCAAGCGCTGGCTGCCGCCCATGGTCTGGGAGGGCAACCAGCAGAACCCCGAGCTGATGGGGCGGCTGACTGACATGGTCCTGTCGAAAGACCCGGACCTGCACGAACGCCAGATCCATGCGCTGGTGACCCGCCCCGACACCGATCACCTGCGCGAGGTGCGTTGCCCCGCGCTGATCCTGGTCGGCCGCGAGGACCAGTGGAGCCCGGTCAGCCAACACGAAGACATCGCGGCGATGATGCCGCAGGCGCAGCTCGTCGTGATCGACGAGGCGGGGCATTTCGCCCCCATGGAGCGCCCCGAACAGGTCGACGCGGTGCTTGTGCCGTTCCTGACCGCAGAGAGCTAAGGAGGAGAGACCCATGGCCATCTTCAGACTGAAGGACCGCAAGACCGACGCACCCGCACCGGCATCCGAGGCGCTGCAAGGCTTCCTCGAAGGCTTTTCCATCGAGGTGATGCCGCGCACGGCCGCCAAGGTCGACAGCTTTGCCGACATCCTGCCCGCGGGCACCCGCGTCTACATCGCCCATATCGACGGCACGCCCATCGAGGACATGGTCGAGACCGCCAGGCGCCTGAACGCCGAGGGCTTCCCGGTCATGCCGCACTTCCCCGCGCGGATCATCAAGGACGCGACCACGCTGGGCGACTGGATCGCCCGCTACCAGGGCGAGGCGAACGTGGACCAGGCGCTGCTGCTGGCGGGCGGCGTGGACAAGCCGCATGGCGATTTCCACAGCTCGATGCAGCTGCTCGAAACCGGGCTCTTCGACCTTGCCGGTTTCAAGCGCCTGCACGTCGCCGGTCACCCCGAGGGCAACAAGGACATCGACGCCGATGGCTCGACCAAGCTGGTCGACGAGGCGGTGATGTGGAAGCAGGGCTTTTCGGAAAAGACCGATGCCGAGATGGCGATTGCCACGCAGTTCGCCTTCGAGGCGCAGCCGGTCATCGACTGGGCCGCGCGGCTTCAGGCCATGGGCGTCACGCTGCCGATCCATGTCGGTATTGCCGGCCCGGCCAAGCTGCAAACGCTGATCAAGTTCTCGATCGCCTGCGGGGTCGGGCCGTCTTTGCGCGTGCTGCAACGCCGCGCAAAGGACGTGACCAAGCTGCTGCTGCCCTTCGAGCCGACCGAGGTGCTGGAAGATTTCGCGGCCCATCACGTGGCGCACCCGGACAGCCTGATCCAGAAGGTCCACTTCTTCCCGCTGGGTGGGATCAAGACCAACGCGGGCTTCGCCGAAGCGCTGCTGGACGGCTGAATGGCGACAGGGGCGCGCGGCCTTGGCCGGCACGCCCCTGCCAGGCCGACGGCCCCGGGAATGGAAGAGCCACCAGCCCACCCGTCAACGAGGGGATGTACTCGTCAAACAAGCATCGCGGGCCCCGACGGGGCCCGAGTTCATTTCAGCGCGCCCGGTGGGGCGGGCGCGTCCGCACCGGGGGACAACACCGGCGCGGCGGTCAGCGACGCAAGGCCCATGAGGACAAGGCATCCGAGCGAAATCACCATGAGGATCCATCGCTGCATCCTTGGCCCCCTGCCTTGCGCGCTACCCGACAGGAGTCACGAAGCGGACGGCGGAAAGTTTCACGCCACCCCGAAAATTCGTGGAAAATTTGTCGGGGCGGTCGGGAAGGACCCCTTGAGGGGGTCCCGGGGCCGCGATCAAAGCGACTGAACAGGGCCGACGGCCAGCACGTCGCCCGTGGGCACGCCCGTGGGCGAACCGCCGGGCGGTTCGTCCGACACGGCCAGCGTGCCGCCCTGGGTCAGCCCCTCGGCCAGTGCGGCGGGGATGGCGATGGCGACCTCGGTCTCATCGGGCAGCACGCCCAGCGACACCGGCGCCGGCGCGCCCTCGGCGATCAGCCACAGCTCGAGCACCCGGCCCGGGCGGGCCTCGCCCGCGACCCGGTCAAGCCGCAGCGTGCCGGTCTCGGCCGAATAGGCCGCCGCGATGACCAGCGACCCGTCCTCGGCCGCGACCTCGGCGGCGTGGCTGGCAGGTGCCTCGCGCAGGAATTCGGTTTGCGGCAGGATCAGCACGACCGCGGCGACCAGTGCGGCGCCAAAGGCCGCCCCGGCCAGCCAGCGTAGCGGAGAGGTGCGCGCGCGCGCCTTGGGGAAGAGCTCGGCCTCGATCTGCCGCCAGACCCGCGGCGGGGGCGGGGTGGGCACGAAATCGTCCGACAGCTGGACCAGCGACGCTTCCCATTGCAGGACCAGAGCGGCCAGCGCCGGCTCGGCCAGGATCCGGGCCTCGAACGCCCGACGCGTCTCTGCATCCATCAGGTGCAGGACGTATTCGCCCGCCAGGGCGATGTCGTCAGGGTCGTCGGGCTGGCTCATCGATCCAGGCACTCTCTCAGTTTCTGCAGGCTGCGGCGCAGCCAGGTTCGCATCGTGTTCAGGGGCACGCCGTGTCTTTCGGCCAGCTCCTGGTATGTGTCGCCGTCAAGGTAGGCGCCCTTGACGGCATCGGCACGGTCTTCGTCCAGCTCGTTCATGCAGCCGGCGATCCGCCGTGCCTCCGACCCCGCGATCACCGCGGCTTCGGGGGAGGGCCCCGGCGCGCTGAGGTCGCGGCGGTCCGCGATATCCTCGGCCCCGGCATCGGGCCTCCGGGCCCGCAGCCGGTCGATGGCGAGGTTGCGCGCCACCGTGATCAGCCAGGTCATCGGGCTGTGTCCGGTCACGGCATAGCGGTCGGCCTTGCGCCAGATCCGGATGTAGACATCCTGCAGGCACTCCTCTGCCTCGCCCCTGTGCTTTAACACACGCAGGCAGACCCCAAAGAGTTTCGCCGAGGTGGCATCATATAGGGAAGAAAATGCCGCCCGGTCCCCGAGCGCGCAGCGCGCAATCCAGTCTTCGATCTCTTCCAGGGTCGCCATCGGCCCTCTTCGCGCTTGGTGACTCCAGAGTTTAGGGCCACCGCACGGTTCGGCAACTGCAAAAGAAAAAAGGCCCCCGACCCGCAAGGGGCCAGGGGCCGCCGGGCCGGGACTACGTCCCAGGTCCCGGCCCGGCTCGCGTCCCCGCGGGATCCCACCGCGGGTCGCGAAACCGGTGCTTACTTGGCGGTGACGATCTTCATCACCAGGTTGCCGTCCATGCGGATCGGGCCGTCTTCCTTGGCGCCGAGCGTGTATTCGAACTGGCCGGTGGTCATGCCGCCGTCTTCGCCATGCACCATCAGCATGAGCATGTCGCCCGGCGCGACGTCCTCGGTCAGGATCGCGGCGACGTCGACGTTCTCGCCCTCGCGCAGGGGAGCGTAGCCGACGACCGGGCCGGGGGCCATGTCGGCATCGGTGCGGTGCACGACCATCCAGCCGTTCTGCGGCGCGACGATCATCTCGGCGCTGACGACGCCGTTGGCGACGCTCTGGTCCATCGCCTCGACCATCGGGGCCATGGAATGGCTGGCGGCAAAGGCGCCGGTTGCGGTCACTGCGGCGGCGGCGGTGAGGATGAAGTTACGCATGTGTTGGTATCCTTTCGGTCTGGTTTCCGTCTCCACCGCGGCCGTTTCGGCGCGGCGTTGACCAAATCCACGAGGACCGGTGCGGCAGAGTTTCAGCGAGTCGCAAAAAAAGTCCAAACCTGCTGAAAATAACAGGAAAGCGTCGATTTTCGGCCGGGTATGGAATTCCGGACGTTGGGTTCAAGCGTCTGTGGCACAACCTTTAAATGCGTTTCGGCAATCTCAGGCTGAATGGTATTCTGGTTCCGCATTTCCTGCAGTCATTCAAACACAAGGTTCCCAGACATGCCCACTTTCGTCCCCACATCCTTCGCCGGTCCCGGCACCGCGTTTTCCCTCGGCGGCATCGGAGACAACCTCTTCCTGCTCGACGATCGCTACCTGATCTCGACCGATGACGTCGGCATCCGTGCCTTTTCCAACAATTCGCTCGACATTCACGGGACGGTGCACGGTTTCCGCTCCGGCATCGTCATGGGCGAAGAGATCGGCGGCGGATCGCTTTTCGTCGGCGACAGCGGCAGCGTCAGCTCGTCCACCTTCGGCGCCGTCGTCGGCTACGGCAACTCGAACGGGTATTTCAACGACGTCTCGATCGTGAACAACGGCGAGATCGTCACGCAAAGCACAGGCGGTCAGGGCGCCACGGGCGTGCCCGCCACGATCCACCTGTCCAACAACACGCTGCTGCTGGACGAAGGCACCCCGGGCACGACCTTCTCGGTCGTCAACAGCGGGCTCATCGCGAACGAGAGCGACACCCTGCGCACCCATGCGATCCGCTTTGACGCGGTGACCGATCATGCGCAGATCCACAACGCGCCCGACGGCGTGATCTCGAACCTGGCCGAGGGGATCGCGGCGATCCAGGTCGGCGGTGTCGGCTATGTCGACAAGGAGACCGGGCGCCAGGTCGAGACCACGGTCGACGTGATGAACGCCGGCACGATCTTCAGCAGCGGGTTGGCCTACCAGTCGACGCTCATGCACGAGAACGAGCAGGAGCGGCACGCGATCGATCATTTCACCAATACCGGAGAGGTCTTCGGCGACATCCGTCTTGGCACGGGCGACGACAGGTACAACGGCCGCGACGGCTATATCGACGGCGTGGTCTACGGCGAGGACGGCAATGACGTGCTGGTCGGCGGCGGCATCGCCGATCACCTCGACGGCGGCAGCGACAACGACGTTCTGCGCGGTGGCGCGGGTGACGACCATCTCGACGGCGGCGACGGGGCTGGCAGCGATTCCATTTATGCCGGCGAAGGCAACGACACGGTCACGAGCCAGGGCGGCAGCGACGTGATCTACGGCTACACCGGGGATGACGTGATCGACGCCAGCTTCGGGTCGGATCTTGCCTTTGGCGGCGATGGCAACGACCTGGTCGACGGAGGCGGCGGCTCGGATACGCTCTACGGCGGCGATGGCGACGACACCGTGCTTGGCGACCGGGGGCAGGACATCCTGCGCGGGGGCGACGGCGACGACATGCTCGACGGCGGAACCGAACGGGACGAACTTCTGGGGGGCCGGGGCAACGACACGCTGACCGGCGGATCCCAGGCCGATACCTTCGTCTTCGATTTCGACGGTGGCCATGACGTGGTCACCGACTTCACCGACGGTGTCGACCTGATCGACGTCTCGGCGCTGGCCTTCACCGGCTTCGCCCCGGACATCCAGCCGTTCATGATCCAGTCGGGCGCGGATGTGGTGATCGACCTCAGCTATGGCGCGTTGACCAACACGATCACCATCGAGTCCGAGGTGGTGGCCAGCATCGACGCGAGCGATTTCATCTTCTGATCCATCGCCTGCCTCACGGGGCCGCGCCGCCTGCCGGTGGCGCGGCCCTTTGCCGTGCCGGGGGTTGACGTCAGGGGGCAGCTGCCCTGTCATGCGGGCAACCAGATGGAGGGTGACATGGCCGAGACATTGACGACGCGGGTGGGTGACATCGAGGTCATCGCGGTGACCGACGGGGCGACAGAGTTCACGCCGGGAATGTTCCTGAACACCAGCGAGGACGAGATTTCCGAGATCCTCGAGGCGGCCGGCGAGTCCGAGATCCGCACCAACTTCAACGCCTTCTTCCTGCGCGGCCCGCAGGGGATCACCATGGTCGACAGCGGGCGCGGGCATCTCGCCGGGCCCGGCGGGTCGAACCTCGAGGCCGCGATGGCCGAGCTGGGGATCGCGCCCGGGGATGTCACGCGGCTGGTTTTCACGCACCTGCACCCGGATCACATCGGCGGCGCGATCACGGCCGAGGGCGCGGCGGTCTTCCCCGATGCCGAGGTGACCTTTTCCGAGCTGGAGCAGGCGTTCTGGTCCGACGGAAGCGCCTATTCCGGGCAGGAGCCGATGGAGAGCTGGTTCAAGGTCGCGGGGTCGATGCTGGCGGCCTACAAGGACCGGATCGTGACCTTCGCCGGGACCGACGGGGCCGAGGTCGCGCCCGGGATCACCGCCATTCCGCTGCATGGTCACACGCCGGGTCATACCGGCTTCCGCGTCTCGGATGGCGACGACCAGCTGGTGCTGGCGGCGGACATCGCCCATGCCCAGATTCTGCAATTCGCCAATCCCGAGATCTGCGTCGGCTTCGATATCGACCCCGAGGCGGCCGGCAAGGCGCGCAAGCGGGCGCTGGACATGCTGGCGACCGACGGCATCCGGTTTTCGGGCGGGCATATCCTTGGGCCCGACAAGTTCGTCACGGTCGCCCGGTCGGGGATCGGTTACAAGACGCTCTGAGCCCGTTCGGTGCCAGGCGCCCGAGGCGCGCATTCAAGGCAGGTGAGGGGCTGGCCCCCTCGCGCCAGAGGCGCGGCACCTATGATGCGAGGGGCCTGCCCCCTCGCGTTCCATTGGGTCTTCACAGCAAGGTAAGAGGGCACGGGGAGCCCTGCTTTCATCTTTCCATCAATATGCCCGCCGGAGGCAATCCGTCCTGGGCCACAGGTCGCAGCCCCGGCCGTTTGCGCCCCGCCCCTGCTTTCACTTTTCTCCAAATACTCTCGCCGAAGGCGCCTGCGACCATGGACGGAGTGAGGGGCCAGCCCCTCACGCTCCCCGGAGTTTATTGGCAAGATGAAGGGGGATCAGGCCCCCGGGAAGGCGGCGCGCAGGGCGATCTCGACCATGTCGCCGAAGCTGCGTTCGCGGTCTTCCGAGGGCAGCGCCTCGTGCGTCAGCAGGTGGTCCGAGACGGTCAGCACGGCCAGCGCGCGGACCTTGTGGCGGGCGGCAAGGATGTAAAGCTCGGCCGTCTCCATCTCGACCCCGAGGATGCCGTGGCGGGTCATCTGCTCGGTCAGGTCGGGGCGTTCGTCGTAGAAGACGTCCGAGGAATAGATGCCGCCGATATGGGTTGGGATCTCCATGCCCTGCGCGGCCGTGGCGGCGGCCTGCAGCAGGGACCAGTCGGCTGAAGGCGCGAAGTTCAGCTCGCGGAAGATGCCCCGCGAGGGGGTCGAGAGGGTCGAGGCGGTCATGGCGAGGATCACGTCGCGGATGCCCACGTCGGTCTGCATCCCGCCGCAGGAGCCGATGCGGATCAGGGTCTGCGCGCCGTAGTCGCGGATCAGCTCGTTGGCGTAGATCGAGAGCGACGGCATGCCCATGCCCGACCCCTGCACCGTCACGCGCTGTCCGCGCCAGGTTCCGGTAAAGCCGAGCATGCCGCGCACCTCGTTCACGCAGGTGGCGTTCTCGAGGAAGGTCTCGGCCACCCATTTCGCGCGGTAGGGATCGCCGGGCATCAACACGGTATCGGCGATCTCGCCGGGTTTAGCTCCGATGTGGACGGTCATGGCGCTCTCCTTGGTTCGGGAGTGCGATCATTTCCCGGCCGCGCGACAAAGTCCATCCGTCCCGGCAAGCGGGGAAGTGGCGTCACCGGGTAGGGTGGGCCGTCTGCTCACCGCGCCCCTAGCGGCGGATCTCGAACCCTTCGAAGCCCTCGGGCTCGGCCTTGGTCGATTGCACGTCGCGCACCTCGGCCGGGCCGGGGCCGGACCAGCATTCGGTGACGAGCGCCTCGACCGCCGCCTCCGGCCCTTCGAGATGCGCCGCGACCGAGCCGACCTCTTCGTTGCGCACCCAGCCGGCCACCCCAAGCTGTGCGGCCCGGCCGCGCGTCCAGGCGCGGTAGGCCACGCCCTGGACGTGGCCGGTGATCCGCAGGTGGCGCGCGACGATGCGCATCACTCGGCCGCGACGGCGGCGGGATCGGCCAGCGTCACGATGTCCTTCATGATGGTGTTCAGCTCGAAATCCTTGGGGGTGTAGACGCGGGCGACGCCCATGGCGCGCAGGCGGCGCGCGTCCTCGTCCGGGATGATGCCGCCGACGATCACCGGGCGGTCGCCCAGCCCCTCGGCGCGCAGACGGGTCATCACGTCCTCGACCAGCGGCAGGTGGCTGCCCGACAGGATCGACAACCCGATCACATGGGCGCCGTCCTTGGCGGCCTCCACGATCTGCTCCGGGGTCAGGCGGATGCCCTCGTAGTCGATCTCCATCCCGCAGTCGCGGGCGCGGAAGGCGATCTGTTCGGCCCCGTTGGAATGGCCGTCGAGTCCGGGCTTGCCGACGAGGAACCGCAGGCGCTTGCCCAGCCGGTCGCTGACCGCGTCCACGGCGGCGCGCAGGTCCTCGAGCCCCTCGGTCTGGTTGCTGACGGCGCGGCTGACGCCCGTGGGGCCGCGGTATTCGCCATGGACATTGCGCATCTGCGTGGCCCATTCGCCGGTCGTCACGCCAGCCTTGGCGCAGGCGATCGAGGCGGGCATGACGTTCTTGCCGGTGCTGGCCGCCGCGCGCAGGTCGGTCAGCGCCTGTTTCACGGCGGCCTCGTCACGCTCGGCCCGCCAGGCGTTCAACCGGCCAATCTGCTCGGCCTCGACGGCGGGGTCGACGACCATGATGCCGCCATCCTCGCCCACCAGCGGCGAGGGCTCGCCCTGGGTCCACTTGTTGACGCCGACCACGACGGTCTCGTTGCGCTCGATCCGGCCGAGGCGGGCGGCGTTGCTGTCCACCAGCCGGCTTTTCATGTAGTCGATGGCGCCGATGGCCCCGTCCATCGCCGCGATGTTCGCCAACTCGGACCGGGCGCCGTCCTTCAGCGCCTCAACCTTGGCGTCCACGGCCGGGTTGCCGTCGAAGAGGTCGTCGTATTCCAAGAGGTCCGTTTCATAGGCCATGATCTGCTGCATCCGCATGGACCATTGCTGGTCCCAGGGGCGGGGCAGGCCAAGCGCCTCGTTCCAGGCGGGCAGCTGCACGGCGCGGGCGCGGGCCTTTTTCGACAGGGTCACGGCGAGCATTTCAATGAGAATACGGTAGACGTTGTTCTCGGGCTGCTGCTCGGTCAGGCCCAGCGAGTTCACCTGCACGCCATAGCGGAAGCGGCGGTACTTGGGGTCGGTCACACCGTAGCGGTCAGCCAGGATCTCGTCCCAAAGGTCCACGAAGGCGCGCATCTTGCACATCTCGGTGACGAACCGGATGCCGGCGTTGACGAAGAAGGAGATGCGGCCGCAAAGCTGCGGAAAATCTTCCGCCGGAACGCGCGTCTTCAGCTCGTCCAGCACGGCGATGGCGGTGGCGAGGGCAAAGGCCAGCTCCTGCTCGGGCGTCGCGCCGGCCTCTTGCAGGTGGTAGGAACAGACGTTCATCGGGTTCCACTTGGGCACGTGGGTATAGCAATACTCGGCCACGTCCCCGATCATCTTGAGCGACGGCTTGGGCGGGCAAATATACGTCCCGCGGCTGAGGTATTCCTTGATCAGGTCGTTCTGCACCGTGCCTTGCAGCTGGGTGATGTCCGCGCCCTGCTCCTCGGCCACCGCGATATAGAGCGCCAGAAGCCAGGGCGCCGTCGCGTTGATGGTCATCGAGGTGTTCATCTGCTCGAGCGGGATCTGGTCAAACAGCGTGCGCATGTCGCCAAGGTGGCAGACCGGCACGCCGACCTTGCCGACCTCGCCCCGCGCCAGGATGTGGTCGCTGTCATAGCCGGTCTGCGTCGGCAGGTCGAAGGCGACCGACAGGCCCGTCTGCCCCTTGGCCAGGTTCGCCCGGTACAGCGCGTTGGACGCGGTGGCGGTGGAATGGCCGGCATAGGTGCGGATCAGCCAGGGCTTGTCCCTGGGGCTGGTCGGGGTCTGGGTCGTGTCGGTCATCGCTCAAGGCTCCGGCTGGATTCTGGCTGAATCGGTTGCGCAACAATCTTGCTTGAATGGCGTGATACGCGAAATTTTGCGCAAGTGTCAATTCGCTGCGTTGCGGCAGAGCATACGCGGCACCGGGCGATTCCCAAATAGGGCTTGGGTCGCAGGGCGGCCGGGGCCGGAGAGGCAAGGCTGCCCGCGGCGGAAAACGCCCTGCGCTCAGGGGATTGCCCAAGGTTTGGGCATCTGAAATGGTGCCGCCATGACCATGCCAGTCACCCTGCCGCTTTGGGCCTTCGTCCTGATTCTGCTTTTCGCGGCAGTGACATTCGCGTCGCATTTCCTGTTCCCCTCGGTGCGCTGGTTCTTCCGCAAACGGATGGAGCGCGCCGTGCGGCGGCTGAACCGGCGCCTGCAACGTCCCATCCAGCCGTTCAAGCTGCTGGGGCGGCACGACATGATCCAGCGGCTGGTCTACGACCCCGAGGTCAACCGCGCCATCGTCGCCCATGCGCGGGCCGAGGGCATCCCCGAGGCCGTCGCCTTCGAGACCGCGAAACGCTATGCGCGCGAGATCGTGCCGTCGTTTTCCACGATGCTCTACTTTGGCGTCGCCACGCGGGCGGCGCGGCTGCTGAGCCGGGCGTTTTACACCGTGCGCGTCAACGACGACCCCGAGCCGCTGGACGGGGTCGATCCCGAGGCGACGGTGATCTTCGTCATGAACCACCGCTCCAACATGGATTACGTGTTGGTCACGTACCTGGCCGCGCAACGCAGCGCGCTGGCCTACGCGGTGGGCGAATGGGCGCGGGTCTGGCCGCTGAGCTGGCTGATCCGGGCGCTGGGCGGCTACTTCATCCGGCGCCGGTCGCGCAATGACCTTTATCGCAAGGTGCTGGCGCGGTTCGTGCGGATGGTCACCGACAATGGCGTCACGCAGGCGATCTACCCCGAAGGCGGGCTCAGCCTGGACGGGGCGATGGCGCCGCCCAAGCTGGGGCTGCTCAAGTACATCACCGACGGGTTCGATCCGACGCTGCGGGACGTGGTCTTTGTCCCCGTGGGGCTGAACTACGACCGCGTGCTCGAGGATCGCATCCTCATCACCGCCGGCAAGGCGGGCGAACGGCGGTTTCGGGCGCGGATCAGCGTGGTCTTCCTGAACCTGTTGCGGTTGATCCTGCGCTGGATGACCGGGCGCTACCGCCGCTTCGGCACCGCCGCCGTCAGCTTTGGCGCGCCGCTGTCGCTGGCCGATTTCGTCGCGGGCCGGACCGAGGGCGACCCGACCCGCGACCTCGCGCGCGAGCTGGCGCGGCGCATCGGCGCGGTGATCCCGGTCGTGTCGGTGCCGCTGGTCGCGCGCATCCTGCTGGATCACGCGCCCATGGACCGCGCCGCGCTGGTCGCCCGGGCCGAAACGCGCCTGGCCGCGCTGCGCCCGCATGCCATCGACGCGGCCAGCGACCGGGTGGAATCCGCGCTCGAGATCCTGCAGCGGCGGCGGATCGTGTCGATCGACGCGGGCGGCATCATCCGGGTGACGGAAACCGAGCACGCCATCCTCGAATACTACGCCCGGTCCATCTCCCATCTCGGCGCGCCGGACTGATTGCGACATTTTTTCGACTTTTCCTGAAACTCTTCCCCCGGGCGCCCGTGGCTTCGTGAGCAACGCAACCCAAACCGGGAGGAAAAGATGGCACATCTGGCCGCATCCTACACTTCGTTCGACACCTTTCTTGGCCGCGCCGAGGGCTTCTGGTCCGTCGACCTGACGGCCCTGAACAACTCGGGCGTGTCGGGCACCGCGATCCTGGCCCTGTCGACCGAGGACGACGGGACCCAATACCTGAACGTGGCCGTATCGGCCGAGGGGCTGACCGCAAACCAGGTCCACGCGCAGCACATCCACGGCACCTTTGACGAAGACGGCAACGTGACCAATGCCACGACGCCCACGCTGGCCGATGACGCGGACCGCGACGGCATGGTCGAGGTCTTCGAGGGCCTTCCTAAATACGGTGACATCCTGCTGTCGCTGGACAGCGCGGCGGGCGCCATGCCGACGGCGAATGCGGATGGCACGGTCAGCTTCGTGCAATCCTACAACCTTTCCGACCTGACCAACTTCCTCAGCCCGGTGTCGGGCGTGCAATACACCGCCGATGACCTGATGCCGCTGATCGCACGCGAGATCGTGCTGCACGGCGTGGACGTGCCGGACGGGATCGGCGAAGGCACCGACGGCGAAGTGGACGGTGGTACAAACGGCTACACCGGTATCCTGCCGGCCGCCGCGGGCGAGATCGAAGCCTCGAGCTACGCCGAGGCCGTGGCCCTGCTGGGCGCCCATGCCGAGCTGGCCGCCGAATTCGTCCAGCTTGACGGCGGGGCGAATGTCTTTGCCGGTGGGCTTGGTGACGACACGATCTACGGCTTTGCCGGCAACGACGAGCTGATGGGCGATGCGGACGGCGACGTGATCTACAGCGGCTCGGGCGACGACATGGCCTGGGGCGGCGCCGACAATGACACCGTCTACGGCGGTTCGGGCAATGACACGCTCGATGGAGGAGACGGCGATGACCGCGCCTGGGGTGGCGCCGGGGCCGATGCGCTCTGGGGCGGCAACGGCAATGACGAGATCCGCGGCATGACCGGCAACGACTACGCCGAGGGCGACGCGGGCGACGACGTGATCCTGGCCGGCGCCGGCGAAGACACCGTCTGGGGCGGCGAGGGCGATGACGTGATCGTCGGCGGCACCGGTTCGGACGAGCTGCACGGCGGGTCCGGCAAAGACGCCATCTATGGCGGGGCCGAGGCCGACGTGATCTACGGCAACGACGGGGATGACACGATCACCGGCGGGTCCGAGGATGACTTCATCTGGGGCGGCGACGGCGCCGACCGGTTCGCGCACGACGGCACCAGCTGGATGGGTACCGAGACCCTGCTGGACTTCGATACCGGCGAAGGCGACATGCTGTGGTTCACCGGCGCGGGTGCGGCTGCGGCCGACTTCTCGGTCATGGTGTCCGACATGGGGGTCGGCGATGCCGGCACCGATGATGCCGCGGTCATGTACGACGGCAACACCCTGTTCGTGATCGCCGATGGCGCGGCCTGGTCCTCGCTGAACATCGGGATCGACGGCAACACCTTCGACCTGCTGGCCTGATCCTCCTCCCGACAGGTCAACGGTGACAGGCGGGCGCCCCCTTGGGGGCGCCCGTTTTCGCGCGCGGCGTGCAGAAACGACGGATTTTGCCGCGAATCGCACTTTGCAGTAACGTTGCGGCAGGACAGCACATTGATTTCCTGATTTCCGGGGGGAGGCCCACCCATGCCCATCACGTTCACCGGCCCGCTTTACGAGACGACCTTTCAGCGCCTGATCGCATCGCTCTTTCACGATCCCGACTTCAGCTGGACCCCCGGTTTCGACAGCGGCACCGTCGCCTGGGCCGAATTCGGCAGCCGGGCCAACACGCACCTGCTGTTCTCGGGGCCGGACCTTCTGCTGGACGGGGACGAGGTCAGCGGATCGGTCACCAGCCTGACCTATTCCTTCCGCGGCCCGACCTCGACCCAGCCCTTCCAGGCGGTCCGGGCCACCGGGCTGGACATTCCAGACATCTCGGCGCTGCAACCGCTGATCGACGACCTGCCGCCGGGAGAGCCGGATTTCTCGGATTTCCCCACGGCCACCTTCTATGCCCTGTTCGACACCGACAGCGTCAGCACGGCCAGCTTTTCCGACTACGACGACCTGATCGAATGGTACATCGGGCCAACCGACGTAGAGACCCATGGCGGCGATGACGTCATCCTGCTGGGGTTGGGCGGCGGAGCGATCGACATGGGGCCAGGCAGCGAGGATGCCGTGGACGCGGTCAAGCTGCCGGGGCCGATCGACGTGGACCTGGCCGCGGGCAGCGGGTTCTCGGGCCCCGACGATTACACCTTCATCGGGGTCGAGGCGTTCTTTGGCACCAACCAGGCGGATGTGCTCAAGGGCGACGACGCCCGCAACCTGCTGTTCGGCCGGCTTGGCGCTGACCTGATCTCCGGGCGCGCCGGCGAGGACGAGCTGCACGGCGACAACGGAGAGGACACTCTCCAGGGCGGGCGAGAGAACGATACCCTTCATGGCGAGGACCATGCCGACAGTCTCGTTGGCGGCGACGGGTCGGACGTGCTGTATGGCGGGCGCGGTTGGGACACGCTCGACGGCGGTGGCGGGGTGGATGCCCTGGACCAAAGCCACGACGATACGTTGTACGGCCAGCTGGGCGACGATCAGCTGCGCGGCGGGATCGGCGCCGACCTGCTCGACGGCGGGGACGGGGCCGACAACCTGGCGGGAGAGCTGGGCAACGATACGCTCTATGGCGGCCACGGCACCGACATCCTTTACGGCGACGCGGGCATGGATCTGCTCTACGGCGGCTTCGGAGACGACACGCTCTGGGGGCTGGCCGACAACGACACGGCATATGGCGGGGACGGTAAGGACGAGGTGAGCGGCGGCGGCGGGGCGGACGCGCTCTACGGCGGCGCGGGCGGCGATTTCCTCAACGGCCTGGACGGCAGCGACATGGTCTACGGCGAGGGCGGGTCGGATGCGATCACCGGCGGGGCGGATGACGACACCGTCAGCGGCGGCGACGGCAATGACACGGTCTACGGCGGATCCGGCGCCGACCTGCTGTTCGGCGGCGACAACGCGGACCTCGTGCGTGGGCACCTGGGCGCGGATACGATGTTCGGCGGCAACGGCTTCGACACGCTCCAGGGCGGGATCGGCGCCGACGCGCTGACCGGCGGGTTCCATGGCGACAGCCTCGACGGCGGGTCGGGCAACGACACCCTTCTGGGCCAGCACGGGCGCGACAGCCTGTATGGCTGGTGGGGCGACGACTACCTGTCGGGCGGGATCGGCGATGACGTGCTGTCGGGCGGCGACAACCGCGACACGCTGGTCGGGGACGAAGGAGACGACGTGCTCGACGGCCTGCTGGGGCTCGACTCGCTCGACGGCGGCTTCGGCAACGACACGATCCGCGGCGGCGGTCACGATGACACGTTGATGGGCGATGCCGGGAACGACTTTCTGACCGGCGGCAGCGGGGCGGATGTCTTTATTTTCGACAGCCTGGACGAAGGCACAGACATCATCCTCGACTACGAGCGCGAGGTGGACACCATCCGGCTGACCGGCCAGTCCGCGCTGGACGTGACCCTGACCGAGATCAACGAGAGCGGCCAGTTCAGCTACGAGATCACCCACCTTGGCGGCTTCATCCTCGTGCTGACGGACGGCCAGCAGGTGCCGCTGGGCGAACTGGTCGATTTCACCTGACCGGGTCTCTCTGCAGTCGCACGGAAGTTTCTGCATCCGCTCGGTTATAAAATTACAAAATCCGACCTTTGATCTATTGCAAAATTGCGAAGCCGTCGGTATCTCCTGACGAACAGCGCGATTCTGCATCGCGGCATTTCTGGCAGGAGACCCAAGATGGCTTTGGACACGCATTCCGGCATTGCCCCCTACGAGGCGCCCGAGAAAGAGCTGTATGAACTGGGCGAGATGCCCCCGCTGGGCTACGTGCCCCCCAAGATGTACGCCTGGGCGATCCGTCGCGAGCGTCACGGGGAGCCCGAGACGAGCTTCCAGCAGGAGGTCGTCGACACCTGGCAGATCGACAGCCACGAGGTGCTGGTTCTCGTCATGGCGGCGGGCGTCAACTACAACGGCGTCTGGGCCGGTCTCGGCAAGCCGATCAGCCCCTTCGACGTGCACAAGCAGGATTATCACATCGCGGGCTCCGACGCCTCGGGGATCGTCTGGGCGGTCGGGGACAAGGTCAAGACCTGGAAGGTCGGCGACGAGGTCGTGATCCACTGCAACCAGGATGACGGCGACGACGAGGAATGCAACGGCGGCGACCCGATGTTCAGCCCCACCCAGCGGATCTGGGGCTACGAGACGGGCGACGGCAGCTTTGCCCAGTTCACCAAGGTGCAGGCGCAGCAGCTGATGCCGCGGCCCAAGCACCTGACCTGGGAAGAAAGCGCCTGCTACACGCTGACCCTGGCGACCGCCTACCGGATGCTGTTCGGCCACCACCCGCACGAGCTGCGGCCGGGCCAGAACGTGCTGGTCTGGGGCGCCTCGGGCGGCCTCGGCTCCTACGCGATCCAGCTGGCCAACACCGCCGGCGCCAACGCCATCGGCGTGATCTCGGACGAAAGCAAGCGCGACTTTGTCATGGCGCAGGGCGCCAAGGGGGTCATCAACCGCAAGGACTTCAACTGCTGGGGCCAACTACCGACGGTCAATTCGCCGGAATACAACGAGTGGCTCAAGGAGGCGCGCAAGTTCGGCAAGGCGATCTGGGACATCACCGGCAAGGGCGTCAGCGTCGACATGGTCTTCGAACACCCTGGCGAGGCGACCTTCCCCGTCTCCACGCTGGTTGTGAAAAAGGGCGGCATAGTCGTGATCTGCGCCGGCACCTCGGGGTTCAACTGCACCTTCGACGTGCGCTACATGTGGATGCACCAGAAGCGACTGCAGGGCTCGCACTTTGCCAACCTCAAGCAGGCGGCCTCGGCCAACCGGCTGATGGTCGAGCGACGGCTGGACCCCTGCATGTCCGAGGTCTTTGCCTGGAACGAGATTCCGCAGGCCCACACCAAGATGCTGCGCAACGAACACAAGCCCGGCAACATGGCCGTGCTGGTCCAAGCGCCCCGCACCGGGCTGCGCACCTTCGAGGACGCGCTCGAGGCCGGCCGGTCCTGAGCCCCTTCGTCATGCGATGACAGCGGCGCGCCCCCGGCGCGCCGTTTGCCGTTTCTACTGGATCGACAGGTCGAGGTTGAAATTCACCGTCTTGCCGGTGTCCGCGTCGTTGCCCATCAGGTAGACCCGGATCGTGTAAGTGCCGTCCTCGGGCAGGTCGATCCGCGCCACCCGGCCTTCGACCGAGCCGATGAAGATCGCCACGTTGTCGCTGCCCGGCGGCAGGATGTTGAAATAGGCGCTGCCATGGCCGTTGGTCTCGCCGGTGGTCAGCTCGGCGAACATCTCCTGGCCGGCGCGGGCGCCCAGCGTGTAATCGGCGTAACCCTGGCCGGTGACGGCCCCGGTGACCATGGTGCCGAAATTCCCGGCGGCGAACCGGACGGCCTGGCTCTCCTGCGCCGCAAGCGGGGCGGCGAGGCACAGGGCAAGGGCGGTGACATGGGCAAACCTCTGCATCGGAAGGCCTTTCTGCACGGGGCGGGTCGCGGTTCCACGGGCACAGCATGGCGCGAATCACGGCATCTTGGTAGCCCAAAGGTCCGGGCCGTGACGGGGGCCTTTGCAAATCAGCAGCTTGCAAAACCACCCCCTCGCTATTTCTGGGGATACAGAATTCGCGAATTTCTTAAGAAACTTGGTCGTGCTAAGATTGAGTTAACCATTCATTAACAACTGCTAACGAGACTCGCCATGACGCATGACTGGATACTGGACGTTCTCACGGACCTGCGCACCTTCGCGGAAAAGAACGATATGACCGCGCTGGCCGAGCAGTTGGATGATACGAAGATCGTGGCAGCTGTCGAGATCGCGTCCAAGTCGCAAGGGGCCGGGTTTGGACTGTTCGAGCACGACGACATCGCTGGAGGACATCCTCTCCCGTCTGGAGACGTCCCGGTCGCATGAGGATCTGAAGAACCGCATCCTCGAGCTGCGGGATTACTACGGCGTCGCGCACATGATCTACCACTGGGTCAGCGCGGCGGGGGAACAGACCGGCGTCGGCACCTACTCACGGGATTGGCTCGACCGCTACATCAAGAAAGGATACCTGCGTGTCGATCCGGTGATTGTCGGGTGTTATCAACGCTTTCACCCGGTCGACTGGAAGCGGCTCGACTGGTCGGGCCGCGCCGCCCGTGCCTTCCAGAAAGAGGCGATCGAGCACGGCGTCGGCAATCAGGGCTACTCGGTCCCGGTGCGCGGGCCGAACGGGCAGTTCGCCCTGTTCTCGGTCAGCCAGAATTGCGACGACGACGCCTGGGCGGCCTTCACCGAGGCGAACCGGCGCGACCTGATCCTGATCGCGCATTTCTTCAACCGCGCGGCGCTCGAGCTGGATCCGGACCGCCAGCCCGAGCCGACCCAGGCGCTGTCGCCGCGCGAGATCGAGACGATGACCCTGCTCGCGGTCGGCTATTCGCGCGCGCAGGTGGCCGAGACGCTGTCGATCTCTGAGCATACGCTCAGGGTCTATATCGAGAGCGCCCGCTTCAAGCTTGGGGCGCTCAACACCACCCACGCGGTGGCCCGCGCCATGAGCCGGGGCCTGATCGTGGTCTGAAACCGCCCCCGTTGCGCGAAAAGCGTTAACGGGTCGCGGCGCGTTGCTTGGCCGTTCTTTACCAGTTTGCGGACCTCATCGCTCCATCACCCCGGATGGAGACCGATCATGCTGCGCTTTCTGACCCAGGACGACCTGGCCCGCGACCCCGCCCTTGCCACCTCGATGTTCCGCCACCGGGCAGATCAGTTCCACCGCCGCCGCGGCTGGGCCGTGGATGTGAACGCGGCAGGCGAAGAGCGCGATCAATACGACGCGCAGGGGCCGCTCTACGTGATCTGGCAGGCGCCGGATGGCCGCCACGGCGGCTCCATGCGCCTCTTGCCGACCACGGGCCGGACCATGGTCAACGATCACTTCACCCACCTCCTGGGCGGCGGCACGATCTGCAGCCCGCTGATCTGGGAATGCACCCGCTTCTGCCTGGCCCCCGGCGCCCATCCGCGCGTGGCGGCGGCGCTGATGCTGGGCGGCGGGGTCTTCATGCAGGCCAGCGGCGTGCGCCATTTCGTTGGTGTCTTCGACGCGCCGATGACCCGCATCTACCGCCTGATCGGCGCGGAACCCGACGTGATGGGCGCCGAAGGCGCCGGCGCCGGCAAGACCAGCATCGGCCTCTGGACCTTCACCGAGGCCGACCGCGCCCGCGTCGCCCGCCGTGCCGGCATCGCACCCGAGACGGCCGCAGCCTGGTTCGCCCAGGATCGCGAGGCGCCGCGGGCCTTGATCGCCGCGGAATAGGGGGCGCTGCCCCCACCCGCCCCCTGGGCGGGCTCCCCCGGAGTTTAACGGCAAGATGAAGGGGGATCTTCCGCCCCGCTATCATCTTTCAGAAGTGCGCGCCGCAGTCCTGTCCACGGGCGCGCGCCCCTGCTTTCACTTTTCCCCAAATACTGTCGCCGAAGGCAGGCGTGCCCCCGGGCACGCAGTCTCGACAGGACAACGAGCGGCACGCCAGGCAGGCGAGAGGCCAGCCCCTCGCGCCCAAGGCGCGGCAACCGACCCTGCGCTCCCCGGGATAATCCTGGCAAGATGAAGGGCGGATCGGCGCCCCAATCTGCTGGTGCGTGCCGGGGGCTGGCTGTAGGGTCGCGGCATGGATTTGCCCGCGCTGACATTCTCCGACGACCAGGCCGAAGCCTATGACCGCGTGACCGAGATGTTGCGCGAGGCGGGCGTGGATCTTGACGACGGGATGACCGGCAGCCTGCGGCCCGGGCGCAGCCGTGTCATGGCGCTGACCGGCAAGGCGGGCTCGGGCAAGACGCTGCTGCTGGCCGAGCTGTGCAAGGCGCTCGAGGGGGCGGGGCTTGATATCGTGTCGGGCGATTACGAGAGCCGCAAGAAGAAGGACAGCCGCAGCGTGGCCGTGCTGGCGCCGACCAACAAGGCGGCTTTCGTGTTGCGGACGCGCGGCGTGCCGGCGACCACGATCCACCGGATCATCTACACCCCCGTCTACGACCCCGAGTACGAGCGGATCGCGGAATGGCTCATGGGCAACGGCGAGCGTCCCGAGATCGAGGGGCTGAGCGAGGAGGCGCTGGACCGCGCCCATGCGTTCTTCCAGACCAACCGCTCGATCCCCGGCGCGCTGGCCACAGCCGGCCTGCGCGGGTCGGATTTCATCACCGGATGGAAACGGCGGGACGAGCCGCTGGATATCGGGCTTGTGGATGAATCCTCGATGCTGGACGACCGCCAGTTCGAGGACCTGAAGGAGATCTTCCCGACCCTGATCCTGTTCGGCGATCCGGCCCAGTTGGCCCCGGTGAACCAGTCCGGCGGCATGGTCTTTGACAAGCTGCCCGCAGAGGCACGGATGGAGCTGCACCGCGTCCACCGCCAGGACGAGGACAACCCGATCCTCGACCTTGCCCATGCCCTCGCCGATCCGGCCGTCGATTTCCCGGATTTCGAGCGCATGGTCGAAGAGGCCGCCGCCCGCGATTCCCGCGTGGTCTGGGGCCAGCGGGTCGAAGTCGACCTGATGGCGCGCTCCCCCGTGCTGGTCTGGCGCAACGCCACGCGCATCCGCCTGATCAACGCCTTCCGCGCGGTCCATGGCGCGCCGGAAACCGAACTGTTGCCCGGCGAGCCGCTGATCTGCGACGGGATCGAACTGCCGCTCAAGCACCGCAAGAAGCGGCTCGACCTCGAGGCGCGGGGCCTGATCAAGGGCGCGCAGGTGATCTACCTGGGCGCTGGCCGCAAGCCCGGCTTTTCGCGCCTGCACGTGATCGGCGCCGAGGATCCGCGCGTCTCGGCCGCCTCGATCGTCAAGATCGAGAAGCCGGACGAGGAAGAACCCTTCATCCCCTTCGCCGCCCGCATGGGTGCCACCTTCCTGCATGGCGCCGCCGTCACGATCCACAAGGCGCAGGGCTCGCAATGGCCCGATGTGCAGGTCTTTGCCCCCGATCTTTACGCCGCCTGGCGCGCCGGGCGGAACGAGGCGGGCACGCCGCTGTGGAAACGCCTTGCCTATGTCGCTATCACCCGCGCGCAGGAGCGGCTGATCTGGGTCACGCGCAACCGCCTGTCGCGCCCGACCTACGAGCTGCGCACCGACGACCTGGTCGCCCCCGCCGCCACGCTGGTGCTCGAGGCCGAGGTCGAGACGGAGATCTGATCTTCCGAACTGCGGAACGCTTTCCCGAAAAAGTGACGCCGCGCCCTCACGTCAGCCGCCGATCCGCTTGCTCCGCCCGGATGCCCCGCGCATAGTCGGGCCGAGGAGAAGAGGGAGGACGCCACATGCTTGGCCAGATGATGCACCGGCCGCTGTCGATCATCGAGATCCTGCGGTTTGCCGCCGAGGCCCATGGCCCGGCCGAAATCGTGTCGGTGCGGACCGAGGGGGACATCCACCGCACCACCTATGCCGAGACCTACGGCCGCGTGGCGCAGCTGGCCCACGGGTTGGCGGGGCTGGGGATCGGGCAGGGCGACCGGGTCGCGACGCTGGCCTGGAACGGCTACCGGCATCTGGAGCTTTATTACGCCATCGCGGGTTACGGGGCGGTCTGCCACACGATCAACCCGCGCCTTTCAGCCGAGCAATTCCTCTACATCGTTAACCATGCCGAGGACCGGGTGCTGTTCCTCGACACCACCTTTGTCCCGCTGGTCGAGGCGCTGGCCGACCACCTGCCAAAGGGTCTCAAGCTGGTGCTGATGACGGACCGGGCGCATATGCCGGACAGCAAGCTCGACATGCTGTGCTACGAGGACCTGCTCGAAGGCCAGCCCACCACCTACGACTGGCCCGAGCTCGACGAGAACACGGCGGCCGCGCTCTGCTACACCTCGGGGACCACGGGCAACCCCAAGGGCGCGCTCTATTCCCATCGCTCGACCGTGCTGCACGCGCTGATGACGGCGGTGACGCTGCACACCTCGCTGCGCGAGGGCAACCGCATCCTGCCGGTTGTCCCGCTGTTCCACGTCAATGCCTGGGGGCTGCCCTACTCGGCGCCGCTGACGGGCGCCGCGCTGATCTTTCCGGGGCCGAAACTGGACGGCGCAAGCCTGTGGGACCTGATGGAGGCCGAAAAGGTCACCGCCGCCTGGGGCGTGCCGACCGTCTGGCAGGGCCTCCAGGCCGAGATCGCCAAGCGCGGCCGCAACCCCGAAGGCTTTGCCGAGGTGGTCGTCGGCGGCTCGGCCGCGCCGCGCTCGATGATCGAGAGTTTCGAGAAGTCGGGCGTCAACGTCTGCCACGCCTGGGGCATGACCGAGATGTCGCCCATCGGTACCCATGGCCTCTTGTCGAAATACCACGAGGACCTGCCCTTCGATCAGAAGATGAAGCTGAAGTCGCTGCAGGGCCGCCGAGTCTTTGGCGTCGACCTCAAGATCACCGACGAGGCGGGCAATCCGCTGCCTCATGACGGAAAATCTCAGGGTGAGCTTTTCGTACGCGGCAACGCCATCATCTCGGGCTATTTCAAGAATGCCGAGGCGACCGAGGCGGCGATGGACGCGGACGGCTGGTTCGGCACCGGCGACATCGCCACGATCGCGCCCGACGGGTTCCTCGTGCTGCGCGACCGGTCCAAGGACCTGATCAAGTCGGGGGGCGAGTGGATCTCGTCCATCGACCTCGAGAACATCGTCATGGCGCATCCGAAGGTGTCGAGCTGCGCCGTCATCGCCATCCCGCACCCCAAGTGGGACGAACGCCCGCTGCTGGTCGTCGTGCCGGCCGGCGAGGACAAGCCGACCAAGGACGAGCTGGACGAGATGCTGCTGGAACATGTCGCCCGTTGGCAATTGCCCGACGCGCTGGAATTCGTGGAGGCGCTGCCGCTGACCGCGACGGGCAAGGTGTCGAAACTGACCCTGCGCCAGCAGTTCGAAGGATACAAACTGCCCGACATGGGCTGACATCAAGGGAGGAAGACCCATGGACCTGGGCATGACCGAGCGGGTGCGCCCGCTTGTCGAGAAAGTGCGTGCAATGGTTGCCGACGAGATCGCGCCGCTGGACACCGAATTCCACGCGCTGGTGGGCACGCATCCCAGCGGCGACCGCTTCAAGCACGTGCCGCGGCAGTTGGAAATCCTTGACGGGCTGAAAGCCACGGCGCGGGAACGCGGCCTGTGGAACTTCTGGCTGACCGACAGCGACCGGGGCTATGGCCTCTCGACCGTGGAATACGCCTACCTGGCCGAGGAAATGGGCAAGGTCGGCATCGCCGCCGAGGTCTTCAACTGCTCGGCCCCAGACACCGGCAACATGGAGGTGCTGGAACGCTACGGCACCGAGGCGCACAAGGACCGCTGGCTGGGCCGGCTGCTGGCGGGAGAGATCCGCTCGGCCTACGTGATGACGGAACCCGGGCTGGCTTCGTCCGACGCCGCGCAGCTGAGCTTCGAGGCGAAACGCGACGGCGACGACTGGGTGCTGAACGGCGAGAAATGGTGGATCTCAGGCGCCGGCGATCCGCGTTGCGGCGTCTACATCGTCATGGCCTGCACCGACCCGGAGGCGCCCAAGCATGCGCGCCACACCATGTTCGCCATGGACGCGGACACACCCGGCGTCGAGATCCTGCGCCCGATGGAAGTCTTCGGCCATGACGACGCGCCCCACGGCCACATGCACATGCGCTTCACCAACGTGCGCCTGAAGGCCGATGCGGTAATCCTCGGGGAAGGTCGCGGCTTCGAGGTCGCCCAGGGCCGCCTCGGGCCCGGCCGCATCCACCATTGCATGCGCGCCATCGGCCAGGCCGAAAGCGCGCTCGAGATGATGTGCCGCCGAGGCCTGTCGCGCGAAGCCTTCGGCAAGCGGTTGACGGAACTCGGCGCGAATTACGACATCATCGCAAATTGCCGGATGGAGATCGAGATGGCCCGCCTGCTCTGCCTCAAGGCAGCCTGGATGATGGATTCCGCGGGGGTGAAGGCGGCGCAACCCTGGATCTCCAAGATCAAGGTGGTGGCCCCGCTGATGGCCGGCAAGGTGATCGACCAGGCGATGCAACTGCACGGCGCAGCCGGGATCAGCCAGGACTTCAAGCTCGCGCACATGTGGACCCACGTCCGCACCCTGCGCTTTGCCGACGGCCCCGACGCCGTCCACCGCCGCCAGGTCGCGCGCGCCGAGTTGAAGAAATACACCAACGCGCAGACCTGAGCGGGGCGGCTTGTAAGAGGACAGGTGCGAGGGGACGGCCCCTCGCACCGCAAGCGTGGCAGATTTCAAACGAGGGGCTCTGCCCCTCGCGCTCCCCGAGGTATTTGGAAAACAATGAAGGGCAGGAGCGTCTGATCTTCATTGTTTCAGAAATACCTCGGGGGAGGCGCCTTTGGCGCCTGGGGGCAGCGCCCCCACACGGCGCGCCTTGGCGCGCTGACGAGGCATGCGCGGTACGCGCTTTCTGCTGGATCAGGTCCGACAACGAAAAACGCCGCCCCGGTTAGGGCGGCGTTCTTCTGTCCCCGGTCTCGTGACCGGCGGGCCGGCGCTTCGATCAGAAGCCCAGGCCTTCGTATTTCTTCTTGAACTTCGTCACGCGGCCGCCGGAATCCAGCAGGCGCGAGTTGCCACCGGTCCAGGCCGGGTGCACGGTCGGGTCGATGTCAAGCGACATGGTGTCGCCTTCCTTGCCCCAGGTGGATCGCATCTTCAGGATGTCGCCGTTGGTCAGCTTGACGTCGATGAAGTGGTAGTCGGGATGGATATCCTTTTTCATCTCGTCTCTCCTCAGGCCGGGGTCTTGTTGGTCAGCGGACGGTAGTTCGTCTTCTCGGCGATACGGGCCGATTTGCCGCGACGCGAGCGCAGGTAGTAGAGCTTGGCGCGACGCACCTTGCCGCGACGGACCACCTCGATCGAGTCGATGTTGGTCGAGTAGAGCGGGAATACGCGCTCCACGCCTTCACCGAACGAAATCTTGCGGACCGTGAACGAGCCGGCGATGCCCTTGCCGTTCTTGCGCGAGATGCAGACGCCTTCGTAGGCCTGCACGCGGGTCCGGGTGCCTTCGGTCACCTTGTAGCCGACGCGCACGGTGTCGCCCGGCTTGAAGTCGGGGATGTCTTTCCCCAGCGAGGCGATCTGTTCCGCCTCGAGTTGTGCGATCAGGTCCATGCCGATCACTCCTATCGTTGCTCACGGTTTTCCCGTGAAGATGTCGCGCGGTCCCAGAGCTCCTGGTCTTCTTCCGGGTCCGGCCATGTGCCGCCCGCCGGAGTTCGGCCCGTCGTTGTCTTTGATTGCGGCCTCGGCCGCGCCACCTGTCCCTGCCCGCCGCGGTCGAAGAAAACCAGGGTGCCAAAGACAAATGGGTCCGGACGACTCAGGCGAGCCCCGGACGCGCGGTGTTTAGGGGAAAGGCGTGCGTGGATCAAGCCCTTCCGGCCCGGGACGGGGCCCCGGGCCCGGGCCGGGTCAGCCGATCACCTCGCCCAGCTGGATCTGCGCCGGGGAATTGGTGAAGTTCGGGATGTCCCCCACGACCGGCGCCGAGTTGGCCAGCGCGGCCGAACGGGCGGCGTCATCGGCGAAGATCAGCGTCGCGATGGCGTGGAAGGGCGCGTCCTCGGCGCCGCGCGTGACCATCGTGCCTTCCATATGGGGCCCGAAATGTTCGCCGACCAGCGCGAAATGCTGTCCCAGGTAATAGTCGAAGTCGAATGTCGTGCCTTCCGCGCGCGGATAGGCGACCTGTACGGTAACGCTCATGTAGTCCTCCCTCTCTCCTGCAGGCAGCCTAGCACGGGCGCGGCGGCCTGTCCTGCCTCAGGAGTCCCCGGGCGGGATTCGGGCGGCCCAGAGGTCGGGGCGGCGTTCGCGGGTCAGCCGTTCGCTTTCGGCCTGGCGCCAATCGGCGACGCGGCCGTGGTGGCCCGACATCAGCACTTCGGGGATCGCATGGCCGCGCCATTCGGCCGGGCGGGTGTACTGCGGATGCTCGAGCAGGCCGTCGGAAAAGCTTTCTTCTTCCGTCGAGTCGGCATTGCCCAGAACGCCGGGCAGCAGGCGGACGGTGGCGTCGATCATCGCCTGGGCCGCGATCTCGCCGCCGGTCAGGACGAAATCGCCAAGCGAGACTTCGGCGATGCGGTAATGGTCGATGACGCGCTGGTCGAGCCCCTCGAACCGGCCGCAGATCATGGTAAGGCCCGGCATCTGCGCCCAGTCGCGGGCCATGGCCTGGTCAAAGCGGCGGCCGCGGGGCGAGAGGTAGACCAGCGGTCCCGGCCCGGTGCCAAGCGCGTGGTCGATGGCGCGGCCCATCACGTCGGGGCGCAGCACCATGCCGGCCCCGCCGCCCGCCGGCGTGTCGTCGACATTGCGATGCTTGCCCTCGCCGAACTGGCGCAGGTCGATGGTCGAGAGCTGCCAGAGCCCCTCGCTCAGCGCCTTGCCGGTCAGGCTTTCGCCCAGCACGCCCGGAAAGGCCTGGGGGAAAAGCGTGATGATCTGCGCCCGCCATACCCCACGCAGCGACGGCGTGGGGGTCATCAGCTCGCGCGGGCTCGCGGACAGGCGGATGGCCTTGCGGCCGTGGGATTTCGGGGCGTCGGTCATGGGGCGGGATTAGACCGGCGTGGGGGCGGATGGCAAGGGTCCAGAAGGGGGCGCTGCCCCCGTCCGCCTTGGGCGGACTCCCCCGGAGTACTTGCGGAATGGTGAAAGCAGGGGGTCAGATCGCGGGGGGCTGGGCCGGGGGCAGCGTGATCGGGGTTGTGCCGGACTTGTATTCGATCCAGTCGCGCAGGCGGTAGAGCGCCTCGAGGTACTGCTTGCGCCAGCCGGGGCCGGGGGCGCCGTGGACGTTCTGCCAGAAGAAGCGGAAGGTATGGCCGTGATCGTCGAGCGTCTGCCAGGCCCAGGCGTCGGGCATGTCCCGGCCTTCGGCCACGAAAAGCCGCCAGACCTCGCCCGGGACGCCGATGCGGAAGGCGCCGATGTCGCGCGGGCGCTGGGGCAGCGCGATGCCGCTTTCCTCGTAGAGCTCGCGGATGGCGGCCTCGTGCGCGGCCTCGCCCGGCTTCGGCCCGCCCTTGACCAGCTGGATCCCGGCCGAGGGGTGGCGGAAGGCCAGCACCTGCCAGGCGCCGCCGCGCCGCCGCACCACCATCGGGCACACCTTGTCCGCCTTGGTCAGTGCCACGCCACGTCCCCGAGGAAGATGTAGCCGGCGCCGTAGATCGTCTTGATCAGCGCCGGGTTCTTGGGGTCTTCGCGCAGCTTGGTGCGCAGGCGCGAGATGCGCACATCCATCGCCCGGTCAAAGCTTTCGCCCGCAGCACCGCCAAGGCTTTCCTGCATGTGGGTGCGCGAGATCAGCCGTTTGGGGCTTTCGAGGAAAAGCCGCAGCACCTGGCCCTCGGCATGGGAGAACGGCACCTCTTCGCCGGTGTCGTCCTCGAGCGTGTAGCGGTCGAAATGCGCGGTCCAGCCGGCAAAGCGGGCGGTCTCGGACGCCGACTTTCGGTCCGCCCCCTTGCGCAGGCGGGCGCGGACGCGGGCCACCACCTCGGACGGATCGAAGGGCTTGATGATGTAGTCATCGGCCCCGAGTTCCAGCCCCGTGACCCGGTCCTGCACCTGCGCGCGGCCCGAGATGATGATGACCGCCGCGCCCTGCTCCAGCGCCAGCCGGTGCACGAGGCTGAGCCCGTCGCGGTCGGGCAGGCCCAGGTCGACGAGGCAGACATCGGGTGTCGCGGCCTTGAGCGCGGCCTCGAATTCCGTGGCGCGGCCGAAGGACATGGTGCGAAAGCCTGCCTCTTCCAGCGCCTGGGCCAGGATCTCGCGGATCGCCGGTTCGTCGTCGAGGATGGTCACAAGGGGGGCTGTCATTGCGCGGCCTCCGGCTGGCCGGGATGCAGGAAGGCATCGAGCGCCGCGGCGGTGAAAGGCTTGGCGATCACCGGCGCCAGCGCGGCAGCCGAGCGGCGCAGATCATGGCTGGCGGGCAGGGAGGTCATGAAATAAAGCGGCTTGCCCGCGCAGGCCGGGCTTTCGGCCAGCACCAGCCCGGTCTCGGGGCCAAGTTGCAGGTCGCTCAGGATCAGCGCGATATCGGGCAACCCCTCGGCCACCGCCTGCGCCTCGGGGACTGAGCCCGCCTCGATCACCGTGTGGCCGATGGCGGTCAGCATGTCGCGCACGGTCGAGCGCAGGTCCGCGTTGTCCTCGACCAGCAGCACAAGGCCGGCGGCGGCCTGCGGCGCGACCGGACGGTAGGGCAGGCGCAGGGTCACGCGGGCGCCGATATAGCCGTTGGTCAGCCGGACCTCTCCGCCCGCCAGCTTGGTCATGTCGTAGACCATGGCAAGGCCAAGGCCCGAGCCTTCCTCTCCCTTCGTGGTGAAGAACGGGTCAAGCCCGCGCGCCAGCGCCTGCGGGGTAAAGCCGGGGCCGGTGTCGGTCACGAGGAAGTCGAGCCAGGTGTCCTGCACCGGGCTGACGGTCAGCTTGATCCGTCCCTCAGTGCCGCAGGCGTCGCGGGCGTTCAGCACGAGGTTCAGCAGGCTGTCCTGCAACATCCCCGGATCGGCCAGCACCGGGCCGGGCGGGGCATCGTTTCGGATCGTCAGCGTGATCCCTTCGGGCAGCGACGCGCCGGCGAGCAGTTCGAGATCGGCAAGGAAATCGCCCAGTTCCAAGGGCACCTGCGCCATGTCGCGCGTGCCGGTCATGTCGGCGATGCGGTTCAGCAGCACGCCGCCGCGCCGGGCGGCGTTCAGCGTGGCGGCGATCAAATCGCTCGCCTCGCCCGGCAGGTCCATGCGTTGCAGCCGGCCCTGCATGCCAAGGATGATGGTCAGAAGGTTCGAGAAATCATGCGCCAGCCCGGAGGTCAGCTGCGCCGCCAACTCGCGCTTGCGGGTCTGTTGCAGCGCGGCGCGGGCCTGGGTTTCCTCGGTCACGTCCATCGACAGGATATAGAGCCCGCCGTCGCCGCCTTCGCGCCGGTCGGGGGTAAAGGCCGCGCGGATGCGGCGCTGGCTCAGCTCGTCGGTGAATTCGAAAACGCTGGCCTGCCCGCCGAAGGCACGGTCGAGATGCGGCTGGATCACGGCATAGGCATGGGTGCCAAGTGCTTCGGAGATGTGGCGGCCCAGGATGTCCGCCGGCCGGCCCGGCATCACCGTATTGAGCCGCCGGTTGGAATAGGTGTAGCGCCGGTCCGCGCCGATATGGGCGATATGGGCCGGCATCATCTCGGTCGTCAGGCGAATGCGCGCCTCGGTCTCGGTCAGCTCGCGCTTGGCCTCTTGCAGCGCGGCATTGGTCGCGGCGAGCTGGCGGTTGGCGGCGGCCAGTTCCTCGGCGTGGGACAGCAGCTCGGCCGACAGTTCTTCGGAGCGGCCGCGCAGCATCGCCTCCTGCCGTTTGACCTGGGTGATGTCGGTATAGACCGCGACCCAGCCGCCCTGCGGCAGCGGCGCGCCCTCGACGCTGATCGTGCGGCCGTTGGCGCGGGTGCGCTCCATGTAATGGGGGGCGAAGTCCAGCGCCTGGTCGACCCGGTCCTGCACGAATTGCGCGACATCCGCGACCTCGCCGTATTCGCCGCGGGTGACGAGGTGGTGGATGGTGTCGCGGAACTCGGCGCCGGGCGTGACGAGGTGGGCGGGCAGGTCGAACATGTCCTGAAAGCGGCGGTTGGAATGCACCAGCCGCAGGGACTTGTCGTAGATGGTCAGGGCCTGCTGGATCAGGTTCAGCCCGGCCGTCATCAGATCTGCCCTGTTTGCCGCCGTCTCGGGCATGCGTGTCCCCCTCGCAGGTGCGCCCTGTCGCACCGGTCTTGCGATATTTCCCCCGCCAGCCCGCCGGGGTCCAGCCCCATGGCGCAGTCCCATGCGCAAAAATCCGCGCCTGTAACAATTCGTTGGGTTTTGGAAAATGTCTGGAAAAAGTCGCAATCGAAAGTGGGCCCCAACGCTTGGTGCCCCAGGGAGGCGCCCGCCCGGGTTTGAGGAGACCCGGGATGGGTGATGGGGCAGCGGGCCGCCGCGCGCGGGTTGCGCACGGCCAGATGGGAGGGACCAGCCTTGGCGACGTCGAACGGCGGCGCGGACGAGTATCGCTCGATCCCCGCGCTCTTGCACCGCAATGCGACCCGGTTCGCGGACAAACCCGCGTATCGGGAAAAGGAATTCGGGATCTGGCAGACCTGGACCTGGTCCCAGGTTGAGACAGAGATCGAGGCGCTGGCCCTCGGGCTGCTGAACCTGGGCGTCAACAAGGGCGATTTCGTCGCCATCATCGGGCGCAACCGGCCGTATCTGTATTGGTCCATGGTCGCGGCGCAGAGCGTGGGCGCGATCCCCGTGCCGCTGTACCAGGACGCGGTGGCCGAAGAGATGGCCTATGTGCTGGGCCATTGCGGCGCGCGTTTCGTCATAGTCAGCGACCAGGAGCAGGTCGACAAGGTGATCGAGGTGCAGGACCAACTGCACCAGTTCGAGCACATGATCTACCTCGATGCGCGGGGGCTGCGGAAATACGACCACAGCCGGCTGCACCAGTACAGCCATGTGCAGGACCAGGGCCGGGCCGCCCGCGAGGAATATATCGAGGAACTCAAGCGTCGCCGCGAGTCGCTGGATTACGACGACACCTGCGTGGTGCTTTATACCTCGGGTACGACCGGCAAGCCCAAGGGCGTGGTGCTGTCGAACCGCAACATCGTCGAGGCGGCGCGCTCGTCCTCCGAGTTCGATCACCTGACGGCGGGCGAAGAGGTGCTGGCCTACCTGCCGATGGCCTGGGTCGGCGATTTCATCTTCTCGATCGGGCAGGGCTACTGGACCGGGTTCTGCGTGAACTGTCCCGAGAGCGCCGAGACCATGATGACTGACCTGCGCGAGATCGGGCCAAGCTATTTCTTTGCCCCGCCGCGGGTCTTCGAAGGGCTGCTGACTACCGTCATGATCCGGATGGAGGACGCGACGCCGCTGAAAAAGCGGATGTTCGACACCTTCATGGCCCATGCGAAACGGGTGGGGCCCGACATCCTGGACGGCAAGCCGGTGAGCTTTGGCGACCGGCTGAAGTATCGGCTGGGCGAGCTTTTGGTCTACGGTCCGCTGAAGAACACGCTCGGGTTTTCCAAGGTCCGCGTCGGCTACACGGCGGGCGAGGCGATCGGGCCCGAGATCTTCGATTTCTACCGCTCGCTCGGGATCAACCTGAAACAGCTCTACGGCCAGACCGAGGCCTCGGTCTTCATCACCGTGCAGCCCGATGGCGAGGTGCGCGCGGACACCGTGGGCGTGCCCGCGCCGGGGGTCGAGATCCGCATCGGCGACAACGGAGAGGTGTTCTACCGCAGCCCCTCGGCCTTCGTGGAATATTACAAGAACCCCGAAAGCACGGCCGACACCAAGGATGCCGAGGGCTGGGTGGCGACCGGGGATGCCGGGTTCTTCGAGGAAGACACCGGCCATCTGCGGATCATCGACCGCGCCAAGGACGTGAGCAAGCTGTCCACGGGGGCGATGTTCGCGCCCAAATACGTGGAGAACAAGCTAAAGTTCTTTCCGGCGATCCTCGAGGCGGTGCTGTTCGGCGCGGGGCGCGATCATTGCGTGGCCTTCATCAACATCGACCTGAACGCCGTCGGCTCCTGGGCCGAGCGCAACAACGTCAGCTATGCCTCCTACCAGGAGCTGGCGGGGCATCCGAAGGTGCTGGACCAGATCCAGAGCCATGTGGAGGAGGTCAATCGCTCCGTGGCCGAGGACCCGATGCTGTCGGGCTGCCAGATCCACCGCTTCCTCGTGCTGCACAAGGAGTTGGACGCGGATGACGGAGAGCTGACACGGACCCGCAAGGTGCGCCGCAAGATCATCGGCGAGAAGTTCGACGACCTGGTGGAGGCGCTCTATGGCGGCCAGAGCTCGATCTACACCGAGACGGCGGTGACCTACGAGGACGGCCGCCAGGGTAAGATCAAGGCGACGCTGGAGATTCGCGACGCGAGGGTCGTGCCGGTGCAAACCCAGCCGTTGGCCGCGGAATGACGGGCGACGTGCGCCTGCGGCGACACCCCGCCCGCCATCCCTTTGACGCAAGACTTAACGAGGTGCGCCATGCTTGACGCGACCGAAGGATACACCACCGCGGATGGCCGCAAGATCGGCGGCGTGGTGATGGACATGCGCAACATCACCCTGCGTTTCGGCGGGGTGGAGGCGATCAAGGACATCAGTTTCGACATCCGCGAGGGCGAGATCCGCGCCATCATCGGGCCGAACGGCGCCGGGAAATCGTCGATGCTGAACGTCATCTCGGGCTTCTACGTCCCGCAGGAGGGCGAGGTCTGGTTCCGTGGCGAAAAGCGGCCCCAGATGAAGCCCTACCAGGTGGCGCAGCAGGGCATCGCGCGGACGTTCCAGAACATCGCGCTGTTCGAGGGGATGAGCGTTCTCGACAACGTCATGACGGGCCGGCTGACCCAGATGAAGGCGCCGCTTTGGGCGCAGGCGATCTGGAAGGGCAAGGCCGAACGCGAGGAGGTCGAGAACCGGGAGATCTGCGAGAAGGTCATCGATTTCCTCGAGATCCAGTCGATCCGCAAGACGCCCGTGGCGCGGCTGCCCTACGGCCTGAAGAAACGGGTCGAGCTGGCGCGGGCGCTGGCGTCGGAGCCGAAGCTTTTGCTGCTGGACGAGCCGATGGCTGGCATGAACGTGGAGGAGAAGGAGGACATGAGCCGCTTCATCCTCGACGTGAACGACGAATTCGGCACCACCATCGCGCTGATCGAGCACGACATGGGCGTGGTCATGGACCTGAGCGACCGGGTGGTGGTGATGGATTACGGCAAGAAGATCGGCGACGGCACCCCGGACGAGGTGCGCGCCAACCAGGATGTGATCGACGCCTATCTTGGCGTGTCGCACGATTGAGGGGGACGGGACATGCCTGACACATTGATTTTCGGTATGGAGGTCTTTCTGAACGGCCTCATGGCGGGGGTGCTTTACGCGCTGGTCGCGCTGGGCTTCGTGCTGATCTACAAGGCCTCCGGCATCTTCAACTACGCGCAGGGGGTCATGGCGCTGTTTGCGGCGCTGACGCTGGTCGGGATCATGGAGGGGCAGGTGCCCTTTTCGCACCTGATCAACGCGATCTTCGGCACCGAGGTGCACCATTTCGGCTGGCACGTGCCGGCGCTGCTGGCGATCCTGTTCACCATGGTCGTCATGGTCGTGCTGGCCTGGGCGGTGCAGCGGCTGATCTTCCGCCACCTGGTGAACCAGGAGCCGATCATCCTGTTCATGGCGACCATTGGCCTGGCGTATTTCATGGAAGGCTTCGGCGACATCATGTGGGGCGCCGATATCAAGAAGCTGGATGTGGGCCTGCCGCAGGGGATCAACCTGGCCATCGACGAGGCGACATTCGGCCTCTTCGGCTACGGCTTCTTCATCGACAACCTCGACCTCTGGGCGACGGGAATCGCGGTGCTGCTGGTGATCGTGCTGGTGGCCTTCAGCCAGTACACCAAGCAAGGCCGGGCGATGCGCGCCGTGGCGGACGATCACCAGGCCGCGCTGTCGGTGGGGATCTCGCTCAACTTCATCTGGATCATGGTCTGGTCGGTGGCGGGGTTCGTCGCGCTGGTCGCGGGGATCATGTGGGGCACGAAATCGGGCGTGCAGTTCTCGCTGTCGCTGATCGCGCTCAAGGCGCTGCCGGTGCTGATGCTGGGCGGCTTCACCTCGATCCCCGGGGCGATCGTCGGCGGGCTGATCATCGGCGTGGGCGAGAAGCTGTTCGAGTTCTGTTTCGGCAGCGGCCAGTGCTTTGGCGGGATCATCAACCTCGGCGGCGCGACCGAGAACTGGTTCGCCTACGTGCTGGCGCTGGTCTTCCTGGTGTTCCGCCCGCAGGGGCTGTTCGGCGAGAAGATCATCGAAAGGGTGTGATCCGGCCCAGGGGGGCTGCGCGCCCCCGGAGCCTGCGGTTGGGAGGTGAGACGAGATGACGAAACTGATTGCCGTGCTGAACGTGATCGCCTGGTCGGGCTTCTGGGCCTTCGGCTACCTGGCGCTGACCACCCCGGCCGAGGAATCGGGCCGCATGGTCACCGCGCTGCTGCTGGCCGTGCTGGGCGGGGCGCTGGGCCTCTGGGCCTGGTTCCGGCTGGTCCGCCATAGCGAACAGACGGGCTATGCCCGGGCGCCGCAGCACATGGCCCCGACACCGGGGGGCGAGGCATGACGCAGGGGCGTGCGAAACGCGGCGCTCAGTCGCGCGTGCTGGCGGCGGCCAGAGCCATGAGGACCGAGCCGCCGATCAGCAGCCCGAAGGTCACCTTGAGCGACAGGGCAAAGAGCACGGAGACCGAGAAGACGAGAAACGCAAGCATGGCCATCCAGGTCATCAGCGCGGCCGCCGAAGAGGCCATCGGCCGCCACCAGCGCCGCGGCTTCGCCTCGTCCACGCCGCCCTCGTCAGACAGCAGGTGCTGTGCGGCAAGCGGTTCGAAACGGGTGTCGGTCTGGGTCATTGGGAAGCTGTCGTCTTTCTTTGTTCGACGCAAATTGATCGAAAAATGCGGCGCCGAAGCGGCGCAAGGCGCACAAAACGAGGGAGTTTTCGGGAGATGATCTACCGTGAGGCGGGGGACTTCAAAACCTCCTACGTGGATGACAACCAGACCTTCCCGATCCGGTTCGACCGGTACGGGTATTACGTGGCGCTGCTGATCGCCTTCGTTGTCGTGCCCTTCGTGGTGAACGACTACTGGGTCAACGCGATCTTCCTGCCGTTCCTGATCTATGCCATCGCGGCGATCGGGCTGAACATCCTTGTCGGTTATTGCGGACAGGTGAGCCTGGGGACGGGCGGTTTCATGGCCGTGGGGGCCTATTCGGTCTACAAGCTGATGACCGCCTTCCCCGAGGTTTCGATCATCATCCACGTGCTGCTGGCCGGTGGGATCACCGCCGGGGTGGGCGTCCTGTTCGGGCTTCCGTCATTGCGGATCAAGGGCTTTTACCTCGCCGTGGCGACGCTGGCCGCACAGTTCTTCCTCGTATGGCTCTTCAACCGGGTGCCGTGGTTCTACAACTACTCGGCCTCGGGCCAGATCTCGGCCCCGGAACGCGAGGTCTTCGGCGTGGCCGTCACCGGCGCGAACACGGCGCCCTGGGCGGTGTACCTGTTCAGCCTGCTGTTCCTGGTTCTCTGCGCGATGCTGGCCCGCAACCTCACGCGCGGCTCTATGGGGCGCAGGTGGATGGCGATCCGCGACATGGACATCGCGGCGGAAATCATCGGGGTGAACCCGCTGACCGCCAAGCTGTCGGCCTTTGCCGTGTCGTCCTTTTTCGTCGGGATCGCGGGGGCGCTGTTCTTTGCCGTCTACCTTGGCGCGGTCGAGGTGGGCGAGGCCTTCGGCATACAGAAATCGTTCCTGGTGCTGTTCATGATCATCATCGGCGGGCTTGGCTCGATCTTCGGCAGCTTTGCCGGGGCGGCCTTCCTGGTGCTCCTGCCGGTGCTGCTGAAGAACGTGCTGGTGGGCGGCCTTGGCTGGCCCACGGACCTGGCCGCGCATCTCGAGTTCATGATCGTGGGTGGGCTGATCATCACCTTCCTCGTGCTCGAACCGCACGGGCTGGCGCAGCTGTGGCGCGTCACCAAGGAGAAACTGAGATTGTGGCCCTTCCCGCACTAGGCGGGGCCACGCAACCCAAGAAGGCGGGAAGAGGAGCCCGCCCGACCATTCAAATCGGACATTCAAGGGAGGAACCTGACCGATGAAAAAGACACTGATCACAGCCGCCGTGGCCGGCATCATGGCCGCCGCACCCGCAATGGCGGACCTCACGTTCACCTCGCTCAGCTACCGCACGGGGCCCTATGCCGCCAACGGCATCCCCTTTGCCGACGGCTATGCCGACTACTTCACCCTGCTGAACGAACGCGATGGCGGCATCGGCGGCGAAAAGGTGAACCTCGTGGAATGCGAGACCGGCTACAACACCGAGAAGGGCGTGGAATGCTACGAGTCGACCAAGGGCTCGGGCGCGCTGGTCTACCAGCCGCTGTCCACCGGCATCACCTACCAGCTGATCCCCAAGGCCACCGCCGACGGCATCCCGGTGCATTCGATGGGCTACGGCCGCACCTCGGCCAAGAACGGCGAGGTCTTCAACTGGATCTTCAACTACCCCGCCAACTACTGGGACGGCGCCTCCGTCGCGATCAAGCACCTGCTGGACATCAACGGCGGTGACCTGAGCGGCAAGAAGGTGGCGCTGGTCTACCACAACTCGGCCTATGGCAAGGAACCGATCCGCACGCTGGAAGTGCTGGCCGAAAAGCACGGCTACGAGCTGACCCTTCTGGCCGTCGATCACCCGGGCCAGGAGCAGAAGTCGCAATGGCTGCAGATCCGCCGCGAGCGCCCGGATTACGTGATCATGTGGGGCTGGGGCGTGATGAACCAGGTCGCCATCCAGGAAGCGGTCAACATCCGCTTCCCGATGGAAAACTTCATCGGCATCTGGTGGTCCGGCTCGGAAAACGACGTGCTGCCTGCCGGTGACGGGGCGAATGGCTACAAAGCGCTGACCTTCCACAATGTGGGTTCGGACTACCCGGTCTTCGACGACATCCAGCAATATGTCGTCGATACCGGCAAGGCTGCCGGCGCGGGCGACCAGATCGGCACCGCGCTCTACAACCGGGGTCTCTATGCCGCCATGCTGGCCGCCGAGGCCGCCAAGACCGCGCAGGAGATGACCGGATCGAGCACCATCGATGCCGCGCAGATGCGCATGGGCATGGAGAACCTCGAGATCACTGAGGCAAAGATGGCGGACCTCGGCCTGCCGAACTTCGGCCCCGAGTTCAAGGTCAGCTGCGAGAACCACGGCGGCAACGGCTTTGCGGCCGTGGCGCAATGGGATGCGGCCTCGGGCGAATGGAGCCTGATCACCGACTACATGCAGTCCGACCAGGAGGTCCTGGCCCCGCTGGTCGAAGAGGATTCGACTGCCTTCGCCAACGAGGCGGGGATCGAACCGGGCTGCATGTAAGCCCTTCGCATGACACGGCCCCGGGCGGCGATCCGCCCGGGGCCCCACACCGAACCGAGGATCCAAGATGCTGGACGCAAGCGCCGAGGTCACGCAGGACACCCTGCTCGAAGTCAACAATATCGAGGTGATCTACAACCACGTGATCCTCGTGCTGAAGGGCGTGAGCCTCAAGGTCCCGAAGGGCGGCATCACCGCGCTGCTGGGCGGCAACGGGGCGGGCAAGACCACCACGCTCAAGGCCGTGTCGAACCTGCTGCGCTCGGAACGAGGCGAGGTCACGAAGGGCTCGATCAGCTACCGCGGCGAGCGGGTGCAGGAGCTGGACCCGGCCGAGATGGTCAAGCGCGGCGTGGTGCAGGTCATGGAGGGCCGGCACTGCTTCGAACACCTCACGGTCGAGGAAAACCTGCTGACCGGCGCCTATACGCGCAGCGCGTCGGCGGGCGATGTCGCGGCCGAGCTGGACAAGGTCTACGCCTATTTCCCGCGCCTCAAGGAACGCCGCCGCAGCCAGGCGGGCTATACCTCGGGCGGGGAACAGCAGATGGTCGCCATCGGACGCGCGCTGATGGCCCGGCCGGAAACGATCCTGCTGGACGAGCCGTCGATGGGCTTGGCCCCGCAGCTGGTCGAACAGATCTTCGGCATCGTGAAGGACCTGAACGAAAAGGAAGGCTACACCTTCCTGCTGGCCGAACAGAACACCAACGTCGCCCTGCGCTATGCCCATTACGGCTATATCCTGGAATCGGGGCGCGTGGTGATGGACGGGGCGGCGCAGGCGCTGCGCGAGAACCCGGACGTCAAGGAATTCTACCTCGGCATGTCGGACGAGGGGCGCAAGTCGTTCCGCGACGTGCGCAGCTATCGCCGCCGCAAACGCTGGCTGGCCTGAGCGCCCGTCGAGCAGCGGCACCGGACAGGCACAAGGAACGCGACAGATGACATATTACGACGACCTGGAAACCCGCAGCGCCGACCAGCGCGCCGCCGACATCGCACATGCGCTGCCGGCGCAGATCGCGCGCGCCCGTGCGCTGCCGGGCTATGGCGGCCCGCTGGCCGAGGTGGAGCCTGCGGCGGTGACCGACATGGCCGCGCTGGCGCGCCTGCCGGTGCTGCGCAAATCCTCGCTGGTCGAGGCGCAGGGCAAATCCGCGCCCTTCGGCGGCTTCACCACGCTGTCCGCCGCCGGGTTCGCCCATGTCTTCCAGTCGCCGGGGCCGATCTATGAACCGGGCGGGGCAGGGACCGACTGGTGGCGCCTGGGCCGCTTTGCCCATGCCTGCGGGATCGGGCCGGGCGACATCGTGCAGAACTGCTTTGGCTACCACCTGACTCCCGCCGGCATGATGTTCGAAAACGCCGCCCGCGCCGTCGGCGCCACCGTGCTGCCTGCCGGCACCGGCCAGACCGAACTCCAGGCCCGCGCGGCTCATGACATCGGCGTCACCGCCTATGCCGGCACGCCCGATTACCTCAAGATCATCCTCGACAAGGCCGAAGAGATGGGCCTGCCACTGCGTTTCACCAAGGCGGCGGTGTCGGGCGGCGCGCTCTTCCCGTCGCTGCGCCAGGAATATGCCGACCGCGGGATCACCTGCCGGCAATGCTATGCCACCGCCGACCTGGGCAACGTCGCCTACGAGAGCGACGCGATGGAGGGCATGATCGTCGACGAGGGCGTGATCGTCGAGATCGTGACCCCCGGCACCAGCGACCCGGTGGCCGAGGGGGAGGTGGGCGAAGTCGTCGTCACCTCGCTGAACCCCGATTACCCGCTGATCCGCTTTGCCACCGGCGACATGTCGGCGGCCCTGGCCGGGCAGTCGCCCTGCGGGCGGACCAACATGCGCATCAAGGGCTGGATGGGCCGTGCCGACCAGACCACCAAGATCAAGGGCATGTTCGTGCGCCCCGAACAGGTCGCCGCGCTGGTCGCCCGGCACCCCGAGATCGACCGCGCCCGCGTCGTCGCCGGCCGCGACGACCAGATGGATACCATGCTGGTGCGCATCGAGACCTCGGCCACGAATGCCGCGCCCTTCGAGGCCTCGGTCGCAGAGGTGCTCAAGCTGCGCGGCGCGGTGGAACTGGTGCCGCCCGGCGGGTTGCCCCGCGACGGGCTGGTGATCGAGGACACGCGCAGCTACGATTGACGGAACCGCAGCCTGCGCCCCGGCGTTGTCTTCGGTCACACCCGGAGGAGCCTCATGCGTACCCTGTTCGCCACCACCGCCCTTGCCCTGCTGGCCTCGCCCCTGATCGCGGGCGATGCCGCGCTGATCCTCGGCAACGACCGCTACGACGATCTGCCACGCGCCAGCGGCGGCGAGGCGAACGAAGGCGCCGCCAATGCGCTGGCCGAGGCGGGCTTTGGCGTGACCGTCGCGACCTCGGCCGATGCGGCCACGCTGACCGAGGCGTTCTCGGCCTTTCTGTCCGAGCTTGACGAGAGCACGGAGCGGGTGGTCGTCATGCTCTCGGGGCAATTCGCGACCTCCGGACACGAGAGCTGGTTGCTGGGCACCGACGCGGCCGAGGAACCGACGCTCGCCACCGTAACCGGCCTGCCGGTGTCGAGCCTGCTGGCCGTGCTCGAGGAGTACCCGGGCAAGGCGTTGCTGGTCCTCTCGCCCGGACGCGACGGCGACGCGCTCGGGCCCCATCTCGACTACGGGGTGTCGATGCCGGACCTGCCGCAGGGTGTCACGCTGCTGACCGGCGATGCGGGCGATGCGGCGACGATCCTGTCCCGTGCCTTCGCGCGCCCGGATGAGGGGCTGCTGGACGCCGCTACACGCGCCGACCTTGCCGTCTCTGGCTACGCGCCTGCCGGGTGGACGCTGGCCATGGCCGCGCCTGCGCCGACCCCGGTCACCCAGCCGCAACTGCCGCGCCCCAGCGCCGCCGAGCCGGTGCTCTGGTCCCAGGCGCAGGAGCGCGACACCATCGCCGCCTACGAGGCCTACCTGGCTGAGTATCCCGACGGCGCAAACGCGGCCACCGCCCGCGCGATGATCCGCGAGATCAACACCGAGCCAAACCGCGATGCCCGCAAGGCCGAAGAGGCGCTGGCCCTGTCGCGTGACGCCCGCCGCGAGATCCAGCGCGACCTGTCCCTGCTCGACTACAACACGCGCGGGATCGACGGCATCTTTGGCCCCGGCACGCGCGGGGCGATCCAGTCCTGGCAGGCGGCCAATGCCTTTGCCGCCACGTCCTACCTGACCCAGAACCAGATCCTGCGGCTTGACGCGCAGGCCGAACGCCGCGCCATCGAACTCGAGGAAGAGGCGCAGCGCCGCCGCGCCCAGCAGGAGCAGCAGGACCGCGCCTACTGGGACGAAACCGGCGCGGCCGGGGACGAGCCGGGCCTGCGCGCCTACCTGGGCCGCTATCCGGACGGGCTGTTTGCCGACGTGGCGCAGGAACGCCTTGCCGTCATCGAGGAGCGGCAGCGCGCCCGGGCCGAACGGCAGGACCGCGTGGCCTGGGACCAGGCGCGCGACGTGAACTCTGTCGCTGGCTACCGCGCCTATCTCGACCGCTTCCCGCAGGGCGCCTTTGCCGGCGAGGCGCAGGCGCGTATCGACGCGGCCACCCGCAGCGAAGAGGACCGCGCCGCCAACGAACAGGCGCAGCGCGAAGAAAATGCGCTGGGGCTCAACGCCGTGACCCGGCGGCTGGTCGAACAGCGCCTCGCACAGCTCGACCTCGACCCCGGCGCGGTGGATGGCACCTTTGACGACAACACCCGCCGGGCGCTGCGCCGCTACCAGCAGGCGCGGAACCTGCCCGACACCGGCTACCTGAACGAGGCAACCGTGGTGCGCCTGCTGGCCGACGCGATCCTGCGCTGACCGCTTAAGTCCCGGGCACAGGCCCGAACGCAAAAGGCCGCCCCGAGGGGCGGCCTTTTTCATGCTCGGCTTCTGGCCGGTCTCAGCCCTGGCGGGCCTTGAACCGACGCTGCGTCTTGTTGATGACGTAGACGCGGCCTTTACGGCGCACGACACGGCAGTCGCGGTGACGCTGCTTGAGCGAGCGGAGCGAGTTCTTGACCTTCATGGGTCGTCTCCTTGTCCTTCGCGGCGCGTCATGCGCCAGTTAGCAGGTCGCCCCCGTTTCCGGGGACAGGTGATCCGTGGTGGGCGGTACTGGGATTGAACCAGTGACCCCTACGATGTCAACGTAGTGCTCTACCGCTGAGCTAACCGCCCGTATACCCTTGCGTCTTCCCGTGCCTCTCGGCACCGCCCCGAACAAATGGGGCGCGGGATATCCGCGCCGGTGGAGCGCTCTATAAAAGGAGTCGGAGAGGGTATCAAGGGCTTTTGACAACTCTTTTTCCGGGCTACTCTGAAACCAATCAAGGAGGGTACATGACGCGACCGGCATACCACCTGACCATGCCAGACGACCACCGGTCGGCCGTGGTCTTTTCGTCGCCGCACAGCGCGCGCCACTACCCCGCGGACTTCCTCGACAGCACGGTTCTCGACGCCCATGCGATCCGCAGCTCGGAAGATGCCTTTGTCGACCAGCTTTTCGACTGTGCGCCGGCGTTTGGCGCGCCCCTGCTCTGCGCCGGGGCGCCGCGCGCCTATGTCGACCTGAACCGCGCCGCCGAAGAACTGGACCCGGCGCTGTTTGCCGGCGTGCCGCGCAACGCGCACAACCCGCGCGTCGCCTCCGGCCTCGGCGTGATTCCCCGCGTGGTGGCCAACGGTCGCGCGATCTACCGTGGCAAGCTGCCGCTGGGCGAGGCGCATCGCCGAATCGACGCCTACTGGCGGCCCTATCACGATGAATTGCAGCGCCTGTTGCGCCTGTCCCGCGACCGGTTCGGAGAGGTCATCCTGATCGATTGCCATTCGATGCCGCACGAGGCGCTGGAAAGCCTGCACCGCATGGGCGCGCGGCGGCCCGAGGTGGTGCTGGGCGACCGCTTTGGCGCCTCGGCCGATGGCGAGGTGGTGGATCGGGTCGAGGCCGCCTTCCGCAAGGCGGGGCTGCAGGTGGTGCGCAACACGCCCTTTGCCGGGGCCTATGTGACCCAGCATTACGGCCGGCCGTCGCGCCATCAGCACGTGATCCAGGTCGAGATCGACCGCGCCATCTACCTTGACGAACGCCGCATCCGGCCGAACGCCAATTTCGAGGCCTTTCGCACCCTGCTGCGGTCGGTCGTCGCCGAGTTGAGCGAGATCGGTCAGTCGGACCTGCCCCTCGCCGCGGAGTAGGTGTCGCGCGGCACTGGGCCGTCGCCCCAGGCCTCGACCACCGGGCCGAGGTGGTCGATGTAACGCCGCCATTCCTCGGACGAGCCGGTGTAGATCGGCTGGCGCACCTGCATGGCGGATGCGGTGTGGACCGAGCGGTGGTTCTTGTGGAACTCCATGCAGGCCGGGTCCCAGCCAAGGCCGACATGGTGCAGCATCTCGCGCACATGGGCCTCGGGGTCGGCGGTCAGCGCCTCGTAGGGGACGTTGTGGATGCGGCCGGGGAACATCGCCTCCCAGTAGGCGATCATGCGGTCATGCTCGAGGTGGTAGTCGACGATATCCTGCAGGTTCCAGGCAAAGCTCAGCGCGCGCCCGTTCTCGGTGAAATGGGTGCGGAAGATCGACCAGCAGGTGGCGCGCGGGTCGCGCTTGAGGTGCAGGATCTTCGCCTCTGGCAGGGCCAGCAGGATGTGCCCGATGATGCGGTAGTTGAAGGGCATCTTGTCGGTGATCGCCCGCTCGCCCTTGCCCAGGGCGCCGATCCCGGCGAGGTAGCCGGTGCGGATCGTCTCGAGGTGATCGGTGGTCAGCGGACCCTCGTCGATGCGGGCGCGATTGACGGCGGGGGCCAGCAGATTGAGTTCATCGCCCGGGTGCACCTCCGGGTGGCTGCCGATGATCTGCTCGGTCAGCGTGGTGCCGGAGCGCGGCATGCCGAGCACGAAGATCGGACGCGGCACGTCGGGCGACCGGGTGGCGGGCAGCGGCGCCGGCAGCGGCTTGTCAAAGACGCGGCGGATCTTGGCCATCTGCTCCGCGTTCTCGGTCCCGCCCAGGCGGCCGGCGGTGCGGCGGTAGGCGTTCCCCTTGGTCCAGGCGGCAAAGGCCGCGTCCCTCTGGCCGGTGTCGTGGCAGGCCTTGCCCTTGGCGAACCACAGCCGCGCCCGGTCGAAATCGTTCAGGTCGTCGCGGGTCAGCTGCGCGTCCAGCACGGCCAGCTCGGGCTGGCCTTCGGTGAAGGTATGGGCGTGGGAATAATTGCTCCAGAGCGTGGCCGAGCCGGGGATCAGCCGCAGCGCGCGCTCGTAGTACCCGACCGCCTCGGCCCGGTTGCCCTGAGCGACGCAGAGCACCGCCATCTTGTTCAGCGCCGCGCCGTTCTGCGGGTCCTTGGCCAGCAGGTTCTCGAGCATCTGCCGGGCCTCTTCGGTCTCGTCCGTCTCGATCAGCTTGTCGATCAGGCAGAGCTTGATCTTGACCGCATCGGGATGCAGGCCAAGCGCCTCGCGCAGCACGTTGATCGCGGTCTCGAAATGCATCAGCGCGAACAGCGAATTGGCCATGGCGACCGAGGTGTCGATGTCGCCGGGCTGAACCCGCAGGCTGTCGACGTAGCAGGTGATGGCGTCGCGATGCATGTTTCGGGCTGCCAGCGACAGGCCCAGGGCCAGCGCGCCGGGGCCGAAATCGGAATCGATGGCCAGCGCCTTGGCCGCCGCCTCGGCCGCCGGGACGGGGCGCCCCAGCCCCACCAGCGCGCGCGCCCGCAGCGCCAGCGGGATCGGCGAGGCCGGCCAGCGCGCGATCATCCGGTCGGCCACCTCGAGCGCGGGCTTCCACTGTTCCCAGTCGATCATCTGCCGCACCTGGGCCACCGCCTCGACCGGCGGGGCATAGACCGAGCTGCGCAGCTCCTGCAGGGCCTTCATCGCCTCTTTCGCGCGGCGATTGCCCGGGTACTTGTCCAGGATCTCGCGCAACACGGCGGCCGACTTGTCGGTGTCTCCTTCCTTGGCCAGGCGTTCGGCGCGGGACAGGTAGGATTGCAGGAAACTGGCCATGTGATCCCCATCTCGATGCATCGGGCCGGCGCCCACAGGTGGCGCGACCCTAGGCAGAGGGGGTTAACATCTGTTGAACGCGCGTCCGGTCAGCGCAGCGAGCGGCCCTTGACGATGGCATCGGGCCCGAACCGGGCGCGGATCGCGTCGGTCGCCCGCTCGGCCCGGCCGCGTTTCGCGGCGTCCGGGTCCAGCAGGTCGCCCAGCCGTTCGGCCTCGGCCTCGGAGCAGAGGTCCGACAACCCGACGCCGATCAGCCGGTAGGGCCCCTGGTTCCCGACCTGGTCGAAAAGCTGCCGCCCGGTGCGATAGATCACGTCCGCCAGCTGCGTGGCGTCGCGCAGCGACTGGCGCCGGGTGATCAGCCGGAAATCGGCGCGCTTGAGCTTGAGCGTCACGACCCGGCCGGCCAGTTGCTTGGCCTTGGCGCGGTCCGACACCTTTTCCGCCATGCGCCAGAGGTGCCCGTCCAGCAGGTCCGGATCGCCGGTGTCCTCGTGGAACGTCGTCTCGTTGCTGACCGATTTCATCGGCTCGTGGGCGGTGACGCGGCGGGTGTCCTCGCCGCGGCTGAGGTGCCACAGCCGGTCGCCCATCGACCCGAAGCGCAGGTGCAGATCCTGCCGGTCCCAGCGCCAGAGGTCGGAAAACGTGTGGATCCCCGCCCGGTCCAGAGCCTCCTGCGTGGCCGCGCCCACGCCCCAGATCATCCGCACCGGCTGGTCGCGCAGGAACTCCAGCGTCTCGGCCCGGCCGATCACCGCAAATCCATGCGGCTTGTCGAGATCCGAGGCGATCTTGGCCAGGAACTTGTTGTGGCTGAGCCCGATGGAGCCGGTCAGCCCCAGCTCGTCCCGCATCCGGCGCACGAGGCGCGCCAGCATGACGGCCGGGGGATGGCCGTGCAGTTTCTCGGTCCCGGTGAGGTCGAGGAACGCCTCGTCCAGCGACAGCGGCTGGATGGCGGGCGTCAGCTCCTCCATCATCGCGCGGATGGCGCGGCTGGCCTCGACATAGGCCTCCATCCGCGGTTTCACGACCACGGCATTGGGGCAGAGGTCCAGCGCCTTGAACATCGGCATGGCCGAGCGCACGCCCTGGATGCGGGCGATGTAGCAGGCAGTCGACACGACCCCGCGCCGCCCGCCGCCGATGATGACCGGCTTGTCGGCCAGCTCCGGGTTGTCGCGCTTTTCCACGCTGGCGTAGAAGGCGTCGCAATCCATATGCGCGATCGAGAGCTGCCGCAGCTCGTCATGGGCCACGACGCGGGCCGAGCGGCAGGCGGGGCAGCGCCGGCCGGTCTCGAATTCGGTCAGGCAATCGCGGCAGAGGGCGGGCATTGCGGTCGGGCCGGTGTCATGGGAGTCTCGGACCTGCAATCTATCGCGGCGCGAGGCGGATGCACATGGAAAACGACTTTTCGGGCGCCAAGGCGGCAGTCTTCATCGGCCGCCAGCTGGTGGTACTGCGACGCGACGACAAGCCGGATATCCCCTGGCCCGGGCGGCTGGATTTCCCGGGCGGCGCGCGGGACCCGGGCGAGACGCCGGAAGAGACGGTGCTGCGCGAAATCCGGGAAGAGATCGGGCTGCGCTTGTCGGCTGCGGATCTCGGGGCCGGGATCGCGTACCAGACCGAGGGGCAAAGGGTGTTCTTCTACGTCGTCCGCCTGCCCGAGGGCGCAGACCGGGACATCGTCTTTGGCGACGAGGGGCAGGGCTGGGCGCTGATGGCGCCAGGCGACTACATGTCGGCACCCGACAATATCCCGCATCTTGCGGCGCGACTGGCGCGCGCCGTGCAGGCACCCTGAGGCCGCGCGCGTGACGTGGACGGATCGAGTATTTGGAGAAAAGTGAAAGAGGGACAGTGTGCCCCGGGACCCGGCGGGCGCAGGACGGATGGGCCCTGCGCCGGAGCGGGTCAGGCGGCGTGCGGCAACTCGGCCGGCTGCGCCTGCGGGCGCAGGGGGCGGAAGGTCGCGCGCATCCCCATCCCGCGTTCGGCCTGGCGGATGGCATGGGCGATCAGGCCGCGCGACGCCTCGGCAAAGGGCGTGTCGATCGGCGCGCGCAGGCGCGTGGCGTAACGTGCGCGGGTCGTGCCCAGGTGCAGGGTCACAAGCGCCTCGAAACACCGGTTGGCCGGGTTGTAGATCACCTTGGAAATCTGTGCGGTTTCACGGGACATTGGCATTCCCTTTCTTGCTGCTCGTTACAGAACCTCAACGCGCGAGCCTGCGCGTTGTTCCACAACCCAAGTGGGGAGCCTGTGGATAACTTTGAAGGGGGAGAATTTCACGAGTTCGCGCAGATCGGCGGAAAGGCGCCTGTCGGGCCCGGTCAATCCTTGATCAGCGGGGCGCGGTAGCTGGCGGCCTCGGCCACATGGGCCTTGCGCAGTACGGGCGAGCCGTCGAGGTCGGCGATGGTGCGCGCGACACGCAGCACGCGGTGGTAGGCCCGCGCCGAGAGGCCCAAGCGGTCGGCCAGCGCCATCAGCAGGGCGCGGCTGTCGTCATCGGGGCGCGCGACCTCTTCAAGCAGCGCGCCCTCGATATCGGCGTTGAGGCGGACATCCTCGTGACCGGCGTAGCGCTCGGCCTGCACCGCGCGGGCCTGCGCGACCCGGGCGCGGATCGTGGCCGAGCTGTCGCCGGTGGCGGGCAGGTCCAGCTCGTCCAGCCGCACGGCGGGCACGTCCACGCGGATGTCGAACCGGTCAAGCAGAGGGCCCGAGATGCGGCCCATGTACTCCTCTCCGCAGATCGGCGCGCGGGAACAGGTCAGGCCCTCTTCGCCCAGGTGGCCGCATTTGCAGGGGTTGGCGGCGGCGACCAGCAGGAAGCGGCAGGGATAGCGGACATGGGCATTGGCGCGCGAGACGACGATTTCGCCGGTCTCGATGGGCTGGCGCAGGGTCTCGAGCACCGAGCGGGGGAATTCCGGGAATTCGTCCATGAAGAGCACGCCGTTATGCGCGAGGCTCACCTCGCCCGGCTTGGCGCCGCGCCCGCCGCCGACGATGGCCGCCGTGGACGCGGTGTGATGCGGTTCGCGAAACGGGCGGCGGCGCGAGATGCCGCCCCCCGTCAGCAACCCGGCCAGCGAGTGGACCATCGAGGTCTCCAGCGCCTCGGCCGCGGAGAGGTCGGGCAAAAGGCCCGGCAGACGCGCGGCCAGCATGGATTTGCCAGACCCCGGCGGGCCGGTCATCAGGACGTGGTGACGCCCGGCGGCGGCGATCTCCAGCGCGCGCTTGGTCTTTTCCTGTCCCTTGACGTCGCGCATGTCGCGCAGCGCATCGCCGGGGGTGACCTCGCCCGGCTCGGCCGGGGTCAGCGCCATGCGGCCCGACAGGTGCTGAACCGCGTCCTTCAGCGTGGCGGCGGCGATGACGGGCGTGCCGCCGACCCAGGCGGCCTCGGGTCCCGAGGCGCGGGGGCAGATCAGGGCGCGGTCTTCCTCGGCCGCGGCCAGAGCGGCGGGCAGGGCGCCCGCGACGGCCACCAGCGCGCCGTCAAGTTTCAACTCTCCGAAGCCGAGGCAGCTTTCGACGGCGTCGCGAGGCAGCACCTCCATCGCGGCGAGGATGGCGAAGGCGATAGGCAGGTCGTAATGGCTGCCCTCCTTGGGCAGGTCGGCGGGCGACAGGTTGATGACCACCTTGCGCGCGGGCAGCGACACGCCAAGGTTGGTGAGCGCGGCGCGCACCCGCTCGCGCGCCTCGTTCACCGACCGTTCGGCCATGCCGACGATCTGGAAACCGGGCATGCCGGCGACGATGGCGCATTGCACCTCGATCTGCCGGGCGTCGAGCCCTTCAAACGCGACCGTATGGGCGCAGGCCTGCATGGATGTTCCCCGTTCACCAATTCCGCCGCCAGTAACGTTCAGAATGGTTAGCAAGGGGTTAACGCCGGCTCGGACGCGGAGCTGTCCCGGCAGATGACTTGCCGCCACCTGCGCGCATGCATAAGGATGGGGTTAACGCGCCGGCCCGGCGCGACCCAAGACCCAGGGAGACGCGGCGTGAAGCTTGTCCTGCATATCGGTCCGCACAAGACCGGCAGTACCTCGATCCAGAATTCGCTGCAGCGCGGGCAGGAGGCGCTGGCGCGGCAGGGGGTGCTGTATCACACGCCAGACACGATGCCGATCATGGGGCTTGTACTGCGCTTTGCCCATGACAGGCTGCTGGAAAGCCCCGGTGTGCGCGCGCAGTTCCCGCGCCCCCGGGCAGCCCGGGAATGGAGCCGCGCGTTCTGGAAAGACCTGGCCGACACGGTGACGGCGAGCGATGCCCACACCTGCGTCGTGTCCAGCGAGCATTTCGCCTTTTTCCCGGCCGAGGCGGCGGAAAAGACCGTCGCGGCCTTCCGCGAGATCTTTGACGACATCACGCTGGTGGCCTATGCGCGGGCGCCCGACAGCCTGTATACCTCGGGCCTGCAGCAGCGGGTCGCCAGCGGCATCCGGCTGGCGGCGCTGGGCACGCCCGGCTCAAAACCCTACCCGTTGCGCGGCCAGATCGACGCCTTTGCCAGCCAGATGGCGCCGGGCAAGGTGCGCATCCGGTCCTTTGACCGCGCGAACCTCGTGGGCGGTGACGTGGTGCGCGATTTCCTGTCGCTGATCGACAGCGACACGCCGATCGACATCCCTTCGGTCAGCAGCAACGAATCGCTCTCGGGCGCGGCGGTGGCCTGGCTGCTCGGCGTCAACGAGACCTGGGACCGGGGCAAGCTGACCCCCGAACGAGAGCGTATCATGGGCATCCTGCGCGGCTCGGACCGGATCAACGCGCTGCCCAAGCTCAAGCTGACCGATGCAGAGGTGAACGCGGCCATCCTCGCCCGCGCCTCGGACGACATCACCTATATCAACGACCGCTACCTCGCGGGCCAGACACCGCTGCCGACCGCGCCCGAAGGCACTGACATGTCGGTGTTGAAAAGCTGGACAAAGATGAGGGTGCGGGACTGGATCATGTCCTACCTCACGACCGAGGCGATGCAGATCATCGCCGAAGAGATCATGGACCCCTTCCCGAACCGCGACAAGGCGGCGGGCAAGGGCAAGACCAAACACAAGCGAAAGGCCGACGCATGACCGGAAAAGTCGAAACCCGTATCACCGAACTGGGCGAAACCCTGCCCGAGGCCGCCGCCCCGGCCGCCAACTACGTGCCCTATGTCATCGACGGCGACACGCTTTATGTCTCGGGCCAGGTGAGCATGAACGCGGACGGCCTCGTGCTGGGCCGGCTGGGCGACACGATGACGACGGAACAGGGCGCGGCGGCGGCGAAATGCTGCGCGCTCAGCCTGCTGGCCCAGGTCAAGGCGGCCTGCGGTGGGGACCTCGACCGGCTCGTCCGCGTGGTCAAGCTGACCGCCTTCGTCAACTGCACGCCCGAGTTCACCGAGCAGCCGAAAGTCGTGAACGGCTGCTCCGACTTCCTGGTCGAGGCGCTGGGCGACAAGGGCCGCCATGCCCGCAGCGCGGTGGGCGCCGTCCTGCCGCTGGGTTGCGCGGTGGAAATCGAGGGGATCTTCAAGATCGCATGACGGCGCTGCCCGACATATTCCTGCACCTGCCGCTGGCCCACCGGGGCCTGCACGGGGACGGCGTGCCCGAGAACAGCCGCGCCGCCTTCGAGGCGGCGATCGCGGCGGGCTACGGGATCGAGCTGGACCTGCAACTCAGCCGCGACGAGGAAGCGATGGTCTTTCACGACTACGACCTCGGGCGGCTGACCGGCGAGAGCGGCCCGGTGCGAAAGCGCGATGCCGCCGCGCTGGGCGCGATCCCGCTGTCGGGCGGGAACGGCGAGGGCATCCCGACCCTGCGCGAGGTGCTGGCGCTGGTCGCCGGGCGCGCGCCGCTGCTGATCGAGCTCAAGGACCAGGACGGCCAGATGGGCCCGGACGTGGGCAAGCTCGAGGTGGCGACGGCCGCTGCCTTGCAGGATTACGAGGGCCCCGCGGCGCTGATGTCGTTCAACCCGCATTCCGTGGCCGTGCTGAGCCGGATCGCGTCGCAATGGCCGCGCGGGCTGACCACGTCGGAATTCGACCCGGGCGACTGGGCGCCGCTGCCGCCCCGCGTCTGCATGCACCTGCGCAACATGCCCGATTTCGAGACCTGCGGCGCGTCCTTCATCAGCCACGAACTGCATGACCTGAACCGCGTCCGCGTGGCCGAGCTGCGGTCAACCGGCGTGCCGGTGCTGTGCTGGACGGTGAAGTCGCCGGAAGACGAGGCACGGGCCCGGATCTACGCCGACAATATCACCTTCGAAGGCTATCGGCCCGAACTCCCGGCTTGAACCGGGCCGTTTGCGCCTCAGATGATAGGCGGCAGGCAAGGCTGGACCCCAAAGACCCCATGACCGACGACACGATTGACGTTTCCGTGCTGACCTCGCTGGCGCAGGTCAGCCAGACAGAGTGGGATGCCTGCGCCTGCCCCGAGGCAACGGACGGCGGCCGGCCCAGCGATCCCTTCACCACCTGGCGGTTTTTGAAGGCGCTCGAGGACAGCGGCTCGGTCGGCCCCGGCACGGGGTGGGAGCCGCGCTACCTCGTGGCCCGGGCCGAGGGCACGCCCTTTGCCGTCGCGCCGCTCTATGCCAAGGGGCACAGCCAGGGCGAATACATCTTCGACCACAGCTGGGCCCATGCCTATGAACGGGCCGGGGGGCGTTACTACCCCAAGCTCCAGATCGCCGTGCCCTTCACCCCCGCCACCGGCCGGCGGTTCCTGTGCAAGCCGGGGTACGAGGAGACCGGCCGCGCGGCCCTCGTTCAGGGCGCGGTGCAATTCGCCGCCAATCACAACGTGTCGTCCCTGCACGTGACCTTCTGCACCGAAGACGAGGCCGAGGCGGGCGCCGAGATGGGCCTGATGCCCCGCGCCTCGCAGCAATTCCACTGGGAGAACGACGGCTACGCCGATTTCCACGGTTTCCTCGCCTCGCTCAGCTCGCGCAAGCGCAAGACGCTGCGCAAGGAACGGCGGACCGCGCAGGATTTCGGCGGCGAGATCGTGATGCTGACCGGGGATCAGATCGAGCCGGAACACTGGGATGCCTTCTGGACCTTCTACCAGGACACCGGGGCGCGGAAATGGGGCTCGCCCTACCTGACGCGGCGGTTCTTCGACATCGTGCAAGAAACGATGCGTGACGACGTGGTGCTGGGTCTCGCGATCCGCAACGGGCGGCCCGTTGCCGGTGCGCTGAACTTCGCCGGGCGCGAGACGCTTTACGGCAGGTATTGGGGATGCATCGAACACCACCCCTGCCTGCATTTCGAACTGTGCTACTATCAGGCCATCGACTGGGCCATCTCTCACGGGCTGAAACGAGTCGAGGCCGGGGCGCAGGGCGAACACAAGCTGGCGCGCGGCTACATGCCGACGCTGACCCATTCGCTGCACTGGATCGCCGATCCCGGCTTTCGCCGTGCGGTGGAGGATTTCCTCGAGGCGGAGCGCCGCGCGGTGGAGGAGGATGTCGAGATCCTCACTGCCTACGGCCCCTTCCGCCGCGACCAACCGGAGGAACAGGAATGACCGAGAAACTGAGCGACACCGGCCGCAAGACCATGCTGGCCCCGCTGATCGAGACCGGCTGGACGCTGGATGAAGACCGTGACGCGATCTGCAAGGACTTCGTCTTTGACGACTTCGTGGCCGCCTTCGGCTTCATGACGCGCTGCGCGATCTGGGCCGAGAAATGGAACCACCACCCCGAGTGGCGCAATGTCTACAAGACGGTGTCGGTCACGCTGACCACCCATGACGTGGACGGGCTGTCGTCGCTCGACGTGAAACTGGCAAGAAAAATGGACCAACTGGCAACATGACCCTCGACCAACTGATGAATACCGAGATCTGGAACGGCCGCACGCTTTCGGACCTGCTGACGCTCGAGGCGCTGGCCTCGATCTTCGGCAACCTGCTTTCGGCGATGGTGATCATTGTCCTCGCCTTCATGATCTCGGGCTGGATCAGCCGCCGCATCCGCAGGCTGGCGGCGCGGCACAAGAGCCTCGACGACACGCTGTTCGAGTTCCTCGCCTCGATCGCGCGCTACACGATCCTGGCCTTTGCCGCGCTGTTCGTCCTGAACACCTTCGGGATCCAGACGACCTCGATGGTGGCGGCGATCGGTGCCGCCGGCCTGGCCATCGGCCTCGCGCTGCAGGGCACGCTGTCGAACGTGGCGGCGGGGGTGATGATCATCCTCTTCCGACCGATCAAGAACGGTGATTTCGTCGAGGTGGCCGGGGTCAACGGGACGGTCAAGAATATCTCGCTGAATTACACCGAGCTGGCGAACCTGTCGAACGTGCAGGTGATCGTGCCGAACTCAGAGGTCTGGGGCAACGTGATCACCAACTACTCGATCTACGACACGCGGCGGGCGGAATGGACCTTCGGCGTGGCCTATGGCGCCAACCTGAAACAGGCCGAAGAGATCATCCGCGACACGATCCTGTCGGATCCGCGGTCGATGACCGAGCCGGCGCCCTTCTTCCAGGTCAACAACCTCGGCGATTTCTCGGTCGATTTCCTGGTGCGGGTCTGGGTGAAATCGTCCGATTACTTCGCCTACCAGGCGGACATGAAACGCAAGGTGAAGGAGGCGCTGGATGCCGGCGGGGTCGAGATCCCCTTCCCGACCCGGACCTTGCTCATGGAAAAGGACGCGGCCGAGTAACCTCGCGCCAAGGGGTTGCGCCGCCTGACGGCGTCGCCCGGGGGCGGGGGCGCGCTGCGCGCGCCCCCGCAGTGCCTCCCGAGAGTACTGGCCTGGCATGCAGCCTGCGTGTCTTGTCCGGGAAGATCCCCCTTCATCTTGCCAATAAACTCCGGGGTGCGTAAGGGGCTGGCCCCTCACATCTGCGCCTGCCACTTCGGGCGGCGCTCGAGTATTTTTGGAATAGTGAAAGCAGGGGGCGTAGTCCAAGACCGCCGATGCCCGGGCAGTCCCCGATGCAAGGCAGGCCTCCGGCGGGCATATTTGAGGAAAGATGAAAGGCCGGGCGCGCTGCCCATCCCGTCACCTTTCCGGAAATATCCCGGGGGGGGTCGCCAAGGGCGACGGGGGGCTGGCCCCCCATCCCCGGCCAGTCAAATGGCTCAGCCGATGTCGGCCAGCAGGCCTTCGCCCGCACTGACCTCGCAAACACCGGGGCTTTCCTCGGCGTTCAGCACTTTCACGACACCATCCTCGACCAGCATGGCATAGCGCTTGGAGCGGCCGATCAGCCCGGCCGGCGGCGCGGTGAAATCCATCCCGATCGCCTTGGTAAAGGCGCCCTCGGCATCGGCGAGGAAGGTCAGCCCGGCCGCATCCGCGCCCGTGTCCTTGGCCCAGGCGCCCATGACGAAGGGATCGTTGACCGAGACGCAGATGATCTCGTCCACGCCCTTGGCGGCGAACTGGTCCCTGGTGCGGATGAAGCTGGGCACATGGGCCGTGCTGCAGACCCCGGTATAGGCCCCGGGCAGGCCGAAGATCACGACCTTGCGGCCGCTCAGCTTGTCGCCCAGCGCGACGGGGGCGGGGCCTTTGTCGCCCATGGTCAGCAGGCTGGCCGTGGGCAGGGTATCTCCGGTGGTGATGGTCATGGCGGTCCTTCCGCAATTGCGTTTCCTGTGCTGCAAGTTATAGGGTCGCGCCGAAATGGGGCCAACGGAAAGTTGGAAAGGGACAAACATGAGCCAAATCGTCGTCATCGGGGCCGGGCAGGCCGGCAGCTCCCTCGTCAGCAAGCTGCGGACCTCGGGCTTTGACGGAGAGATCACCCTGGTGGGCCAGGAGCCGCATCCGCCCTACCAGCGACCGCCGCTTTCCAAGGCCTACCTGCTTGGCGACATGCCGGTCGAGCGGCTCTACCTGCGGCCCGAAAGCTACTATGCCGACCAGGGTATCACGCTGCGCCTCGGCGCGCAGGTCTCGGCGATCGACCCGGCGGCCAGGACCGTGACGCTGGACGGAGAGACGCTGCGCTACGACCAGTTGGCCCTGACCACGGGGTCCTGGCCGCGGCGCCTGCCGGCGGCCATCGGCGGCGACCTCGATGGCGTGCTGACCGTGCGGGACCTTCGGGACGTCGACGCCATGGCGCCGCGTTTCGTCGAAGGGGCGAAGGTGCTGATCGTCGGGGGCGGCTACATCGGGCTCGAGGCGGCGGCGGTCGCGGCCAAGCGCGGCCTCGACGTGACCCTGGTCGAGATGTCCGACCGCATCCTGCAGCGCGTCGCCTCGCCCGAGACCTCGGCCTATTTCCGCAAGCTGCATGGCGATCACGGGGTGAAGATCCTTGAAGGCACCGGCCTCACGCGCCTGACGGGCGAAGGCAAGGTCACGGGCGCGGTGCTGTCGGACGGCACCGAGTTGCCGGTCGATTTCGTCATCGTCGGCGTCGGTATCATGCCCGCCTCGGAATTGGCCGAGGCGGCGGGGCTGAAGATCGAGAACGGCATCTGGACGGATGAGCATGGCCGGACCTCGGACCCGTCGATCTGGGCGGCGGGCGATTGCGCCAGCTTCCCGCAGGGCGGCGCGCGGATGCGGCTGGAAAGCGTCGGCAATGCCATCGACCAGGCCGAGATCGTGGCCCAGAACATGCTGGGGGCCGGGAAACCCTACCTCGCCAAGCCCTGGTTCTGGTCGGATCAATACGACACCAAGCTGCAGATCGCCGGGTTGTCGACCGGCTATGACAAGGTGGTGACCCGTCACGGCGAGGGCGGGGCGGTCTCCTTCTGGTACTACAAGGGCGATCAGCTGCTGGCGCTCGACGCGATGAACGACGCGCGCAGCTACATGGTCGGCAAGCGCCTGATCGAGAGTGGCAAGTCTCCCGACCCGGCGGCCATCGCGGACCCCGCGACCGAACTCAAGGCGCTCTTGAAAGCCTGATGCGGATCATCGCCGGAGAGTGGCGCGGCCGGCGCCTCGCGTCGGTCGGCAAGGGCGACGCCGGGGCGCATCTGCGGCCCACCACGGACCGGGTGCGCGAGAGCCTGTTCTCGATCCTCGCGGGCGGGCGCTTCGGCGATCCGCTGGGGGGGGGCGAGGTGCTCGACCTCTTCGCCGGCACCGGCGCGCTGGGGCTTGAGGCGCTGTCGCGCGGGGCCGTCCACGCCACTTTCGTCGACGATGGCCGCGCGGCGGGCAAGCTCCTGCGCGAGAACATCCGCACGCTGGACGCGCCCGCCACGATCCTCACCCGCGATGCCCGCAAGCTGCCCGCCAACACGGGGGCTCCGGCCGCGCTGGTCTTCCTCGATCCGCCCTATGGAAAGGCGATGGGCCAGGCCGCATTGGCTGCGGCCACGGCGGGCGGCTGGCTGGCCCCCGAGGCGCTGGTGGTCTGGGAGGAAAGCACCCCGCAGCAAGCGCCCGAGGGCTTTACGCCCCTCGACACCCGCCGTTTCGGCGACACCCACGTGACCTTCCTGTCTGCCCCCGCGTAACTGACCCGATCCCTCTTCATCTTGCCGAGTAAACTCCGGGGAGCGTGAGGGGCTGGCCCCTCACTCCGGCGGCGGCCATCAAGCGCCTTCGGCGAGAGTATTTTTGGAAAAGTGAAAGCAGGGGCGTGGTCGAACACCGCTGACGCCCGGGCATTCCCCGAGGTCCGGGAAGCCTCCGGCGGGCATATTTGCCGAAAGATGAAAGGCCAGGCGCGCCGCCCAGCCCCTTCATCTTTCCGGAAATGTCCCGGGGGGAGGCGCCGCAGGCGACGGGGGGCTGGCCCCCCATCCCCGGCCAGCCTCAGGCAGTGCCGATCTTGTCTTGCGTCTTCGTCTCGAAATCGCTGGCGTCGTGCCGCTCGTGCAACTGCTCATGCGGCTCGCCGAAGGCCTTGTTGACCATGCGTCCGCGCTGCACGGCCGGGCGGGCGCCGATCTCTTCGGCCCAGCGGATCACGTTCTTGTAGATCCCGACGTCAAGGAATTCGCCCGCGTTGTAGGACTGCCCCTGCACCGTGCGCCCGTACCAAGGCCAGATCGCGATATCGGCGATGGTGTAGTCGCTGCCGGTCATGAACTGGTGATCAGCCAGGTGCTTGTCGAGCACGTCGAGCTGGCGCTTCACCTCCATCGCGAAGCGGTTGATCGGGTATTCCATCGGGTAGGGCGCATAGGCGTAGAAATGCCCGAAGCCGCCGCCGAGATAGGGCGCGCTGCCCATCTGCCAGAAGAGCCAGGACAGCATCTCGGGCCGTTTGGCCGGATCGCCAAGGAACATGCCGAATTTCTCGGCCAGGTGCATCAGGATCGCGCCGCTTTCGAAGACGCGCACCGGCTCGCGGCCGGACCGGTCCACCAGCGCGGGGATCTTGGAGTTCGGGTTGATCTCGACGAAGCCCGAGCCGAACTGGTCGCCATCGCCGATCTTGATCAGCCAGGCGTCGTATTCCGCGTCCGCCCCGGCGGCCAGCAACTCTTCGAGCAGGATGGTCACCTTCTGCCCGTTCGGTGTCGCCAGCGAATAAAGCTGGTACGGATGCTTGCCGACCGGCAGCTCCTTGTCATGGGTTGCCCCGGCGATGGGCCGGTTGAGCGAGGCCCACTGGCCGCCGTTCTCCTTGTCCCAGGTCCAGACTTTCGGGGGGGTGTAGTTCTCGGTCATGTCGCGTCTCCGGTTCCGGTGTCGCGGAAAAGCCTAGCTTCTCGCGCGGGATTCGCCAGAGGGCACGGTGCATTCAGGCTGTGCGGCGGCGCAGGTCTGCCGTCAGAAGACGCCGATATCCGCCAGCGCGCCGGCCAGTTCGGGCGGCAGCTCGTCGTCCGTCTCGCGCCGCGCGCCCATGTCGGCGGGCGCGTCGCCCGGCGCAAGGTAGCGCCAGCCCTGGAACGGCCGCCGCGGGGCGGGCGTGGTGCGGTGCAGCTCGGGGTTGAGCACGATGGCGCAGCGGGCAATGCCGTCCTCGCCCGTCACCTCGTCAAGGCCGAGGATGCGCTGGCGGCACTGGATGAAGCCCTTGATGACCCAGTAGATCGACCCGCCGTTCAGGATCTCGTCCCGCCGTTTGGGGAACATCCGCGTCACGTGGCGCGGGCAGCCATCCGCCATTTGCGCCGCGCGCATGGCCTGCCAGGCGGCCAGGTCCTCGACCCCTTCGGTGCCGACGCTCAGCTTCAGGATATTCACGTATTTATCCACAGATTCACCCTCAATCCACGCATATATGGTAGTGTCCCGGCGCGCAGCTGCAAGCGCTTGTGTGATCCCCTGCATTTGAGGTAGTCTGGCCCTTCCTCCGAACAAGGGAATCGCGCCATGACCCGTTTCGCAGCCCCGATCGCCGAGCAGATCTGGGACATGAAGTACCGTTTCAAAGCTGCCGACGGCACGCCGCATGACAAGAGCGTCGAGGACACCTGGCGCCGCATCGCGCGCGATCTCGCACGGGTCGAGGCCGAGCCCGAGGCCTGGGAAGACAAGTTCTTTGCCGCGCTGGAGGATTTCAAGTTCCTGCCCGCCGGCCGCATCACCGCCGGCGCGGGCACGGCGCGCAAGGTGACGCTGTTCAACTGCTTTGTCATGGGCACGATCCCCGACAGCATGGGCGGGATCTTCGACATGCTGAAAGAGGCCGCGCTGACCATGCAGCAAGGCGGGGGCATCGGTTATGATTTCAGCACCATTCGGCCCAAGGGCGCGGATGTGAAGGGCGTGGCGGCGGATGCCTCGGGCCCGCTGTCGTTCATGGATGTCTGGGACGCCATGTGCCGAACGATCATGTCGGCCGGCAGCCGCCGGGGCGCGATGATGGCGACCATGCGCTGCGATCACCCGGACATCGAACAGTTCATCACCGCCAAGTCCGACAGCGCGCGGCTGCGGATGTTCAACCTCTCGGTGCTGGTCACCGACGCCTTCATGGAGGCGGTCAAGTCGGGCGGGTCCTGGGACCTGCAGTTCGACGGCAAGGTCTACCACACGGTCGAGGCGCGCGACCTGTGGAACAAGATCATGCAATCGACTTACGATTACGCCGAACCGGGCGTGATCTTCATCGACCGCATCAACGCCGCGAACAACCTCAACTACATCGAGACCATCGCCGCCACGAACCCCTGCGGCGAACAGCCCCTGCCGCCCTATGGCGCCTGCCTGCTGGGCTCGATCAACCTTGCCCGGCTGGTGACCGATCCGTTCGAAAAGGCCGCCAAGCTCGACATCGAGGCGCTGAACGAGCTGGTCCGCACCGCCGTGCGCATGATGGACAATGTGGTCGACGCCAGCCAGTTCCCGCTCGAGGCGCAGCGCGTCGAGGCGCAGAACAAGCGCCGCATCGGCCTTGGCGTCACGGGCCTCGCCGATGCGCTGCTGATGCTCGGCCAGCGCTACGGCTCGGACGCGGCCGCCGCCCAGACCGAGGAATGGCTCCATGCCATCGCCCGCGCCTCCTACCTCGCCTCGGTCGAGCTGGCCAAGGAAAAGGGCGCCTTCCCGCTGTTCGACGCCGAGGGCTACCTGGCCTCGGGCAACATGATGAACATGGGCGATGACGTGCGCGCCCAGATCGCCGAACATGGCATCCGCAACGCCCTGCTGACCTCCATCGCGCCGACCGGGACGATCTCGCTCTACGCCGGCAACGTGAGCTCCGGCATCGAGCCGGTCTTTGCCTATGCCTACACCCGCAAGGTGCTGCAGCGCGACGGCTCGCGCACCGAGGAAGAGGTGGTCGACTACGCCGTCCAGCTCTGGCGCGAGAAGTTCGGCGATGCTGCTTTGCCCGACTTCTTCGTCAACGCCCAGACGCTGGACCCGCAGGACCACGTCAAGATGCAGGCGGCAGCGCAGAAATGGATCGACAGCTCGATCTCGAAAACGATCAACTGCCCCGAGGACATCAGCTTTGACGCCTTCAAGGACGTCTACATGCAGGCGTATGAGACCGGCTGCAAGGGCTGCACGACCTACCGTCCGAACGATGTGACCGGGTCGGTGCTGACGGTGAGCGAGGACAAGAAGGCCGCCCCCGAGGTCATCGCCAACGACGATGCCGAGCCGCAGCGCCCCCATGGCGACGTGGTCTACATGACCGAGCCGCTGGACCGCCCGACGGAACTGGACGGCGCGACCTACAAGCTGAAATGGCCCGACAGCGAGCACGCGATCTACCTGACGATCAACGACATCGTCGTGGGTGGTCACCGGCGGCCCTTCGAGGTCTTCATCAACTCGAAGAACATGGAGCATTTCGCCTGGACGGTGGCGCTGACGCGGATGATCTCGGCCGTGTTCCGACGCGGCGGCGACGTGTCGTTCGTGGTCGAAGAGCTGAAGGCCGTGTTCGACCCGCGCGGCGGCGCCTGGGTGCAGGGCAAGTACATCCCCTCGATCCTCGCGGCGATCGGCGGCGTGATCGAGAAGCACCTGGTCGTGACCGGCTTCCTCGAGGGCGAGGGCATGGGGCTGAAGTCGGACCCGCAGGCGCAGGTGGTGAACCTCAAGACCGGCAATCGCGGCAAGGCCTGCCCGTCCTGCGGCCAGTACGACCTGCGCATGGTCGAAGGCTGCATGACCTGCGCCTCCTGCGGGCATTCGAAGTGCGGCTGACGCGGCGCGGCGGTGCATGTTGTATCGCCACTACCAATTAGTGGCCACCGGCGGGCTTGAAACGTCCATTCCGCAAGCGAAAAAGGTCAATCGGGCAAAGGAGCCCGATTTTCCGCTATTTCTGCCATTTTCGCGCAGGAAGGCGCTTTCGGCTCTGTCCTGAGGGATATGGGCACCGGAATCGGGCGACAGAAACAGTTTTCGAATTTTTTTTTTGAGCTTATCGGTGGCCGATAGAGCTCTTGGGCTCGGGGCGCGGCTATGCTTCTGTTCCCAGTAGACCAGTCCGCCAGGAAAGAATACACCGGCGTCCGTTTCGATGACTTGCCGGGAATTCGATGCGCAATGTCGGTAGGTATCGGCCCAAGAAAAGATAAGAACGCAAAAAGGGCGGCTTGCGCCGCCCTTTTTTAAGGTTCCGATGAATTTCCTACTGTGATCGCCAGCGCCGCACCGCATTCTCGATACGCGCGTAGGCCCGAATGGCTTCGTGCTTCGAATGGTGACCGTCGCAGAACTGGTGGCCGTAGTTGTCTGCGCGTGTGTCTTCGATCGTGTAGCCGAGGGCGAGAAACGCCTTGTGCGCCTCCTCGGTCAGTCGAGCGGGGTGGATCGGAGAGGTCATGACGGTCACGCCAGCGATCTCCCGTCCGATCTGCGTGTAGTGCCGGTCCACCCACACGTGCACACGACACAGGCCGTGCTTCTCGATGAGCCACAGCGTCACGTCACAGATGTCCTGTTCCATCCCGAATTCGTCGGGATGAACGCTCAGGCGGCGCTGGCGCGCCGCCTGAAGGGCACAGCGTGCCCCAGTCTCAGTCGGCATTACGGAACCGCGCCAGAAGATCGCTAACTCGCGCGCCATGCCAGAGGGTCATGTCGGAGGCTGGCAAGCCCCTTTCATGCCCGATCCGGTCGAGCGACGACGGTGCCTGGTCAGCCAGGATGCGACGGATGTTGCGGAGGGCGACCTCGATGGCATCTGTATCCGGGATCGGATGCCCGAAAGCGCCGTGCAGGTCACAGAGCGCCGCGAAGCCGCTCGGCTCATCGAGTGCATCGAGCAGGTCGCAGAGACTCGCGCCGTGGCGGCGGAGGTGCTGCTCCACCGCATAGGCGGCGCCGAGACGCGCCTCGGCAGTGTCGAGTGTGGTGGTGTTGAGCATGATGTTCTCCCTTTCATGCGGTGGCGGAAACGGTGCTGTTGTGCCTGGTTCATCGGCGTCCGTCGTCGGGAGATGCTTGGGCGTTGGCAGTGTCCTTTCGATTGGTTTCAACGGCTGGTCTTGGGTGCTGGTGATGAGAAAATTGGTCGTTCGTTGGGATGACGAAGAAAAAATCTGCCGGGGCATGATTTTTTCTGTTGTTGGGCCGTACCGCCGCAGATGCTGCGCTGTCGGGAGGCTGCGCTTTGCGCTCATCCCAGATCATGACGCCGACCGTGCAAAATGCGCATGGTCGGCGCCGCAGTTCAGGCCGCGTCCTGCGCCGGGAGGGCAAGCGCCAGCGCATCCCGGTCCTCGTCCAGTTCTCCGATCTCGACGAGAAGATCGTAGAGCCGGTCGGAGAGCAGGCAGAGCTCTTCCACCTCCGGGCTCGCGGGATCGAGGAGGGGCCAGTACGACAACTCCGGGTCGAGACTATTGCCAAGCAGATCGAGAGACAGGAGCCGGTGCAGATCGACCAGCCTGCGCCGCGCCGCCCGGCCCAGCCGCGCGGCTTCGCGCAGCCCGGACATGAGGCGCAGGACGCGGGCCGCTCCGGCGTCGCCGTCGATCAGCCCCGCGGCGTTGCACAGCGCGGATCCGTGCTTGTCGAAATGCGCGCGAACGGCAGCGAGTTGCAGATCTGCGGACAGGGTCTTCGTGGGAAACTTACGCAGCATGGTGGTCCTCCTTGATTGCTCGTCTGCCGGTCGTGGCAGCATCAAGCCTGTCCGCAGTCGTTTTGGGCGTGCCCCTCCTTCTCTTCTCTTGGGCTCGCGGGTCTTTGTTTCGGTCCTCGAAATGGAGATTGGCCAATATTCTGCGGGGCGAAGGAAAAACTTCACCATTGCCCGTGGCAATCGGGTGTCCCGGCCCAGCAAGTCGCCGGTCAGACGTATTCTCGGAAATAAATGAACAGGGCAGGCGCCCATTCGCGTCTGAAATCCGTCCGAAAAGGTTCCCGGCTGTCCGAAATCTGCTACACCTCAGAAAAGACTGGTAGTTTGGTGCAAATGAACCTCGCCTCAAAATCCTTTCTGAGGTTCCTGGTTGACCCTCTCGGACGCCATCCAAGGTCCTTGACGCTGCAAGACAGGGGCATTGCCGCTCGCGGAGCGGGTTCGCCTTGGATAGGGTTCCCGCTTATCCACCAAAGAAAGCAACTGCATCAGAACCCAGCCTTTTTGACCTCGAAGTCGGCTATGCGGGACGATGTCGATTTCCACTCTCAACGAACTTGACCTGTCTACAACTTCACACTTTAGGACGGTTTTGAATGTCGAGAATCGGTGTGAGCGGAAAAAGCAGCGTATGTATCATATTTCGGAACTGGCGGAGAGCGTGGGCCTGTCGCGCGCGACACTGCTCTACTACGAGAAGATCGGCCTGCTGAAGGGCAAGCGCCAGGCGAACGGCTATCGCGTCTATTCTGACGCCGACCGGCAGCGGCTGCGGCTCATGCAGCAACTTCAGGCGGGTGGGCTGAGCCTGCAAGAATGCCAAGCCTGCCTCGATGGCAAGCTTGACTGCGAGATGCTGGAGCGGCGCCTCGCCGTGCTGGACACGGAGATCGCCGAAAAGACGCGGTCGCGCGACCTTCTGGCGGCTCTGCTCGGACAGTCGAGCCTCAAGGACTGGCACGAAGAGGTCGAGCGCGTCGCGCCCGATCTGCACCGCGCCTGGCTCATGTCGCAGGGCTTTTCCAGCGCGGAGGCGGGGCTGATCGCGCTGGTGTCCAAGGACATGAATGCCCATGACGCCTACATGGCCGGGTTCATGGAGGTGTTCGCCGACCTCGACTGGTGGGGCCCGGGAACAGAAGAGGCGACACGCCGGGCGCTCGACATGCTGCCTTTCGCGACCGAGACGATCCTCGAGATTGGCTGCGGCCCGGGCATGGCGACGATGACGCTGGCCGAGGCGACCGCCGCGCGGATCACGGCCACCGACACAGCCGAGGTTGCGCTCGACAAACTCAGGGCGCGGATCGCGGCGGGCGGCCTCAATGACCGGATCGAGGTGCAGAACGTCGATATGGCCGCAATTCCGGCCCCCGAGTGCCCTTGGGATGTGATCTGGTCCGAGGGCAGCGCCTACATCCTCGGCGTGGAAAAGGCGCTTGCGGACTGGCGGGCGCTCATCCGCCCCGACGGCGTCCTCGTGTTCTCCGACATGGTCTGGCGGACCGACAAACCCGACGGCGAGATCGGCGCCTTCTGGGCCGCTGAATACCCCGCGATGGCGACGCCCGCGACCCGCGTCGCGCAGGCCAGGCGCGCGGGCTACCGTGTCCTCGGTCATTTCGACATCGGGCCAGAGGGGATGGAGACCTACTACCGCCCGCTCGCCGCGCGGCTCGACGCGCTCGAGCCGCGTCTTGCGGGAAGCCGGGTGTTGGAAGACCTGCGCCGCGAGATCGCCGTGTTGGAGGCCGGGCGCGGGCAGTTCGGCTACGAGATGTTTGTGCTGGAGCGGGTCTGACCCCGCCTGGCACCAGAGAGGATCGAGACATGAACTATTCAACGGATTACACCACCCACTCCGAGGCGATTGCGGACCTGTTTGCGTCGACCTTCACGGCCTCGGAAGGCGCAGAGGAAGGCGCGCTGATCGGCGCCCTTGTGCGCCGCCTGATCGCAGAGACTGCCCGTGAGGATCTGCGCGTGTTCATCGCCTCGGAGGACGGCGCGCTTGTCGGCGGGATCTTCTTCACGCGCCTCACCTACGCGGGCGATCCGCGCACGGTCTTCCTGATGGCGCCCGTGGCGGTGAAGACGGCGCATCAAGGCAAAGGCATCGGGCAGCGACTCATCATGCACGGCCTCGACGCACTCCGGCAGGAGGGCGTGGACATCGCCGTGACCTACGGCGATCCGGCCTTCTACGGCCGGGTCGGCTTCCAGTCCGTCACTGAGGCCGACCTTCCCGCGCCTCAGCCGCTGAACCAGCCGCAGGGCTGGATAGCACAGTCCCTGACCGACGCGCCGCTTACGCTCATCAGAGGACCGGCGCGTTGCGTTGCCGCCTTCGACGACCCGGCTCTCTGGTAGACCGATGGTCCGCGACTACTCCGTCTTCCTGCCGGGTGGCACCCCGGCGCGCCGCGAGCCCACGGCGCTGGAACGCCTCGGTTGGGGTTCGGCCTTCGCCAGCCAGATCGATGCCGACGCTCTGACCGCAAGGCCCCCGGTCCGCGTGGTAGCAGTTCATCGCAGCGGGCTGCAGGTGGCGGGCGATGGCATCGAAGAGTGCATCCCACCCGGACCGGAGGCGACCGTCGGCGACTGGCTGCTGCTCGACCGCGCGCGGCCCCGGTCGAGCCACGTGTTGGAGCGAAAGAGCCTCATCAAGCGCCGCGCGCCGGGCACGGGGCGCGAAGTGCAGTTGATCGCGGCGAACATCGACACCGTCTTCGTCGTCACCTCCTGCAACGCGGATTTTAACGTGGCGCGGCTTGAGCGCTACGTTGCGCACGCCTTCGAGGCGGGCATCGAGCCAGTGATCGTCCTGACCAAGGCGGACCTGACAGAAGACACTGCGCCCTATGTGGATGCGGCACAAGCCGTGTCGGACCGGGTGCCGGTGTTGGCGCTTGACGCCCGTGGCGCAGAACCCGCGAAGGCGCTGGCCGACTGGTGCAAACCGGGACGGACAGTCGCCTTCCTCGGCTCCTCCGGCGTCGGCAAGTCGACCCTCACCAACGCGCTGCTGGGAACGCAGGAGATCGCGACCCAAGGCATCCGCGAAGACGACGCAAGGGGCCGGCACACCACAACCCGGCGCGAGTTGCACGCCACCCCCGTGGCTGCCTCGTCCTCGACACGCCGGGCATGCGCGAATTGCAGCTGACCGATGCGGCCGCCGGCATCGCTGACGTGTTCGAGGATGTCGAGGCGCTGAGCGCCCAGTGCCGGTTCAAGGATTGTCAGCACGAGACCGAGCCCGGCTGCGCTATCCTCGCCGCAATAGACGACGGCAGCCTCGACCCTGCGCGGCTCGCGCGCTGGCGCAAACTCCAGGCCGAGGACGCCTTTAACTCTGCCAGCCTCGCCGAGCGCCGCGGAAAAGACCGCGCCTTCGGCAAGCTCGTTCGCAGTGCGATGAAAGCGAAATCGGATCGAATACGATAGTTTCAAGCGCGGCCAATCCGGTCCGCTCCAAGCTGGGAGCCGACATTGCGCCTCACGCCTCTTGGGCGCCCATCTGCACCACAAACGCAGGGAGCTGGTATCAAGGCCAGCATAGCCCGTATTCCTTCGAACGCCGTAGCTGCTTGCCGACAGCCCCCTGAAGCAACAAACGCATCTGGTCGACCACCGGGATCGGCTTCCAGATCATTGTTGATTTTTCCCTTTCGACACCGGCCTTCGTCGTCCATTTCTTGACCACCTCCCGGACGGGGTTGCGATGGTTCCACCGCCAGACGATCTCGTCGAGGTATCGCTGGAGATGCTGTCGCCCCAAATTGTGGTAGACCCCGACCAAAGCGCGCTGCACCTGGGAGATGACTGCCTCGGCCGTGTTCACATGGGCGCCGGTCTCAGGGTTGGCATATTCTTTCTTGCTGTGGATCACATACTGGTGGTCGGCCATCGTCTGTCCCAGCCCCCGGTAGCTCTTGCTTCCATCTGTCATCAGGTTCGTAGTCTCAGGGTCGATCCACTCCAGGAGGACCGGCTCGAGCGTCGCCCTTTTGTCATCGGAAACGACCCTGGCGCGTGCCTGTCCATCGCGAGAGGCCGCCACGAAGATCATCGGCTTCCCAGTGCCCTTACCGCGTGGATTATAGGCTCCTGACAGGGATTTGGGGGCTCCCCCGACATACGCCTCGTCCACCGCGACGATGCCCTGCAGCGGCAGCAGCTCGGCGTTCCGGTCGTCCATCATTTCCCTGATGGCGTGCCCCATCTTCCACGCGGTCTTCTGGTTCACGCCGAGCAGCCGTGCCATCACGACCGAGGAGATGCCCTTACTTGATGTGAGCACCAAGAACATCGCGCAGATCCAGATACGCAGGTCGAGCTTGGTGCCATGCATCGGTGTGAGCGTGGTGACGGTGAACTGGAGACGGCAGTCTCGGCACTGGTAGAGTCCCGGTCGGCAGGTCCTTCCGCGCAGCGCCGACGAGGCCACCGACCCGCAATGCGGACAGTGCCTGCCGGTTGACCATATGATACCCTCCAAGAAGCGTCGCGCGTGCATCTCGCTCGGCATCCGCTTCCAGATGTCAGGGATCGACTTCAGTTCAGTGATCATCAGGGCTCTCCGCTCGTTCCGCCAGTCAAGCAATGTTGGCTCGGCGGGTGTTCGGCGAAGAAGAAACCTGAAAAACTGCGCAAAATGCGGCGAGATGGCGGAAAAGCCAAGCCAAGTTAGCGCCTTGCTTTATTAGCTGCTTTTTTTGGTGGATAAGCGGGATAGGGTTTGAAGCTATCGCGGCGCGCCCCTCAGTGAGGAAAGGCCTTCTTTCGTCGTCGCTGTCGCTCGATCTTGGCGGGGGCTGAATAGCCCCGCGTTTCTTAGACGCCTTCGGCTCTCAGTTTCCGCTGCCGTTCGAACTCGACGGGCGACAGCATCC
>NZ_JAIMID010000039.1 GCF_019966535.1 Mesobacterium pallidum | reverse complement strand
AGGAACCGCGTCACCCCGGACGCAACAGACGCCAACCGCGACGCCTCAATGAAATCACTCGGGCTGTGGTAGTTCATACCCGTCTCCCTTTCCTCGCCCGGCCCACATGGCCCGGCCCTGTTCAAAGTCATGGCAGGCCCGCGGGGTGCGCGTGCCTGCCGGGTGTCGGTCGCGAGGAAAGCACGGGGCGCTCAGGCCCCGGACAGTTCCTTCGCATGCAGCCAATCGGCGTGTTTCGGCGCCTTCCTGGTGCGGCTCCATTCCTCGAGCATGTCCCATTTGACCGCGTCGAGCCGGGCAAGGTTCTTGTCCTGCTCGGGGTCCGGGGCCGCCAGTTCGACCCGGTGGCCATTCGGGTCGAAGAAGTAGATCGAGTGGAAGATCGTGTGATCGGTCACGCCGAGCACCTCGATCCCGTTCGATTCGAGATGATCCTTGTATTCCAGCAGCGCGTCGCGGTCCTTGACCTGGAAGGCGATGTGCTGGACCCAGGGCGGCGTGTTCTCGTCGCGCCCCATCTCGGGCTTGGTCGGCAGTTCGAAGAACGCCAGGATGTTGCCGCCCCCGGCATCGAGGAACAGATGCATGTAGGGGTCGGGTTCGTGGGTGGATGGCACCTTGTCCTCGGCGATGGCCAGGACGAAGTCCATGTTGAGCATCTTCGTGTAGAATTCCACCGTCTCCCTGGCGTCCTTGCAGCGATAAGCGACGTGGTGAATGCGTTCGACCTTCATGGATCTTCTCCTCCGATTTGGTTACATGTGTAACCATTAGGCCGTCATTCGTCCGCCGGACTTGATCTGGATCAATTCGACCATGTTTAATTGCTTCGTTCACGTCGAATTTTTGGCACCCTGGGCGCCCAGAGCCCGATGCCCCGCCGGAGGCCGGCGTGGGAGCCTCCGGCGGGAGTATTTGTGGAATAATGAAAGGGGTGCGGCGCGCCGGAAGGATGGCCCGGCGCGCCGCTGGCGGTCACTGCGCGAAGAGCGCCTGCAGCTTGTCGATCGGCAGCGACGAGGCGAGGTCCGCATCCGGCGGCATGGTCGGATCGCACTTGGGGTCGAGCCCAGCGGTGCTGTCGGCGAAGGGGAAGGCGACCAGCGCGCGCGGCTCGGGCTGCTCCATCCCGTTGCGGGCGGCGAGGCCGGCGCGCAGGGCAAAGCGGACATCCGCCGTGGTCCCGCTGAGCGCCAGCTGCGGCCAGGCATTGCCGGCGGCCTTGGCGTCCATGTACTTGCAGGAATATTCGTTGTTGGTCGCGATGAAGGCCATGGCTGGCATCTCGACCCCCGCGCTTTCGAAGGCCTTGACGGCGGCAAGGCTGGTCACGCCGTAATCCGAGGCGACGGCGTCGATCTGCGGATAGCGGGCGATCAGGCCGGCGACGGCCTTTTGCGCATCGGCCGGGTTCCAGTTGGTGACGATGAAGTTGTCGTCCAGCAGCTCGATCCCGGGGTAATCGGCCAGCCCCGCCTTGTAGCCGTCAAGGAAGGTGACGGACGAGGCCGACCCGGCCAGCCCGCCAAGGAACACGGTCGTGCCCTCGCCGACCGTCTCGCCCACCCATTTGCCGAAGATCGTGCCGGCGGTATAGGCGTCCTCATAGGGGTTGGCGGCGTAGTCCACGCCGATCTCTCCGCTGAGGTCCGAGAAATAGGGCACCATGGTCGTGCCCGCCTGCTGGGCCGAGCGATAGGCCGGCAGCGCCGCGTCGCCGAAATCGGTGAAGGTCACGATGATCTCGTAGCCCTGCGTGACGAAGCCGTTGATCGCCGCGTTGTAGGCCTGCACGTCGCCGCCGGCCTCGGCATAGGTCACCTCGGTGATGTTGGCGCATTTGGACGCCTCGTCCTGGATCTCGGCAAAGGCGGTCTTGCGCCAGGAATTGCCGCCGAAGCCGTCGATCAGCGCGACGCGGATCGGCTCGGTCCCGCAGAGCGGGGTGATGTCGGCATGGTTGTTGACGAGGGTGTAGTCCTGCGCCAGCGCGCCCCCTGCCCCGAGCATCAGCACGATCGCAGAGCCGGCGGCCGCCCCTTTGAGTTTGGTCTTGTTGGTCATTGTCTTCCTCCCTTTGGCCATGTGAAGTCCCGCGGGGGCTGGCCCTGGACCCGCGGCCCCGGCAAGGAGGCGCCTGCGCGATCCTCCCCCTGCCGGAGGGCGCGGCGCCGGGATGGCGCCGCAGATCTGTTCGTGCCGCGCGGCCCTGCTGCGTGAAGAGCGCGCTCAGCTTGTCCTCGGGCAGCAGCGACGACAGGTCGGCGCCCTGGTCGACGCGGGCCGGCGCTTCGGCCAGGGCCATCGTGCCGCAAAGGGCCACGGCGGCGCAGCTGGCCGACAGGGCGGCAAGGCGCGCGCGGGTTGTGGAACGGGTCATGTGATCCGGCCTTCAATCCATGTCTTCGGGTCCGGCCTTCGGGCCGGGGTATCGGTGCACCCCGCCTGGGCCGGGTGTCTGTTCGGGGTCCGGCGCTCAGGCCGGGACGAGATCCTCGACGCCCTTGAGCACGGGTTCGCCGCGGGCGGCGGCCTTGATCATGTCGGCGGCTTTCTCTGCGATCATGATCGTGGGAGCGTTGGTGTTGCCGCTGGTCAGCGTCGGCATGATCGAGGCATCGACCACGCGCAGGCCGGTCAGCCCGTGCACGCGCAGTTCGTCATCGACCACAGCCATCGGGTCAGAGCCCATCTTGCAGGTGCCGACCGGGTGGTAGACGCTGTTGCAATCGTCCTTGATGTATTCGTCGAGTTCGGCATCGGTCACCTTGTCGGCACCGGGCAGGTATTCCGCGCCCCGGATCGCGTCGAAGGCCGGCTGCGCCAGGATCTCGCGCGTCATGCGCAGCGCGTCGCGCAGCACGCGCAGGTCGTCCGGCACCGACAGGAAGTTCGGGTCGAGTTCGGGCAGCTGGAACGGGTCGTCGGATTTCGCCATGACCGTGCCGCGGCTTTGCGGGCGCGAGATGTTGAAATAGGGCATGCAGCCCTCGACGTTGATGATCTCGCGGCCGTGGTCCTTGTACATGATGTTGTTGAAGTGGGTCTGCACATCCGGCGCCACGATATCCTCGCGCGTCTTGAGGAAGGACATGACCTCGACCCCGTGGCCCGCCACCGGGCCCTTGCCGGTGGTGTAGTATTGCAGCAGCGCCAGCGCGGCGGCATAGGGCTTGGTCTGGTTCAGCAGCGACACGGGCTTGCTGAGCCCCTGCTTGACCGAGCTGGCCAGGTGGTCCTGCAGGTTGCGGCCCACGCCCGGCAGCGCATGCACGGTATCCACGCCGATCCGCGACAGGTGCTCGGGATCGCCGATGCCCGAGATCTGCAACAGGTGCGGCGAGTTGAAGGTACCGCCGCAAAGGATGACCTCCTTGTCGGCGTACAGAGTCTTTTTCTGGCGGCCCTGGATGAACTCGACCCCGATGGCGCGGCCGCCCTTGACGAGGATCTTCGACACCATGGCCTTGGTGTGGAACGTCAGGTTCGGGCGCTTCTTGACCGGGGTGACGTAGCAGCGCGACACGCTCGACCGGATGCCGTCGCGGACGGTGCCGTCACAGGGGCCGACGCCGTATTGGTCGCCGCCGTTCAGGTCTTCGTTGTAGGGAATGCCCATCTGGATGCAGGCGTCGCGATAGGCCACGCAGGGCTCGGCCTCGATCGGGTTGCGCGTGGTGGCCAGAGGGCCGTCGAAACCGTGCACCTCTTCGTCGCCGCCGCCGCCCCAGTTCTCGGCGCGTTTCATGTAGGGCAGGATGCTGTCGTAGTTCCAGCCGCGATTGCCCAGCTGCGCCCAGTGGTCGTAGTCGGTGCGGTGGCCGCGGGTGTAGATCATGCCATTGACCGTGGTGCAGCCGCCGACGCTTTTCGCGCGCGGTACGAACATCACCCGGTTGTTCACGTGCTTCTGCGGAACGGTGTAATAGCCCCAGTCCAGTTGCAGCGTCTGCATCAGGCGGAAATAGCCCATCGGCATATGGATCCAGGGGCTCTTGTCCCAGTCGCCCGCCTCGATGACGGCGACCTGGACGCTCGGATCCTCGCTCAGGCGATTCGTCAGCACGCCGCCGCCCGATCCCGCACCGATGATGATGTAATCCGCCATGTCCGATCCTCCCTGATGCCCGCCCGGGGCCGCGTTCCCGGGCGACCTCGGCCACCCTCTCCTCGCCATCGGTTTTGCCATCTACAAATAGCTTAGTCAATTAATAATTGACGAACGCATTCGCAGATTTCGGGACGCAGGAAGACACACGACCGGGCCAAGGCCCCCGGCCATCCGTGTGCGCCTGCGGATTGCCTTTCAAATCAGGTTGATGGGCGCTGCACTGCTGGAGGCGCGCAGCAAGGGGCACCTCCGACCCCCGGTCAGATCCGGCGCCGACCCCGGCGGCACACGCCCCGCGCAAGGTAAATCCGAGTCGGATGATCGCCGCGCTTGCGCAGCAAGAGCGTCCTATTTAAGCTAACGGGTACGCATATGACAAATTTCGCGCCACATTGGGCGCGGCATGTCCGGAGGAGGACCAGAGCGGATGAAGGGAGGTGCGCGCGGCATCCAGTCGATCGAGGTCAGCGGCCGCATCCTCGATGCGCTGATCATATCGGGCGAACCCATGATGCTCAAGGACCTGGCCGAGGCAGCCGGCCTGAAACCGGCGCAATGCCATGCCTACCTGACCAGCCTCAAGAACGTCGGCCTCGTGCACCAGGACTGGGCCACGGGGCATTACTCGGCCGGGCCGGCGGCGCTGCGGCTGGGGGTCAGCTGGCTGCAAAGCGATTCCATGACCGCGCAGACGGTCGAAGAGCTGAAGGCCATCACCGAAGAGCTGGGCGTGATGTCGCTGATCACCGTCTGGGGGCAGTTCGGCCCCACCATCGTGCACATCTACGCCGGGCTCACCCAGGCCGCACTGAACCTGCGGCAGGGGTCGCTGTTTTCCGTCACCGGGACGGCGGCCGGGCGGGTCTTTGCCGCCTATTGCCACGGCCCCGAGATCCGCGCCCAGGTCGAGGACGAGCTGGCCCACCGCGCCGTCAGCCCCTCGCTGGGCGAAGAGCTGACGACCGAGGACTTCGACGCCCACATGCGCGACATCGAGAAACACGGCTATTCGGCTGCCAATGAAAAGCCGATCCCCGGGGTGAACGCTGTGGCGGTGCCGCTTTTTGGCGCGGACGGCCGGCTGCGGCTGGTCGCCTCGCTGATCGGCGGCATCGACCGGCTGCCGGTGGGCGAGGCGGACCTGCCGGTGCAGCGCATGCTGGCGCTGTCGAAACGCCTGTCGCGGGGCGCGCCGGCCCCGGTCGAAGGATGACAGCATGAGCCCGACCACCCCCACCGCCCGCAAGCCACGCGCCCAGAAATCCGAAGGCCGCGGCGTCCAGTCGATCGAGCTGGGCGCGCGGCTGCTGTTCGCGCTGTGCCAGGAAGGCGAGCCGATGATGCTCAAGGACCTGGCCAAGCTGGCCGGCTTCGCCCCGGCGCAGGCCCATGCCTACTTGGTCAGCTACCGCAAGATCGGCCTTGTCGAACAGGATGCCGCCAGCGGGCGCTACCGGCTGGGGCACCACGCGCTTGACCTTGGCATGGCGGCGATGCGCACCACCGACACCATGGCCCTGGCCGGCGAGGTCGTGCGCAACCTCTCGGCCGATACCGAGCTGAACGTGGCGACGGTGGTCTGGGGCTCGTTCGGGCCGACAGTGATCCAGGTCGAGGAAAGCGGCCGGCAGCTGAACATGAACACCCGCCCCGGCACGGTCTATTCGATGACCGGCACGGCCAGCGGGCGGGTGTTTTCCGCCTTTCTTGCCGACAAGATCGTAAAGGATGCCATGGCGCGTGAAAAGCGCGAGGCGGTGGGCGCGGGCCGGGTCGGCCGCGCGCGCTTCATGTCCAAGAGCGAGATCGAGGAAATCCGCGAGCGCGGCTGGGCCACGGTCGAGGATGCGCCGGTGCCCGGCATCTCGGCCTATGCCGCCCCGGTCTTCGATCACACCGAGCAGATCGTGATGGCGATCACCATCATCGGCCAGGATCACTACCTCGAGCCCCGCGCGCGGGAGGTCTTTGTCCCCGCCCTGCTGGAGGCCACGGCGCGGCTGTCGAACGAACTGGGCTACCGGGTCGATGCCTGAGCCTGAGCCGGACCCGGGCTCGGCCCGGGTCAGACGATCCGCCGGGTTTCGACGAAAAAGGGCGTGATCTCGGCCAGGAACTTGGCCGCGTGTTCCTGCGTGCGGGCGACGATCTCGCTGGCATAGAGCTTGGCCGCCGTCTCGCGGTCGCGGAACCGGAACTCGACGATCCCGTCGACCGGCACCGCGCTGTAGGGCGCGCTGCGGTCGCGGTCAGCTTGGTAGCGGTCGATCACGATGTTCTGCACGTACCCCAGCACGTCCGGCCATTGCCGCACCAACCCGGCGTGGACCGTCAGCCATTCGTGGCGGAACTCGGCGACGCTCATGCCTTCGGGCCGGCGCAGCAGGGTCATCCGCTTGACATAGGGTCCCTGCCCCGGTGCCACCGGCACCACGACATGTTTCTCGCAAGCGACCACGTGGACATCGGCAAAGACATTGCCCTCGTCCACCACGGTCGGCGCATAGGCCGCGTCCGTGACGGCGGCCCGCATGGCGGCATGGTCGTCGAAATGCAGCTCGGACATCCCGTCGAGGTTCCACGGCCCCCGCGCCGCGTCGATGCCGAACTGTTGGCTGTCGACGACCCGGTGCTGGTCGTAGCGGCGCAAGCCCTTCATCTTCGCGGCCAGCGGCCCGTGCACGTCGCGCCAGTGATGGTCGAAGGCGGCGTCCGTGACATCCTCGCGTTTGCGCACCAATCCGAAGCGGGCGATCATTGCGCGGCCTCCTCGGTCAGCTTGCGCAGCACGGGTTCACGCTTGTCGAGCCAGGCGCCATGGCGCAGCGGCCAGAGCGCGAAATCCTCGGCCCCCAGAGCGCGGGCGGCATGGGCGGGCCAGTAGGGATCTTCCAGCGCGGCGCGGCCGATGGCGACCAGGTCGGCCTGGCCGCCCGCCACGATCTGCTCGGCCTGCTCGGGGCCTGTGATCAGGCCCACGGCCTGGGTCGGGATGCCGATCTCCTTGCGGATACGGGCGGCATAGGGCACCTGGAAACCGAAGCCGCGCGGCACGTTGGAGCGGCGCGTTTCCTCGGAAAGCCCGCCCGACGAGCAATCGATCACGTCCGCGCCCAGGTCCCGCAGCCGCTGCGCCAGCACCACGCTGTCGTCCAGAGACCAGCCCCCTTCGGCCCCGTCCACGCAGGACAGGCGCACAAAAAGCGGCTTGTCTTCGGGCCATGCGGCCCGGGTGGCTTCGGTGATCTCGATGGCCAGCCGCATGCGCCCGTCCAGCCCGCCGCCATAGGCGTCGTCCCGGTGGTTCGAGATCGGCGACAGGAAGCTGGCGACCAGGTAGCCATGGCCGAAATGCAGCTCGAGCACGTCCATGCCCGCCGCATCGGCGCGGCGGGCGGCGTCCACGTGCTGCTGCGTGATCTCGGCGATCTGTGCGGCGCTCAGCGCCTCGGGCACCGACCATTCGCCGCTGGCCGCGATAGCCGAGGGTCCGACGCGGCGCCAGTCGGCGCCCATGGCATCCAGCGCCTCGGGGCTGAGCGCGCGGCCGCCTTCCCACAGCGGTTTGGAAAACGCCTTGCGCCCGGAATGGGCAATCTGCACGCCCATCAAGGCCCCGTGGTCATGGACGAAATCGGCGATCCGCTTCAGCCCCGGCACGTGGTCGTCCGACCAGAGGCCGAGGTCCGCTAGGCCCACCCGGCTGTCGGCCGAGACGGCGGTGCTTTCGGTCAGCACCAGTGCCGCGCCGCCCAGCGCGAACTTGCCGTAATGCACCAGGTGCCAGTCGGTCGCAAAGCCGTCCCGGCCGGCGTGCTGGCACATGGGCGAGATGGTTACGCGATTGCGGAACCTCCGCCCCCGTATGGTCAGCGGGGTGAACAGCGCGGGTTGGTCTGCGGGCAAGGGTCTCTCCTCAGCGGACGGCATGGGGCAGGTGCAGCACCAGCTGCGGCCAGGCGATCACCAGCACCAGCGCCGCGACCTGGATCAGCACGAAGGGGATGATGCCACGGTAGATTGTCGCGATGGGAATGCTGGTGTCGACCCCGCGCAGGTAGAACAGCGCGTAGCCGAAGGGCGGGGTCAGGAACGATGTCTGAAGGTTCACCGCCAGCGCGATGGCGAACCACAGGGTCACGTCGCTGGCCGGCAGGCCAAAGTCGAGCCCCGCTACGATGGGCGCGACGATCGGGATGACGACCAGCGTGATCTCGACCCAGTCGAGGAAGAAGCCCAGCACGAAGATCAGCGCCATGACCACGCCGAAGGTGACATAGGGGCTGACGTCTCCGAAATGGAACATGTCCTCGACCATGCCGTCGCCGCCGAGCTTGCGGAAGACGAGGGAGAAGACGGTCGCCCCGATCATGACAAAGGCGATCATGGCCGTGGTCTTAGCGGTCTCGTGCACGGCCGTCCGCAGCGCCTTGAAGGAAAAGCCCCCGGTCAGAATCGCCAGCAGCGTGGCGCCCGCCGCGCCGATGGCGGCCGATTCCGTGGGCGTCGCGATGCCGGCGACGATGGTGCCCAGCACCGACAGGATCAACAGCATCGGCGCGACGAGGTCGCGGGCCAGCGCCAGGGCGGCACGGCCGACCGAGATGCCCGCGACCCGCTCGGGCGGCGGCATGCGGTGGGGCGACAGCAGCGCCACCACGATGATGTAGCCGAAGTAAAGCGCGGCGAGGATCAGACCGGGCCAGATCGCGCCCATGAAGAGGTCTCCGATCGGGACGCGCAGCTGGTCGCCAAGGATGATCAGCATGATCGACGGCGGGATCAGGATGCCCAGCGTGCCCGAGGCCGCGACGACCCCGGTCGCCAGCCGCATGTCGTAGCCCGCGCTCTTCATCGCCGGCAGGGACATCATCCCCATCAGCACGACCGAGGCGCCGATGATGCCCGTAGAGGCCGCCATGACCACGCCGATCACCACCACGGCGACCGCGTAGCCGCCGGGCAGCCGCCCCGCGAGCGCGGCGAGCGAGGTCATCAGCCGCTTGGCGATGCCGGAGCTTTCCAGCATCAGCCCCATGAAGACGAACAAGGGGATCGCGGCCAGCAGCCAGTTGGTCAGCGTGCCGGAATAGATCCGCTGCACGCCCATCGACAGGAACACCAGCGGCACGTCGGCGAAGATGGCAAAGGCGATGCCGACGCCCGCAAGGACAAAGGCGACCGGGTAGCCGCTAAACAGCAGCAGCACCAGCGCCAGCAGCATGGTGATCGGCCAGATGTACTCAGCCATCGAGGCTCTCCTCGAATTCGGGGCCGTCGCGGCGGCTCAGCCCGCGCAGGGTACGGATGGATTGCACGATCCCGGCCGCGCCCAGCAGGGCAAAGGACACCGGCAGCGCGCCCTTGATCAGCCAATGGGCGGCCAGCCCGCCCTGGTTCGACCCCTCGCCCGTGCGCCAGGCGACCGCGGCAAAGTTCGACCCGTAGCGCACCACCAGCCAGCACAGCGGCAAGAGCAGGAAGGTGTTGCCCAGCACCGTCACCCAGCCGCGCCAGCGGCGGGACATGGTTCCGGCGATGAAGTCCACGGTGACATGGCGGTGGTCGAGATGTGCCCAGATCCCGCCGAACAGCACGATCAGCGCGAAGATGTACCATTGCAGGTCGACCAGGGTGTTGACCGTCAGCCCTCCGCCAAGGATCGGCACGCGGCCTTCCCAGTCGTAAAGAGTCGAGAGACCGAACTGCGCGGCGACGACCGACAGCACCACCGACAGGATCAGCGGCAGGATCAGCCATGACGCGATCCGTCCCGGCCAGCAGAGCAGCCGGTAGGACCATGAGAGGAAAAGATGCATGGGGGCCCCCGTGAGGTGCCGGGCAGGCAATCAGGCGCCTGCCCGGTCGGGTGTCACTTTGCCGGCGGGATCGCCTGCAGCGCGGTCCATTCGCCGACCGTGTCCATATAGGTCCGGAGCGAGGTCAGCGCCTCGGCGAACAGCGGATCGGCGGCGGCCTGTTCGTCCAGCACCTCGTTCGCGGCGACGCGCAGGTCGGCCAGCACCTCGTCGGGGAAGCGGCGCACTTCGGCCCCGGCTTCGCGGATCGACGCGATGGCGGCGGCCTGCGCATTCAGCTGGTCGGCGAGGTTGAAGGTGATGTTGGCGCGACAGGCCTGCATCATGATCTCCTGCGTCTCGGCGCTCATCGCATCCCAGACAGACATGTTCACGATGACCGAATCCCAGGCGGCCTGCTGGTGCCAGCCCGGGAAGTAGTAATACTTGGCCACCCGCTGGAACCCCATGCCGACATCGAGCGACGGGGCCGAGAACTCGGCCGCGTCCAGGCGCCCGGTCTCGAGGCTCAGGTAGATCTCGCCCGCGGGGACCAGCTGCGTGTTGGCGCCCAGCTTGGCGAGGGTCAGCCCGCCAAGGCCCGCGATGCGCATGTTGAGACCCTGGAAATCGGCGACCGACGCGATCTCCTTGTTGAACCAGCCGCCGGCCTCCTGCACGACCACGTGGCAGGGCAGGTACTTGACGTTGAACGGGTCATAGGCCTTCTGGATGATCTCCATCCCGCCGCCGTGGAACATCCAGGCCATGGCCACGTCGGGCGACGGGCCAAACGGCATGGAACCCACGATATTGGCGACCGGGATCTGCTGCGACCAGTAGCCGGCCCAGTCGAACCCCATGTCGAGCGCGCCGTTGCTGACCGCGCCGAAGACCTCGAAGGGCGGCACGAAATCGCCGGCGCCGTGCACCTCGATCTTGGTGTCGCCGCCGGTCATCGCCTCGACCATGGCGGCAAAGTTCTGCGGGCTGTAGCCTAGCGACGGCACGTTGAGGCCGAAGGTGCTTTGCAGCGTGTAACTGTCGGCCTGGGCCATGCCGGCCAGCGCGACGGACGTGGCACCGGCAAGCGCGGCGACTTTGACGAAATTGCGCATGTGTCTCCTCCCTTAAGACATCGGCCCGGCAGGTTGGGGACGCGGGCCTGATGCCTCTCTATTAGACATTGACGAATGTAATTGCAATGAAATAATCCAAATGCGCGTGAAATCCTGTGCCGGCCTTTGGTCTTTCTCGAATCGACAGGCCGTGTCACGCTGCCCGCATGACCTGGAAACCAGACGGATACCCCTCTGCCAGCCCCTACCTCTTTGTCCGCGACGCGGAGGAAACGCTGCGCTTTCTTGAAACCGTGTTCGGCGCGACGCGCCTGCGGGTGATCCCGCGCGACGGCGGCGGGATCATGCACGCGGAGGCGCAACTGGATGACAGCGTCATCATGATGGGAGAGGTCCCGGGCGGCGCCGACACCAACGTGCATGTCTACGTGCCCGACGCGGCCGCGACCCTTGCCAAGGCGCTGGCGGCCGGCGCGACGGTGGTGCAGCCGGTCGAAGACAAGGGTGATGGCGACCTGCGCGGCGGCGTGGCCGACGGCAATGGTGCGGTCTGGTGGATCGCCACGCAAAAGGCCGCGCCCTGAGGCACGGCCTTTGACCTGAAAGCGCCCTGCCCTAGCGTTGCAGCGGCGGCTCGGTCTCGAGGTCCGGCCAGACGCCGGGCGAGGTCGGCAGACCGTCGTCGTACTGCGAGAGGTAGTCAAGCATCATCGGCCGGTTGGCGATGAACCCCTTGTAGGTCGCCAGTTCGTCCGGCAGGTCGCGCACCACGCGGTGCAGCCGGCGGCCCCATTTCGGCACCGAGACGATGTCCTGGAAGGCAATCAGGTAGCAGCGGATCGGGAACAGCAGCGCGTTGGATCGTGGCAGGCGGTAGAAGGTCTGAAGCTCGACCCGCAGGTGCTGCTTGGCGCCGATGTTTTCCGGCGTGAGCGTGGTCTTCTGGATGCCCCACTTGTGGTAGTTCTCGGGGGAGGTATCGAGCAGCGGGTTGACCGTCATCGTCCAGTTCAGCCGCCGCGCCGGCGCGCCTTGCTGCACGTTCAGCAGGAACTTCAGCGCCCGCTTGAAGATCCCCATCTCATGCGCCAGCGGCACCGGGGCGTGCCATTCGAAGAAATCCATCCCGATGTCGAAATCGAGCGACCAGTCCGCCTGGGTCGTCACCATCCCGGCGTCCATGTACAGCATGTCGCCCCGCTGATCGAGCACAGCATAATCGCCCTGCGCCTGCCGGGTGATGTATTCCAGCGGCCCGCAGGGCAGCGTGGTCTCGTCGAGGAAAGTGAACGTATGGTCGATGCCCATGGGCTTGTTCACCCAGCGCCAGCGGCTGCCGTCGCGGTGCAGCTCGAACAGGTCCGGGTAATCCTCGGACTTGCTGACCATGATCAGCTCGAGCGTATCCCAGCCCGCCAGCGTCATGTGCGGCAGCGACTGGCAGCGCAGCGGGTCCTCGGCCAGCACGATGGCGCGGTCGCGCATCTCGGAAAGGTAATGTTCGTCCACGTCGAAGCGCTTCTCGTAGACCGACCCGGAGGGACCGCCCCGGTGCTGCTCCATGTTGACCGAGTACATGTAGCTGTCCTCGTGGAACGGGAAGGGAAAGCGCTTGATCGCCCGGTCCGAGTTGCGGAACGAGTAATCGTCGCGGAAGGTCTCGTCGTTGAATTGGATGGTCATGGTCGCGTTCCCTATCGGTCCAGAACCAGCGTTTCGCCGATGAAACGGCTGACGCAGGGCATGATCTTTTTCCCGCTGGCGTGGTCGTCCTCTTCCAGCCAGTGGTCGCGGTGATCGAAGGTGCCGTCCGCCTCGACCACTTCGGTCTCGCATTGCCCGCAGGCGCCACCCCGGCAGAGGAAGGGCGCATCGACCCCGCAGCGCTCCATCGCTTCCAGGAGGCTCTCGTTCTCACCGACCTGGATCACGATGTCGGATTTGCACAGGCGCACCTCGAAGGGCTTGCCGGGCTGCGGGGCCAGGAATTCCTCGGAATGGACGTTCTCGGCGGGCCAGCCGTGGGCCGTCGCCGTGTCATGCACCCATTTGATCATGCCCGCAGGGCCGCAAACATAGACATGGGTGCCCAGCGGCTGGCCGTCCAGCAGGTCTTCCAGCGCGATGGCCTCGCCGTCCTCGTCGAAAATTGCGTGGACCTTGTGGGGGTATTTCGCCGTCAGATCCTCGACATAGCTGCCAAGGGCGCGGTTACGGCTGGCATAGTGCAGCTCCCATGCGCCGCCCAGGTGCTCGAGATGCGCGATCATGGCCAGGAAGGGCGTGATCCCGATGCCGCCCGCGATGAAGACGTGCTTGCGCGCGCGCCGGTCCAGCGGGAAAAGGTTCACCGGGTAGCTCAGCGTCATCGCGTCGCCCGGTTTGACGTTGCGGTGCATGAACAGGGACCCGCCCCGGCCCGCATCGTCCCGGCGGACGGAAATGGCATAGGTCGTGGGGTCCGACGGGTCGGACATCAGCGAATAGGGGTTCAGGCGCGTGCGCCCGCCATCCTGCATCTCGACCACCGTATGGGCGCCGGGAGAGAACGGCGGAAAGGGCCGGCCATCGGCGCGGGTGAATTCGAACCGGGTGACGAGGTCGTTCACCGGGACCACGGCGCTGACGGTCACGTCGATCCGCTCGGCGCCGGCGCGGGCTTTCTGGGGGGCGGCGCTCATGAGTAAAGCTCCCTCGGTTCGGGGACGTTGCCGGGGTCTTCGGCATCGACGCAGACCCCCTGGAAGGCGGCCAAACGGCGCGAGTAATGGTCGCGGACAAAGAGGTTCAGCCCGCAATGGGCACAGGTGAAGGGGTCGGTCATCACGTCCTCGGTGATGCCCTTGCAATGGACGCATTGCATCCGCCGCGCGACCGAGCCGCGATGCTCGGTCTGGATGGCGCTGTGCGGGATGCCGGCGGCGATCGCCTCGGCCTCGGCCTGGCCCATCAGCCCTTCGGTCCCCGCAAGGTAGACCTGCAGCCCCATATGCGCGTCCGACAGCACGCGCCGGATGCGCTGGACGGACGCGGCGTAGGTCGGGCCGGTGTAGAACTGCGCGGACTTCAGGGCGCGCAGCTGGTCCACGTAGGTCTCGCCGGTGCCCTTGGGGATGTAGATGACATGCGTCTTGGCCATCAGCCCAGGCCCCTGCCCGGCGAGGCTCAGGATCGCCTCGGCGCCCTCGGCATCGGCGATCATCAAATGCGCCTTGCCCGGACGGGGCGCGAGCGTGCCATAGACCGGGCGGCTGCGGATGCTTGGAGGAAACTGGAATGTCGACATGCGGTCGGTCTCTCCGGTTGCGTCAGATCAAAAAAGGGCACCGCGCCTGCGGTGCCCTGCTGTGCGGTCAGCCCTTGGCGGTGCGGATCGCCTTGTCCTTGTCGTAGAAGGGCATCTCTTCGGCGGTGCAGGCGATTTCCGTGCCGTCCTTCTGGCGCACGGTCAGCTTGGTGCCCGGCACGGCGCACTCGACCGGCATCCGCGCGATGCCGACGTTGTGGCCGTTGAGGTCGGAATTCATGCCATAGGTCACGACGCCCACGACCTCTCCGCCTTTCAGCAGGGCCGCCCCCATGTCGGCGGGCGTGGTCCCCTCGAGCTTGACGCCGTAGATCTTGAACCGCTCCTTGCCCTCGCGGGCATAGTGGTTCTCGGCCCCGCGGAAGCCGGTCTTGCCGGGCGAGACGGTGAATTCCAGCCCCAGCTCCCACAGCGAGTCGCCTGCCGTGTCGTCCTTGAACGGATAGGTTTCCGAGTTGTCGCCGGGATAGAACAGCAGGTAGCTTTCCGTCCGCAGCAGGTCGAGGGTCGAGAACTGCACCGGCCGGATGCCCATGTCCTTGCCATCCTCGAGGATCGCATCCCAGAGTGCGATGGCATGGCGCCCCTCGCAGAAGATCTCGTAGCCGCGCTCGCCGGTGTAGCCGGTGCGCGAGATCATGACCGGCTTGCCGAAGAGCTTGGTCTGCATGATCCCGAAATAGGCAAGATCCCGGATGCCCGGCACGTGCTTGGCCAGGAAGTCGACCGCCACGGGGCCCTGCAGCGACATGTCGTGCAGGTCGTCGTCGAAGATCATGCTGACGTTCTTGCCATAGGCCGCCATGGCCAGGCTCTCGTGACCCGTGCCGGTCCCGTGCACCAGCATCCAGGTGTTCACCGACAGGCGGTAGATGACGCAATCGTCGATGAACAGGCCCCGGTCGTCGAGCATGCAGGCATAGACCGCCCGGCCCGGCATCAGCTTGTCGACATTGCGCGTGGTGGCGCGGTCGATCACGGCGGCGGCATGCGGGCCGCTCAGGTGGATCTTTTTCAGGCCCGAGACGTCCATGAGACCGGCCTTGGTGCGCACGGCCTCGTAATCGGCCTTGGCCCGTTCGTCGGTGTGGTCGTAGAACCACGCGGTTCCCATCCCGTTCCAGTCTTCCAGCTCTCCGCCGATGTCGGCGTGGCGCGGCGCGAGGGCCGAGGTTCTGTAGATGATCGCCATCCGTGACACTCCCTGGTCTGTCCTTTCGGGATATTCAGACCGAAGCCGCACGCAAAATCAACACTAAGGTCAAACTAAATTTCCTGATGGGAATATATAGGGCGCATTTTGCCCGATCCTCAGGCATTGGTCCGCACTTTGGATCAATTGGACCCAATCTGGCCTGCCCGGGCAAGACCTTTTTCGCCCGGCAGTGGCCTGAGGGAATCACGTGCCGCCGCGTGTGGCTTCGTCAGGCAAGGTAGAGAACGCGCGCGCCCACGCGCGCAAGGGGGGCCAGCCCGCACTTGGGGCTGGTCAAAAAACGGGCAACGCGCCGGGCCAAACATTGCCTCACAGTAAAATATTTTTCACTTGAGTTGCATGTGTGCCGAGCCGGTGCTAGCTTGCCCTCATCACCCCACCACGGGGCCTAGAATCAAACCACGGAGAGTCGCCGATATGTGCGGAATTGTTGGACTTTTCCTGAAGGACAAGGCGCTCGAGCCGCAGCTCGGCGCCCTGCTCACGGACATGCTGATCACCATGACCGACCGGGGGCCGGACAGCGCCGGCATCGCGATCTACAACGCCTCCGACGCGGCACACGCCAGGCTGACGGTGCAGTCGGAAACCCCCGACGCCGACTTTGCGGACCTTGCCGAAAAGGCCCAGGCCATCGTGGGCGGCCCGGTCACCCTGTCGCGCCGTGACACCCACGCGGTGCTGACCGTGCCCGCCGGCACGGCCGAGGCGCTGCGTCACGCGCTGCGCGACGTCGCCCCCACGGTGCGCGTCATGTCCTTTGGCGACTCGCTCGAGATCTACAAGGAAGTCGGCCTGCCGCGGGACGTCGCCGCCCGCTTCGACATCGCGTCGATGTCCGGCACCCACGGGATCGGGCACACCCGCATGGCCACGGAATCGGCCGTGACCACGCTGGGCGCGCACCCGTTCAACACAGGGCCCGACCAGTGCCTGGTGCACAACGGATCGCTGTCGAACCACAACGTGCTGCGCCGCAAGCTGCAGCGCGAGGGCATCCATATCGAGACCCAGAACGACACCGAGGTCGGCGCCGCCTACCTGACCTGGAAAATGCAGAACGGCGCCACCCTGGGCGAGGCGCTCGAGGCGTCGCTGGACGACCTCGACGGCTTCTTCAACTTTGTCGTCGGCACCAAGGACGGCTTTGGCGTCGTGCGCGACCCCATCGCCTGCAAGCCCGCCGTCATGGCCGAGACCGACCAGTATGTCGCCTTCGGCTCGGAATACCGCGCACTGGTGAACCTGCCCGGCATCGAGACCGCCCGCGTGTGGGAACCCGAACCCGCCACGGTCTATTTCTGGACCCACGGCGCCACCGAAACCCCCAGCAAGAAGGCCGCGTGATGCAGACCTATGACCTGGAAGCCGAGGGCCTGCGCGGGCTGAACAGCGCGCTGCAAGCCCAGACGGCCGAGACCAACCAGACCTCCTGGGAAATCGTCAACCCGCGCGGCAGCCATGCCGTGGCCGTCGGCCTTGATGCCCCGATCGAGGTGACGGTCAAGGGCTCGACCGGTTACTACACCGCCGGCATGAACAAGCAAGCGACCATCCATGTCGAGGGCTCGGCCGGCCCCGGCGTGGCCGAGAACATGATGTCCGGCATCGTGGTGATCGACGGCGATGCCTCGCAATACGCGGGCGCCACCGGACACGGCGGCACGCTGGTGATCAAGGGCAACGCCAGCTCGCGCTGCGGCATCTCGATGAAGGGGATCGACATCGTCGTGCACGGCAACGTCGGGCACATGTCGGCCTTCATGGCGCAGTCCGGAAACCTTGTCGTCTGCGGCGATGCCGGCGACGCGCTGGGGGATTCGATCTACGAGGCGCGGCTTTTCGTGCGCGGCTCGGTCAAGTCGCTGGGCGCCGATTGCATCGAGAAGGAGATGCGCCCCGAGCATATCGAGATCCTCAGGGATCTGCTGGAAAAGGGCGGCTGCGACGCCAAGCCCGAGGAGTTCAAGCGCTACGGCTCGGCCCGGCAGCTTTACAACTTCAAGATCGACAACGCGTACTGAGGAGGCCCTCATGCAGCATAGCGACAGGGCAAAAAAGGTATCATGGCTGTGAAAGACATCAAGCAAGACGGTCCGCCGCGGACGGTTCCGATCCAGTCGGCGACCTTCTCGAACCCGATCAACGCCGAGATCCGCCGCGCGGCGGCCACCGGCATCTACGACATCCGCGGGGGCGGTGCGAAACGCAAGGTGCCGCATTTCGACGACCTGCTGTTCCTTGGCGCGTCGATGTCGCGCTACCCGCTGGAAGGCTACCGCGAGCGCTGCGACACCTCCGTGACGCTGGGCACGCGCTTCGCGAAAAAGCCGATCACGCTGGACATCCCCGTAACCATCGCCGGCATGTCCTTCGGCGCGCTCTCGGGCCGCGCCAAGGAGGCCCTGGGCCGCGGCGCCTCCGAGGCGGGGACATCGACCACCACGGGCGACGGCGGCATGACGCCCGAAGAGCGCGGGCACTCGAAAACGCTGGTCTACCAGTACCTGCCCTCGCGCTACGGGATGAACCCGGACGACCTGCGCAAGGCGGATGCCATCGAGGTGGTCGTGGGCCAGGGCGCCAAGCCCGGCGGCGGCGGCATGTTGCTGGGCCAGAAGATTTCCGACCGCGTGGCCGATATGCGCAACCTGCCCAAGGGCATCGACCAGCGCAGCGCCTGCCGGCACCCGGACTGGACCGGGCCCGATGACCTCGAGATCAAGATCCTCGAGCTGCGCGAGATCACGGCCTGGGAAAAGCCGATCTACGTCAAGGTCGGCGGCACCCGCCCCTATTACGACACCGCGCTGGCGGTGAAGGCCGGGGCCGACGTGGTCGTGCTGGACGGCATGCAAGGCGGCACCGCCGCGACCCAGGACGTGTTCATCGAACACGTGGGCCTGCCGACGCTCGCCTGCATCCGCCCCGCCGTGCAGGCGCTCCAGGACCTCGGCGTGCACCGCGAGGTGCAGCTGATCGTCTCGGGCGGCATCCGCACCGGCGCCGACGTGGCCAAGGCCATGGCGCTTGGCGCCGACGCGGTCGCCATCGGCACCGCCGCGCTGATCGCGCTTGGCGACAACGATCCCAAGTGGGAGGCCGAGTACCAGGCCCTGGGCACCACCACCGGCGCCTATGACGACTGGCACGAGGGGCGCGACCCCGCCGGCATCACCACCCAGGACCCCGAGTTGCAGATGCGGCTCGACCCGGTCGACGCGGGGCGCCGGCTGCGCAACTACCTCAAGGTCATGACCCTCGAGGCGCAGACCATCGCCCGCGCCTGCGGCCACAACAGCCTGCACAACCTCGAACCCGAGGACCTGTGTGCGCTGACCATGGAAGCCGCCGCCATGGCGCGCGTGCCGCTGGCCGGCACCGAATGGTGGCCCGGCAAGCCCGGCACCGGCTTCTGACGACCTTCCTGACCTGGGGGAGCGGCACCCGCTCCCCCTTTTTCGGTCTGACCACAAGAACAACAGGGAACCCAAGAATGACCATTGATCTGGCGACCTACGCCCAGGAAAAGGGCATCAAGTACTTCATGATCTCCTACACGGACCTGTTCGGCGGCCAACGCGCCAAGCTGGTGCCGGCGCAGGCGATCGCGGGCATGCAAGAGGATGGCGCGGGCTTTGCCGGTTTCGCCACCTGGCTCGACCTCACCCCAGCCCACCCCGACATGCTGGCCGTGCCGGACCCGGAGTCTGTAATCCAGCTGCCCTGGAAGCCCGAGGTCGCCTGGCTGGCCAGCGATTGCGTGATGGAAGGCGAAGACGTCGCCCAGGCCCCGCGCAACGTGCTGCGCAAGCTGATCGCCGAGGCCGCCGAAGAGGGCCTGCACGTCAAGACCGGGATCGAGGCCGAGTTCTTCCTGCTGACCCCCGAGGGCGACCAGATCTCGGACCCGTTCGATACCGCGGAAAAGCCCTGCTACGACCAGCAGGCAGTGATGCGCCGCTACGATGTGGTGCGCGAGATTTGCGACTACATGCTCGACCTCGGCTGGGGCCCCTACCAGAACGACCACGAGGACGCCAACGGCCAGTTCGAGATGAACTGGGACTACGACGACGTGCTGAAGACGGCGGACAAGCATTCCTTCTTCAAGTTCATGGCCAAGTCGGTGGCGGAAAAGCACGGCTTCCGCGCGACCTTCATGCCCAAGCCCATCGAGGGGCTGACGGGCAACGGCTGCCACGCGCATATCTCGGTCTGGGACGCGCCCGGCCAGGACTCCAAGGTCAACGTCTTTGCCGGCGCGGGCGACGGCCAGACCGGAGAGGTCGGCCTGTCGGAACGCGGCAAGCACTTCCTCGGCGGGATCATGAAGCACGCCAGCGCGCTGGCGGCGATCACCAACCCGACCGTCAACAGCTACAAGCGCATCAATGCGCCGCGCACGATCTCGGGCGCGACCTGGGCGCCCAACACGGTCACCTGGACCGGCAACAACCGCACCCACATGGTGCGCGTCCCCGGCCCCGGCCGGTTCGAGCTGCGCCTGCCGGACGGCGCCGCGAACCCCTACCTGCTGCAGGCCGTCATCATCGCGGCCGGGCTGTCGGGCATCCGGTCCAAGGCCGACCCGGGCAAGCGCTGGGACATCGACATGTATGCCGAGGGCCACAAGGTCCGCGGCGCGCCGAAACTGCCGCTGAACATGCTCGACGCGATCCGCGAATACGACAAGGACAAGGCGCTGAAGGCGGCCATGGGCGAGGAATTCTCGGCCTCCTACATCAAGATGAAGATGCAGGAATGGAATTCCTTCGTGACCCATTTCACCCAGTGGGAGCGGGACAACACGCTGGACATCTGATCCGGGCCACGCATTCCGGGGGGGCCGCCGCGAGGGGATCGCGGCGGCCTTTTTTCATGCGCTGCGCTTGTGGCCGGTGCCGGACTGAGGGGCCAGCCCCTCACACTCCCCGGAGTTTACAGGCACAATGAAGGGCGGATCTGGCGCCCCTGCTTTCATTATTCGACAAATACTCTCGCCGAAGGCAGCCGCGCCCCGGGCGCGGCACGGGACCTTGCCGGATGTCCCGCCCTGTGGCGCGGACATTCTGCGAGGGGCCAGCCCCTCGCGCTCCCCGGAGTTTAGATGGCAAGATGAAGGGGTGCGGTGTCAGCTGGCCTCGGCGGCGCGGCGGTCGGCGTCGACGCGCCAGTCGGGCACATCGTTGACCAGCATCTGCGCGGCACGGCGCAGGGTGGTGCGGACCTTGTCCACGACCTCGCCCGTCATCCCGCACTCGGCCAGGGCCGCGTCGAAGGTGGCGAGCCACAGCTCGGCATCGCCCGCGCGGATCGGGACGTGGGCGTGGATCTCGCGCAGATCCATGTGACCGACCCGTTCGCGGTAATACGCGCGCCCGCCGAGGAAGCCGCAGAGGAACTCGAACTGCGCCTGGCGGGTATGGGCAAGGCCGTGGCCGCGGAAGTGCAGCCGGTGGAGGGCGTGGACCGCGGGGTCGCTCTCCATCCGGTCGTAGAAGGCGTCGACGAGGGCGCGCAGGGCGGATTCGCCGCCGATGGCGTCGAGGGCGGAGGTCATGTCCGACCCTCGCCCGCCGCCGTGCCCTGCGCCTTGATCCGGGTCAAGACTGGCCTCAAGACCGGGGCCGGGTCTTCTGCGGGTCGTAATGGGCAAAGGGCACGATCCGCGCCGGCAGGCGTTTTTGCTGGCCGTCGAGTTTGCCGATCTCGACCTCGGTCCCTACCGCATGGTGCGCCACGTCCACCCGCGCCAGCGCGATGTTCTTGCCCAGCAGCGGCGAGCGCATGGAGGAGGTGACTTCGCCGATCTGCGCGCGGCCGATGTGGACCGGGTCACCGTGCCCCACGTCAACGTTCGCGTCGATCTCCAGCCCCACCAGCTTGCGCGACGGATGGTCCTTGCGCCGGATCAGCGCCTCGCGGCCGATGAAATCGTCGGGCTTGGACTTGAGCGGCACGGTGAACCCGATCCCCGCTTCGAACGGGTCGGTCTGATCGCTGAAATCATGGCCGGCAAAGATCAGCCCCGCCTCGATCCGCAGCATGTCCAGCGCCTCGAGCCCCATGGGCGTGAGGCCGTGGTCCTGCCCGGCCTCCCACACCGCATCAAAGACGACGCTTGCGTGTTTCGGGTGGCAGAAGATCTCGTAGCCCAGCTCTCCGGTGTAGCCGGTGCGGCTGACCACGACCGGCACGCCGTCGGCATCGCCGATCCGCGCGGGGGTGAAGCGGAACCACTCGAGCTGCTCGAACCCGGGCCGGTGCGGCGCGGTCCAGATCACCTTGGACAGCAGGTCCCGACTTTCCGGCCCTTGCACCGCGATGTTGTGCTGCATGTCGGTCGAGGAGCGCACGAGCACCTTTAGCCCCAGCTTTTCCGCCTGCTCCCGCAGCCACTCGCCACCGTAATCCGATCCGCCGATCCAGCGGAAATTGTCGCGGCCAAGGCGGAAGACCGTGCCGTCGTCGATCATGCCCCCATGCGGGTAGCACATGGCGGTGTAGACCACGCCGCCCTCGGGCAGGGTCTTCATGTTGCGGGTAAAGACGTATTGGCAGAGCGCCTCGGCATCCGGGCCGGTGATCTCGAACTTGCGCAGGGCGCTGAGGTCCAGCACCACGGATTTCTCGCGGCAGGCGTGGTATTCGGCGATCGGCCCGGCGGTCGACATGGAACTTGCCATCCAGAAGCCGTTGTATTCGATGAAATTCTCGGTGAACCGGGCAAAGCTCTCGTGAAAGCCCGTCTGCTTGGTCATCTTCGGCTCCGCGTCGGGTGTGGGCCGGTAGGCCACGGATCGTTGAAAGGTCTCCTGCCCGCTGTAGGTGCGCACATGGATGTCGGTGGGGTTCCAGCCATTGGCGGCGCTGGTGTCGTCCGGGCAGGCCGAGCTGACGCAGACAAGGTCCGTAAGCGCGCGCAAGAGCACGTAATCGCCGGGCCGCGTCCAGGGCTCATCGGCATACATGACGCCGTGTTCGTCCAGGCCGGTGTTGAAGAAGAAGTTGATCGCCATCCAGCCGGCCCGTGCGGTCACGCCGTGCGGGGCCAGCGCGCCGTTGAAATTGTCGGAACAGTTCACGTGGCCGGGATAGCCGATGTCGTCGTAGTACTTGGCCGCGCAGGCCAGGGCAAAGGCGTCATGGCGCCCGACCGTGTCCTGGATCACCTCGACCAGCGGCAGCATGTCCTGGTCGTAGTATTTCGAGTGCAGGCCGGGCATCGGGTAGCTGTGGCCCATCAGCGTCCGCGTGGTGGTCACGTCGAGCGCATGTTCCACGCCCTTGTCGAGTTTGCGCGCGGAAAAGCATTGGAAATCCGTGCATTGCCGCCCGTCCACGTCGAGGATCTGGATGTAGTCGCCGGCCTTGACGAAATAGGCCTCGGCCGTGGCGGACTGCACGCGGATGTCGGCGACGGGGTCGGCGAGCGGGTCGGGCAGTTCGAACCGGGCCGCGCTTTTCAGCACCGCGCGACGGATGTGCACGGTCAGCGGGGTGGCCGTGTCCTGCGCCTCGAGGTCCATGATCCCGCCCGGCGCGGCGATGATCGCTATGCCCTCGCGGGTGACGGTGAAGCTCTCTGCCGTGCCGGCCGGCGTCTGACCATCGAAGAGCTGCACCGCCTGCGCGCGGGCCAGGTCGAGGCCCCGCGCCTCTACCCCCATCCGCAGGCTGCGCAAGGACGCATCCGTCCCGGAGAGCAAAGCCATCAGCCCGGTCGGCGCCCCCTGCCCCCTGGCCCCGATGATGCCGGGATCGAATCGCCCCGAGGTGTCCGCACAGACGATCTCGCAGCGCTGGCCGCCCTCGGTATTGGCGATCTCGATCCGGTCGCCCGGCTCGACGCGGACAAGGATGGCGCCCGCACCTTCGACCACGTAGCGTTCGGTGCCGGGCGGCAGCGAGAACACCTGCGGCTGGAGGATCGCGCTGGGTTTCGGCGGCCCGGAGACCACGGCGGGATACTTCTGGTCCAACATGCGCTTCGCTTTCGTGATTTGCATTTGCGGAATAAAACTTTATCCCTGAGAATATGCAAAGCCGCCTTGCGGCGCAAGCGAGGAAGCGCCACAGACAGGCGCAAAGCGGGCAGGAGGTGCAAATGAGTGCAATCGGGTTGGGGCTGATCGCCGCCTTCTGCTGGGGGCTGCACGACATCGCGATCCGCTACCTCAGCCGCTCCGTGCCGCTGCTGGGCGCGCTGCTCTGCGTGCTGATCGCGGGGCTGGTGTTCCACACCGGCGTGCTGATCGCGCTGGGCGAATTGCGCCTCCCGACCGGGCCAGCCTTCTGGCTCTCGCTCGGGTCCGGGGCGGCGTTCCTGGTCGCCAGCCTTGGGCTTTACCACGCCTTCGAGCGCGGGCCGGTGCGGCTGGTCAGCCCGATCATCGGCGCCTACCCGATCCTGTCGCTGGGCTTTGCCGCGCTTGGCGGCGCGGCTGTGGGCCTCGACCAGGTGGCAGCGGTGCTGGCGATCATTGCGGGCGTCGGCGTGGTCGCCAGCCTCTCGGACAGAAGCGGCGATCCGGTGCCGCCGCGCGGGCCGACCATCGCGCTGTCGCTCCTCTCGGCGGTGGGGTTTGCCACGACCTTCGGCCTTGGCCAGGCGGCGGCCGCCCTGGACGGAGAGTTGCCAAGCACGCTCCTTGCCCGCATCACCGCCCTCGCCCTGCTGGTGGGGATCGTCCTGGTGCGCCGCCCGCCGCTGGCCGTGGGACGCAAGGCCCTGCTGCCGCTGGCCCTGATGGGCGTGCTCGACGGCGTGGCGCTGCTGGCGGTGATGACCGCCGGCACGCTGGACCACCCGCAATTCGCCGCCGTCGCCTCGTCGATGTTCGGGCTCTTCACCATCGTGCTGGCCTGGGGGTTCCTGCGCGAACGCATGACCCCGCCGCAATGGGCGGGATGCGTGGTGGCCTTCTGCGCGATCGGTTACCTGGCCTGGTAAGTCAGATCCAGCCCGCGTCGCGCTGGCGCTGATGCGCCCTGACGGCGTTGCGCAGCAGGATCGCCACCGTCACCGGCCCGACGCCGCCGGGCACCGGGGTGATCCAGCCCGCGATCTCCTTGACCGCGTCGGTGTCCACATCGCCGACGATGCTGACCTTGCCGCCCGCGTCCTTGACCTGGTTGATGCCGATGTCGATGACCACCGCCCCGGGCTTGACCATGTCGGCGCCAATCAGGTGCGCCTTGCCCACGGCGACCACGACCACGTCGGCCCGCCGCGAATGCATCGCGACCGAGCGGGTCATGTGGTGGCACACGGTGACGGTCGCGCCCTCGGCCATCAGCATCATGGCGGCGGGCTTGCCGACGATCTCGGAATGGCCGACCATGACCACCTCAAGCCCCTCCATCTTCAGCCCGGTCGCGCGGATCAGCTCGACCGCGGCCGCCGCGGTACAGGGCGCCATGGCGACGTCGTTGTAGACGATGTTGCCGATCGAGGCCGGGTTCATCCCCTCGACGTCCTTCAGCGGGTGGATCGCCGATTGCAGGGACCGGACATGGATGTGATCAGGCACGGGGCGTTGCAGAATGATCCCAAGCACTTCGGGGTCGTCGTTCATGTCATGGATGAGCTGCTTGCACGCCTCCTGCGTGATGTCGGCGCTCCAGATCTGCTGATCGAACGGCAGGCCCACAAGCTCGGCCGCGCGCTGCTGGTTACGCACGTAGACCATGACCTCGGGCACCTCGCCGATCACGATCGAGACGAGCTTGCCGATCTTCGGCGTCTGCGCCACGTACTCGGCCACCTCGGCAAGGATCCCCTCGCGCACCGGTTTGCCCATCAGCAGGCGGGGGTCGGGCCCCCTCACGCCGTCAATCCTTCGGGCTCTTCGACCCCGTTTGCCCTGCAGCAGGCGGTGAGCGTATTGGCGAGCAGG
>NZ_JAIMID010000038.1 GCF_019966535.1 Mesobacterium pallidum | reverse complement strand
TCGTTTGCGACGTCGCTATGCACGTGTCTTAGGGCCTCACAGCGAAATCCGGCAGGCGGTAGCAACCGGGTGGTTACTGAAACTGTGCCGTTTCACTCACCAGATTGACACTGACGTTCGAAAGGCCTGGAACCTCGCCGAGAGCCTTTTCAACCCTGCCCACACAGGACGCGCAGCTCATGCCGGAAACGGACAGACGTATCGTATTGGGGTCGGTCATGAGAGACTCCTCGGTTGAACTTACCCTGATATAGGGCTTCCAGTTGCTGGAAGCTCAAGAGAGTATCTCATTTATTTTTCTGATATTTGCTTGACCTTCCTCCCGATGGAACGACCAAGTCTGAGGTTGTACCAAAAATGGAGGCCTTCATGATTTTTTCCGTCCCGAAAATGAGCTGTGGACACTGTACATCCGCTATCGAAAGCGGCATCAAGGCAAAGGATCCATCAGCCGTTGTCACGTCCGATCTGGACCTTCGCCTTGTCACTGTCCAAAGCACATTGGAACAGGCCGCTGTGCGGCAAGCCATCGTTGACGCTGGCTACGACGCTTCAGCCGCGTAAGCTTGTCCTTATTCGGCGGCCCGTGCCTGATCGACAAGCTCGATCATCTGGTCCGCCTGGATCAGGCCCGGCGCAAGACTGTCGCCGATCACAAATGAAGGTGTGCCACTGAACCCCAGAGATTGCGCAAGCCGCATGGAAGTCTGTATGTGTTCTTCTATTTCCGGTCCGTTCATGTCGCGACGCAACTGTGCAACATCGAGGCCGATGTCTTCCGCAGTGCGGAGAATCGATGCTTCCTCTGCGCGTTCCTTCAGTTGCATCATGGCCCAATGAAACTCTTCATATTTGCCCTGGTTTCGGGACGCCAGCGCCGCGCGGGCGGCAAAAACCGACCCGTCCCCCAGAATGGGCCATTCCCGGTAAACGACCCTGACGTTGGGATCAGCGGCAAGCAATGCCTCCATTTCAGGTTTAACCCGGCGGCAATAGGGGCAGTTGTAGTCGAAGAATTCGACAACCGTGACATCGCCATCCGGATTGCCCAGAACGGGCGCATTGGGATCATTTTCAAGCGTGGCTTTTTCCGTATCGAGAACCTGCGCTGCGGCTTGCGCCTGCAACGCCTGCTGTTGCTGTTCGAACAACTGCGCGGCCTCGAACACGATGCCCGGATTCTCGCGGATGGCTTCCAGCATCAGTTCCTTGATCCGGTCTTCGTCCATGCCGTCTGCCGTCGCAGCGATGGGAAGCATTAACAGTGCGGTGGTAGCCAAGAATCTTTTCATTATCCGTCTCCTTGTGAGGCAATATCCTGGGCCGTGCGCTCGGCTTGCGTGGCGCGTTCACGCTCCGGCCATGTTGACTTGATGTATGCGAGGATGTCCCAGATTTCCCCGTCGCTCAGTTGGTCGCCGAAACCGGGCATGCCGCTGTTGAAGTCAACGCCTTGCGCCGCGAGAACCTCGGCGCCCCCCAGCTTGGTGTAGGCGAACAGCATGCTGTCCGCGTGGTGCCAAGTGTGGCCGCTTGCATCATGCGGCGGTGCGGGCAGGCTTCCGTCATCACGCGGACTGCGCCAGTTTTCTTCACCTTCCAGATTTGCGCCATGGCACGCGGCGCAATTTTCGGCATAGAGGACTTCGCCCGCGGCCACATCGGCTGAGGAGTTGATGAGGTTTTCCGCCGTATGGTCGGTTCCGCCGGACCGGGTCCACAGGAATATGGTAGCCACCGCAACGGTAACTACGCCCAACGCAAGATAGACGGATCGCGGGGTCATCCAACGACGATCTTGGTCATCATGCCCGAAGCCGCATGCGACAGCATGTGGCAATGTAGCAGCCATTGGCCCGGGTTGTCCGCCACAAAGGCAATCTCGCGCGTCTGACCCCGTTCAAGAAGGGTCGTGTCACGCAGCGGTCCGAGGGTGCCGTTTTCGGCGACCTCGTGGAAGTGAATGCCATGCAGGTGCATCGCGTGCGGAAACGCCGTGTCGTTCACGATCTTCAATCGTACATTCTGGCCGCGGTCCAGCCGCGCAAGGGGATCACCGTTGATCCCGTCCACTTTGCCGTTGAACGACCAGAAATACCCGGCCTCGACGATCTCGCCGATCGGCTTGAGTTCGCCCCCAAGGGAAGCGGACCTCATCCGCCCCATGGCACCGCCTTCCATACTCAGGCTGAGCATCGTGGCTTCACTCAAGTCGACCATCCTGTGGTCGTTCGGCGGCAAGGCCAAAGGCGCGTCTCGACGATTTTTCGAGCCCCACTCAACGACCTCGAATGTAACCTGGCTGAAGGCCTCTTCCCGGCCGAACTGAAGAATATGAGCCGTTTCACCAACATCCGCGACCACATCGACGATCAGGTCGATCCGTTGAGCCGGAGCGAGGATCATCGGCTCCGTCACCTTAATGGGTGCAGCCAGGGGCATGCCGTCCAAAGCAACCGCCCAACCGTCAAGGCCTTCCAGCCCCAGTTGGAAATTGCGCGCATTGGCAGCATTGATCAGCCGCAAGCGCAGTCTTTCGTTCTTGCGTGCACTCAGGCCCAGATTGAAGGTTCCATTGGTCGTCAGCAGGTTGCCGATGCGCCCTGCGTGGCTGAGATCATGAGGCGCTCCGAAGTCGTCTTTGATCTGCGCGGTTTCGGGGTCAATAAGCCAATCATCCAGGATCAGGACTTCCTCGCGATCAATGTCGAGAGGCTCGGCCTCTTCCACGATCAGTGCACCGTAAAGCCCTCTGCCCACCTGCTCAAACGACCTATTATGGGCATGGTACCAATAGGTCCCGGCATCCGGGACAGTAAAGTCATAGTCGAATGTTTCCTCCGGCTGGACCACATCCTGTGTCAGGCCGGAAACGCCATCCATCGCATTGTCGATGCGGATGCCGTGCCAATGCGTCGACGTTCCCTGAGAAAACCGGTTGACCAATCTGCGCTGGACACGCCCCCCCTGCGCCACGCGAATCTCCGGACCGGGTGAGCCGCCGTCAAAGCACCAAAGCGATGTCTTGCCATAGTTGCCGGGCAGCAGCTGCACGTCGCTTTGCTGGGCTGTCAGGGTCGCGAATGGCGTGCCCGCAAATCCAGTGCTGGCCGACAGACCACTGAACGCAGCAGATGTTGCCAGAAATTGGCGGCGATTGAGCGTGATCATTCGTGGGTTCCCAAGATTATGATTTGTTGTCCAGCAGGTAGGTGGCCATCGCATTCAGGTCTGCGTCGCTCAGAAAGCCCGTGCCATAGCGCACGACTTCGGCCATTGATCCACCAAATACGTCGCCAGACGGCGTTATGCCAGATCGCAATGCATAAGCCATATCGTCTGTTGTCCAGCCTTCGGACACAAGATCGCGCGTCCGGATCGAAGGTGCTTTGCCACCTCCCGGCAAGGCGTCGTTGCCGGAAAACCTCTTCGATACTATGCGTGCGCCTGCAAAGTTCCGCGTTGTGTGGCAGGCAGCACAATGTGCCGCCCCGTTGACCAGCAGCTTGCCCCTGTTCCAAGCATCGCTTCGGTCCGCCTCTGGTGCGGTGTCAGGCTTTGTCAGAAAAGCCGCCCGCCAAAGTTTCATCCCCCATCGCTGATCGAACGGAAAAGGCACCTCATGGGACGGGGTCGGCACATTCACGGCTGGCACGGTCTGGAACGCGGCCCACAGATCGGCAATGTCCTGATCCGTGTAGTTTGCATAAAACGGGTAGGTGAAGGTGGGATAATAGGGGTCTCCGTCCGGGGAAATTCCCTGCCTTACCGCTTTTGCAAACTCTTCTACTGTCCAGCCGCCAATCCCGAATTCGACATCGGTGGTCAGATTTGGCGGATAGAATGTCCCGAAATCGGTCCGGAGCGGCGCTCCTCCTGCCAATGGCGCCCCGCCAGCTTCAAAGTTGGTGTGGCACGCAATGCATCCACCGGCGCGCGCCAGATACGACCCCCGCTGGGCATCGCCTTGCAGGGTCAGGTCCGAGACTGGCGCACCGATCGGCCAGGCTATCGTTGCCGCGACAACGCCGATGCCGCCGACGACCCCCGCACCGATGATCCAACGCCACCACCGCATCTGATCACTTGTCCTCTTTGCGGAACTTCTGGTGGCAGGCCGAACAGGTCTGGGCGACCATCGCGAACGCACGGTCGGTCGGCATGTCCGCAAACATCTCGGTCGTCATGGGAAGGTCCGATCCCATCATGCCCCCTCCCATTGCAGGCGCGGACCCGCCACCCATCATCCCGTCAGTGGCGCCGCCCATCATTGATTCGCTACCGTTGCCCTGTGCTGCGGCCAACCCATTGCCTGCGCTCAACTTCAATCCTTCGGCGGCTGTTCTCAACTCTTGCGCAAGGGCCGCGAACTCTTCGCTGTTTTCCCAGACCGACGGCAACGCCTTGGACACTCCGCCACCCGAGCCTTCAGGAAACAGTCGCGTCATTTGCTCACCGGCATGGCCGATCATCGCGCCAGCTTCCCTGCGGACGACATCGGCGTCATAAGGTACCTGACCCCGCATCATGGGTGATAGCGTCTTGAGTGTTTTGGCCATCGCGGACATGCCCTGCATCCGCTCCAGCACCACGCCGGTTGCTCCGGAATGCGCCAAGGCAGCAACGCCGGTCGTCCCGATCGCAATGGCAGTAATCCATATCTTCATGTTCATGTTGGTCATTCCTGTCAATTGATCCCGTTGGCGCGCTGAAGTTCCCGCACATATGCAACAACCATCTTCACATCGCCGGGTGTGACGCCTTCAACTGGCGGCATATTGCCAAACTTCCAATGGTGCGCTCTGACACCTTGTTTCGCGGCAAGCAAAAAAGCGGCGTCACCGTGATGGCTCGGTTCATAGATCTTGTGGACAAGCGGCGGTGCCACGCCATTCTGTCCGGCAGCATTCGCACCGTGACAAGCGGCGCAAGCGCCATCGAAAACACGCTTTCCCAATTGGGCATTTGCTGAGAATTCAGCAGGCACAACCACGTCTGCAATCGGCGCGCCCTCTTCCGTCTGCGAAAGATCAGGCGTTGTCATTGTGTGGCCGGGCATCGAAGACGATGGCTGCAATTGCTGCCAGATCACAACCGCGCCACCGACGACAAAAAACGCCGCAATCAGGATGCCGGACTTCGACATCAGATTAATCGTACCTGCGTGCCGACCGGTGTCCTTTCGAACACCTCGATGATTTGCTCGTTGTAGAGACCGATACACCCGCTTGAAGAGCGTCTTCCGATCTTGCGCGTATCATGGGTGCCGTGAATCCTGTAGTACGTCCAACTCAGGTGCAGGGCACGGACGCCCAACGGGTTATCCGGCCCGGGCGGCATATAGGCTGGCAAAGACGGGTCACGTTCGCGCATGGAGGGTGTAGGGGTCCAGTCAGGTTCGGGGTCCTTGAACGTGACTGTCGTGTAGCCGCGCTTTGTCAGCTCGTCAGACAAGGGAACCGATGTCGGATAAATGCGCATTTCGCCATCGGCCGTCCAGTGTTGCATCACGCGGGTAACGGTGTCTGCGATGATGATACCCTTGTCCAAAGCGTCAAAGTGGTCTTGCCAAGCGTGTGTACGAAACGATGAGATATTCCTTCGGACACTGGTTTGATCCACCTGCGCACGCAGGATGGACGGGGCCGCGAAAGCTGCCGATGCGGCACCTGCCGTGAATGCTCGACGCGTTACACGTGTTTGCTTGCGGGTCATCATATGGCCTCATGTTGTTGTCTGCCTATCCACTAGACTACCCGCCTGGTCGCATTTCATGAACAGTTCGGGGCCTGATATTATGTAACGATATGTATCCCGGCCAACGGACACGTCTTCGCGCTGCTGCCTCAAACCTCGATGGGTTTCAGGACAACACGCGTGTCGAGCGGGACCTTCTCATAGAGTTCGATGATCTGATTATTGGTAAGCCTTGCACAGCCGTTTGAGACACGTCGACCAATCGTCTTCGGATCCGTTGTGCCGTGAATTCTCAGGTAGGTGTCCCCACGCCCTGGCTGGTAAAGATACAAGGCGCGGGCACCGAGTGGATTGTTCAGCCCACCGGGCACACCGCCCGCAAAACGAAGATATCGGTCAGGATCTCTGGCTATCATGGCGGGTGTGGGCGTCCACCGCGGCCACTTTTGCTTGCGCGCGACATAGAACTCGCCGGATTCATAGAGCCCCTCCCGGCCAATTCCGACGGTATACCTGATTGCCCGATTGTTCGGCAAAGTCCAAAATAAAGCGAACTGGTTCGGATCGACATGTATTTCTCCCGGTTTGTCTGCCTCGGTGAACGGAACCTGGCGCGGCAACTGCTCCGGGGGCACCACAGATGGCCCGACGCGCCGGTCGTGCTCTGCGTCACTATGCGCGAATGCTGTTTTTCCACTCACCGAAAGAGCTGCAACAGAAGTCAGGAAATATCTTCGTTTCATATACTTGCCTCACTAAACTAGTCGGGTTTGAGGTGACGAACAACCCGCGCCATATGTGGCGAGCCTTCCTCTTTCGGGGCTGACTCGGCGCTTTGTTTGACGGGCAGCGTGATTTCAGCGCGCAGACCCCCATCAGTGCGGTTTTTCAGTTCGATAGAACCACCGTGCTCAAGGATGATGCTGCGCGCAATCGACAGCCCCAGGCCATGACCGCCGGTATCCTGTGATCGCGACGTCTCGAGCCTGACATAGGGTCCGAAAACAGCCTCCAGCTGATTGTCGGGAATACCGGGCCCCTGATCGTCGATGGCGACCACTACCTCACTGCCCATGCGTTGCCACGAAACCCTGGCCTCACTCCCGTAGCGGATCGCGTTCTCAATCAGGTTTCTCAACGCGCGCCCCATCGCGCTTGGTTTCACGGATACGATGAGTGGACCTTGGCTGGTCACCTGAACCTTGTCCAAGCCCATACCAGTGATCAGATCGTGCAAATCAACCGATTGGACCTCTTCATGCTGTCCGACGCCCTTCGCGAAATCGAGGGTCGCATCGACCATCCGTTGCATCTCTTCACTTGACGCCACCAAGGACGTGCGCGTGTCTTCGTCGTCCACCATTTCGGCCCGCACCCTAAGCGCCGTCAAAGGCGAGCGCAGATCATGCGCAAGCGCTGCAAGCATCTGGGTCCGGTCACTGACAAATCGCGTCAGGCGATCCTGCATGATGTTGAATGATCGGGTCAGATCTCGAACTTCCTTCGGCCCTACGACCGGCAGATCGCCCTTGGCGGCGCCGCGACCCAGGCGTTCGGACGCAGTCGCGAGATCGTTGAGTGGTCCGGTCAGTCGGGACAGGAGAAACCAGAAACTTGCAACCAGCAGAAGTCCCGCAGTCAGTGCAAAGGATATGTTGGACGCCAGCGACCTTTGCAGAGGCGGCCGTTCGAACCGCGTCTCGATGTTGAGCCAATTCCCACCGGACAGCGCAATGGACAGCTCCATCTCGATGGCCGCAAGGCTGCCCTGCATCATTTCGGCGTGCATTTGCGCCATTTCCGGTGACAGGTTCGGAAGGGGCAGCAGACCTCCCTCGATTTCATGAACCTCAACCCGGATATCCCGGCTGTAGCTTTCCTGAAGCAGTGCCCGTATCCGCGCTTCGACCGCTCCACCGTCATCGTGTTGTCCGTGTGCAACCGACGGCTCGTCTGTAAGGTCGAACCGTACGAGCGGAGACGTTGCCGCGCGGACGATCTGGGCATGCAATTCCGGGGGTGCGCCTTCAATCAACTGTGCGACATTTGCGGCCCTTCCGGCGGCTTCGGCACCGATGGCGGCCTGAATGGCTAACGAGCGTTCATCAACGAAAAACCAAAGACTCAGAGCTTGCGCGAGGATCAAGACACCGAGGACCAGAAGGGCAATCTGTGCACGCAACGTCCGCGGAAGCAGCTTCATTCGCAAATCTCGACATCGCAGGAAAGACTATACCCCCCCTGCCGGACAGTCGCGATGATCTTCGGGCGCAAAACGTCCTCTTCCATCTTCCGGCGCAACCGGCTCACCTGATTGTCGATGGTTCGGTCCAATGGACCGGCGACCCGGCCGGTGCTCAATTTGAGCAGCTCGTCGCGGCCAATGACCGTCCTTGGCCTTTGCAGGAACAGGGTCAGGAGTTTGAGTTCACCGGATGTAAGTTGCGTACGCGAACCGCCTTGGTCAATCAGTGTGCGGCCATCGAAATCCAGCTTTAGGTGTGCAAACTTCAACGTTTTCCCCGCAAAACCATTCGGTTTTGGGATCAGCTGCGTCCGACGCAATATCGCGTTGATCCGCGCCACCAGTTCCTTGGGATTAAACGGCTTGGCGAGATAATCGTCTGCCCCGCCATCCAGACCCGCGATGCGGTCTTCGTCGTCACCCAATGCGGTCAGCATCAGGATCGGAATATGCCCTTCCTTGCGCAATCGCGTGCACGCGGACAGCCCGTCTTCCCCCGGCATCATCACATCGAGGACAATCAGATCGAAATGCGCTTCCGCCAGCCTTGCGTCCATCTCAACTGCATTTTCCGCCGCTGAAGCACGCATGCCGTTGCGTTCCAGATAACTGGTGACGGATTTCCGAATCTCTGAATGGTCATCGACGACAAGGATGCGTGGCAGATCGCTCATGCCGCCAACATAGTCATTTTCACCAAGGGACGCCCATCCCGTGTTTGTAGCCAAATGTAACAGCGCGGGCAGTCGACTTCGGGATACCGAGCAACTATTTAAGGAAGAACATCGAGGAGTTTTAAGTGAACCGACGTGAATTTGGCCTTACGGCACTCAGCCTGGCCTTGGCCGGGCCTGCTTTGTCGCAAACCGCCGCACCCACGTTGCAGGTGACAAAGACACCGACCTGCGGCTGCTGCGGCGCTTGGGTAAATGAGATGATCTCTGCCGGTTTCAAGGCATCGGTCGAGGACGTGGATTACGACACGCTTCAGGTTCTGAAGCAGAAACACGGCATCGCGCCGGAACTGGCAGGATGTCACACTACGTCCGTGGGCGGATATTTCGTCGAGGGTCACGTGCCTGCGGCTGACATCGGGCGGTTGCTGAGCGAAAAACCTGTCGCGCGCGGACTGACAGCACCGGGAATGCCCATGGGTTCGCCCGGCATGGGCCCCCAAGGTGATCCCTATGATGTGCTGCTTGTACTGATGGATGGGTCGACGCAAGTCTTCGCAACCCACGGCTGACGTGTTTGCCCGCGATACGTTCCGACAAAGTTTTTCGCCGACCTTACCATTCGGCAGATTTTGTTGGAACGTATCCGTTCTGAGCTTGGCAAGCATATTGCCGTTCCTGCTTGTCTACATCCTCGCAACGCCTGGTTTTGCGACGCTGCTGCTGACGAATGGGACCGCGCTCTCGCGCTTCCTCCGGCAGGTCTTTACCAATGGGTTTGTGGTCGTTTTCCTCGTGAATTACTTGGGGTTCGTTTCCGCATCGGTCGCGCTGAAGCAGTACCAGCATCGGCCGATTGTTTACCTGGTTTTAGATGGCCTGCTGCGGAGTGTCGCATTCATTGGGGTTCACATTGCCGTCTATGTGATGTCGGCCGATCTGTTCGGCTCGTTCAACGGCAGCCGTGCAACAGCTTTGAGCGTGGTCGGACCAACGCTCGAGCGGTCGTTCATGTTTGGGAACATCTCGGGCGTATATCTCTATGCCCTGGCGCCCGGCACCTTCATCGCGCTTCTGGTGGTTCTGACAGAACCTTCTGGCGAGGCATCGAAGCCTACCATGTTCAGGACAATGAGCATGGCCTTGCTGTTCAGCCTGACCCCGATCCCCCTCGTCACATTCCTGTCCTATGCGTTGGATCTGGCAACCTGACGGGCCAACTTGGTCAACGACCCGCAGGCTGTCATCTGATCAAATTGTATCCGAATGTACCCTTGACCTTGCCTCACTGGAATGTCGCAGAAGAACACGAGCATATTCTGGAGAGCTACATGTCTGACAATCAAAGTCAAAAATCCACCGGTTCATCGAAACTGATGCAGTATGGTATGATGGCCTGTTGTGCCGTTATGTTGTTTCCAGTCGCCGCATTCTTTATTGCAGGCGGCACGATCGCGGGTCTGTGGGGCAACGTCGGCCTTTTTGCGCCGCTCGCACTTTGTCTTGGTGCGCATGTCGTCATGCACAGGATGATGGGAAAGTCGTGTCACGGGTCAAGAGTTGAACAGGCGAACGAGGCGACTGTGGATGCAGAATTTGAAGATGGCCAAGCTCCCGAACGAGAACTGGTACGCGCCCGCTAGAACGCGGCTGACAATCGGAATTCCGATTGCAGGTATTCTGGCCCTCGGCGGTTGTGCCCAGTCGGCCTCGGGCAAGCTTTGCCCACTTGAGCCCCCTTCCGTGACACGGGATGCGGCACACGACGTCATGCTTCCCGTAGGATGTCGCTTGGTCGGTCAGTCTGAAGGTACTACCCACGAAATAGTCTGTGACGACGGCCGGACCGGATGGGCTTTCGATTAAGCGCCAAACCTTGATCCTGCCTCACATTCACCTGCACAGCGACGGTCGCCCACGCCACTACGGGCGCAACCGTTCCAACGCGCTTTGCACGGCTTGACGGCGCGGGTCATCTCCCGGCACCTCCGACAACAGGATTTCAGCGTGTTCAAACGCCGCGATTGCCGGCGCGGTATCACCCAGAACCGAATAGGCATTGCCAAGCCGCATCCATCCATCAAGATCGTCAGGCTCATCTTCCAGCCGCGTGGCCAGCCGTTCGACCATCGAGCGAATGAAATCCTGTCGTTCCTCCACACTCATGTCCTGCGCGTTTTCGATGTCTTCCTGTGTCGGGCCGGACGCACTGGTCTTCGGGGCATAGTCGGCCAGCGAGATCGGAGCCTTGCCGATCTTCGCGCCAATCCGGTTGGCTTCGCCAACAAAGCTTTCCATCCACGGGAAAAACCTATCCGCATCGTCCAGCCGGGCCACCAGCGTTTCGTGAGCCCGAGCCTCATCGCCCTTCTGCTCGAGCGAGACTGCCTTGAAAAAGGCAGCACCGGGATTGGAAGGATCCAGTTCGTACGCCCGATCAATCGCGGTGTCCGCTTCAGGTGTCACCACACCTTGCTCTGCGTAGATCAGAACCTCGGCCAACATGGAGAAGACGGCGGAATCGGCCTCCGGTCGTTGTGCGACAACTCTATATGCATCGGCTGCATCCGCATACCGGCCCATTTTCGAATAGGTTTGCCCCAGCAGCATCCAGCCTTCCGAAGGCCCGCCTTCGGGGTCTGAACTGAGCCGGACGTACAGACGATCTGTCAATTCGGCGATTTCCGCCGCTTCCTGCCGTTCAGTGGCACGTTCGGCAAAGGCGACACCTGGGATCTCTGGCGAGCCCATTGCGGAGTAATATCCAAAAGCGAAGACCGGCACGAACACTGCGCTCAGAACGACCATCAAGCGGCCCCCTGCCGCCGGTTTCCCATCTGACAGAACGGACCGGCGCGACTGCACGAGGATCCGTCTCTTGATCTCCTGCTCCGCCGCCGTGGCCTCGGTGTCGGAAATGACACCGCGCTCAAGATCCCGCCGAACCTCATCCAACTGATCCATGAGGACCGCATCCGTGGCGTCAGCCGGGACGGGTGTCCGCGACGACCGATGGCGCAGCGGCAGGCCCATGAAAAGCAGACCGACAACGGATAACAGGGCGAAAACCAACCAGATCATGAACCGTCCTTTGAAGCGTTCTCTTCAATGAAACGCGCAATTTCCGCTTTTTCGTCATCGGAAAATCCCGTTGCGGCAGCCCTGCGCCGGCTTCTCGAAATGACGGTCCAGCCGACAAGCAGCGAAACAAGCGCAAACACGAAGGGCGCCATCCAGAGCGCGAGAGTGGCGCGATTCAGGGGCGGGCGCATCAGGACATAATCGCCATACCGGGCGTGGATGTACGCGATGACCTCCTTGTCGCTGTCACCGGCAACAAGCCTTTCGCGCACCAGTATGCGCAGGTCCCGCGCAACCCCGGCGTTGGAGCTGTCGATGTCCTGATTCTGGCAGACAACGCAGCGCAGTTCCCGTGATATTTCACGGGCGCGTTGCTCCAGTACAGGATCCTGCAACATCTCGTCTGGCTCGACCGCCAAGGCCGTCACCGGAAGCAGCAGGAGGAAAGCAAATGCGATATATCTCATCCGTTCTGGCCCCTTGCTAACGCGCCAGCCTGGATCAATGCTTCCCTGAATGTGGAAATCGCCGTTTCGCCCACGACGGGGCCGACATATCTGAACAACACCGTCCCGTCAGAGCCGACAATGAATGTTTCAGGTACGCCCGAAAGGCCCCATTCAATCCCCACTCTGCCGCTCAGATCAGACCCGATCCTTTCGTAGGGATTGCCAAGCTCAGCAAGCCATTTAGTCGCATCCTCCGGCTTGTCCTTGTAATTGATCCCGAACAACGTCAGCCCGTCCTTTTCGACCATCTGGGTCAGAACCCCGTGTTCGGCCCGGCAGGGCACGCACCACGAGGCAAACACGTTCACGATGACCGGTCGCGGGTTCCCGACCAGATCGGCGCGGGAAAGCCCTGGCGTCTCCAACCCGTCGACAGCGGCCAGATCGAATTCGGGTGCCGGCTGCGAGATCAGAACCGAAGGAATGTTGTTCGGGTCCCGGTCCGGGTTCAAGCCCCACAGAAAAAACCCCCCGAAAATGGCCGCGATTGCCAGCGGAATGAATGCCAGTATACGTCCCATGCCTACTCCGCAGGAAGTGCTGCGGGCGCTTTCGCCTTGCGACGGGGTGCCCCGACGCGCAACCGCCGGTCAGACAGCGAAAGACCCCCACCAAGCACAAGCATCGCCGATCCGATCCAGATAAAGTTGACCAGAGGTTCATACAGGATGCGCAGGGTCCAAGCCCCTTGCGTGCTCTCGTCCTCGGCGGCCGGATTTGCGATGGACGCATAGAGATCACCGGCCATTGTCGATCTGATGGCGCTCTCTGTGGTGGTGGTTTGCGCGACCGGATAGGTACGCCGCTCCGGGAAGAGATCGGTGACATAGTTCCCCTCCCGGGCCACACGAAGCGTGCCACGATCCGCGAAGTAATTTGGCCCACGCACACGTTCGGCCCCCTCAAAGGTGACATCGAACCCACCAATGCTGACCTCTGTACCGGGCCGGACAAAGATGATTTCCTCGGATTTCCAGACCGTCGAGCCGATAAATCCGAACATCGCCATCGCGAGCCCCGCATGAGCCAGTGTCATCCCATGAGAGGATCTGGGCAGGTTGCGTGCACGGCGCACCGATTCCGGGAACGGTGCCTCAAACAGCTTTATGCGCATCGCCCATTCCCGCAGGGTTGAGAAAAACAGCCAGAATGCAAGCATCAGCGACAGATACCCCAACACCGGACCGCCCTCGGCGAGATACCAGGTCACCAATGTCGCGAGCACGGCCAGAACGACCACGAAACGCAACCGCTGCAGAACGCCCGCCAGATCGGCACGTTTCCAGGACAGGTAAGGCCCCAGCCCCATCGCAAAGACGAGCGGCAGCATCACGGGAATAAAGGACGCATTGAAGAAGGGCGGCCCCACCGACAGTTTTTCACCGCCCGTCGCGGCTTCGTAGAAGAGCGGGTACAAGGTGCCGAACAGCACAATGCCGGTGGCCGTGGCCAGCAGCAGGTTGTTCACCAATAGCCCCGCTTCCCGGCTGATCGGCTTAAACAGGCCGCCGGGCTCCATTGTCGGCGCGCGCCAGGCAAACAGAGCAAGGGAACCGCCGATCGAAACGGCCAGCAATCCAAGGATATAAAGTCCCCTTTCCGGGTCGACCGCGAATGCATGCACAGAGGTCAGCAGGCCCGATCGGACAATGAACGTGCCCAAGAGCGATAGGGAAAAAGTCAGGATCGCCAGAAGGATTGTCCAGCTTTTGAACGCATCCCGTTTCTCCGTCACGATTGCGGAATGCAGCAGTGCCGTGCCCATCAGCCATGGCATGAAACTGACGTTCTCAACGGGGTCCCAGAACCACCAGCCGCCCCAGCCAAGCTCATAATAGGCCCACCAGGATCCCAGCGCGATGCCTGCGGTCAGGCTCATCCAGGCAGCCAGCGTCCACGGACGTACCCACCGTGCCCAGGCCGCGTCCACCCGCCCTTCGATCAGGGCGGCAACCGCGAACGAAAAGACAATCGAGAACCCGACATACCCGAAGTAGAGAAGCGGCGGGTGCATGGCGAGACCGACATCCTGCAATAATGGGTTGAGGTCCTGACCGTCGTCTGGCGGAGGGAAAACGCGGTCGAAGGGATTGGACGTCAGCAGCATGAAAGTCAGGAAACCGACACTGATCCAGGCCTGCACCGACAGCGTTCTTGCCTTCAGCGACAGAGGAATGTTCGATCCGAAGAGGGCGACCGCCGCACCAAACACCGTCAGGATAAGGGTCCACAGCAACAGGGATCCTTCGTGACTGCCCCAGGTGCCTGCCACCTTGAACAGCATCGGTTTGAGTGAATTGGAATTCTCCACCACGTTCTTGACCGTGAAGTCGCTTGTGACGAAGGCTTGCATCAGCGCCAGAAACGCGATGCCGACAAAGAAAACCTGACCGAACGAGGACCATCTGGCAGACTGCATCCACAGGATGTTTCCGCGCCCCGCACCGAGGATGGGCAGCACACTTTGAACAAGCGCCATGGCCAAGGCCAGTGCCAGCGCGAAATGACCGATTTCAGGTGTCAAAGGATCATCAGCCTCTTCAATGAATTCACTGGATCGACGTCTGTCTAGCAAATCGTCCGGCGAACTGTGAGTGGTTGCTTTGTCACCGTTTGTAACAGGATGCTGTGACAAATGATTACAAAACGGCCCGCGCTTGGCCTTTAATCAAAGCGCTATAACGCCAATGTATCTAGGGTAAGTCTGAAAGGAATGAGAAATGAAAAACAAGAAATTATTGCGCTTGGCGTGGTGATCGCGGTTGGCATGGCGCAAACAGCATTTGCGGAATCCGACGGGGCTGCCGACAGCAAGCCTGACAGCGGGAATATGTCCGGCATGGCGATGGGCGATGGCGACAATCAGATGGGCATGATGGGCGGGGACATGATGCCGATGATGCGAAAAATGATGAAGATGCATGCCGCTATGATGGGTGGCCAGGGCAACATGATGGGAATGATGGATCGGGACATGATGTCGACAATGATGTCCGGTGGACAGCCTCATGAAATGGCCGCGCAGATGTCCGAAAAAATGCGGGAGTTCGATGCGAATTCCGATGGAGCGTTGACACTTGACGAGTTCGAAGCCTTGCATATGGACGCAATGCGCGCGCGCATGGTAGATCGCTTTCAGCATCTCGATGCGGACGGTAACGGCCAGATCTCTCAGGACGAGATGGAAGATGCCGGTACACGGATGAGCAAAATGAACGGTACTTCCACCGGAACGGACATGGAAGGTCATCATGACAGCGAATAAGGGTCAAGCCTGCGGCACTCAGCTTGATGGGGGCAAATTATGGCCTTCTTTCTGACGCGCCGCGGCGCAAGCCTTGCGATGTTGGCCAGTTCCGTTGCACCTTTCTCGGCTGTCGCCCAGACCGCCGAGGTCTGGTCGGCGGACATGGCAGCAGATGCGCTGCAACAGGACCTGATCCGGATGATCGACGTTCGGTCGCGACCGGAATGGACCGACACCGGCGTTGCCGACGGTACCTGGCCCATCAGCCTGCATGAGGACCGTTTCGCCGAGCGGCTTTTTGCCGCCCGGGAACGGGCCGAAGGGCGGCCTGTCGCGCTCATCTGTGCGACAGGCGGGCGGTCTGGCCGCGTCATGCGAAGTCTTCGGCAGGCTGGCTACAGCGGCTTTCTTGACGTATCCGAAGGCATGCTCGGTTCTGCCGCCGGACCGGGCTGGATCGCGGGCGGTTATCCGGTCGTCAGTGTCGATATGGCTCTGGCGGCGCTGCCAGAGGAATTGAGTTGAAGTGAAACTGTTGAACCGTCGAGAACTGTTGGGCCATGCCGCAGGCTTTGGGGCTGCATTTGCCCTGCCATCGGCTGCATTCGCGGCATCGGACAAGAGGCTCGCGTATCCTCCCCTTCTCGATGCGACGACATCCCGGCTTTTTCAGCTGGAAGCCCGCACGGGCGAGACCCGTTTTGACGACGGTGCCGCCAGCGAAACGTTCGGCTACAACCAGGGATACCTTGGCCCGACGATCCGGGTGCAGGCCGGGGTCGAGACACGGGCAGAGGTGCACAACACGCTTGGCGAGCCGATGTCGGCGCATTGGCACGGGTTGGTTGTTGCCGGTGAGTTCGATGGCGGACCACATCAGGCCATCGCACCGGGAGACACCTGGAAGCCGGTGCTGGACCTTGACCAGCCCCCGGCAACGGCCTGGTATCACAGCCACATTCACGGCGCGACGGCACGGCAGGTCATGCTGGGGCTGGCGGGTGTTCTGCAGGTGACGGATGACGCGGATGACGCCCGTGGATTGCCATCCGCCTACGGGGTCGATGATCTGACCCTTGTATTGCAGGACCGTCAGTTCAACTGGCGCGGACGCCTGAAATACGATCCCGGCATGCACCAGTCCATGAACGGGTTTCAGGGCGACACAATGGTTGTGAACGGTCAAATCGGCGCGTCGGCAGCGGTTCCGAAGGGGATCGTGCGGTGCCGTGTCGTCAACGGCTCGAATGCGCGGGTTTACCGCCTGTCCATGTCTGACAGCCGGTCGCTTCATCTCATCGCGACAGATGCCGGATTTCTGGATCGACCGATTGCGCTGAACCGCCTGACCCTTGCACCAGGAGAGCGCGCAGAAGTGCTTGTGGATTTCACAAGCGGGCGGGACAGTGTTTTGAAGTCCGACGATATCATTAATTCGGCCATGGGCGGAATGATGGGCGGCGGCGGTTCCGGCAGTCCATTCACCGTGCTGCCTTTCGCTGTCGACACAACCCTTCCGGTTCGCATCGACGCCCTGCCCGGCTCTCTGGACGGGCAGTTGCCTGATCTTGCGGTCAAGGACGCGCCAGTCCGACGTCTGTCACTGGATATGTCGATGGGCATGGGGATGATGTTCTCGCGGTCCGGTAACCGATTTTCGATCAACGGCGCGTCATACGATTCGGGAACGCTCAATTTTTCCACCAAACTCAACAGCATCGAGCGTTGGATTGTGCGTGGGGCCATGATGATGCACCCGTTCCATGTTCACGGCGTCCGGTTTCAGGTCCTGTCGGAAAACGGTACGGCACCGCGTGCAGAGAACAGGGGTTGGAAGGATACGGTACTGGTGGATGGTGAAGTGGAGCTTGCGATGAAATTCGAAAAACCTGCCTCAGCGGCTGCGCCCTACATGTATCACTGCCACATTCTGGAACACGAAGACGGCGGCATGATGGGGCAATTCAGTGTTGCTTAGCGCAGAAATCCCTTTACCCTCCGCTGACAGGAACCTTTAGGGGAATCCTATTCCTCGATAGAGGTTTGAGATGAAAACCGAATTGCACATCAAGCGGCTGACCCTCGCCGGCGGGCTGTTGATCGTCATCTCTGCGCCTATGCATTTCATCTTGCCCGAGCAAAGGCCAATTGTCTTCGCAGCTCTCTTTCTTTTGGTGCTCCATGCCGCTTAGCAAACCGCGCCTGCATCGGGTTGGGCTATGGTTGGTGGTTGCGCTTGGCGTACTTTTGATAGCCATATGGGCAATGGGATATGGCCCGGCGATAGCCCGCGAGACTATCGAGGTCTGGATAGAGCGGGCCGGCGCTTTGGGACCGTTGCTCATCATCGTGCTCATGATGGTTTCGATCGTGGCAAGCCCCATTCCAAGTGCACCGGTCGCACTGGTGGCAGGCGCGGCGTATGGTCATGTTGCCGGAGCTGTCTATGTCGCCATCGGGTCGGAACTGGGTGCACTCGTGGCATTCATCATCGCCCGCTATATCGGGCGCGACCACGTTGAGCGCTGGCTTGGGGATAAGGCCGGTTTCGGGTTATTGGGCTCTCAAAATCTGTTGATGTTGACGGTGTTCGCGTCTCGCCTCTTGCCCTTCATCTCGTTTGACGCAATGAGCTACGCTGCCGGTCTCAGCCGCCTGCGCCTTTGGCGGTTCCTGATCGCAACTCTGGCAGGCATTCTTCCAGCCAGTTTCCTGCTCGCGCATTTCGGAGCAGAGGCCATGTCGGGAGATTTCGGCACTGCTGAGTGGATCATCATCGGTCTTGGATTGATGACTGCCGCACCGTTGCTGGTCGCAGCGCTCTGGCGAACAAATCGGTCAACCAACGCTTCCTAAGTCTGAGTATGTCAGCAAAAATGAAAACCGTGATTGCCTACTTTACCATTGACCTTCCCCCACAGGAAGCTGCGACCGTGAATCGCTATGGATACACAAACACCACAACTCCGCCGGGATTTCCTGTACTACGCCACCGCCGGAACGGGCGCGGTTGCCGTAGGGGCTGCGGTCTGGCCATTGCTCAATCAGATGAACCCATCCGCCGATGTCCGCGCGCTGTCCCAGATCCGCGTCGATATCTCCGGTGTGGAACCCGGAACGCAATTGACTGTCAGTTTTCTCGGCAAGCCGGTGTTCATCCGGCACAGGACCGACGCGGAAATCGCGCAGGCCCGTTCGGAAGATGTGCTTTCCCTTCCTGATACCGTCGCCAGAAATCCCAACATATCCGGAGATGACCTGGCCACCGATGCAAACAGGGCAGTGGCGGGAAATGAGAATTTCTTGGTCATGATAGGCGTTTGCACGCATCTGGGATGTGTACCACTTGGTGACGGAGCCGGCGATTTTGGTGGTTGGTTCTGTCCCTGTCATGGCTCCCATTATGATACAGCAGGACGCATTCGAAAGGGTCCGGCACCGGAGAACCTGCATATTCCCACGATGTCCGTTTCGGAAGACATGATACTGACCCTGGGCTGACAGGAGCTTCGCGCATCGCGAAGGCCCATAAAATTCATACGCAGCGTTGTCGGAAGAGTCTTGACCCTCCAGTAACTGGAAGGGTTATGTGTTCAATTGTCTTGAAAACGGGAATTAGAAGATGGCCACGGACCAAGAACATCATCACGACATGACGCGCACCTCGACCGCATCAGACCCAGATACAGCGACCGACCCGGTGTGCGGCATGACCGTCGAGATAGACGAAGACACGCGCAGTGCCGAGTATGATGGAGAGGTCTTTCATTTCTGCTCGGAAAACTGCGAAACCAAGTTTGGCAAAGACCCATTTTACTATGCGTCGGGAAACGCCCAAAAGACACCAGCACATGGCGAGGCCGGTACGCAATGGACCTGCCCGATGCATCCGCAAATCCTGAAGGATGAGCCCGGGTCCTGTCCGATCTGCGGCATGGCGCTTGAACCGATGCTTCCATCGGACGAGCCGTCAGAAGAGTTGTCCGATTTCACAACACGCATGTGGATCAGCGCGGCAGCCGCCGTTCCGCTGGTTATCCTGACGATGGGTGAACTGGTCGGCCTACCTGTGCGGGAATGGATCGGACATCAGACGGCTGTCTACATCGAATTCGTCCTCGCAACCCCGATCATTCTCTGGGCGGCTCTTCCCTTCTTCAAAAGGGGGTGGGAATCGATCAGGAATATATCGCCGAACATGTGGACCCTGATCGCGCTTGGCGTCGGGGCTGCCTATATCTATTCGCTTGCCGCAACATTCCTGCCCGGCATTTTCCCCGAAGCGTATCGAAACGGCCAAAGCGTCGGGACATATTACGAAGCTGCGGTTGTGATCGTTGCGCTGATCTTTGTCGGTCAGGTGCTCGAGTTGCGCGCCCGCGAACGGACGGGTGATGCCATCCGTGCATTGCTCGATCTCGCACCAAAAACGGCGCGGCGGATCCTGCCGGACGGGACGGAATATGACGCACCTCTCGAACACATTGTTGAGGGTGACAGGTTGCGGGTACGCCCCGGCGACAGCATACCCGTCGATGCCGAGGTCCTCGAAGGGCATTCATCTATCGACGAAAGTATGATCACCGGAGAGCCGTTGCCGGTCGAGAAAACACAAGGCGACCGGGTCACAGGCGGCACGATCAACAAGAACGGCACATTGGCGATCCGGGCCACACAGGTCGGTGCGGACACGGTCCTGTCCCAGATCGTGGACATGGTGGCAGGTGCAAAGCGGTCGCGCGCGCCGATTCAGGGTCTGGCGGACCGGGTATCGTCCGTCTTTGTTCCGACGGTTGTCGTCATTGCGATCATATCCTTCGTTGTCTGGCTGTTCTTAGGGCCCGATCCCGCGCTCGCCTTCGCTGTTACTGCAGCCGTATCCGTTCTTATCATTGCTTGCCCCTGTGCCTTGGGCCTTGCGACGCCCATTTCGATCACAACGGCGGCGGGCCGCGGGGCACAGGCTGGCGTTCTGATCAAAGACGCCGAAGCACTGGAACGCATGGCGCGTGTCGATACCGTCATCGTTGACAAGACCGGAACACTCACCGAAGGGCGCCCCAAGCTGACAGACGTGGTGCCCACGGGGGACAAGGCTGAAAATGACCTGCTGACAATGGCTGCGGCCCTCGAACGGGGCTCCGAACATCCGCTGGCCGAAGCAATAGTCGAGGGTGCGCTGGCACGGGGGCTGACGCTTCCGAACGCAACGGAATTCGAAGCCGTGACTGGCAAGGGCGTGAAAGGCATGGTCGATGGCCAGGTCGTGGCACTTGGGAATCCCGCCATGATGGCAGAGATCAACGTTGACGCTTCGATTGCGGAATTTGCTGCGGACGACCTTCGTGAATCTGGAAAGACAGCAATGCTTGTGGCGATAGATGGCACTTTTGCCGGCATTGTCGCTGTTGCCGATCCCATCAAGGAGTCCACGGCAGACGCCATCGATGACCTTCATCGCCTCGGTCTCAGGGTCATAATGGCAACCGGTGACAATCAGAAAACCGCCGAAGCCGTCGCCGCAAAGCTGGGTATTGATGAAGTCCACGCAGGCGTCTTGCCCGAAGACAAGAAGGCATTGGTGGACTCCCTCAGACAAGAAGGGGCCCGGATCGCCATGGCAGGAGACGGCGTGAACGATGCCCCTGCCCTGGCGGCGGCTGATGTGGGCATTGCGATGGGCACCGGTGCCGACGTTGCCGTGGAAAGCGCAGGCATCACCCTTCTGGGTGGTGATCTTGTCGGCATCGTGCGTGCGCGCCGATTGGCAAAGGCAACGGTGCGAAACATCAAGCAGAACCTGTTTTTTGCCTTCGCCTACAATACCGCAGGTGTGCCCATCGCGGCTGGTATTCTCTACCCGTTTTTCGGCCTTCTTCTGTCGCCGATGATCGCCGCCGCCGCGATGAGCCTGTCTTCGGTCTCCGTCATTAGCAATGCACTGCGGCTGCGACGGGTACGGCTTTAGTCGCAAACTAAGGAGATAGATGATGGCAGGCGGACATCAGGGGCATATGCCGTCCGGCGGCAAGGGGCTGGCGATATCAGCCTAGTTGACCGGCATCTATTTTGTGATTGAACTGGCGATTGGCCTATGGACAGGGTCAATCGCGGTCATCTCCGACGCGTTCCATACCTTTTCGGCCGTGGGCGGTGTGCTGGTCGCCATTGTCGCGGCGCGTATGGCGTTGCGTCCGGCGGATGAAGAGCGGAGCTTTGGCTGGGCGCGCGCCGAAATCATCGGCGCCCTTGTGAATGGCGGCTTCTTGCTGGCCATGGCGGTTGTTGTCATCGCGATGGCTGCCATGCGCATGTCTGCGCCAATTGATCTTCCAACGGGTCCGATGCTGATTGCGGCTGCCGGGGGGCTCTTTACGGAGTTCATTTCGCTTGCGCTGATCTGGAAGCAAAGCAAGGAAGATCTGAACACGAAGGGAGCGTTCTGGCATATCATCCAGACCTTTGTTGGCAGTCTGTTGATCATCGTGACCGCCCTCGCAATCGAATTCACCGGGTTTCTGCTGATCGACCCGCTGCTTGGCATGGCGTTCGGGTTTGTCCTGCTATGGGCGAGCTGGGGATTGCTGAAAGAAGCGGCGCATCTTTTGATGGAAGGCACGCCTCCCGAAGTGAGTCTGCCTGAAATCAAACGTACCCTTGAAGAACTGCACGAGGTTTCCGATGTTCACCATATTCATGCCTGGGCGCTGACAAGTGGCAAGCATGTCTTCTCCGCGCATCTGCGTGTCACAGAGCAAGCAGATCAAGAAGAGGTCCTGCAAACCGCCTACGACATGCTGCGTAAGGACTTCGGGTTCTTTTTCGCAACCCTGCAGATCGAAACACGGTGCTTCGACGAAAGCGGCGCTGAGGCAATCGACCTTTCAGCGGCGACCAGTAAGACAGGGCATAACGGCGATCTTTGAAAACAGGTCATCGTCGCGGGCAGCAATTCTCATTGTTATCGGGCAAGCGAAATACCCGCCAAGCTTTGCTACCGCACCTTTTGTTATCTCGAACCGGGCATGGTCCGGCTGATCCATTCAGGGGCGCAAATGATACGTTCCCCGGGTCGGATTTGCGATCCGGCCATCATTCACAAGCTTTCGCAAGGCCCGATAGGTGGCCTCGTGCGAAAGGTGCAGCGCGCTGGCAAAATCGACAACGGAGCTTTCAAGCAGGCCCGCCACCATACCGGCATAGACCCGTTCTTCTGCGCGGCGGATGCCTACGATCTCAAGCGCCTGACGTTGCGCTTGTATCTGCTGTGCCGCTTGCCGCGCATAGGCGCGTGCAAAATCCGGATCTGCAAAGGCAGACAAGACCGCCGCTTTGTCGATCTGTACAAACGCCCCAGCCTCCGCCACGACCGCATCGCAGTGGTATCTATCCGAAAACACCGATGCTTCGGCAAGGCTCATCCCGGGCTCGGCACGGTAGATGATAAATCGTTCGCCATCCGGGCCGACACGCTCAAGATGAACGCGCCCGCACTTAACAACATAAAGGCCGCAGGTCCGCGCGCCCTGACGAAAGACCGTATCCCCTGCGGCCCTCGTCAGCGGACGCAAGGCGGAGGGCGGTATGAGATTATAGGGTTCAGGCATCATATGATCCAAATCATATTTCAGGGTCCGATCAGGTACTAGGCTGAATCCGAATACACTCAGGAAAGGCTGGTCCATGCGACTGATACCCGTTCTCTTCGCTGTCTTGCTTGCGACACCCGTTACGCCGCAACAAATGCATTCATCCATGGGTCACGCGTCCGACGCCCCAGGAAACCGGCCAGTCCGCCTTCGCCGCATTGGCCGAAATAGTTGTGCTGCTCCAGGCCGATCCCGAAACCGATTGGGGCGCCGTCAATATCGACAAACTGAGGGACCATCTGGTCGATATGGACCTTTTGACACGAAAGGCAGAGGTCACCCGCATTCTGCGGCCCGACGGGGCACGGTTCGAAGTGCGTGGCAGCCCGCGTGTCCTGTCGGCCATCAACACAATGGTTCCCGCCCATGCACCGTTCCTTGCCGGTGAAACAGGCTGGAGTGTTGCGTCAGAAGAAATGGAGGATGGTGTCGCACTGATCGTGGGTGGCGATGGTGAACAAATACAGGGCCTTGGTTTCTTTGGTCTGATGACAATCGGTGTACATCATCAAGAGCACCATCTGATGATTGCGAAAGGACGCAAGCCGCATCATTGAGCACGCGCCCAAGGCTCATATGCGGACCCAGGCCGCAATGGTCACTTCGCCAACACTACGCTCGGATATTCACAAAGAATCTGATGTCGACACCAGATCCGCAGAATTAACCGTCACACGCCTGCGGGACCATACGATCAGGGCCGCGCCAAGGATAATCATCGGCAACGACAGCAGTTGGCCCATTGTCAGCCCATAGCCCGCCCAATGAACCGCATGTCCAATCGGGTTGTCCTGCGTGACGAACTGCATATCAGGCTGCCGGAAGAACTCGACAAGGAACCTTGCGCTTCCGTATCCCGCCAGGAACAGGCCAGTAAGGCTTCCGGGAAAGCGCAGCCAACCGCGTTTCCAGGCCAGAAAGATCAGGACCGAGCCAAGCAGGATACCCTCCAGAAGAGCCTCATAAAGCTGGGACGGATGGCGGCCACACAGGCCCACGACGCCCGCACAGGACTGGGCCGCCTCGCCGGGGAATGCCACCGCCCAGGGCACATCGGTCGGACGGCCCCAAAGCTCGTTATTGGTGAAGTTGGCCAGCCGACCGAGGAAAAGACCCGGTGGTGTTGCAACAGCGAGCAGATCCGCCGTTGATAGAACGGGTGCGCCGTTGCGATAGCAAAAAAGCAAGGTGGCCACGACCACGCCGAAAAAGCCGCCATGAAATGACATACCACCCTGCCAGACCATGAAGATTTCGACGGGGTTCTGAAAATAGTACTGAGGTTGATAGAAAAGCACGAACCCCAGCCTGCCCCCCACGATCACGCCCAGAATGATCCATGTCAGCAGGTCTTCCAGTTGCTTGGGTTGCAGCGGCGGCGCCCCGGCCCCCCAGACTGACGAAGAGCGGACCAATGCGACACAGATGCGCCAGCCGATAAGGAGGCCAACAATATAGGCCAGCGCATACCAACGCAGGGCAAAGCGGAACGATCCGATATCAACGGCAAAAATCTCTGTTCCGATGTCAGGAAATTGGATAATCGAAGTCAGCATTCTTTGTTACCTTTGCCTGTTTCACACAAGGCCACATTTTGTTTCCCGCAACGGACGTTGGCGCGTTCAACCCTGTTGTCCCCAGCCCAAAGCGCTGTGGTGAATGTGCCATCCTTGCGTGCGGGAGTCGGTTCCGTTGAACCAGAGATGACGCACATCGGCACCCGCGTCCATGTGTTCAGGCGCTTGTATCCCATGAGTTTTGTACTTGTTTGTAACGGTTGGAAGCTCCGCCGCCTACTGGATCCGTCCGTCGCGGGAAATCAGCCGATCAAGGTCGCGCTCCATGATCTGAATTCGCTCCCGCGTCCTGCAACGACCATTGCGCAACCACATCTATGATCACGGATATGTTCATTGAAGTTGCGCGCGCCCGGCACAATTCAACGGATCATGACGGCACATAATGGTGATAACCGGGATCAAAGCAGGACCAGCGGCATCGCAAAAGGAGTTCAGATGTTTATACGGTCCCTCGCAGCGACACTTTTCATCGCTTTTGTTGCATTAGCTGCAAACGCCCCGCCCCTCTATGCGCAAGGAAAGACAATTCCATTCGATGGAAGCTGGAAAGAACAGGGCCTCTTGCGGCTCTTTTCGAACGAGTACGGCCTGCAAGGTCGGCGGCTGGACGTGATTTCCGATGGCACGGTTTCGGTTCTCTGGCGTCCGGTCAGCGCAGCCCTTGGCACCGCAAAGGCAGCAATGTGGGAATGGTCCGTCACGCAGGGTGTTAAGGGAACCGACCTCACACGGCGCGGCGGCGATGATCGCAATCTTGCTTTGTACTTCATATTCGTCGATCCGCAGACCGCAAGCACGCTTGGCCGAACAACGGCGCGCAAATTGCTGCGTGATCCCAATACGCGGGCGCTGGTTTATGTCTGGGGTGGCAATCATGCGAAAGGCGCATTGCTGAACAGCCCCTACTCGACGGGTCTCAAATCGAAAATTCTGCAAACGGCGCAAACCGGCAACTTCACCGAGAATGTGAACCTGGATCGCGATTTCGTGCGTGCGTTCGGGGACATGCCAAAGGTTCTGGTCGGTCTTGCGGTGACAGCCGACAGCGATGATACCGACGGAAAGATCCTTGCGGCCATTCAGGACCTGCAGATACGTTAGGTGCTCTCCGGTATTCCGCCAAACCTGGGCGCCGATCTGCAATGTATCAATATATCTCGCCGGGACGCCCTTCCGCAACGGTGGGTCACGTCCGTCAAGGTGGTGTAATTTCCCGGATGGCCTGAGGGCATGATCAGGCGGCTTTCGTTGTTATGCTGAG
>NZ_JAIMID010000037.1 GCF_019966535.1 Mesobacterium pallidum | reverse complement strand
TCGTTTGCGACGTCGCTATGCACGTGTCTTAGGGCCTCACAGCGAAATCCGGCAGGCGGTAGCAACCGGGTGGTTACTTTCGGCATTGAGTTTTGCCTTTAATTGCGAGATTCGGCTGTCATGGGGCCTTTGCTTCTCGCGTGCCTTTGCGCGATGTGATCGACCGCGGCTAGCAATCGATGCTCCTTCTCGAAGGCGCGCAAGAGAGCAACCTTGGCAAAGTCGTCTATGGCGGAGCTGACGATGGCTGCCTTAGCCAAGGATGAGATCGCGCGGCGGCGATTGCGGCAAGGCACAACAGCCTCACTTCCGGTCTGTGGCTCTGAAGAGCGAACAAGGGCTCCCCGTGGCAGCCCTTAAGTGACATGGCAAAGGTGACTGCGCGCATTGCGCGCCGAAGTTGCCTGGGGCCTTGCGATCGCGCGGCGCATTCAAGCATCCCTGCCCCGCGGCGCGCTCGGTATATCAGTTTGTCGGATATTGGTTCGTCACCGGCTTTGCCGAGGGTCTGCACAAGTCTCGTCCCGCAAACCCGACAGTCGAATGCCCAGGCCCGCCTCCAATGCCTGAGCGAAAGGCCCTCTCGGGAGCATTGCAGACAATGCTGGAATGGCATCTGGGCCGTCAGCGATGCTTCTCGTGGCGTCATTGCCGGAAAGGTCAAAGATCGCACGACATCTGGGGCGACCCGTGCGGCATTGGCAATCTTCTCTGCCGCAGCCGCGTCGATGCTGAAGTCCAAGGCGGTGCCATGCGTGGTATCGATTTCGATATGAGCCAGCAGTTCCGCGTCATTACAGTAGTTGGCCGCAGCCAACCGAGACAACCAACCTGACAACAACTCGTCTGGAAGCGGTGCGACAGTCTTTGGCAGCGGTCGCAGCGTCACACGCCGGTCTTCTCGAGCCGCCGATGGGCGTTCGCATGGCGCGACCAAACCGGCGTCCATTTTGCGATTGCGTCATCGGTGATGCATTCCTCACCGGTGACAATGGCCTCGATGGAAAGATCCTTGACTAGGGCGAAAATGCGCGAGGTCACCCCACCGGTCAGTGCAAGTATCTGCTTGAGCGACTTGACCTTCAGATTGGATTTTTTGTTGAGGGGCATTGCCGCGATGAGTGTCTGGATCATATCCGAGAACTCGGCATCATCGCGCCAGTTTGGCAGGTGATGTTCGTCCAGCCGCCTGGCAAGTTGGATATCACCACGGATGGCATCGACAGCCTCGCTGACCCCGAGGCAGACCAGCGACACTTCGAGTTCATTGCTGAGATACCGCAGAACATTGAGAAAGCGTCGCTGTTCGCGGTGGGTCCCGGCCAAAAGGTTGTGAACCTCGTCGATCATGATCATCCGCAGGCCAAGGTCACGCAGTAGCGCGATGACACGGACTTCGAGGGAAGCCACATTTTGAGCGCGGGCGCTCAGTGCCGTCGCCGGGGCGCCAACGGCGGCCAGGATATGCAGGTAAAACCGCCGTTCATCAGGTGCGGGCGGCGCTTGCAACAGCAGAAGCGGTGTGCGGGTGATGCCTGATGCCGGATCGTATTCTGGTGCGTACTTGCGCGACAGGTTTCGGGCAATCATCGTCTTTCCAATCCCGGAGGCGCCATGCACAAGAAGCCCAGGCATACGGGTTTGTCGTGGCGCTTCGATCATGCCCTGCAAGCGGTCCAACACCTGTTCCGCCCGTGGAAAGCCGATCCAGATATCCGATTGAATGAGGGCGATCCGGCCGTCTTCTTCAGTTGTCCCTGCCCTCAATTCACCATCTCTCCACCTTGAACAATGGGCGCGATGTATCACCCGTATCGATCGCGCGCAGCCCTTCGGTTGACGAGACGGCCGAGTTGGCGCTCTCCAATGTCCCTTTTCTTTCACGGGATCGGCGTTCGGCCTTCGTCAGGCCCCGGCTTTCAGTCTCGATCTGGCGTTGCTGGCGGATCAGCTCAGCCAGAACCAGCTCATTGGACCCGGACTTGCCAAGGGCCCGAGCCCTCCTCATGGCTTCGCGATATTCCCAGAGTGGCACGGGCGGAATTTCCAGATTTCTGTACCGCGCCTCAACAAATCGGCCATCGTCCAGTTCGACCCAGATCATTGAGATATCACGAGGATCGTAGCGAACGACCACCTTTCCATCCCCGCGCCCGATGTGGCCTGCAAGGGCATCGGACCAGTACCGTATCTGGAACAGATGGATGCCGTCACGCCTGATCTTGCGCAGTTCGCTCGGCAGGAAACTCACCTGAAAGGCTTCGATATCAAATGGGATATCGCCCGTCATTTGTTCTGAGAGCGCCTCCCATTTGGCAACGGGCGTGCAGCCAAGACTTGAATGAATGCTGTTGTTGTAACGGCAGATTTCCAAAGCAAACCAACGATCGAATTCGCTCAACGTCATCGTGGCCATGCCTTCGGCATCATAGTCGCCCTTGGTCGTGACCGAGGATTGCGTTGTGCCCGGCAGGAGGTGAACCGCCCCCATCATCGTCCCGATCAAACGTTCGATGTGACCTCCGAAGTGAGGACTTCCCGGCGGTCGATAGACCAGATCGATCCCCCATTCCGCACAGGCCGACCGAAAGGCCCGCGACCGGAAATCGCGGCCATTGTCGACATGGACACTCTGCGGTTTGCCTTGTGCGGGCCAAGGAATATTGCACGCCAATTCCGTCAGAAGTTGCGCCTTGGGGGCAACCGCCTGTGTCAGGCAAAGCGCCACAGACAGACGCGAAGGAGCCTCAAGAGAAGTGTAGTATCCGGTTACCATCCGCGTTGCGATGTCGATCGACAGCGTGACCCAAGGCCGGCCAATTGCTTGGCGCTCAAAACTGTCGACAAGAATAATGTCTGCGGGCGTATGGTCGATTTGCACGATTTCCAGAGGATGATTTGCCTTGTTTTCACCCGTGACCGGCGCAAACTTCTGGCGGGCCGCCTTTGCGCCCTCTCGTGCCTTCGCAACTTTGCGGGCATTCATTGCATCCAGACGACGCTGAACCGTCCGCCGCGTCGGTGGCTGCAGGCCCTGTTGCCAGCACGCGCTGCGGATTTCTGTCACGACGCGCGACAGGCTCGAACGCTCCCGGCGCAAAAAATAACGGCGAAGGTGCTCTTCGATCACCGCTTCGACTTTGCTGGATATCAAGATCGTCCCGGTCGGGCGGCCCCGTTTCCGCGGCGTCAGAGCGCTGGTGCGCCCACCCTCTTCCGCCAACCGCTTTACCCAACGCCAGACCGTCGCCCTGCTGACACCAAGCTCCCAAACGGCGTCATTGATGCCACTTTCCAGACTGCCAGTCCCTTTGAGAAAGGCCTGAACAAGGGGACGCAGCACCGCGGCCCTGCGCGCTTCTTCAGCACCAACGGCAACGTAGTCTTCGCCATCATCATCCATCGATATTTGCCGCAAATGTCTGTGAACCCTGTCTCAGGTTTAAGAGCAAAAATATCGGAATTAAAGGCAAAATCTCATATTTAAGGGCAAAGCACAGCTGTTGATTTCGTTGGATTTCTCATCTCACAATTAAGGGCCACGCGACACCACCCTTTGGCGACATCGATGAACGTAAGCATTGGCGATAAGCGCTCCTCCCTCAATGAACCGAGAAGGTCCCTGTCGCTGGATCTGATCACAACGGTCTAGTCCTTGATCCGCCACATCCTGAATCGTCCTTGTTGCGTCACTTCTCGGATCAGGCCTCTCTCTTCCATCCAGGCGAGGTTCCTTTGAACCGCCGCGCGACTTGCGCCTGTTAATGCCTCCGCCATCGGGGCTGACACCAAAGGCCATTCTGTCAACGCCGAACGAAGAGCCGCCGGAGTTCGCCCCGAAAGCTGAGACATGACTCCTTCCGCCCGAGCACTCCATGTCTCGGCATCGTCTAGATGCCGCATCGCCGTTAGAATTGCGCTGTTCATCCCATCCAACCAGCGGGTCAAGCGTTCGGGTGGCAAGCCCGAGACACGCAGCCCCCCTGCCCCGCCCATAGCTAGCGGTGCGAAGATGGCGCCGCTTCCGTCGCTGGCCGCGATCCTGGACGCGGTGACGGCGGCTTCGATCTGGTCGCCGTGCTGTCCGAGGCCCGCCAGGCTCCAGAGATGAAAGCCCATGCAAGCCCGCGTGATTGGGTGGAGTTCGGCAGCGGCGGCCATTACGTCCAACCATCCGCCCGCGCGATCTTCGAAACGCTCAGCGCTGTCTTCAATGTTCTCGGGATCGCGGCGATCCAGGAAGGCGGCCAAATCAGCCTTTGGTCCGGGACCGCCTGTCAGGCGCCGAACAGCCCATCCAACTCTTGCAAGGGCATTTGGGTCATCCTGTGCGCCCGAGAGCCGCATCGATATCCAGAGCGCCAGACGATCAGAACTCACCCGATCCCCTGAGAACCAGCTGAGGTTCGCTGCCTCGATCAAAGCGAGGCGATGCCGCCAGCCTTCCGGGCCACGCAGCAGCCGATCATCCAGAGCTCCTAAGCGTCCAGCCACCTTTGCCAGTCGCGCAGCGTGAACGCCTTCTGCCTTTGCCCAGTCATCGATGACAGCAGTGTCTGGCGGTTCTGCCCGTGGCCCGGGAGGTAAATCATCTGGTTCTTCATCGAGTGGTCCCGGCAGAAACCAGAGATCCTCTTCGTGAGCTTCTTCATCCTCCTCGATGGTGATGAGGGGGTCATCGAAATTATCTGTCAAAGCGGATGCTTGGGGCTTCATATGTGCAAAATACTGTTCTTTTGCACATTACCCAAGTGATTTTGTGGCGGTTGCCTTTGCTCTTTATATAGTATGCGCGCGCGACTGCCGGTGGAACCTCTCAGATCGCGCTCAGCGCAAGGAAACCAAGGGTTTTTGGACGAGCACGACGAGAGAGCACTTACTTGCATTCGTTTACAAACGGTCGATTGCTGACGTGTTTCGCAATTGCAAAGAGCCAGAGAAAGGGAAGCCCGTGTGCCGGGCTTGAAAGGAAAGAGAGAGCCTCTTCCGGGTCCGGCGCGACAAGGATCCTGACCATGGCCAAGACCAAAACCACGACGCGTTCGAAACCCGCCACCTCAAAGAAAACCGAAACCGCCGGATCGGCTGCGCCTGACGGCGCCGCCGACATCCGGATGATCCCGCTCGACCAGCTGGAGCCGAGCCAACTCAACGTCCGCAAAGTCGCCGCGAGCGCTAGCGACGACGCCGAACTCCTCGCCAGCATCCGCGAGACAGGCATCAAACAGAACCTAGTGGTTCATGCGCTGTCAGAGACACGTTTTGCTGTTGACGCCGGTGGCCGTCGCCTCAAATCGCTGAAACAGCTGGCCGAGGACGGTGTGATCCCCGCAGACCACCCGGTGCCCTGCCTCGTCGAGGACGAACGCAACGCCATCCTCACCTCCGCCACAGAAAACCTTCAGCGCGCAGCCATGCATCCGGCGGACCAGTTCGAAGCTTTCGACAAGATGATTGGCGAAGGGCGCAGCGAGGACGAAATTGCGCTGAAATTCGGTGTCTCCGTCGACCTGGTACGCCGTCGGCTGAAACTCGCCCGTGTCGCGCCCGAAATCATCGAGCGATTTCGCGCGGGGGATCTGACCCTCGAATGCGTGATGGCGTTTACGCTGACCGACGACCACGATCGGCAACTGGCGGTCTGGAACGCGGTGAAGGGCGGCTATCACATCCACCCGCAAAGCATCAAACGCCAACTGACCGAGACCGCGCATTCTGCGAACTCGGCCTTGGGGCGTTTCGTCGGCATCGAAGCCTATGAGGCGGCGGGAGGCGTTCTGCTGCGCGACCTCTTCGACGATCGCGCCAGCGCCCATATGGAAAACCCTGAGCTCCTCGAGCGTCTCGCCATCGAGAAGCTGCAGGCCGCGGCCAAACCCTTTGAAGGGACATGGAAATGGGTCGAGGTGCATCTCTCTGTGGATTACGGGGCGTTTCGCAGTTTCGGGCGTGTCTATCCGCAGGATATCGAACCCGATCCCGATCTGCTCGCCGAGGAAGAGCATCTCATCGCCCGCGAAGAGGAATTGGCGGCGCAGAATGACGGCGAGGATTGGACCGACGCCGAGACCGAAGAATACTACGCCATCGAGCCGCGTTTGCGCGAGATCGAAGCCCTGCAGCGCGAGCGGCAACCTTTCGCGGACGCAGATCGCGCCATTGCGGGCGTGGTTCTGACCATCGGTCATGACGGTGCGCTACGTGTCGAGAAAGGCCTGGTGCGGCCAGAAGATATCCCTGCTGCGGCCATGCCGGACGAAGATAGTGCTGATGCGGGTGATGCCTCCTCCCCCGCCCGCCCACATGTGACGCCGCCGACGTCCTCCACGCCAGTGCCGACCTCTGACCCCGCGGCCACGTTGCGCAAGGCGGACGGCATTTCGGCGAGCCTGGCGGATGATCTGCGTGCCACGCGCCAGCACATCCTCAGGGCGCATCTGGCGGCTGATTTCGAGGTGGCCTTCGATGCGATGCTCTACGCGCTCTGCGAACAGGCTTTGGGGCGGTCCTACGGCAACGAGGCACTCGACATCTCGATCCGGCCCTTCCAGGCGCAAGACCGCGAAGTGCTGCACGCGGACACCGTCGCCCAAAAAATGCTCGAGGCGCTGGAACAAGACCTCGCCACGGACTGGATGAAGCTTCAGAAACCCGAGGACTTCCGGACGATGTCGGCGTTGCCCATTGCGGACAAGCAGGCGCTTTTCGCCTGGGCGACGGGTCTCGCGGTCAAACCCCAGCTTTCCTCCGACAATCGTCCTTCCCCGATCATCGAGGAGATCGGCGCGCGGCTCGATGTTGATGTGGCTGCCTGCTGGCGCCCGACTGCCCAAAACTACTGGGGTCGGGTCAACAAGGGGCATGCGGTGGCCACGGCGCGCAAGCTGATCGGTGACGACTACGCCGAGGATCGCAATCGCGAACGCAAGGGCGATATCGCGGCCGCGATGGAGCGGGCGTTCGCAGAAGCGGCGAGCGAGACGGAAGGTTTCGACGCCGCGACGGTTGCAAAGACGACGCGGTGGCTGCCCGACGGGATGGTGTTTGCCGGTGCGACGGAGGCTGGTGCCGACACGGCAGGCGCTGCGCCGGAGACCGAGGAGGGAGATCTGTCCGCCGAAGATTCTCTGAGCGACGCTGAGAGCAATGAACCGTCGTCCTTGCCCGCCTTCCTGAGCGAGGATGCGGCCTGACGCGGCGAAAACCGATCCGATCATGACCTAAGCCTTGGGCCGTCCTCGCGCAGAGGGCGGCCCTTTCCCGCTGACGGGTTTCACGCAGCCGGTGTCTGATCGGCTGGCCCGTCCCGGAGAATTCTCATGACCACCACACTCGATATCGATCCCGTCAAGGAAACCGAATTGATCGCCGGGCAAAATGATGCCTTTCGTCGCTCCATTCTCAGGACCACCCCCGTCGCCGATGCGCCGCAGGGCCAGTTTGTCATGACCCGTGGTGTTGCAGCACTAGGGCCGGACGCCCAGCTCGCTCTCACCCGCCGCGTCGCTTCGTTTGACGCGTTCAACGCTGACAGTGACCCCCATGGTTGGCACGAGATGGGGGTCATCGACTTCGACGGGACCACGACCTGGTTCAAGCTCGATTTGTACGACGTCGACTATCAATATGGCTCTCCCGAGCCATCCGATCCCGCGCAAACCCGCCGCGTCCTGACCCTGCTTCTGCCGTCAGAATACTGACGCCCCTCTTCTTCAACATCACCTCGGATCGCCCTTGCACAAAGGGCGGTCCTTTCGCGCTGGCGGGTTTCCATGGGGCGCGATGGTCGCGTTCCGCCCGCCGCAGGAGACCAGAGATGGCCAAGACACTCGACTATCAGATCACCCTCTATCCCGCGCACCGCGACGGCGCCTTCGTCGTCACACAGTTCCAGATGATGGCGAATTACCCGGAAAAGCGCATCCAGGCCGCGGGCATGGACGACCTGATCGACCAAGTGACGCAGTTCGCGATGGAGCATGGCGAGAGCTGCAGTGCCTCAGTGCGCTGCCTCGCCCCGCGCAAACCGCCGGGGTTCAAGCGCGCGACTGAGAATCTGTATTTCAACCTGGTTGACCGGACGGGTGACGAACGCGGCGACGCCGCGGCTTGAAGCCCCCCGCAGGAAACCTCCTGGGCGATCTGATGCAAAGGTCGCCCTCCCCTTCCCTCAATTCCAAAGGATCGAAGACATGACACAAGTGAATGATTTTTACGCGCAGATGCTGGAAGCCCAGCAACGCGCCGCCGAACAGAGGGTTGTGACCCGCGTGGCCCTTCTCTCCGAACTGCGTGCCGTCGGCGTGACGAAGATCGAGGTGCAATACGAAGGCTACGGCGATTCCGGCAATATCGAAGATGTCGTCGTGACGCCAGACACGATCTCTCTCTCAGAAGAGTTGCGCCGCCGGGTCGAAGATTTCGGCTGGGACTTCGCCTATGCGCTCAGCCCCGGGTTCGAGAACAACGAAGGTGGCTATGGCGAACTGACCTGGGTGCTCGCGACTGACAACATCGATGTCAGTCATTCGAACCGCTACATCGCGACCAATACCACCGAACATGAGGGGCTTTGATATGGCACATCCCCTCCACCACGCCGAAAGCTCGGCCCGAAAGTTCGGAGGTGTTCCAGATGATTACCAATATGTGCACGATTGGTTCGACTCATCTAAGGAACACCTCGCACTTTTCACCCACCGAGCACATCGGCACCACACGCTCGGGATCTTCGAAGCTGAGCGTTTGTTTGGGCGAAGCCTGACCAACAGCGCGGGCCGGGTCGTGCCGATCCGCTGGATCGGCGAACAACATGTGCGCGAAGACTGCCAAGGGCGCATCCCGTCGCTGGCCGACTGGCTTGGACGCATCCAACCGGAACCGTGGATGGCCAACGGCCGGATCGACAACGACCCGACGCAGATCGGCAGCGATCCGCGCGCGGTCTGGAGCCACGCGGTGGCAAATCACCAGACCATTCTCGGCTTCGAGGAATGGCTGCTGAAGGTCTCGGTCGAACACGTTCAGCACCGCCAGAACCGCGCCGCCGCCTGATCCGACGGGCGGCAACCTCACCAACCAACTCATCACAACCAGATCGACTCGCCTGCGCCCAATCGGCCTGGCGAGTCGATTTCGTTCCAAGAAAGGACATCGACATGCACGACCCTGTCTATGAGGAGGCCTATCACGGCCACACCATCAAGATTTTCCATGACCCCGATCCCGAAAGCCCACGGGAGTGGTCGAACCTCGGCACGCTGATCTGCTGGCATCGGAGATACCGGCTGGGCGAAAGCCACCATTTCGCAAGCCCCGAGTCGTTTCTGCGCGATCTCGCGGGTGTCTCGGATCAGTGTGATCTCTCAATGGACCAGTTGCGCGAGCGCGCCGAGCGCAAGGCGATCCTTCTGCCGGTGTTTCTCTATGACCATTCCGGCCTCGCGATGAACACCATCGGGTTCCACTGCCCGTGGGATTCCGGCCAGGCCGGTTACGTCTATGTGTTGCTTGAGGCGGTTCGGAAGGAGTTCGATGTGAAGCGCGTCACCAAGGCACTGCGGGAAAAGGCAGCCGACATCCTGCGCGCTGAAATCGTCAGCTACGACGCCTATCTTGGCGGGCGGGTCTATGGCTATGTCATCGAGCGTGACGGCGAGGAGCTCGACGCCTGCTGGGGCTTCTTCGGCGACTATGAGCTGGACTGCCTGTCCGAGGCACGAGCGTTTGTAGACCATCTCGTTTTACAGGCGAGATCCAGAGCCGTCGCCGCCGAAGAACTGGGCGCAAGCCCACCTCCGAGTTGAAATGCGTGAAGTACTCATATATGTTATTCATGCGTATTTCGGAGGTGAACATGGCAAGCACAAGCGTCACACTGGGCCCCCATTGGGACGAATTCATTGCCCTGATGTTGAAGGAAGGGCGCTACGGGTCAACCAGCGAGTTGATCCGCGCCTCCTTGCGCCTGATGGAAGAACAGGAAGGTCAGCGGGCGCGGCTTCGCGTTGCGTTGATGGAGGGCAAGCAATCCGGCGACGCTGGTCCGCTCGATATGGATGCGATCAAGCGCGAGGCGCGGAGCCGCTCCGGCGCTTCTGATGCGTGACATCCATCTCTCTGAAGCGGCTAAATCCGATCTCGTCGATATCTGGGTCGAGACAGACCGACAGTGGGGCGCGGCGCAGGCGGACCGCTATCTCGACGACATCGAGCGTGCCCTGAAGGGGCTGATCGCCAATCCTCAAATGGGGTCGGACTGCTCCGATCTCCTGCAGGGTGCGCGTAAACTGATCACGGGCCGGCACCTCGTGTTCTATGAGGTGGACCCGGACAGGATATTTGTGATCCGGATCCTGCATCAATCGATGGACGTGCCTCGCCATCTGCGGCCGTCCTGACGCAGGGCAAATTCGCACCAGGGCTTTGCCATGAAAGAGCGAGAGACAGGGCGGGAGGGGTGACCCCTCCCGGGTGCGAGAGTGCGCGCGGGGCCTGGGGCCAACCCTCAACTCCGGAGATTGCCGATGAACGCTCACCCCCATTCCGTCCCGCTTGCATGTCTTTCAGAGGCCCCTGCCCTGCCCGAGGCTGCAGGCGTTGCTCAAAACCTGATGCAGGCTGCAAATGCCCTCGTCCCTTTGTTCGAGGCTGGCAAACCCATTGACGCCGCCGCTGTTCGCGCCGTGATGGAGGAGGCCTTCGGTGCCAGCGACACGAGCGGCGCCTGGGTTTGGAAGGACGCCTACGAGGCCGTCGAGGTTGCGCAAATCCTGATGCTCGCGCGCTATGGCGCGCTGATGCAGCGCCAGGCGGCCTCGCCGCAGGCCTTCCTCACCATGATCGAGCGGCTGGCCAGTCTGGCGCCCTCGCACACACGGCGTTCTGAAGATAGCGTCCGCCTGCAACAATTTTCGACCCCCCTGCCCCTTGCGGCGATTGTCGCGCAGGCGGCGGGGTTTCGCGAGGGCGACCTGGTGCTCGAGCCATCCGCTGGCACCGGCATGCTGGCGATCTTCGCCCGGACTGCAGGCGCGCGGCTTGTTCTCAATGAGCTTGCGGAAACGCGCCGTGCCTTGCTGGAACAATTGTTTCCGGATGCTGTTGTCTCGGATCACGATGCCGCCTCGATCGACGACCGTCTCGACCGCGCAATCACGCCCTCGGTCATCGTGATGAACCCGCCGTTTTCGGCTGCGAACCATGTCGAAGGTCGGTTTCGGCAGGCGACCAGTCAGCATGTTCTGTCCGCGCTGGCACGTCTTGCTCCGGGTGGGCGGCTTGTCATCATCACGGGCGAGAGCTTTCGGCCCTCCACCAAGAGTTTCCAGCCGACGTTTCAACGCATAGGCCAGAGCGCAGACGTGGTGTTTTCCGCCGCGATCGACGGCAAGGTCTTCGCGCGGCATGGGACCACGATCGACACGCGGCTGACGGTAATCGACAAGCGCGCGGCGGGCGAACGCGAGACCGCACCTGTCGAAATCGAGGCCGTCTATCATCCCATCTGCGCAACCACGGGCGATCTTCTCTCCGCAGTGCTCACCCATTGTCCCGCGCGCCGCAACCCCCCGCCCTGCCCTACCAGCGCGGCATTGTCTGTGCCGAACCGCCAGTCCCGCACCAACCTGTACGCTCTGCGTAACGCCGCCCGCAAGGAAACCCGCGCCCGCGCCGAGGAGCGCGCCCGGCATCCCTTTGATGATGTCGTGACGGCCCCGCTCGACTACCTGCCGAAAGCCTGGAGCGTACCGGGCGTCGCGCTGCAGGACACGGTTTACGAGACCTATAATCTTCAGGCGATGCGGATCGGCGGCGCAGCGGAGCACCCGACAGCACTTGTCCAATCCGCAGCCATGGCGTCTGTCCCGCCGCCCGTGCCGACCTATCGCCCAGTCTTGCCGAAGTCCCTTGTCGCTGACGGCCTCCTCTCCGCTCCGCAGCTCGAAAGCGTGATCTACGCGGGCAATGCACACGAGGCGCACCTGAAAGGCTGGTTCAAGCGCGGGGAGATCGAGGGTCAGCTTATGGCCGCGGCGGAGGGTGACGAAGGTGCCTTCCGTCTGCGCAAGGGCTGGTTCCTGGGCGATGGCACCGGCTGCGGCAAGGGGCGGCAGGTGGCGGGCATCATTCTCGACAACTGGCTCAAAGGGCGCCGCCGGGCCGTTTGGGTCTCGAAGAGCGACAAGCTCATCGAAGATGCGCGGCGCGACTGGATGGCCCTCGGGGGGCGTGAAAGCGATATCGTGCCGCTCTCGAAATTCCGCCAAGGGAGCGACATCCGCCTGCCCGAAGGCATCCTCTTCGTCACCTACGCCACGCTGCGCTCCGCCGAGCGGGAAGGCAAAGCCTCCCGTCTCGACCAGGTGACGTCCTGGCTCGGCGCAGGGTTCGACGGGGTCATCGCTTTTGATGAAAGCCACGCCATGGCCAATGCTGCTGGCGAAAAGTCCGACCGCGGCGACAAGAAGGCCTCACAGCAGGGCCTCGCTGGCCTCGCACTGCAAAACGCTGTGCCTGATGCACGCGTCCTCTATGTCTCGGCCACCGGGGCCACGGTCGTCGGCAATCTCGCCTATGCCTCCCGCCTCGGGCTCTGGGGCACTGGCGATTTCCCCTTCGTGACACGTGCAGAGTTTGTCGCCGCGATGGAGGCCGGGGGTATTGCCGCCATGGAGATGATCTCGCGCGACCTGAAGGCGCTCGGGCTATATCTGGCACGCTCGCTCTCCTACGCCGGGGTCGAATACGAGATGCTGGTGCACGACCTGACGCCCCCTCAGATCGCGATCTACGACAGCTATGCCGATGCCTACCAGATCATCCACACCAATCTTGAGGCCGCGCTTCAGGCGTCTGGCATCTCCTCCGAGACCGGCACGCTGAACGCCCAGGCAAAATCCGCCGCGCGTTCGGCCTTCGAGAGCAACAAACAGCGCTTCTTCAACCATCTCATCACCGCCATGAAATGCCCCTCGCTTATCCGCGCGATCGAGGCGGATCTGGCGGCGGGGCATTCTGCAGTGATTCAGGTCGTCTCGACCAGCGAAGCGGTGATGGAACGCCGTCTCGAGGAGATTCCGGCCTCGGACTGGGACGATCTGCAGGTCGATTTTACACCGCGTGAAAACATCATGGACTACCTGATGCACAGCTTCCCGACGCAGCTTTTCGAGCCCTACACCGACGAGAACGGCGATCTGCGGTCGCGCCCCGCCCTCGATGCTGACGGCAATCCCATCATCTGCCGCGAAGCGGAGCGGCGGCGGGACGATCTGATCGAGCACTTGGGTGCCCTCGCCCCGGTGCAGGGCGCGCTCGACCAGATCCTCTGGCATTTTGGCGGCGATGCGGTGGCCGAGGTCACGGGGCGCAAGCGGCGCATCGTGAAAACGCGCGAAGGGCGGCTCAAGGTCGAGAACCGCCCCGCCTCCTCCAACCTCGGCGAGACTCAGGCCTTTATGGATGACGCCAAACGCATCCTGATCTTCTCAGATGCAGGTGGCACCGGGCGCAGCTATCACGCCGACCTTGGGGCAAAGAACCAGCGCCTCCGGGTGCATTACCTGCTCGAGCCCGGTTGGAAGGCCGACAATGCCATCCAGGGGCTCGGGCGCACCAATCGCACCAATCAGGTGCAGCCGCCGCTGTTCCGGCCGGTGGCCACCAATGTGAAAGGCGAGAAGCGGTTCCTCTCCACCATCGCGCGCCGCCTCGACACGCTCGGGGCGATCACCAAGGGGCAACGCGAGACCGGCGGTCAGAACATGTTTCGCGCCGAGGACAACCTCGAAAGCCCTTACGCACGCGCGGCGCGGCGCCAGTTCTTCTACAAGCTGCGCGCGGGCAAGATTGACGCCTGCTCCTACGCCAAATTCCAGGAGATGACCGGGCTGACGCTCGATGACGCGGACGGCACGATGAAGGAAACCCTGCCGCCGATCCAGCAGTTCCTGAACCGCTGCCTTGCTCTGAGGATTGACGTGCAAGACGCAATTTTCGAGGCCTTCGGCGGGTTCCTCTCGGCGATCATCGAAGACGCGCGGCAGGCGGGCACGCTGGATGTCGGCCTCGAGACCCTGCGCGCGGAGAAGTTCGAGATCGTCGATCGCAAGGTCATCTTCGAGCATGAGGCGACGGGGGCGACGGCCACTGCGCTGACCGTGGAGCGCACAGACCGCAACGATCCTCTCGCCCTGCCCCGGGTCAAATCGATCTGCGCAAACACAGAGGGCGCGACGCTCTGCTGGAACACGACCTCCAAACGCGCGGCGCTGATGGTGAAGGCGCCCGCCTTCATGGACGAAGACGGTGTGCCGATCCTGCGGGTGAAACTGCTGCGGCCCATGGGAACCGAGATCCTCGCGGCCAGCGAATTTTCGACCTCGCATTGGGAGGAGATTGATGACTCGATGTTCGAACATCTCTGGCAGACCGAAGTCGCCGCCGTGCCGGAGTTCACCACCTCGAAGATCACGCTGATCTGCGGGCTGCTCCTGCCGATCTGGGATCGGCTGCCCGCTGACAACATGCGCATCTATCGCCTGCAGACCGAGGATGGGGAACGCGCCATCGGCCGTCTGGTCAGCCAGGATCAGCTTCTCAATGTCTACGCGCGCCTCGGTCTCGATTGTCAGATCGAGATGGCACCGCAGGAGGTGTTCGGCGCGGTGATGGACGCAAAGACGACCCTCAGCTTGCTCGGCGGTTACCAGTTGCGCCGGTCGCTCGTGATGGGGCAGCCGAGATGTGAGCTGATCGGCGCGTCCGGTGCGGCCCTGCCCGGTTTGAAGGCTTTGGGCTGCTTCACCGAGGTGATCCAGTGGAAGACGCGGGTGTTCATCCCGGTGGACGGCATTGACGTGCTGGCGCGCGTGCTCGGCGAGCATCCGGTTGGCGCAAACGCTGCGAATGCCGCCGCATGAACGCGCGGCGCAGCATCGCAGACCTCTCGGCCGATCTGGCAGATCGGGCCGAGAGCTTCTGCCGCCAGTATTTCCCCGAGGGGCGCAAGCAGGGCAACTATTGGCAGGTTGGCGATACCTCGGGGGCCAAAGGTCAAAGCCTCGCCATCCGGCTGCAAGCTCAAGGTGGGCGCAAGGCCGGATCCTGGGCCGACTTTGCGACGGGGCAATATGGCGATCTGATAGACCTGCTGCAGGAACGGCTTGGTTCGGTCACGCTCAAGGAAACGCTGAGGGAGGCGCAGTCCTTTCTCGGCGAGGCCCCCTGCGCTGCCGTACCTCGTGAAACCCGAAAGGCTGAGCGCCCGGATGCAGCCTCCAGCAAACGCATCGCGCGGGCGCGGAAGCTCTTTGCCGCAGGCAAGCCGGTCCTCGGCACTCTGGCGGCCACCTATTTGCAGGGGCGCGGGATCTCGCGCTTCGGTCCAGCGCTCCGCTATCACCCGCAGGTCTTCCTGCGCCACGGCGAGGACGGGCCTGATCCGCCGCACAGAGCCCCTGCCCTGCTGGCGAAGATCACGGACAATCGGGGCCAGATCACTGGCTGCGCGCGCACCTATCTCGACCCCTCCACCGGCGGTCTGGCCGCGATCGAGAACCCGAAGCGGATCCTTGGGCAGCTTCATGGCCATGCCATCCGCTTCTGGTCTGGCACCGGGCGCACTGATCTCATCGTCGGCGAAGGTCTCGAGAACACCCTTTCGGTTGGCACGGCTCTGCTTGAGTTCGACCTCGCGTCTTGTCTCACCGCCACCCATCTCGGCCTCTTCATCCCGCCGCCGGGGATCAAGCGTATCTGGATCGCGCGGGACAATGATGAAGCAGGACGCAATGCATCAAAGAGATTGCGTAACCAACTGGAATCGCGAGGAATTGCCTGTGGTGATCTCGTGCCGGCAATGGGCGATTTCAACGACGATCTGCGGGCACTTGGCAAGGATGCGCTGCGCCGGTCCCTTTTAGAGGCCATGAAAGCGCAAGGTCTGGAGATTGGGGGCGGATGACCGCCTGCCTACCCATTGATGTCCGACAGGGCAAAGGTTCCGCCGGTTCGATCTGATCCCGTTTGGACAAGGGGAGCGATGGACCAGCGGGTCGGGGCTGAGTGCCCCTCGCCCGGGCAGCAATGCGCCCGCTACCCGGAAAATTCCCCTCCCCTTTCAGGGCATTCCTCGCGGGACCAATTTTCCGGTCCGGGTCACATTCTCCGCTTCGCTCCGATCCTGACGGATGCGGCCCGGTCGCCGCCGGTCCTGACATCGCCCCATCCAAATCGGGTCAGATCAAACAGAGGAACCAGACAATGCCCCATCAGACAGACATCCAAGAGGAGACCGGCGTGACCTCCGCCATCCTCGACCACCTCGCACTTCACGGCGCAACACCGGGACCCGGCGAGACCGATCATCGCCCCCTGCCCCAACCCGACGAGGTCGAACTCGCCATGGCGACCCTCTTTGAGACCACCATCGGCCTCCTCACCGGCAGCCAGTTGGAGGACAATATTGAAGAGATGCTCTGGTCCCTCACCTCGATCTTCCATCGCCGGCTGACCCATATCCAGAAGCTTCTCGACGACAACGAATTCGAGGTCCGGGAAAGCCTCGCGATCCAGGACGGCTCTGAGGTCGCCTCGGTCGAGCTGGAACGCCTCCAGATGATCGGGCTGAAGCTCTGGGACCATCGCGACGCTTTCGAGCAGATGCGCGATCTGGCCGTGGACCATTTCTCGGCCGCCACCGGTTCGCCCTGGCTGCCCCGCACCGGATCCAAGGTCTCGCATCGGGGTCTGATCTCCGCCGTGGTGGACAGTCGGGCCTATCTCTCGGCCAAGCGCCGCAAGGAGACCGAGGTGCACTGCCCCGAAGGCACACGGATCGCTTTTTCGGGCGGCGACTATCAGGCCTACGACCTGATCTGGTCCGTCCTCGATGCCACCCTTGCGAAATACCCCGACATGGTGCTCTTGCACGGTGGCACGCCCAAAGGCGCCGAGATGATCGCGGCCCGCTGGGCAGATACCCGAGGTGTCACCCAGGTGGTCTTCAGGCCCGACTGGAAGAGCCACGGGAAGGCCGCCCCCTTCAAGCGCAATGACAAGATGCTGGAGACCATGCCCCAAGGGCTGATCGCCACCCCAGGTTCGGGTATCACAGAGAACATCGTCGACAAGGCCCGCAAGCTCGGGATCCGCATCAAGAGGATCGGGGCTTAGGCCCCGGTTCTACAATGACATCAGTCAGAGCGCCCAGTGCGGTTCGCACTTTGAGTTCGCGGAGGTGCGCAGTATTGCAGGATTTGGTCTGTCAGACTGCTGAGTGTGTGGATGAGTATTTCTAGTTTGTCGCTGTCGCGGGACTTCCAAAAGCCTCGTGACGCTCACGTCGTCCCGGGATCAGCGGGATGTTCGCCGAAAGGCGCCCCATTTCGGCCAGGAAACTGACCAATCCGACGATCGTCTTGAACTCGCGCAATTTGAAGACGCTGCGGCTCGTGACAAGCATCTTCGCGTCCTGGCCGTCCTTCGTCACCGCGTGCACGATCCACGCGCCATACCAACTGTTATGGCGCTTCTCGGCAGTCTGGTTGCAGATCACCTCGATGAGGTAGCCATCTGAGAGCAGATCGCGCAGGCCATCCTCGGTGACCACATTCTGTGTTGCGCCGTCCAACTGCTTATCCTCTTCACTCATCCCGACACGTGTCGGGATTGGAGCGGGCTCGGGCGTTTGCCTGATCTTCCGAGTCGCACACGTCGTTTGCTCAGTTTTGCGCTGCCATACGGGACATCTTCGAAGTTCGCAACGCGGCCGGGATTGAAGCTGTCGGGAAAAGATGTGCGCGTCCTCGCCTGGGCATTTCAACTTCTCCAGCCTGTGAGATCACTTTCTGCTCTAGGCCATTGGTAACTCGACCGAGGACCTCAAGACGGGCCGGTGTTGCGTTGCGACGGGTCGTGGTATGTATCGAAAGATCAGGTGTGACTGTGAAAGGATCGTTTCGGCGTTCTTAGTTGTCGGCAGTTCACCCACCTTCCTTCGCGGCCACCGCACTTCTCCCAATGTCTGAGTTGCATGACATGCTGGTCGCAGCTGTCGTCCCGTCCACAAAGGTTGTCGCCGATCTTTTTCCCCTGACCCTGCGGGTCTTTCCTCGCGCAGCAAAAAGACCGGCGCCTGCCCCTCTCCAGCTCACGCTTCGCCTTCGGTGTGGCCGGGCCTTGGCCAGCTGCAAAGTGACCATCATTGCAACGCAAACAAGGAGAAGAGCAATGACCACGAACTGCATCAAATTCACCAGCGCCGACATCGAAACCGCCAAGGGCGTCGGCTCCATCTCGACCCTGACCTTCGACCTCGACATCACGGTCGAACCCGTCGCGAGCACGAACCCGATGGCCCCCACGCACCGCGTCCTCGGCCGCTCCCCGCGCGGCAAGCTGGTCGAGTGCGGCGGCATCTGGAAGAAGCAGAACAAGGAGACCGGCGCCGACTACTACACGCTGACCATCCGCGACCACGGCTTCAACGCCAACCTCGGCAAGGCCGCGAACCAGGACGATCTGTCCCTGCAGGCCGTCATCCCCTGGGGCCCCAAAGACGCCGCGTGACGCAAAGAATCGGCCGGGGCAACCCAGCCGATTTCCCCCCGCGTCCCTTCGCATTGACATGCATTGCCTGCATGTTGGCGCGCACTGGTTGGTGTGCTTGGTGGAAGCAACTGAAAGCTGATCGGGCATAAGGGAGATGATGACGCAATCCGTTTCGGAGAAGACTTTTCCGTCGTCCCCCACGCACTTTAAGGCTTAGTACCTCTTGCATTTTGACAGCCGTGCAATGGAGGAAAAATAAATAATAACATAAGGTTGCGGTCGTGGTCATGTGACGCGCTAATTGGCTGGAAGTCAGAGCTTGCGACAGGTCATCCCAAGATATTGGGTAGGAGCCATCCGTGATCACTACAGTTTGTCGAGGCATCTAGGCCCGCTGGCAGATTGGGTGGGGTCGAGCCGCCGGGCGAAAATCATTGTTAAGACTCATTTTTCCGTGTAGATGACACTTTAATGAGCGAAATCGCTGAAAAAGCGATATTTAGAGGGCAGTCAGATGCGACAACGGTCTTTTGAGGCTGATACGAAGGATCAACCCTTCGACGAGATCATCCTTCAGCAGGGAGAGCTGATTTCTGACCGTCTCAACATGTTGCGACAGGAACAGTATCCTCCAGACGCCCAGAAAGGTCTACGTCAGTTCTCTCTGGCAGAGGTTGCCTACTATCTCGGCGTGACCCAATCGACGATCAAGAAGCTTCACCTCGAGGGCAAAGGCCCCGAGCCCGAAACGTCGTCTTCCGGCAGGCGCAGCTACTCGGCTGAGCAAATGCTGGAATTGAGAGCCTATCTGGACAAGCATGGCCGTCCCGGAAGGCGCCGTTATGTCCCCTATCGACAGCCTGGCGAAGAACTGCACGTTGTTTCTGTCGTAAACTTCAAAGGGGGCAGCGGAAAGACCACTACCGCAGCTCATCTCGCTCAGCATTTAGCGCTGAAGGGCCATCGTGTTCTTGCGATCGACTTGGATCCTCAAGCCTCACTAACAGCTTTGCACGGTATCCAGCCTGAGCTCGACAACGTGCCCTCGCTTTATGAGACGCTCCGGTATGACGATGAGCGCAAGCCCATCTCTGAAGTAATCCGGCCGACAAACTTCCCAAACCTAGACATCGTTCCGGCAAGCCTCGAACTTCAGGAGTACGAATACGATACGCCGGTTGCTTTGACGAGCAGCGATCCCCATGAGGGCCGCACCTTCTTCACTCGGATATCCAAGGCGCTCAGTGAAGTTGATGACCGCTATGACGTGGTCGTAATCGATTGCCCTCCTCAGCTGGGCTACCTCACGCTCACTGCTCTGACGGCTTCTTCCTCGGTAATTGTGACGGTCCATCCTCAGATGCTGGACGTCATGTCGATGAGCCAGTTTCTTTTGATGCTGGGCGGGATCATGAAGACGATCCGTGACGCCGGAGCAAACATGCGCCTGAAGTGGTTCCGCTACCTCGTAACGCGGTTTGAGCCAACAGATGGTCCTCAAAAGCAGATGGTCGGGTTCCTCCAGGCGATGTTTCCAAACCAGATGCTTTCGGCTCCTGTACTGAAATCGACGGCGATCTCCGACGCTGGGATCACCAAACAGACGCTTTACGAAGTTGAGCGCTCTCAGTTCGTTCGAACCACTTATGACCGTGCAGTGACCTCCCTGAACGACGTCAACGACGAAATCGCCGAATTGATCCACAAGGCTTGGGGGCGAGAATGACTGTGGTTTTGACAGCCGTGCAGAGCGCCAATTTTGACAGCCGTGCAACTGTCGAAATGCAGACTGCGCGCCGGTTGGATTCTAACGAAGTGGAGATGACTTGATGGCTCGCAAAGACCTCCTGAAGAGCGTCATGGCTGGTTCGCCGGAGCAGCCCAAGGATTCCGGGCGCTCCGGATACGCAATGCGCGGAGCTTCGAAGTCGATGAAGGTTTCGATTGATAGCCTTGCGGAGAACTCGAAGCGTCTCCTTGAAGGCGAAACAATAGTCGAGATTGATCCGCAATTGATCGATGTGTCATTCGTTTCGGATCGGCTTAGTGATGACGATGTTGCTTTCAACGAACTGAAAGCATCGATCGCGGCCGGTCGCCAGGACACACCGGTTTTACTTCGACCGCATCCAGAAGCAGATGGTCGTTACATGATCGTCTTCGGGCATCGCCGTGTGCGAGTTGCATCGGCGCTCGGCCGTAAGGTTCGCGCAGTTGTAAAGCCGATGGACGACGTGGCCCACATTCTTGCTCAAGGGCAGGAGAACACTGCGCGCGCAGATCTCTCATTTATTGAGAAGGCCCTATTTGCGAAGAGCCTTTTGGATATGGGGCAAGCAAAGGACGTGATCCAGTCCGCCCTGACCATTGACGGTACTTTGCTTTCGCGCATGCTGTCAGTGGCGCAGAACGTCCCGCGGCACGTCATCGAACAGATTGGCCCAGCCAAGCAGATCGGGCGCGATCGTTGGGAGGATTTCAAGAAGTTGGCCTCGGAGCCCAAGAATGAGAAGATCCTCAAAGGAGCTTTGGAGTTCGACGGTTTTCAGGGTCTCGACAGCGATGCACGCTTCGAGTTCCTGCACAGCAAGCTAGCAGAAGCGGGCAGGGCGCCGAAAAGCCGAAAAGCGCGTGCCGCGCCCAAGAAACGTACTTGGACCGCCGGCAAAGGCCGCATCAAAGGCGTCATCGGCCGATCCGGAAAGGCATTCAGCATTTCACTCACGGCGCAAGACTCGACCGAGTTCGGGGATTTTCTCTCGGGCCGGCTTGATCAGCTGTACAGTGAATTCCTCGCGACGAAAGAGGAGCAGTCAGAACAATGATCTAGGCAAAAGAAAAGCCCCCAAGCAGCGTGGCCTGAGAGCTAATCTGAAAAGTTTGGTCGCTTAGAAGATATCTCTCCCGCGAATCACTGTCAACAAGAACGCCACTTCGGCGAACGGCTTTCTTTTGCCTCCACATAACTGGAGGTGAGAAACAGGCATGAAACATACAGGTTGGCGCAAGCCGACACCGGGTCTTGGCATTGCAGAGCAGCTTGCCCAAGCCGGTGAACAGTTAGCTGTACCCAAGACGCGGGCCTTCGTGGCCGTAAAGCGGGTCGGTGCATACATTGGCCTCAAGGCCGGAGACATGATGCTCCTCGACACGCTCGGGGCCTTTACTCAGGCCCAGGACTGGGAGGAGGGGCAGCGCCCGATCGTCTGGGCATCAAACGCCTATCTGATGGAGCAGACGGGCTTCTCGCTCTCGGCTCTCAAACGCCATGCGCGACGGCTGGCCGAGATCGGCGTGATCTCCTTCCAGGACAGCCCGAACGGCAAGCGGTGGGGGCGCAGGGACGCCGATGGGCGCATTATCGAGGCCTACGGCTTCGATCTGTCGCCGCTGTCGGCCCGTGTCGAGGAGTTCGAGGAGTTGCATGCCGATTTACAGGCCGAACGTGAGCTCTGTCAGCGCCTGAAGCGCCAGATCACGGTGGCACGACGGATGATCAGGGCGCGGATCGAGGCTGCCGTCAGCAACGCGCTGCGCGGGCCCTGGGCGCAGTTCACGGGGCTCTTCGAAGAGCTTTTGGACCGGCTTCCGCGCCGCCACGAAGCTTCCGAACAGCTTGTCCGGCTCTTGACCTGGTTCAAAGAGCTTCAGGAGCGTGTCGAGGCAGCTTACCTTAAGGCAACTGAGGCTGTCCAACCTGTGGAAAACACGCCTGCAACCAAGGCACAAGTCTTCGAAAAGACTCAAAAAATGAACCCCAGGGAGGTCATTTCTGACCCCCATATACTAATTACAACCCAACTAAATCCTGTAACCTGTAATCGCTCAGAAACTGAGCAAGCGGCGGGCGTGGTGCCAAATGCGCCACCGGAAGAGCAGGTTGATAGGGAGTTGGAAGAGTGGGTTGCTGAGACCCGCAAAAAACGTGGAGCAGCGCTTGATTTGCCGACTGTGATGCAGGCTTGTCCCGAATTCGCGTCCTGGGCGCGCAATATGGGCGGGTATCTCAAAGATTGGGGCGATCTGCACCGGGTTGCTGGCCAGTTGAGGCCAATGATTGGCGTCTCGGAGCATGCCTGGAACCTCGCGCAGGTTCGTCTTGGGCCTCAAATTGCAACCGCCGCGCTGGTTCTGACCTTCGATAAGCATTGCGCCGGCGAAGTCGCGTCTCCGGGCGGCTATCTCCGTGGTATTGTCCAGAAGGCCGGGGCAGGGGAGTTGCACCTCGAGCGTAGCTTCTACGGTAGGCTCAGCGGGCAGGCGGCGTAATGGGGCAGCGGATCAAAGCCCCGCGGCCTTGGTCAGGTTCACCCGGAATCTGTCGCGACGGCGTTGATACCGGCGGGTCATCTCGGCCGATGCGTGTCCGAGCTGCTTCTGGACATAGCGTTCGTCGACTTCCGCGCTGCTGGCGAGACCGGCGCGCAAGGAATGGCCTGAAAACAGCGCTAAGCGGTCTTTTTCCGGCAGCTCGGCGCGAATGCCGGATTTCAGGACGGTGGATTTGATGAGGCGGGCGACATGCTTGTCGTTGAGGCGTTTTTCCAAGGCCTTCTTTCCGTCGCGGGATGTGCGGACGAAGACCGGTCCGAAGTCGATCTTCGCGAAATGCAGCCATTGTTCCAGCGCATGAACGGGGCAGGTTTGGTTCGAAGAACCGCGGCCAATCTCCACCTCGCGCCAACCGGCTTTGGCATTCAGAGTCAGCACAGCACCGTCACCGAGGATCTCGATCCAACCGCCTGAATCATGCGTATCGTCTTTACCGACATCGAGGCTGATGATTTCAGAACGGCGCAACCCGCCAGCATATCCCAAGAGCAGGATGGCTCGGTCACGCAGGCCGCGCAGGTCGTAGGGCAGGGTGGCCACCATTGCGAGGATGTCTTCCGGCAGGATCGCTTCTTTCTGTACCGGTGGCCGCGCATGTTTGCGCTTGATGCCGGCCAGGACGGTGGCGATGTGGCGATCCTTGCGGTCCAGCGCGAACCCACGTTGCGCGTAGTTCCAGGCAAGCCCAGAAAGGCGGCGATCTAAGGTGCTCACCGAGAGGGCAGGGGACCCATTGGTCGGCGCGGCCAGGTCCGTCAGATAGAGACCAATCATCTCTGGAGACGGGGGTAGGGGCTCCGCGCCTTTCAATCTGCACCAACGCGCAAAGTGCTTCCAGTCGGCGGCGTAGGCCTTCTTGGTGTTTTCGGCGGTCGAGGCCTTGGCGTAATCACGTGCGTTCTCGGCCAGTCGATCCAGCGTACCTGAGCCGGCCACATGGGAGGGCAGGGTCAGAGCCTCGCTGGATGTCGGGTCTCTCGCGTCGTCTTCGTTGATGGAAGACCCGATTGGTGCGTCTGAGATCGATTTCTCATTCATTTTTGACATGTCGCTGAGCATATCTTTTGAGGTCCGATAATGCAAACTTATTGGACATGACTGTAAACCACAAGGCGGGGCGGTTTTTACGCTATTTTCTGGCAGAAAGCGCCGCACAGGTGTAGGCTCTGGGCATGACATTTGCCCGACCGGATCACGCCAGCGACTTAGGCACCTTACCCAGGATACCCGGCTGGGTCACCTCGGCGCGGGCCGAAGCCCTTGAAGATGTGGCGTTTTTGTCGGGCGCGGCGCTGAACCACCTGCATTTTGTGTTGGGACGCGAGGAAGTCCCCCAAGCCTTGTTGCGAGAGCGACTGGCGCTGCGCGCGGCTGAGGCTTGTGTTGCGTTTTCCGGTCGTCCCGAGCGGGCAGGGGAGCTGCGTGACGTTGTGCACCTTCTGTGCCCCGGCGACCTGCCCGGACCGGCCGGCGAAACCTGCCTGGCCTGGCGGCGCGCGGTGGAGCGGCCGATGTCGATCAAAGCTCTGGGCCGGGCGTTGCCGACCCTCGAGCCGGGCCCGATCGCAACCTGGCTCGACGCGGGGAAAGGCGGGCCGGTGACCCGTGCCGCAATGGTGCTGGAGGCGGTGCTGCGCGAGGCGCCGCACGCAGACGTAGCAGGGCTGATCCTCGCGGATGCGGCCCTCGCGCAGGCGCTTGGTTGGGACCGTCTCGTGCCGCTGCTGGCCCCGGGCCTGAAGCGCGCCGACCTGCGCAAGCAAGGCGATGACCTTTGCTTGGCCTGTCATCGGGCGCTCATCTTTGCGGCGGTCGAGGCCGTGCGCCTTGCCGCCGATCTCGCGCGGCGGGCGGCGCATCTGAACGCCGTCGCGCCGAAGCTTCGGGCCAAGGGCGCTGGCGAGGCCGTCGAGATGTTCCTGACCCGCGACGCTGTCGCACCGTCGACTTTACCTTTGCCGGATCGCGCCGCGCGGCGGCTCTGCGACCGGCTGGTCGATCTTGGCGCGGTCCGCGAGCTGACCGGGCGCGACACGTTCCGGCTCTACGGGGTGTAGGGATGGCGAAGGATCGTTCCGACCTCGATCTTGACCGCGAACTCGCCGACCTGCCGCCGGAGCTGCGCTGGCGCGAATGGATGCGGCGGATCGAGGCGGTGCTCTTTGCCTCTGCCTCGCCGGTCCCGCGCGAGGATCTGGCCCGAGTGGTGGGGCAGGGGGCCACGGTCGATCTGCTGGTCGAGGATCTGGCCGCCGATCTGGAGGGGCGGGCGTTCGAGATCGCCCAAGTCGCCGGCGGCTGGATGTTTCGGACGCGAGCCGCCTATGCGCCCGCGATCCGCGCGGCTGCGGATGTCGGGGATCAGTTGCTGGACCTGAGCGAATTCGACATCGCGGTCCTGGCGGCCGTCGCCTATCACCAGCCGATCACCCGCGATGGCCTCAAAGACATCTTCGGCAAGGAAATCAGCCGCGAACTGATCGGGCGGCTGCATGCGCGTGGCCTGATCGGGACCGGGCCAAGGTCGCCTCGGCGCGGGGCGCCCTATACATTCGTGACGACCGAGCAGTTCCTTGTCGCGTTCGGGTTGGATAGCCTCCGCGATCTTCCCGATCGGGAGCAGCTGGTGGATGCCGGGGTTGTGGGCGAAGCACCACAAGTCGATTTCGGATAGCGAGTTGCCGATCTTGTTGGGCGCTAAGGATCTGAGAGAGCACTGTTTTACCTCACCATGGTTTCGAATCTTGCCGATCTCCGTTGCCGATGCTTGGCGCAAACTCGGTCGTTCTGGTTATCGTTTCATCTGCAGCGCAACGATTCATGTGGGGCGCCAGAAATATTCACAATTTCAAGGTGATAATCGTTTCGTGCTTTTGACGAAGTTGGCTTTTGCTTCCTGACGCCTGAATCGTTGCAAAATCCGCGCAACGAAAACTTGCGCCTGGGAAAAGTGTAGGTGTATCAATATCCTAATCGTTTCACGCTTGCAGGATATCGTTTCATGGCCCTGTCGGATCAAGACATTCTCGACTTTGTCGGTGAGAACCCGGGTGCTGGACGCGATGCCATCCGGAAGGGCATTGCAAGGGATGTGAGCGAAACCACCGTATGGCGTCTCTTGAAGCGCATGGTGGATGAGGGGCGCCTCGAAGTATCCGGCAAGGGCAGGGCGACAGGATACAGAATTGCCGGGGGCGCGGTCGTCCGGGCGCATTTGTCGACGCCATATAACCGGCGAGCGCCGGTATCCTATCGACCGGAGTTTCTCGACGCCTACGTCCCAGAAAAGACCTGGTACCTGTCTGCACCAGACCGCGAAAGACTGTTGGAGGCCGGCCGTCCGCAGGGCGGCGCAATTCCTGCCGGAACATACGCGCGCCGGATCCTTGAACAGCTTCTGGTTGATCTTAGCTGGGCATCATCCAGGATGGAGGGCAACACCTACGATATTCTGCAGACCGAGCGACTGATCAGGTTTGGCGAAGAAGCTGCGGGAAAGGATCGAAAAGAAGCCCTGATGATCCTCAACCATAAGGAAGCCATCCAGTATGTCGTCGACAATCTCGATGAGATAGGGCTTCGGCGTCCCGATCTGTTCGCGATTCATGCGCTGCTCTCAGACGGACTCCTGGCGGATCCGGCAATGTCGGGCCGATTGCGAGCGATGCCGGTCGGGATCTCGCACTCGAGCTATCGACCGCTCGACGATGCGGTCACGATCGCAGAGGAGTTCGACATCCTGCTCCACAAGGCTGCGCAGATCACCGATCCGTTCGAGCAGTCCTTTTTCCTCTTGGTGCACATTCCGTACCTCCAGGCCTTTGCCGACGTTAACAAGCGAACTTCGCGCGTGGCCTCGAACATCCCACTTCTAAAGTCGGATCTTGCGCCGATGTCGTTCACGACGATGGACGACAGCGACTATATCGATGGGCTCATCGGGGTTTATGAATTGAACAATGTCGCGCTGCTGCGTGAGGTCTACATGGACGCGTACTTGGCGTCTGCGGAGAAATACCGAATTCTTCGCGCTGAGGTGGAGAGCCCGGAAAAGGCTGCGCTTGCATATCGGGAATTCGTTCGCGCTGCGGTCCGGCGTTGCGTTCTCGAATTCAAGGAGTTCCGAAACGATGCGGTTGATGAGATGGCTTTGGCTGCTGGCGTGCCCGATGCTGATCGAGCGGATGTTGTCGCTTACGTTCGTGAGCAGATCGCTGGGCTCCATGAAGGCAACGTAATCCGCTATCGGCTGAAACCAGACGACCTGAAAGGAGTGAACCTGCGCTAGATCGTTGATCGAACCGGACCGAAGAACGTCTACGCATCAAAAGCGCATTCAATCATTGCGATAGTCGTTGCAATGATGGGCATCCAAAATAGTGTGGTTCGGAGAGGGTTCCGATAATGTCTTCAATACTCAAGTTTTTCCGAATTACATTCTTTCTCGCCCTGAATTTTTTCTTATGCATGGTCGTGGTGACCATAATGCTTCAGGGTTGGCCGGTTGGTGGCCAGATGCTGTTTGCATTTGGTGTTCCCGTCATTCTGGTCTGGTGGCAAGAAAAACGGAGATCGCGGAAAGTCGCTGCAAAGGCGCAAGCTGAGGGGAGTTCCGAAACCCACTCCCCCCGACCTGAGCCGGTGCCGCGCCCAAGTGCCTACGACAAGCTTATCGAGCGTGAGCGCGAACGAACTCGCGAAGCCAATGCGTCTCAAGCACCGGCTGCCGTGCAGGCCTACTCTCCACCAAAGCAGGACTACGCTGAAATCGTTCGGGCTGGAAAGTCTGCGGCGCCGGCACTTGCCGCGGCCGCTGAACGAAATCAGCCTTCGCGAATGGCATCGAGCGTATCGTCCCGACCAACGAAAAGCGGGTGGGTCCCGTCTAGCGAAACAGCTAGCGTGGCCGGCCGCAACATCGGCGGGATGGTCTATGTCGGCACGCCCCCCTTGCTGAACACCTACGGGTATCGTGACAAATGCCGAGCCTATATCGATCCGTCCCTGTCGGTCGCGCGCTCTGGAGCCGACAAAGCTGGAGAAGGTATGCCCTACTGGCCTGGGTACTCGGATATCTCACCTCAGTGCCGGGCGACCTACCTCGACTGGCTGGCCAGCGGGCGAAACGATGCCTCCTACAACCCCGGCTACATGTTCCTGTACTTCTACGGGCTAGAGCGTCGCTTCTTCGTTGATCAGTCCAATGAAGACGCAAAGGATATCGTCCAGGAAGTTCGGCGGCTGCAGTCACTTTACCCTGACAACCACTCCGTCAGGCGCTATTTGGGTGAGTTCCTCGACATAGCGATGCTTGCCGAAACCGACCTCGACGCGATCGATCCGATTTTTGAGAAGCAGGGCTGGGAACTTCCGTTCTCACTCAAATACGCAATCGGAGCTCGGATCGACAAAGGCGAGAACCTGACAGCTGACTGGTTGCTGAGTTGGCTCATCTGCCATCCGGAAACAAATCTGAGAACTCCCGCGACGCGATGCCGTGACGAGTTCGTCGCTCTTTTCCGTATGCGGTTTGATCGGCGTTTCCCTGATGGGCTCAAAGTGACCAAACCCCGGAAATCACTCACGGCTTCTTATAGGGCCGCCTCGAGCGAGTTTCAGGGGTCTGCCAACCCAACCGTTGATGGCAAGCCGGTCCCGGATATTTCCGGTCTGCGCAAACCGGTCGAGATTGCCCAGGAGTTGGCTGACGAGGTGATGAACGACCTCGACAAGCTCAGTCGCTTCCTGGGCCGAAACCCTGATGGCCGCGGAAGCGTGGAAGCGCATGCCCTATTGCCCTCTGAACTGTGGGATGCCTTCCCATCGGAGGAAATGAACCGCTTGAAATCTTGGGCTGCCGATATCGTCGATCGGGGGGGATTGGTGCCGCTTGAAGAGGTGATCGGACGTCTGGAGGGAGAAACGGACGAGAATATCGGGAAACGGCAAATGACAGGAGCGGCCGACGCGCTCGCGCGCCTCGGTTTCGGTCTGGCGCCCGACCCTCGGTTTGCGCTCCGGTCGCCCAAGGCGGAAGAGCCTGTTGTGCTGTTTCGTCTGGGCGAGCCTATCGAGCGACTGGAGGACGTTTCCGACAGCTATCGAAGCGCCTTAATCGAATTGGCACTTGGGTCGTTCGTTGCTCATGCGGATGGTCGCATCGCGGAGCCTGAACGCAGGGCGTTGGAAGAGCAAGTTGCTGCCGCGGCCCTCAGCGATCAGGAACGCCGCAGGCTGCGTGCAAACCTTGAATGGTTTCTGGCCGTGCCACCGGACATGACGCTTCTGCGGCGCAAATTGAAGGAGGTGGGCCAAGACAGCCAAGCCGCTATGCGGGCAGCGCTGGTCGGTGCAGCACATGCCGATGGCATTATTCACTCCGACGAAGTCGCAAGCATCGAGAAGATCTACAAGGCCTTGGGCCTTGATCCTGCGCTGGCCTACTCGGACCTGCATGCTGGCGAAGTTGCGGATGGTCCACGCACCGTTCGTGCCTCGCAACCGGGTCGCCTGGGCGAAGCTATACCCGCGCTTGAAAAAGCCAGCGGACCGAAACTCGACGCTTCGCGGATCGCGGCAATCCGTTCGGACACCGAGCGCGTGTCGTCCGTCCTCGGTCAGATTTTCGATGTTGAAGAGGAAGAAAGTGGTGCCTCCGGGCCTGCCAGCCAAAGCCAGCTGGCAGGGCTTGACCCGAAACACGGCGCCCTTGTTCTCGAACTAATTACTCGGGAGCATTGGTCTGAGACCGAGTTCGAGACGATCTGCGCCTCGCATGGCTTAATGGCGTCCGGGGCTTTGGAAGCAGTGAATGAATGGGCTTTTGAGACCTACGATGAAGCGCTTCTCGACGAGTATGATGGATATGACGTGTCTCTGGAGATTGCGGAGGCGGTAAGAGAAAAGATGAGTGCGGAGGGCAGGGATGTCTAAGTTGAAACCACGTGAACGCGATGCAATCGTACAGGCGCTTCGGGCCGGGGTCGTGCCCAAGCTCGGTTTACGCCATATTCAGGTTGGCCGCGTCCGAGAGATTGAAGAGCTCGTCAAGGACATGGACCGGATATCCGATGGCGGATCGGCGATCCGGTTCATCATCGGGGAATACGGATCGGGCAAGACGTTCTTCATGAACCTGATCCGCCTCGTGGCTCTGGAGAAAGGCTTGGTCGTGATGTTCGCGGATTTAGCGCCAGATCGGCGCATTCACGCGACCGGCGGACAAGCTCGCGGGCTGTATGCCGAGATGGCCCGAAACCTCTCGACGCGGACAAAACCCGATGGCGGGGCATTGGCCAACGTGGTGGAACGGTTTGTCAGCCAGGCTCACCGAGATGCTGAAGAACGGGATTTGCCCACGGGGATCGTCATTCGTGAACGCCTTGGCCACTTCGAAGAACTCACCGGAGGGTTTGAGTTCGCCGAAGTCATCCGTCGATATTGGGAAGGCCATGAAACAGGCGACGACGAGCTGAAATCCGCAGCCCTGAGATGGCTGCGCGGTGAATTCGCGACACGTACCGACGCGCGCAAGGCGCTTGGCGTGCGAACGATCATCGACGATGCCAGTGTCTACGACCATCTGAAGCTGATGTCGGCATTCGTGTGTGAAGCCGGTTACAAAGGCCTGCTCGTCGGCCTCGACGAGATGGTGAACCTCTACAAGCTCACATCGTCGCAGGCCCGCAATGCAAACTACGAACAGATCCTACGGATCCTGAATGATGTGCTGCAGGGCAGTGCCGAGAACCTCGGATTTCTGATGGGCGGGACCCCGGAGTTTCTGATGAACACCCGTCGAGGGCTCTACAGCTACGAAGCCCTTCAATCGCGTTTGGCCGAGAACACCTTCGCGCGAGACGGATTGGTCGACCTTTCAGGACCCGTTGTCCGGCTGGCCAGCCTGACCCCTGAAGATCTCTTCGTTCTTCTGGCCAATGTCCGGCGGATCATGCAGGACGATGCCGGTGCTCTGCCGGACGACGCGCTCGAAGCCTTTATGGCGCATTGCTCGGACCGGATCGGTGAAGCTTACTTCCGCACCCCGCGCAATACGGTGACGGCATTCGTGAACCTGCTTTCCGTGCTTGAGCAAAACCCCGGTGTCGAGTGGAGCGATCTGATCGAAAAGATCGAGGTGTCCGAAGACCTCGGCGAAGACATGACGGAGTTAGACGAGGCGACTGGCACCCAAGACCCCAGTGACGATGACCTGATCAGCTTCAAGCTCTGACGCCGATGAGCAGTGCGTTCGACAAACTGGCGAGGCCTGTGCAGAAATGGATACGCCAGAAAGGATGGCGCGAACTTCGCGACATCCAGGCGCGATCCATCCGGACGATCTACGAGACCAACGCCGATTTAATCGTTGCGGCGTCCACGGCGGGCGGAAAGACCGAGGCGGCGTTCCTGCCGTTGATTTCACAGGTGCTTGACGAGTCGTCGGGCGGCACCGGTTTCGACCTGCTCTACATCGGTCCGCTGAAAGCCTTGATCACGGACCAGGCCATGCGGCTGGAGGGCGTCTGCCAGGAAGCAGAGCTTCCGGTTGTTCCCTGGCACGGGGATGTCTCGCAATCGATCAAGACGCGCGCGTTGAAATCTCCAAAAGGGATCCTGCTGATAACCCCAGAGTCCCTTGAAGCGCTTTTCATTCGTCGCGGTTTGGAAATTGCCCGCCTATTTGGGGCCACGCGGGCGGTCGTGATCGACGAACTGCATACGGTTCTGGATAGCGAACGCGGTGTCCAGCTTCGTTCACTGCTCACAAGGCTCGAGCTCGCGATAAAGCGCCCAATCCGTCGGATAGGTCTGTCAGCTACGCTAGGCGACATGGACCTCGCCAAGGCCTATCTTCGCCCTGACGCAGCAAGCTCTGTCCAGCTGATCGAAGCAGATGGCGGCGAGGCAGAATTGAAGCTTCAGCTTCGCGGCTATCTCTCAGGCGATGAGGATGAAAACAGCCCATCCGCAACGGACGCGATAGCAGCCCATCTGTTCAAACACCTTCGAGGCAGTGACAACCTGGTCTTCGCCGGAGCGCGCCAACGGGTCGAGATTTACGCAGATCGGTTGCGGGAGCTTTGCGAACGGGAGCACCTGCCACAGGAATTCTATCCCCACCACGCGAGCCTATCCCGAGAACACCGTGACTTCGTAGAACGGCGCTTAAAGGATCCTGCCAAACCGACGACCGCCGTTTGCACGTCGACGCTCGAGCTTGGAATCGACATCGGTGACGTGACTTGTGTGGCTCAAATTGGCGCGCCATTCAGCGTCGCGGCGTTGCGACAACGGCTTGGCCGGTCAGGCCGGCGTGAAGGACAACCGGCCATTCTCAGGCAGTACGCTGTCGAAGCCAAGTTGACGCCGGAGAGTAGCTTCGTGGATCGTCTTCGCCTCGGCCTGATCAGGTCCATCGCGATGATAGACCTGCTGCTGGAAGGTTGGTGCGAACCACCAAAACCACAAGCCCTTCACCTTTCGACGCTCGTCCATCAGATACTATCAGTTATTGCGCAGCGCGGCGGTGCGTCTGCAAGCGCGGTCTACAACGTCCTTTGCCGCGAAGGCCCTTTTCGAAAGGTCACAACCGATATATTCGCAGATGTATTGCGTGCGATCGGCCACCCAGAAACCGGCTTGATCGAACAGGCCGGCAGCGGGCTGCTACTTTTAGGACCCGCGGGCGAAAAGCTGGTTGAGCATTACAGCTTCTATGCGGTGTTCCAGACGCCTGAGGAGTTCCGGTTGGTCGCAGAGGGGCGGGATCTTGGAACCTTGCCAATCGACAATGTTCTTGCTCCTGGGATGCTGCTCATTTTTTCTGGACGGCGTTGGGTAGTTCAAGAAATCCATGATCGTGAAAAGGTCATCGTCGTCAAACCCGCGAAGGCTGGTGTGCCGCCCGTCTTCGGCGGCGATGCGGGGGACATTCATGACAAAGTGATCGACCGAATGTTCGCCGTGCTCGAGGGGGATTCCAGTCCGGCCTATATGGACAATGTTTCCTTGAAGATGCTGGAGGAAGCGCGTGCGCAATATCAACTGCTAGGGTTTCGGACCGAGAATATCCACTCTCTTGGTGAGCATACATCGATTATCGCATCGCGGGTCGGAACGGTGAAGACGTCGACTCTCGCGCTAGCACTGAGAAGCGAGGGGTTTTCGGTCGAACTGCATGACGGGTTTCTGATGGTGGAGGCCGGGGACGAAACCCCCGATCTTCAAACGGTACTAGCGCACATTCGATCTGGCGAACCTGTCGATCTGTTCGCTGGAGCTGGGAATTTAATGTCGGAGAAGTTTCATCCTTACCTGTCGCAGCCCCTCTTGGAGTTGGATGCAATTTCTTCCAAGCTTGCGCCCGATACTCTTACCGCGATGGTCGGTAGAATCGTCCCAGCATAATATGTGCGGCAATACTCGTTGACTGTTTTCATCGCTCCTAGGGCTAGTGATTGCTTTGTCTCCGCCAAGAAAGGACGGCATCTTCCGTTCCCGCAACTGGTGCCGCGTCACTCCAACGATCCCAGAAATTGACTGTCGCGCTATTGGGCTTGAAGCGCGGCTCGGACACCACAACTCGCGTCGGAAGCAAGCTCGCATCGCCGACCACCAATGCCTCACCGATGTCGAGGACCGGTAGAAGATCACCAAACCCGCCGAGGCTGTCAGGCAGCAACCGTTTGATCACGGATTGATCGTCGCCGTTGGTCAGCCGCATCGCAATGACATTGTTGCACTGGCTCAGAACGGTGCGGTTCACTTCGGATGGTCTTTGGCTGATAACCACTAGTCCAACACCGTATTTCCTGCCTTCTTTGGCGATCCTCTCGAAAATCCCGACAGAGATCTCATCGGCTGACTCTGACGATGCACGCTCCGGGATATACAGATGTGCCTCATCGCAGAACAATGCGATGGGATGACGGTTGTCTGGTGGCGTCCACTGGCTGACTGTGAATATCAGCCGAGCAATCAAGCTGACCATGAGCGGCAGGATGTCGGACGGCACTTCCGAGAAATTGATGATCTTGATCCCACCCTTGCCATCAGCTTGCGATCCGCGCCCGCCTATCAGGAAATGCGTTACCTCCGACAGCCAGGCCATATCCATACAGGCTGCTGGCGGCTGAAATATGAACCCAAGCCTGCGATCATTTCGTTTGGCTTCAAATCGCGCGATTAAGCGGCTGAGCTTGTCGAAGTATGGTCCTTGCTTATCCTTGTTGTTAGCGCCCGGAACCATTTGTTCGTTCAAGTCAGATAGTTGCTTGTGGACACTGTCGATATCGAAAGGCACGGGGCTATCGATAGTGAAATTTGCAAGAATGTCGGCGTGTTTTCCCGGATCAAGCATTGCGCGCTTCGCATCGGTGATACAGCGCGTCATGAGCATGGCTTGGTTCGGAGCGTTCTGATCGGACCGATCTACAAACAAAGCGACCAATGCCTCATAGCCGAGAAGCCAGAACGGTAGATGTAGAACACCGTCGGCCAGTCGGCGATCGTGTCCAATGTCCCCCGGCCCAGCGATGCGTAGATGCCGAAACTCGTCGCTATCGAGGGTCTGGTACTCACCATGGATATCGAACAAGATTACGTTGGCTTGTGGAAGACCGGCAATCTGGTCTAGGAGCCGCGCAGTTGTGTACGATTTGCCGCTGCCAGTGCTACCGACCACGATGGCATGACGTTGGAACAGACGGTTGCCGTTCAAGAAGGCCCGCGCGTCCTCGTCCAAAGCATAGCGACCAAGATCAAGCTGCGGGCCGTCGCCGGAAACCTGCGAAATGACCTGCATGAAGTCTGTCAGGCGCTGACCTTCCAAGGAAAAGCAATCCGCATCGATTTCGGGCACAGTCTCTAGGGTGCGCTTAAAGACGTTCTCTTTCAGCCCCTCCTTGTCTACGAGTGTTCCAATCAGAGCGACCCGAACGAGGTTGTTTTCGGGGAGCGCGGCTTCCGGATCCTCCTCAGCCCCGTCTATTGCAGTTTCGTCACCTGCTTTGCGTGTGATGCGCGAAACTATCCCGATTAAGTGCTGCCCGGCTTTCGAGCTTCTGATCGCGGTCAACCGATTGACCTGAATCCGTTTGAGGCGTTCAAGTTCATCGACTCGCACCGTCACAGTGGCAGTATCGACGGCAATAATTTTGCCGAGACTTTCATCATCGTTGAAATCAAGTATGCCCAACTCTTCCTCCTAAAACCCAATCAATTCGTTCAATGCAGGCAACTCCCAATATTTGCCCCCGGTAACAACAATACCGTCTGGGCTGTCACGGTTGTAAACCATCGTCCCCTCATCGTGGTTCTCGAGCGCGAGGTAGTGACGCCCGGCGTTGTTCTTGAGAAAATCCTTGGCTTCGGGCGTTAAGGTGCGCGCTGCGACAAGGATGGGAACGTCATGCACACGACAACGCGTCATCAGCTTCGGATGGATATGGCCGTCGCGGAACCCGTATCCTATGCAAATGAATGCGGTCGCGGCACTCAACACACGATCGGCACCCTGTATCGCGCTCCGAAAGGGCTCGTCGTGCGTCCGCTGATATTTGCTTACACCTGGCGTGACGATCAACGGAACCAAACCATCGGGCAACTCGCTCGTCATCGGTAGCGACATCACACCCCCATGCGGGTCTGAAAACCAATCAAGAGACCCGTGGACTTTCCAGACTGTGACCGTCCGCGCCAAATTGGCCCCTTGTTTGAAAATCAGATTCTCCGCCCCATCGGCCCGTCGCAGATAGCCCGGAAGGAAACCCGTGTTGTGGATGTAGCCGCCTGAATCGGCTGCATACTCTGCAACGCGGTCGTAGTTTGTTGTTACGACATGGATATTGCGGTTTGTACTTTGGAATAAACCTGTGAATAGGGTGTGAATAGCCCCATGGTTCGTGGACGCCTTCTTCCCTAATTTTTGAGGCAAGGAGGCCACGATGGGCAAAGGCAACT
>NZ_JAIMID010000036.1 GCF_019966535.1 Mesobacterium pallidum | reverse complement strand
ATCTGCAAGATCTGGACTTCAGAGCCGGATAGATTCATCTTGAACCCGATCCACCAAATGCCGGGACTGAACACCTAACCGGCTTGCTCGGCATTGGCCTCGGATCACTGGCGGCTCAATGCCTCAATCCAGAATAGTCGCGCGCCGGATCTTCGCTGTCGTCTCCACGGCCAACATCCCACACCGTGCTTCCCGATAATCTCGGGGGCATCATCCACTGCAAGGGGATCACTTGGACGCCGATCACCCCTTTTCGGGGGCCAAACGGCACGCCTGTTCACAGTCGGGGGATGTGTGCCCAGCCGCCGGTACCGGGAAAGGCGATTCGTGTCAGATTTAGTAGATATTGGATCAAATTGCGCAGATTTGGCCGGATTGCTCCGCCTCGCGGACACAATGATACGAAAGTGCCAGATTTCCGCCGCAGACTTTCCACGGTGACCCAACGTTATGAACGGGTAACCATTATCTTCCGGCTTGGAAAACTCATGAAACACGCAGTCCGCCCCCTGTTCGCCAGGTTCCGATCGAGGGAATCCGGCAGCGCCACCGTAGAGTTCGCGATCTGGCTCCCGATCTACCTTGGCCTCTTCTCCGTCATTGTCGATACCAGCCTCGTGCTCTTCCAGATGAGCCGGGTGTGGGACGTCGCCCGAGACACCACGCGGCAAGTTGCCGTCGGGCACTGGACGCCGGACGAAGCCACGACCTTTGCGACCCAGGCCTTCGACGAGAAGAAGAACGCCCAGGTCAGCTTTCAGACCATCGACGACACGAACATCCGGATGGACATGTCGATCGAACCCAGCCTGATCGGCCTCGGGATCTTCCCGTTCGAGCCCTTCGACAAGATCAACGTGACATACACAATGCGCATGGAAGCGTCGGTTGCCCAAAGCCAGCAAGGCAGTGGCGCCGGCACACAGGAGGAGTTCTGACATGAAGTTCATGATATCCGACATATCCGACCCGATCAGGTCAGAAGACGGCTGGGTTTCGGTTGCAAGCATCTTCTGGATCATGGGGATACTGGCCGTCGGCGGCGTCGCGATCGACTATTCCAACGCGCAGATGGCCCAGAACCGGCTGAAAGCGGCCACCGATGCCGCGGCGCTGGCCGCCGTGCAGGACCTGCCCGATCGGGCTGCCGCGCGGAAGACGGTGCGCGACTCCATCGAGGCGAACATGCCGGCCGAAAAGTACGGGAACGTCAGCAAGATCGCCGATATTCAGTTCGGGTCCTGGGACGCGGACACGCGCAGCATGGATTGGGACGTCTCGAGCCCGGACGCCGTGCGCGTCGTGGCGCGCCACACGGACGGAATGGGGTATTCCGGCAAACTGGCACCGCTGATCTCGCAGATCATCGGCTTTGACGGCTGGGAGATCGAGGAGGGATCGATCGCGGTCAAACCCGAAAGCTGCACCGCCGAGAAGGGCGCGATGGGCGACATGACCGGGTACCTTCTGTTCGTGGCCGACGGAAGCGTCGACGCCAATTGGCAGGGTGCCACAAAGGGGTTCATCGGTGATACGGCCGTCAACGGGCTTGTCACCAAAGACCGCAGTTCGGGGGGCGTCCCCTACGACGGCACGATCTATACCAACGCGCCGCAGCTCACCGGCTGGGACGGCATCGTCGCGCAGAACACCGGCACCGCCTGGACCTCGCCCAACGAAACGGCGCGGATCGACGATCTGATGACCGTTTTCAACAACGCGCTGTCAAAGTTCGGCGCCATGGACCCGACTCCCGGGTTTGAAAACGTGGCGGCGGCGGATCTGGACGGGATGAATTCCCAGAACGGCACGGCCGAGACCTTCGTGATCAACATCACCTCGGGCATGTCGCTGTCCTCGTCGCTCAACATCAGCGGCGACGCCACCGACCTCTATGTGCTGCGCTGGGACGAAGATCCCTACAGGTCCGGGTTCCAGGGCACTGTCAAGTTGTCGTCGGGCGGAGGCGTCAACCCGATGGGCAAGCTCGAGCCGACGAACTTCATCAATCTCGCCGGCAACATCAACGCATCCGGGGGCGGCGCGGGGCAACACGAGTCCTCCGGGATCGTCGGGGACCTGGGCTGCTCGGTCTTTGCCTTCCAGGGCGGGACCTCGATCGTCAACTCGTCCACCAGGCTCACCGGCAACCTGTGCTATGCGCGGGACGTGGTCAGCCTGACCAACCAGAAAGCCGAGGACTTCACCGGCAGCGTGATGGCCGACAGCACCATGATGTTTGCCTATACCGAGAAGAACTTTCTTCCGACGGGCGGCATCCACATCGGCAAGCATGACGTCCAGCTGGCCAGGGAAGACGCGCGGCTCAAGCAATTGTCGGCCGATCTTCTGACGGAAACGCCCAACTTCGTGTTGCCCGACCCCTTGGTCAGCTCTGCGACGGTCACCGCCGATCCCGGCAAGGTCACCGTCGTGAACCTGACCGGTCTCGATCTGAACGGCGCCACGCTGACACTGGACGGCGCAGGCACATACGTCTTCAACTTCACCGGCGATACGGGGACGTTCGATTGGTCGAACACCCAGATCCGGCTGCTCAATGGCGCCACGGCCGAGAGTATCTTCTGGAACTTCAAGGGCGCGTACGACATCGTCGTCAACAAGGAAAGCAACGTGTTCCGTGGCCACATCCTGGCGCCGAACGGGTCGGTCATCTACCACAACCCGGCGGATTTCGATGGGTCGATCGCTGCGCTGAACGTGAACCTTCACTCCATGTTCGACCTCGAAGGCCTGCCGCGCATGCTGTCGAACGGACAGGTCGGCCAGCCGTCGGGTCTGGCCAAGCACCTGGCCAAGCTTCAGGGCGACGTGGGCGGTGGCGGGTTCTTTACCGGGTATTGGCTGACGACGGGCGATCCCGACAAGGGATATGAAAGCTCTGCCCTGTCGAACGCGATCTTCGTGGGCGGCTGGTACACGTCGGCCACCAAGTTCTCGATGACCTCCGGGACAAGTGGCGTGTACGTGCCGCCGCCGCCTGTGCTGGCAACGCCGTCGACCTGCTCTGCCACTGAAAGCATGACCATGCTTGTACGGTAACCCGGGTCGCGGGTGACGCACCGCCCGGGATCGCCGGGTACCGCAGGGGGCGACAGAGGCCAGCGTTCGAAGTCCGAACGCTGGCCTTTCTGCTGCGTCTGTCCGACTTGTCCCTGTCGCGACACGCGCACGCTCACACCGGGCGGACGGCTTGCGCTCGGTCTCCCTGACCCGTCCGTTCCATTATCAAATGGTCACGGCAACGCGCCGGCTGTCGATGGTCGGCGATCCGCTGGGACCATCGCCCGGCCCGTGGTGGAGGCGGTCCGAAGGGCCCCGGTACGGGGACGGTGCACGGTGCAAAATGCATCGCAGGGCAACCGCCAAATCGAGTGGCCGGGCTGCATGCGCCGCAATTGGGCAGGGATCACGGTCTCCAGGCGTCCGGATCGGCGCAGGGGCCCCGGGGCGCACGACAAGTCCCCGTCCACCACTAAAGCGCGCATGTGGCGGCGAGATTTACCTCTTTGGCGAGGGGGCGAAGTGACCCAGGGTCACGTCTCTCAGAAGTCGAATCGGGCGGTAGGCGATTCGACCCCCTTGGTTTGGCAGGTCGGCTTGTATTCAATAGAAAGCTAATTTTCGAATAAGCCAGTCATCGTTTTCGGTGTGGAAACCGAAATTGGGAAAAATCGTGTCAATTTCACGAAGGTATTGCGTCGGAAATGAGGGGACGTGTCTGATTGTCGCGTGTTGCCGCCAAAGGGTCGTGGTTCGCGCAACGATCAAGGATAGGGGATTCGGAAATGTACGGTCACGGTTTCGGCGGCAAATGTGCGACGGGCACTTATTACAATGGCGGGATTGAGGGGAACGCCCTCTCCGATTGGTACCAGACGCACCTTTCAAACTACTTCGAAGATGATGACGACACTGGAGGCTCCGGCGGCACCAAGGGCTCCGGCGGCACCAAGGGTTCCGGTGGCACCAAGGGCTCCGGTGGCACCAAGGGCTCCGGTGGCTCGAAGGGTTCCGGCGGCACGAAGGGCTCCGGCGGCACGAAGGGTTCGGGCGGCACGAAGGGTTCGGGCGGCACGAAGGGTTCGGGCGGCACGAAGGGTTCGGGCGGCACCAAGGGCTCCGGCGGCACGAAGGGCTCCGGTGGCACCAAGGGTTCCGGTGGCACCAAGGGTTCCGGTGGCACGAAGGGCTCCGGTGGCACCAAGGGTTCCGGTGGCACGAAGGGCTCCGGCGGCACGAAGGGCTCCGGCGGCACGAAGGGTTCGGGTGGCACGAAGGGCTCCGGCGGCACGAAGGGCTCCGGTGGCACCAAGGGTTCCGGTGGCACGAAGGGCTCCGGCGGCACCAAAGGCTCCGGCGGCACGAAGGGTTCCGGTGGCACCAAGGGCTCCGGCGGTACGAAAGGCTCCGGCGGCACCAAGGGCTCCGGTGGCACCAAGGGCTCTGGTGGCACCAAGGGCTCCGGCGGCACCAAGGGCTCCGGCGGCACGAAGGGTTCGGGTGGCACGAAGGGTTCGGGCGGCACCAAGGGCTCCTGTGGCACCAAGGGTTCCGGTGGCACGAAGGGCTCCGGCGGCACCAAAGGCTCCGGTGGCACGAAGGGCTCCGGTGGCACGAAGGGCTCCGGCGGCACCAAGGGCTCCGGCGGCACCAAGGGCTCCGGCGGCACCAAGGGTTCCGGCGGCACCAAGGGCTCCGGCGGCACGAAGGGCTGCGGCGGAGATGACGACGACACGCTGAACGTGGCCAAGCTGGCGTTCGGTGTCGAAGGGGTCATCGAAGGCCATGTCATCGCCATTGAAACCGAAGACGGATCGCTGAAGTTCCTGGTCGAGGCCATGGGCGACAACGTGGCAGATGTCCGCGGCGTGTCTCTCAACTTCAACGATGACACCGTGCTCGACAACCTGGAGGTCTCGGGACAGGACGTGGTCGAACAGGACCTCGATCCCAGTGGCAGCGGCTCCAATGACTACGGGGTCGCGCTGGACGGCGGCGGGTCGACGCATCTGATGATGTTCACCCTGTCGAACCCCGACCATGCCTTGTCGCTCGAGGACATCATCGGCACCGAAATCAGTGTCCACATGATCCCGAACGGCGGTACCGAGGACGACATGGTGACCGCCTCGACCGAAGTGCCGGACGAGCAGATCGAACTCACCGACGAGAATGCGGATGTGTTCGAGCTCCTGCTGGGCCTGTTCCCGGACGACGAGGAGACGATGCCGGACGCGCTCGACGAGCCGATGGATGCGGAAGACGAGCTCGACTGGGCGATGATCTGATCCCGCTGTCGTCGATTGAAAAGGGGAATGGCGCCGCGGGCGCCATTCCCTACACCGGCAAGATTATTCCTTAATTGGACCATCTTGTTCGGCTAGAACCGGCACAATTGTCAGGAACCGGCAGCGACAAGAGGAATCCGAGAATGAATCAGCATGTCCTGACCGGAATTGCGCCCGATGAGCTGAAATCCAGCCGCATCCGGAAAATCGTCGCCTCTGCCGAAAGCTTCTTCGAGGACAAGGTGGTGGCCGTGTCCGCTCCGGGCGGTACCTCGCGCGCCAGCATCAAGCTGACCTTTTCCGACCGCACGATCTTTGCCACCAGGCGCCCCAACTTCCGCCGGACCCACATAGAGGCCTTCGCGCTGGGTGAGCTGGGCGAGTTCTGCGAAGATATCCCGATGGTGCTGGGCGTGGACGAGGACATCATGTTCCAGTCCGACGTCGGCGGCCGCCGCCTGAACATCGAGCTGTCACAAGCCCGCGAAGACAAGAGGGTCGAGATGCTGGAAGAGGCGATCGCGGCCATCTTCCGCATCCAGGCGGCAGGCCGACAGGCCGGTCTCGAGACCCGGTTGCCGCCGCTTGGTGATTCCGATGAATGGATCGAAAGCCTGGCGGACAGCGTCTCCGTCATCGAGCGCATGGGCAAACATGTCCCCGCGCAGATCGACCGCACGGCCTGCTGCGAGGCGCTGTGGTCGCCGGCGCGTCAATTCGTCAAGTGGGACTGCCGCAGTGGCAATGCCGCGATCGACGCGACGGGCAAGGTGCGCTGGTTCGACTTCGAGTATTGCGGCGTGCGGCACGGCGCCGAGGACTTTGCCTGGCTTCTCGGCGATGAAACGCTGCCGCTGCGGCCGAGGCTGCTGATGGAGGTCATGGACTTCGTCGCGCGGTCCGAACTTGGCGCGAAGGCGCCCGAATTCCTGTCCTACCTGCGTCTCTACCTGGCCTTCCACTGCATGAAGCGCCTGGAACTCATTCTCGACGAACGGGCGAGCCGGGGCTGGCTGTCCAAGACCCGGATCCGCGCTCGGGATGATGTGGGCGTTCACCCGGCCTTTGCCGCCCAGCTCTGTACGATTGCCGCGATATGTGCGGCAGAGACCCCGCTGCTCAAGGCGCTGGAAAAGCATTTCGAATCCATGGCCTCGATGTTCCGGCGCATGGGAAACCCTCCTGCCAAGTCTTGAGGTCATGCCGCATGGATCGGTCTCGGGCGTGAACGTCCGAGGGGCTGGTGTGATTTCGCTGCCGCCGGCGGGGTGAACCCGGATGGCCGTTGAGCTACATGGCCAAGGTGGCGTCTGGCGACGTCAAACACGACTCCTGCCGAGACCCTGAACCGCGCCGGGTTCTGCGCAAGTTCAGACTCCTTGGCAGGATGGAACATCATGAGCGAGACGACGAACGAGTATTCCCCTGAGGTCCCCGAGCGCGCGGTTCTGATGGTTCTCGACAACAGGGCCAGTACGGATCTTACTGACAGGCGATCACGTCGCGCGCATCCAGAATCGGATGCGCGGCGAACACGCTGGTGATGGGGTCAAGGAGGCCGAGGTCGACAGCGGCAGCCAAGGCGGAGTCAACCGGTCGTCTGAGCCCGGATGCTCGAGACCGGCGATGAATGGGTCGCGGCGCGGCTGGCCCGTGTCACCGACAATCCCACCGTCAACTCGCCCGCCGCGGCATCCTGATCGGATATGGACCTCTCGGGAGGCTGGCGCTCATGTACCACGCCGTGGGGCATGACCACAGCCGTCGTCTTGGACCTCTGTGATACGGGGCAAGCTGTCGCAGGGGGAACCACGTCGGCGGGGAAAACCAACCCTGCGCGCCATCTTCCTGGGCATGCCGGGCCTGTCGAGCAGGCAGGAGTCGGGAAAGAGCGAACGGGGCGACATCGACGGCTGGGCCCCTGGCGCGGCATGTCACCCAATGTTGCCCAAGACGCACCCTGAGCGAGCGCAGGCGATCAGGCGACCATCTGTTCGGCACGCTTGAGGTCGACCGACACCAGCTGGCTCACGCCCTGTTCCTGCATGGTGACGCCGAAGAGGCGGTCCATCCGGCTCATCGTCACCGCGTGGTGGGTGATGATGAGGAACCGCGTCTCGGTCCGGCGGCACATCTCGTCCAGCATGTCGCAGAAGCGGGTCACGTTCGCATCGTCGAGCGGCGCGTCGACCTCGTCCAGCACGCAGATCGGCGCGGGGTTGGCGAGGAAGACGGCAAAGATCAGCGCCAGCGCGGTCAGCGTCTGTTCGCCGCCCGAGAGCAGCGACAGGGTCGACAGCTTCTTGCCCGGCGGCTGGCACATGATCTCAAGGCCCGCGTCCAGCGGGTCGTCGGATTCGACCAGCACGAGGTTCGCCTCGCCGCCGCCGAAAAGGTGCTTGTAGAGCAGGGCGAAGTTGGAATTCACCTGCTCGAAGGCGGTCAGCAGCCTCTCGCGCCCCTCGCGGTTGAGGCTGGCGATGCCGCTGCGCAGCGTCTTCACGGCCGCCTCCAGGTCGGTCTTTTCGCGCAGAAGCTCGTCGTGTTCTTCCTGCACCGACTTGGCGTCTTCCTCTGCGCGAAGGTTCACGGCGCCAAGCGCGTCGCGCTGGCGCTTGAGGCGGTTGACCTCGGCCTCCAGCGCATCGCTGGGCGGGATGCTGTCCGGCTCGGTATCAAGCTGCGCCAGAAGGTCGGCGGGGGAACAGTCGTGTTCCTCGTCGATCCGGTCGGCGGCGGCGGCAACGGCCTCGCGGGCGGCTTCGGCCAGCGCCTCGGCGCGGGCCCGGGCTTCGCGGGCCTCACCGGCGAGCCGTTCGGCCTCGCGCTCGGCCACGGTCGAGTCGCGCAAGGCGGTCTCGGCGGTGGCGAGCTTGTCGGCGGCATCGGTCTTGCGGGTCTCGGCCGCCTCGATCTGGCCGTCGAGCGTCTCGCGCCGCTCGGCCAGTTCCTCGGGGGCGGCCTTGGCCTCGTACAGCTCTTCCTCGGCGGCGGCCTTGCGTTCGGCCAGCTCGGCACTGCGCTTTTCGGCCGTCTCGAGGCGGTGGCGCCAGCCCGAAAGCTCCTTCATGACCTCCTGCCGGCGGCGGGTGCGCGCCTCACCCTCGCGGCGCAGCTCGTCATGGGCCGAGCGGCGGGACATCATGGTCATGCGCGCCGCCTCGACCGTCATCTTGACGTCCTCGAGCTGCGCGCGCGCCTCGTCCAGGTCACCCAGCCCCGCCACCGCCGCCTCGGCCTCTTTCAGCTGGGCGCGGGCGGTCATCATGTCTTCCTCGTGCCGGGTCACCGACAGGCCGAGGTTTTCCAGCTTGCCGGCGGCGCGGCTCTTCTCCGCTTCGGCACGGCTGAGGGCGCGGTTCGCCTCGGCCACCTGGCGGTCGGCCTCGCGGCGGGCCTCGCGCGCCTCCTTGTCGGCCTGCGACAGCTGCGCCATGCGGGCGCGCAGCACCTCGTGGGCAGCCTGCGCCGCGTCGAGTGTCGCGTTGGCCCGCTCCATCGCGTGCTTCAGCTCTTCCAGCCGGTTCAGCTGCTGCAGCCGCAGCGCCGCGGCCGAGGGCGCATCCTCGGCCCAGGCGCGGTAGCCGTCCCAGCGCCAGAGATCGCCTTCGACCGACACAAGCCGCTGGCCGGGGAGCAGCGCGGATTGCAAGCGGGGCCCGTCCTCCGCATCCACGACGCCGATCTGGCCAATGCGGCGGACCAGCACGGCCGGGACAGTGACGAAATTCGACAGCGCTTCGACGCCGGCGGGCAGGGCGGGCGCGTCAGGATAGCCCGGCTGCGGCACCCAGCCCGAGGGGCCGTCGGCATCGACCTCGGGCGCGCGCAGGTCATCGGCCAGCGCGGCGCCCAGTGCCTTTTCGTAGCCCGGGCGCACGGTCAGCGCGTCCATCACCTGGCCGCCCTCGGCCGTGTCACGTTGCACCAGCTTGGCCAGCGCCGTGACCTCGGCGCGCAGCGCGCTGGCCTCGCCCTCGGCCTCGGACTTGGCGGCGCGGGCGTCGCTTTCACGCGCCTGGCATTCCTGCAGCGCCTCGTCGGCGGCGGCCAGCAGCTCCTCGGCCCGCTCGGCCATGGCGACGGCCTCTTCCTCGCGGGCAAAGGCGGTCTCGTGCTCTTCGGCCATCGCCTCGAGCGCCTCGCGCGCCTCGGCCACCGCCTCGCGGGCGCGGATCGCCTCGCCCTCGGAGCGGGCGAGCATCTTGCGGCTGTCATCGAGAAAGCGCTGCGCCGACTGGTGACGGGCGGAAAGCCGCGCCATGTCCTCGGTGTATTGCGCCAGATCGCTTTCGCGCGACTGCAGCACCTGCGCGGCTTCGGACGCCGCCTCGGCCGCCTCGGCCAGCGCCTCGCCATGGCCGGCGCCGGCCTTTTCCAGCTCGCGCGTCTCCCATTCCAGCCGTTCGATCGTCTCGCCGGCATCGCGGTTCAGGGCGCTTTCGCGCTCCATGTCATGCACAAGCTGGGCGATGCGCGCGGTCAGGGTGCGGATCGCCTCCTGCGCACGGGTTTCCTCGTCGGTGAGCTGGTCGCGCTGCACGATCAACCGCTGCAGCACGGCGGCGGCAATGGCGTCTTCCTCGCGCAGCGGGGGCAGGGCTTCCTCGGCGCTTTCGCGGCGGCGGGTGGTCTCCCGCACGGCCATCTCGGCCTGGGCTGCGGCCGAGGTGCGGTCGCGCAGCGCGCCTTCGGCACTGGCCCGGTGCTGGTCTGCCTCGCGCCAGCGACGGTACAGCAGCATGCCCTCGGAACGCCGCAGCTCTTCGCCGATTGCGCGATAACGCGCGGCCTGCCGCGCCTGCCGGCCCAGCTGCGCCAGCTGCCCGGCCAGCTGTTCGACCACGTCGTCGACGCGCGACAGGTTGGTCTCGGTGCTCTTCAGCTTCAGCTCGGCCTCGTGGCGGCGCTGGTACAGGCCCGAGATCCCGGCCGCCTCTTCCAGGATGCGCCGCCGGCTCTTGGGCTTGGCGTTGATCAGTTCGGAAATCTGCCCCTGCCGCACCAGCGCCGGCGAATGCGAGCCGGTCGAGGCATCGGCGAACAGCATCTGCACGTCGCGCGCCCGCACGTCCTTGGTGCCGACCTTGTAGGCGCTGCCCACGTCACGGGTGATGCGCCGCGTGATGTCCAGCATGTCGGCGTCGTTGAACCCCGCCGGGGCCAACCGGTCGGTGTTGTCGATCATCAGGCTGACTTCGGCAAAGTTCCGGGCGGGGCGCGTGGCGGCGCCGGCAAAGATCACGTCCTCCATCCCGCCGCCGCGCATGGCGGTGGGGCGGTTTTCGCCCATCACCCAGCGCAGCGCTTCGAGCAGGTTCGACTTGCCGCAGCCGTTCGGCCCCACGACACCGGTCAGCCCGTCCCCGATGATCAGGTCGGTCGGATCGACGAAGCTTTTGAAGCCGGTCAGTCTGAGTTTGGTGAATCGCACCCTGGGCCTGCTCTTGATTCCCGAATTGGCCTGAAATGTGGGCGGTCTGCGGGGCGCGAGTCAATGCCGGGCCCCACGATCTGGCGGGTTTCGGTGAGTTATCCCCAAGATATTGCGGAAGCTCGCCGATTATGGCTGCTTGACCCGCAGCGGCCCGCAAGACAGGGTGTGGCGCAAGAGGCGAGGACTTTCAACCATGACCATCATCGTCGAACCCGGCGACCCCCGCGACCCCGAGGCCCGCGCGCTGCTGGAGGAAAGCCAGCAATTGATGCGCAGCCTGTTCCCGCCCGAGGACAATTTTTACCTCGACGTCGATGCGCTGGCGGCCGAGGACATCCTGTTCTTCGTCGCCCGCGAATATGGCACGACCCTGGGCACCGGCGCGCTGGCACTGCGGGAGGGGTACGGAGAGGTCAAGTCCATGTTCTCCGCCCCCTTCATCCGGGGCCGGGGCGTGGCGCAGAAGATCCTCGAACGGCTCGAGCTCGAGGCGCGGGCGCGGGGCCTGCCTGTGATGCGGCTGGAATCCGGCAACACGCTCGAGGCGGCGCATCGGCTGTACCAGCGGATGGGCTTCACCTTTTGCGGTCCGTTCGGCGATTACCCGGACAGCCCCTCCTCGGTCTTCATGGAGAAGGCGCTGGACTGACCCGTGGTGGGGTAAAACCCCACCCTACCCAAGGCGGTGAGGGTTGGCGTCGCGTCACCCTTCCGAGACGCCGTAGGGTGGGGTTCCACCCCACCTGCCTCACCTCGAACAAGTCAAGTCGCCTTCCGCCACATCTCCGATGCCGCGGCGCAGGTTCGACACTTCGCACAACACCTGTTTCGGCGTGGCGGTCACGCGCGGCGGCGCGGCGCCGTTGCAGCTGAGCCCGGCCCGCAAGACCGACGGATCGCCGACGATCCATTTCGGCTCGCACCCCGTGACGATCTGGATCGCCATGGCCCCGCGCAGAGCCACCCAGTCGAAGCGCGGCAGCGGATGGGCCGAGGTGCGAATCGCCTCGGCCACCCCGCCGACCTGGCGGATGTCGAACCGCGCGCCGTCCACGGTAAGCGTCTTTGCCGGCACCCCGCCAAAGCCGCGGCCAGCGGTATTGCAGGCGCTGAGTAGCCCGGCGACGACGAGAAGGGACAGGAAAACAAGGACTTTCATGCCGTGAGTTTGCGCCCGTCCTGGTTAACAAACCCTTTCCGAAAGCCCGACCTCATCAAATATTCCAGGCCGTGAATATTTCATATTCCAATCCTGATATGTTTATATATATTCCAACATACGAATACGAAAAACGGATACGACGGAGACCGATCATGCCTTCTCAAGTCAAACGCCCGGCGGACAGCTATTCGCCCCTTTACTTCCTTTCGTCCGTCGGCGCCGGCGGTGTCGCGGTGACCTTCTTCATGTTCCTGATGTTCTGGGTGCCGCACCCGGATCGGCCCGTCCCGATCTTCGAAGACATCGTGGCCGCCTGGGCCAGGGGCAATCTTCCGCAACAGGTCGCCATCGCCATCGCCATGGGCGGCATCGCCCTGTTCGCGGTCCTGAACCTCAAGGCGCTGGTCTGGAACATCGCCGCCATCGGCCGGTTCAAGCAGACCGAAGCCTACACCAAGCTGCGTAACTCGAACGCCGAATCGACGCTGGCCGCCTACCCGCTGGCCGTCGCGATGAGCATCAACGCCAGCTTCATCGTCGGGCTGGTCTTCGTGCCGGGCCTCTGGTCGGTGGTCGAATACCTCTTCCCCGCCGCCATGGCCGCCTTCTTCCTGACGGGCCTCTTCGCGCTGCGCACCATCGGGCATTTCCTGGGCCGCGTGCTGACCAAGGGAGGCGTCTTCGACATGACCGCGCATAACTCCTTTGCCCAGATGCTGCCGGCCTTCTCGCTGGCGATGGTCGGCGTCGGTTTCGCCGCCCCTGCCGCGATGAGCGCCACGCCGCAGACCGTGGCCGCCGCCCTCGTCCTGTCGACCTTCTTCGGCATCGGCGCGATCCTGTATGGCCTCTATGCCTCGGTCACCGGCTTTGCCTCCATGCTGCACTACGGCACGGCCCGCGAATCTGGCCCGACGCTGATGATCATGGTCCCGCTGATGACGATCCTCGGCATCCTCTTCATGCGCCAGACCCACGGGCTGCACGTGACCTTTGACGTCCATGCCTCGGACGCCGAAACGATGATGTTCCTCATCCGCCTCGTGTCGGTCCAGGTCGTCTTCCTGCTGCTCGGCACGCTGGTGCTTCGCGCCCAGGGCTACTTCTCGGACTTCGTGCTCGGCTCCAGGACCTCGCCTGGCTCCTACGCCCTGGTCTGCCCGGCCGTCGCCTTCAACGTCCTGGGCATGTTCCTGGTCCACAAGGGTTTCGTCGCCGCCGGTGTGCTGGACAAGTTCTCGGCCGGCTACTGGGCGATCACCGCGGTCTTCCTGGCCGCCCAGGCCATCGCCGTCCTGCTGGTCTTCCGCCTGAACCGCCAGCACTTCGGCAAGCCGGCCGCCCGGGTCGCCGTGCCGGCCGAGTGATCCCGGACCCCGGACACCAAAAAAGGCGGGCCCCAGGGCCCGCCTTTTCCATGTCCGACCGGCAAGGTCAGTTCGCGGCTTTCAGCTGGTCCCGGATCTCCAGCAGCACGTCCAGCTCGCTTGGCCCCGACGACACCTCGGGGGCGACCTCGTCCGGCTTTTCGGCCAGCGATTTGACCTTGTTGACGTATTTCACCAGCATGAAGACCACCGTGGCGATGATCAGGAAGTTGATGACCGCCATCAGGAAGGACCCGTAGGCAAAGATCGACGCGCCGGCCTCGCGCGCCGCCTCGAGCGAGGCACCGGCCGCGACTTCGCCCGACAGGACGAAATAATTGTTGGTAAAATCGATGCCGCCGGTAAACAGCCCGATGATCGGGTTGATCAGGTCGGCGACGACCGATTGCACGATGGCGGTGAAGGCCGCCCCGATGATGATGCCCACGGCCATGTCCATGACATTGCCCTTGGCGATGAAGTCCTTGAATTCGTTCAGCATGACTGTTTCTCCGCTGTCCCTGGCCACATTGGCGCAACCCCCTTGCGCATTCGTGCAGGTTGCAGGCCGAGCGTTTACGCCCATTCTTCACCAAGTCTAAGGGAAAACCGCCCCGTCTTCCCCCCAATCACACGCACAGGAGCCCGAACATGAGCTTTGTCACCGACCATCCGATCAACCGCAAATGGCCTGCGGAGAACCCCGAGATCCTGCAGCTTTATTCCTTTCCCACGCCCAACGGGGTCAAGGTCTCGGTCGCCCTGGAAGAGATGGGGCTGGACTACGAGCCGCACCTGGTGACGCTGGCCGATGCCGACGTGAAGAGCCCCGAGTTCCTGGCGCTGAACCCGAACAACAAGATCCCCGCGATCATCGACCCGAACGGGCCGGGCGGCGAGCCGGTGGCGCTGTTCGAGAGCGGTGCGATCCTGCTGTACCTGGCCGAGAAGACCGGCATGTTCATCGGCCAGACCGCGGCGGACAAGCACCACATCACCCAATGGGTCATGTTCCAGATGGGCGGGGTGGGGCCGATGCTGGGCCAGCTCGGCTTCTTCTACAAGTTCGCCGGTTCGAAGATGGAGGACCCCACGGCCCGCGACCGCTACATCGCCGAGGCGAAACGCCTGCTGGCCGTGGTCGATACGCAGCTCGAGGGGCAGGAGTGGATCTCAGGCGACTATTCCATCGCCGACATGGCGCTGGCGCCCTGGCTCAACGCGCTGGATTTCTACGGCGCGAAAGAGGTGGTCGGCTATGACGCGCTGACCAACGTGCCGGGCTACGTGGACCGGTTCTTTGCGCGGCCCGCCGTCGATCGGGCCAGGAACATCCCCGCGCGCGAGGGCTGACGAGGTGGCTGCGAGGGGCCAGCCCCTCGCGCTCCCCGGAGTTTATCGGCAAGGTGAAGGGGATCGGTGCGCCCCTGCTTTCACTTTTCCTCAAATACTCACGCCGTAGGCATCCGCGGCCTTCGCAGGGCGCCACGCCCGCGAAAGGCACACCCCGAAAATGACAAACCCCCGGGGCTGGGCCGCGGGGGTCGTCGGATGAACGTGTGTTCATGAAGCTTTCGGGAGAGGTGCTTAAAGCATCCCTTCGCGCTGGGCTTTCTTGCGTGCCAGCTTGCGAGCCCGGCGAATCGCCTCGGCCTTCTCGCGCGCTTTCTTCTCGGACGGCTTCTCGAAATGCTGCTTGAGCTTCATTTCACGGAACACGCCTTCGCGCTGCAGCTTCTTCTTCAGGGCACGGAGCGCCTGATCGACATTGTTGTCGCGAACACTTACCTGCATGTGGTTGTCACCACCTTTCTGGTCTGGAGTTGCAAGGAGTTGCAGGAGGTGGCCATATAGCAGCGCCGGGCTAGCTTGTCCAGTCCCGGAAGGAATGGCGAAAGGAGCCGCAGCATGACCGCGGAAACCGACCCGAAACAGCAGCTTCTCGAGGCGATCGGGATGCATGTGCCCTTTGACGGCTGGTCCGAGACCGCCTTTCGCGCGGCCGTGGCCGAGACCGGGATCGACCCCGCGCTGGCCCGGGCCATCTGTCCGCGCGGGGCGCTCGACCTCGCTGTCGCCGCGCACGAGGCGGGCGATGCCGAGATGATGCGCCGGGCGGCCGAGATGGAACTGTCCGAGATGCGCTACCGTGACCGGGTCGCCGCGCTGGTGCGCCTGCGGATCGAGATCGCGGGCGACCGCGAGAGCGTGCGCCGGGCCACGACGCTGTTCGCCCTGCCGCAGCACGCGGCAGAGGGTGGCAAGCTGATCTGGAACACCGCCGATGCGATTTGGCGCGCGCTGGGCGACAGCAGCGATGACATCAACTGGTACACCAAGCGCATGACGCTGTCGGGGGTCTACTCGGCGACCGTGCTTTACTGGCTGGGCGACCAGTCCGAGGGGGACGAGGCCACCTGGGCCTTCCTCGATCGCCGGATCGAGGGCGTGATGCAGTTCGAGACGCTCAAGGCCAAGATGCGGGACAACCCGTTGCACAAGGCCTTCATGGCCGGGCCGGGCAAGCTGCTGGACCGGATCAAGGCGCCGGGCGCACGGCGGGACGACCTGCCGGGCCGTTGGCAGGGGGATGCACGATGACCATGATGCGCGTGATCGAGATCAGCGAACCGGGCGGGCCGGAGGTATTGAAACCGGCCGAGCGCGAGGTGCCGCGGCCGGGTCATGGGCAGGTCCTGCTCAAGATCGCCTATGCCGGGGTGAACCGCCCCGATTGCCTGCAGCGCGCGGGCAATTACGCGCCGCCGCCGACCGCGTCGGACCTGCCGGGGCTGGAAGCCTCGGGCGAGGTCGCGGCGCTGGGCGAGGGGGTCCAGGGGCTGAAGGTCGGCGACAAGGTCTGCGCCCTGCTGCCCGGCGGCGGCTATGCTGAATACGCGGTGACGCCGGCCGCGCATTGCCTGCCCATCCCCAAGGGCATGGGCCTGAAAGAGGCCGCCTGCCTGCCCGAGACCTATTTCACCGTCTATTCCAACGTCTTCCAGCGCGGCGGGCTGAAGGCGGGCGAGCTGTTCCTGGTCCATGGTGGCTCCTCCGGGATCGGCACGACGGCGATCCAGCTGGCGCGGCACTTCGGGGCGCGGGTCTTTGCCACCGCCGGCTCGGCCGAGAAATGCGCGGCCTGCGTCGAGCTTGGCGCGGAGCGGGCGATCAACTACCGGACCGAGGATTTCGTGAAGATCCTCAAGGACGAAGGCGGCGCGGACCTGATCCTCGACATGGTGGGCGGGGATTACATCCCGCGCAACCTCAAGTCGCTGGCGATGGACGGGCGGCTGGTGCAGATCGCGTTCCTGCAAAGCCCGGTGGTCGAGGTGAACTTTGCCCAGCTCATGGTGCGGCGCCTGACCATGACCGGGTCGACCCTGCGCCCGCAAAGTGATCTGGCCAAGGCGCGGATCTCCGAGGCGCTGCGCGAGAATGTCTGGCCGCTGCTCGATGCCGGCACCGTGGCCCCGGTGATGGATGCCGAATTCCCGCTGGACAAGGCCAGTGAGGCGCACGCCCGGATGGAGGGGTCGGGCCATATCGGCAAGATCGTGTTGAAGGTCTAGACCCCCAGCGCCCGGCGCATCGAGCCCGTAACGAGGGCCAGCAGGCCCTTGCGGAACCGCTCCAGCCGGGTCTGGGCGAGGCCCGCGGCCGTCAGCATGTGCAGCCGGGCGAGGCTGGCCTGCCCGGTGACGAGCGAGTCGAACTCCTCTTCGGAGAGCAGGCCCTTGGCCCAGGCCTCGCCCCAGCGTTTCAGCTGCGCCTCGCTGCGGATCATGAAGGCGCGGGCGTCTTCCTGTGCCTGGGCGGTGAAATCGTCGAAAGTATTGGCGACCAGCACCTCGAGCCCCTCGCGGAAATGGGCGGTGAAACTGTCCCAGGTGTCGTCAAAGGCCATCGGTGTCTTTCCCGCAGCGGGTCGCCGCGCGCTTGTTGATCTCAAGGCAGATGATCGTGTCGAAGGCCGCGCCAATCTGCTGCGCCTTGTCCTGCCGGAAGAAGGCGCCGACCGTGCCGTTTCGCTGCCACTGCGCGACGAAGCCGCCCATGAGCTGCGCCTTCGGGTCGCGCAGGATGCGCCATTGCTCTGCCGCGATCTCGTTCCGTGGCAGGCCGCGCGCGTATTCGTAGGCGGCGTCGATGTCGATCAGCAGCGCCTCGGCGGTCTCCTCATGCATCGCGTAGCTTTCGCTGGACTTGCCGACCAGCGCCAATGACCGCGCCTTGAGCTCGGTCGCCATGCGATAGGCCTCGACCGAATAGGGCGCCATGAGCGGGTCGCAGGCGGCGAGGGCGAAAATCGCGAGGATGGCGATCCGGTTGCGAAGGCGAGGTAACATGAGTGACCCGGGGTTGTTCGCGCCAAGGTTACCTCATGTCAGAGATTTCGCCAAATCCGAGATCAGGGGATCGGGGCGAACCGGGCGCTGTCCAGCGTGCAATCCCTGATCACGTCGCGGCCGCAGGGCACGGGCGCGAGGTCGTCGCGCGACAGGCAGATGCGGGTTTCCTGGATCGCACCGTCCTTGCAGGTGATCGTCACCATGTCCGGCTCGAAGCCGGGGTTCGCTTGCAGGAAGGCGTCCTCGACCACGCTTGCGGGCAAGGTGACGGGCTTGGTCAGCTTGCGGAAGACCTCGGGGCGGTTGATGCGCCCGTAGACCTCGCGCGACAGCGCATAGTAATCGCCGGCCGAGAGGCCCGAGCAGACGCCGTGTTTCTTCCACTGGTGCCAGGCCAGGCCCGAGGTGCCCATGATGTCGGCCATGGCGGCGGTCATGGCCCGCGAGGGCGCGCGTTCAACTGTGGGGCAATAGGCCGGCCAGCCGCGATGGTACTGCGGCCAGAGCCCGTGCAGGATCCAGCCGTAATCGGCATCCGCCGCACATTGCGGCGAGTCAGCGCGCCCCGGATCGCTCGCGCACCAGTTCGGCGACCAGCTGAGCGCGGCGACCCAGTAGTCGAACTCTCCGGTTTTCTCGCCGTCGGCGCGGGCCATGGCGGCGGTCAGCAACAGGGCGAGGATCAGCAGTGCACGCATTGGGACTTCCCTTGTTCGGCCTTTGCCACTATACAGCGCGCCAAGTTCCCCCGAAATCGGAAACTTGTTCCAGGCCGCCGGCCGGAACCGCCCTTCCGGGCAACGGGGAAGATGTACCTAGGTCAAGGAGAGACACGATGGCCAAACTGCTGCACCCCAAGGCGACCGCTGTCTGGCTGGTGGACAACACGACGCTGAGCTTCCGGCAGATCGCCGAATTCACCGACATGCACGAGCTCGAGATCCAGGGCATCGCCGATGGCGACGTGGCCGCCGGCGTGCGCGGCTTCGATCCGGTCGCCAACAACCAGCTGACCCAGGAAGAGATCGACGTGGCCGAGAAGAACCCGGGCCACAGGCTGCGGCTCAAGTTCAACCCGGCCGCCCATGACGAAGACAAGCGCCGGGGCCCGCGCTACACGCCGCTGTCGAAACGCCAGGACCGCCCGGCGTCGATCCTGTGGCTGGTCAAGTTCCACCCCGAGCTGAGCGATGGCCAGATCTCCAAGCTGGTGGGCACGACCAAGCCGACGATCCAGGCGATCCGCGAGCGGACCCACTGGAACATCGCCAACATCCAGCCGATCGACCCGGTGGCGCTGGGGTTGTGCAAGCAGTCCGAACTGGACGCCGCCGTGCAGAAGGCGGCCGCCAAGCGCGCCGCCGAGGGTGCGGTGATGACCGACGACGAGCGCCGCCGCCTGGTGTCGACCGAGCAGTCGCTGGACATGCCGACCGAGCCGAAAATCCCGACTGCGATCGAGGGTCTCGAGACCTTCTCGCTGCGCGATGACGACGAGGACGAGGAAGAGGATGCGCGCAAGGATTTCTCGAACGCCGACAGCTTCTTCAACCTGCCCGGCGGGTCGGACGACGACGAGGACGAACAGCCCTGAGCGGCAAGATTATTCTGACGAATAATCTTGCCGGCCCGCGCGTGACATGCCGGGCGAGGGGGGTCGAAGATCTTTTCGTGAGAAAGATCTTCTTGCGAGAGCGGAATGCGGGGGCCCGGCCGGCTGGTCGGGCCTTCTTGCATTCGGGGTGGGTGGACAATCGCGGCGTTGCCCGTCGTCACGGGTGCTCGGACCGATGGCGAGACGCCGACGGCCCGCCAAGTATCTGGGGAGAAATGGAAGGGGGCCGCCGAGGCTGGGGCGGCCCGAGCCTCAGAGCCGGATCGGGTTGGCCTTGGCCAGCGCGTCGAACTGCATCAGCGTGGCGACGAGATCCGGCATCTGGTCCAGCGGGATCATGTTCGGCCCGTCCGAGGGGGCCGTGTCGGGCGCCTCGTGCGTTTCGATGAAGACCGCCGCCACGCCCAGCGAAACGGCGGCGCGGGCCATCACGGGCGCGAATTCACGCTGCCCGCCCGAGCTGCCGCCCTGGCCGCCGGGTTGTTGCACCGAATGGGTCGCGTCCATCACCACCGGGTAGCCCGTCGCGGCCATCTGCGGCAGCGAGCGCATGTCGGCGACCAGCGTGTTGTAGCCGAATGATGTGCCGCGTTCGGTCAGCAGGATGCGGGTGTTGCCCGTGCTCTCGATCTTGGACACCACGTTGGGCATGTCCCAGGGCGCGAGAAACTGCCCCTTCTTGACGTTGATCACCGCGCCCGTCTCACCGGCGGCGACCAGCAGATCGGTCTGGCGGCACAGGAACGCGGGGATTTGCAGGATGTCGCAGACCTCGGCCACGGGGGCGCATTGCGCCTCGGAGTGGATGTCGGTCAGCACCGGCACGCCAAGCTGCGCCTTGACCTCGCCCAGCACGCGCAGGCCTTCGTCCATGCCAAGGCCGCGCTTGCCCGAGAGCGAGGTGCGGTTGGCCTTGTCGTAGCTGGCCTTGAACACGTATTGCGCACCGGCCGCGGCGCAGGCGGTCTTCATCGCCTTGGCGATCATCAGCGCGTGGTCGAGGCTTTCCAGCTGGCAGGGGCCGGCAATCACGGTCAGGGGCTGGTCGTTGCCGACTTGCAGCCCGCCTATGTCGATGGTCTTCATGGTCTGTGTCCCGTCGGGCCGCGCGCGGCGGGCGCGCGCGGGGTGGCTCAGGAGGCGACCTGTTCGCGCAGGATCGAGGCCGTCAGCGAAATCATCAGGTAGATGCCCGAAAAGATCAGGAAGGCCAAGAGCGTGTTTTCGAACTTGCGCGGATAGGACGGGTCCTCGCTGGCCACCGGCTGCACGCTGGTGGTCAGGTAACGCGACTGGGCATTCGCCTCGCGACGCGCGCCCTGCAACTGGTCCAGCGCCGATTGCAGCATCAGGTCCGCGTTCGCCAGGTCGGATTCGGCCATGGCGATGTTGGCGGCCAGCTGCGCCAGCGAATTCTCACCCGAATTGGCGCTGGTCATCTCGGAATTCAGCTGGGCCAGCAGCGCCTCGAGCCGGCGGATGTCGCCGCGCGCCCCGTCGACCCGGGCCGAACTGGGCCGCGCGTTGTCGAGCAGCGCCTGCAGGGTCAGCTGCTTTTCCTGGAGCTGCACCTCGACGTTGTTGATCTGGCTGCGCAGGGCGGCGATGCGTCCCTCGGGGTCGAGGATGGACCCCTCTTGTTGCAGCCGCACCAGCGTCTCCTGCGCATCGCGGCGCTGCGATTGCGCAAGGTCCAGCTGGTCCTGCGCATCCTGCACCGCGTTCTCGCGCATGCGGAAGGACAGGTTGTCCACCCGCTCCTCGGCATAGGTGATCAGCGCGCGGGAGAACTCGGCCGCGACGACGGGGTCGGCGGCGGTCACCTCCATCTTGACGACGCCCTCGGTCGGGTCGTAGCCGATGGTGATGTTGCGCTTGTACAGCTTGTAGGCCTGTTCGTTGGTCGGGTCCTCGGCCAGGCGCTGGATCGGGTCGATGAAGTCCTGGGTGAAATGGCTCTTGAAGCCGACGTCCTGGTCGAGCCGCAGCATGGCATCCTTGGATTCAAGGTAGCTTTGCACCGCGATCGCGTCCTGGTTCGTGGCGAATTGCGTGCCCGAGAACAGGCCCGACATGGCCGAGCCCGCGCTTTCGTTCTTGATGATCAGGAACTCGGAATTGGTGGCGTACATCGGCGTCGCCATGACGTAGAAATACCATCCGGCCAGAATGGTCGGCAGCCCGACGAAGAAGGCCAGCCGCGTCATCAGCAGAACCATCTTGCGGCGGCGGCGCTGGGCGATGTCCTGCTGGATCTGCATGATGTCGCGGGCGCGCCGTTCGGCGGGCGACACCTGCTCGGTCGAGGGCAGGTTCTTGTTGCCGCCCTGCGGCACGGTCTGGGGCAGGCGGGCCGGTTCCTCGGCCGGTTTCACCAGCTGGTTGCCCGAAGACGGGGGTTCCTTGCCGCCGCCCTCGGCCTCGCTCCGCCCGACCACCAGTTCAAGCGTGGTGGCGCGCTGGAACGGGTCGATTCCCTTTTCGCGCAGCAGGCGCACGGCGTCGAAATCGCTGGTCGCGGGCAACCCGTGCTTCTGCGCCACCCGGCGGGCCATGCGCAGCTGGCGGCCGGTCAGCCCTTCCTGGCGGATGGCGTCGATGCTCTTGTCGGCGCGGGCCTCGTCGGCGCTGGCGACCTGGCCGTATTGCAGCGATCCGATGGGCGTGCCGCCGCCGCCAAAGGCCATGGCGGGCGAGGTAAAGCTCTTGGACGGCTTCGGCGCCTCGCCCGGCTTGGGCGCGGGCTCTGGCGACACGGGGCGCGGTGCGGGCTGTGCCGGACGCGGCGTTCCATCCTGCGGCACGGCAGGTTTCGGCGTCATGGATTGCGCCGCCGCCGCGGCCGAGGATCCCTCGGGCGGGGTGCTGCGCTTGATCCGGAATTTCCTAGCCTTGGGTTTCGTAGTCATAGAGCTCTTTCGCCTCTTCCAGGCTGTCGAACATGGTCAGCCGCCCCGAATGGAGCACGGCCGCCCTGCGCGCGAATTTCTCGAGAACGTTGGCCTGGTGCGACACGATCACAATGGTGGTCGTGCGCAGCCGTTCCTGCAGGATTTCCCCGGCCTTGCGGTTGAAATGAACGTCGGTCGAGGACGGCATGCCTTCGTCGATCAGGTACATGTCGAAATCCAGCGCCAGCATGAGCGCAAAGCTGAACCGCGATTTCATGCCCTGGCTGTAGGTTCCGAGGGGCTGGTCGAAATATTCCTCGAGCCCGCAGAGCCAGCGGCAGAACGCCTCGACGTAATCGGGGTCGAGCCCGTAGAGCCGCGCGATGTAGCGGCTGTTTTCCTTGGCCGAGAGCTTGGGCAGCACTCCGCCCATGAACCCCAGTGGGAATGAGATCTTGCAGCCGCGCCGGATCTCGCCCTCGTCGGGTTTCTCGAGGCCCGCCATCATCTTGATCAGCGTCGTCTTGCCCGTGCCGTTGGGGGCGAGGATGCCGAGCGATTCCCCCAGGTTAACCGTGAACGACGCCTGGTCGAGGATGACCTTGCGCTGCGTGCCGGTCCAGAAGGACTTGCTCACGTTCTCGAATTCCAACATTCGCACGGCTCCGGTGCGGGTCTCGCACATCCGGGGTTTACTCAAAGACGGTTAAGGCCGTCCTACAAGGGGACTTGGGCGGCATTATGTCCGTGCCGCAGGGCATAAGACAAGGTTTTGCCGAAATTGTTGACGGAACTGAAACGATTAACCGGATACGGCCCAAGCATTTCCCGGCCGTGGCGGTCGTGGCTGCCGACTGTGCCCCGTCTGCACGCCTGCCATGTGCGCATCGCCCGGCCGGCCCGGCGGCCGCTTGCCCCGCCGGAAGGCGCTGGCTAGAACGGCGGGACAGACCGACGGAGACCGACCATGGCCGATGGAACCTTTGCCGTAGCCCTGCTGCTTGCCGGCCTGATCGACATGGGTCAAAGCGGCTGTTTCCAGGCCGGAGACTGCCTTGCCCCGTCCGACGGCCAGCGCCGGTTGTCGTTTTCCGCCGGCGAGGTGATCGAACGGCAGGCGCGCCCCGCGGCCGAGCTTTACCTGCGCTACGAGACGGGCAAGAACCTCGGCCCCTTCGGCATGGTCGGCGGCCTGTCGCTGGGCGAGAATGACGAGGTCTGGGTCGGCTTCGGGTCGACCTATGACCTGATGCCAGAAGACAGCCGGTTCTTTGCCCAGTTGCACACCATGCCCGGTCTCTATTTCCACAACGGTGGCTTTGACCTGGGCGGGCCGGTGGAATTCCGGTCGGGCATCGAGTTCGGCTACGAGAACCCGTCGGGCTGGCGATTTGGCCTCAGCTATGACCACCGCTCGAACACCGGCCTCTTCAACGAGGAGAACCCCGGCATCGAGACGGTGCAGATCCGGGTCTCGGCGCCGCTCAACTAGCGCGGCGCGGCCGCGCGGCGCAGCCGGTCGTTGATCGCCTGGCCCAGCCCGGTGTCGGGGATGGGCGAGACGGCGATGCGCTCGCCCTCCATCGCGTCCAGCCGGTGCAGGTGGCCGAACAGGTTCGCCGCCGCTTCGACCAGGTCGCCCGAGGGCGACAGGTTCAGGTCGCTGTCCACGGCGCCGAAACCCAGCCGCAGCTCACCCTCCTGCCACTCGGTCGCGTTCAGGCGCACGGCGGCGCCGGGGGCGTAATGCGATGTCATCTGGCCTGGCGCCGTCAGCGGCCCGCCGTCTGCAGGGTCGGCGAGGGGGGCGCCCAGGCAGGCCTCGATCGCCTCGCGCGGCAGCCCGCCGGGGCGCAGCAGGGTGGGGGTATCGAAAAGCCCGACGATGGTGCTTTCCACCCCCACGCCGCAGGCGCCGCCGTCCAGAACCGCCTCGATCCGGCTGGCAAGCCCCGCCATGACGTGATCCGCCGTGGTCGGGCTGATCCGGCCCGAGGGGTTGGCCGACGGCCCCGCCAGCGGCCCGCCGAAGGCCCGCAGCACGTCGCGCATCAGCGGATGGGCGGGGGCGCGCACGGCCAGCGTGTCCAGCCCCGCCGTCACCAGCGGCGACAAGCCGTGGCCGTCCCGCAGGGGCAGCACCAGCGTCAGCGGCCCGGGCCAGAAGGCAGACGCAAGCCGGTCGGCGTCATCGGACCATGCGACGTAGCGCGCGGCCTCGGCCGGCCCCGGCACATGCACGATCAGCGGGTTGAAATGCGGCCGCCCCTTCGCCTGGAAGATCCGCGCCACGGCCCGGTCGTCGCGCGCGTCAGCGCAGAGGCCATAGACCGTCTCGGTCGGCAGCGCGACCAGACCGCCGGCACGCAGCAGCTGCGCCGCCGCGTCGATCCCGGCCGGGTCTGCGGCAAGCCGCAGGGTTTCGATGATCCGCCGGTCCGACATGGTCACTTACGCCGCGTTTTCATTGGCCTCGATTTTCCCATCCTATATCAAACAGGAAGAATTTGCGTACACCCGGCGCGGGGACGCGACAAGCCCCGCCCGCCCGGCACCGTTCAAGAGGAGGAGGTTTCCATGCCCTATCGCGCCCCCGTCGCCGATATCCAGTTCGTGCTCGACCACGTGGTCGATCTGGCACAGGTGACCGCCACCGACCGCTTTGCCGAGGCGACGCCGGACGTGACGCAAGCGATCCTGACCGAGGCCGGGAAGCTGGCCGAAGAGGTGCTCTACCCCGTCAACCGCAACGGCGACCTCGACCCCGCGCGGCTTGAGAACGGCGTGGTGCGCACCTCGAAGGGCTTTGCCGAAGCCTATGCGGCCATGGCCGAAGGTGGCTGGGTTGCGACCTCGGCGCCCGAGGACTTCGGCGGCATGGGCCTGCCGCTGGCCGTGACCTCGGCCGTGAACGAGATGATGGGCAGCGCCTGCATGGCGCTGCAATTGAACCCGCTGCTGACCCAGGGCCAGATCGAGGCGCTGGAACACCATGCCAGCGACGAGATAAAGGCGCTTTACCTGCCCAAGCTGATTTCCGGCGAATGGGCCGGCACCATGAACCTGACCGAGCCGCAAGCGGGCTCGGACGTGGGCGCGCTCAGCTCGAAGGCGGTGCCGAACGGGGATGGCACCTACGCGGTGTCGGGGCAGAAGATCTACATCTCCTGGGGTGACAACGATTTCCAGGAAAACATCTGCCACCTGGTGCTGGCACGCCTGCCCGATGGCAAGCCGGGGACCAAGGGCATCAGCCTTTTCATGGTGCCCAAGTTCATCCCCGACGCCGACGGCAACCCGGGCGAGCGCAACAGCCTGCGCGTGGTCAGCCTCGAGCACAAGATGGGGCTGCATGGCTCGCCGACCTGCGTGATGCAATACGACGGCGCCACCGGTTGGCTGGTGGGCGCGCCGCATGACGGCATGCGCACCATGTTCACCATGATGAACAACGCCCGGCTCGGCGTCGGCATCCAGGGCCTCTCGGCCGCCGAGGGCGCCTACCAGCACGCCCTGGCCTATGCGCAGGAGCGCCGCCAGGGCCGCACGCCCGTGGGCGACGGCACCGGCACGATCATCGACCATGCCGACGTGCGCCGCATGCTGGCGACGATGAAGGCCGACACCTTCGCCGCCCGCGCCATCGCGCTGGCCTGCGCCGTGGCGCTCGACATGGGCAACGCCACCGGAGAGCCCGAGTGGCAGGCCCGCGCCGCCCTGCTGACCCCCATCGCCAAGAGTTTCGGCACCGACACCGGCATCGCCGTGTCGCAGCTGGGCGTGCAGGTGCATGGCGGCATGGGCTTCATCGAGGAAACCGGCGCCGCGCAATACAGCCGCGACGTCCGCGTCACCGCGATCTACGAGGGCACCAACGGCATCCAGGCCATGGACCTCGTCGCGCGCAAGATGATGGACGGGGGCGAGGCCGCCTTTGCCCTCATGGACGAGATCGTCGCGGGGGCCGAGGCCGCCAAGGGCACGCTGCCCGCACTGGCCGAGCCGGTCTTCAACGCGGTCGAGACCCTGCGCGAGACGACCGAGTGGCTGGTCGAGCAGGGCGAGTTGAACGACCGTTTCGCCGGCGCAGTGCCCTACCAGTCGGCCTTTGCCCGCGTGCTGGGCGCGCATTTCCACCTGCGCGCCGCCATGGCCGAGGGCGGCGCGGGCGCACGCACGCGCCTTGCCACATTCTACGTGAAACGCCTGCTGCCCGAGCATCTGGGCCTGCTGGCCCATGCCCGCGAGGGGGCCGCGGATCTTTACGCCATCGGCGCAGAGGACCTGGTGGCATGAACATGGCCGTCGGCGGCATCCGGTATCCCTGGGACGAACCGCCGGCGCAGGGCGAGGCGACAGAGGTCGCGCCGGGCGTGCTCTGGATGCGCCTGCCGTTGCCGATGAAGCTTGACCACGTCAACGTCTACGCGCTGGACGAAGGCGACAGCTGGACCGTGATCGACACGGGTTTTGATTCCGCGCGCACCCGCGCGCTTTGGGGCGAGCTGATGGCCGGCCCCCTGGGCGGCAAGCCGGTCACCCGGCTGATCGTGACCCATCACCACCCCGACCATGTGGGCCTTGCCGGCTGGTTCCAGCGCGAACACGGGGCCGAGCTGTGGATGACCCGCACCGCCTGGCTGATGGCGCGGATGCTGACGCTCGACACCCAGGCCGTGCCGGTGCGCGAGACACTGGAGTTCTGGAAACGCGCCGGGATGGAGCCCGACATCTTCGAGCGGCGCGCGGCCGAGCGGCCGCTCAACTTTTCGGACATCTGCCATGAAATGCCGCTGGGCTTCCGCCGCATCCGGCAGGGCGACGTGATTCGCATCGGCGGGCGCGACTGGGACGTGCACCTCGGCAATGGCCATGCCCCCAGCCACGCCACGTTCTGGAGCCGCGATGACACCCTCGTGATGTCGGGCGACCAGATCCTGTCGACCATCAGCTCGAACATCGGCGTCTACGCGACCGAGCCCGAGGCGGACCCGGTCGGCGAATGGCTGGAAAGCTGTGAGCGGCTGGAGCCGCTGGCCCGGCCCGATCACCTGGTGCTGGGCGGGCACAAGCTGCCGTTCACAGGCCTGCCGTTCCGCATGCGCCAGCTGATCGACAACCATCACGGCGCGCTGAAACGCCTGGCCGGTTTTCTCGACACGCCCAAATCCGCGGCCGAATGCTTTCCGCCGCTGTTCAAGCGCAGCATCGGTGAATCGGAATACGGGCTGGCCCTGGTTGAATCCATCGCCCACCTGAGTCACCTCTACCAGACGGGCCGCGTGTCGCGCGCGCTGAGAGAGGACGGCGCCCATGTCTACCAAAGGATCGACTGAGCCCGCAGCGGCCAAGCCGCCGGCCAAGGTTCCGACCCGCCACGAGGTCCATGCCGATCCCGCCGCCGCGGCGGCGGACGAGGCGCAGGAGCTCGAGGTCGAGATCGACGCGGACAAGAGCCCGGCGCGCTGGGCCTACGAGCGGCTGATCCTCTACATCCGCAACTTCGAAAAGCAGCTCGACAACGAACACGAGGTCGCCATGGGCTTTGCCGGGGGCGACGCGGGCGTGCTGCGGATCGAGGGGATGGGCTATTTCGACCCGGACATCGTGACCTTCTACGGTGTCGACGAAAGCGGCGCCAGGACACAGCTGATCCAGCATGTGACGCAGCTGGCGGTGATCCTGCGCGCCCTGCCGCGCCCCTCGGGCGAACCGGCCCCGCGGCGCATCGGTTTTCGGCTGGCGGCCGATCTGGCAGGCGGGGGCAAGGGCGACGCCTGAGCCGCTCCTGCGGCGCTTAGCCCCGTGACAGGCCCCGGCAAATCGGCTAACACCCCGTTCGACGCGAACGCTAATTCCCAAGGACAGACCCATGGCAGAGCACAAGCACGGCGAGATGGACACTTCGGTTCAGGAAGCCACCTTTGACGGTTTCGTCAAGTTCACCATCCGTACGGTCATCGCGATCCTCGTGGCGGTGATCGTCCTGGCCCTGCTGGGCGCCTGAGCACCCGTCGCGGTTTCACGCCACCTGTCCCGACCTCTCCGAGCAGGAGCCATGCCATGCTGCGCCCGCTTCTGACGGCCATCGCGCTGTCCCTGACCCTGGCCAGTTGCGCGGGCGAGGCCGTCTGGGCCCCGGACGAGGCCGTGGAACGGGTGCGCTACCGCGACCCCGGCCCGGCCAAGTTGACGTTGTTCACGATGATCAACAACGACACGGGGAACGGCGGGCACAGCTCTCTGATGATCAACGGCAGCCAGCGCGTGATCTTCGATCCCGCGGGTTCGCTGTCGCATCCCGAGATCCCCGAGCGGAACGACGTCATCTTCGGCGTCAACCCGATGATCGAGGATCTCTATACCCGCTACCACGCGCGCGAGACCTGGCATGTCATCATCCAGGAGATCGAGGTCTCGCCCGAGGTGGCCGAACTGGCGCTGCGCAAGGCGATGGCGGCGGGACCGATCGCGCCGGCCTATTGCGCCAATTCCACCTCGTCGATCCTGCAGGACCTGCCGGGGTTCCAGTCGATCCCGGTGACGTTCTCGCCGGTCAAGCTGTCGCAGGAATTCCGCAAGATCGCGGGCGTGTCCGAGCAGGTGCTGCACGAATACGACAGCGACGACAAGGAAACCGCGCTGCGCGCCTGGAACCCGGCCGAGTACAAGGCCAGCCAGGGCCGCTGAGGCTTACGGACCCAGGGTCAGACCCAGCGCCATGACCGCCGCGCCCACGGCGATGGCGGCAAAGAACTGCTTGAACACGAACCCGGCCGCGACGGTGGCGAAAGCGGCGGCCAGCCGCAGCGGATCGGTCTGCCCCTCGGTCGCGGCGGGCCAAAGCACTGCTGGCGCGACCAGCGCCGGGATGATCGATACGCCCGTGTAGCGCAGATGGCGCATCAGCCAGCGCGGCAGCGCGCGGCTGCCCACCATGCCGAGGAAGATGAAGCGCAGCAGGAAGCTGGCCGTCGCCAGCCCGACGATCACCGTCCAGATCTGTGCATCGCCGGTCATGCCGTGTCTCCGCTGCGCATCTTCTCGACCTGTGCCCCGGTCATCATGCCGACGAGGCCGGCGACCAGCAGGCCCAGGTTGTAGGGCAGCCCCGCCAGCAGCAGTGCCACGACGATGGCCGCGCCGGCCGCGGCGAGGTGGTTCAGCGTCCGGACCATGGGCGTCACCAGAGCCAGAAACGTGATCGGGATCGCGAAATCCAGCCCGTAGCCTGAGGGCAGCGAAGAGCCGATCAGGCCGCCCGCCAGCGAACTGACGTACCAGATCATCGCTGTCGGCACCGCCACGCCGTAGTAGAAGGCCAGCTTTTCGCCCATCGTCAGCTCCGGGTGCCGCTCGTAGCGGTCGAGGCTCATGGCAAAGCTCTGGTCGGTCAGCAGGTAGCTGCAAAACACCCGGTGCCACAGCGGCGCGTCACCCAGGTGCTGCACCAGCGTGGCCGAATACATCGCCAGCCGCAGGTTCACCGCCAGCGCCGATGCGAGGATGATGATGGTCGGCGCCTCTTCGACCATCAGCTGGATCGCGGTCAGCTGCGCCGCCCCGGCGATCACGGCCAGCGAAAAGGACAGCACCTGAGTCACGTCCAGCCCTGCCTCGGTCGCCAGCACGCCGAAAACCACGCCGAAGGGCGAGACGATCAGCCCGAAAGCGAGCCCGGCCATCGCGCCCTTGCGAAAGGAGCTGAGGTTTGCACTTCGCGCCATGAAAAGGTCATCCATGCTGACTTTCGGGGCACGCTAGGGGCGCGGGCGGCCGGATGCAACGGCCGCATCGGCATCTTTCGGCCCATGCCGCGCACAGCCGCGTGTGCAACGTCAATTCCCCTGCCACGGCGGCGCGCTCGGTGATAGGCGGGCCCGTGACGGCAGGGGCCACGGGGGTGATTCCCACCGGGCCGAAGCTATGGTAAACACGTCTTAACGACAAACTTCGCAACGACATAAATCGAGCACCGAGGCCCATCATGAAACTCTTCACTCGCGCCGTATTCCTGACTGCCGCGCTCGGGCTGGCGGCCTGTTCGCAGAACGGACGCTTTGGCGCCGGCAACGACGTCGACCTGAACGCGGGCGGCGCGAACGGCGCCGGCACGGCCGGCGCGGGCGCCGGCACTGCATCCGACCCCCGCTCGCCCGCCTATTTCCAGCAGGCCATCGGCGACCGCGTGCTCTTTGCCGTCGACCAGTCGTCGCTTTCGGCCTCGGCCCAGGCGACGCTGGACGGGCAGGCGCAATGGCTGATGACCAACAGTGACTACACCGCCATCATCGAAGGCCACGCGGACGAGCAGGGCACGCGGGAATACAACCTCGCGCTTGGCGCCCGCCGGGCCAACGCGGTGCACGAATACCTCGTGTCGCGCGGCGTCGCCGCCAACCGCCTGAAATTCGTCAGCTACGGCAAGGAACGCCCGATCGAGATCTGCTCGGACGAGGCGTGCTATTCCAAGAACCGCCGCGCCGTGACCGTGATCGCCGCCGGCGGCCTGACCAGCTGACCCGATCCAACCGGAGGGAGGCCCCCTTGCGCCTGATCGCTTCCATCGTCCTTGCCTGCGCCCTGGCCCTTCCGGCCCTGGCGCAGGACCGCACCCAGACTCTCGCCGATGTTCGCCAGGACCTCAGCGTACTCTACGTCGAGATCCAGCAGCTCAAACGCGAGCTGTCGACCACCGGGGGCGCCTCGACCGGGGCGGGCACCGGCTCCATGCTCGACCGCGTCAACGCGATCGAGGCCGAGCTGTCGCGCCTGACCGGCAAGACCGAAGAGCTGGAATACCGCATCAACCAAGTGGTCACCGACGGCACCAACCGGATCGGCGACCTGGAATTCCGCCTGGTCGAGCTGGAAGGCGGCGACCTGTCCAAGCTGGGCGAGACGACGACCCTGGGCGGCGTGCAGCCCGGCCCGGCGCCGGCGGCCGCCCAGCCCGTGGACAACGGTGGCGACGGCGTGCAGATGGCCGTGGGCGAAGAGGCAGACTACCGGCGGGCGTCGGAGGCGCTCGCCTCCGGTGACTTTCGCGGCGCCGCGGACCAGTTTGCGGCCTATGTCCAGACCTACCCCGGCTCTCCGCTAGAGGCCGAGGCGCAGCTGCGACGTGGCGAGGCGCTGGAAGGCGCCGGAGAGATGAAGGCGGCCGCACAGGCCTATCTGGACAGCTATTCCGGCAACCCGGGCTCGGATGTCGCCTCGACCGCGCTTTACAAGCTGGGGCGCGCCCTGGACGCGCTGGGCCAGCGCGAGGCCGCTTGCCAGATGTTCGGCCAGGTCGAGGTGCGCTATCCCGGCTCCGAAGAGGTCGCACAGGCGCAATCGGCGCGGCAGACGCTGTCCTGCCCGTGACCGAAGACCCGGACGCGGCCGACGATGCCGCGCTGGATGCCATGCTGTATCACCTGGTGCGCTGGCCCTTTGTCTCGGGCAAGGTCAAGGCCATCGGCGTCGCCGTCTCGGGCGGAGGCGACAGCATGGCGCTGCTCGACCTCATGCAGCACTGGGCCTTTGGCGCCCGCGTGCGGATCGAGGCGGTGACGGTCGACCATGGCCTGCGCGAGGAGGCGGTGCAGGAGGCGGCCATGGTCGCCGAATTCTGCGAAACCCGCCGCATCCCGCACGAGACGCTGCACTGGTCCTGGGACGGGCAGGGCAACCTTCAAAACGCCGCGCGCGAGGGGCGCTACGGCCTGATCGCCGGTTGGGCGCGGGCGCGGGGGCTGGACGCGGTCTGCCTGGGCCATACCAAGGACGACCAAGCCGAAACCTTCCTGATGCGGCTTGCCCGGCAGTCGGGCAGCGATGGGCTGCGCGGCATGATGCAGCGCGTGGAGCGCGAGGGCATGACCTTTGTCCGCCCTCTGCTGCAGGTGACGCGGGCCGAGCTGCGCGGGTTCCTCGCGCGCAAGGGCATTCCCTACGTGGACGATCCGTCGAACGACGATTCGCGCTATGACCGAGTCAAGGCGCGGCAGGTGCTGGCCGCGCTGGCGCCGCTGGGCATCGACGCAGAGGTGCTGTCGGCCGTGGCCCACAACCTTCACATGGAAAACGCCTTTCTCCGCTGTGCCACCAGGGCCGAGCTGGACGGGCAGGGGCAGATCGACCGGGGCGCCCTGTCGATGACACTGCGCGAGTTCCGGTTTCACCAGGTCGAGGTGCAGCGCCGGATGTTGACCGCCGTGATCACCTGGATCGGCGGCAAGCCGCCCCGCGCCACGGCACTGCCCCCGTTCGAGATGGGCCTGGGCCTGGGCGGTGACATGGCGCGCCCCCGGACCCTGGGCGGTGTCATCGCCTGGCAGGCGCAGAGCCGCGTCTGGTTCGCGCGTGAATACGAGGCCGCGCGCCGGGCGCCCCCGGCGCAGAAGGGCGAGCCGTGGGATGGCCGCTGGATCGTCACCGGCGGCCCGGAGGGATGCGAGGTGCGCGCGCTGGGCCCCGAGGGGCTGAAACAACTGGCCGGCTGGCGGGACCTCGGCGTGCCGCGCCGGGTGCTGTTGCCGACACCGGGCCTGTGGCGCGGCGACTGGCTGGTTGCGGCCCCCCTGGCCGGCCAGACAAACGGCAGCGAGGCCCGGCTGATTGTCGCGGATTATCGCGAACACCTCGATACGCATTGAACCCGCGCCATACATCCCTATTTTAGGCAGAACACTGCCGCTCCGCTCGCGGCAGCACCGTAATGGGAGATCCACCTTGGGCAACGCACGCAATCTGGCCTTCTGGCTTGTCCTGTTCCTGCTGATCTTCGCGCTCTTCACGATGTTCAACGGGAACAATCCGACGATGCAGAGCCGCGAGATGAGCTATTCGGAGTTCGTCGGCGCGGTCGAAAGCGACCGGATCAACGACGTCACCGTCGATGGGGAACAGATTCGCTTTCGCACCGGGGACGGCACCGACTGGTACACGATCAAGCCCTCGGACGCCGAAGTCACCGACCTGCTGATCAACAACGGCGTCTCGGTCCGGGCCGAAAAGCAGGAACAAAGCGGCTTTCAGGGCTTTTTGCTGAGCCTCGTTCCGATCCTGCTGCTGATCGGCGTCTGGATCTACTTCATGAACCGGATGCAGGGCGGCGGGCGTGGCGGCGCCATGGGCTTTGGCAAGTCCAAGGCCAAGATGCTGACCGAAAAGCATGGCCGCGTGACCTTTGATGACGTGGCCGGCATCGACGAGGCCAAGGAAGAGCTGGAAGAGATCGTCGAATTCCTGCGCAACCCGCAGAAATTCAGCCGTCTTGGCGGCAAGATCCCCAAGGGCGCGCTGCTCGTGGGCCCTCCGGGCACCGGTAAGACGCTGCTGGCGCGTGCGATCGCGGGCGAGGCGGGCGTGCCTTTCTTCACCATCTCGGGGTCGGACTTCGTCGAGATGTTCGTGGGTGTCGGCGCGAGCCGTGTCCGCGACATGTTCGAACAGGCCAAGAAGAACGCACCCTGCATCGTCTTCATCGACGAGATCGACGCCGTGGGCCGGCACCGAGGCGCGGGCTACGGCGGGGGCAACGACGAACGCGAACAGACGCTGAACCAGCTTCTGGTCGAGATGGACGGCTTCGAGGCCAACGAGGGCGTCATCATCATCGCCGCGACCAACCGGAAAGACGTGCTGGACCCGGCGCTGCTGCGCCCCGGCCGGTTCGACCGTCAGGTCACCGTCGGCAACCCCGACATCAAGGGCCGCGAGAAGATCCTGGGCGTCCATGCCCGCAAGACCCCGCTGGGGCCGGATGTCGACCTGCGCATCATCGCGCGCGGCACGCCGGGCTTTTCGGGCGCCGATCTGGCCAACCTCGTGAACGAGGCCGCGCTGATGGCCGCCCGCGTCGGACGCCGCTTCGTGACGATGGAAGATTTCGAGAACGCGAAGGACAAGGTCATGATGGGGGCCGAGAGGCGCTCCATGGTGCTGACGCCCGAGCAGAAGGAAAAGACCGCCTACCACGAGGCCGGTCACGCCGTGGTGGGCCTGTCGCTGCCGCAATGCGACCCGGTCTATAAAGCCACGATCATCCCGCGCGGCGGCGCGCTGGGCATGGTGGTTTCGCTGCCCGAGATCGACCGCCTGAACTGGCACAAGGCGGAATGCGAACAGAAGATCGCGATGACCATGGCCGGCAAGGCTGCCGAGATCATCAAGTACGGCGAAGAGAACGTGTCGAACGGCCCCGCCGGCGACATCCAGCAGGCATCGGCGCTCGCGCGCGCCATGGTGCTGCGCTGGGGCATGTCGGAAAAGGTCGGTGACATCGACTACGCCGAGGCGCACGAGGGCTACCAGGGCAACACCGCCGGGTTCTCGGTCTCGGCCCACACGAAAGAGCTGATCGAGGAAGAGGTGAAACGCTTCATCCGCGACGGCTACGACACCGCCTACCGCATCCTGACCGAGAAGCACGAGGAATGGGAACGGCTGGCGCAGGGTCTACTGGAATACGAGACCCTGACCGGCGAAGAAATCGCGCGCGTGATGCGCGGCGAGCCGCCCCAACCCGCCAAGGGCGAGGACGAGGACACGCCTTCGGGCAATGCGCCCTCGGTCACGGCGATCCCCAAGACCAAGCCGAAATCCAAGCCCACGGGCCCGATGGAGCCGGAACCTTCGGCCTGATCGGCCGGCTTCGGGAACAGGAAAAGCGCACCCCACCGGGTGCGCCTTTTTCGTTGCCGCTCAGGCGGGCTTGCGCAGGTGCCAGACCTGTTCGATCGGGTAGTCGTGCCCCCAGTCCGGCGCCACGTCGATGCTGAACGGCGTGCCGCCCTTGGGGCCGAACAGCTCGAGATAGCGGACGACCCCGAACCCGATCTCGGCGAACAGCCTGTGCCAGCCGGAATGGCTGAGGTTGAACTCCACCCCCGCCGGCTCGATCTCCACATTCGTCCAGTCGGCCCCCTTGAGGCCTCGCAGGGGGCGATGCAGCGCCCGCTCGGCCGGGGCGCCGGTCAGCGGGCTGCAAAGGATCATCATGGGATGGGTGCCCAGGAACACCAGCTCTCCGCCCGGGCGCAGCAGGCGCCAGGCCTCGCGCAGCCAGATCTCGGGGTCGCACCAGATCGCTGCGCCGTATTCCGAGATGGCAAAGTCGAAGGACGCATCCGGCAGCCCCGTGCGTTCCGCGTCGCCGGTCAGAAAGGTGATGCCGGCCCCGGTGCGGTCGTTCATCCGCCGCGCGGTCTCAAGCTGCACCTCGGACACGTCGAGCCCCGTTACCCGCGCCCCCCGCCGCGCCATCCAGGCCGAGACGTAGCCCGTGCCGCAGCCCAGCTCGACCGCGTCCATACCGGTCATGTCCGCAGGCAGTAGCGCCAGTTCGGCCTCGGGCAGGTTCCAGACGCCCCAACGCGCCTCCTCCTGTGCCCAGGCGTGTTCGCCCCCCTGCGCCCAGTCGGGCGCGATCCCGTCCCAGTAGTCCCGGTTGATGTCCACATGATCCGACATGATCAGTCCCTCGCGACACGTTTGGCGCGAGGGTGCCACAACCAGGCCGGTCGGGCCAGCCCGTCAGCCGTCGCTGAGCCGCTTGGCGACGAGGAAGCTGGCCGGGATCGACAGGACAAACCCGAGCAGCGCGGCGACGAGGATCGGCGCCAGCGTGTCCTTGCCGATGACCAGCGCGACGATCACGCCGGTGCCGGCGAGCGTCGCGCCGATGAAGATGTGCAAGAGCAGGGCAAGGCGGTACACGGAGCGGTCCTTTCTTCTGCTGCGCATACATTCCATGAGCGCCATGTGATCCACCTTGATCTGCCTCAAGCGGGTGCATTTCAGATGCGTCACATCCCGCAGGCGCCGGATTGCCTTTGCCCCGAAGGCGCGGCCATATGCGCCCATTGATACAAGGGGACCGAAATGCCGGCACTGAAACCCACGAGGTTCGAGGCGCGGATCACCTGGCTTGGCCGGGTGCCGCATCGCGACGCGGACGAGATCGAGACCTTGGCGCTCAATGAGATGGCGCTGGAGTTCGGCGGGATGGCGGGCGAGGTCCACGCCGGCCGCACCCGGCCCTCGTGCAGCCGGGTGCTGTCGCAGCACCCCCGCAATACCGAGATCGCCAACGTGCGCCAGCTGAGCCTGCTCTCGGCCGAGGAACTGGCGCTGATCGCCCAGCGGATGGAGACTGATCGGCTCGACCCGGCCTGGCTGGGCGCCTCGGTCGTGCTGGACGGGATCCCGGATTTCACACATCTGCCGCCCTCGTCCCGCCTGCAGGGGCCCGATGGCGTGACGCTTGTGGTGGACATGGAGAACCGCCCCTGCCAACTGCCCGCCAAGACCATCGCGCAGCATGACCGCGACCTCGGCCGCCGCTTCAAACCCGCCGCCGAGGGGCTGCGCGGCGTCACCGCCTGGGTCGAGCGGCCGGGCAAGCTGCGGCTCGGCGATACCATGCGCCTGCATGTGCCGGACCAGCGCGCCTGGGACTACCTGGCCGAGGCGCGGGCCTGATCCGATCCGCCCCGCCTGTTTCCGATCGGATACAAGCGTTTCCATACGGCACCGTCGCCGCCGCAATTTCCGTCCCGATGGTCGGAATTGCAGCGCCGCCGGGTTGTGGGCGTTTGTATACATGCGGCCGAAATGGCCCCCGCATCAGCCGCGGGCCGGCGTCATGTCTGGAGGAGAGACCATGAGCATTAAGTCTGACATCGAGATTGCGCGTGAGGCGGTGAAGCGTCCGATCCAGGAGATCGGGGCGAAG
>NZ_JAIMID010000035.1 GCF_019966535.1 Mesobacterium pallidum | reverse complement strand
CGCAAACCCGGCCTTGTCGGCCAGCGCGGTCTTGCCGCCCAGCGAGACCAGTTTCAGGAACCCTTTCTGCGGCCGGTAGGGCCGCAGATCGCCCCCGGTCAGGACGGCGCGCAGGTTGCGGTCCAGCACCTTCGCGGCGCGCACCGCATAGACCCCGGCCTTGGGGCGCGGCGCATGGGTCATGTGGGCGCAATCGCCGACCGCGAAGAGATCGCTCCGCCCCTCGACCCGCAGGTCGGGGCCGACGCGGATGAACCCGTTCTCCAGCGGCAGGGAACTGCGCGTGATCCAGTCATGCGGCGCGGCCCCGGCGGCCCCGAGGGTGAAGCGGGCGGGCAGGGGGGCTCCCTCGTCCAGGTCGACATGGGTCGCGGTGACGCCGGTGATCCTGGCCCCGGTCCGCAGGGTCACGCCGGCGTCCGAGAGGGCGGCGCGCACCTTGCGCTCGGCCGCGTCCGACATGCCCGACAGGCCCGGCCCGGCCTCGAGCACGGCGACTTCGGGCCGCAGCCCGCGCGCCTTGAGCGCATGGTCCATGGCCAGTGCCAGCTCGACCCCAGCCACGCCGCCGCCGATCACCGCGACCTGCGGCGGCACGCGGCCAGATGCGGCGGTTTCGAGGAAATCGCGCCAGCGGGCCGCGTAGCCATCCAGCGGCTTGGCGCCGATGCCCTGTTCGGCAAAGCCGGGGATCGAGGGCAGGGCATAGTGGATGCCGATGTCGACAGAGGCGATGTCGTAGCCGATCCGCCGGTCGCCCACGGTCACGACCCGCGCCCCGGGGTCGATGCCATCCGCCGCGCCAAGGATCAGCCGCGCGCCGGCAAAGCGGGCCAGCTGCACCAGGTCGATTTCGAGCGCGTCCAGCGGGTAATGCCCCGCCACGTGCCCCGGCAGCATGCCGGAATAGGGCGCGGTGGGGCCGGGGTTGATGACGGTCAGCCGCACGCCGGGCAGGGGCCGCATCCCCCACATCCGCAGCACCAGCGCATGGGCATGGCCGCCCCCGATCAGGACGAGGTCGCGTGTCAACGGGATCTGGGTCTGCATGGCGGGCTCCGGTTTGCTGGCCCGGAGTAGCGCCTGGCGACGGGGCCGTCCATGTGACGCCTTTGCCGGGCCGGTCACGGGCGGCGGGGTGCGGATGCCTCCGGCGGGAGTTTTCGGGCACAATGAAGGGCGGATCCGTTCACCAAACATTGACCTGGTCTGGCCATCATCCGGATGCGCCGGAAGCTGGAGAGCGACCCGGCGTGCACAGTGAAGCCCCGCGACCGATATACCTGGTAGCCAATCCGGTGAGGCGGCGCGGGGCGGATCCTGCGTTCGTGTCCGCTCTTCATTGTGCCGGTAAACTCTGCGGGGGCCGCCAATGTCGCGCCATTGGTCCGAGAGACAATGGCGTGGGGGTGCAAAACCCCCACACCGCCCTCAGAGCCCTGGCGCGCCGATCAGAACGGCAGGCCGACGTAGTTCTCGGCCATGCTCTTCTGCGCCGCCTCGGACGAGAAGAGGTAGTCCAGCTCGATCTGCTGCAGGCGTTGGTCGTAGGTGCTGGTGTCCGGAAAGCTGTGCAGCAGCGAGGTCAACCACCACGAGAACCGCTGTGTCTTCCAGGCGCGGGCCAGGGCCTTTTCCGAGTAGGTGTCGATCCCGGTGTCATCGCCGCTGAGGTAATGATCCACCAGCGCGTGGTAGAGATAGTAGATGTCCGATGCGGCGGTGTTGAGCCCCTTGGCGCCGGTGGGCGGGACGATATGGGCGGCGTCGCCGGACAGGAAGAGGTTGCCGTAGCGCATCGGCTCGGCCACGAAGCCGCGCAGCGGCGCGATGCTTTTCTCGATCGTCGGGCCGGTTTCAAGCCTGGCTGCGACCTCTTCGGGCAGGCGGGCCTTGAGTTCGGCCCAGAAGGCGTCGTCGGACCACTCTTCGACCTTGTCGGTCAGCGGCACCTGCACGTAGTAGCGCGACAACACCCGGCTGCGCAGGGAACACAGCGCAAAGCCGCGCGCGCCCCGGGCATAGATCAGCTCTTCGCTGACCGGCCTGGTCTCGGACAGCACGCCGAGCCAGCCGAAGGGATAGACCTTTTCGTATTCGCGCAGCACGTCCTCGGGGATCGACTTGCGCGACACGCCGTGGAAGCCGTCGGCGCCGATCACGTAGTCGCACACGATGCGATGCGACTCGCCCTTCAGGTCATATGTGACGTGGGGCTTGTCGGTCTTGAGGTCGTGCAGCACGACGTTCTGAACCTCGTGGATGACCTTGCCGCCCATCTTGTCACGGCCTTCGTAAAGGTCGCGCGTCAGCTCGGTCTGGCCGTAGACCATCACCGACTTGCCGGTCAGGCGCTTGATGTCGATGCGGTGCATGTGGCTGTCGCTCGAGATGTAGACCCCGTCGTGCAGTTCGCCCTCGCGGTCCATGCGGTCGCCGACCTGGGCCTCGCGCATCAGCTCGGCAAAGCCGGCCTCGAGCACGCCGGCGCGGATGCGGCTGAGCACGTAGTCGCGGGTCTGGCGTTCCAGAACGATGGTGTCGATGCCCTTGAGGTGCAGAAGCTGGCTGAGCATCAGGCCCGAGGGGCCGCCGCCGATGATGCAGACTTGCGTTTCCATGGAAGTCTCCTCCGATTTCCCGTGGCGGCCATTCAAGCCGTTCCGCGCGGCGATTTGAATGGACCGGGCAGGCGGCTGCTTGTACTTTTCGAACATGGACAGCCAGGCGATCCGCAGCTTCAACCTGTTCGGCGAGACCGGAGAGATGCCCGACGTCATCCACGTGGAGACGATCGAGAAACGGTCGCGCCTGCACGACTGGGAATTCGCGCCGCATCGCCACGGGCGGCTGCACCAGGTGATCGCGATCGAGCGAGGCGGCGGCGTGGCGCGGATCGAGGGCACGGCGCATGCGCTGGCCGAGGGCGTGCTGATCAACGTGCCCGTGGGCGTGGTGCATGGCTTTACCTTCCAGCCGGGCACGGTGGGCCGTGTCGTCACCCTGCTGGCCGAGCTGCGGGACGAGCTGCTGGCCGCCGACCAGGCGCTGCCCGGGCTGCTGACCCGACCGGCCGTGGTGCCTGCGCCCGCCGCCTCCTGGCCCGTGCTGGCCGGGATCGAGACCGAGTTCGAGGGGCGCAGCTATGCCCGCGCGCAGGTGCTGCGCTCGCTGACCGGGGTGCTTCTGGGCCTGGTCGCCCGCGCCGTCGCCGGGGCCGAGGGCGCGGCGGGCGCGGCCCCGCCGCCGCAGGTGCGCCGGTTTCTCGACCTGGTCGAGAAGGGCTTTGCCAGCGGCGCCAAAGTCGCCGATTACGCGGCCCGATTGGGAGTCAGCGCCACCCATCTCAGCCGTCTCTGCCGCGAGGCGACGGGCCAGCCTGCCAGCCGCCTGATCGCGGAACGCCTGCTGCGCGAGGCGCGCCGCAACCTTGCATTTACCACGCTGCCCGTCTCGACCATCGCCTACGAGCTCGGCTACGACGACCCGGCCTATTTCAGCCGAGTTTTCCAGCGCGAGACGGGCGAAAGCCCCAGCGCCTTCCGCGCGCGGGTGGGGCGGGGGTAGGGTGCCTGTGCCTTACCAGCAACGCGCGAATATCACGGGCCTTTTCGCGTTGCATTGCGCATCGCGCCCCCCGTAGCGTCCACGGGAACACCTATGACGGAGCTCCCCCGACATGCCGATTGATCCCGCCCCGGTCCTCAAGACCCTGACCCTGGATTCGCCCCAGCTGATCTCGACCAGCCTCGGCTATCGTCTGAACGAAGACTGGTTTGCCATCGAATTGACCGAAGGCACGACCTACTGGATCGACGCGACCAACGCGGAGCGTGACAACGATGCCTCTCTGAGCCTCTACGACAGCACGGGCGCGCTGTTCAGCGTGCCGGGAAATCCATACTACCAGTTCGACCCGGCCCAGGGTGCCTTCGTGCTGCATTTCGAGCAAGTGACCCCCTCGCGCCTGATGATCACGGCGCCGACGACCGGGACATATTACCTGAAAGCCGATGTCGGGCCGGCTGGCTTCATGGTGCAGGCCATTACCGTGCCCGAACTGGTGGACGGCGAAGGCGACGCGGCCGATCCCGTCACCCTGACCTCGGGCGTGGCCACGACCGGGGTGATCGATTTCGAGGGCGACGTGGACGTCTTCACCCTGGATGTTCCCGAAGAGCACACGGTCACGGTGGTCTTTTCACGGATCGACGCCGACGGTTTCCTGGCCCCCCGGGCCCTGGAAGAGGTCACGATGCAGCGAGCCGGGGCACCCGAGACGCGGGTCGACCTGCTCCGGAACGGCCAGGAGGCGACCTTTATCGTCGAGGCGGCCGGGACCTTTCTGTTCAACGTCGTGGGACAGGACCTGAAAGGCGACGTGGAATATGCCGTGAGCCTCGGCAGCTACGTCCTGACCGCAACCATCGCGCCGATCGTGCCCATCGTCCTGGACGGGACAGAGGGTGACGACACCCTGGAGGGCAGTTTCGGACGTGACACGCTGGACGGGCTGGCGGGGAATGACCTGCTGCACGGCTATCGGAACCACGACCTGCTGATCGGCGGGCTGGGCAATGACACTCTGCTGGCCGGTGATGGCGACGACACGCTCGACGGCGGTGACGGGGACGACAGCCTGAATGGCGAGGCCTGGGCCGATCGGCTGACGGGCGGGCAGGGCGAGGATACGCTGCTTGGCGCCTATGGGGACGATACGCTGGACGGCGGCGATGGCGACGACCGGCTGGAAGGCGGGGTGCACGCGGATTCGCTGACGGGCGGGCTGGGTACCGACCTGCTGTTCGGCGGTGACGGGCGGGACACGCTGGACGGAGGCGAGGACGACGACACCCTCGACGGCGGGGAGGGGTCGGATTCGATCATCGGTGGCGCCGGACATGAGTCGATCCAGGGCGGGCTTGGACACGACACGATCCAGGGCGGCGATGGCGATGACTGGATCCAGGGTGGGCCGCTGCGCTCGAGCTCCGAAGACAATGACCAGATTTCAGGCGCAGCGGGCGATGACACCATCCTCGGCGGAGCAGGGGACGACCTGATCTTTGGCGGAGACGGGGATGACTTTCTCTACGGGTTCTCGCAAACCTCCAACATCGGCGCCGACACTATCTATGGCGGAGCTGGCGCGGACCTGATCGTCGGCAACGACGTCTGGGGGGAAAGCGGCGACGACAGACTCTACGGTACGAATGCAGCAGACGTGTTGCGCGGGGGGCAGAACAACGATTTCCTCCGTTCGGCGGGCGGAGATGACACGCTTTATGCCGGCATCGGAGATGACACTGCCTACGGCGGCCAGGGCGGGGACCTTGTCTATCTTCAGGACGGAAACGATCTTTACTTGGCGTACGAGGGTTTCGCCGTAGAATTTCTTGCCGATACGGTGTTCGGTGGCGCGGGGGACGACACCATCACAGACGACTTCGGGGCCAATCACCTCTACGGCGGTGAGGGCAGCGATTCGATCACAGGAGGCCGTGGGCGCGATTCGATCAACGGCGGGTCGCATGCCGACTGGCTGGATGGGGCTTACGGTGATGACACCATGGAGGGCGGAGCCGGGGACGACTTTGCCTACATGGGCATGGACAACGACCTGTGGATCGACGAGGTCCAGACCGAAGGCCCGGCGTCGGACACCGTCTTCGGTGGCGCGGGGGACGACACGATCCATTCCGCCACCGGCAACGACAGCTTGACCGGGGGGAGCGGGGCCGACACCTTCGTGCTGGCCGCCACGCTGGACGTGGTGATCATCAGCGATTTCGACGCCGAAGCGGATACGCTGCAGATCGAGGCGGCGCATTGGGGCGGCGCGCTCGACCAGGCGCGGCTGGATGCGCTGGCCGATACCTCGGGCCCGCGCCTCGTGCTCGATTTCGCTGAGGGCGCAGCGGTCGAGCTCAAGGGCTGGACCAGTACCGCCGGCCTGCTCGACGCCATTGAGCTGATCTAGGCGGTTTCCCGTCCGGGCCCGCACATGCGCGGCCCGGACGGGCAATCACTCCACCCGCATCACCAGCTGCGGTTGCCCGTTCGAGGTCTTGCGCGGCGACACGCCCTGCGCATCGACCGTGCCGCGGATGCGGTGGCGCCAGTTGGAAAAGCTGTCGAAAGTCACCGTGTCCACGGGCGCGTCCAGCTTGATGTCGACCTGGCGGGCGCCCTCGGGGCCGGAGATGCCGACGATCTCTCCGGCAAAGGCCTGGCCCAGGTAGGTGCCGCGCACGCGGCTTCCCAGCGCCAGCTCGGGCGGGGCGTTGCGCTGGCCCAGCCGCGCGGCCAGCGTGTTCCAGTCGCGCGCGCCCTGCTGCCGGGCGACAAGCTCCAGCGCCTGGGAATGGCTGACCTGGGTGCCTTGCGCGGCCAACGCGCTGCGCAGGGCCTTGGCCTGCGCCTTGGCGGCATCAACGGTGAGGGTCATTGAGGGCCCTCCGGTCGGGGGGCGGTATCGGGTGACATGGCTCGGTCCTTTGGGACGCATTCCGGAACGGATGGGGGCCTGCGTTACCCACCTGCGAAATGCTGCAAAGGTGAGATGTCGTCCGATCCGGGCTTCACCGTGGCCGAGGCCTGCAGGCGGCAGGTGCCCGGCACCTTGTGGCGCCTGATAGGGCAGGGGCGCATGGTTCGCAATAGAGAAAGGGCTGGCCTGCATTCAGGAAACGATGCGAGGGTGCGCGGATCGACGCAAGGAGGCGCGTGAATGAGCACGGTTGCTTTTGGAACCTTGGAAGACCTGCAACCCCGCGATGCCTGGACGAACGAGGCGCGGGATTTCACCCCATGGCTGGCCGAGAACATCGACCAGCTGTCAAAGGTGATCGGCGTGCCGCTTGAGCTGACAGGGACAGAGGTCGCCGTGCAGACCTTTGCCGCCGACATTCTGGCGCGCAACATGCAGGATGGTTCGACCGTGCTGATCGAGAACCAGCTCGAGCAAACCGACCATTCCCACCTCGGGCAGATCCTGACCTACCTGGCTGGGCTCGATGCGCAGACAGTCATCTGGATCGCGCCAAGGTTTCGCGATGCGCACAGATCGGCGATCCGTTGGCTCAATGCGCATACGGCTGACAACTTTGCCTTCTTTGCCGTACGGCTCCGGGTCGTGCGGATCGGGGACAGCCCCTTTGCCCCGGTCTTCGAAATCGTCGAGGAACCGGACGATTGGGCGCGCGAGATCAAGCATGTGGTGGCGCCCGAGGGGAGCAGATACTACGACATCAAGCAAGAATTCTGGAATGCGTTCCTTGATCGGTACCCGGAATTGGAGCAGGCCGGGTTGCGCCGGTGGCGCTACCCGAACAATTATCTCACTGCGCATGATACCCCCGGGATCGAGGTGTCGGTCTACCTGGGCAAGGAGCGATCCGGTGTCTTCATCCGAAGCGCTTGGGGCGAGCAGGTCGGTCCGGTGGTCGCGGTCCTTGAGCCGCACAAGGCTGCCCTGGAGGCCCGGCTTGGCGCGGGGTTCGGGCCGTCTGGACGGGGCGGACATATCCTGGGGCGAGACATCGACATGGGGCACGAGGCCCGCGACACCTGGCCGGAGTGCATGGCCTGGATGCATGCGAGACTGATGGAGTACAGAGCGGCGCTGAGCGAGGTTCTGACATGAGAACGGCCCGAGGGTCCCCTCGGGCCGCGCCAGCGCTGATCCCAGCAGGGATCAGAACGACTTTTCGATCTTGTCCAGCGTCTTCATCGCGCTCAGCACGTCGTGGACCGATCCGTTGGGCTCGCGGCCCTCGCGGATGGCGGCGATGAACTCGCGGTCGATCAGCTCGATCCCGTTGCCCGACACAGCGACATCGCTGAGGTCGATCGGGGTCTCGCGGCCGTCCACCAGGTCATCGTAACGGGCGATGTAGGTGCCGTTGTCGCAGATGTAGCGGAAGAAGGTGCCGAACGGGCCGTCGTTGTTGAACGACAGCGACAGGGTGCAGATCGCGCCATTGGCGGCCTTCATCCCGATGGACATGTCCATGGCGATGCCCAGTTCCGGGTGGTGCGGCCCTTCGAGGCCAAAGGCCTGAACGACTTCGCCGCCGGTCTGGTACTGGAACAGGTCGACCGTGTGGCAGGCATGGTGCCACAGCAGGTGATCGGTCCAGCTGCGCGCTTCGCCCTTGGCGTTGGTGTTCGTGCGGCGGAAGAAATACGTCTGCACGTCCATCTGCTGCAGGGTCAGCTCACCGGACTTGATCCTGTTGTGGATCCACTGGTGGCTGGGGTTGAAGCGGCGCACCTGGCCGGCCATGGCCAGCACGCCGGTTTCGGTCTGCACCTTGCAGATCGCCTCGGAATCCTCCAGCGAGTCGGCCATCGGGATCTCGATCAGCACCGGCTTGCCGGCCCTCATGCAGGCGATGGCCTGCTCGGCGTGCAACTGGGTCGGCGTGGCCAGGATCACCGCGTCGACGTCATCGCGCGCGAGACATTCGTCGAGCGATGTCGCGGCATGGCCGATCCCGCGGTCTTGCGCAAGCTTGTCGATCTTTTCCCGGGTCGGGCCCATGACCGAGGTTACGGTGACCTCTTCGATGGCTGCCAGGGCATCGAGGTGCTTGATGCCAAAGGCGCCGTAGGCGCCGGCAACACAAATACGCATGTTGTCTTCCTTCTGTCCGGTTTACTCGGCCGCCATGGCGGCGCGGCTTTCCTGGTACGACTTGTTCTCGAGGATGATGTGACCCACGGCGGTGTTCGACGCGGGCACGTGGTAGTGGCGGTGCACTTCCTCGACATCGTCATCGAGCGCGCCGCGCATGACGTGCCACATCACCATCTCGACGCCTTCCGAGCCCGCCTCGCGCAGGTAGTCGACGTGGGGCATCTGGGCCAGCTTGACCGGGTCCTCGGTCAGCATGTCGAGGAACATGGTGTCGAACTCGGCATTGATGAGGCCCGCGCGCTTGTACTGCAGCTGGTGGCTCATGCCGCCGGTGCCGAAGACCATGACGTTCAGGTCTTCCTCGTAGCTTTCGATGGCGCGGCGCACGGCCTTGCCGAGGTTGAAGCAGCGGTTGCCGGTGGGGGCCGGGTACTGCACCACGTTCACGGCCAGCGGGATCACGAGGCAGGGCCATTCGCCATCCTGCGGCACCTCGCCGAACATCACCGACAGCGGGACGGTCAGGCCGTGGTCGACCTCCATCTCGTTCATGATGGTCAGGTCGAATTCGTCGAGGATCAGCGACTGCGCGATGTGGCTTGCCAGCTTCTGGTGATTCTTGACGATCGGCACCGGGCGGGGCCCGAAGCCTTCGTCGGCGGGGGTAAAGGTCGCGGCGGCCCCCAGCGCGAAGGTCGGGATGCAGGACGCATCAAACGCGGTGCAATGGTCGTTGTAGACCAGGAAGATCACGTCGGGCTTGTTCTCTTTCATCCATTCGCGGCTGAATTCGAACCCCTTGAAGACGGGCTTCCAATAGTCTTGTTCGGTGATCCCGGTGTCCATGGCGACACCGATGGCGGGGACGTGGGACACACCCACGCCGGCAGTGATACGTGCCATTAGTCTTTTCCTTCCCATTCGCTCTTGTAGCGGTTGCCCTCGATCGGGCGGCCCCCGTGCAGCATCATGTCGCGATACTTCTCGACCCCCATGCCGGTCATCAACCCGGCGAGGTTCTGGAAGTTGATCCCGTCGAAAGCGGCCAGCTTGGAGGTGTAGTAGATGTTCCCGCCCAGCTCGAGCAGGCGGTTCCACTCGCGCTTGAGCACCGCTTCGCGCTGCTCGGGGGTCATCGGGTAGGCGTCGAGATAGGCTTCCTCGTCCGCCTTGAAGGCGTCCCGGTTCTTCTGCAGGCGCAGAGAGATGCAGAACTGGTTCAGGTGATATCCTTCACGGCTGCGGTCTGCGTCAAAGACGAAGGTGCCGGGGATGTCCTCGTAGTCCTTTTTCATGGTGCGTTCCCTGGTTTCTAGTCGGTTGTCTGGTCGGCCAGTCCCAGCGCGGCGAGGATCGCGTCGGCGCGGGCGGCGGTGTCGTCGGGGCCGGGGGCAAGGTGCAGGTCGCCCATGGCCTGTTGCCAGTCGGCGATGGCGCGGGACATATGCGGCGGCAGGCCCAGCCCCTCCACGGTCTTGGCGACCTCGCGCATCTCGGCGGCGCGGCGGATGCCGTGGGTGGTGGTCCGTTCGATATTGTAGGCCGTTTTGGCCGGCCAGTCGATGCCCGGGTAGGTGACGCCGAGCGATTGCAGCACGTTGTCCTCGACCCCGGCGCGGCGGGCGGCGAGCATGCATTCAAGCGTCAGCGCCTCGATCCCCTTGATCATCACGCTGCGTACCATCTTGCGCATGGACGCGGTGCCGACGGGGCCCGCCGCCTCGGTCACGTTCATGCCAAGGGCGGTGAGCGTTTCGACCGCCTCGGCCGCGTGAGGGCCCGAGAGCTGGCAGGCGGTGCGGTGCAGGGCAGGGTGCACGGGCTGCATCACGGCCATGTCGACATAGCGCCCGCCCGCGCCCTCGATCACCTGCGCGTTCGCCTGCTTGGTCTGCGGCGCGCAGGAATTGGCATCGAGGAATAGCGCGCCAGCTAGGTCCGTGCGGGCCAGCGACAGCGCCGCCGGTGCGGCCTGGTCGGCGGTCACCAGCGAAAAGATGATCGGCGCGCCGGCAAGGGCAGGGGCCGTGGCCGCTTCGGAGACCTCGAGCGCGTCGTACTCGGCCCGCTTGGCGGCAGCCTGGTCGCCCAGGGTCTTGAGGTCGAAGGCGCGCGCATCCACGGGCTGGTCGCCGCGCAGGCCGGTCAGAAAGGCCTGCGCGGCCTCACCAAAGCCAAGCCAGGCGATATGCGCCATGTTGCCGTGCATTGTGGGTGGGTCCTCCGCGTTCGGGGCAAAACCTAGCACCGGGGGGCTGGCACGCCCAATTCATTTCCAAGGATACTTATTGAAAATTTCTATTGTCGGTCTTCGGCGGCAGCGCTTGCCCCGTCCGCCGTCCCGGTTTGCATGCGCAGAAACTCAATGAATCGCGCCTGGCTTTCCGTGGGTCGCCAGTCGCGGCGGAAGGTGAGCCCGATGGCGCGGGCGTTGTTCTCGAGCGGGATGGGAAGCGGGACGAGGTGGCCATCGGCCTCTTCGACGCTGATCTGGTGGCGCGAGATGATCGACACGCAATCGCCGTGCGCAAGCAGCCCGCGCAGGAACACGAGGGACGAGGCGACGACGCGCACCGGCGTTTCGGGCCGGTCCTGGATGCGCAGGGTCTCGTAGAGATACTGGCCCGCCGGCGTCTCCTTGGGCGGGGCAACCCAGGGGTAGGCGAGCGTGTCCTCGACCGTGACATGACAGCGCTGCGCCAGCGGGTGGCTGGGATGCGCGACGATGCACAGCGGGTCGTCGAACAGCTTTTCCTGCACCACGTCATCGGCCGGCACCGGGTTGCGCAGCGCGCCGATCATGCAGTCAAGATCGCCTTCGCGCAGCGAGCGGAGCAGTTCGGAATACCGCCCCTCGACCACGCGGATCTGCATGCCGGGCGCGTCCGTCACCATGCGGTGCACGGCATCCGGCACGATCCGCGTGCGGGCCAGGGGAAGCGAGCCGATGACGAAGCTGGCGCTTTCCTGCCCGCGCAACTGCGTCAGCTCGGCCAGGCCCTGCCGGATCTCGGCCTGGGCCAGCTTGACCCCCTGCACGAACACCTGCGCCGCGGCCGTCAGCCCGACCCCTGCGGCCGTGGCCGTAAAGAGCGGCACGCCCGCGATGGCCTCGAGGTTGCGGGCGGTGCGGTGCACGGTAGGCTGGCTGAGGTCGAGCGCCCGGGCGGCCACGGTAAAGCTGCCGGTCTCGGCGATGGCCACCAGCGCGCGCAGCTGTGCCGCCGTGACCTGCGTGTCGAAGGCACCGCGCGATCCGCCCCCCAGCCGCCGCGCCGCGCGGCTGGCGCTGGCGAGCCGGTCGAGCGCGGTGGCGACACGCGCGGCGAACACCTGCCCCTCGGCCGTGGCCGTCAATTCGCGCGTGCGGCGCAGCAGCAGCGGGGCGCCCAGCGTGTCCTCGAGCTTGGCGATGGCCTGCGTCGCGGCCGGCTGGCTGAGGTTGCAACGCGCCGCCGCCTCGCTGACCGACCCGGCGCGGGTCGCCTCGAGGAAAACGCGCATGTGGCGCAGGTTCGGGAAGTCGGCCGTCATTTCCTAACCGGTATAGAGAAAACTTATCCTAGGGAAGTCATTCGAAATAGGCAATCAGGGTCGGGCAGGTCTATGGTCCGCGCGACCGGGACCGATGCGTCCCGAGGGAACAGCGGGGCCCACGCGCCCCGGCAATGCGAGGAGACACCCCACATGTCCGGCAAGAAAACCGCCCTTGTCATTTCCGCCCACTCGGCCGACTTCGTCTGGCGCGGGGGCGGCGCGATCGCCCTGCACCAGGAGCTGGGCTACGAGGTGACGGTGGTCTGCCTCAGCTACGGCGAGCGCGGCGAAAGCGCCAAACTGTGGAAGCAGGAGGGCATGACCCTCGAGACCGTCAAGGCCGAGCGCCGGAAGGAGGCCGAGAACGCCGCCGCCGCGCTGGGTGTCAATGACATCCGCTTCTTCGACGTGGGCGACTACCCGCTCGACCTGGGTGCCGAGACGCGCGATCGCATGGTCGACGTGATCCGCGAAGTGCAGCCCAAGTGGATGATGTCGCATTCCAAGTGGGATCCGTACAACACGGACCACATGAACACGACGCAATTCGCTCTGGAATGCCGGATGGTCGCGCAGGCCTGGGGCCACAACCCCGGCCAGAAGGTTCTGGGCGCGCCGCAGCTCTACCTCTTCGAGCCGCACCAGAGCGAGCAGATGGAATGGAAGCCCTCGACCTTCCTCGACATCACGCCGGTCTGGGACAAGAAATGGGCCGCGATCCAGTGCATGCAGGGGCAGGAGCACCTGTGGACCTTCTACAAGAACGTGGCCGAGAACCGTGCCAACCACTTCCGCCGCAATTCGGGCGGGATGGCCGGGGGCCGCGCGGCGAAATATGCCGAAGGGTTCCAGACCATCTTCCCGCGCACGGTGGACGAGCTGGAATAAAGCGCCGGAAAACGGCGGGACGCGCGTATGGTGATCGAAGGCATCTGACAAACGGAGATCCAGATGAGCGCCGCACGTCCCACCCCCGACAGCTTCAGCACCACGCAAAAGGCCCTGCACTGGGCCGTCGTGGTGCTGATCGCGTTGCAGTACACCCTGCTGGAAGGCATGGGCCGCCCCTATGACCAACTGGTTGAGACCGGGATCGCACGCTATCCGCTGACCGTGATCCTGCATATCGGCGTCGGGGCGACGGTCCTGCTGCTGGCGATCTGGCGGCTGGTGCTGCGCGCGCGGCACGGCGTGCCGGCCGAGCCCGAGGCAGAGCCGGAGCTGTTCCGCAAGCTGGGCAGGCTGGCCCATGGCGCGATCTACGTGCTGCTTTTCGCCTTCCCGATCAGCGGGGCGGTGGCCTGGTTCGGCGGCGTCGGCGCTGCGGCCGAGGCGCATGAAATCATCAAGGCGCTGCTGATGGCGCTGGTCGTGCTCCATGTCGGGGCCGTGCTGGTGCATCAGTTCGTCTGGAAAACCAACATCGCGCGCCGCATGACCTGAGCGCGCGGGAAGGAGAGAGAATGGGCGGAGTCGTCGTACAGAACATCGAGCGGGCCGATAAGTCGGTGATCGAGGCGCTTGGCAAATGTGGCGTGGCCACGGTGCACGAGGCGCAGGGCCGCAAGGGGCTGCTGGCCAGCTACATGCGTCCGATCTATCGCGGCACCCGGCTGGCGGCCTCGGCCGTGACGATCTCTTCCCCTCCGGGTGACAACTGGATGGTCCATGTCTGCATCGAGCAGTGCCAGTCCGGCGACATCATGGTGCTGGCGCCGACCTCGCCCTGCGAGGACGGCTATTTTGGCGACCTGCTGGCGACCTCGGCCCAGGCGCGGGGCGTCAAGGGGCTGATCATCGACGCCGGCGTGCGCGACGTGATGGACCTCGAGGAAATGGCCTTCCCGGTCTGGTCCAAGGCGATCTTTGCCGCCGGCACGGTCAAAGAGACGGTGGGGTCGGTGAACATCCCCCTCGTCTGCGCGGGCGAGCTGGTGAACCCGGGCGACGTGATCGTGGCCGATGACGACGGTGTCTGCGTCGTGCGCCGCGAGGAGGCCGAAGACGTGCTGGTCAAGGCGCAAAAGCGCGAGGCCGCCGAGGTCGCCAAGCGCGAGCGGCTGGCCAAGGGCGAGCTGGGCTTGGACATTTACGACATGCGGGCCCGTCTGGCCGAGAAGGGTCTGAAGTATATCTGAGCGGGGCTTGAGCGGTTTCGGATCGCTTTTGGCGATCCGACCGAAGCGGGGGGCCAGCCCCCCGCGCCCCCCGGAGTTTAATGGCAAGATGAAGAGGGATCGGGTGTGCCGGTCCGAGAGGGAGCGCGGATGACCGAGGCGGTGCGGTGCATGTGGATGCGGGGGGGGACCTCCAAGGGTGGATACTTCCTGGCCGATGAGCTGGGGGCGGTTGCGGATCGCGATGCCTTTCTCTTGCGGATCATGGGGTCGCCCGATCTGCGGCAGATCGACGGGATGGGGGGGACGGACCCTCTGACCTCGAAGGTCGCGGTGGTGAAGCGGTCCGAGAGGGAGGGGGTCGATGTCGATTACCTCTTCCTGCAGGTTTTCGTGGACAAGCCGATCGTGACGGATGCGCAGAATTGCGGGAACATCCTGGCCGGGATCGGGCCCTTTGCCATCGAGCGGGGGCTGGTCGCGGCGCAGGACGGCGAGACGCCGGTGACGATCTACATGGAGAACACCGGGCAGGTCGCCGTTGCGCGGGTGAAGACACCCGGCGGCAAGGTCAGCTATGCGGGCGAGTCGAAGATCGACGGCGTGCCGGGGACGTCGGCGCCGGTGCCCATCGCCTTCAAGGACACGGCCGGGTCGAGCTGTGGCGCGCTGCTGCCGACCGGCAATGCGGTGGACGTGGTCGAAGGTGTCGAGGTCACGATGATCGACAACGGCATGCCCTGCGTGGTCATGCGGGCGTCGGACATGGGGATCACGGGCGAGGAGACGCCGGAAGAGCTGGAGGGCAACGCGGGCTTGCGCGAGAAGCTCGAGGCGATCCGGCTGTCCTGCGGGCCGATGATGAACCTTGGCGATGTCTCGGAAAAATCGGTGCCCAAGATGACCATGGTCAGCGCGCCCCGGGACGGTGGCGCGATTGGCACGCGCACCTTCATCCCGCATCGCTGCCACAAGACCATCGGCGTGCTGGGCGCGGTCAGCGTCGCCACCGCCTGCCTGCTCGAAGGCTCGCCTGCTTACGCGCTCGCCGAACGGGGCGAGGGGCGCGAGCGCAGCCTGTCGATCGAACATCCCACGGGCGAGATGACCGTGGTGGCCACGCTGGACGGCGATGGCCAGGTGGCCGAGGCCGCGATCCTGCGGACGGCCCGAAAACTCATGGACGGAGAGGTATTCGCATGACCGAAGTGCAGGTAATGGACGCCGATTGGCTGGAATTCCACCCCAGCCCGAAAAAGCCGGACTTTGTCCTGCCCAAGGGCGCGGTGGATGCCCATTGCCATGTCTTCGGGCCCAGCCCCGAGTTCCCCTTTGCGCCCGAGCGCAAGTACACGCCCTGCAACGCCGGCAAGGACAAGCTGTTCGAGCTGCGCGATTACCTGGGGTTCGCGCGCAACGTGATCGTGCAGGCGACCTGCCACGGCAAGGACAACCGCGCCATGGTGGATGCCTGCCGCGCGGCGGGCGACAAGGCGCGGGGCATTGCCAGCGTCGGGCCCGACATCACGATGGACGAGCTGCGCGAGATGGACGCGGCCGGTGTGCGCGGCGTCCGCTTCAACTTCGTCAAGCGCCTGGTGGATGCCACGCCCAAGGAGGTCTTCATCGGCATCGCCGAGAAGATCGCCAAGCTCGACTGGCACATCGTCGTTTATTTCGAGGCGTCGGACCTCGAGGACCTCGTGCCCTTCCTCGAGAGCCTGCCGACCGTTCTGGTGGTCGATCACATGGGCCGGCCGGACGTGTCCAAGGGGGTGGATCACCCGGACTTCCAGCGTTTCATCGACCTGATGGCGCGGAACGACAACATCTGGTCCAAGGTGACCTGCCCCGAGCGGCTGACCAAGGCCGGCCCGCCCTATGACGACGTCGTGCCCTTCTACCAGGCGATCGTTGACCGGTTCGAGGACCGCGTGCTCTGGGGCACCGACTGGCCGCATCCGAACATGAAATCGCATATGCCGGACGATGGCGCGCTGGTGGATTACATCCCGCGCATCGCCCGCACGGCCGAGCAGCAGCAGAAGCTGCTGGTCGACAACCCGATGCGGCTGTACTGGGCGCGCTGAACGCGGCCGATCAACGAATGACAAGGGCGGGCCCGGCGGGCTTGAACCGGCTGGGCCAGCTATGCATCCGTGGTCCGGGGCACTTCGGACATGTCGCGAGGCTGACAAGACCGGCCGCCGTCCGATCCCCCCGACATGCCGGTCGCGTCCCCCCGCCTTTCACGCAGTCCCGCTCCGGCACGCTCCTTGCGTCGATGCGCGCGGCCCCGGGCGCGAATTCCGGGCGTGGGGATCGCGAAAGGGATTGATCGGCGGGGCGTTTGGCTGTCGGGTAAACTAGGCTCCAACGACCGCAGGAGCTTCGTGAAAAGCGACGACCCCATGACCGAAGACACCGACATCGCCGCCCCCCGCCTGCGGGACGTGCCGAACTGGCTTTACCTTTTGCGCGAGTTCGAGGCGCTCTACCGTCATGGCTCGCCCGGAGGCAGCAAGCTGATCCGCGCCCATCGCAAGAAGGTGCGTGATGCGCTGTCGCGGCTGCTGGCCTGCGATCCGGCGATCGCGATGCGCGCCCCGGCGTCCAAGCCGGTCGTGGCGCATATGTCCCGCGCGCTTGACATGGGCGAGCGGGGCGCGATGCAGGGCATGGCCCGGGCGCTGCGCGAGGTGCGGGCCGACCTGACCTGGGAATACGGCTACGAGAAGGTGCCCAAGGCACTCGGCCAGAAATACGCCTATTGCGAGGTGGCCGGCCCGTTGGGGCCGGTGAAATCGGCCGACCTGATCCTTGGCTTCGTGCTGTTCGCGCCGAACACGACCTACCCGCAGCATTCCCACAAAGAGATCGAGGAAAGCTACATCTCGGTCGCCGGCGCCTGGTCCGAGAACGACGCGGCGGTCTATGCGCCCGGCTCGCTGATCCTGAACAAGCCGGGCGACGAGCACCGGATCACCACGGGCGAGTTCGACCCCTGCCTCTTGGCCTATGCCTGGGTCGGATCACATGAAAAGCTGGCCGCGCCGGGGATGAAGCTGACGGCGACCCGCAAGGCGAGGCGCGAACAGGGGATCTGACGCGGCGCATTGGTTTCATGCCGCAATTATTCGTTCTGCGTCCCCGCACCCGCGCACTTGATCCATGTCAAGATCGGCAGCCGGGGTGCCATGCGACAAGATCCTCCAGACTTCAGGAGGAAATCCCATGGCTGATGTACCCGGACATCACTACCACATCGACATTCCCGGCACGACGGTCTTTGACGGCAAGATGGCCATGAAGGGCTATGCGCTGAACAAGATGTGCTACGACTTCAACAAGGCCGAGAACCGAGACGGCTTCAAGGCCGACGAGGAAGCCTGGATGGCCAAGTATGGCCTGAACGAGGGCCAGAAGCAGGCGGTCCGTGACCGCGACATCCTCGGCATGATCCAGCAGGGCGGCAACATCTACTACCTGGCCAAGCTGGCCGGCATCTTCAGTCTCAGCGTGCAGGACGTGGGCGGGCTGCAGACCGGCCGCACCACCGAGGAATTCCAGGAATTCCTGCACAGCCAGGCGTAAGGAGGACATCTCATGGCAAAGATTCTCGGCGGCATCACCACGTCGCATATCCCCGCGGTCGGCAACGCGATCCAGAAGGAACTCTATGACGATCCGTACTGGAAGCCCTTTTTCGACGGCTATCCCAAGGTCCATGCCTGGATCAAAGAACATAAACCCGATTACGTGATCAACATCTACAACGACCACGGGCTGGGCTTCTTCCTTGACCGGATGCCAACCTTTGCCATCGGCGCGGCGCATGAATACCGCAACGAGGACGAGGGCTGGGGCCTGCCGTCGCTGCCGCCCTTCCCCGGCGCGCCCGAGCTGAGCTGGCACATCATCGAGAGCATGGTGGCCGATCACTTCGACATCACCTCGTGCCAGGAGCTGGCGGTGGACCATGGCTTTGTCGTGCCGATGCAGCTGTTTTGGCCGGGCGCGCCGAACAATCCCGACATGCCGCGCGCCGTGCCGATTTCCGCCAACACGGTGCAGCATCCGATCCCGACACTGGCGCGGGCGCTGGATTTCGGCAAGGCGCTTGGCAAGGCACTGCGGTCCTTCCCCGAGGACGCCAAGATCGTCATCCTCGGCACCGGCGGGCTGTCGCACCAGCTCGATGGCGAACGGGCGGGCTTCATCAACAAGGAGTTCGACCAGTACTGCCTCGAGAATATCGTGTCGAACCCCGAGGAGCTGACCAAGATCAGCCGGCTCGAGCTGGTTGAGAAGGCCGGCGCGCAGGGCACCGAGTTCCTGATGTGGATGATGATGCGCGGCGCGCTTGGCGACGACGTGACCGAGATCACGCGCAATTACCACATCCCGATCTCGAACACCGCCGCCGGCACGCTGTTGCTGGAATGCGCGGCCTGACCTGAGGCCGCAGGGTGGGATATCCGGGGCCTTTCGGCCCCGGGTTGACCGGGTTGATCCACTCCCCGTCAGGCGGTCGTCTTCGCCCAGCGACCGGATCGTGTCGCCACCCTATGCGCGCTGATCCTCGTCCAGCCACCTATGGTGGCCATCCCCCAAATCGGCCGCATCGACGTAGCGCCAGGCCTGTGCAGGGGGGCAACCGCGTGACGGCGATTGTCACGCGGTCCGGGGGCGCGACCCGTCAGCGGGTGGCGATGCCGCCGGCGTAGATCTCTTTCTTCTCGGTGCCGCCGTGGAAGGCGCCCAGCACGTCGCCGCTTGACACGTGGCCCTTGAGCTCTCCGTTGGTGTTGCCGGGCGCCGGGCCGTCCGAGCTGAAGGCGACCTCGCCCGTCAGTCGACCCGAGCGTGTGAAATCGCCCTCGATCCGCAGCTGCTGGTCGTTCGAGGTGCCCCGCAGCCGGCCATTTTCATAATCCGCGATCAGCGTGATCGCGCCGCTGTCGCGGAAGCGGTAGCCCTCGACCCGGTTGTAGTTGCCGTCGAGATCCGTGATCCCGATGACCTCGTAATCGGCGGCCAGGTTGACGGTGCCGGTATCGGGCGGCGGCGCGTAGCTGGCGCTGTTCAGGTTGATCTCGGAATAGGCTCTCAGGCCGACGTCCCGTTCGTTCCCTGCAGCGGCCCTGTAGTTGCCCAAGGGGTTGGAATCGCGCACTTCTTCGCCGTTGTAGATGTCCGAGACATCGGCGAACCCGCTGGCCGCGATCGAACCGAAACCGACACCGCGGTCTCCGTTTCCGCAGGCGGCAAGGGTCAACAGGGTCAAGGTGGCGAACAAGGGCCGCGAAATCAATGACATGGAACGTCTCCAGCTATGTGTCCCGTGCATCTGGACTGGCATTCTTGACAGGCGCAAGGCCCACCGGCACCTCCCCGCCGGGGGTGCTGCCGATGGGCCACGGTTTGCCTTGGGTCAACCGAGCTCGAGCAGGCCCAGCAGCCCGGAGGTGTCGGTCCAGCCCCGCAACGTGATCGAGCTGTCGGCGTCGAACTCCAGCACCAGCTCGGGGCCCGAGGTGTCCGCCACGGCGTCCAGCCGGGCCTGGTCGAGCGCCCCGCCCCAGAGCGCGGCATCGAGGATCAGCGTGTCCAGCGCCGTCAGGTCCCGGATCTGCACATGGCCGATGCCGGCCCGCATCACGAAGGTGTCGGGCGCGTGGCCGCCGTAGATCGTGTCGTTGCCGGCCTGCGATTCGATGGTGTCGGCATGGCCGCCGCCGCGCACATAGTCGTGGCCTGCGCTGTCCTCATCGTCGTACCAGGTGTCATAGCCACTGCCGAGCACGGCAAAGTCGCTGCCCGTGCCGCCCCGGACGACATCGTCGCCGTTGTTGCCCGAGATGCTGTCGTCATGGGCGCCGCCAAAGATCGTGTCGTTGCCCCGGCCGCCGTAGATGACGTCGTTGCCGTTGCCGCCTTCGAAATGGTCAAAGCCGCGCGATCCGTGGATGGTGTCGTTGCCATTCTCGCCGTAGACCGTGTCGCGACCCGCAAAGCCGGCCTCGGCGCTGTCGCGGAAGATGTCGGAGCCGACGCCCAGGTACGCGTAATCCGCACCAAGCCCCCCGGTGACGTGGTCGTTGCCGTCGCCCGCGATGATCCTGTCGCCCCCGTCGCCGCCGCGGATCGTGTCATCGCCGGCGTCGCCGTAGAGGGAATCCCCCCCGGCCCCGCCGTAGAGCGTGTCGGCCTCGAGACCGCCGGCGAGCACGTCGTCGCCCTCTCCGCCCAGGATGTAGTCCCGGCCGTCCTGGCCGTACAGCGTGTCCCGCCCGTATCCGCCGAACAGCGCGTCGCCGCCCACTCCGCCGGTCATGGAATCGTTGCCCGGCCCGCCGACGAGCCGGTCGTTGAACTGGAACCCGACCAGGGTATCGTTGCCGGGTCCGGCCTCGACCAGGTTCGGGCCCCAGGTGGCGTAGAGCAGGTCGTCGCCATCGGTGCCGTAGCGGCGCCAGATGGCGGTCTCGTCGGCCTCGAGCGCGTAGCTGGTGCCCGCCCCGGTCTTTTCGGTCACCGCCAGGATCAACCGGCCGTCGTCGAAATCGTCGCCTTCGCCGTCCCGGGTAATCAGATGGGACTCGAGGCTGCCCACGATGTCGTCCTGCCCGGCCCGGACCAGCTGTCCGCTGTCCGGATCGTAAAGACCCAGGATCTGCGCGTCAGCGCCGTCCGCCAGGGCTTTCATGCTGAATTCATAGAACAAGGCCGTCGCCAGGCTGATCGACCAGAATTGCACCTCGTCCACCGCGGTAAAGGTCCCGGTCACGGGTCCGCCGCCCAGTGGCAGCGGGGTGATGGTGACGCCATCCGTGTAATCGGCGTAACCGGTCAGAAAGTCTTGTACGATCATGTCGCGCTCCCAAAAATCAACAATGGGTTGATAGGGTGCGCAAATTTGCACTTGGTCAACGGTTTATCGCCGGTCCGGGACGCCTTTGCCGTGCGGCGACCCGGCCCGGCATTTGATCACGCCGCTGGCAGCAAGACCCCGTCGAAAAACGCGCTGAGGTCGGCGCGGGCCTCCAGCGGCAGCACCTCGGCGATGTACTGGTCGGGGCGGACGACGATCACGCAGCCCTGCGCCCGGTCGATCCCACGCATGTCGTAGATGTCGCCGAGGCCCTTGTGATCGGTGCAGAAGATCTTTTCGTGGTCCTGCAGGTCCAGCGGGCCCTTCCTGGGCTTCAGCAGCGCGGGCATGGCGCCGTAGTCGAGCTGGTCGAAGGTCGGCTGGAACACCGCGCGCAGGTCGATCACCGCGTCGATATCCTCGCCCGCCCGGGTGTGGTGCAGGATGGGCGAGGCCGGGTCACTGGCCAGCCAGTCGCAGAGCTGCGCAATGGCGCCATCCGGCTGGCCCGTGTCCCCGGCCCCGGCAAAGGCATAGAGCCGCCAGCGCGCGTCCGCCTCGGCCACGTGGCCCAGCTGCATCTGCATCGCGTCGGCCAGCCGCACCACGGGGGCGGAATGGAACCGGCGGCCCAGCTCTTGCCCCGTCGCAAGCGCCTGGTGGGCGCCGTCGCCGACAAGTTTCGAGGGCATGTATTTCACCGCGAGGCCGCCGGTGAACTCGAGGTTCTCGATGAACTGCGCCTGCATCCGGGGCATCCCCTGGCCGTCCAGCTCGGATTCGCCCGGCGGGGCGGACATGATCCGCGCCCATTTGTGGTCGGTCTCGACCAGCCGCTTGGCCTCGAGCCAGCGCTCGGCCGAGTAGCTTTGCAGAAGCGACGGATCGGCCCGGCCGGTCAGCACGTGGATCAGCTTCCAGCCAAGGTTGAACGTGTCCTGCATCGACACGTTCATTCCCTGCCCCGCCTTGGGGCTATGGGTGTGGCAGGCGTCCCCGGCGGTGAAGACACGCGGGTTGCGGCTGCCGGCCTCCTCCTGCGGGACATCGTCGAACCGGTCGGTCATGCGGTGCCCGATCTCGTAGATCGACCACCAGACGACCTCTTTCACGTCGATCGTATAGGGCGCCATGATGCGGTTGGCGGCGGCGATCATGTCATCGGCGGAGAAGTTGCGCTGCGACACCCGCTCGTCCGGGTTCAGCTTGTCGAGCTCCACGTACATGCGGAAGAGATACCCGCCCTCGCGCGGGAGGATCAGGATGTTGCCTTCGCTCTGCGAGGCGATCAGGCATTTCTGCCGCACGTCCGGGAAATCGGTATTGGCGAGAATGTCCATCACGCCCCAGGCCTGGTGCGCCGCGTCGCCATGCAGCGTGCCGCCGATGGCTTTGCGCACGTTGGACCGCGCGCCGTCGCAGCCGACCACGTAATTGGCGCGGATGGCCTTGGTGGTCCCCGCATTCACACCGGTGTTCTCCAGCGTCACGGTGCAGGGGTGATCGTCGGTCGCCGGGTCGATCTCGACATCCACGACCTTCCACGAATAGTCCGGCTCCAGCCGCGAGGGCGAATTCTTCATCACGTCCATGAAGAGGTCGTGAATCCGCGCCTGGTTGATCAGCGTATGCGGCATTTCCGAGCTGTCGTCGGCCACGTCCTGCACCCGGCCCACGCGGCGGATCGCCTTGGGGTTGGCGGGGTCGGGCTGCCAGAAGGTGGTCTGGTTGACCCAGTAGCTCTCGCGCTTGACCTTCTCGCCGAAACCGAAGGCCTGGAACATCTCCATCGTGCGGGTGTTCACGCCGTCGGCCTGGCCCTTCTCCATCGGGCCGGGCTTGGGTTCGACCAGAATGGTCTCGATCTGCGGGAACTGCGCCAGCTGCGCGGCAAGACAAAGGCCAGCGGGCCCGCTGCCGGCGATCAGCACGTCGACCTTTTCAGGCAGCGGCGCATGGGGCGCGCGGTCGCGCCGCCCGGGGGCTGCGTTCTTGATGTCGGGGTCGCCCCCGCGAAAGCCGGTTCCGTAGAATTGCATCTGCTCATCCTCCCGCTGCGTTGCTGGACGGATTAATAGCTACACATATCATTGGGAGTCAATACTGATATGTGTGCTTATTATATTGAGCCGGGAGGGGCCGCTGCCTAAGGGCTACCTGGACTCTGGCCAAAGTGACCCTCTCGCACATGTGCCGAAGCATGAAATGCGGCGGCCGGTCCGAGGCGGTCGGCACGCGCTGTTCCCCGGCGACCAGAAGCATGTTCGTGCGTTCGAGCGCCGGTTTCCGTTGAGCCCATTGGTGCAGAATGATCGTATGGCCGCCGGTCACGCGCCGCACCGTGGTCATCCCTGCTTGATCACAACCGGCCACATGTTGACTAATTCGTTCGAACGAATTACAAATGCCACATGGCCCTCTCAGCACGCGAAACCCCAAGCACACGACAGTCGATCATCGACGCTGCACGTCATGTGCTGATGAGAGACGGTTTTTCCGGCCTGTCGACTCGGGCCGTCGCCGAGGCGGCGAAGACGCAGATGAGCCAGATCCGCTATCACTTCGGCTCGAAGGACGGCATGATCCTGGCCCTGTTCGCCGACATGACGGAACGCCTGATCCTGCGACAAACTTCGGTGTTCGAGGATCCGGAGATCCCGCTGTCAGAAAAATGGGCCCTGTCCTGCGACTTCCTCGATCAGGATCTCGACAGCGGCTATGTCAGGGTGCTGCAGGAACTGATCGCGGTCGGATGGTCCAATCCGGCCGTGGGTGACGCGGTGCGCGCGTCTTTCGGCCAGTTGCGGGACCTTCATGTCGCGCTCGCGAAGGACTTCGCGGACCGGATCGGCGGGCTTGGTCCCTTCACGCCCGAGGATGTCGCGGCGCTCGTCGGCAGCGCGTTCATCGGCGCCGAGACGTACCTGCTGCTGGGACTGGAAAGCGACGCCCTGCCCGTGCGTCGGGCCCTGCGGCGGATCGGTGACCTGATCGCACAACACGAACCCCCGAATTCAGCGAAGGATTGAGCCATGCGCGCCGCCACCCCGACCAGCGACGGAACGATTGTGCGGGACGGGGTCAAGGTGCACTACGCCATTCACGGCGAGGGTCCGCGAACCCTGATGTTCCTGCCCGCGTGGCCGATTGTCCATTCGCGCGTCTACAAGGCACAGATCCCCTATTTCGCCGACCACTTCCGGGTCATCTCGTTCGACCCGCGCGGCAACGGCCTGTCGGACCGTCCCGAGGATCCCGACGCCTATGCGCCGTCCCAGACCGTGGCCGATGCGCTGGCGATCCTCGACGCGACCGACACCGCCAAGGCCAGCCTGATCGGGCTGTCGCTGGGCGGTCTCTACGCGGCCCTGATCGCAGCCCATGCGCCCGAGCGGGTCACGGCGCTGGTCGGCTGCGGCGCCGTCGTGCCCTTCGTGCCCCCGCACCCCCACAAGAGCGCCGACGTCATCCGCGCGACGCCTGAGGCCCCGGAGGGTTGGGACAAGTTCAATGCCAGCTACTGGCAGACCGACTACGCCGATTTCTGCGCGTTCTTCTTCAGCCGGATGTTCTGCGAGCCGCATTCCACCAAGCAGATCGAGGACGCGCTCGGCTGGGCGGCCGACGGCAGCGGCGAGGTTCTGGCGCGCATGTCGCTGGCCGAAGACCGGGGCCCCTATCCTGCGACCGAAGAGGCCTATCGCGGCATCCGGTGCCCCTCGCTCTGGATACATGGCGACAGCGACGAGGTGACCCCCTGGCAGATGTCCGAGGCCGCGGCGCGCGCCACAGGGGGCGAATTCCAGCTCTGGGCCGGTGTCGGCCACGGTGCCAACGCCCGGTATCCGGCGCGGTTCAACACGGTGGTGCGCGATTTCCTCGCCCGCCAACCGGACGCAAACCCACCGGCAAAGCGGACGCGCAGCCAGCGCCCCAAACGCGCGCTCTACCTGTCGTCGCCGATCGGACTGGGCCACGCCCGCCGTGACCTCGCCGTCACGCGAGAGCTGCGCGTCCTGCATCCCGATCTCGAGGTGCACTGGCTCGCGCAGGATCCGGTGACCCGCTTTCTGTCGGCCAATGACGAGATCCTGCATCCGGCCAGCGCGCGACTGGCCAATGAATCCGCCCATATTGAGGCGGAATCCGGCGAACACGACCTGAACGCCTTCCAGGCTATCCGCGACATGGACGAGATCCTGATCAAGAACTTCATGGTGTTCCAGGAAACGGTCGAAGACGGCGACTACGACCTCGTCATCGCGGACGAGGCCTGGGACGTCGATCACTACTGGCATGAACATCCCGATCTGAAGCGCGCCCCGGTCGCCTGGTTCACCGACTTCGTCGGCTGGGTGCCCATCCCGGAGAATGGCGCGCGTGAGGCCTTCCTGACCGCCGATTACAATGCCGAGATGATCGGCCATGTCGAAGCCAACCCCGATGTCAGGGACCGGGCCATCTTTGTCGGCGGGCCAGAGGACATCATTCCGATGAGTTTTGGCCCGGACCTGCCGCAGATGCGCGACTGGGTGCCCGCGCATTACGACTTCTCAGGGTACATCATCGGCCAGCATCCCGTGTCCTTCGGCAGTCGCGCGGAGCTTCGCGACCGATTTGGCTATCGCGACGGCGAAAAGGTCTGTATCGTGACCGTTGGCGGCTCGGGCGTCGGGGCCAGCCTGATCCGACGAATCCTGAACGCCTATCCGATCGCCCGGGCGCGCATCCCCGAGCTTCGGATGATCCTGGTCACCGGACCCCGCCTCGATCCGAGCGCCTTCGTGCTTCCGAAAGGGGTCGAGGCGCGCGCCTTCGTCCCCGACCTCGACCGGCATCTGGCCGCCTGCGATCTGGCGCTGGTGCAGGGCGGGCTGACCACCACGATGGAACTGACGGCGGCGGGAACGCCCTTTCTCTACTTTCCGCTGAAGAACCATTTCGAACAGAACTTCCATGTGGCCCAGCGGCTTGATCGCTACAACGCCGGGCGGCGGATGATCTACGACCAGAGCGACCCTGAGCGGATCGCACAGGCGATGGTCGAGGAACTGGCCGCTACTCGGGCCATGCGCCCGGTCGAAGCCGACGGCGCCCGCCGGGCCGCACACATGCTGTCCGACCTTCTTTAGACCCCGGAATTTCACAAGCGAAGGATCCTGTTGCGTCCCTTTCACCCCTTGACCGGAGAAACCCGATGACCCCCTGGGAAATCCACGGAACCGAACTCACCAACTGCAACTGCGCCTATGGCTGCCCCTGCCAGTTCAACGCGCTGCCCACCAACGGCACCTGCGAGGCGGCGATCTGCTTTCATGTCGACAAGGGCCACCACGGAGAGGTCTCGCTGGACGGGCTGAACTTCGCGGCCGTCGTCAAATGGCCCGGGGCGATCCATCTCGGCGAGGGCCGCATGCAGATCGTCATCGACGAGACGGCATCCCCGGACCAGCGCAAGGCTCTGGAACGGATCATGCGGGGTGAGGATACCGATGAGATGGCCACGATGTGGTGGGTCTATTCGATGATGTCGCCGCACAAGGAGCAGACCATTTTCAGGAAGTTCGACTATTCCTGCGATGTCGAGGCCCGGACCGGCGCAGTGCGGATCGACGGGGTCCTCGATCTGGACGCCGGCCCGATCATCAATCCCGTCACGGGCCAGCCGCATAGGGTGCGAATCGATATGGTCGGCGGGTTCGGATACGAGATCGCAGAGATGGGCAGCGCCACGACGCGGACCCATGGGCTGATCGACCTGCCCAACAACACCGACACCTACGCGCAGTTCAACGAGCTGCACTTCAACAACCACGGGTACATCAGGGCGGCTGCCTGACATGACCGAGGCCCTGACGCCGATCGAACGGCTGGTTGCGCGCGACAGACTGGTCGCGAGCGCCGCACTGGCCGCCGTCATCCTTGCGAGCTGGGGCTACCTGTGGATCGGCGCGGGCATGGAGATGCCGGCGTCGATGTCCGACATGGCCATGCCGGTGTCACCCGCGACATGGACGCCGGGCCTCGCGGCGACCATGTTCCTGATGTGGTGCGTCATGATGGCTGCCATGATGCTCCCCAGTGCCGCCCCGATGATCCTGCTCTATGCCGCCCTCGCCCGCCGGTCCGGCCGGCACGGGTCGACGCTTCTGCTGGCGTCGGGCTATGTGGTTGTCTGGTGCGGATTCAGCCTGCTCGCTGTCTTGGCCCAGTGGATCCTGGTGCGGCAGGGACTGCTTGAAGGGATGCGCAGCACCTCGGTTTCCTTCTCCGGCGTGCTGCTGCTCATGGCCGGCATCTATCAACTCACGCCCGCCAAGTCGGTCTGTTTGAAATACTGCCGATCCCCTGCGCAGGTCCTGACCCAAGGCTGGCGTCCCGGCCCCGGCGGTGCCTGGCACATGGGACTAAGCCATGGGCTCTACTGCGTGGGTTGCTGCTGGGCAATCATGCTCTTGCTGTTCTGGGGCGGTGTCATGAACATCGCCTGGATCGCCGCTTTGGCGGGATTTGTCCTCTTTGAAAAGCTGGTACGCCCCCGACCCGCCCTTGATCGCCTGATCGCCTGGGTGATGATCGGCGCCGGAGGGGCCCTGATCCTTGTCGGCCTGCGCTGACCACCCCGTCCGCGCTGCCACGGCCTGAGGGCGGGAGTAGAGGCCCGATCCAGCCTTCGGAGAACGAAGGAAGGGCGGGAGCGCATCCGCCAGCCGATCGAGGGCGGCGCGCCCTATGCGTCGCTCAAGCCGCGCGCCGAGGCGGCGGGAACGGAACGCGAATCCTGTCCGGCTGAAGGCGATGGAGGAGAAGGCGTCCACGACCGCGGTGCAGGTGTCCGTCGCGAACGTCCTCTTCGCGCGGGCCATCAACATGTTGGAGCCTCTGCTTGGCGACCCGGACAACGTGATCACACCACAATCTGCTCAGGTTCATCCATCGCAACGTTTCGCGCCCGATCCGGCGGCAGGCCACGGTGTCGCAGTGAGGCCGGAGGCCAACTTCGCGGCGCTGTTCGGGGCCGGTTGGGGCGCCGCTCCCGGCGATGCGCATGATCAACTGATCTGTTAAAGCATTGAAATCAAGTCGCGCCGGGGGGAGCGGACACCGCCGAAGTATTTTTGGAATAATGAAAGGGTTAGCGGACCGCTTTCTGGACCACGCCGAGACAGAGCTTGACCGCGACCTCCATGTCCTGGACCGAGATCCATTCGAGCGGGCCGTGGATGTTCTGCATGCCGGTGAAGAGGTTCGGACAGGGCGTGCCGAATTCCGTCAGGCGCGACCCGTCCGTACCGCCGCGTATGGGAACCGAGACCGGCTCGAGCCCCAGCGCGCGGCAGGCGTCCTGCGCCAGTTCGACCGGGGTCATGTCCTTTTCGAGCCAGTAGCGCATGTTGCGGTACTGGTGCGCGATGGTGCAGGTGATCTCGGCCCGCGGTTCGGTGGCCTGCACGGCATCGCAGATCTTGCGCACCAGGTCGCCCTTGGCCTCGAGGCCCGCCATCTCGAAATCGCGCAGGATCAGGGTGATCCGCATCTCGGTCGAGCCGCCCTCCATCCCCGTGACGTGGACAAAGCCCTCGCGGCCCTTTGTGGTCTCGGGCGCCATGGTGGCATGGGGCAGCATCTCGACGATCTTCGCGGCGACGGTCGTGGCGTTGACCATCTTGCCGGTGGCATAGCCGGGGTGGATCGACACGCCCTTGACGTTGATCTCGCAGCCATCGGCCGAGAAGCTCTCGAATTCGATCTCGCCCGGCAGCGCGCCGTCGAAGGTATAGGCCCAGTCGGCCTTGAGGTCAGCTGGCAGGTCCGGGGTGACGCCGCGCCCGATCTCTTCGTCCGGGGTGAAAGCCAGCCGGATCGGGCCGCGCTGGATCTCGGGGTGGGCCAGCAGATGCCGCGCGGCGGTCATCAGGATCGCCACGCCCGCCTTGTCGTCGGCGCCCAAGAGCGTGGTGCCCGAGGCGGTGATGATGTCGTGGCCCTGCTTGGTGGCGAGCTTGGGGAAAGCCTCGGGCGACAGGACGAGGTCGGGCGCGTCGGGAAAGGTGATGTCGCCGCCATTGTAGCCGCGTACCACGCGGGGCTTGACCCCGGTCGCGTTGAACTGCGGCGCGGTATCGACATGGGCGAGAAAGCCGATGGTGGGCCCGGGCGCCGTGCCGGGGATGGTCGCCAGCACCACGCCGTAATCGGTGAGGGTCACGTCCTCGGCGCCCATCTCCTCCAGCTCGGATTTCAGCAGGTTCAGCATGTCGAATTGGCAGGCGGTGCTGGGCACCGTGGGACTGTCGGCATCGCTTTGGCTGTCGATGGCGGCGTAGCGGGTGAGGCGGTCTTCCAGCTCGGGACAAAAGCTCATGGGTCACTCCTGTGGTTGCGCGCAGGAGGCCGCGCGGGGCGGCCAGTGTCAACCCGGCCGGCGGGTCAGAACGGCGTGATGTCGTCCAGCAGGCCGGTGGTGGAGGCGATGCCTTGCAGGCGCAGCGAGCTGTCCGCGGCGAAGGTCAGCAGCAGATCGCCACCGTCGACGGCTGCAATGGAGTCGAGGTAGGCCTGTGTCAGCTCTCCGCCCCAGAGCGCGTTTGCGACCTGAAGCGCGTCCTCGCCCAGGGTGTAATCCGTGATCACCATGTCGCCGATGGTCGCCGCGAAGACAAAGGTATCGTCGCCGAAACCGCCGGTCATCTTGTCGTCTCCGCCGGCCGCGTTCAGCGTGTCGCGGCCCGCGCCGGCATAGACCCGATCTGCGCCAAACGCGCCGGCTTGGGTATCGTCCAGCCACAGGTCGGCATAGGTCCCAAGCACCGCCGTATCGCGGCCCAGCCCGCCGATCACTGTGTCATTGCCGGCCCCGCCACGCACCAGGTCAGCCTCGTCGCCACCGTCCACGTGATCGTTGCCAGTCCCGCCGAACAGGGAGTCGCGTCCCTGCTGCCCTCGCAGGACATCGTTGCCGGACTGACCGTGAAACCGGTCGTCAAAACTGATCGAGTATCGCGAGTTGGCACTGAGGGTGTCGTTGCCGGACATGCCCCAGACCCGAGGCGTGAAAGTCGACGGACGCAGCCTTGAGCGCGTCGTCTCCTGCGCCAAGCCATACATGGGCGCGCGTTTCCATCACCACGACGTCGTTCCCGTCGCCCGCGTACACGACGGAATCTTGAGCGGCCTTGATGCTGTCGTCCCCGAGGCCGCCAAAGATTTCGGCGCCAGCGCCGATATCCCCCGTGACGGTGTCGTTGCCTGTGCCGCAGAATACGCGGCCCTCGATCGGGTTCCGCAGCACAAGTTCATCATCGCCAGAGCCCGCGTGAAGCTCGAGCCGAAGGACTGCGGACGCAGCATAGGCGCGGTAATCGACCTCGTCGTTGCCGTCGCCTAGCCAGATCATCGCCTCTCGTGTCGCCTCGAGGAAGACCCGGTCATGTCCTTGTCCGGCATAGACCGTGTCGCCGGGTACACTTACCTGAAAATTGTCATCTCCGGCATTTCCGTGCATCGTTGCATTGCCGCCGAAGCTGTAGAACCGGTCGTTCCCGCTCCCTCCGATCAAGGTATCGGCGCCTTCGGAGGCGAAGAGGACATCGTCACCCGCTTCGCCGTAGAGCAGGTCATCGCCCAGGCCACCGTCGAGGGAATCGTTGCCGTCTCCGCCGAACAGGGTGTCCATGCCATGCGCACCCGAAAGACTGTCGTCCATCAGCCCGCCGAACAGCAGGTCGTCGCCAAAGCCGCCGCCAAGGTAGTCCGAGCCGTTGCGTCCGAACAGGCGGTCGGCCCCGTCGCGGCCGAAAAGCGAATCCGCGCCCGACCCGCCGTCCAGCACATCGTCGTCATCGCCGCCGTCCAGGGTATCCCGGCCGGCTCCGCTCAGGATCGTGTCGGTCCCGGCATTGCCGAGAACCGAGTCCGCCCCGAGCCCCCCGACAAAGCTGTCGTCACCTGCGAGCAGGTCCACGACGTTGCCCAGGTCGTCTCCGGTTATGGTGTCATCGCCGGTGGTCGGCTCCGCTGAAATCGCCATGTCGTAATCGCCCCCTGTCAAATTCGGCCCGGCGGGGCCACGCCCCGCCATTCACCTGGTCAGCTGTCAAAGAAAATCCCGATATCCGCCAGCAAACCGGCGGTCGAGGTCACCCCCTCCAGCGTCAGGCTTGCATCCCCCGCAAGCGCCAGCACCAGGTCGGTGCCGTCGTCCACCGTGGCGATGCTGTCGAGGTAGGCCTGCGTGACCTCTCCGCCCCAGAGGGTGTTTTCAAAGCGCAGCACATCGGTGCCGACCTCGTAATCGGTGATCACCATCTGGCCGATGGTGGCGGCAAAGATGAAGGTGTCGGCCCCTGCCCCGCCGGTCAGCGTGTCATTGCCGCCCGCGCTGAGCATGGTGTCCCAGCCGCCGCCGCCAAAGACCACGTCGTCGCCGAAGGCGCCCTGCGTCTCGTCCGTCCAGTCGTCGAAGCCGGTGCCGAGGATCACGTAATCCGACCCCAGGCCCCCGCGCACCACGTCGTTGCCGTCGTTGCCATAGATCGTGTCGGCCTGGTCACCGCCCAGCACGGTGTCGGCGCCCTTGCCGGCGCGGATCCAGTCCGCACCCGCGCCGCCGTCGAACAGATCGAAGCCGTTGCCGCCCAGGATCGTGTCGTCGCCCGCCTCGCCGTAGACGCTGTCGTCGTTCAGCGGGCTGGCTTGCGTGTTGTCGAGGTACAGGTCATTCCCCGCCCCCATCCAGGCCGTATCCCGCCCGTTGCCTCCGTCGACGGTATCGTCACCGGCACCGGCAAAGATGCTGTCATGGCCCTTCTGTCCCTCAAGCCGGTCGCCGTGGTTTCCTCCGCTCAGCGTATCGACCCCCTGGCCGCCGCGCAGGATGCCGTTGCCGTTCGCCTCCGGGCTCGCGCTGCTTCCCAGTTGCAGGCGGTTGTCCTGTCCGTCCCCCTGCACCTCTGCATATCCGGCCCACCAGACGATATCCTCGATCCCGGCAAAGGTGACCCCGGTCGCCGCATCCTCGCCCAGCTCGTTGCGGACAAAGGCGCGGCCCTGGGTCATGTCGATGACGGCCGTGCCTTCGATCACGATCGGGATATCCGCGGTCTGGAACATCAGCGCATCCGTTCCGGCATTGCCATAGAACGTGTCCTGCTGATCGACGCCACCCAGCAGGCCCGTGGTGACGATCAGGTCATCCCCGGCGCCGCCGCGCACAAGGTCCTCTCCGAAATCGTAGCTGGTGCCGATGATGGGCAAGTCCTCGGCGTAAAGCGTGTCATTCCCGTCACCGCCGTCCAGCGTGTCGCTGCCGGATCCGCCGCGCAGGTCGTCGTCTCCACCGAGGCCTTCGATGCTGTCGCCGCCGCCCAGCCCGTTGATATCGTCGTCGCCCTCGGTGCCCAGCAGCACATCCGGCCCCTCGGTCGGCTCGGCCGGCGCGAGGCCGGTCTGGAACACCTGGCCGAAGACACCGAAGCCGTCGCCGTCCTGCCCCATCGAGACCCAGGCCGCCACGATGTTGCCATCGGCAAGGGTCGTCACGCTGGGAAACTCCTGCCGGTCGGTGGTGGTCGTGTTGACCCTGAACTCGGTCCCCACCTTGGTGGCGCTGGCGTCAAAGCGCTGGCCGAAGATGCCGGTGCCGCTCCCGTCGGCCGCCTCGTCTTCCCACGTCACGACGAACCCGCCGTCGGGCAAGGCCGTCACCTCGGGCTGCCACTGGCTTTCGATCAGCGTGGTGTTGATGCGGAAATCGCTGCCGATGGGCACGCCGTCGCTGCCCACGAGCCGGCCGTAGACGCCGCTTTCGGGATCGCCGCCGGAAAACTCGTCGGCAAAGCTTTCCCATACGGCCACGTATCCACCCGAGGCAAGCGCGGCCACCCCGACCTCGACCTGGTTGTTGTTGATGATTGTGTTCAGCTGGAGCTGGCCGCCAACCGCCGCACCCGTGGAACCGTAACGCTGGGCGAAGATGCCGGCGCGGTCGCCGTCCGACCCGGCGCCGGCGCCAAAGAAGACGCCGCTTTCCCAGGTGACGACCCAGCCGCCATCCAGCAATGGCGTGATCGCCGGGTCCTGCTGGAAGCCCGCCGTGACCGTGTTGACCAGCAGCTCGGGCGTCAGCGTGGCGCCGGCGGAATCGTAGCGGCGCATGTAGACGCCGTAGTCGTCGCCGTCCTGGAACCGCGAATGCCAGGCGATGACCCAGCCGCCATCCGGCAGCCCGGCGACCACGGGGAAGGATTGGCTGCCGCTGGTGGTGCCGTTGACCTGGAACATGGGTCCGGTCGCCACGCCCGAGGCGTCGAAGCGCCGGGCAAAGACGCCTTCCTGGTCGCCGTCATAGGTGTGGAAGGTGACGATGAACCCGCCATCGGCCAGCGCCGCGCCCTGCGGGCGGTTCATGTCGAGATCGGGCGAGAAGCCGGCAAAGAGGTTCAACTCGACCGACGCCTCAGCGCCGCCGGCGGTAAAGAGCTTGCCCGCGATGCCGTTGAAAAAGCCCGTCTCGAGGATCGGGTCGTCGCTTTCGAACAGCGCGACAAAGCCACCGCCCGCGAGCGGGACGAGATCGACCATGTCCTGGTCGCCCTGAATGGAAGAATGGATCTGGAATTCGGTACCGAGCGGAGTCATGAAATGCCCTCTTGATATGCGCGTGCCTTGCGCGGCAAGTGTTGCGGAGGCGTGCCGCCCCGGTCAACCCAAGGCAGAGACATGACGGCACCTGTCACCCTTGCCGCGGCCATCGCGCCCCCCTACCCTGCCCCGCAGTCCTGCCGGAGATCCCATGTTCGACATCCTGTCCGGGCCGCTTGCCCCGCCCTTGCTGGCGGGTCTCGCCGCGGCCAGCTTTGCCGGGTCCTTCATGACCGCGGCGCTTGGCCTGGGCGGCGGGCTGTTCCTGCTGGCGGTGATGGCCGCGATCCTGCCGCCCGCCGCACTGATCCCGGTGCACGGGGTGGTACAGCTTGGCTCGAACCTCGGGCGCGCCACCGTGCTGCGCGCCCATGTCTTCTGGGCGCCCGTCCCGGCCTTTGCCGGCGGCGCGGTGATCGGCGTGCTGCTGGGCGGGCTGGTCGCGGTCTCGATCCCGCCGGAACTTGGCCGGCTCGGGATCGGGCTGTTCGTGCTGTGGTCGACGCTGGCGACACCGCCGCGCTGGCTCAAGGGGATGCCGGCGCTGACCGGGGCCGTGACGTCCGGCCTGACGATGCTGTTCGGCGCCACGGGGCCCTTCGTCGCCAGCTACGTCCGCGCGCTGGCGCTGCCGCGCCACGGCTACGTCGCCACGCACGCGACGCTGATGGTGCTGCAACACGTGCTGAAGACGCTCGCCTTCGGCACGCTCGGGTTCGCCTTTGCCCCCTGGATCGGCCCCATCGCGCTGCTGATCGGCTGCGGGCTGCTGGGCACGCTGGCCGGCAAGCAGGTGCTTGACCGGGTGACGGACCATGGCTTCGACCGGGTGTTGAAATGGTTGCTGGTGGGGCTCGCGCTGTGGCTGATCTGGCAGGGCGTGTCGGGGTTGGCCTCATCGCGGCAATAGGAATTTCCAATGGTTTCCGGGTGAATTTGATGTGGTTTTCCTTGGCCGGGGGACGCTAACCTCGACCCGACGACAAGGGGGGAGCGCCGATGACGGCAAAGAAACCGGCTGGGGCACGGGCTGCGCTGATTGCCACGCTGGCCAGTGCCATGGTCGTGGCCTGCATCCTGTGGAACCTCAGCGTGCCCACGCGGATCGGCATGGCCATCCTGACGCAGCAATACATGGCCTTCCAGCTGGGGCTGGCGCTGACGCTCGCCTATCTCCTCTACGGCTGGGGCGGGCAGGAAAAGACCCGCACCGGCTGGATTGACGCCGGGATAGCGCTGCTGGCCTTCGGTACGCTGATGTATTGTGCCTATGACTTCGTCTGGCTCCTGCGCGAACAGCCCTACCGGCCCTGGCAGATCACCTTTGTCGGCGCCGTGGTCACATTGACGGTGATGGAGGGCATCCGCCGCCGCGCCGGCTGGATGCTGTTTTCCATCGTCGGCGTCTTCCTCGTCTACGCCCTGTTCGCCGATCTCGTGCCGGGGCGACTGATCGGCAAGGCGCTGAGCGTCGAGCGGCTGGTGGGCTACGTCGGCTTCGACCCCAACGCGGTGTTCTCGACACCCCTCGCGGTCGGCACGATCATCGTCCTGCTCTTCGTCTTCTTCGGCCAGCTGCTGTTCGCGGCGGGCGGCGGCTCCTTCTTCACCGACCTCGCCATGGCTGCGACGGGCCGTTCGCGCGGGGGCTCGGCCAAGATCTCGGTCGTCGGATCGGCCTTGTTCGGGTCTATTTCCGGCTCGGCCGTGTCGAACGTGGTGACCACGGGCGTCGTCACGATCCCGCTGATGAACCGCTCGGGCTATACCAAGCGCGACGCCGGCGCGATCGAGGCCGTCGCCTCGACCGGTGGCCAGCTGACGCCGCCGATCATGGGCGCGGCCGCTTTCCTGATGGCCGAGTTCCTCGACATCCCCTACCTGCAGGTCGCGGGCGCGGCGCTGCTGCCCGCGCTGCTGTACTACCTGTCGGTCTTTGCCCAGGTCGACCTGATCGCCGGGCGCGACGACATCCAGAACACCGATCACGATGCGCTGACCACCCGCCAGGTGCTGGCCGAGGGCTGGCATTTCGCCCTGCCCTTCGGCCTCTTGCTCGCGGCGCTCTTCTGGTGGCGCATGGACCCTGAGGAAAGCGCCCTGCTCGCCTCGGTCGCCATCGTCGCCGTGGGGATGCTGCGCGGCTATCGTGGAGAGCGGCTGACCCTGAAGCGGCTGGGCGAAGTGTTCGTCGAAACCGGCACCTCGATGGTCAACCTGATCCTCGTGGTGGCGGCGGCGGGCTTTGTCATCGGCATCCTCAACATCACCGGGCTCGGCTTTGCGCTGACGCTGGTGCTGGTGGATGCGGTGGGCTCGAATGTGGCTCTGTTGCTGGGCATTTCGGCGATCATCTGCATCGTGCTGGGCATGGGCATGCCCACCTCGGGCGTCTACGTCCTGCTGGCCGCGCTCGTCGCGCCCAGCCTGGTCGAGGCCGGGATCGACCAGATCGCTGCCCATCTCTTCATCCTCTATTTCGGGATGCTGTCGATGATCACGCCGCCCGTGGCGCTTGCCGCCTATGCCGCGGCGACGATCACCCGCGATGACCCGCTGGCCACCGGCGTGGCGGCAATGCGGGTGGGCTGGGCGTCCTTCCTGATCCCGTTCCTGTTCGTGGCAACCCCGGCCCTGCTGGGCAACGGCAGCTGGGGCCAGATCGCCTTTGCGCTGGTCCTGTCGGGTATCGGCATCCTCGCCGTCACCGCCGGTATCGTCGGCTTCTGGGGCCGCCGCCTTGGCCCTGCCCTGCGCACGGTGATGACGCTGGCAGGACTCGTCGCCATGCCGCTCGGTTTCTGGGACACCGGGCCGATCATCCATTCCGCGGCCGCCGCCCTGGCGGCCCTACTCGCCCTGTGGCTCACGCTGCAGGGACGCTCCACCAAACCAACCGGGAGGGTTGAACCATGAAGACCATGAAACTCGGGCTGGCCGCGCTTGGCCTTGCCCTGGCCGCAGGCACTGCCAGCGCCCAGGTCGTGACCGTCGCCAGCGGCGCGCAGGGCTCGCTGGCCTACAACACCGGCCAGGCCGTCGCCAAGGTCGCCAACGACGCCGGCATCACCGCGCGCACCCAACCGCTGGTCGGCTACCTGCCCCTGATCAACTCGGGCGAGGTCGATTTCGGCTTTTCCAACGGGGTCGAGGCGGAATATGCCGTTGCCGGCACCGGCAATTACGACCGCGCGCACCCGAACCTGCGCCTGGTCGGCACCATGTTCAACCTGACGACTGGCATCATGGCGCCCTGCGACCTCGGCCTCGACACCGTGGCCGAGTTGAAGGAGAAGGCCGCCGACCTGCGGATCGCATCCGAATACACCTCGTCCACCATCATTCCCTTCTACATCATGGGCGGGCTGGCCAATGCCGGGCTGACCTATGACGATTTCCAGCAGGTCCCGGTGGCCAGCTTCGTCGCGGGCATCGACGCGCTTGGCGACGGGCTGGTGGACGTGGCGCTGGTGTCGCTGAACGCGGGCGCGGGGCAGCAGGCCTCGGTCAAGCTGCAATCGCGCGGCGGGCTGTGCTACATCTCGCTCGATGACAGCGACGCGGGCCGCGCCGCGTTCAAAGAGTTCCTGCCCGCCGGCAAGATCGTCAGCCTGCCACAGAACGAGAACGTCAACGGGCTGCAGGCCCATGGCGCGAACCTGATGGCGATCCCGTGGATGATGCTGACCAATGCCGATGTCAGCGATGACCTTGTCTACCAGATGACCCGGACTGTGGCCGAGAACAAGGACGCGCTCAAGGCGTCCTTTGGCGCCTTCGGCCAGTTCGACGCCCAGGCGATGGCCCCGGCGAACAGCGCCGAGTACCATCCCGGTGCGCTGCGCTATTTCGAAGAGGCCGGCATTCCCGTCGGCGAGTGATCCCCGGCGCAAACAGGTCACCGGGGCGTGCGGCGAGGCCGCGCGCCCCTTTTTCATGACCCGGCCGCATGCCCGATTCGGCTGAATGACGGCTTGACCTGCCCTCCTGCCCCGCACAAGATGTAGCGAAGGCATCGGGAGCAGCCACTATGGCTGCGTCATACCTCCAATGTTTTCAAGAGCTTGCCGGATATCATCGCACGACCAGTCTGTCACCGCCCAGACCCTATGTCAGGAAGTTCTGGAAATCTCGCCCATTGGTGATATAGAGACTGAAAACAAACAATAAACCAAACGGGCAGTCTCACCATGGCCAGCGGGCTTCTTGCGTCCGAGCAATTGATGGAGTTCTCCTCCATCGTCGACACCGCGCTGACGCAGCAGCGCGAATTGCTCCACGCCCCCGACAAGCGCAAGTCGGACAAGCCGATGCGCTCTTTCTCCGTGCGCGAGGTCTCGACCGCGCTGCGGATTAAGTACAATTCCCTGCGCCAGTACCTCAACACGCTGCCCGACATGCCGCAAGGCACGCTCGAAGCCGGGAACCGCAAGTTCTTTACCTCGGAAGAGATCAACCAGATCCTGTCGGTGCTCTACCGCGAGGGCAAGATCGACGACAACCGCTTCCCCCGGCGGCTGGAGGGCGACAGCCAGGCGCGGCTGGTGGTCTACAACCTCAAGGGCGGGGTGTCGAAGACCTCGCTCTCGGTGAACCTCGCCCAGTTCCTGGCGCTCAGGGGCTATCGCATCCTGGCCGTCGACCTCGACCCGCAGGCCAGCTTTTCCGACATGTTCGACGTGCAGGCCGATCTGGATCGGCTGCCCTCGATCTACGACGTGCTGCGCTATGCCGACCCCGAGACCGGCGAGGGGCCGATCCCGATCACGCAGGCGATCCATCCGACCTATGTGCCCAATATCGACCTCGTGCCGGGGTCGATGTCGATGACCGAGTTCGAATACGAGACCTCGGCCTCGTTCCGCGGCGGGGCCGATGGCACGCCCTTCCACCGCCGCATCGCCGACGCGCTTGAGGCGGTGGACGACGCCTATGACCTCGTCATCTTCGACACGCCGCCGCACATGTCCTTTGCGGTCATCGCGGCGGTCTTTGCCGCGACCGGCATGCTGATCCCGCTGTCGGCGGGCATGCTCGACGTCGTCTCGCTGGCCAAGTTCCTCGAGCTTGCCGCCGGCACGATGCAGGTGGTCGAACAGCACCAGGACAAGCGCTACGATTTCATCCGCTTCTGCCTCACCCGCTACTCGGCCTCGGACCCGGCGCAGCTGCAGCTGTCGTCCTTCCTGCGCTCGCATCTGGGCGGCGCCATGCTGCGGCACGATTTCGTCAGCTCGACCGCGATCGCCGATGCCGGGAACACGATGAACCCGCTGCTGGAGCTCGACCCGTCGAGCTTCCACCGCAAGACCTACGACCGCATTTTCGAAAGCCTGCAGGGCATCGCCGACGAGGTGGATGCCGAGATCATGCGCGCCTGGGGCCGTACCCCTGTCGCGCGGGAGGAGAGCTGATGGCACGCAAGACCCGGCAGGCCTTTCCGTCCGGCCCCGACGGCCCCACGCCCAGCCCGGCGCTTGACGCGGACGACACCCGCCCCATGGCCACCCGCCGTGCGCCGATGTTCGCCAAGGGCGCGGCCAGCCTAGAGACGGCGGCGCGGTCTGCCGCGGCCGAGGAGCGGATGTATCGCAACATCGCGGTCGAGCTGATCGACCCCTCGCCCATCCGCGACCGGATCGACCTGACCGAGGATCTCGAGACGCTGAAGACCAGCCTGCGCGAGGACGGCCAGCAGATCCCGATCCTGTTGCGCCCGGGCAAGGTCACGGGCCGCTACGAGATCGTCACCGGCCGCCGCCGGTTGCAGGCCACGCGCGAGCTGGGGCTGCCGACGATCCAGGCCTTTGTGCGGCCGCTGTCGGATGCCGATGCCTTCGTGGCCCAGGGGGTCGAGAACAACGCAAGGCTCGAGACCTCCTTTATCGAACGCGCCCGCACCATCGTCTCGGCGCTGGACGCGGGGTTCAAGCAGACCGAGGTGGAACGCTTTCTTGGTGTCGACCAGACCATGATCTCGCGGATGAAGACGATCTACGAGGGCCTGGGCGAAACGCTCGTGCTGGCCATCGGTCCCGCGCGCGGGGTCGGCCGGCGCAAGTGGGACCGGCTGCAGAAACTGGTCTCCGAGGGCGGCCATGATCGCACGGCGCTGGCGGGCGCCCTGCCCCGGGATCAACCCAGCGTCGAGCGGTTCGAGGCCCTGCTGGCCCGGCTCGAGGCGACCCCGGCGCCCGCGCGCAAGCCCGTGCCGCGCAAACCGGTCCCCAGGGGCAAGCTGGCGGACGGGCGTCTGTCGGCCCGGCGCAGCGGGCGCAAGCTGGTGCTCGAGGCGGACAAAACCCTGCCAACCGGGTTCTTCGACTACCTGGAGAAGGCGCTGCCAGATTTGCTGGAGGCGTTTGATAAGGAAGGGAAAAAGGATGATTGAGTCGCCCTGTATGACCGCGGTCATAGGTCCCTGCCCCAGCCCGGCCATGTGGCCCTGATTTTCACCGCGCTCCAGGTCCCGGAACAAGGGGCCAGGCGCAAACGCAACCCAGAGGAACGGAGCAGACACGAGGCAAAAGAAAACCCCCCAAAGCCGGAGCCTTGAAGGGTTTCCCAAGATGTGTAGCAATTTCTTGGTACTCCCGCAGGTCTTAAAATTCAACACCGAACTTCGGTGGCCGGTCGGATTTTGCCGTCTGAAATGTGAGATGAGCTATCAAGACCCGACGCTTTGCGGCGTCCGGGGCGGGGATCCTTTGCGCCCTGCCCCCCGTCCCGGCAGGTTTGTCGTGGACCGCTGGCAGGTATTGCAACTGGTCAAGGACACCGCCCGCGACACCGGGATCGGAGAGCGCGAAATCGCCGTGCTGTCGGCCCACCTGAGTGTGCTGGCCAAGGGGCCCGTGCGGGCGGACCAGCTGCTGGTCTCCTATGCGCAGGTTAGCGGCATCCTCGACCGGGCCAATTGCATGGACGAACGCCGCTTTCGGCGTGGCGAGGCGCGGCTGGAAGAGCTGGGCTTCGTCATCCGCAAGCTGTCGGCCAACGGGCGGCGCTACCCGGTGAGGGACGGCAAGGGCCAGGTGGTGGACGCCTATGGCATCGACCTGCGCCCCCTCTTCCTGCGGCTTGACGAGCTGGAGGCGACGCGCGCCAGCCGTCACGAAGAGCAGCAGCGCCGCGCCGCCCTGCGCAGCCGGATCAGCGCCCGTGTGTCCGCGGTCAAGCGCCTGGCCGAGGCGCACCTGGGCCACGTTCCCGAGGCCCTGATCGCCCTTGGGCAGGAGATCCGCAACCTCCTGCGCCGGGCCACGGCCAGCCTCGCGGACATGGCCCGGGCCGAGACCGCGCTCGAGGCCGCTGCAGCGCAATGGGACAGTGCAGACGCGCCGGAACGCCCTGCCCCCGACATGCCGGTGCCGGACACATCGGCCGTCGATGCCGGACAGAATGCCCGGCATACAGACTCCCCAATGAAAAGAAATACAAGAGCTGTGGCGCGTGCAGAGGCCGTCTCGGTTCCCGATGTCTGGCGTCGCTGCCCGGAAGTGTCGGCCTGTTTTCCCTCTCCGCCCACCGGCCCGAGAGAGGCCAACGAGAGGCTTGTCATTTTTTCAAGTTTTCTTGGACTGGGACAGCAAGCGGTGACCTCGGCGCTTGAACTGATGGGCTGGGCGCGCGTGCTGATCGCGCTGGATTACATGGCCGGTCGGATCGAGACCATCAAGAACCCGGATGGGTACCTCGCCCACATGGCCCGCGCCTACAAGTCCGGACAGGTCATTGCCGGCGGCAGGCTCAGGATCGGGCAGGACATATGACCGCGGTCATAAGTGCCGCGAAGAGAATAGGAACGATGCGATCAGATTACCGGCGGGCCAGTTCGATGGCATCCGGCTGGCTGTCCTGCCAGGCCCCCAGCGGAAACGCCAAGAGCTGGACGATCAATCCGGCGACCAGGAATATCGGTCCGGCATGTTTGCGCATGTATCACCTGCATTCAAAATCATTTCCGACCTAGCAGGAATGATTGCGCCGCCCTAGTGCGGCATTCCTTACCTTTCTGTGAACCAAGGCCAGAGTCCAAGGGGAATTCAGGGCATGTCACTTCAGCCGCAGGCTTGGCGGTCCGGCTTCGACATCGCCGATATGCACCGCCATCTCTCCGGCCGCGTGCAGTGCGTGCAGCAGGTCCGAGAGCGCGGTTTCGGGCACGGCAGCCAGCAGCCCGCCAGCGGTCTGCGGGTCCCAGAGCAGCCGGGCCCGGGGATCCTCGGGATCGGCGCCAAAAACGGGCGCATTCAGTGCATTGGGCCGAAACAGGGTCGAATGCTGGCCGGCCCCGGACATCTCGAGCGCGCCGTCGTAAAGCGGGATCGCCTCGAGATCCAGCGCGATGGCGACACCGCTTTCCAGGGCGATGGCCAGCGCGTGACCGGCCAGGCCAAAGCCCGTCACATCGGTCATCGCATGGGCCACGGGGCCCAGTTCGCGCGCCGCCGCGCCCTGCGGGCGGGCCATTTCCGCCCAGAGCGTCGCGATGTCGCGCCCGCGTGCCTTGCCCAACATTTCAGCAGCCAGCAGGGTGCCAGAGCCGATCGGACGGGTCAACACCAGCGCATCGCCGGGCTGCGCGCCGGCCACGGTGAGCGCCGGGCCATCGCAAAGGCCGGTCAGGGTGAACCCGATGGTCAGCTCGGCCCCCATGGTGGAATGGCCGCCGACCAGCGCCGCACCCTCGGGATCAAGGACGGCGCGGGTGGCGGTCATGATCTCGTCCATGGTGCGGCGTTGCAGCGCCGGGGACATGCGCGGCAGGATGATCTGCGCCAGCGCCGCCTGGGGCCGGGCGCCCATGGCCCAGATGTCCCCCAGCGCGTGCAGGGCGGTGATGCGGGCCATCAGGGCCGGGTCCTCGACGAAGCTGCGCAGGTGGTCCGTGGTCATGACCTGCACCGCGCCGCCGGTCTGCAGCACGGCTGCGTCGTCGCCGGGGCCCGACAGGATATCCGGGCGGCTGAGCGGCGGAAGGTCGGCCAGCGCCGCGGTGAGCACGTCGCCGCCGATCTTGGCGCCGCAACCGCCGCAGAGCGGCTTGTCGGCGAGGATCTCGCTGACGCCCTCGGCCAGCGTGTCCGGCAGGGCAGGGGGCGCCATCTGGGGCAGGTCCTGCAGCATCGCCATGAAGCGCCGGTCGATCCGGTCCTTCCAGCGCCAGAGCAGCGGCCCGGCGGGCGCAAACCCGGCCTTGTCGGCCAGCGCGGTCTTGCCGCCCAGCGAGACCAGTTTCAGGAACCCTTTCTGCGGCCGGT
>NZ_JAIMID010000034.1 GCF_019966535.1 Mesobacterium pallidum | reverse complement strand
CGACCATACACCTCGATGGCCACCCGGGATTACACCTATGAAGGCGCAGAAATTACACCACGTGCGCGGACACTAACACGACAGACGGTCGATGATCTCAAGACCTTCCCAAAGGCGCCACGTTCGACAGACTTCATGGGGGCCAAGAAGGCGGCCATCTTCGCGTTTCGGCTCCATGGCCTGCTGCCGGTTTCGTGGACACGAAGAAAAGATCGTGACGATGGAACTGGATAGAGGGCGCCGGAAGATATTCGTGCACTGATTGCAATTTTTGAATCTGACAAATTGCGGCGACATGTCGCACTCAAAATGGTACCGTTTCAACAATGGGAAAGAGCGCACCCGGGGGATGGCCATGTCGATTTCTGAGTATGTTTACCAAAGCGACTATGTCTACCGGGACATCCTGTTGGTCAAAACCGCCTCTGACACCTTCGGAACATATCTCGATCGGGTCGATACGGCCCTCGGCGTGCCGGGAAATCTGGAGGACGTCTTCGGAGCGGCGGCCAAGTTGTTCGATCTGCCGGACCCGGTCGTCACCGTGCTGGGTACGTTGCCCTACGGCATCGGCACGGTGGTCCGAAACGCTGACAGGATCGCGACAAAAGTACACGATACCCTCGCGGAATTCGAAGACAAGATGGGAACCCTGGACCAGCGGTTGAAGCCGGCTGCCGATGCGGTCGAAACGGTCGGGACCTACCACGGTACCTTTGCCGACGCCCTGCAGGGGATTGTCGACGTGGCGACCGTCGGCAAGGACGAGGCCGCCGCGATCCAGGCGAGCTTTGCGGGTCAGGCGGTCCGCGGGACAACCGAGCTTTCGACCCGTCTTGACGCGCGGGCCGACGCGCTGTCGGTCTGGAGCACCAACCGCGAAGCGCTGGTCACGCCGGTCGAAGCCGCGCTTGCCAAGGTTCAGGAGGCGGTCGACGACCTGACCGAGGGCATGCCTGACCTTCAGGGCGTCAAGGATGCGGTCGCTGTCGCGGATGGCGTGATGACCGTCGTTCAGAACCTGGCGGGGACCATTCAGAGCGCGCTGGATTTCGACATCCCGGATCCAAGGTACCTGTTCACGCGAAGCATCAATCTGCTGGACGCGATCAAGGCCGTTTCGGATGCCCTGAGCGCCTTCTTCGACCTCATCGAGGGGATTGTGATCGATGCGCTCAAAGCCGTCGGGATCGATTTGAACGGGCTGTTCGACTTTCTGGAAGACCAGTTGCTGTCGCCCCTCCAGCCCTTTCTCGACACGATCGACGATCTGATGCAAGTGGCGAGCATGATCGCATCGACGATCGCGACCGCGCTTGACTCGATCCGCGACACGTTCGAGCAGATCGAGCAATACGCCCGCGATGCGTTCGACCTGGGAACCCTGTTCCAAGTCTCGCAATACGGTGACGAGGCGCCGGGCCTCGTGGATTTCGCGGATCACCTGACGGGAACTTTCGCCGAAGACGCTCTTTTCGGACTGCAGGGCAACGATACGCTTTCGGGTAGCCTGGGAGGTGACTTCCTGTTCGGAGGCGACGGGAACGATTACCTGAACGGAGGGTCGGATTCCGACGAGCTATACGGCGGTGCGGGTAACGACACGCTGAACGGCGGAGATGTCGGGTCGTTGAGCCAGTCCAACAGCGATTTCATTGACGGAGGACCGGGGACCGACTGGGTCCTGATCAATGCCAACAAGGGCGACGTCGCGCTTGACGTGGTGAACGGCGAGGTCGTGATCCAGCAGTACAGCGTTGGACGAGACCGTTATGTCAATGTCGAGTATTTCCAGTTCCTTGACGGCATCTACACCCTGGGGATCGACGATCCGGACGGTCTCTATCCCGACCTGCTTGAGCCAAATTACCTGGTCGGCACCGAAGGTCCGGATTTCCTCAGCGGGATTCGGGGCATCGATTCAATCGTGGGTTTGGGCGGCGACGACGAACTTTACGGCTGGAGCGGCAGCGACACGATCTACGGCGGCGACGGCAACGACTATATCTCGGGCTTTGACGGCGACGACGTTCTGTTTGGCGAAGAAGGCAACGACACCATATCCGGCAATATCGGCGATGATTACATCGAAGGGGGCGCCGGTGACGATCTCCTGTGGGGGTACTACGGCAATGACACGGTCAAGGGCGGCGACGGCAACGATGTGCTGGATGCCCGTGAGTTCATCGACCCATCCTTCAGCAACAGAAACCGGTTCGAAGGCGGTGCCGGGAATGACACGCTTTGGGGCGGGGCGGAAATCGACACCCTGATCGGCGGCTCGGGTGACGATTTCCTGAGCGGCGAAGGCGGGAATGACCTCATCGACGGTGGCACCGGCTCGGACACGGCGCGGATCTATTCGACACGGCAGGCCGCCACGCCGGAGGTGGACGCGTTTGACGCCAGCGTGACAACGATCACATGGCCCAATATCGGCGGCCCCTACACGCACAGGTTCACATCGGTCGAGTTCTTCCTGTTCGACGACGGATTGTATTCGCTCGACGAGCTGCATGACCGGGCGACCATAACCGGCACGGCGCTTGACGATTTCCTGAGCGGTGCGGACGGCGAAGCCACGATCTTCGGGCTGCAGGGCAATGACCAACTGGATGGCAAGGCCGGAAATGACAGCCTGCAAGGCGGCGCGGGACAGGACACGTTGATCGGCGGCGACGGGGACGACACGCTTGACGGCTCTCTGGGCATGGTGTCGGCCGAAGGGCAGGGCGACTTTGTCCTGCCCGGCCTTGGCGACGACCTCGTCATCGGTCATGCGGCGCTGTTCGCGGCGGGCGACGGGATCGACCTCAGCTATCGTGACCTGTCGGGGACAGGGGGCATGGCGATCCAGCGCCAGTACGATGGGGCAATCATCGCGGCAAGCTTTACCCCCGGATTGGTGGATGACAGGGCCAGCTACGTGCACATGGTCGAGGGCACGAATGACAACGACCGGATGGAGGATTACTCGGGCGACGACACCGCGCCCGCCGTCTGGAGCGGTCTTGGCGGAGACGATACCGTGTCGGGCGCTGGCGGGATGGACCTGTTGCTCTATGCCCATGATGCCGAGATGGGGGGGGCGGCAGGCGTTGTCGTGACCTTCTCGGGCGAGGGGGAGGGCACCGCGCAGGACGGGTTCGGCGATACCGACACGTTCTGGGGAATTGATGCCGTCACCGGAACGGCCTTCGGCGACATCATGACCGGGAATGCCGGCGCGCAGGTTTTCCGCGGCGGTGCCGGAGCCGACCTGCTGTCTGGCGGACGGGGGGCCGACACGCTGATCGGCGAAGCCGGCAACGACACCCTGACAGGGGGCCTGGGGGCGGACGTCTTCGTGGTGACACGCGGCATGGGCACGGATCGGATTCTCGACTTTGCGATCGGGATCGACCGCATCGACCTGCAAGCGCTGACACCGCAGGACCGTGCGGCCATCGTCTTGCGCGAGGGATCGGCGGGAAGCCGTCGGATGGAGCTGCCTGAAGGCTCTGTCCTGATCTTCGACAACCTGCCGGGCGATCTGCCTGCAACCGGAAACGTGCAGGTATCGGGGACTGCGCGACAGGGGCAATTCCTGTCCGCCGACGCGTCCTCTCTGGCTGACGGGGATGGCTTGAACAACCCCGGCGACGATGCACCGAACCCCAATGCACCCGAGATCGGCTGGCTTCGCAATGGTGCCCCGATCCAAGGGGCGACCGGCGCGTCCTACCAGCTGGTCGAGGCCGATGTCGGCCAGCGTATCGCGGCCCGGGCGTATTACGTGGATGATTTCGGGCGCAGCAGCCATGTGAGCAGCGCCCAGACCGCCGTGGTGGAGAACGTCAACGACGCGCCCGGCTTTGTGTTGCTTTCGGGGAACCCGGTGGTCGGTTCCAGCCTGACCGCGGACACGCGCTCCCTGTTCGATGCCGACGGCCTGGGCACGCTCAACTTTTCCTGGTTGCGCAACGGGACACCCTATGCGTCGGGTCAAGGCACCATCGACCTCGCGCTCTCGGACCTGGGCGCGACCTTCGCGGCGGTGGTCACCTATGTCGACGGGCACGGCACCGCCGAACGGGTCCAAAGCGCCACGACAGGCGCCATCGGTGACAGGGCGCTGAACCAGTCCGGCACCGAGGGTACGGACCTTCTGGTCGGAGGGCGCAGGGACGATGTGCTGAGGGGGCTGAAGGGGCGCGACACGATCTGGGGCAAGGACGGGGCCGATACGCTCTTCGGAGGCAACGGGGACGACTGGATCGGAGGCGGCGACCAGGCCGACGAGATCGATGCCGGGGCCGGCAACGACGTCGTCTGGGGCGGCAACGGGCGGGATCGGGTCCTGCTGAACGCGGGGAACGACGTGTTCTGGGACAATGACCAGACCGGCGAGGCCGGCCGCGATACGGTTGCGGGCGGTGCAGGGAGTGACACGCTGAACGGTGCAGGGGGCGACGATTACTTCGAAGGCCTACTCGGCGCGGATCTGCTGATCGGCGGCGCAGGCAACGACACCCTTCTGGGCGGCGATGGCAATGACACCGTGCGTGGTGGCTTCGGGCAAGACCACGCATATCTTGGTGCGGGCAACGACGTGTTCGAGGACAACACCCAGGAGGCGCCGTTCAACAACGACACGGTCTGGGCCAAGGATGGCGATGACAGCATCTACGGCGGCAACGGGTTCGACGTCTTCTACGGCGGCACAGGGTCCGATTACATCCGTGGCGGCAAGGGGTTCGACAGCCTCTATGGCGGCGATCAGGCCGACACGCTTTACGGCAACGACCTGGTCTATGGCGGCAAGGGGGCGGACTACGCGATCCTCGGCAAGGGGGCGGATGTCTGGATGGACGACGCCCAGACCACCTTCGGCGACGACCAGGTCTTCGGCGGCGGCGGCTGGGATACGATCCAGTCGCTGGGTGGAAACGACACGCTGACCGGCGGGGCGGGCAACGACAGCTTTGTCTTCGGCGACGGGATGGGCGACGTTTTGCTCAGCGATTACGAGGTGGGCGCAGACGACCTGACCTTCACCGCGGCGCTCTGGGGCGGCGCGCTGACGCAAGGAGAACTCGACGCCCGCGCCTCGACGGCGGCGGGCGACCTGGTGCTGACGCTCGACACCGGGGCAACGCTGACTTTCGACGGCGTGACCTCGACCGCCGGGCTGCTGGGCGACATTGGCTTGATGTAAGAAGACAGCGTCGGTGGAGGTGAAAAGGGTCCGATCCCAGGCCCGTCCCCGCCGCCACTTGCGCCCGCGAAAGCGTTCTCCCGATCCGGCGAGGGCCGGACGTTTCCCTTGTTTTCCGGGGGATACGCGACTGGGGCTGAGCACCGCTTGCCGTATGAAATGGCCAAACCCAATCTCTCCGGTGTGATTTCTTCCCGACGTCATGATTGCGCCAGTTTGGTTCGACGCTCGTAAGCTGCGGACTTGGCGAACTTTTCTGGACTTGCACCCCAAGACATTCGATCCGGGTCCCGTTCGGCGACATGGAACGGAACGGAGACCTTTGCTGGTCGCCCGCGCTTGTACGGCCCAAGAATTCCCCATCGCAGCAAGTTCTGAGGCGCTGCGCCAGGGGCACACAGTATGGACCCGCCGCACACCCTGTTTCGTCGAGGAGTTCGGGGTCGCCACAGCCAAGACCCTGCCACGACCCTCAAAATCAAGCGCTTGCCTCTCCCGGTCTTTGCCCGCGCCGCAACTCAGATTTCGATGTCGATGGCCTTTCCATGCGCCTTTGCCAGCTCCACGACCGCGCTGGCGACGGCAAGGTCCTGCAGACCGACACCGGTGCCGTCAAAGATGGTCAGTTCGGCGTTGCCACGTCCCGGGTGGGTGCCGGTCACGACATCGCCAATTGTCGCGATGTCGGCCTCGGCAATCAGGTCCCGGGCTGTGGCGTGTTGGAACTCCCCGATGCCGACGGATTGAGCGATTTCATCCGTGAAGAGACGCGCCCGTGCAACCAAGGCTGTATCCAGTTCCTGCTTGCCCCTGGTGTCGGTGCCCATGGCGGCGATATGGGTCTGTCCAGTGATATGGGCGTTCATCAGGATCGGCGCGAAGGACGAGGTGATCGAGATGATCACATCCGCTTCCGCACCCAGCCGGTCAAGCTCTACCGCCTCGAACGGCAACCCGAGGTCGGCAGCCGTGTCGGCGAGGCGTCCGAGCATTTCGGGGGTCCGGTTCCAGGCGATGACCTTCTCGAAGGCGCCCGCCCGCGCGGCGGCGCGCATCTGGAACGCCGACTGATGGCCGGCACCGATCATGCCCAGAACCCGCGTGCCGTCCGGGGCAAGGTACTTGATCGAGACGGCCGCCGCCGCCGCCGTGCGCATCGCGGTCAGCAGGTTGCCCCCGACCGCGGCCGACACGCGTCCGGTGTCCGCATCAAACAGGAACACCGTGGACTGGTGGTTGATGATGCCGCGCGCGTGGTTGTGCGGCCAATAGCCGCCCGCCTTCAGCCCGAGCGTCGGCGTGGCGGCATCGAAGCCGCCCTTGAAGCCGTAGAGAGCGTCCTCGTGCCCGAGTGCCTCGCGCACGACGGGGAAGTTGCGGGCCTCGCCGCGCGCCATCGCGCCGAAGACCGCTTCGACGGTGTCAAACGCCACCTCGGGGGTCATGAGGTCCGCGATTTCGTGTTCAGGAACAATCCACATTCAATAGGCCTTTCCGCGCGCGCTGACCGGCCAGAGGGTCTCGACTTTGCCGTTCCGGACGCCGACATACCAATCATGTACGTTGGCCGTCGGGTCACAGTGACCCGGAACCAGCCGCAGTTTCTCGTTGACCTTCAATACCCCGTTCGGATCCGCGATCACGCCGTGCTCGTCAGAGCATTTGACGTATTCCACATCGTCGCGCCCGAATATGACGGGCAGTCCGCTGTCGATCGATTGGGCTTTGAGGCCGGCGTCGCAGATCGCCTTGTCGGCCTTCGCGTGGCTCATCACGCTTGTCAGGATGAAGAAGGCGTTTTCCCATTCGCCCGCGTCGATCCGGTTTCCGTCCTTGTCGAGGATGCGGCCGTAATCGGCATCCATGAACGCGTAGGAGCCGCACTGGAGTTCATTGTAAAGGCCCGAGTTCGACTCGAAGTAGTATGACCCCGTGCCGCCGCCCGAGACGATGTCTGTCTCGATACCTTCGGCCTTCAAGGCCTCGACGGCGTCCTGCACCTGCGCAATGGCCGCGTCGAGTTTTGCCTTGCGGTCGTCAAAGCTGTCCATGTGCTGCATCGCGCCCTGATAGGCCTGGATGCCGCGATAGGTCAGGTTGTCAGCCGCGAGAACGGCCTTGGCAATCTGCACAACCGCGGGCGTCGTGGTCACGCCACAGCGACCCGCGCCACAGTCGATCTCGACGAAAATACCCAGTTCGGTCCCGTGCCTTTTCGCGGCCGCCGACAGGTCTGCCACGTTGTCCGCATCGTCGACGCAGACGATCACCTCGCCGCCGCTGATCTTGGGCAGATGCGACAGCCGTTCAATCTTGCCCGGGTCGCGAACCTGGTTGGAGACGAGAATTTCCTTGATGCCCGCCCGGGCAAAGACCTCGGCCTCGGACACTTTCTGGCAACAGACGCCAATGGCACCGCCCAGCTCCATCTGAAGTTTCAGCACATCGACCGATTTGTGCATCTTGCCATGCGCGCGGTGCCGCATGCCATGCGCCTTGGCATAGTCGCCCATCTTCTTGATGTTGCGTTCCAGCGCATCCAGATCGAGCACCAGCGCGGGTGTCTGGATATCGTCGGCATCCATACCGGGTTTGGCGGGGATGTCGAAGCCAACCTCGTAGGCGTCCAGATCAATCGTGTTTGTCATGGAGGATCTCCTTCTCAGCCCAGTATCCAGGGCAATTTGTCCAGGTCGACGTTGCCACCGGTGATGATGACGCCGACGCGCTTGCCTTTGAAGGCGTCGGGGTTCTTGAGGATTGTGGCCAGCGGCAGGGAGCTTGAGGGTTCCATGACGACGCGCAGGTGCTTCCAGGTCAATTTCATCGCCTCGATGATGTCCTGTTCCGAAGCCGTGCAGATCTCGGACACGTGGTTCGACACGAAATGCCAGGTCAGGTCCTTGAGTGGGACCAGGAGCCCGTCCGCAATGGTCACGGGCGCATCGTCCGCGATGATGTGACCAGCCTTGAAGCTGCGAAAGGCATCATCGGCCTGCTCTGGTTCCGCGGCGATGACCCTGGTTTCAGGAGCAAGCGTCGACAGCGGCAGGCAGGTGCCCGAGATCATGCCGCCGCCACCGATTGGGGCGACGACCATGTCCAGACCGTCGGCCTGCTCGATGAATTCCCTGGCACAGGTGCCCTGGCCGGCGATGACACGCGGATCGTTATAGGGATGAACAAAGTCACCGCCCGTTGCCGCTTGGACCTGTGCAAAGGTTGCCTCACGCGAGGACGTCGACGGCGCGCATTCGGTGATCCTGCCGCCATAGCGGCGTACCGTGTCCATTTTCGCCTGCGGCGCGGTGCGCGGCATCACCACGTTGCAGGGAATGCCTCGCTTCATCGCGGCGTAGCTGAGGCACGAGGCATGATTGCCGGAAGAATGGGTGGCGACACCTTTTTTCGCCTGTTCGTCGTCCAGCCCGAACACCGCATTTGCGGCGCCGCGCACCTTGAAGGCGCCGGGCTCCTGGAAGTTCTCGCACTTGAAGTAAAGCTCGCACCCCGCGATCTCGTTCAGGCAGTCTGACGTTCGGATCGGTGTGCGGCGGATATAGGGTTTGATCCTCTCATGCGCCGCCAGCATGTCGTCATAGGTGGGGATAATCATGTGTCCATCTCCTCGATCATGCCGCAGTCCTGACCGGCATCGCGCCGGCGATCTGGTCAGAAATCATCTCTGCGGTGACAGCAGAGAGCGTCCATCCCAGGTGGCCGTGACCCGTGTTGTAGAACACGCGCGGGCGGCGCCCCGGGCCGACCTTCGGCATCATGTTCGGCATCATCGGCCGCAAGCCCGCCCAGGGAATGGCGTGTTCGGTGCTGACACCGGGGAAGAACCGTTCGCACCATTTCACAAGCGGACGTACCCGATCATCCCGGATATCGAGGTTATGGCCATTGAATTCAGCCGTGCCCGCGATCCGGAACCGATCCTTGCCCAGGCGGCTGGTCACCACCTTCGCCGCATCGTCCAGAAGGCTGATCCAAGGAGCCGCGCGTTGGCTTTCCTCATCGTCCAGCCGCACGGTGATCGAATACCCCTTGACCGGGTAGACATTCACCCGGTCGCCGAGCTGCGTCGCAATATTGCGGCTCTCCACTCCGGCACAGACAACGATGGCATCGAACACCTCGATCTGGCTTTCGTTGTTCCGGCTCCAGGTCAGGCGCACCCCGTTCCCGTCGATGGCTATCGCTTCGACATCCGTTCCGAACCGCAGCACCGCCCCGCCGCGCTCGATGGAAGTGGCAAGACCGGTGGTGTAGCGGTGGATGTCGCCGGTAAAGTCGCTTTCAGTGTGATAGCCGCAGTAAAACGCGCCGCTCAGCGCGGGCTCGATCTGGCGGATTTCCTCTGGGGCCACGGCACGGCGTTCCAGCCCCCCCTTTGCGAGAAGCGTGTTGACCTCGGCGGCGTGATCAAACTCCGCCTTGTCGGCGAAGATGTGAAGGATCCCGCGGTTCTCACAGTCGAATTCGAAACCGTGGCGTTCGGCCTTTTCGCGCAACAGGCCGCGCGCGGCAATCGCCATGCGGGTGGTCTCGACCGTGTTTGCCCGATACTGCGGAATCGCAGCGACGAATTCGGCCATCCAGCTGTACTTGTGCCAGCTGGGCTTGGGATTGACGAGGAGCGGCGCGCCCCGCGTCATCAATTATTTCATCCCCTTGAAGACGGTCGACCAGCGGTTCCACGTCTCGGCATTGGAGGCTGACAACTGTCCGCCGTTGGCAACGATGTCTGCATTGCCGCATAGCGGATGAGATCGAACAAGGTGACGTCATAGCCTCGATCCGTCAGGCTAGACGCGGTGGTCACGCCGGTGATCCCGGCGCCGATGACGGCGATAGACTTCATGTGTTCCACTCTGGCATTTGGTTTGAATGCGCCGAAGCCGGCGCATCCCCCCTCTGTCCTTTTGCCTGAGAGCTTCACCGCGGCTGCGGCTTCCTCCTTCGGCGGATGCAGGTGCATCCCTCTCCAGAGTGTCGGTTCGGGCAGTACCTGTGCCTGAGAGATTCCGGGGCGTTGCTCGGTCGGCGCGGGCGCGATGCCCGACTCTCCTGCGTAAACCGTCGTGTGTCTTTGATGGTAAGCCGGAATTCTCGGCAAGTGTGTATCCTGGCCGGTGGCAGTGCGCCACCGGCCAAGAGGTTCAGGCGGTTTCTGCGTCAGCAGCCGTTTTGCGCGGACCGATGTTCATCACCACCGCGGCAGCGATCGCGAGGATACCGGCGGCGGCCGAACCGAACATTTCGGGGATCGGCGCGTCAATGTGGCACCGCCCTGGAAACCCGGAAAAGCAGTGTCACCCAATGAAACGGGGTGTCGACCTTTGCCAGGTTGTCACGTGACGCGTCTCTTGGGCGCCAATCCCGTCATCGGCGCACTGTTCGGCGCGGCCTCATCCGGTTTCCGCAGGCTCTGTCCGTCGGAAGCGCGCGGGACACACCGGGTGATCCAGCCAACCCTCCGATGCAAAGCGCCAGTTCGGTCCCAGGTTACCCGGGCCCTCGCCTGGTACCGTGCTAAGGGTGCGTTCAGAACGTCAACCTGACGGTTTCGCGCACCTCGGCATGGAGCACCCAGTTTCCCGGATCCTCGTCGTTCTTCGGCTTGCCACGATAGCCCAGGATGCCGGCTCCCCCGGCGTCGCCCGGAGGTGTCTCGGACGGGACGTCGACAGTCAGGTAGTTGGCGATCAGCATCCCCGCCGCCCCGAAGGCCCGGTTGGCGGACGCCCGCGACTTGTAGCCGCCCGCGCTGGCCAATCGCGTGTCCGTCAACCCGCCATCGTCCGCCCAGGCCAATGCCGTCAGCATCGCGCGCTGCGGGCCGGACAGGGTGACCTGGCCAAGCGCTTCGGCATATTCCTCCGAGCTCGGGATCGACAGCCCCGTCACCGGATCGACACGACGGTCAGCGCTTCTGCGGACTTCCCGCGCGTCGATGATGTCGTGCAGCGCGGCAACCGCGGCTTCCTCGGTCGCGCCCTTCGCCTCGGCGATCAGGCCGCGCGCATTCGACGGGGCCTTGGGAAAGGCGCGGGCCACGTATTCCCCCGACAGGCGACCCGACTTGATCTGGTACCGGCCGTGTTCGCCCAGCTGGATCGCGTCCGGTATGTCCGACGATTTCGACGCCACCTTCTTTTTCGGCTTGTCCTTGAAGAGCTCGCGGCCCTTGGCCGTCCGCGCGTCCGTGCTGAAAGGGTTCATGATGGCTGTCTCCGAATATGAGGATTGGGAAGGTGAGCGCATGCGCGGTTCACGCCGGCGCGCGTCGTGCCTCCGCGAATGTCACCAGCCGGCGCTCGGTCTGGTCCCACAGCGCGAGACGCGCGCAGGCAAAGCTGTCCCGCAAGGTCACGCGGTTCGACGATGCAAGCGCGTCATGGTCGCGCAGCACCTCGGGCAGACGATAGAACGGGATCCGGCTGGCAAGATGGTGGACATGATGGACGCCGATGTTTCCGGTGATCCACCGCAGGACCGGCGGAAGATCGTAGTACGAACTGCCCTCGAGGGCCGCGGTCTGAACGTCCCAGTCGGCATCATCGCTCCAGGTGGTGTGCTCGAACTGGTGCTGGATAAAGAAGAACCACACGCCGATCATCGCCGCGAGAAGCATCGTCGGAAAGACGACACAGACAACGACGGCCCAGCCGCTGACCCAGACAAGGGCCGTCAGGAAGGCGGCGATCGCCGCGTTCGTCGCCATGGCGCTTAGCCAGTATTTCCACCCGGACCGCATCAGCCCGATCGGAAGCCGATTCTGCAGGAAGAACGTGTAGAACGGCACGACACCGAACAGGAACAGCGGGTGACGGACCAGGCGGTAAAGGCCCCGGCCGATCATGCCTTTGGAGCGATACTCGGCGACCGTCAACGTCGGCATGTCGCCGATCCCGCGCCGGTCGAGATTGCCCGTCGAGGCGTGGTGGATCGCGTGGGTTTCGCGCCAGACGTCATAGGGCGTCAGGGTGACCACGCCGATGGCGCGCCCGATCCAGTTGCACAGGCGTCGGCTGCGGAAGAACGATCCGTGGCCGCAGTCGTGCTGGATCATGAAGAGCCGCAGAAGGAAGGCCGCGTTGAGCAGGGAAAGAAGGATCGCCAGCGCCGTGCTGTAGGACAGCGACCACCAGGCAACGGCCCAGATCGCGAGAAACGGCGCAAGCGTCACGACCAGTTCCAGGACGCTGCGAGAGGCGTCAGGTGCACGGTACCGGGTCAGGATACGCGACCAGTGGCGCGCATCAAGCAGGTCTTCGGTGCTGGAACGGGGGTCAGTCATGGTGTCCGGGCGCTCCGTGGGGAGCGCCCGGTCGGCTCGCTCAAGCGAGCGCGAGATTGGTCGCGCTTTCGCGGCCGTCTCTGCCGGATTCGACGTCGAAGGTCACCTTCTGCGCATCGGCGAGGCCGGTCAGGCCTGCGCGCTCGACGGCGGAGATGTGGACAAAGACGTCCTTGCCGCCCGATTCCGTTTCGATGAAGCCGAAGCCTTTGGATGCGTTGAAAAATTTCACGGTGCCAGTGGCCATATCCGTGGTCTCCTGTTCTTGATGCTGTCCACGATATGCGACAGCCCGGCGAAGTCAGACTGAGAGAACGACTGAAGCCGGATGAACGGAAGCAGAGGGTCGCAGAGAAAAACGTTAGCTCGCCACACATGCGCCTTCGCCGCGCGGAACACAAGCGAAGTCGCGCAGTTTGGAAATTTAATTTCGTTCTGAGGCGGATGCCATTGAAATCCCTGTCGTTCGATCCCACCTTTGGAGGACGTCACCGCTATGCCGCGTGAGCAGGCGGCGCCAGGCGCCGCCCCCGGTCGTGACGACCCGTTTTCCCACATCACGTCGGGGGGACCCCGCTCAGGGCGGGCCTTGGCGCAATACCGTGTCGGGCCCTGTTGCCCCGGGTACACCCCAGCCGGCCTGGCAGATCCTTTGCCGGACGGCGACACCGGACCACCTGGTCCGGACAAGGACACGCATGACGTTCCACGAAATCGGCCTCGGGGCCTGCCGCGCCTCACGGCTTGAAAGCCTGGGACTGCCGGCACCCCTCGCGGCGTCGACAAGATCGCGCTGAACCGGCAGCCGACTGCGACCCGGACACGTCTTCACAGCGATGCGGCGCTTTCTCCGCAGGAGGATAATTCATGAACACTCCCGAATGGCTCAAGCCTGGTCTTTATGGTGCCGCGATCGGCGCGATCGTCGTCGCCATCGGCGGCTTTACCTGGGGCGGCTGGGTAACCGGCGGCACGGCACAGGACAGGGCCATGACGATGTCTCACGACGACGTCGTGGCGGCCATGGTGCCTGTCTGCCTCGACATGGCACAGTCCGATCCCGACCGCCTGGCCAAGCTGGCGACCATCCGCGACGCGTCGCGGTACCAGCGCCGGGATGCCCTGATCGAAGCCGGTTGGGCGACCGTGCCCGGTGCGGAGTCCCCGGATCGTGACATCGCGCAGGCCTGCCTGGCCTCGCTCGACGTCGACTCGATGCCCGAGCAGCCCGTCGCAACGGTGGACGAAGGATGAGCAACGCCATCGCGCGTGCAACACCGAACGTCACGCGCCGAGGGCCCATCGTGCTCGCGTTGGCCATGATGATCGCCTGCCTGGCGCTGCCCGCCCTGGCGCAGGACGGCACCGGCCCCGTGCCCGCGAACGCGGAGGCGCGAAGCTACGGCGGTGGCTGGGATTGCCTGCCCGGCTACCGGGTGGACGGCGCGGAATGCGCGACACTCGACATCCCGAAGAACGCCTATCCGACCGGGCGATCCTACGGGACGGGCTGGGCGTGCATGCACGGCTACGAACAGGTGGGGCGCACGTCCTGCCAAGCCGTCCCGGTGCCCGAGAATGCCTACCTCAAGTCCACTGGCTACGACTGGCAATGCGATCGCGGATATCGGCGTGACCGGGCGAGCTGCGTGGCGATCGTCCTGCCGGACCACGCCTACCTCACCGATCAGCCGTCCGGCACCGGCTGGACCTGCGACCGCGGTTTCACGCCGTCGGACGGCGCCTGCGTGCCGATCGCGGTTCCCGAGAACGGCTATCTCACCAATGCCGAGTATGGCGCGGAATGGGCCTGCGAGCGTGGCTTCGTCGAGACCCGAGGCCGCTGCGACCCGGTGGCGCTTCCTGCCAATGCCTTCCTGGACCCGGCCGCCTACGGGCCGGGATGGCGCTGCGAACGGGGATTCGCGCAGGCCGGCGCGGCCTGTGTCGCGATCGACCTTCCCGCGAACGCGCATCTGGATCGGTCCGGAAACCGCTGGCGGTGCGGAGACGGCTTTCAACCTTCTGACGGGGAGTGCGTACTTGGACGATAGGGTATCCTCTCAGGGCCATGGCAGCGCGCCGGGCATTCGCATGCGGATCGGCTGCCGCCTGCGCTACCAGCTGGCCCAGCCGACGCCATTGATCGCCATGCTGAACGTGCATTACTCGCGCTTTGGCGACCTGGAACGTGCCGACTACCTGGTGACCGAACCAAGCGTGCCGCTGGAAAGCTATCGCGACGGTTTCGGGAACTGGTGTACGCGGATGGTCGCGCCGGCGGGCGATTTCACCCTGTGCACCGACGGCATATTCCGCGACACGGGACTGCCCGATCCGGTCGCACCCGGCGCCGCGCAGCAGGCCGTCGAGGATCTGCCTTTCGAGACATTGGTCTACCTGCTCGGCAGTCGCTACTGCGACACCGATCTTCTGTCGGAAGACGCCTGGCGGCTGTTCGAAGATACCGCGCCCGGCTGGACGCGTGTTCAGGCGATCTGCGATTACGTGCATACCTGGGTCTCGTTCGACTACATGCAGGCAAGCGCGACCCGCACGGCGTCCGAAACGCTGGCCGGTCGGCATGGCGTCTGTCGGGATTTCGCCCATCTCGCCATCGCCTTCTGTCGCTGCATGAACATTCCGGCACGCTACTGTACTGGCTACCTGAGCGAATTCGGCCAACCGGAACCTCATGCACCGGACGATTTCGCAGCCTGGATGGAGGTCTTCCTGGACGGCCGGTGGTGGGTCTTCGATCCCCGCAACAACAGCCGTCGCCTGGGCAGGATCCTTATTGCCAGAGGCCGGGACGCCGCCGACGTCCCTTTGACGCAGACATTCGGGCCAAGCGTCCTGGCCCGGTTCGACGTCTGGACAAGCGACGCCCAGGTTGACCCTGCAGCGGCGCCGACGGGCTCTTGACACCAGGCAACCCCGACCGTGCCGCCCTGCGCGCCCGTCATGCCGGCAGGCCGGCCCGGTCGCCTGTCCTTGCCGGCACCCAAATCTGAATTAGCACTGGAGCATCGAGATGATCGCATCGATCAAGACGACCACCGAATTCCTGCAACCGTTCGAGCTTGCGGGGTTCAACGAAACCCTGCCGCCTGGCGAATACCAGATCGAGTCGCGGGCGGATGGGCCTGTGGACCGGGTCGCGCCGGGCGCCACGACATCATCGGTTCTTGTGCGCCTCCATTCCAGGGCCTCGCACCCCGGGCTGGACCGGACGCTCACCGTGCCGCGGGCCGAGCTGGAACACGCGATCGCTCGGGACAAGCTTACCGGACAGGCCCTCACGGACCGCTTCCTTGAGGAGATGCTGGCAGACCCGATGATCCGTCTCGTCATGCAGGCAGACCGGGTGGAGGAGTCCGAGCTGCGCGATCTCTACGCGGCCCGGTCGGAAGCAGGGCAGCAAGGCGCAAGGGAAACCCGCCATGTCGCCGGGGCAAACGACGCAAAGAAACCAGGCGCCCCCGGACCGCGCCCTGGAAGCAGTCGCCCAGGCATCGGAGAATGACTTGCAGTCCTGCACCGTGGCAGCCGCCCGGCCAGGAGCGGCATTGCTCCGATCCTTCGGGGCCCTGGCGTGACGGGTAGCTGAGTAACGCTGGATCCGAGGAGGCTTCAGGACCCAGCGCGGGAACCTGGTCTCCGGGCGACGGCGGCAGCGCTGCCACGGGGTGGACAGGACCCGGGCATTCGCCGCCTTGATGCCGACGTGGGCGCTGGAAATCATCCGCGTCATGCCCGATAGCCCGCGCCGGACGAGGCTGCGGAGGACGCGGGCCCGAAACCGTGACCGACGCAAAAATGGCTTCAGCCCGCGCCGGCGCGCACGCTGGCGACACGATCTTCCAGCCAGTCGACCGCGGTCCCAAGCGCCCCGTCGATACCGGCATCCAGATGCCAGTCATTCATGAAGCCGTGTGTCGCGCCCGGAATGACCTGCAGGTGGTCCCCAGCCCTGCGTGCGGCGACCCGGGAATAAAGGTCGAGAGTGTCCGCCAGGAGCGGGTCTGCATCCCCGACGGACAGAAACATCGGCGGCACGTGGTCCGGAACAGGGGGAAGGGTGTCGGGCGGCATCGCATAAGCCGTCAGAAAGGCCTGCATCGCCGCCGAGGTCAGCCGCCCCTCCAGACTGCCGAAGGCGCCATGTGACCAGGCGGTGGTGTCGGGTCTGAAGGCGCCGCAGAACAGAAGGGCCCCGGCACCATGTCGGCAGTTGGCCCTGGCCAAGGCGTGTATGGCGACCTGCGCACCGGCACTTGCGGCAATGACACCGGCAATGCCGGAGCCGGCTTCGAACTCGTCCAGGACAGCGATGAGAGCATGGATCGCGTGCGGGTAGGGCCGTTCAGGCGCCAGTGGATAGTCGATGGACAGGACGGGGCGTCTTGCTTGCGCGGCGAGGCGGCGAATCAGGCCAAGGCTCTGGACAGACGAGCCGAAGACCCAGCCGCCGCCATGCACGAAGATATGTGGCACCGTCGACCTGGCACCCGCGGGCGTGCAGAGCAGGGCAGGGAGGCCCCCCACAGTGAGCCGGTCTTCGTGCGCCATTGCCGGGGCCGCCTCGGCTGCCTTCTGGCCAAGGGCTTCGCGTCGCGCACGTTCCGCGGCAAGATCGGCGGGCGACCACGCACCCCAGGGCTTTGGCGATGTGGCCGGCACCCGGTCAGTCATTGGTGCCGCGCTGGCTGGCCGGACCGGGACCGCGCATGTAGTGTCGCGCCGGATCGTAGGTGTTGGACAGCCAGAGCCGGGTGGCAATGCGCTGCCAGAGGCGCCTGAACGACCTCTTGCGGTCGGGTGGGGGCGTCATCGGGCTTTCCTTGCGTCCATCCGCCATGGCTCAACGCCCCGCGTCATTGGTGCGCGCCACCAGCGGGGCCTGCCTGCGGCGGCGCAGGCTGCGCATCGTTACAAACGTCGCGCCCCCGATAAGCAGCAGGTTGATCACCACGAGGGTGGCCGACACCGGGCGGTCGAGAAAGATCCAGTAGCCTTCGCGCGAGATCAGCAGCGAGCGGCGCAGGTTGTTCTCCAGCAGCGGACCGAGGATCACACCGATGACCAGCGGCGCCAGTGGATAGCCAGCGCCACGGAGCAGAATGCCGAGCAGACCGAAGCCCAGCATCACCCGCAAATCGAACACCGAGCTTTGCAGCGCGAAGGTGCCGACGGCGCAGAGCAGCAGGACGACCGGGATCAGATAGCTTTTCTTGAGCTTCAGCACCCACACGAAAACCGGGGTGGCGAGGATGCCGACAAACAGCAGCGCCACGTTGGAGAACAGGTAAACCAGGAACACGCCGCCGGCGATGTCGGGCTGGTTGGCAAACAGCGCCGGGCCCGGGAAGAAGCCAAGGATCAGCATCGCCCCGATCAGCACCGCCGTCGCCGCCTCACCGGGGATGCCCAGCGCCAGGGTCGGTACCAGCGCCCCGCCGACGGTGGCGTTGTTCGCGCTCTCGGTCGCCACGACCCCGCCCTCGGCGCCAGCGCCGTAGCCTTCTTCAGGCTTCGAAAGCGCCTTGGCGACGGCATAGGCCGAGAAGGACGAGATGGTGCCGCCCACGCCGGGCAACGCCCCGAAGGCGGCGCCGATGGTGGAGGAGCGCAGCAGGTTCTTCCAGTGCTTCAGCGTCATCCAGACCGTGCGGAAGCCCGGTCTCACCGCCTTTACATCGGGCTTTTCGTTCAGCCCCCCGCCCATGACCTGCGACGCCATCTCGGAGATCGCGAAGATGCCCACCACGATCGCGACGATGTGAAAGCCGTTCAGCATGTCGAAGATGCCGAAGGTGAACCGGTAGCCCGTGGAAAACTCGTCGGTCCCGATGGTTGCGATCAGCAGACCGATGGCGCCGGTGATCAGCCCCTTCAGCAACGAGCCCTCGGACACCACCGCGATCGCGATCAGGCCGGTCAGCGCAAGCATGGTGTATTCCGGCGGTGCGAAGTTCGAGGCGAAGCTGGCAAGCAGCGGCGCGGTGAGGATCAGCACGACGCCACCGAACAGACCGCCCAGCGCCGAGGCCGATATGGCGATGCCGATGGCATCCGCCGCGCGGCCCTTTTGCGCCATGGGGTAGCCGTCAAACAACGTCGCCGCAGCGAGTGGCGTGCCCGGAATGCGAAGGAGGATCGCCGATACGGAGCCCCCGCAAGAGCCGCCGACAGCTATGGCGATCAGGAATCCCATGGCCGCGACGGGGGGCAGGCTGACGGCGAAAGGCAGCATCAGGACGATGCCCATCAGCGGCCCGAGACCGGGCAGCGCGCCGATCACCAGCCCGAAGACCACGCCCAGCACGGTAAGCAGCATGGATTGCGGGGTCAGGAACAGGTCAAGTCCGGCAAGAAGCGCGTCTGCGAACATCTCACCACACCATGTTGAGGTGGAACAGGCCGCCCGGCAGGACGATCTTGAGCCAGGCCTCGAAGACGTAAGCCGCGCCGAAGGACACCAGCAGCGCGGGCAGGGCAATGGCGAGCGGGCGGCGAAGGCCACAGAGCACCATGAGCGCGCCCAGCATCAGCGGCGTTGCGACGTGGTAGCCCAGCAGCGGGAGGGTTCCGAGGTAGAGGCCGAAAATGAAGATCAGCGCCGCCGGTCGGACGAGCTTGCGCAGCGGCACGCCGCCATCCTCATCCTGGGGCGGAGCAGCGCCGAACAGCTGCACGGCCGCCTGCGCCGCGATCAGAAGGCCCAGCACGACGGCGACCGTCTTGGGATAGGCGGCGGCATTGTCATAGGGGCCGCCCGGGGCGATGCCCTGCGCGGCCATGTCGGTCGCCGCCTGCTGAAAGACCAGCGCGACGAGGCCGACAAGGAGGGCAATGACCAGCCATTCAACCTGTCTTGGTGTGATGTTCATCTTCGCCCTCCCTTCCCTGGTTCGGTCAACGGCCGTCATTGCTTGGCGAGTTGTTCCTCTTCCCACTTCAGCGCATTGCCCATGGCCTCGAGCTGACCGGCGACCGGGCCGACGATCTCGGCATATTGATCGTAGTCCCACTTCAGCGGCACGAAGCCGAGCGCCTTGATCTTGTCCTGCACCTCGGGCCGGGCGAGCGCCTTGGCCATGACATCGCGCAGCACATCGACGCGGTCTTGCGGGGTGTCCTTGGTGACCATCCACCAATCCCAGCCCATCGGGGCAAGGCCGGAAAGCCCGAGGTCGATGCCCAGATCGGTGATAGAGGCGGCGCCACCGAAGATTTCGGCCGATTCCGGCAGTTCGGAGAGCACGAGCAGGATGTTGTACTGGTCGCCCGCCTGCTGGAACTCGCCCACGTTGACGATGCCGAAGTCGAGCACCCCGTTCTTGAGGTCGGACATGCCCTCGGCATTGGCGGAATAGGGAATGTTCTGGGCCACGCAATCATAGCCCTGCAGCGCCTTTGCCGTGACCATGTGCGGCAGGTTGTTGCGCGACCCCGAGGTATAGCGCAGCTCGCCGGGATGTTCCTTGCAGTAGGCCATCATCTCTTCGAACGTCGCCCAGCGGTCCTCGCCCGCCCGCACCCCAAGTGCGAAGGCGTTCGAGAAGGCCGAGTGCAGCGGGATGAAATCCTCGTAGGTCCAGTCAGCCTTGCCGAGCACGGGTTGCAACACCAGCGGGGCAACGTAGCCGTCGATGATGGTATAGCCGTCAGCGGGCTTGTTCATCGCGGTCAGAAACGCCTTGGTCCCGGCAGCACCCGGTGTCGAGATCACCGGAACGGACACCCCGAGTTCGTCCGACATTGCCTTGGCGAGGATCTGGCTGACCGCCATGGCGTTCCCCGGTCCCCAGGGGTAGATCAGCTCGATGGTGCGCTGCGGAAAGTCCTGCGCAGCCGCCGCGCCTGTCGAAAGCGCGAGCGCCGTAATGGCGCTGTTCAGAATGGTCTTCATGGTTTCCTCCTCCAGTATTCCTATCAACCGTTGGCCTTGGTGCCTTGCGCCGCCAGACCGGGTTGGCTTAGCCCGTAGTGTCGATAAAGCTCGTCGGGCGCGTCGTGAGCCGCGAAATGTTCGAGGATCGCCGCCGTCAACCGGTCTACGGTGCGCGCGTCCTTGACCGGGCGCACCTGGCCCGGATCGGTAGCCAGGTCGTACAGCACGTTGCCCTTGGCCCAGTTCGCGCCGATGTCGATGCCCGAGGAGCCGTTGGCCCGGGGCATCGTGACCCGCATCAGCGGCGCCCCCTTGGTAAAGTCGAACCCCGCCGACATCTCCGCGCTCGCCAGTTCCGCGATCGAGAACATCTCTTCCAGATGGGACGGCATCAACGTGTAAAGCGGAAGCGACGACGGATCAGCGCTGCCCGGAAACAGGAAATAGGTAAAGCGCCCATCGGTCACGCAGACCGGCCCTGCGAACATGCCCAGGATGGCCGTCTCCCGCCCCGAGGTGCCGCCGTCCAGCAAGGGAAGGACCGAATGCGCCCGCACTTCGGGCGGAACGGGCACGTCGTGCAACCCGAGGATGGTCGGCATCAGGTCGGTGGTCTGGGTCAACGCGCCGACCCGTGCACCGCCGCGCGCCGCATGGTCAGGATGCGCGATCATCATCGGGATATGCGAGATTTCCTCGTAGTAGGGCATCCGGTTCTTGGCCCACCACTCGTGTTCGCCCAGCAGGAAGCCATGATCGGTGGTCAGGATCAGCGTCGTATCCTGCCAGGCGTCATTGGCATCCATCCAGTCCAGCAACCGGCCAAAATACTCATCGCACATCGCGACGAGTGCCGCGTAATTCGCCCGGATCTCGGCCACCTCCTCGGCGCTCTCGGTGCACCGTTCGTAAAGCGGCCAGTTGAGCACGGGGCCGTTGTAGCCGGTGGCGAACATCTCCTTGAAGCGGTCCGGCGCGTCGAAGGGCTCATGCGGGTCGAAGCACTCGAGCTGCAGGAACCAGTCGTCATTGGCCTTGTTGCGATCAAGAAAGTCGAACGCACGCGCAAAGCACCTGGCAGTCGGGAACTCGTCTTCCTCCCACGGCTCGATCCGGTTGATTGCATGGCGGCTGCGCTTCCAGACGTCTTGCTGCAGGTTCCAGCGGGTCGCGGTCTTGCCCTCTTCCATGCCGTCTGTCGGGTAGTGGCGAGAGTCGAACCTTTCACGGATGCGCTGCACCGGCGGCACGGTCATCACGGTTTTCGGATCGTATTCCTGGCCGCGGACGAAATCCCAACTGTCGAAGGCCTGTGCATAGCCCCAGCCACCGTTCTCGAAATAGTGCAGATGGTCGGAAATCAGGTGCGAATAGACCCCGGCCGTGCTGAGCAGGCGCGCATAGGAATTGTCGAAGGGCTCCAGCGGGCCCCAGGGGCGGTGGGTAAAGTTGAGGCGCCCGGTGTGCATGTCGCGCCGCGCGGGCATGCAGGGCAACGAGCCGACGTAATGCGTGTCGAATGTCACCGAGCGCGCCGCGAAACGGTCGAAGTTCGGGGTCGGAATTGCGCTTTTGCCATAGGCGCCCAAAGCCGTCCGGTTCAGCGAATCGAACAGAACGAAGATTGTGCGCATAAGATCCTCCCAGACGTGTTGCGCACAAACTGGCGCGATTGATCATTCCTGTAAAATCGATTTTAAGTGGTTGTGAGATAGAGAAAGGTAATGCCACGTGGATCGCAATCTCCGGGCCTTTTTGGCCATCGCCGCCGAGGGAAACCTGTCAAAGGCGGCCGACCGGATCGCGCTCGCACAGCCATCGCTGACCAAGCGGCTCTCGAACCTTGAAAGCGAGTTGGGCGCGCGCTTGTTCACACGACACCGGCGCGGAATGTCGCTGACGGCAGCGGGCGAAAAGTTTCTCGCCCGCGCCCGCCGGATCGACCAGGAATACCGCCAGGCCATGGAAGAGGTGCGCGCCATCGCCGGCGCCGGGCTCGACACGCTGCGCATCGGGGCCGCGCCATTCTTCAGCCTGCTCTACGTGGCGCCCCTGATGGCGCGGATGCATGCACATTTCCCTGCGCTCACTTACGACATGGTCTCCGATCTCAACGCCGTCACCCTGCCGATGTTGATGGACGGTGATCTGGACGTCGTGCTGGGCCCGATGGAAACAGTCGAGATGGACGACCTGATCGCGGTGATCCCGGTCTCTCACGTGGAGCTCGCGGTGTTCCTGCTGGCGACCGATCCGGTCTGCGCACGCGGTATGCTTCAGCCCAAAGACATGGCCCAGTTCAAATGGGTCGCGCACAGCGCAGCCACGACCAACGTGCCGATCCTGCGGCGCTACTACGCCACCCACCGCCTCGGCACGCCGCATATCGCGGCACGCTCCACCTCTTTCGCCACGGCGCTCGACGTCGTGCGCCACATGGGGCTGAAGATGCTGGCCCCGTTGCAAATCTCGGGCCTGGTCGAATCCAGCGGACTGCGCGTCTTGCGCACCGATCCTCCGATCGAACGCAATCGCACCGCGGCCTACATCCGCAAGAGCTCGCTGGATCTTCCCGCAGTCTCATGCTTGATCGATGAACTCCATAGTCTTGTCCGTGAGCGCGAGGGCTGACCGAAAGGCGCGCGGGCACAGGTTCCTGTGTGGTCAACGACGGCGGCTGAACCGAGGCGGCGGATGAGCGAGGTATTGCGCTGCGCCAGGTGGGCGAACCTTGCGGTCGAAGTCCAGGACATGGACATGGCAGCGCGCGCACTCTTGTCCCTGTCCACGCCGCGCTCCCGCGCTGACCTGCGCGCAGGCGAAGGGTGCGCGCCCAATTTCCGGGCTGCACTCACGCCGGCGATGCGGAAAGGGACCAGCCATCAGCATCGTCGCTGCCAAGAACGGAGAGAGTTCGTTATTCGTTGCAATCCCTCCGCCACTTGCCCTGACCGTGAGGCGGCTTTCCTGACCCGGCGGTTGGCCTGGCTTGACTGCCGTCACGCGCCAAGACGCTGGGCATCCCAGCATGACAGGCTACCCCGGCGCCGACGACGAAGAAGGTGCGGGGGCAAGGTGTCGTCCCCAGCCCCGCACCGAATTGGCGATCCAACAAAATGCATTGCCAAGATGTTGCGGGCAGCCGCCTGGTGGCAGCAGGCGGGGCCGCTGACCGAGCCGCCCCTAGGCCGTCAACCTGTCCGTCTGCAGTTGCCTCAGCGTATCGGTCAGCACCGTGAGGGACAGGGGCTTGTCGAGGAACAGGCAGCCGTCGGCGCGCAGGTCCGTGGCCTTTTCGCTGCTGCCCGAGGCGTAGATCACCACCACGCCGGTCCGGTTCAGATCCTCGCCAAGCGAGAGGCTGGTCTGGCCCCGGTCGACGTTGATGTCCAGCAGGGCAAAGTCGAAGGTCGTGGTCGCCGCCGCCTCGCGGGCCTGGTCCAGCCGGTGCGCCATGACGACGCTGTCAAAGCCCAGGGTCTCGAGGTGTTCGCTGGTGTCCAGTGCAATCAGGATTTCATCTTCGAGGTAGAGTATCTTGCAGTCTTCGAACATGGACTTCCTTGTTAGGCAGGCGACACGGAGGAGAAATCTACGTTGACAACCACGCGGAGCCCGCCTGGTTCCCAGGAATAGTCGACTTTTCCCGGCAAGTTCCCCTCGATCGTCGACTTGATCAGCTTGCTGCCAAATCCGCTGCGTTCCGGCGCCTCGACCCGGGGGCCGCCACTTTCGCGCCATTCGATGCGCAACCGGTCGCCCTCGGCATCGGTGATCCGGGACCAGGCAAGGTCGACGCGACCGTCCTCGACCGAGAAGGCGCCGTATTTCGCGGCATTGGTCGACAGCTCGTGCGAGGCCATGCTGATGGCCAGCGCCGCATCGGCCGTCACGCGGATCGGCGGGCCGGACAGGCCGACGCGGTCCGCGCCGTAGATCAGGGTGGTCTCTGCGGCCAGCAGGTCGTGCAGGTCGGCATAGGACCAGGATTCCGCGGTCAGCAGCGCATGCGTCTTGGCCAGCGCCTGGATGCGGTCACCCAGCACCCTGAACACCTCGGCATCCGTCGTGGCATCCCGCGCGGCACGGTTGACCAGCGCATTCACGTTGGCCAGCATGTTCTTCACGCGGTGCTCGAGCTCGCGCATGATCTCGCGCAGGTTGTCGGCCATCGTCACTTCGTCGGTGATCTCGCGCACCGTGACAGACACGCCGCGCAGCGCGTCCCCGCGGTAGAAGGGCAGCCAGTCGCTTTCCCAGATGTGGGTCACGTCCGGTTCGCTGCGATTGCTGCCGGTCACGCGCTGGCCATGGATCGGTTCGCGCGTCTCGAGCACCTGGCGCACCAGCGCCTCGGTCTGGTCGGCCACGTCCGGGATGATCTCGCGGACGGTCCGGCCGATGTGGTCTTCCAGCGGCGCGCCGTTGATCTCGGCCAGCTTCTGGTTGAGCCGCACGTAACGCATGTCGGGGTCGATCAGGCCCATGGCCAGCGGGCTGGTGCGGTAGACCCGCTCGACCTCGTCCTTTTGATGCTGCGCTTCGGCCTTGGCCTGTTCGGCGGTCTCGACGGCCGCGCGCAGGGTCGTCACGTCCTGCAGGGTGACAACGGCGCCGCGCCCCTGGTGACCGTCCGGCGAATAGGGCATGACCTGCACCACGAGATGGGTCTCGCCGTTCCGCGTCTCGAATTCCTCGGACAGTTCGACCTGCGTCTCGATCACCTGCGCGCAGAGCGCCAGCAGACGGTCCTGGTCGATCTCTGAGCTGAGGTCGGTCATCGGCCGGCCCAGGTCCGCCTCAGAGAAGGAAAAGAACAGCCGGGCCTCGGGGGTGAAGCGCTTGAGGCGCAGCTCGTCGTCCATGAACACGGTCGGCACCCGGGCGCTCGAGACGAAGTTGTTCAGGTCGATGTTGAGCTGGTTCAGCTCGCGCAGCTTTTCCTGCAGCTCGTCGTTGATCGTGGTCAGCTCTTCGTTCGCCGATTGCAGCTCCTCGTTCATCGACATCATCTCTTCGTTCGAGCTTTTCAGCTCCTCGTTCGATGTCTCGAGTTCCTCGACGGTGGTGCGGATTTCCTGCTTGGCGCTGTCAAGCTCTTCCTCGAGCTGGCGCAGGTACTGGCTGTCGCGGCCATCGCTTTCGGCGTCGATGCGGGGGCGGCCTTCGACGATCTGCAACTGGTCGCGGATCACGAACAGCTGGCTGCCGTCCTCCATGCGGCGGCTGGCGATCACCAGCCGCTCGGTCCGACCGGCGATCTCGCCCTGGAACTCCAGCTCGCTGGTCGATCCGGACTTGGCATCGATGCGGGCGGCGCGGCGGAACACCGACTCGAGCTCGGGCCGCACGAGGCTGAAGAGGTTGGTGGTCAGCTTGCCGCCGCGCACCGCCAGGAACCGGCTGGCCGAGGCCGAGGTATAAATGACCTCTCCGCCCGGGCTCACGTGGAAATAGGCGGGGGCGAATTCGTTCAGCACCGTGCGCTCGACGTTGCTGAGCGCATCCGCCTCGCGCTGCTCGGCCCGCGAGGTCGAGGGCCGGCCGCCGACGTGGTTCGACATCAGGCCCAGGTTCAGCGGCTTGGCCCCGCCGGGCCTGCGGCGGAAGATGCGTGCGCGGGACTGGCTTTCCGCAAAGAGATCCGCGACCGTCTTGGGGTTCTCGCTTGGGCCGAGGAACAGGTAGCCGCGTTCCTCGAGCGCGTAGTGGAAGACCCGCAACGACAGCTCTTGCAGGTTGTCGCGAAGGTAGATCATCACGTTGCGGCAGGACACCATGTCGAGCTTGGAGAATGGCGGGTCCTTGATGAAGCTGTGCCGCGAAAAGCGGACCATCTCGCGCAGGCGCGGGCCGACCTCGTAGCCATCGCTGGTGGCGCGGAAATAGCGCTCGCGCAGGGGCTCGGGCACCGCGTCGACCAGGGTGTCGGAATAGCGCCCGGCCCGCGCGATGGCGAGCGCCTGCTCGTCGATGTCGGTGCCGAAGATGACGACGTTCACCAGCTTGCCCACGCGGCTGATCTCTTCGGCCAGCAGCATGGCGATGGAATAGGCCTCTTCGCCGGTCGAGCAGCCGGCCACCCAGACGCGGATGTCGCCGGCTTCCTCGGCGGTCTCGACAAGATCGGGTACCACCTGCTGCCTGAGGGTGTCGAAATGCTCGGGGTCGCGGAAAAAGCTGGTGACGTTGATCAGCAGGTCGCGAAACAGCAGCTCTGCCTCGCCCTTGGACTCCACGATGTGGCGCATGTAATCCTGCGGCGAGGCGAGGTCGAGCACGGACATGCGCACCGCCACCCGGCGCAGCATGGTCGCTTCCTTGTAGTCGGAAAAGTCGTGGCCGGTGCGGTAGCGGACGTGGCGCAGGATGCGGGCCAGGAATTCCTGGTCGGTCGACAGCTCGCCCACCACGTCGCCGCGCAGGCTGAAATAGTCCTGCACCACCTCGATGATGTCCTCGGCCCGGGCGGTGACATCGGCGCCGCTCAGGTCCAGCACGCTTTGCGGCATGCCGTCGTACTTGGCCTGCGCGGGGTCCTGCACCAGCACCAGCCCGCCCTGGCCCTTGATCTCGCGCGCGCCGTTGGCGCCATCGCTGCCGGTGCCCGACAGGACCACGGCGCAGACATGATCACCGTGTTCGTGGGCCAGCGAATGAAAGAAGCGGTCGATCGGGCGGCGCAGGCCGCGCGGCTTGGCGAACTCGACCAGCTCGAAGGTCAGGCCCTTGATCTGCATCTCGTAGCCCGGCGGCATCAGGTAGATCGTCCCCGGTTCCGCCGTCATTCCGTTGGCGACGCTGCGCACCTTGGACCCGGTCCGGGCCGCGATCAGCTCGGGCATCAGGCTTTCGTGGTCCGGGTCCAGGTGCTGGATCAGGACGATGATCAGATCGTGTTCATCCGGCAGACCCTTGACGAGTTGCTGGAACGCTTCGAGGCCGCCGGCAGAGGCGCCGACCGCGACGAAGATCGGAGTTTGGGGCATGGTTTTTTCGGGCACGTTCAGTATTTGATTGGCAGGAACCAAGGGAAAAGGCGCATTGGAGATTAACAATAAAATGGCACCGGCAACACCGAATTTCGGCACGCTAGAAGACGCGCTCAATCGCGTGCCCTATGCCCTGACACTGTCAGATCTGTCAGCCCAGGACCAGCCGCTGATCTTCATGAACGACGCCTTCCGGAAGATGACCGGATGCGACGACAGCCACCTCGGTCAGAACTGCCGGTTCCTGCAGGCCGACCTCGAGAACGACGCGGCGCGGGCCGAGGTGCGCGCGGCCCTGACCGAGGCGCGCCGCACGCAGGTCGTCCTGAAGAACCGGCGCATGTCGGGCGAAATGTTTCACAACCTTCTGCTGCTCGAACCGATCGGCCCGGCAGCGGGGGGGCGGGTCCTGGCGCTCGGGGCGCAGTTCGAGCTCACGGCGGAAGAGCTGGCGGACGTCGGAACCGACACGGCGATCAAGCTGCCCGCCGTGCTCGAGGCAGCGGTGCAGGCTTCTCTGACGCTCAAGCTGCGGCGGCGGCGGATCGCCGCCGACTCGGCTGTTCAGCTCCTCAAGTCCTGGATGATCCTGAACGAACTCAGCGGCGCGACCTAGCCCAGCGGTGCGTCTGCCGGCGGTCCTGACTGATTCGCCCGGCGGCCCGGAGCGTACCGATTCGCAGGTCGGGGCGACTCGCCTGCTGGCCCCGGCCGCCCGGATCTGCCGGGGCTCGGCCGTGCGACCGGGCCCGGCACCGCGAACCGCCCGCGCAGGGACGTAATGGTCGATGGCGCGGTCTCGTTCGGTACCAAGGGCGGCTGCGAGGGCCATGGGAAGCGAGATCCTGCGCGACACGGCCGGGAAGGACGGCGGCGCGGCCGAGGGGACGCTCAGGATCGTCGTCGCGGGCCAGAACGACGCGGCCGTGGCGCCGGTCTTTGCGCTTGAGACCGGCGTGGCAGGTCCGTTCCCGATGCTTGCCCCCGAACTCACGGCGAGCCCGAGCTGTAGGACAGCGACGGGGACAGGGATCTCGGTGTGGTCGGGGAAGGGCCCGGTACCCTTTGCCCGATCGGGAATGTCGGCGATGCCGGCACCTCGGGCTAAGTCGGGGACACCGGCACCGACACTCTGTGCAGTCCCGGGGCGTGGGCCAGGGTGCCGCGCCTCGAGGTGGTCGGAATCGCAAACGATCGCGATAACGCGGTCATCGTCTGCAGTACGCTTGGCTTCGGCTTCCTGCCGTTCGATGCGGGCTTTCGGATCGCACGGGCGGTGGCGCCTAGGGAAGAGATGCCGGTCCAGGGCCGCGGCCCTGCCTCGCTTGCCCAGCCAAGACCTTTCGCGGCTGCGGCCCGCGTGCGGAAATCGAACTGCCTTGATTGGAAGATGCTTCAGCAGCCCGTCGCCCGCAGCGGTCGGGCGCGGCACGACCAAGGCGTCCGAGCGCGGGTGCAGCAGCTTGAGCGCTCCCCGCGTCAGTGCCACATCTCGGCGCGGCACCCGTCCACGGGGCTGCCGTCCAGCGCGGCCGAGCAGATGTGGTTCCAGGAGGTCAGCCGGCGCTGCGGGACCTCCAGTCGTGATGTGAAACGCGAGACCGTCGGCGCGATGTTTCAGTCCCTTCCAACCCTGGTGCGGACGCTCGTCCAAAATGGCATGAGTGTCGCGTCAGGCGACCAGCGGACTCGTTGGGCCGCCACGCACCCGCGACCCTGGCCAAGCCGCCTCCTGCGACCGCGCGCGCCGACCCCAGAGGGGCACACCACCGAAGACGGGCAAAAAAATCTTCGACGACCGGGATGAAACTGCCCTTTGCCATCGTATGCTCGGCGAAACCTCAGGGAAGATGTGCATGACGGACCCCCTCAAGATCGCCTCGGCGACGCTGCTGACCCCGGGAGAGCCGGCCCCGACCTTCATCCAGCGCAGCGTGTCCAACCCGCGCTATGCCTTCGACAGTGCGGCGGGGCGCTACCTTGTGCTGTGTTTCTACGGCAGCGCGGCCGATGCCCATGCCCAGGCGGCGGTGCAGGCGGCCCATGATCGGCCCGACATCTTCAACGACGACAGGGCGTGTTTCTTCGGCGTCAGCGTCGACCCGGATGACGAGGCCACGGGGCGGGTGCGCAACCGCATCCCCGGCTACCGCCATTTCTGGGACTTCGACCTGAAGGCCTCGCGCCTCTACGGCGTCGCACGGCCCGAAGCCGAGGCAGGGCCCGGGCCCATCTCGTTGGTGCGGCAATGGGTGGTGATCGACCCCACCATGCGCGTGATCGCCACCGTGCCGTTCCGCAAGGACCGCCAAGACATCGCCGAGGTGATGCGCGTGCTCGATGACCAGCCGCCGCCGGGCCGGTTTGCCGGGGTCGAGCTGATGGCGCCGGTCCTGTACCTGCCACGGGTGCTCGAGCCCGAGCTCTGCCGCCACCTGATCTCGCTCTACGAGGCTCAGGGCGGCGAGGAAAGCGGCTTCATGCGCGAGGTCGACGGCAAGACCGTGGGTATCACAGACCCGGGCTTCAAGCGGCGCAAGGATTACGAGATCGCCGACCGCGCCCTGATCGGCGCGTTGCAGGCCCGGTTCCGCCGCCGCGTCGTGCCCGAGATCAAGAAGGTGCACGAGTTCGACGTGACGCGGATGGAGCGCTACATCGTGTCGTGCTACGCGTCCGAGGACGGCGGGCATTTCTCGGCCCATCGCGACAACACGACCAAGGGCACGGCGCATCGCCGCTTTGCCGTGTCGGTCAACCTCAACGACGATTTCGAGGGCGGAGAGGTCAGTTTCCCCGAGTACGGCAAGCGCGGCTTCAAGGCGCCGGCGGGCGGGGCGGTGGTGTTCTCCTGCTCGCTGCTGCACAAGGTCAGCAAGGTGACCGAGGGGCGGAGGTTCGCCTTCCTGCCGTTCCTTTACGACGACGCGGCTGCCCGCCTGCGCGAGGAAAACGCGCGCTTTGTCGGCGAGGCCGGATCGGATTACCGCGCGGGTTTGCAGGGGCGGCAGGAGGCCTCCGCATGAGCTGCCGGCGTAGGGACAGATCCGCCTGATGGCCCGGGACGATCTTGATATCGTCGGGCAATTGCCAGCGCTGCGCCGCTACGCGCGGGTGCTGACGCGCGACCCCGAGGCGGCGGATGACCTGGTCCAGGCGACCTTTGTCCGCGCGCAGGAACGGCGGGCGGGTTTTCGCGAAGGGGCCGATGTGCGGGTCTGGCTGATGGCGATCCTGCATAACCTCTTCATCGACCTCCGACGCAGCGCGCAAGCGCGCGAGGCGCGCGACCGGGCCTGGGCGGACAGCCGGCCCGGCCACGTGCAGTCGTCGGGCGAGATGGCGGCGCGGCTGGCACAGCTGCGCAGCGCCTTCCTGTCGCTCAGCGCCGACCAGCGCGAGGCGCTGCACCTCGTCGCGGTCGAGGGCATGGGCGCGGCCGAGGCGGCGCAGGTGCTGGGCGTGCCGGTCGGCACGGTGATGTCACGGGTCGGCCGGGCGCGGGCCGCCCTGCGCGCCTTCGAGGATGGCGCGCCGGTCGCGTCGCCCCTCAGGATCGTGGGAGGACGCGATGAGCGATAGGCGCGTGACCGATGTCGATGTCGAGGCCGACCTGCTGGCCCTGTTCGAGGGGCGGCTGGAGCCGGGCCGCGCCTTTGCCGTGACCGATTACCTGGCAAAGCGGCCGGACGAGACCGCCGACCTGCTGGCCGATGCGCGCAACGCCGCCGGGCTGCGCATGGCGCTGGGCGCGCCCCCGGGCGCTGCCCCCGCGCAGCTCGAGGCCGAGGCGCGGCGCCTGCAGGACCGCCTGCGCGGCCGGCGCCTGCTGCGCCGCATGGCGCCGGTCGCCGCGGCGGTGGTGCTGTTCGCGGCGGGCTGGGGCGGCAACATGGCCTGGCAGGGCCGGGGCCCGGCCCAGCCGCAGCCGCTGGTCGAGGCGGCGCTGGACGCGCAGGCCGCGCTCGAGATCCGGCACTGGATGGTCTCGCAGCCCGAAAGTGCAGAACTGAACGTGCAGGAGATCGTCGCGGCGCTGGGCGTCGACCTGCCGCCGCTGCCCGTGGACTGGATCGTGCGCGACGTGCAGATCGTCGCCACCCCGGACCGGCCTGCCGTGGCCATCGCGGTCGATACGCCCGACCTTGGCCCGCTGCTGCTGATGGCCGTGGCGCGCAGCCCCGAGGATGCGGACGACCCGATGACCGCCTTCCAGTACCGCGGCCGCACGGTGGCGCTGTTCGAGCAGGGCCGCTCGTCCTTTGTCCTGGTCGACGAATTCGGGCATCCCGACCAATTGGCGATGGGCGCGGGCCGGCTGCTGGCCTCGCTCAATCGTCCGCAGGGCTGATCCACGTGCCCCCAGAACCCCGGTTTGGCCGCAAGGCCCGCGTGGACAGTGTCGCCCGGGGGCATCCGTGCCCCCGGGTGTACGCCCATCGCGGTTAGCGGCGGCGCCGCCGCCGGCCGGTCGCCTCGGACGCTGCGCCAAAGGCGACGTTCGGGATCTGCACGATCTTGTGCAGTTCGGGGAAGGGCGCGGTCTTGTGCGGGATCGCGTTGGCGGCCACGAAATGCTCCTGGAAGCGCGGCTCGATCGCGGTCTCGACCTTGGTGATCTCGCGCACCACCCGCTCGATCTCGCGCCGCGCCGCCACGGAGCACAGCGCGATCCGCGCTCCGGTGCCGGCGGCATTGCCCGCGCTCGACACCTTGTCCAGCGGCACGTCGGGGATCATCCCCAGCACCATCGCATGCAGCGGCGAGATATGCGCGCCGAAGGCCCCGGCGAGGACCACGCGGTCCACGGTCTCGGTCTGCATCTCGTCCATCAGCAGACGCGCGCCTGCGTAAAGCGCGGATTTTGCAAGCTGAATCGCGCGGATGTCGCCTTGGGTCACGGTTAAGACCGGGCCGCCGTCGGCGCTGCCGTCATGCACGAGGTAGCTGTAGGTCCGCCCCTCGGCCAGCATCCGGTCGCAGCCCGTCGCCTCGGGCGAGCCGTTGAGGCCGTTCTCGTCCATCAGCCCGGCCAGGCGCATCTCGGCCACCGCCTCGATGATGCCCGACCCGCAGATGCCGGTGATGCCGGTCTGGGCGGTCGCCTCGGCAAAGCCGTCCTCGTCGGACCAGAGTTCGCAGCCGATCACGCGGAAGCGCGGCGCGCGCGTGACCGGGTCGATCCGGATCGCCTCGATCGCGCCCGGCGCGGCGCGCTGGCCGGAAGAGATCTGCGCCCCCTCGAAGGCCGGGCCGGTGGGCGAGGAACAGGCCAGCACGCGGGTGGTGTTGCCCAGCAGGATCTCGGCATTGGTGCCGACGTCGACGACCAGCACCAGGTCCTCGGACTTGCCGGGCTCTTCCGACAGGGCCACGGCGGCGGCATCGGCGCCGACATGGCCCGCGATGCAGGGCAGGATATAGGCGCGGGCCTGGGCGGGCAGGGCGGTGAGGTCCAGCGACTTGGCCGGCAGACGAAGGGAATCCGACACGGCCAGTGCAAAGGGGGCCTGGCCCAGCTCGACCGGGTCGATCCCCAGCAGCAGGTGATGCATGACCGGGTTGCAGACGAAGACCGCCTCGAGAATGGTTGCGGGGTCCACCTGCGCCTCGACCGCGATCTCGGCCGCCAGCTTGTCCAGCGCCTCGCGCACGGCGCGCGTCATCTCGGCATCGCCGCCGGGGTTCATCATGGCATAGCTCACGCGCGACATGAGGTCTTCGCCAAAGCGGATCTGCGGGTTCATGATCCCGGCCGAGGCGACGACCTCGCCGGTCTCGAGCGAGGTGAGATGCGCCGCGATGGTGGTGGAGCCTACGTCGACCGCCAGCCCGTAGATCCCGCCCTCGTGCAGGCCCGGCCAGACGGCCAGCAGCTCGGGCGCGCCGCCGTCGGTGTGCACGGCCACGGTGACCTTCCATGCGCCCTTGCGCAGCGCCTTTTGCAGGGTCGTCAGCACGGCCAGGTCGGCGCGCAGCCCCTCGACGCCCCATTGTTCGCGCAGCGCTGTCGACAGCCGCTCGAAATCGCCGGTGGGGACATGCATGTCTGGCTCGGCCACCTCGACGTAATGCAGCCGCGTGGCCGGGTCCATGGTGATGGCCCGTGCGCTCGCCGCCTTGCGCACCACCTGCCGGTGGACCTGGCTTTCGGGCGGCACGTCGATCACCACGTCGCCGAGGATCTGCGCCTGGCAGCCCAGCCGCCGCCCGGGCTTCAGCCCCCGGATGCGGTCATAGCGTTCCTCGACCGCGTTGATGCCCGACAGCGCATCCGGCGCCACCGTCACGCCATGCTTGGAGAACTCGCCATAGCTCGGCTGCACCTGGCACTTGGAGCAGATGCCCCGCCCGCCGCAGACCGAATCGAGGTCCACCCCCAGCTTGCGCGCGGCATCGAGCACCGGCGTGCCCGAGGGGAACCGCCCCCGTTTGCCCGAGGGGGTAAAAACGACCAGGGGATCCTTGCTCATGTGCGCGCCTCTATTTCCGTTGCGCGCAGGATAGAGCACGCGGCGGGAACGGAAAGCCCAATCCCGGCATTTGAGCGCGCTGAAACGCCCTTGGTCGCCGCATCGCCGCAGGGCGGCATTTGCGCTTTCCCCCAGGGGCCATCCATGCAATAGGGAAGCGCCAAACGATCCCTTCCGCCGGAGTTGCCCCAATGGAGATTCGTGAGGCCCTGACCTTCGATGACGTTCTGCTTGTTCCCGCCGCCTCGAGCGTGCTGCCGTCCACGGCGGATACGCGCACGCGGGTGACGCGCGCCATCTCGATGAACATCCCCCTTCTGAGTTCGGCCATGGACACGGTGACCGAAAGCCGCATGGCGATCACCATGGCGCAGGCGGGCGGGATCGGCGTGATCCACAAGAACCTCGACGTCGAGGCGCAGGCCCGCGAGGTCCGCCGCGTCAAGCGGTTCGAGAGCGGCATCGTCTACAGCCCCGTCACCCTGCGCCCCGACCAGACGCTGGCCGATGCCAAGGCGCTGATCGAGCGCTACAATTTCACCGGTTTCCCGGTGGTGGACGAGGCCGGCCGCGTGGTCGGGATCGTCACCAACCGCGACATGCGCTTTGCCACCTCGGACAGCACGCCGGTGTCGCGCATGATGACATCCGACAACCTGGCCATCCTGCGTGAACCCGCCGACCGGGAGGAAGCCATCAACCTGATGAAGGAGCGCCGGATCGAGAAGCTGCTGGTCACCGATGCCAATGGCAAGCTCACGGGCCTTCTGACGCTGAAGGATACCGAGCAATCGGTGCTGAACCCGACCGCCTGCAAGGATGCGTTGGGCCGGCTGCGGGTGGCCGCGGCCTCGGGCGTGGGCGACGCGGGCTTTGAGCGGACGCAGGCGCTGGTCGACAGCGGCGTGGATATCGTGGTGATCGACACGGCCCATGGCCATTCGGCGGGCGTGATCGACGCCGTGGTGCGTGCCAAGCGCCTGTCGAACGAGGTTCAGATCATAGCCGGCAACGTCGCGACGGCCGAGGCGACGAAGGCGCTGATCGACGCGGGCGCCGACGCGGTCAAGGTGGGCATCGGGCCGGGTTCGATCTGCACCACGCGGATGGTGGCGGGCGTGGGCGTGCCGCAGCTGACCGCCATCATGGATTGCGCCAAGGCGGCCGGGGACGTGCCGGTCATCGCCGATGGCGGCATCAAGTTCTCGGGCGATTTCGCCAAGGCCATCGCCGCCGGCGCCTCCTGCGCCATGGTGGGCTCGATGATCGCCGGCACGGACGAGTCCCCCGGCGAGGTGATCCTCTACCAGGGCCGGTCGTTCAAGGCCTATCGCGGCATGGGCTCGCTGGGCGCCATGGCGCGCGGCTCGGCCGACCGGTACTTCCAGAAGGACGCCGCCAGCGACAAGCTGGTGCCCGAGGGGATCGAGGGGCAGGTGCCCTACAAGGGGTCTGCCGGCGCGGTGATCCACCAGCTGGTCGGGGGCCTGCGCGCCGCCATGGGCTACACCGGCAACGCGACGGTCGAAGAGATGAGGACCAACGCTACCTTCGTCAAGATCACCGGCGCGGGGCTTAAGGAAAGCCACGTGCATGACGTGCAGATCACGCGCGAAAGCCCGAACTATCGCCTGTCGTGATATCAATGGCTTGGCGGGCGGTCTTCACGTGATGGCTCAGCAATGACCCCCGGTGCGCGCATCGCCGCGGCGATGGAGGTGCTGGACGAGATCCTGGATGGCACCGCCGCCGAACCCGCGCTCAAGGGCTGGGCGCGGGGGCATCGCTTTGCCGGCTCCAAGGACCGCGCGGCGATCCGCGACCATGTCTTCGACGCGCTGCGGATGCTGGCCTCTTCGGCTGCGTTGGGCGGCGCGCGCACAGGGCGCGGCGTGATGATCGGCCTGCTGCGCCAGCAGGGGGCCGATCTGGACACGCTGCTGAACGGCGCGGGCCATGCCCCGGCGCCGGTCGAAACCTGGGAAACCGGAGAGATCGCGACCCGCGCCGACCGGCTTGACCTGCCGGAGTGGCTGCTGGCCGACTGGGACGACAGCCTGGGCGACGAGGCCGACGCGGTGGCCGAGGCGCTGCGCGCCCGGGCCCCCGTGTTCCTGCGCGCGAACCTCGGCAAGACCGACCGCGACACGGCCCGCGCGGCGCTGGCGCGCGAGGAGATCGAGACCGAGATCGCGACGCTTTCCCAAACAGCGCTGCGCGTCACCGAGGGCGCCCGCGCCATCGCGCAGTCGCAGGCCTATGCCGACGGCCTGGTCGAGCTTCAGGACGCGGCCTCTCAGGCGGTCGTGGCCCGGCTGGAGCTGACGCCCGGTGCCCATGTCCTGGATTACTGCGCCGGCGGCGGCGGCAAGGCCCTGGCGTTGGCCGCGCGCGGCGCGAAGGTCGATGTCCACGATGCCGAGCCGCGCCGCATGGTGGACATTCCCGCCCGCGCCGCCCGCGCCGGGGTGACCTTGCGCCAGGTCGAAACCCCTGCGCCCGGCTACGAGATCGTGGTCGCCGACGCCCCCTGTTCCGGTAGCGGCTCCTGGCGCCGGGACCCGCAGGGCAAGTGGCGCCTGACCCCCGCCGACCTCGATCGCCTGAACGCGGTTCAGGACATGATCCTGTCGCAAATTCAATCGCTTGCGCCCCGTATCGCCTACGTCACCTGTTCGGTCCTGCGGCGCGAGAACGGGGATCGCGTCGCGGCCTTCCTGGCCGCCCATCCGGGCTGGCGGCTTGAACAGGAGCACCAGTTCCTGCCCGGCCCCGAGGGCGACGGGTTCTACATGGCACAGTTGACGCGTGTATGATGGCGTTGCTACGCACTTGATGCGGGCATGGCGAGGCTTCGGTTAACACCTTGGTAACCGTCCGCCCGTGTAATGCTTCTTGGCGAATCAAGGAGGCCGCAACGGCGTGGACACGGGCACAGGGACTCTGAGCGGGGCGAACGCGGCACCGAAACCGGGCCGCGTCGCGGTCCTGACGGCGATCCTCGGCGGGGCCGGGGCGGTGGTCATGGCCGGGGCCTCCGTCATGCCCGCGGGCGCGCTGTTTCCCGGGGCATCCTTCGTCCTGCTGGCAGCCGGGGTGACCCTGGTGTTCCTGGCGGTCGGGCTGCCCCTGATGCGCCGTGGTACGCCCCATCGCCAGGCGCAACACGGCTGGCGCGAGGTGATCGACCGTGACGTGGTGCCCTGCCTGGTGACCGATGCCCAGGGCGAGGTCATTCATGCCAACGCCGCCGCCCGCGCCCGCTTTGGCGAGGACTGTTGTGGCGACGGCGGGCTGACCCGTGCCATGCGCGACGTCGACGGCGACTTTTCGGCCATACTGCTGCGCCTCCAGGCCCGCTCCGAGGCGGATGGTGCCGCGCATGAAGACATCGTGACCCAGGACGGTCACATGCGCCTCGCCGTCTTCGAAGGCGAGGCGGGGCATCGCATCTGGCGGTTCCAGGAATTCCAGGAAGGTGCCCTGCGCAAGGCCGACGCCGGCGCGCCAGAGGACGTGGCGATGATCGCCGTCGGGCGGGGCGGGGCCGTGCTGTCGATGAACGCGGCGGCCCGGCGCCTGACCGGCCACCGCGTGAAGTCGCTCGAGCATCTCTTTGTCGAGATGCCGCCGCGGCCCGGCCAGATCAACCGCATCCGCACCGCCGAGGGCACGCGCAGCGCCGTGCTGGCCGAGGTGACGGCGGGCACCGGGCGGCGCAACTACTGGCTGCTGCCCGCGGCAGTGGCGGATGGGCCGGCCGGGCTTGATTTCATGAACCTGCCGGTGCCTCTGCTGACCCTCGCGCGCGAGGGCAAGATCCTGACCGCCAATCACGACGCCCGGCGTCTGATGCAGGATGACGGGGTCGAGGGCAAGGCCATCGCCAGCCTCGTCGAGGGGCTGGGCCGGCCGATTGCCGACTGGCTGACCGAGGCGGCGGATGGCCGGGGTCTGCACCGGTCCGAGTTCCTGCGCCTGACCGGGACGGAACGCGAGACCTTCGTGCAGGTGACGCTCAGCCGGGTGGTGGACGATGGCGACGTGGCGCTGATCGCCGTGTTGAACGACGCGACCGAGCTCAAGACGCTCGAGGCGCAATTCGTCCAGAGCCAGAAAATGCAGGCCATCGGGCAACTTGCCGGCGGCGTCGCGCATGATTTCAACAACGTGCTGACCGCCATCTCGGGCCATTGCGACCTCATGCTGCTGCGGCACACCCCCGACGAGGAAGACTATTCCGACCTCGTCCAGATCAACCAGAACGCCAACCGCGCCGCCTCGCTGGTCGGACAGTTGCTGGCCTTTTCGCGCAAGCAGACGATGCAGCCGGAAAAGCTCGACCTGCGGGATACCCTGGCCGACCTGACGCACCTGCTGAACCGCCTGGTGGGCGAAAAGGTCATCCTCGACCTGCGGCACGATCCCTTGCTGAACCGCGTCCGCGCGGACAAGCGGCAGCTGGAACAGGTGATGATGAACCTGGTGGTGAACGGCCGCGATGCCATGCCGCGGGGCGGCACGATCTGCATCGAGACCCAGAACCTTGTCCTGTCCAAGCCGATGAAGCGGGACCGCGTCGAGGTGCCGCCCGGCAACTACGTGCAGCTGACCGTGACCGATGAAGGCACGGGAATCGCGCCCGACAAGCTGCAAAAGGTGTTCGAGCCGTTCTTTACCACCAAGCGCACGGGCGAGGGGACGGGCCTGGGCCTGTCGACCGTCTACGGGATCGTCAAGCAGACCGGCGGCTATGTCTTCGTCGACAGTGAGCTGGGGCAGGGTACGGTCTTCACGCTGCTCTTCCCCGCCATCCTCGAGACCGCGTCGGACCGCCCGATGCCCGTCGAGATCCCCGCCGAGCTCGAGGCGGAGGAGACATCCTCGGGCGAGGGCGTCGTGCTGCTGGTCGAAGACGAAGCGCCGGTGCGCGCCTTTGCCTCGCGCGCCCTGCAGATGCGCGGCTACAAGGTGGTGGAGGCCGATTCGGCCGAGGCCGCGCTGGAAAAACTCGCCGACCGCGATCTCGAGATCGATGTCTTCGTCACCGACGTGGTCATGCCGGGCATGGACGGGCCCAGCTGGGTGCGCCAGGCGCTGAAGGACAGGCCCGACACCCGCGTGGTTTTCGTATCAGGATACTCGGAGGCGAATTTCGGCGAGGGGCAGGAGCCGATTCCCCATTCGGTGTTCCTGCCCAAGCCATTTTCCCTGACCGACCTGACCGAGACGGTGCAGCGCCAGCTGGCCTGAGCTATTCGGCGCTCTCCCAGCAGTCGAACTCCTCGGGGCATTTCCGCCGGAACTTCTCGGCCGTTTCCGGTGACAGATCCAGGTCCATGACCGGCGAGACGTTCTCGCGCGGCAGGTCCAGGGTCACACCCAGCCGCTCCTCGAGGAAATCGATCAGCCGCGCCTGGTTCTCGTAACGGAAAAGGTGATCCACCTTGGTGCCGTTGCCCGTGGGCTCGATGAACTTGGCCTGGCTCCCGACATTGGCAAAGGCGGGCTTGTCGCCCTTGAGATAGGCCAGCACGAACTCATCGAAAGTGATCCCCTCGGTCGAGTTGGCCTTGCCCTGCATGAAGGGCCGCTGCCGGTAGCGATACCAGGACCCCAGCCAGGAGATCGGCTCGCGCACCACGGCCATGACCTCGAGCTCGGCGTTCAGAACCCGCTCGTAGGCGGGACGGAAAAACCGGTTGTAGCGGTAGACCGGCGCATGTTTCAGCTCGGGCGGGTCGGTGATGACCATCGTCGCGACAGGCGCAAGCGCCCGGGCATAGGCCGATGTTCCGGTCTTGGGGACCGACAGGAAAACCAGCCTTTGTTTCCAGAAAACAAGCATTTGCCTCGGACCCGCTGTTGGTAACACATCCTTAATACTTCCCGGTCTACTGTGGTGACAGGAAAATTTTACTTGTAATGTTCTCTTTTTGTCCGCAGGTGTGGCGAACAAGAGGTGAACGCAGCAGCATTGCCGCCCGCAACGGCATGTGGAATAAGGACCCGAACAGCATGGCAACGGCAGATCTTCTCACGATGGACAACAAGCGGGACGCGAACAAGCAGAAGGCGCTGGATGCGGCGCTGGCGCAGATCGAGCGCCAATTCGGCAAGGGCTCGATCATGAAACTCGGTGGCGAGAACGCCATCAAGGATATCGAGGTGACCTCGACCGGTTCGCTCGGCCTCGACATCGCGCTCGGGGTCGGGGGCCTGCCCAAGGGCCGGATCATCGAGATCTACGGCCCCGAAAGCTCGGGCAAGACGACGCTGACGCTGCACGTGGTGGCCGAGGAACAGAAGAAGGGCGGCGTCTGCGCCTTCGTCGACGCGGAACACGCGCTCGACCCGCAATACGCCAAGAAGCTGGGCGTGAACCTCGACGAGCTGCTGATCTCGCAGCCCGACACCGGTGAACAGGCGCTCGAGATCACCGACACGCTCGTCCGCTCCGGCGCGGTGAGCCTCGTGGTGGTCGATTCGGTCGCCGCCCTGACGCCGAAATCGGAACTCGAAGGCGACATGGGCGATTCGAGCGTCGGCGTTCAGGCCCGCCTGATGAGCCAGGCGATGCGCAAGCTGACCGGCTCCATCTCGCGCAGCAACTGCATGGTGATCTTCATCAACCAGATCCGCATGAAGATCGGCGTCATGTTCGGCAGCCCCGAGACGACGACGGGTGGCAACGCGCTGAAATTCTACTCCTCCGTCCGGCTGGACATCCGGCGCATCGGCTCGGTCAAGGACCGCGACGAGGTGGTCGGCAACCAGACCCGGGTGAAGGTGGTCAAGAACAAGGTGGCCCCGCCGTTCAAGCAGGTCGAGTTCGACATCATGTATGGCGAAGGCATCTCGAAGATGGGCGAGCTGCTGGACCTCGGCGTCAAGGCTGGCGTGGTCGACAAGTCGGGCAGCTGGTTCAGCTACGGCGACCAGCGGATCGGGCAGGGGCGCGAGAACGCCAAGAATTTCCTGCGCGAGAACAGCCCGATCGCGCTCGAGATCGAGGACAAGATCCGCGCCTCGCACGGGCTCGAGTTCGACGGTTTCGACGCCGGTGAGGACGAGGCCCTGACCGAGGATTGATCCCGGCGCCATTGCTTGCGACATCACGGGGCGCCCATGTGGCGCCCCGTTTGTCTTTGGCACCAGATCCCTCTTCATCTTGCCAATAAACTCCGGGGAGTGTGAGGGGCTGGCCCCTCACTCCGGACCTGGGCAAAAGGCGCCTCCGGCGGGAGTATTTGGGGAAAAGTGAAAGCAGGGGCGCGGCCCTGCGATCGAACGTTTCCCTGCGCGGCGGCCCAGGCGCGGCCCGATCATCCGGCAAAGCAAGCCTTCGCCCCATGGACAGGCCCGGCACGGGCGGATAAACCACCACGAACCAAGATTTCCGGGGCCAGTCATGCGCACGCTGAACGACATCCGCAGCACCTTCCTCAGCTACTTCGAAAAGCAGGGCCACCAGGTCGTGCCGTCCAGCCCGCTGGTGCCGCGCAACGACCCGACGCTCATGTTCGCCAACTCGGGCATGGTGCAGTTCAAGAACCTCTTCACCGGGGTCGAGCACCGCGATTACAAGCGCGCCACCACCGCGCAGAAATGTGTGCGCGCCGGCGGCAAGCACAACGACCTCGACAACGTGGGCTACACCGCGCGTCACCATACCTTCTTTGAAATGCTGGGGAATTTCAGCTTCGGCGACTATTTCAAGACCGACGCCATCCCCTTTGCCTGGGAACTGGTGACGAGGGAACTGGGGATCGACAAGTCCAAGCTCTACGTGACGGTTTATCACACCGACGACGAGGCCGCCGAGATCTGGAAGAAGACCGGCGTGCCCGAAGACCGGATCATCCGCATCGCGACCAACGACAACTTCTGGATGATGGGCCCGACCGGCCCCTGCGGCCCCTGCACCGAGATCTTCTACGACCACGGCGACAAGTACTGGGGCGGCCCTCCGGGATCGCCCGAAGAGGACGGCGACCGCTTTGTCGAGATCTGGAACCTCGTCTTCATGCAATACGAGCAGTTCGAGGATGGCACGCGGCGCGAGTTGGCGGCGCAGTCGATCGACACCGGCATGGGGATCGAGCGGGTCGCGGCGCTGCTGCAAGGCACCAACGACAATTATTCGACCGACCTGATCCGCAGCCTGATCGAGGCCAGCGCCAACGCGACCAGCACCGACCCCGACGGGCCGGGCAAGACCCATCACCGGGTCATCGCGGACCATTTGCGCTCGACCTCCTTCCTGATCGCCGATGGCGTGATGCCGTCGAATGACGGGCGCGGCTACGTGCTGCGCCGGATCATGCGCCGCGCCATGCGCCACGCGCATCTGCTGGGCGCCAAGGATCCGCTGATGCACCGGCTGGTGCCCGCGCTGGTGCGCCAGATGGGCGCCGCCTACCCGGAACTGGGCCGCGCCCAGGCGCTGATCGAAGAGACGTTGAAGCTGGAAGAGACCCGCTTCAAGCAGACACTCGACCGCGGCCTCAAGCTGCTGGACGACGAACTGGCCGGCCTGCCCGGTGACGCGGCGCTGCCGGGCGAGGCGGCATTCAAGCTTTATGACACCTACGGCTTCCCGCTGGATCTCACCCAGGACGCGCTGCGCGAAAAGGGCCGCACGGTTGACACTGGCGGTTTCGACGCGGCCATGGCCGAACAGAAGGCCAAGGCGCGCGCCGCCTGGTCCGGGTCGGGCGAGGCCACGGATCTCGCGATCTGGTTCGACATTGCCGAAACCCACGGCGCCACCGATTTCCTCGGCTATGACACCGAGATCGCCGAGGGCCAGATCCTTGCGCTTGTGTGTGACGGCGTGCAGGTCGAGGCGCTCGACGAAGGGGCCGAGGGGTGGATCGTTCTGAACCAGACCCCGTTCTACGGCGAATCCGGTGGCCAGGTCGGGGATACCGGGCTGCTGCGTCGCCTCGAGGACGAGGACGACGTCGCCGCTGTGACCGATACCCAGAAAATGGCCGGCGGCAAGCTGACGGCGCATCGGGTGCGCGTCGATCGGGGGCGCTTCGCCCGTGGCGAAGCCGTACAGCTCGAGGTCGATCACGCCCGCCGCAGCGCCATTCGCGCCAACCACTCGGCCACGCACCTGCTGCACGAGGCGCTGCGCCGTGCGCTTGGCGACCATGTCGCGCAGCGCGGCTCGCTCAATGCGCCGGATCGTCTGCGGTTCGATTTCAGCCACACCAAGGCGCTGACGGCCGAGGAAATCGCGCAGGTCGAGGCCGAGGTGAACGCCTTCATCCGCCAGAACAGCCCCGTGCAGACCCGGATCATGACGCCGGACGATGCGCGCGGCCTCGGCGCCCAGGCGCTCTTTGGCGAGAAATACGGCGACGAGGTGCGGGTCGTGTCCATGGGCACGCTCAGCGGCTCGGGCAAGGGCGCGGATGGCGAGACCTATTCGCTCGAGCTCTGCGGTGGCACCCATGTGCGCCAGACCGGCGACATCGGCACCTTCGCGCTGACCTCGGAAAGCGCCTCGGCCGCCGGCGTCCGCCGGATCGAGGCGCTGACCGGCCAGGCCGCCTTGGCCGAGCTGCGCGGTCGCGACAAGGTGCTGAGCCGGATCGAAGAGACGCTGAAGGTCTCGGGCGCCGAGGTGCTGACCCGCCTGCAGGCAATCATGGACGAACGCCGCGCCCTGTCGAACGAAGTTCAGCAGCTGCGGCGCGAGATCGCCATGGGCGGCGGCGGCACTGGCGGGGCCGAGGCAAAGACGGTGAACGGCGTTCAATTCCTCGCTCAGGTGCTGACAGGCGTGTCGGGCAAGGACCTGCCGCCGCTGATCGACGAGCACAAGGCGCGGCTGGGCTCCGGCGCGGTGCTGCTGATCGCGGACACCGGCGGCAAGGCGGCCGTGGCGGCGGGCGTGACCGCGGACCTCACGGGCAGCGTGTCTGCCGTTGACCTGGTCAAGGCCGCCGTGGCCGAGCTGGGCGGCAAGGGCGGCGGCGGCCGGCCCGACATGGCACAGGGCGGCGGTCAGGACGTCGCCAATTCCGATGCGGCCATCGCGGCCGCCGAACAGGTATTGGGAGGATAACATGCCTGCACTCTGGATCGCACACGTCACCGTCACCGACGCCGACTCCTATGCCAAGTACGCCGAGCTGGCAGGCCCGGCCATCGCCAAGAACGGCGGCACATTCATCGCGCGGGGCGGCAAGTTCGTCCAGCTCGAGGGCAAGGAACGCCCGCGCAACGTGGTCGCCCGCTTCGACAGCGTCGAGGCGGCGGTCTCCTGCTACAACAGCCCCGAGTACCAGGCGGCGCTGAGCCACGCCAAGGGCGCCTCCGAACGCGAGCTGATCGTGGTCGAAACCTCCGAGTGAGGCGTCGCCGATTGCATCCGGCCCTCTCCCCGCGCATGGTGCCGGGGGGAGGGCCTTTTCATGTCTGACGACCTGCTGCTCAGCGACCGCGCCGAGGGTGTGCTCACGCTGACCCTGAACGCCCCGCCCGCGCATCCGCTGTCGCTGGCGATGATCCGCGCCCTGCGGGCCGCGATCGACGCGGCGGCATCGGACCCCGAGGCGCGGGTGATCCTGCTTCACGGCCCCGGCCGGGTGTTCTGCGCCGGCCATGACCTCAAGGAGATCAAGGCCCACCGCGCCGATCCCGACGACGGCCGGGCCTACCTCGAGACCCTCTTCGCCGAATGCGGCGCGATGATGATGGCTCTGGCGCAAAGCCCACGGCCGACCATCGCCCTGGCCGAAGGGGTCGCCACGGCGGGCGGTCTGCAGCTCCTCGCCGCCTGCGACATGGCCTTCGTCACGCCCGCGATGCGCGCTTGCCTGCCTGGCGTGTCGAATGGCGGCTTCTGCTCGACCCCCGCCGTCTCGGTCTCTCGCAAGATCCCCCGCGGCCCGCTGATGGAACTGGCCCTCTCGGGCGAGATGTTCGACGCGGTCTGGTGCCAGTCCCACGGGCTCGTCAACCGCATCCTGCCGCCCGAGGACCTGCTGCCCGAGGTACGCGCTTTCGCCCGTACCCTCGCCACCCGTCACGCCCCGGCCATCGCGCTTGGCAAACGCACGCTCGACGCCCACCTCGCCCAGCCGCTTGACCAGGCCTATGCCGCCGCGACCGAGGCCATGCTGACCCATTTCATGGATCCCGAGCGCGTCGCGCGCGACAAGGCCCGGTAGTGCGCCCTGATCCCCTTCATCTTGCCTCAAATATCCCAGGGGGCGCGAGAGGCTAGCCCCTTGCGTCAGCAATTGCCGCGCATCCAGGGCGAGAGGCTGGCCCTTCGCTCCGATGAAAGCCAGGAACGCCTCCGGCGGGAGTATTTCCGGAAAAGTGAAAGCAGGGCTGCCCCGATCCCCTTCATCTTGCCTATAAACTCCGAGGAGTGTGAGGGGCTGGCCACTCACTCCGCCAGCGCCACCTGCGGTTCCCTCGGAAGGCACTCAAGCACCTGCGCCAAATGCCACGGGGGCCGGAGGCGTCAGCCTCCGGCCCCCGCCGGGGGGGGCGGGCCGCGGGCCCCCAAAAAACCCGCCCACACGGCCCCCTGGCCCACCCCCAGCGCGCGGGGCGGGGGCGGGGGGGCGGGGGCCCCCCCCGGGGG
>NZ_JAIMID010000033.1 GCF_019966535.1 Mesobacterium pallidum | reverse complement strand
AAGCTGTCCTCGACCCGGTCGCCCTGCGACAGCGCGTCCAGCGTGGCCGAGCCGGTGGGGTCGTAGGTGATCGTGCCATCGAGGTTCAGCGTCAGCGCCGCGCCCAGCGTGCTGGTCGCCGCCACGCCCGACACCGCCAGCGTGCCGCCGTCCGGGTCGCTGTCATTGGCCAGAAGGTCCGCCACGTCGATCAGGGCGGGGGTGTCTTCGTTGGTGAAAAGCTTTTCGGCCAGCACGTTGGCCGCGTAGTCGATCAGGTTGGCGGCATAGGCCCGCATGCCGAGATTGACGGCCGAGGTCGAGTTCGAGGCAAGGTAGTAATCCAGGGGAATGGAGGAATAGATGACGTCGCCCGCGCCGTATTCATAGGCAAAGGTGACGATGTTGCCGGTGTTCGCCATGCTCAGGATCAGGTCGGCGGTGCCGGGCAGGCTGCCCGCGACCGCGTAGCCATGGCTGCTCGAGTTGCCGTTGTCGAGGCTGGTGTCACTGACGACACCGCCGACTCCATCGGCGATGGGATGCGCATCGTCCAGCAACTCGATGTCGCGGTTACCCGTTACACGCCGGATGTCGAATCCCTCGCTGCCCGGCAGGATGTTTTCGGCGGTCTCGACGTAGCGGTCATGGATGACCAGCACGAGGCCGTCCTCGACCGCCTGGTGGATCACCGGCAACTGGGTCCGGAATTCGCTGGAATAGTTGCCGTTGCTGGGGTTCTGTATGACCAGAACGTCGATCCCGGCCAACTCGGCCGCGCTCAGGTTCAAGATATTGACCGCCGTATGCCCGCCGGCCGTGATCGATGCGATTTGCGAGTTGGCGCCTTGGCCGGTGCCCATCTCGTAATAGCCGACGTTGCCCGTGACATCGCGGTCGCCCGACAGGGCATCATCATTTGCAATTGGGGGCATGCGAAAGGTCACTCCGTAAAAAGTATTGGGACCAGTCAGGCCGGTCGGGCCCATTCGGAAAACGCTCTGGTATCGAACTCCGCCTGGTTCGTGATTGCATCCAGGGTCCGGAAAATGGGCTGGCACGATGGAGGATGGTTTACCATTGGACAAGTGGACCGGTCCGTCAAGGACACCGGCCGGAGATTCGGGGAATTCGCGCGGCCGTGGAACGGTTCGGTGCAGCTGTGTCTTGGACTTGTGCGCGTCGCCGTCGCGACAGGCCCGGGCGTCGGTGGGTGCGGCCTTGCACTGGCGGCGGCGGGTGATGATGCGAGAGGGGCCCCGGCGCCGCCCTGTCGCGGTCTGGTCGCCCCGGGTCCGTGTGGCACCCGGGCGCGCGCAGGCAGCGTGGCTTCGGCAAGAGGGAGGCCGCGAGGCATGCAAACCAGGTTGTTCATGCGCCGGTCAGGGCTGCCGCCAACCGGCCGACGCATGGTGCGGCGCGCGGCGGCGCCGCGTCCCGGACCGGCCTCAGGCCACCCGGGGGATCGATCGGGGAAACCGGTCCGAGCCACCCCCGGAGCTGTTCCTGAACTGGCGCGAGAGGGCCAGGAGTTCCTCGGACTTCTGACGCAGGACCTCGCTGGTGGCGAGCGATTCCTCAAACATGGCGGCGTTCTGCTGCATCGAGCCGTCGATATGCGACACGGCGGTCGTGATCTCGGACACGGTGGCGGCCTGTTCGCGGGCGCCGGTGGCGATGCTCTCGACCTGGGCCGAGACCGCCTCGATCAGCGTCAGGATGCCGCCGAGCGCCGAGCCCGCCTCGTTGACGATGGTCACGCCCGAGGCGATCTGTGACCGGGTGGTCGAGATCATCGCGGTGATCTCGCTCGCCGCTTCCGAGGCGCGCTGCGCGAGGCCCCGGACCTCGGTCGCGACGACGGCAAAGCCGCGGCCCTGCTCGCCGGCGCGGGCCGCCTCGACCCCGGCGTTGAGCGCCAGCAGGTTGGTCTGGAAGGCGATGCTCTCGATCAGGCCGACGATCTTGGAGATGACCTCCGAGGATTCCTCGATCCCGGCCATGGTCGAGACGGCGGAATCGACGCTTTGGCGGGTGTCCTCGGCCTGGCGGCGCGCGTCGCTCATGGCGGAGTTGGCGGTCTGCGCGGCTTCGGCGGTGTGGCGGGCGGTCGCCTCGAGCTCGGAGACGGCGGCGGCGGTCTGCTCGAGCGAGGCGGCGTTGCGCTCGGTCCGGCCGGCCAGGTCGTTCGCGGCCGCGGCGATGGCCGCGGATGAGTCGCTCACCACCTGGGCGCCGTCGGTGAGGTTGTGGATCACGCGCGAGATCGACTGCACGGCGGCGTTGAAATTGGTGCGCAGCGCCTCGTAATCCCCGGTGAAGGCGGTGTCGATCGACGTGGTGAGGTCGCCGTCCGACAGCCGTTCCAGCGCGGTTCCCAGGGTCGAGACCACCTGCGCCTGTTCGGCCGCGCGGGCGTCGCGCTCCGCTTGGATCTCGCGCTCGCGCCGCGCGCGCTCCGCGGCCTCGCAGGCGTCGCGCTCGTGCGCCTCGCGGGCGCGCCGTTCCTTCTCGGCGGCGGCTTCGGCCTCGCGTCGGGCGGTGTCCTCGGCGGCCCTGCGCGCGGCGGCCTGCTGGTCGCGTTCGCGGCGGCGTTCCTGCTCTTGCATCTCCTCGCGCTCGATCAGGCTGTTGCGGAAGACGCCGAGCGCCGCGGCCATGCGCCCGACCTCGCCGCCGGTGCGGGAAAAGCCGGTAACCGGGGCCAGGTCGCCCGAAGCCAGACGCTCCGTCACCCGGGTCACGCGGCCCATGGGGCGCACCACGAGCAGCCAGGTCAGGACCGGCGCGGCCAACACGACGGCCAGCCCGAGCGCCGCGATCAGGCGCATCTGCTGCTGCGCGACCTCGGTCCCCGACAGGACGGAATTGCCCGAGGCGACCATGGCCGCGAGCGCACTCGCCCCCTCCACGCGCGCGTTTGTCGCGATGTCGGTCAGGATGGCCCCTGCCTCGCCGGCCCGGGCCACCGAGGCGGCATCGGCGTCCAGGAAGATCCGGCGGGCCACCAGCAGGCCGGCCCCGGGGTCGGTGATCGCGGCGATGGCGTCCAGCTGGGCCTGCAGCGCGGCGTCCACCGGGCCGTCGCCGGCCACGGTCATCAGCTGCCCGACGGCCTCGGTCAGTTGCACCTGCGCGCCTTCCACGCGCTCGAGATCCTCGGCGACCACGCCGAGCAGGGCCGCGATGAAGACCCGGTTGACCGCGGCCTCGATGGCGCCGGCGCGCTGCAGCGCGGCCACCTCATCGCCAAGCAGGCGGCGGATCTCGGCCTCGTTCGCGCTTGCCGTCTCCTCGGCCATGATGGCGAGGTCGAAGGACATGGTGTCGATCAGCTCGCTCAGCGCCGCGTCGCTTTCCTGGCGCAGGCCCAGCAACTGGTCCTGCAGGGCGCCGCGGCGGGGGAAGCCGCGCTGTGCCAGGGTGTCCAGCTGCGCGTGGGTGGCCCGAAGCGGTGCGATGTAATCGGCCAGGCCCGGCGCCTCGGACAGGGTGTCGAGGTTCCGGCCCAGCCGGTCGACGCCGCCCTGCACCACGTCGCGCAGGATCGAGGCGAAGGCCGGGTCCGAGGTCGCGGTCAGCGCCAGCGCGATGCCGACGGCCAGGTTGATCTCGGCCCGGGTGTCGAGAGCGGCCTGCAGGCGTTGGAACTCGACTTCGGTCAGGGTCGAAAGCGTGCCCTGCACGGTCTCGACGGTCTGCTCGCCGCCGAGGACAAGGTTGTAGAGCGCATCGTCCGCGGCTTCTGCCAGTAGCGCCCGGGTGCCTTGCGACACCTCGGAAAAGCGCGCGATCTCGTCCGACATGTGGGCCTCGGCGACGAACCTTTCGGCCAGGGCGCCGCGCATGCGCTCGGTGGCCGAGCCGAGATCGTTCAGCATGGGTTGGATGCGCGCCACCGAAGCCTCGGGCAGGTCGGACACCGCGGCCTCGAGCTCGGCCCGCGCGCGGGCCAGGTTGGCGGCGTTGGCGTCCAGTGTCCCTTCGCTGTCGGTGGTGCCGAGGTTGGTCAGCGCATCCTTGGTCGCGCTGATCCGGTCGATGACGATGGCGCTGGCCTCGAGGTTGGGCACGGCGACGGTCATCAGCGACCCGATCGAGCTGGCCATGGCGCCGAACACCATCGTGGCGATGCCGATCGCGGCCGCGGTCGTGACCGCCATGGCAAGCAGGATGCCCGAGACCTTGAAGGCAATGCTGCCGAACGGGTTGCGAGACCGGGGGTTTTCCATCGTGGCACCGTGGTTGGGGCGTCGCGCGGGGCGCGGCCCTCGGGTCAGGGGGCCGCGCGCGGAACCGTGCCCGCGCGCGGCCGGTCGGTCAGTTCCGGGCGTGCTTTTCCTCGGTCGGCACGATCTCGAAGGTGCCATCGGCGGTGATGCGGGTCATGAACACCGAGTCGAGCCCCTGGTTGTCCCCGGGGCCGTAGCTGAAGGCGAGGCCCCCGAGGTCAAAGCTGCCGAGGGCGTTCAGCGCGGCCAGGTAGCCGTCGCGGGTCAGCTCGGGCCCCGCGGCCTCGAGCGCGCGCAGGGCGACACGGCCGACCAGGTAGCCTTCGAGCGTGACAAAGCTGGGATGGGCGCCTGCGTCCTGCGCGGTGATCGCGGCCTGGTACTCGGCCACGATGGGCAGGGTGGCGTCCCACGGGAAGGGCACGACCTGGCTGATGATGACCCCGTCGCCGTTGGCGCCAAGCTCGGCCGCCAGTGCGTCGGAGCCCACGAAGGAGATGTTGACGAAGGTCGGGTCGAACTTGAGCCTGCGCGAGAGCTTGATGAACTCGGCGATGGGCTTGTACGCGCCGACCATCACGACCGCATCCGGTTCGGCCTTGCGGATGTCCAGCAGCGCCGATTTCACGGCCGTCGTGTTGCGGGTATAGGTCCCCTCGGCGGCCAGGGTCATGCCACGCCGTTCAAGCGCGGCGGTGACGCCGGCCAGGCCGACCCGGCCAAAGCCGTCGTCCTGATACAGGATGGCGACGGACTCCATGCCCATCTGGTCGACCAGGTAGGCGATCCAGGCCTCGGTTTCCGTGTCGTAGGTGGCGCGCACGTTGACCACGTTCGACAGGCCGGCTTCGCGCAGGAACCCGGCGCCGGTGAAGGGCCCGATGAAGGGCATCCCGGCCTCGGTCGCCAGGGGCTGCGTGGCGAGGGTGGTGGGCGTGCCGACCGGTCCGATCAGCCCCAGGTGGGCATTGCCATCGATAACCGAGCGGACGGCGGCCACCGACTGGTCGGGCTCGTAGCCGTCGTCGATGCTGTCGAGCCTGATCATCCGGCCGTGGATGCCGCCGGCGCGGTTCGCCTCTTCGAAGGCGGCAAGCAGACCATCGCGCATGCCCGACCCAAGCGCGCCGGCCGGACCGTCCAGCGCGGCGACCTGTGCAAAGATCACCGAGGCGCTGTCGACGCCCTGTTCGGCTTGGGCGGGAAAGGCGAAGGCCAGCGCGACCAGCGGCGCGGCAAGGGTTCGTGCAAATTTCATGGGTCTACTCCAGGGTACGGGCCGAAAGGCCCTGCCGGAATAGCCACAATACCTTAACGACAGCTTAGGATGCCCCGGCCGCCGGCGGGCGGGTCAGGCGGTCTGCCAGTCCATGCCGGTGAAGGCCTCGCGGAAGGCAAAGCGTTCGAGGTGCTTGTCGATGACGTGGCGCGCGCGTTCGAGGCCGGCATCGTCTTCGGCCGTGACCTCGGCGACAAGGCCGGTGTCGTCCGCATGCAGCCGGACCGGGCCGGTCATCAGCGCAAGCGTGCCGTCATGGGCGTCGAAGCTGACCTCGATCTTGTGGGCGAAGTGCTTGCAGAGCTGCTGGAGGTAGCGCGAGCCGTGCTCGGTGTCGAAGCGGCCCGATTGGGTGAGAGGCATGGTGATGTCCTGTGTCTGGGTTGTTGAGTATTTTTGTCAGAATAATCGCGCCGGGCCGGATGCGCAATGCGCGCAGGTGCACAGGTCGCGCGCGGCTCAGCGCCCCGTGATGCCGATGGAATACGCCCGCTGCGCGCCTTGCGGCGGGGCCGGGAAAGGCTCGGCGCGGCGCACCAGTTGCAGCGCGGCGCGGTCCAGCGCCTCGGAGCCCGAACTGCGCGCCAGCGACAGCTGCGCCAGCCCGCCGTTGCCGGCGATGGTGAAGGCGACAAGTGCGGTGCCGCGGGCCCGCACCCGCGGTTTGCCGACGCGTGCGATCCGGCTCATCACCTGGCCGGGGTAGGAACTGGCGGCAGCATTCCCTGCGGCCTGGTTTTGCCCGCCGGCGCCGCCATCGCGGGCGCGCGCCGTCTCGCGCCCGGTGGCGACGCCCGAGGTGGCGGTGCGCGGGGCATTGCCGACGGGCGATGCGGCCTGAGGCGCGGGCCGGCGCTGCGCCAGGTCCGGGCGGCGTGGCTGCGGCCGGGCCGAGCGCAGCGGGGCCGCGCTGTCCGGGTCGGTCGCGGCGACGACCTCGGGCGGCGGGGGCGGCGCGGCTTCGGTCGGTGCGGCGGGGACGGCGGGAAGGGTTTCGACAGGTATCGTCGGGGCTTGCGTGGTGGGGCGCGGTGGCGCCGTGGCCTCGGGCTGTCGCGCGGCCAGCCGCTCGGCCGGGCGGACGGCGGGCAGGGGGGCTGCGGGGGCGGCCCTCGTGATCTCGGGCGGGGGCGCGGCGGTGAGGGTGCCGGCGGACATGTCCGCAAAGGCAGCGCCAAGGCGCACCTCGGCCGCGCCGCTGCCGCCGGCGATCTGCGGCGCCTCGGGCCGGGCCAGGGCCCAGACCAGCGCGCCATGGGCGGCGAGGGCCAGCAACAGGGCGGCGGCCTTGGCGGCGTGTGCGGCGGGGATCATGGCAGCCCCCGTTCGGTCACGACGACGACCTCGCCCGCGTCGGCGGCGCGCAAGGCGCGGCCCGTACGGACCAGCAGGGTTGCCGGCAGGTCGCGGTCGGGGACAAGGCGGATGCGGGCGCGGGCGTCCTCGGGCAGGGTGGCAAGGTAGTCGGCGGGCGTGGCGACGGGCGCGGCGCCCGCGCTGAGGCGGCCGTCGGCATGGATCAGAAGTGCATCGGCGGGGGCCGCGCCCTCGATCTCGGCGGTGCGGACCAGCGAGAGGCGCGGGTCGAGCGGCGCGGCGAGGGTGCCGGCGACGAGGAAGAAGATCAGCATCAGGAAGACGATGTTGATGAGGGCGGTGGTGGGCTCGCGCTCGGTGCGGGGGCGGCTGCGTCTCATGCGGCCTCCAACACGGTCACGGTCAGGTCCGGCAGGGCGCGGAGGGCGCCCAGCAGGTCGACGAGGCGCTGCGAAGTGACGGCGCCTTGCAGCGAGACCAGAACGGTCAGCGGGGCAGGGCCTGTGCGATGGGGGGCGAGGGCCTCTTCCAGCCCCGGCAGGCTGGCCTCGGCCCCGTTCAGGCGCAGCGCATCGGGGCCGAGGGTCAGAAAGACCGGGCGGCCATCGGGCGTGCCGGGGCCGGCGGTCGCCGCCGAGAGGGAGACTTCGCCAAAGCGGGTGAAGGTCGAGGAGAGCATGAAGAACAGCAGCAGCAGGAAGATCACGTCGATGAGCGAGGTCATCGACAGGCGGCGGCGTCGCCGTTGCCTACGCATGGGCCGGGGCCCCGGCGGGCATCGTCCGGGATGATTGCGTGCCGGGGGCGAGGATGGTGCGCAGCGCCTGCTGGGCAAGGACCCGCTCGGCGTCCATCCGCGCCTCGAACCAGCTGAGGACCAGCGCGGTGGGCATGGCGACGGCGAGGCCCACGGCTGTGGTCAGCAGCGCCACCCAGATGCCGCCCGCCAGGATCGAGGGATCGACCTGGGACCCGGCTGCCTGCAGCGCCTGGAAGGCCGAGATCATGCCCAGCACCGTGCCGAAGAGCCCCAGCAGCGGCGCCAGCTGCGCCACGGAATCGAGCAGCCGGAAGCCGCGTTCCAGCCGGGCAAAGCGCGCCTCGGCTTCGGCCTCGAGCCGGGGGGCGTCGTCCTGGCCGTCGAGTGCCATGGCAAGCACGGGGGAAAGGTAGCTGCGCGCGGCCGCAAGGTGCCGGCGGGCATTGGCGCGGTCGCCGGCCTCCCACGCGGCGGCGGCATCGCGCAGGGCGGTGTGGCGCCCGACCCCGGCGGCGGTGAACTGCCAGAGCTTGTAGAGCACGACGGCCAGCACCAGAACGGACAGCGCGCCCAGCAGCAGCACGACCGGGCCGCCAAGGTCGAACACGCGGCGCAGGGCGTCAGAGAGCATGGCGATCATCCCATCACCTCGACGTCGGTCCGGCTGCTCAGGGCCAGGCCGGTGGTGCAGGCGCCTGCGGGCAGGTCCGACCCGGTGCAGGTCTCCGCCCCGTTGATCAGCACCCGGCCCAGAGCGGCGCAGTCGAGCGCGGGCACCACGAATTGCCGCACCCGGGGGCGGCCGGCGGGCAGGGCGCCGAAATCGAACAGGGTCAGGCGGTCGACCCGGCCCTCGGTGTCGAAGAGTACCGCCTCGTAGACGCTCTGGTCGATGTCCGCCTGGTGTCCGTTCGAGACCACGAAGCTGAGTTGGCAGGCGCCCTCCACGGGGTCGAGCGCGTTGAGTTCGATCGAGACATGGGGCGTCTCGGCCAGCGCGGGCGCGGCCAGCGACGCGGCCAGAACAAGGGGACAAAGTCGTGCAGGGAGGTGCGGCATGGGCCCGGCCTTTTCGGATTGAGACAATCGTCTGGCTTGGGGCGGGCCCGTGCTGGATGCGACTCTGCTAGCACCGGACGCAGGCGGGATCAATACCTGACCAATTCACTCAGGCTTGATCGGTGTCGCCCTGGTCGAGGAAGCGCAGCCGGTTGCCGAAGGGGTCTGTGACCGCCATCTCGAGCCCCCAGGGCTGTTGCTGGAGCCCCGGCCGCATGTTCGGATGCGGCGGCAGGGCCGCGTGGTAATCACGCAGGCCCGTGACGTAGAGCAACGCGGTCGAGCCGGGGGTGGCGTCGCCGTGATGTTCGCTGAGGTGCAGGTGGAAATCGCCGAGGCGCAGGAAGGCATAAAGCGGCATGCCGGGTTCGAACCGGTGTTCGCCCTCCCATGCAAACCCCAGCCAATCCACGTAAAAGGCCCGCGCCAGCCCTTCGTCGAAGGACCGAAAGACAGGCGCGGTGCGGGTGACGGTCAGGCTCATGCGGCCTGGGTCGCGGCGATCTCCTGGATCGCGCGGAAGCCTTCGAAGCGCGGCGCGCCCTCGTGCAGCTTCTTGCTGTCGCCGGCGCGGGCATGGGCGGCGCGGAACTCGGGGCTGGTGGTCCAGGCGCGGAACTGCGCCTCGCTTTCCCAGACGGTGTGCGAGGCATAAAGCACGCGGCCGTCCTCCTCGGGGCCCTTCAGCATGTGAAAGGCGACGAAACCGTCCATGTCTTTCAGGTGGCTGTCGCGCGACAGCCAAAGCTCTTCGAACGCGGCCGCGTTTTCGAGCGGGACGGTGAAACGGTTCATGGCTAGGTACATTCCGGGTCTCCTTTGGAATGGGCCGCGGCACAGGCTGCGCGGTCAGGGTAGAGGCTTCGCGCCTCGGGTGAAAGCCCGCAGCACCGGTCAGGGCGTCGCGGCATGGGGCAGGATGTAGGGCACATGTTGCGGCGGCGGGGCCGAGACGCGCAGGGCGCAGCCATAGGCGCGTGACAGGGTCCCGTCGGTCAGCACCTCGGTGGGGGGACCGAAGGCAAGGCGGTCTCCACCGGCAAGCACGGCGATCCGGTCGGCATAGAGCGCGGTGAGGTTGAGGTCATGCATCACGGCGATGACCCCGCCGCCGGACCGGGCGAAATCGCGGGCGATCTCCATGACCTGCAACTGGTGGCCAATGTCGAGGCTCGACACCGGCTCGTCCAGCAGCAGCCAGCGGGGCTGGCCGTCCGCCACCGGCTCCCACACCTGCGCAAGGACGCGGGCGAGCATGACGCGCTGCGCCTCGCCGCCCGAGAGGGCGTGGAAACTGCGGGTCGCGTAATGGGCGAGGCCGACCCGGGCGAGGGCCTGCATCGGCACCTCGGGGCGGTCGCCGGCGGTACCGGCCTGCAGCCCCATGCGGACCACCTCGATGACCGGAAAGTCAAAGGCGAGGCGGCTGTCCTGCGGGAGCACGGCTCGCTGTGCGGCCAGTTGCCAGGGGCGTTGGCGGGTGATGTCCTGCCCGTTCAGGGTAACGGAACCGTCGAAGGGCAGGGTGCCGGTCAGCGCGCCCATCAGGGTCGACTTGCCCGAGCCGTTGGGGCCGACGATGGCCGTCAACTCTCCGGCCCGGGCGGTCAGCGAGACGCGACGGAGCGCCTCGCGCGGGCCGTAGCGCACGTGGATGTCGGTGGCGATGAAACTCATGCGAGGCCTCCCTTGCGGCGCAGCAGGATCCACAGGAAGACCGGCGCGCCCAGGACAGCGGTGACGATGCCGATGGGCAGTTCGGCGGGCGCGACGATCACGCGGGCGATCACGTCGGCAAGAGTCAGCAGCGTGGCGCCCAGCAGGGCCGAGGCGGGCAGCAGGGTGCGGTGGTCGGGCCCGGCGGCAAGTCGGACGAGATGCGGCACGACGATGCCGACAAAGCCGATGGCGCCCGCGATGGCCACCGCCGCGCCGGTGGCCGCGGCGGCGCAGAGCACGGCGGCAGTCTTGAGCCGCTGCACGTTGATGCCGATATGGGCGGCGGTCGCCTCGCCCATCGCCAGCCCGTTGAGCCCGCGCCCGAGGGTCATCGCGGCGCCAAGCGCCAGCGCCACCAGCGGCCCTGCGGCCAGCACCTTGGGCCAGCTTGCCCCTGCGAGCGAGCCCATGTTCCAGAACGTGAGGTCGCGCAGCTGCTGGTCGTCAGCCATGTAGATCAGGATGCCCGCGAGCGCCCCGGCCAGCGCGGCCAGCGCGATGCCCGCAAGCAGCATGGTCGCCACGGATGTCCGCCCCCCGCGCGTCGAGACGCGGTAAAGCAGCAGCGTCGCGCCCCAACTGCCGAGGAAGGCGGCGAGGGGGACAAGCTGGCCTCCGGTGCGGGCGAGGTGGGCGGCAGGCAGCAACCCGCCCAGCACGATAGCCAGGATCGCGCCCAGCATCCCGCCCGCCGTGACCCCGACGATGCCGGGATCGGCCAGCGGGTTGCGAAAGAGCCCCTGCAGGATCGCGCCCGACACCGCCAGCCCGGCGCCCACCAGCGCGCCCATGGCAAGGCGCGGCAGGCGGATGTCCCAGAGGATCAGCCGCTCGAGCGGGGACAGCGCCTCGCCACGCATGAACTTGCCGGCGAGGGCCGAAAGCGTCACGTCCGCCGCCCCGACCTGCAGGCTGGCGAGCGCCGCCAGCACCAGCGCGGCGGCAAGCCACAGGTGCAACCGTGCCGGGCGGGACGGAGCCAGGGCGATGTCCGAGAGGCTCGCCACGGTTCAGGCCCCGTTGCCGTAAAGCGCGGCGTTCAGCGCCCGCACCGCCTGCGGGGTGCGCGGACCGAAGCCGAGCAGCAGCAGCCCGTCCATCCGCAGCGCCGCCTGCGTTTCGGCGGCGGGGGTCAGGCGCAGCGCGGGGAGGGCGAAAAGCTCGGCCTCCGGCAGCGCATGGTCGCCCCGGTCCATCATCAGGATGACATCGGGGGCGGCGCGGCCGATCGCCTCGTCGGTCAGCGGCTTGTAGCCGTCGATGTCCGAGACCGCGTTGACCCCGCCCGCGAGCCGGATGATCGCATCGGCCGCCGTATCGCGCCCGGCCGCGGTGATGCGCCCGCCGCGGGCCGACAGGATGAACAGGACCCGCTTGCGTTCGGCCTCTGGCCGGTCTGCACCGTCGGTGGCGGCGGCCATCTCGGCCGCGACCTGCTCAGCCAGCGCAGCGGCGCGATCCGGCACGCCCAGCGCGGTGCCTACGGCGCCGATCTTGTCGAGGATGCCCTGCAGGCTCGCCTCGTTCGGCACTTCGACGAAGTCGACCCCGGCGGCGCGGATCACGTCCAGCGTCTCGGGCGGACCGGCGCCTTCGTCGGACAGGATCAATGACGGGGCGAAGGCCAGCACGCCCTCGGGCGAGAGCGCGCGCATGTAGCCGAGGTCGGGCAGGGCCGTGACCTCGGGCGGGTAGGTCGAGGTGCTGTCGCGCGCCTGCAAGCGGTCCGCCTGTCCCAGCGCCGCGACGATCTCGGTCACCGAGCCGCCGATCGACAGCACGTCAGCGGGGCGTTGCGCCGGTGCCTCGGCCCGCGTTGCGCCCGCGAGCCCCACGGCGACCGACAGCGCGATGGCGCCCCAGGTGCCGATGAGGTAGGCGCGCCCGTCGACAAGCCGGCTCATGCCGGGACCCCGGCGCGGTCGGGCAGCGCCTCGACGATGGCGCGCCAGGCGGGGCGGGAATCACGCCCTTCCTTGCCGACGCCGAAGACCTGGAAGATCAACCCGCCGTCGGCATCGAAAGCCTCGACCGACAGGGCCGGGCCACGCTGGGTCGGCTTTTCGACCGCCCAGAGCTCGGCCACCAGGTCGGCGCGCAGATGCAGGTTGAAGCCGGGGTCCATCACGTTCTGCCAGGGCCCCATGGGCTTCAGCGTCTTGATCGGCCCGGTGTGGATCTGGATGCAGCCGCGATTGCCGACAAATACCATGACCTCGGTCCCGGTCTGCTGAACGGCGTTCAGCATGCCTTCGACGGCCGAGGGATCAAGCGCCCAGACAAAGGGCGCACCGGCGATGCGATAGGCGCCAAGGCGGTTCATCCTGAGCTTGGAACAGAGCCGCAGGAACTGGTGCGTGTCGGTCAGCTTGCGCCATTCGTCGCGCAGGATCTCCAGCTTGTCGGGGCGCGAGATGGGCGCCTCGGGCGGGGTGCGGGCCGTCACCGCCTGCCCCGGCGCCTGGTCGTCCAGCGTCAGGGCGCGCACCGCCTCGGCAAAGGCCGCATGGTCCGACCCGGGGCGCAGGTGGATCTTGTGCACCGCGTCGCCCGCCGCGTCGAAGATCTGCAGCGAGCGGCGCGGGCCGGTGTCGCCTTCGGACTCGACCGCGTAGGCGTGGACCCAGTGCGCGGGGAAGATGCGCAGGTCGATATCCTCGGTCAGGGTCATCGCGGCATGGGCGCCGGGGTGGTAATTGCCGTATTGCCCGACCTTTTCATGTACGCAGGCCTCGACCCGCGTCAGGGCCATCACCTCGCCCAGCCGTTCGGCGGCGGGGATGATCGCATCGGGATGGGCCTCGATCCGGGTGACCCCGTGGCCGATGCTGGCGGCGACCAGCTGCGCCTCGGTGATGTTCAGCCGCGCGGCAAGATCGCGCGCGCGCAGCTTGGGATGGTCCGCGGCAAAGGCACGGATGGCGTCGGGAGAGGGGGCGGCAAGCGCGGTCATGGCATCCTCGGGTCTTGGGAAAGGCTCCGATGGCTGCATCCGGCGCGTCGCTGGCGTGGCTCTCGTTTATACTTGAGCGTTTTAGTGGGTCATGCCGCCGGGCGCAAGCCGTCACGTGCCGGGTTGCGCGGTGGCGGTCAAAGCGGGCATGAAGGGGAAAACCACGAACGAACGAGCAGAGACCATGATACGACCCATCGGGATCGCCCTGTCCGCCCTTGTCCTGGTCGCCGGGTGCAGCGCCGCGCAAAGCGTCACCGGCACGCGCACGACCGTGCAGCGCGTGGGCGAAGGCGACATGCTGAAACTGCGCGCCGGCCCGGGCCTCGGTTACCGTGTGCTGCTGGGACTGCCGGACGGGACCGAGCTGGTGCGCCACGACTGCGTGACCGAGATCGGGCAGGCGTGGTGCAAGGTGTCGCTGGCCGGCGCGCCCGGTGTCACGGGCTACGTGGCGGGCGATTACATCGACCTGCCCTGACGGGCTGTCCCGGCTGGCGGCCGAGCGGAATGCGCGAAGGCCCCGAGGGTCACGGATGCGAAATTGGCGGTCAGCCTGAAGCAGGGCGCGCAAGGCACGCCGGGCGCGCAGGCTGCCGGGAGGCCGGGATCCATTGCCTGGCACGGTCGTGCAAAGCATGATCCCGATGACGTTACCAGCCCGTCATCGTGAAACAGCCGGAAAAATCCAGCTTCCGGCGGTCCAGCGTTGGGGAGCAGAGCAGGTGCTTGAAAACGTCCACCATGAGATAGTCGACATTACGGGGGCGTGATGGCGCGTCGGACGAAGCGGCTTTGGACGGGCGAGGAGACGCGGTCGATCCGCTTGCAGACGACAGCACCCATCGGAGGACGAGCAAAGGCACGTCCTGCAGGCCCTTGCATGGGGGGAGACATCACTTTCCCAGTCCGGCGGAGTCCGTCTTACCCAGGTGCCGCGCCAGGACGTGCCCGCATGGCGTGTCCGGCTTCTGTTGGCGGGGCAGCGAAAGGCAGGTCAGCGCGCGGAGAAACGGCTCGAGGCCGCCCGGGCGCCGATCACGCGCACCAGACAGGACGGACCCGAGGCGCCCGACATGGATACCGGCGACCTGGTCACGCTGCTCGGAAAGGTCAACCGCGGCTTCCACGTTCACGACCCGGAGGCCCCGCTCTGCCTGGTGTGGGCGTTGCGCCAGATGTCGATCCCTGCCAAGCCACGACACTGTCGCCCACAAGGCGGGCCCCGCCGGAGTGGTCGGACATCCCCGGGCTGGCGGCACGCATCGCCGGAATGATGCTGCCTGCCGAGGCCCGGCCCACCTGGCCGCGATGGAGGCCTCTGGCGCCATCTCCGGGGCCGCACCAGGGAAGGCATGCCGAGACCGCACGGAGACCGCAAGGCTTTCAGACCCGCCGCGTTAACTGGCGGGCCAGGACGTCGGAGGCCTTCACGATGGCACAGGCGGTCCAGCCGACCACGAGGCCCGGGTCTGCGAACAACGCATTGGTGATCGTCGCGGTCACGACGGCCGCGCCGCCGAGGTCGATCCGCTCGGTCGAGTTGACCGCGCCGGTGTCGATGGACCTGGCCGTCCCGGCCAGCTTGGTGCGTGCGATGAGTTTCATCTCGTGTCGCCTTTCGGTGATTTGTTGCGTGGCAGCGGGTATGATCCGGGGGCAGGAGCCGATCAGGGCAGAGTCGCGGAGGTGCCAGGCATGACGGAACGGGACGGTCCCCGGCTACGCCGCGCCCTGCGCGAGGCGAACGGCGCGCTTGGCGATCTCGGCACGCTGCTGCCGCTGAGCCTTGGCGCCATCGCGCTGGCCGGGCTGCCTGCGCAGACAGTGCTGCTGGGCTTTGGCCTGTTCTACATCGCGACCGGCCTTGTCTACCGCCTGCCCATCCCCGTGCAGCCGATGAAGGCGATTGCCGCCGTGGCGCTTCTGGGCAGCGTTTCTGCCGCCGAGATCGCGCTGAGCGGCGTGCTCATCGGCCTGGTCCTGCTTGGCCTCGGCGGCACCGGGCTGATCGACCGGATCGCGCGGCTGGTGCCGCAGTCGGTGCTGTCTGGGCTGCAACTGGGGCTGGGCCTTTCGCTGGGCTGGGTGGCGATCGGGCTGATGCAGGATCACTGGCCGATCGCCGCGCTGTCGCTTGGGCTCACCATCGCCGCGCTGCGTGTCGGCAGCCATGCGGCGGTGCTGACCCTGGGCGCGGGGGTCGGGCTGGGGCTGATCCTGGGCCTGCCGGAGGTGCCGGCGCCGCCCGCCTTGCCTGGCGCCAGCTGGCCGCTGCTGTCTTTCGACGCCGAGACGCTGCGCCGCGCCACGACCGAACTGGCGCTGCCGCAGCTGGCGTTGACCCTGACCAACGCGGTCTTGCTGACCGCGCTGGTGGCCGGCGACCTTTACGGGGCGCGCGCGGCGCGGGTCACGCCGCGCCGGCTTTGCCTGACCACGGGCCTTGCGAACCTGCTGTTGGCGCCCTTTGGCGCGCTGCCGATGTGCCATGGCGCGGGCGGCGTCACCGCGCATCACCGGTTCGGCGCGCGCAGCGGCGCGGCCCCCTGCCTGATCGGCGGCGCGCTGCTGGTCGTCGCGCTGCTGCCGGCGCAATGGCAGGGCGCCGTCCTGTCCGCCATCCCCGGCGCGACGCTGGGCGCACTGTTGCTGATCGCGGCCTGGGACCTGGCCATCAGCCGCCGCCTTGTCGACGCACGCCCTTCGTGCCGGCCGGTCATCGCCGCGACGGCGCTGAGCACCCTGGTTGCGGGCCCGCTTTGGGGATTGGCCGTGGGCACGCTGGCAGAGATCATGCGCAAGGCCCTGCTGTCCCGGGCGATCGGCCGACGCGGATAGGCGCCTCGCGCGGACACAATGGGGTAATCACCTGATGGACCGGGCGGCCCGGCCCCGGTAACCTTGCGACAATTGATCCGGTCCGCGGGGCCGGCCGCTATTGAACTTGCGTGATTGGAGACAGCCGATGGCGATTACCGTCGAGGAAGCAGCCGGCAATATCGTGGACTATCACGACGGGCTCACCGAAATCGTCGACAACATCCAGGACATCCGCGACCGCGCCGGCGGCGTGGTCGATGATCTTTCGGTCGTGCGGCGCGCGCTCGACAAGGTCGCGTCGATCCGGGCCGAGGTCAGCGCATTCGGTGACGACGTCGACAAGCTGCAGCTGGTCTTCAAGCTGATGGACAAGGCCGGCCCGCTCAAGGGGATCGCCAAGGTCGGCACCCAGATGCTCAAGCGGATCGAGGATGTCACCGACCAGGTCGAGGCCAAGATCGACGCCGTCGCGAAAAAGATCACCGACAGCGAGATCAACCAGAAGCTCGAATATGCCATCGGCAAGGTCGAACTGGTCGATGCCCGGCTGGCCGAGGGGCAAAGCAAGGTCATCGGCCAGCGCGACAGTTTCCAGGCCGTGGCCGAGATCGCCGCCAAGGCCTATGTCATTGCCGAGGAGCCGATCCTGGCGCTTGGCACCGTGATGGCCACGCCCGCCGCCGCGGTCACGCAGATCAACGACACCTATGACGACATCGTCGCGGCCCTCAACGCCTTCGAGGCCGACCTGCCGACTGCCGATTTCACCCAGCTGCTGGGCATCGAGGCCGACCTTGGCCGCGTCACCGGGGTGCTGGCCTCGATCCGGGCGCCGCTGGACATGGTCTACGGCGCGCTCAAGCCGATCGAGCCCGTGCTGAACGCGGTCGGGCTGATCACCAAGTTCACGGTCGACCCGGTGATCGACTTCCTCTTGAAGACGCTCAAGATCGACCAGGTGATCAACGCGGCCTCGGACAAGATCTCGGCCTTCCTGCCGGATGTGGACGTGCTCGACAATCTGCTGGACCGTATCGACCTCGCGGTGCCCGACATCGACGGAATCACCACCGATTTCGGCAATTACGACGACGACGGCGACGAGGTGGTGGACGCAGACGGCACGCCGTTGGGCGACGGGGTGTCGCTGCCCGACGGCAGCCTTCCGACCGCGCGCATCCAGGACCCGTTCGGGATCGGCAGTTGGATCGTGGACGAGATCGAGGCCAAGCTGATCCAGACCGCGACCGAGGTCCGCGACGAGGCGACGAACGAGTTGCAGGGCTACCTGCGCGAACGGATCGGATCGCTCGACGCCTCCGGGCTTGCCGTCTTCGTCGAGATCCCGGCGCCGCTGCGCGGTTCGGACAGTGACGATGTGCTCAGCGCCGATGTCGCGGGCGTGCCGGTCGAGAACGTGCTGCTGGTCGGCGACGACGCCGGCAACCTGATCACCGCCTATGGCGGCAACAACATGCTCTACGGCGCCGGGGGCGACGACACGCTTGTGGGGGATGGCGCGGGCAGCGTGTTGCCGGGGATCGACACGGCGGTCTTTGCCGGCCCGCTCGGGCAATATGTCTTCAGCTGGGCCGACCTGGACGACGCCTATTCCGACGTGACGATCGAACATGTCTCGCCGCTGCCGGGGGTGTCCTTCGACGGGACGGACCTGTTGCAGGGGATCGACCAGGTCACCTTCCTCGGCTCGACCGAGCGGGTGAATGGCGTGGACCAGGCGCTGACCCTGACCATGCAGGAGCTGCGCGACAAGGTGCACACGACCGCCACCGACTACAGCGCGCCGGCCGGGGACACGACCGAGACCTACATCTTTGCCAATTACCTGCAGGCCAGCGGCACCGGGATCCGGATCGAAGGCGCGCTTGGCGCCGACCTGCTGACCGGCGGGCGGGCCAATGACACGCTGGTGGGCGGCGCGGGGGCCGACACGTTGCAGGGCGATGGCGGCACCGACATGCTGGACGGCGGCGCGGGGCGCGACACCTACGCGGTCTCGGGCACGCTGCGGCGCGTGGTCGTCGATCTCGGGGCGCGTACGTCCGAGAGCTATGACGCCAGCAACGCGCTCAGCGGCACGGCCACGCTCGACTATATCGAAAACGTCTCGGCCGACGTGACCGAGCGGGCGCATCTGTTCGGCGACGGCGTGCTTGCGGGGAACGAACTGATCGCCGGCAGCGGCAATGACGCGCTGCACGGGCGGGGCGGGACCGACACGCTGATCGGTCTCGATGGCAACGACACGCTGGTGGGCGGGGCGGACCGCGACACGCTGGACGGCGGCGCGGGCGACGACCTCCTTGTCGCCACAGACCGGGCGCTGGGGTGGGACGACCTGCTCGACCCCGTCACCGGCTTGCCGGTGGGCGAGCTGATCATCGGCGGCGCGGGTCGGGACCGGGCCTATTACACGACCATCCTCGACGGCGAAGGGCCGGCATTCAACGGCGAGTTTCCAATCTACTATGGCCCGTTCCACGAAGAGCTGTGGGGCCCGGGCTACGAGGACGACCGGCTCGAGATGCAGCAGGCCATCGATTCCATCGGCTGGATCGAAACCCGCTGGCGCGAGGCGACCGGCACGACGGCCGGCGGCGTCGAGGTCTGGCGGATGTCCGACCGCGACGACGACGGGCTGGCCTCGCTGCTGGCGGTCGACACGCTGGACGGGGTCGAAGAGATCGTCGGCACCGACAACGACGATGTGTTGCACGGGCTCAAGGGCGCCGCCGCCTTCCGCGGCCTCTTTGGCGCAGGTGGCAACGACACCATTCATGCCGAAGGGGCGACGGGCAAGATATCGGGCGATGACGGGACCGACCTTGTGATCGGGTCGGCGCGGCTGCTGCCGCAGGCCAGCGGCGACGCGATCCCGCCCGAGCCCGAGGACCGGACCTATCTCGGCGACGTGCTGGACACGCTGGACCTGAGCCAGGTCGACGGCGTGCGCTGGCATGTCTGGCAGGATGGCGAGGTCCAGGATGGCAACCTCGTCCGCGCCTGGGACGCCCGCGACGGGCGCGGTCTCTATGGCGATGCGACCGGGGCGACCCATGCCATCGACGCCTTCATGGGCTTCGGCACGGTCCAGTTGGGCAGCGGCGACGACGTGGTCAACCTGTGGCGCCCCTCGGCGTCGGCGTACGCCACGCAGGATTTCACGTTGCGGGCCGGGGACGGCGCGGACGACCTGACGGTCCACACCTATCCGACGGACACGCCGGCGCTGGTCCTGGGCGAAGGCGGAGACGACACGATCACGGTCACCGGCAGTGTCGTCGCCGACGGCGGCGAGGGCGACGATTACCTCTTCAGCCCGCATGGCTACGCGACCCTGAACGGCGGCGCGGGCGACGACACCATCGCCTTTGATGAAGCCTACGGCACCTGGGCCCATGGCGGTGATGGAGTCGACGTGTTGGTGATGGGGATCAACGGCGGGGATGCCTATCTCAACCTGGACCAGGGCATCGCCTACTGGAACGGGACCACCCTGGAATTCACCGGGTTCGAGGCGTTTGCCGGGCTTTACGGCATGGACAGCCTGCGCGGCGGCGCCACGGATGACAAGCTGGTCGGCAACGGCGGCAACGACACGATCTGGGGCGGCGATCAGGACGATGTCGCGGGCACAGGCGAGTCGTACCGCGCCGTCGACGGGATCGGCCAGTACCTCGAGGTCGGGGGCGATCACGCGGCGGCCCTGTCGGGGGGCCTGACCTTCGAGGCCTGGATCACGACCGTTTCCGACACCGCCGCCTTCCAGCGGATCATCACGGCCCATAACGGCACGGGCGGGCAGCGCCTGTCGCTGGCGCTGAAGGACGGCGAGGCGCATCTGCGCGCCGACCGGGTCAGCGGGGCCGCGATTTCGATCCAGTCGGGCGATCTGGCCGACGGGGGCGAGCATCACGTGGTCGGCAGCTACGACGCGGTCCTCGGCACGATGCGTCTTTGGGTCGACGGGGTGCTGCAGGGCGCCGTCACGAGCACCACCGACCTGCGCCCGGTGGATGGCGAGATCACGATCGGGGCCTTCAACCAGATCCATCACCAATACATCGACGCCGAGATTCCCCATGTGCGGATCTTCAACCAGTTTCTGATGCCTGAGGCGCTGGCCAGCACGACGGTGACGCCCTACCTCGAGCTCGAGGCGACGGACGACCGGGGCGACCTGCTGGCGCCCGGGGCCCAGATCGCGCGGTCTGGCAGCGCGGGTGGCGCGCTCGAGATCGTGGGGAACACCACCGGGAAGGATGCGATCTACGGCGGGTCCGGCCGGGACGACCTGCGCGGCGGTGACGACGACGACATGCTGCACCCCGGCAGCAGCGGAACCGGCCCGTCCGGCGCCGATTCCGTCGACGGCGGGCGCGGCAGCGACACGGTCTCCTTTGCCTTTGCCGGGATCGACGAGACCATGCGCGCGGCGCTCGACGCGGGGATCGACGACGAAGGCTTTGCGGCCGTCGATGTCGACCTCGAGGCCGGGACGCAATACGACATGGGCACCACGGACCTGCGCACCTTTCTGACCAGCATCGAGAACGTCATCGGCACCCATCACGACGACCAGATCCGCGGCAACGGTCTGGGCAATGTGCTGACCGGCGGCGAGGGGGCCGACACGATCGAGGGCCGCGCCGGCGACGACGTCATCGTCGCGCTTGGTGCGGATGTGATCGACGGCGGGACGGGCGATGACACCATCGGCGTGGGCCTTGCCGATGCCACCATCGACGGCGGGGCGGGGACCGACGTGCTGGTCTTTGCCGGCAACGAGACGGTCGAGACCGAAGCCGGCGAGACGGTGCAGGCCAACCGGTTTACCTACGACCTGCTGGCCGGAACCTACACGGGCGATGTCTACGAGGACCAGGCGGTCTGGGCCAGGGTCTACGACGGCGGCACGCGGTCCGAGCTGCGCTCGAACGGAACCGAAAGCCTGACGCCCGAGATGGCCTGGCGCGCGGCGCCTGAAGAGGCCCGCAGCATCGCCGATTTCCAGCGGGACGTGCCGGATTACGACCCCGGGCAGGACATGGGGGACGGGTCGTGGAACCCGACCGATTTCCGCATCGACTTTGTCAGCCTGCTTGAACGGGTCAACGGGGCGCTCGCGGGTGTCGAGGTGGTGCGCGGGGCCAGCGGCAGCGGATCGCACGAGGCGGACGACCTGACCGGCAGCGACTTCGACGACGTGATCGCGGGCCGGGGGGGATGGGACACCCTCACCGGGCTCGGCGGCGACGACGAACTGCTGGGCGACGCCGGCGCCGACGTGATCTACGGCGGCGACGGGCGCGACCTGGCCCGGGGCGAGGCGGGCCATGACCGGATCGAGGGTGGGGCCGACAACGACACGCTGAACGGCGGTGACGGGTTCGACACGCTGCTGGGCGGGGACGGCAACGACCTGGTGTTCGGCGGCGCCGCCGGCGATGACATCCGGGGCGGCGAGGGCAACGACCGGCTCAACGGCAACGACGGGTTCGACACGATCTCGGGCGGCGCCGGCGCGGACGCGATCGCCGGCCACAAGGGCAACGACCTGTCCGAGGGCGGCTCGGGGGCCGATGACATCCGCGGCGGCAAGGGCCACGACACGCTGCACGGCGGCGACCAGGCCGATACGCTTTACGGCAACAACGGCAACGACGTCATCTACGGTGGACGCGGGTCGGACCATGCCGAACTGGGCACGGGCGCGGACACCTGGATGGACGAGGCGCAGGCGGCCTATGGCGACGACCGCGTGTTCGGCGGTGGTGGCTGGGACACGATCCAGTCGCTGGGCGGCAATGACACGCTGACGGGCGGGGCGGGCAGCGACAGTTTCGTCTTTGGCGACGGGATGGGCGATGTCCTGATCACCGACTTCGTGGTGGGCCAGGACGACTTGTCCTTCACCGCCGCGCTCTGGGGCGGGGCGCTGAGCCAGGCCGCGCTCGACGCGCGCGCCTCGGTGCCGGCGGGCGACCTTGTGCTGACGCTCGACACCGGCGCGACGGTGACGCTGGACGGGGTGACATCCACCGCCGGGCTGCTGGGCGATATCGTGCTGGTCTGAGGCCCGCGTCGGCATGGACGGCGGCGGCCCGTCCGCAGCGCGGGAGGCGTGCCATCCGCAGGCCGAGGACCGGCAGAGCTGCGAGCGTCGACAGGCCCATCGCCGCCGCCCTTGCGGGCAACGGGACGGGCAGGGCAAGCGGCGCGGCCAGGGGCGCCGGCCGGTCCCTCTGCAGCGGCGGCCCGGCGTGCCAGCCAGCCAAGCGCCCTGTGGCGACCGGCCAGGCGCCGGCCCGTCCGCACCCGCCGCAGCGACCCGAACGCGCGGTCCGGGTCGGCTTCGGCCGGGTGCGCCGCTGAGGTTGGTGAACCGGAGCCCATCGCTGCGCGCGACAGTTGCGCAGGTGGGCGAGACCAGGAACGCGGCGATCTTTCCCTGCGGCCCCTGGGTGTTTTCCGCAGTGCGCAGTTTCAGGCGATCCGGGAAGTCTTCGGCCGGCTCGGCCTCGGCAGGCGAGGGGTGATCGCGGTCGGCCGCATCCCGGCGCGGAAATGCCCCGCTTCGATCCCGTTCTGCCGGTCGTGGCACGGTGCGCCGTCGGCCGGCAGGGCAATGACCAGCGCCTCGCCCAAAGGCGTCAGTGTCAGCACGGTGTCGCCCTTGCCCGAGGCCTGGCTGTCTTTCCGTTCCATGACCTCGGGAGTCTGGCCCAGCTCGGCCCCGAGTTCGCCTGCGCCGGCCTTGGACACGACGCCGTCGTCGCGCGGGAAAAGCGGTAAAGAAACGCGCGAGGGCCCGGATCCCGGCGGCGGAAGCCGAGCATCGGGTCGCGAACACCTGTTGCGGAACGCGCACGCAAAAGGTCGCCGAGTAGAGCATGAGGTCGGCGTCGATCCCCCCGATGTCGACGTCCATGGTCTACCGCCCGGGCTGGCCGCGGGCCGGTGTGCCGCCACCGGTCACCAGGACATGCGCGAGGTTGCCGCGATACCTCCCCGGGCCATTGGGATTGGTCCGCATTAGCATGTGTCGGATCACTTGGGCCCCGCGTTGTCGCCTGCGGGGTGGGTTTCGCGGCGCTGTCGCACGAGCCCTGCAAGGGGGCCATCTCGTGACTCCGGCATGATCAGACCGAAACACCCGACAATCAAGCCGGGACCTGGCCGGCCTGGAATGAAGCGCTCAAGCGCCGGTAATCGCTGACGATTTGGGACGATCTCGCGATGCCGTTGCCGCCCCGAACTTCACGATCCACGTCATCGGTGTCGTCAGGCCTCCGTTGGCATCGAAGCATCGGATCAGGCGGTCCAACGCGTCCGTACCGGGGCGTCGATCCCGCTCCGTGCCCTCGCCGATCAGCCCGCGCTTTGACGCGACACGCGCCAGATCGACGGGCTCCGGAGAGATGTCGCGGCAGTGCACCGCCGCCGCATGGGGGATGATCATCTTGATCACGTCGATGTCGATCCCGAGGGGTGCCGGACCCGCGCCTTGCTTGGCGCGCATCTGGCCGTCGCCGATCAGCGGTTGCCGATCGGGGTGGCCGTTCTTCTCCTTCCCGCAATCGCGCTTGCGCGTCGTGAGCATTGCCGCCTGGGCTCGCGTCGGGGCGGTTTCCCTACCGCGTACAACCGTCTATATGAACGTCGATGAGGTCGCCAAGGGTCTGAAGGCGGGAAAGGGACGACTTGTTGGGCGCGAGCCCCTGATCGACCCGGGTCTCCGCCTGACGGGCCCGGCGATGGGCGTCGTCGTGTCAAAGGAAGGTCTCGATCGCGTAGCGGCCCGTTCGTCTGATCTGGACCCGGCAACACCGGAAGGAAACTTGGTGAAGGTGGCCATTTTCATGTGCGCCACTTGTGCGCCAAGTCGTAGCAGAGGGGCAAAGTCGGGAATGTCGGGGCGCAGTTCAGCGGTGCATCCGTCGCCGCCAACAGTTTGATGATACGAAAAGAAATGCAAGTACGACAAAATGCTAGATTGTCCGTCGCCCCGATGATGGATTGGAGCAACGCTTCGTAGGTCATTGATGTTAAATGGATAATCCGCCTCGCCGAGTCAAGTAGCAATAAAATAGCAGCAACAAGTGGCCGTCGTCGGCGATTCTCGCTGATCGAGAAGTGCCGATACATCACGTCGGGCGCGGGACCTGACCGAGGGACATGGTTCTCGGTTTCGTCGATGCCCGATCTGGCCAAGCTCCATTGCATAGAGCAAGCGGAGCGACATCCATGCAGACACAGGACACCCGGCCCGATCGCTTCGGCCAGTCCCAGACTGCCTTGCGGGCTGCCAACCGCGACCTGCCGCACCTGCGCATTTACGCGCAGGCGCATGTCGGGCCGCCGAACCGCATCGCCTTCGTCGTGGTTCACGGAGTCGGAGAGGACCGCGACCGTCGCCGCCGGGTCCGGGCCGAGGCAGGCGATCTCCTGCAGCGCCTCGGCTACACGGTCGAACTCGAGGCCAAGCGCGACGCCTGCGACATGGCGCCGCGCCGCCCCGTCATCGATGCCTATGGCCGAGGCGAAGCTAAAGGATATTCGCCGGCGCACACGGAAGCACCATCCGTGCGGGGCGAAAATCCACATCGTGCTTGAAGGGTTGGAGGAGCGCCGTGACGAGGTGGCCGAGCGATGCGCATCATTGGCGGCATCAGCCGGGACCAGCGACAAAGTCTGAAGCAGATTTAGAGTCAGAATGCCGCGCTCAGGCGTGCAGTTTCAGATCTGGCACTGGAGAAGATGATCCTGAATGAGGTCGCCCGGGGAAACTGCTGAGCACCGCCAGCCGGCGTGTACATATCGATCATGTGCGGCAGACACTCAGCGTATCTGACCACGGCCACCGAAAGGATCGGGGCGCTGCGCACCCATGGCAGCGACGCTCATGGCCGGGACCACGGCCACCGTCGGATCGACCCGGGGATCGCGCGCCTCGCAAACCACGCTTCGAGCACCGTCGCGCTCTTCCTGATCGAGACTTGGGAGCAGAAGATGCAACACAGCCTGGCCGCGGCCGCGGAGCCGGCGGAATGAGCATCATCGTTCTGTCTGACGACCACCTCGGTCAAGGAGTGCTACCGCGACTGCCTTGCCACCAAGCTAAATTGGGGTGCCATCGGTAGGAACCATCTTATGCATCATATGCGTCGAAGATGTCGTCGATCTCTTTCCCGGCGGCTGCGAGTGATGCCTGCTTTGCCCTGTCACCGGTGTATTTCTTGCGCGCCTGCTGCGACGTGTGATCATTCATGAGCATACCGGCCAAAGTTGCGTCCTCGCTGATCGCGAACACGACGTCATAGACGATGGATCGGCAGATGTGAGCGCCGGTTCCGAACTCCGAGGACCAGACCTGCGACACGTAATTCTCAGCAACGAGCGTGCCATCTGGATGGATGAATAGCGGCCATTCTTCTTCCCCGGCCGCGTCGCGCAGGGCGTCGAGGTATTTTGGGTCATCATCCTGAAGCAGGCGGGCGTCGACGAAATGCTGCACGCTCGGATGAACCGAACCGGGGTAGTCCTCTCGACCGGGACGATACCGTGTCTTGCGCAACTTGTAGTCCCGCAGGCGATAGCGGCCCTCGGCCCACACCAGATCGCGGCCGAACCTGAGATCATGCCATTCACGGCGAAGGGGTGTCAGCGGAGGCACCGCGATCGCCATGGCTCTGTTGCGTTTGATAACACGCCTTGCCGGGTTGGTTTGCTTTGCCACGTCTGCGAGAATAGCTTCGGCGCGCGGATGAATCGTCGTGATATCGATCGCGGCGAGGGCTGCGAATTTCCGTGCGGTTTCCACGCTTGCCCGGTCCCGCAGCTTTTGGAGGAGCTTATCGAGTTGCTTGACCAGGGCCTTCGGGTAGGCCTTCGAGAACCGCAGAAAATCCCTGAGATCGGCGAATGTCGCGATGATCGTTGACGTGCTCAGTGGCGCGCCCCGGGCGGAAATTCTCGTCGTCTCATAGGTATAGAAATTCCGGAGCGAGGCTATTTCGAAGTCCAGCGCCAGCCCGCTTTCTCGCAGATACCAGCCGTATTGGCAGAGCTTCCGGGTCATGCGGTAGTAGAGATCCGGCACTAGCTTGATTTCGCCATCTTCTCTGCGGTCCCGGATCCGGGCCAGGTGCTGTTGCCATTCCGCCGGAAGGTCTTCTGGATAGAGTGAGATGGTCCGTTCATAGTAGCGACGCGGCTCACGCGAGATGCCGGCGAAGCGCGCACAGGCGGTCAGGGACTGTTCTGCCGCACGCAGGGACGCAAGCGGCAGGGCTTCGGGTCCGTCGGTCTTGATCATTGCCGCGACGGCATTGCCGATGGCGGCGGCGCCGTCATTGAGGCGAGCCCACACCCGGCAATCTGAAGGCGTGAGTTCCGCGCAGCCATGTTCGATCATGAACTCGACCAGGCTGTCGAGTGCCTGCAACTCCGCGAGCGGCATGCCCAGCAGGATGGGGGAAGCCGCGTTGGGTTGCCAGTGCGGCTTCGCGAGGATGACGTGGCGGGTCATTTTCCGGCCAAAGCCTCCGCCAGGAGATCCTGCACTTCTTCGAGCTTCTGTCTCTTGTCGATCCACCCATAATAGGTGTCGAGCACGCCTACCGAGCAGCCGAGATAAGAGGCCGCCCGCCCTCGGTTGCTCCAATTCCGCGCGAGCAGCAGCGTCGCGAAGCCATGCCGGAAATTGTGCGGGAACATCGGCAAGCTGATCTCTGCGCTGCTTCGGGTCAGCCATTTGTAGAGCATGGACCCAGCCAGAGGACGGGCGGATTTCTCAGAGACGAACAGGTGCGTGGCCAGTGCGCACTCTTTCTTCTCGCAGTAGTCTGGGTCGGCAAAGTCGAAGAGCGGCCGCGCTGTCTTCAGATACCAATCGAGCACCTCGTAGCCGCAATACTTGTCATCCCGGATGTGGATGGGGGGCAACTCAACATACTCGCCTTTCATGTCTTTCTGCGCGACCCGTAGCTCGAACAACTTCCTTTCACCTGCCGTCTTGCGGAAAAGATTCTGCCCGGTGCCGCTACACTCTGCAGCCAGCGCACTGCCTTTCCGCAAGCCGGCGCCCCGGATCTCCAGCGCGGAAAAGGCCGCGCAGGTGGCAAACCGCCGCGCGGCGCGCAGTTGGGATTTAGTAAGGGTCTTGTCCGTCGCGAGGATCTCTTTCGCCCGATCCTGGTAGAGCACATGTTGCCGCAAGAAGGTCCGGACATCGGCGGGATTGTGAATGAGGCTTTCGCAGAACGTTCGGTTCTTGGCGGACATCTTTTCGCCTGCCGCGTGACCTTCTTTCAGGTGCGGGTTCTTCTTCAAGTTCTTCCGCCACGTTTTGGTCTTGAGGCCGTTGGCCTTGCCGATCTGGGCGACGATGCGGACGTAATCCGCGGCAGACCGAAGACTGAACCCGGTATCCGTTTCGGACTGGTCGATCCAGTGGCGGATGGTGGCGATGCGAACCGGGGTCTCGAACAGCGAGTCGAGACAGTTCAGCGACGCCAGGTCCGCAACGCCGGTTTCCTCTGCGGCCCGGGCCAGTGCAACCAGGGCCCCCCGATAAGTCTTGGCCGTCTCCTGATTGAAATTCTCGGTGCAACTCTCGGAGACATCATCATAGGTGCGCTGGTCGTAGCGTGCCGCTTCCACCATCTCGGCGATCATCTTGCGCACGGACTCGGGTACAGGTGTGCGTGCCTTTGGGACGAGGTAGTCCGTGTCGAAGTCCGGTGGCAGATGCGCTGAGATCTGCGGGAAGACGCGGTGGCGGGCAAGCGCTCTGAGAGCTGTTGCCGACGCGTCTCGCTCGTGGGCGGGCATTTGATCCAGGAAGGGCGGAACGATGTCAGGGGTCAGGTCCATCGGGTCGATACCGGCCGCTCTTGCGCGGTCGGAAAAGGTGCGGATCGAGCCAAATGTTCCGGGATGCACCGGACCGTGGTCTTTCGAGAGGTCTTCCAAGAGGGCCAGGAAAGGGGTCCAGCCGTCGATGCGCTCCCGCAATGCCATCTTCGCAGCGACGAGACCAAGGGTGGTCCTGATCCGGCGGCGGACGACCTCGCGCCACTTGCCATAGCTGCCCTTCGACTTCCAGAAGTTCCGACCTGCATCTGGCAACGGTCCGGCCCCGATCTGCTTGAGCGACGGAAAATTCGCGTCGAACCAGGCCAGGAGGTCGACCTCGTCGCCATCCAGGGTCGAAAGTGGTGCGTTGAAATACTCGGCCACCCGCGCAATACGGTTGCGTTCGGTTTCGTTGACGGTCTCGTCGAACACCGTTTGCATGGTTTTTGAGGTAGGCACTGCAACGGCCGTGGCGACCTGCGAGGCATCTGAGAAAAAACCCATTCGGTATTCCTTGTCGGGTTGTAGGGAGGCGGCCGACGTTCCGGACGGCCGCGCGATCTCGGGGCTCAGTCGGACTTAGGTGCGGCGGCGGTTTTGGGGAAATTCGCGAAAAGGGCCTTGGTGCGCTTGACGCCAGTGTGCCCCAGAAGCTGGGCTGCCGGGATCGGGGAGTGGGGGGGCGCATTCGTCCGGGAGAGAAGGCTCGCCTGGACGTAACGGATCCGCATGACGGACATGCCGAGCGCGAAGATGTACCTCCGGATGGCGCGGCGGACGGCGTTGCGCCAAGCTTGGTAGGCTTGGGCACTGGTCCAGGGTGTCTTGGCACCGTCGAAGCCGCCGCTCGGAAAGTGCGCATCGAACCCGTCGATGTCCGCGGGAATCTTCTCGAGGGGCCTGTCGAGGTCGGTCTCGAGCCGGCGCAGGGCGGACTGTCGGCGCCGATCGGGTTCGTGCTCGAACACTTCCCGAAGCGTGAATGGCGCTTGGGCGAGCGGGTTCGCAACGATGCGGCTTTGGTATTTGGTCTTGGGAGCCATGGAATTTCCTTTCAGCGGGTTCGAGGAGAAGATTGGTCGCTTGGTGTGCAGACGAAGCGAAAATGTGCACTCGAGTCGAAATATCCGGGAACTAAGCAACGCCTTATGTTCCCGACAGTTTCGCCTCGGCCGGCGCCACGTGCAGGCCATCGCCTCGGCGTGCATTTGCGCCGGATGCTGTGCAGGAGAGCTGCGTTTCAGACTGGGCGGCCGCGCGTGTCATGGTGTCTGCGAACAGGCCGCGAGACGCGCCCCCCATGGAGGAGGGCGCGACATCCGGCATTACGACATTTGTCTCTTTGGCCTGGAGATCTTCCTCCGAAGCGTGTTTTTCTTCTGAGGATGCGAGCCTGTGCGCCACGTCCGAAATGATGTAGCGGATGCGCCCATGGGTGATGATCCGGGCCGGGAGATCGCCCGTGTCCGCGAGGATCGCGTCGATCCGGGCTTGCGGGACCTTGAGATGCCGCGCCAGGCGCGAGGCGGGGAGGGCGTGTCCCTCGATCGGGGCCAGACTGTGAAAGGCGTTTCTGGGGCTTGCCAGCAACTGCTCGACCTGCGCGTTCAGCATCAGGTTCCGTCGTGGTCCGAATGCATAAAGCGGCGGGTAGGGGTTGCCAGGGGTGCGTAGAGCGTCACGGAGGTCGTCGCTGGAGAGACCGAACCGTTCCGCAACGTCAGTCACCCGTATCAGGCCTCCACCGAGCATTTGTTCCTCGGCCGCATCCGATGGCGACAGACCGAGAAGGTGCTCATAGATTCGCAGCATGGGGTACTTGTTACCAAGCGGCTGAATCCCGAACCGGGCGATGAAAGTGGCAACAGAATTGCGCGAGAGCGTCGACCATGCGCTCAAGTCGAGGAGCGTCGCGGCATGAAATCGTGTGAAGGGAAGCATGGGCATCTCCTGTTTTGCAGGAGATGGTTCCGATCGCAGAGTTACAAAAACGAGGGGTATCCGCAGATCGTTTCGATCGGCTATGCGGACCTTTCTGCAGTTGGCTGCCCATGCGTCCCAGCCGCCGTGACAGCGCATGCCATCGTAAGAGTGGGCGGATAGCGAACCTTAGCCGCAAGCGCAAACCTGCCAAGAGCCCCCCGGCACAAGCCGACATTCGGCAAGCAGCCAGCACGCTTCCGTCTCTATCGGAAGGTGGGTGGATTTCGGTCCCTGGCATTACCAAGCGGACCGGAATTTTTTCGGCACAACAACCGGAGCCGGAAGGACCTTGCCCTAACCCAGCACATGTCTGCTGCAGAACCTTCCCTGTCGAAAGAACGACGATCTTGGCTGGAATTCTTTCTGCGTCTCACTCAGCGCGAGCGCCAGTTGCGCAGGAAGCGCCCATTGCATAGCACGCCCGGCCCGAAGTCGACCTTCGCAAGGGCGCTCATGGCTGCAGTGCGGCTGCGCCGAAGCGGTCCTTCTTGGCGCGATGCAGCATTTTACTTCTTGTCGAGATTGGCATGCTGGACGAAGCTGCGGTTCCGCGCCTTGCAGGGGCGGTCTGCGTTTCTCGAGGCCGAGATTTTGTTGCGCGCAAGCCTGAAACATTGGGCGGTTTGCACCCCTATCTGCGGGTTTACTTCTTCTTTCCGGCATCTGGTTAAGCAATCGCGTCATGGTCAACGAGGTTCCAAGGCAAACCCGCAGCACGGTAGAGGCGTTTACCCAAGCGCGGGTAGTCGCACACGTCTCTTACCAGTCGCTCACCGACAACGATGCAGCGTAGCGTGTCCTTGCTCGTGTTAAGTATCGAGTGGGCCAAGCCGCCCTTTCGGTAGCCAATGAAATCAGCTGGTCCGATCGGGTGTTCCTCCTCGCCGATCAAAGCCGTTGCCTCGCCCTCCAGATGCACTCGTTCTCATGATGATGGACATGGTGCTCGGTAGTCTCGCAGCCCGCCTCGACCTCGATCGGCATACTGAGCGCCACGGCGATCCGGCAGAAATTTCTTTGCCTGATACAGCAGGCATTTCACTTGGTGAAACGCCGTCTCGACTGTTCCATCAAGCGAACCGTAATCTTGGGTGATGCGCGGTCAAGACCCGAAGGCCCAGCTTGAGGAGACGCAAGATGAACGCCCCAGAGAAATCCGGCTTGAGGCAGGCCGATGGCTTCACCACCACCCCCGGCTACATGCCGGGTTTCGGCAACGATTTCGAGACCGGGGCGCTGCCGGGGGCGCTGCCGCAAGGCATGAACTCGCCGCAGAAGTGCAACTATGGCCTCTACGGCGAACAGCTTTCGGGGACGGCTTTCACCGACGTGCGACCCGAGCGCACCTGGTGCTACCGGATCCGGCCCTCGGTCAAGCACAGCCACCGCTACAAAAAAATCGACCTGCCGTATTTTCGCTCGGCCCCTGACATTCACCCGGAGGTGACCAGCCTTGGTCAGTATCGCTGGGATCCGGTGCCGCATACGGATGAGCCGCTGACCTGGCTGACCGGCATGCGCACCATGACCACTGCGGGCGACGTGCACACCCAGGTGGGCATGGCCAGCCACATCTACCTGGTCACCGAGTCGATGGTCGACGACTATTTCTTCTCTGCCGACAGCGAGATGCTGGTTGTGCCGCAGGAGGGTCGGCTGCGCTTTGCCACGGAGTTGGGGATCATCGACCTTGAACCCAAGGAAATCGCCATCATCCCGCGCGGTCTCGTCTACCGCGTCGAGCTTCTCGACGGTCCGGGGCGCGGCTTCGTCTGCGAGAACTACGGTCAGAAATTCGAGCTGCCCGGCCGCGGGCCCATCGGCGCCAACTGCATGGCCAACCCGCGCGACTTCAAGGCGCCAGTGGCGGCCTTCGAGGATCGCGAGGTACCCTCAACCGTCACCGTGAAATGGTGCGGCCAGTTCCACACCACCAAGATCGGACAGAGCCCGCTCGACATCGTCGCCTGGCACGGCAACTACGCGCCCTACAAATACGACCTGCGCAATTACTGCCCTGTTGGCGCGATCCTCTTCGACCATCCCGACCCGTCGATCTTTACCGTGCTGACCGCGCCCTCGGGACAGGAAGGCACCGCCAACATCGACTTCGTGCTGTTCCGTGAACGCTGGATGGTGATGGAAGATACCTTCCGCCCGCCGTGGTATCACAAGAACATCATGTCCGAGATGATGGGCAATATCTATGGCCAGTACGATGCTAAACCACAAGGTTTTGTGCCCGGCGGCGTGAGCCTGCACAACATGATGCTGCCGCACGGACCGGACCGCAACGCCTTCGAGGGCGCCTCGAACGCCGATCTGAAACCGGAAAAGCTCGACAACACCATGTCGTTCATGTTCGAGACCCGCTTCCCGCAGCAGCTCACGCAGTTCGCGGGCAAGGAGGCGCCGCTGCAAGACGATTACATCGACTGCTGGGCGGATATGGAGAAGAAGTTCGACGGCACGCCGGGCAAGAAATGAGGCTCTATACCTATTGGCGGTCGACCACCTCCTACCGGGTGCGGATCGCGTTGAACCTCAAGGGGCTGGCTTACGAGCCGGTCTCGATCAATCTGGTCGAAGGCGACCAGTCGTCGTCGGACTACGCCGCGTTGAACCCGGGGCTTGGCGTCCCGACGCTTGTTCTGGACGACGGCACGGTTCTGACTCAGTCGATGGCCATCCTCGACTGGCTGGAGGAAACCCATCCCGATCCGCCGCTCCTGCCCAAGGACGCCATTCAGCGGGCAAAGGTCCGCGCCGCCGCCCTGACCATCGCCGCGGATGTTCATCCGGTGAACAATCTGCGCGTGATTGCGCGGCTCAAGTCCATGGGCCACAGCCAGCAAGAGGCCGTGGACTGGATGAACGACTGGATGCAACGGGGCTTCAAGGCCTTCGAGAAATTGATTGCGCCCGACAAGGACTATTGTTTCGGCGAGACACCCGGACTGGCCGATCTCTGCCTCGTACCGCAACTCTACAACGCCCATCGCTGGGGGTGCGATTTGTCGGCCCTGACACGGCTGACCGAGATCGAGAGGCGTTGCCTGGACCGTGCGGCTTTCGATGCGGCCCGCCCCAAAAACCAACCTGACGCACATTGACGAAGGATATTGCCATGACTGAGCTTGTCCGCTCCTGGGTCGAGTCCGCGAATGACCCCGAAAGCCCCTTTCCGCTGAACAACCTGCCGTTTGGTGTTTTTTCTGCTGCCGATGCGCCGCACTGTGCCGTCGCCATCGGCGAGAAGGTGCTTGACCTGGCCGCGCTTCAATCCGCAGGTCTCCTGCCCGACTACGGCTTCGACGAACCGGCGCTGAATACCTTCATGGGCAAGGGTAAACAGGCCTGGGTCGACGTGCGCAAAACGCTGACCAACCTGCTGCGCGACGGCGGCGAGACCGACGCGGTGCGGGGCGCGCTCCACGACATGGCTGACGTCACCATGCACCTGCCGTTCACCGTGACCGAGTACACTGATTTCTACGCCGGCCGCCAGCACGCCTTCAACGTCGGCTCGCTGTTTCGCGATCCGGCCAACGCGCTGCCGCCCAACTGGCTGCACATTCCCATCGGCTACAATGGCCGCGCCTCGACGGTGGTGGTCTCGGGCACCGATTTCCACCGGCCCATGGGCCAGTTGAAAGGCCCGCAGGATGAAAGGCCACGCTTTGGCCCCAGCCAACGGCTCGACATCGAGTTGGAGATGGGCGCGGTCGTCGGCACGCCCTCTGAGATGGGCCAGCCCGTCAGCGTCGACGAGGCCGACGACATGATCTTCGGCTACGTGCTGCTCAACGACTGGTCGGCGCGCGACATCCAAGCCTGGGAATACCAGCCGCTCGGGCCGTTCCAGGCCAAGGCCTTCGCCACCACCATCGGCCCCTGGGTGGTCACCAAGGCAGCGCTGGAGCCGTTCCGCTGCGCCACCCCGCCGCGCGAACACGAACTCCTGCCGCACATCAAGGACACCGGGCCAATGCTCTATGACATCGACCTCAGCGTGACCATTGCCGCACCGGAGGGGGATCCCACGGAGCTCTGCCGGACCAATTACAACACCCTGTACTACTCGGCCGCGCAGCAGCTTGCGCACCACGCCTCGTCCGGTTGCGCGATGCGGACCGGCGACCTGTTGGGTTCGGGCACGATCTCGGGCCCCGAAAAGGGCATGTTCGGCTCGCTCCTGGAGATGACCTGGGGCGGCAAGGACCCGATCACGCTCGAGGGCGGAGCGACCCGCACCTTCATCGAGGACGGCGATACCCTGGCTTTGTACGGTCACGCGCAGGGTGACGGCTACCGGATAGGTTTCGGTCCCTGCGTCGGGACCGTGTTGCCCGCGCATGGTGATCCGCGAGTGGCATCATGACCACCGACATCATCTGGCAGCCATCGAAGGCGCGCATTGCAGATTCGGAAATCACCGGCTTCGCAGCATCACCCGAGGCATTCTGAGCCCGCTCTGGGACAATTTCAGAGTCATCGGCGACAAGGGCGGCGCGCCATTCGTGACCGGCGGCGACATGCTGTCCACCCGCTGCTTCTCCGGCGCCAGAGTGAACTTCGCCGAGAACCTCCTGAACACCGGCGCGGACCGCGACCCCCAAGGCCCCGGCGCTGGATTTCCGGGGTGAAGACAACGTGCAGTTGACGTGGTTCTGGAACTGCAATCCCATATCTCGCGGCTGCAATGGGCGCTGACCGAGGCGGGGGTCGTTCCGGGCGACCGCGTAGCGGGATGATTGCCGAACCGCCCCGAGGCGGTTGCAGCGAAGCTGGCCACGATCTCGCTTGGGCTCGTGTGGTGATCGGCCTCGCCGGATTTCGGTGCCCTTGCGGTGTTCGACCGCTTCGGCCAGATCGAGCCCAAGGTGCTGTTTGCAACCGACGGCTACTGTGCGGATCGGCACGGCGGAGACATGCCGAGGTCGAGAAGTTCCACGAGGTCAAGGAAGCCGTGGTCATCGGGCAGGACACTGGCGACGACGTGCGCGTCGTGTCGTTCGTGACGCTGGGGCCCGGCGCGAAGTTGACCGAGACCCTTAGCAAGGAGATCAGAACCGCGATCCGGCAGAGCTCTTCGCTGCGGCATGTGCCTGCCGTGATCCTCGCGGTCATAGACATCCCGCGTATCAAAAGCGGCAAGATCAGCGAATTGGCGGTGGGCGACGTTGTGCACGGACGCGTTGTCAAACACACCGACTCGCTGGAGAACCCCGAAGCGCTTTTGTGCATCCCGGACCTGTCGGCCTTGCGTCTCTGAGCATCCGCCACGAGAGACGGGTTATCAGGGGCAAGCCGCGTCAGGCAAGGGCGGCGTAATCCCGGCCAATGCTATGCGCCGTTGCTTGAAGGCGCAGGAGGTGGCCTTTGGCGACGGCTTCGACCGTTTGATCGCTGGCGTTCCAAACCAGGTTGACCGCGCCGACCACCTCGGTGCCGGCCCGGATTGGGACCGCGATCGCCGCCGGAAGCTCGCCATAATCCACTGCTCGGCCCCAATGGCCTTCGGCCCGAGCGGCATAACCGTTTCGGGCAATGGCATTCAGAATTTTCGGCAGTTGTGGCAGGGCAGCGGTGTCGTCACGCGGCAGGCGTGGCACCAGGTCCTTCAGCACAGCAGCGCGGTCCGACGCTGTCAGGCCCGAGAGATACGCACCGCCCAGGGCCGACAGGATCGGCGAGGGGCGGAATCCGACCGCATCCGGATAGACCGCATGCTTCTTGAATACGCGGGTGGTATCGACAATCTCGGTCCGGCCCCCGCCAATTGCGGCAGCCAGATCGACACCCAGCCCGGTTTCCTCGGAAAGCCGAACTATTCCTTCCTTGCTGACGGCCACGAGCCTGTCGACCAGGTCCGGCATACCGCCAGCCTGCGGGAAAGCAGTGCCGAGTTGATAGTACCCGTCACTGCTTCTGCGCGTCAGCCAGCGGCGGTTTTCCAGCGTCGCACAGATCCGCAACAGCGTCGGCTTCGACAACCCTGTACGGCCTGCAAGAGACGCAAGGGAAATGGCGCCCGAAGTGTGGATGACTTCAAGCACCGTCAGCCCCCGTTCGATGGATCTGTTCAGCTTCAGCATGATTCCCGTTTCACCTAGTGTAACACTTCATCGCTAAAAATGCAGCAAATCGATATCTTTTCCATCATGCTCACCAAGCCTCGAATCGAAAATCGCAGGCTGGCCGGTGACTGCAACACCAGGGAGGAAATCGTGTCGGAACTCAGGAAAACCGCCTATCTGGATCACGCCGTGACCGGGCTGTCGCTCTTGGTCATCGGGGTGGTGTTCTATGTGTCGGTCTTCGGCGTCTTCTCGGATTCCTACCTGCGGGTCGGCATGTTGCTGGCGGGCGGTCTGCTGATCATCCTTTCCGCATTGGACCGGTCGGGCAGCCTTCTGGACCGGGGTCTCCTGGTGATCGTGGCCCTCGGCCTGTCGCTGAGCGTCTATCAGTACTTCCGCGCCGCCGAAGAGATCGAGACCGGGCTCTACTTCCTGACCTCGAGCGATATCTGGATGGGATTTCTCGGCCTCATCGCGGTGATCGAACTGACCCGACGCTCGGTCGGGCTGGTGATGGCGGTGGTCGCCGGCGTGTTGCTGACCTATGGCGCTTTCGGTCATCTGGCACCAGGGTTCCTGCGCCATGCGGGCATCTCGACCGAAGAATTGATGACCGTGCTGTGGTATTCCTTCGACGGCGTTTTCGGGCGTCCGATGGCAACGGTCGTCTCGACTATCTTGATATTCATCGTCTTTGGCGCATTGCTTGAATTGCTGGCCATCGACCTCGTGCTCGTGCGGCTTGCCATGGCTGCCACCGGGCGGGTGCGCTCCGGCCCCGCCGCTGCGGCCACGGTCGCCAGTGGTTTGTTTGGGACGATTTCGGGCTCTGCGGTGGCCAACGTCGTAGGCACCGGGGTCATCACCATTCCGCTGATCAAGAAACGCGGGTTCTCGGCCCGGTTCGCGGCGGCGGTGGAATCCGCGGCCTCCAGCGGCGGCCAGATCACCCCGCCGATCATGGGCGCCGTGGCCTTCATCATGGCCGATGTCACCAGCGTGCCGTATCTGACCATCTGTGCCGCCGCGGCCGTGCCCGCATTGCTGTACTACGGTGGCCTCTTCGTCGCCATCTCCAGCGCCGCTCGTAACATGGACTTGGCCGACGAGCCGCGCCCAAACATCTCGTTCAACTGGCGCGAGCTTGTGCAGATGGGCATCTTCGTGCTGGCGCTCGCCGGCATCGTCGTGACAATGGTCGGCGGCTCGTCGCCTGCCTACGCCGGCTTTGTCGGCGTCACGCTGGCCGCTCTGCTGGGTTTTGCCGTGCGTCCCGATCTGCTGTTCAACGGGGCCGCCTGGGTAAAGTTTATCCGCTCCGCCGGCCTGATCTCGGCCCAGCTTGTGGTCATCGTCGGCGCCGTGGGGATCGTCATCGGCGTGCTGAATCTTACCGGCGTGGGGCTGCGCTTTGCCTCGCTGCTGTCGAGCCTCGCGGAAGACCAGTTGATCATATCGCTGATCCTGATGGCCGTCGCCTGCCTCCTGCTGGGGATGGGGATGCCGACGGTGCCGGCCTACCTGATCATCGTGCTGGTCATGGGACCGTCGCTGCAGAAACTCGGCGTACCGATCGTCCACACGCACATGTTCGTGCTCTATTTCGGCGTCTTGTCGGCGATCACCCCGCCGGTCGCGCTCGCCGCCTTTGCCGCCGCACCAATCGCGGGCTCAAGCCCGATGATGACAGCATTGGAGGCGTCGCGGCTGGCGTTGCCTGGCTTCGTGATCCCGTTTGCCTTCATCTACCAACCCGCGCTGCTGCTGGGGACAGGGTTTCCGCTGGCGGAGTCGGCGCAGGCAATCGTCTTTGTCCTGCTCGCCACGATCCTGATCTCGCGCGCTTGCTATCCACGCAGGGGCAAGGCCTACATGTTGCCGGTGGGTCTGGGACTGGCCGTTGCGCTGATCTTCTTCGGGCCGTTGGTCTCGTGGATCGCCGCCGTGGCCGCGGTCGGGCTGATGTACATCGACCGGCTGGAGATAACCGCCAAGAACCAAGTTTCATGATCGCAATGGAGGAAAAAACAATCATGAAGACCACAACCCTTAATCGCCGTAGCCTATTGGCCGGCACCGCCGCCGCCGCGACGCTGGCCATGCTGCCCCGCGCCGCTTTGGCCAAGGAACTGCTGCGCATGTCGACGCTGGGGCCGGGCACCAGCCCGAACCTGGTGATGACCACCTTCGCCAATATCATCAACCGCGAGTTGCCGGACTACGAGATCCAGATCAACGCCACAGGCGCCGCCACCCGCCACGTGCTCGAAGTGGCGATGGGCAAGACCGCGTTCTGCATGTCCTCGCCGGCACTGCATGCGCTGATGGCGAACCAGCGCGCCATGTTCGAAAAGATGGACCAGGCACCGGAACTGTCCAAGAAGCTGCGCACCGTGCTGAACTTCCCGATGGGCGTCTACCACATCGCGGTCTACGACTCCTCGGGCATCACGTCGCTGGATCAGGCCAAGGGCAAGCGGGTTTTCCTCGGCCCTCCGGGCGGTGCTGCCTATTCCACCATGGAACGCCTGTTCGAGGCGGTCACCGGCTTGAAGGCTGGCGAGGATTACGAAGCGGTCAAACTGGGATGGGACGCCGCAGCCGCGTCGTTCCAGGACGGCAACCTCGACATCTATTGCAACCCGACCAACGCGCCCAGCCCGGTGCTGACCCAGATCGCGGTGACCAACCCGATCCGTTTCCTCGGCATTCCTGCGGACCAGCTGGAAACCGACGCGATCAAGGCTCTGGCAAACCGCCCCGGCTTTGGTCTCGGCACGCTTCCGGCGGGGGTCTACGGCGACAACCAGGTCAACGATCAGGACACAACCACCCTGCGCGTCACCGTCGGCATCGTCACGAACGAGAGCGCTGATGAGGCGATGATCTACGACATGACCAAGACCTTCTTCGAAGGCGTGGCCGAGATGCGCGACGGCGCACCGTGGCTCAAGGCGATCACGCCCGAGGGCGCGGTGGCGGATCTCAACATGCCGCTGCATCTCGGCGCGCTGCGCGCGCTCGAAGAGCTTGGCGTCACGATCCCCGATATCGCGCGCGGGTAGACAAGCAAACAGCCGGGGCGGCAGCGCCCCGGCCCGACTATCAGGTGGGCCCCGGTCATGACCAAGAACGTTCTCTTCATCATGTGCGATCAGCTGCGCTGGGACTACCTGTCCTGCACCGGGCATCCGCATCTGCATACGCCGAATATCGACGCCCTTGCGGCCCGCGGGGTGCTCTTTGACCGTGCCCATGTGCAATCCCCGATCTGTGGCCCGTCGCGGATGTCTTTCTACACCGGGCGCTATGTCAGCTCGCATGGGTCAACTTGGAACAACATCCCGCTGAAGGTCGGCGAGATGACGCTGGGCGACCATCTCCGCCCACTGGGTGTGCGCACCACTCTTTGCGGCAAGACCCATATGGCGGCCGATGTCGAGGGCATGAAGCGCCTCGGCCTCGCGCCGGACAGCGAGATCGGCGTGCGGGTCGCGGAATGCGGCTTCGAGCCCTTCGAGCGCGAGGACGGGCTTCACCCCGACGGTGGGCGCTATCCCCGCAACGAGGCCTATGACGCCTTCATGAAGGCGCGCGGCTGGCAGGACGACAACCCCTGGGAAACGGTCGCCAACAGCGCCGAGGACGAGGATGGCAACATCCTCAGCGGCTGGTTCATGGACAATGCCGACAAGCCCGCCCGCGCCGCCGACGAGGAAAGCGAGACGCCGTACATCACCTCGCGCGCGATGGACTTCATCCGCGAAGCCGGGGTTACACCCTGGTGCCTGCACCTGAGCTATATCAAGCCGCATTGGCCCTATATCGTGCCCGCGCCCTATCACGACATGTACGGCCCCGAAACGCATCTCGACCCGGTGCGCAGCGAGGCCGAGCGCGACACCCCCCATCCCGTCTATGGTGCCTTCATGGAGGAACGCGTGAGCCGCGCCTTCTGCGACGATGGCACCCGGACCCGCGTGCTGACTGCCTATATGGGGCTGATCAAGCAGATCGACGACCAGATGGGCCGGTTGATGGCGTTTCTGGACGAGCAAGGCCTGACGGACGAGACGATGATCGTCTTTACTTCGGACCACGGCGATTACCTCGGCGATCACTGGATGGGCGAGAAGGAACTGTTCCACGACGCTTCGGCCCGCATCCCGCTGATCGTGGTCGACCCGCGTGCAGAGGCCGATGCCACCCGCGGTCTGAAATCTTCCGCGCTGGTCGAGGCGATCGACGTCGTTCCGACGATCCTCGATTACTTCGGCGGCGCGGCAGTGCCGCATATCATCGAAGGCCGTTCGCTGATGCCGTTGCTGCACGGCCAGACCGACAGCCTGCGCGACGTTGCGGTCTCGGAATACGACTACTCCATGCGCGACGTCCGGCGGCGACTGGGTGTCGAGGTCAAGGACGCCAAGCTGACGATGCTGTTCGACGGGCGCTGGAAGTATATCTTCGCCGAAGGGTTCCGCCCGATGCTCTTCGACCTGCAAAATGACCCTGCCGAACTGACCGACCTCGGCGCCGATCCGGCGCATCGGGCAGAGTGCGCCCGCATGGAAAAGCTGTTGTTTGCCTGGGCACGCCGCACATCGCAACGCACAACCCGCTCCGACGCGTGGATCGCAGCCCGAGACCCGAGCCTGGGCGAAGCGAAGGCGGGCATCCTGATCGGCTATCGCAACGAGGACGAATTGCGCGAGGTTCTCGGGCCGGACGTGGTCCGCGCCGGGAAAACTAGTAAGGCCGGATGATCCGATGGCCTTGGCGCGCGCTGTCCTGCAGCGCCTCTCTCCTGTAAGGCCATGGGTCCTTGAGCAGACGCCAGCGTCCTGGAAAGCCGACGCGCTTGCCGGGCTGACGGGCGCCACCATCGTGCTGCCGCAGGGCGTCGCATTTGCCATAATCGCAGGGTTGCCGCCGGAATTCGGGCTGTTCACCGCGATCATCGTGACCGTCGTTGCCGCCCTCTGGGGATCGTCGCGCGTCATGGTCTCGGGGCCGACCACCGCGATCTCCGCCGTGCTCTTTGCCTCGCTGAGTGGCTTGGCCGTGCCCGGCAGCGAGACCTATATCGCGCTGGCGCTGGTGCTGACCTTCCTCGTCGGCGTGCTGCAACTCGCGGCGGGGATGGCGGGGCTGGGCGGGCTGATCGCCTTCATCTCGCATTCGGTCATCGTCGGGTTCACCGCCGCCGCGTCGGTCCTGATTGCCGTGTCACAGCTTGGCCCGGCGCTGGGTCTTGCGGGCGGCGAGGGCGGTGTGCTGCATCGCCTGTCGCGGATCGTGGCGGACGCAGGAACATTGAACATCGACGCGGTGATCATCTCGGCGGTGACGCTCGCCAGCCTGATCGCCTCCTTCCGCATCAGCCGCCGCCTGCCGGGCTACATCATCGCGCTGGTGGCCGGCTCGCTCGCCGCCGTCCTGCTTGGCGCCGAAGTGGCAATGTTCGCGCCGCTCGATGCGGTGTTGCCGTCGTTCGAGGCACCGGACCTGTCGATAGGCACAATAGGCGCGCTGCTGCCCGCCGCCGCGGCCGTGGCCTGCGTCGGTCTGCTCGAGGCAATCTCGATCGGCAAATCCTTCGCCATACGGCGCGGCGAGACCTACGACAGCAATCAGGAAATGGTCGGCCAGGGCCTCTCAAACCTCACCGGCAGCTTCTTTCACTGCTACGCGGGGTCCGGCTCCTTCACCCGCTCCGGCCTGAACGCGGAAAGCGGTGCGGCCTCGCCGATGTCGGCAGTCTTTGCCGCGGGTTTCCTCGTGGTCCTACTGCTGCTGCTTTCGCCGTTCGTGCGTTTCGTGCCGGTGCCCGCCATGGCGGCAATCATCCTCTACGTCGCCTGGCGACTGATTGACATCGCCGAGATCCGCCACATTGTCGCGACCAGCCGGTCCGAGACCTTCATCCTTGCTGCCACCTTCCTGACCGGCATCCTCTCGGGGCTCGACTTCGCCATCCTCGTCGGCGTCGTCGCCTCGCTGTCGATCTTCCTCAACAAGAGCGCGCATCCCTTGGTCGCGGTCGGCGCTCCGACAGAAGTGAATGGCCGACGGGTTTTTATGAATGCCGAGTCCTTCAACCTGCCGCAATGCCCGCAAATCCGGTTCGTGCGCATCGAAGGCCCGCTGTTTTTTGCCTCGATCGAGCATGTTGAGCGCGAATTTCGGCGGATGGAGGAAAAGGACGGTCTGAAGACTTGCATCCTGAACCTCAAGGGCGTCGGGAAGATCGACCTTTCCGGTGCCGACTTCATCCTGTCCGAGGCGCGCCGCGCGCGGGCGCATGGCAACGATCTTCACCTGATCGCCGCCAATCCGAGCGTCCTGAACGTGCTCAAACGGCTGCACTGTCTGGACGAACTGGGTCCAGACAACGTGCATCCGCACAAGTCGGATGCCATCCGACCGGCCGTCGCCCGGGCGTCCGACCCGATCTGCGCCGGTTGCGAGATCCGGTGTTTCAACGAATGTGCGGACAAACCGGGCGCGCAACCGACGGCCTGAACGGCTCGGGCCGATGTCGGGTTGGCATCCAGGAGGGTTGTCATTTCAGTCGAGGGCAACGAAAGGCTCGCTTGCGGCCAAGAGGCGGTTGGCGTTTCGAGTGGGTTTTGTACCGCGTAAGTCGACGGGTTTTTCCGAACGTCTCGAAAGGGAAGGCCTTGTCAAAGACGCTGCAAAAAGCGCGTGCACGTTAGACAACGCCCCCTTTTCGCGCCTCATTGAGTGTATTCGCGTTAGCTTGGCTTTTGCAATGCAGCGAAGGACCGGTCTGGTGATGCCGCGCCGCGGCATCCACGTTGGCGGCCAAGGTCTCCTGTGGGCCGTCAGCCTTCAGGGAAGAAGGGCGTATTCCGTTGAAAAACTCGTGCTTGATCGAGGTGCCTTTTAATTCCCTCACCGGGTGGGAGGATCGGCAATGATGGGACCGCGGCAGGAGGCGCAGCCGGCGCTGTTCTACGAGTCCTCGCTGGAAGATTACGTCCCGCCAGATCAACTTCTGCGCTCGATTGACCGGTTCGTGGATCTGTCTGGCATCCGCGCTTACCTCGCCGATTTCTACAGCCATACGGGTCGCCCGTCTGTCGATCCAGAGTTGCTGATCCGCATGCTATTGGTGGGGTATTGCTTCGGCATCCGGTCGGAACGGCGGCTCTGCGCGGAGGTGCATCTGAACCTCGCATACCGGTGGTTCTGCCGCCTGGACCTTAGCGACCGGGTCCCGGATCACTCGACTTTTTCGAAGAACCGGCACGGCCGGTTCCGTGACAGTGAGCTGTTTCGGCATCTGTTCGAGACGACCGTGGCGCGGTGCATAGACGAGGGACTGGTTAGCGGCCAGCGCATGGCAGTTGATGCCAGCCTTATCGAGGCGGATGCGAACAAGCAGAACTCATCTCCGAAGGAGGACTGGGACGTCAGGCAGATCGATCTGGCTGACGCGCCCCGGGCCGTTCGCGAGTATCTGGACGTCTTGGACGAAGCCGCATTCGGCGCAGCAAGCGAGGTTCAGCCCAAGTTCAGCTCGCATTCCGACCCGGCGAGCCAGTGGACTGCGGCACGTAAGGGACCAGCCTTCTTCATTTATTCCGACAATTACCTGATCCACACGGACCATGGTGTCATCCTGGACGTGGAAGCGACAAGATCGATCCGGCAGGCTGAAGTAGGATCAACCAAGACCATGCTGAGGCGCGTGGAGGCCAGGTTCGACCTTCACCCTGAACGCCTGATCGCGGACACCGCATGCGGCACCGGGCCGATGCTGGGCTGGCTGGTCGATCGCAAGATCGCCCCGCATATCCCCGTCATCGACAAGTCGGGGCGCAATGACGGGACCTGAACCCGCGCCGACTTCGAGTGGGATGCAGAAAAAGACCAATACATCTGCCCCGAGGGGCACGAGCTGAAGCAGTTCCGCCGAAATTATCCGACCCCACCCGAGGGCCGACCGGCAAGGGGACCGCCCGCTATCGGGCCCTGAAAGAAGTCTGCCAAGCCTGCCCATCCAAGGCCATGTGCTGCCCGAACGCGGATGCTCGCAAGATCACCCGCGAGGAACATGAAGACGCCCGACAGGTTGCCCGCGACATCTCCAAGACCGACCAATACGTAATCTCGATGAAGCTACGAGAGAAGGTCGAGATGCTCTTTGCCCACCTCAAGCGCAAACTCGGCCTGGGACGGTTCCGACTACGCAGCCCATGCGGCGCAAATGACGAATTGCTCCTCGCGGCCACCGCTCAGCACCTCCGGAAACTGGCCAAGATCCTTCCTGCACCGCAGCAACCGCGGCAGGCCTGATAGGAAAGGCATTCACGGTCGACTCAGGCGGCGAATTACTGCGGTCGCATGCGGGTGTTTTTCCACGGAATCGGCGGATTGCCGACTTTCGCTTCGACTGCGAAATCGCGTGTGGATTTCGCCGAAGCTGCCATTCGACTGTCAGGGGTCCCATGATGCATTTGTCGGCATCACAGGGATAGCCGGAGCACTACTTTCATAAAGGGTCAGGAGCAGAAACGCATCGGGAAATCGGCTATCAAAGCCGACCTTCACGATATACATGCCTTACGCAGCAAGGGCTTCAAATTCTCTCCAAAGCAATTCCGCTACGGCGCGGACGATTGGTTTGGACTGGCGAAACGCATAGATGGTGACGTCGAAGGCAAGATGCGTGTGTGGTAAGTCTATCTCGCACAGCCGCCCTTGCTTCAACTCCTCTGCGATCATGTGTTCTGGCAGGCGGCCCCAGCCGAGGCCCGCGATCAGAAGGTGCTTCTTTGTGTGGAGATCGCTGACGTACCAGCGGCGCTGGCCTTTCTGGACGCCGATTTCGCGGTCGAACAGCCCTCTGGCTTGCCCGCTGTCGCTTGCGATGACCTGATGGAAGCGCCGCATGTCCGAGAGCCGCTTGGGATTGTCCATCTCAGCCCAAAGGGATGGTGACGTAACATTGCGCAACGTCGATGTCCCGAGGGGGATGTAGTCGAAACCCTCTTCCTCGAGCATGATCGAGGACATTGGCGAAATCGCGATTGACGCAGTTTCCGTTTTTAAGGCCTCGATGGCGCCGGACAGAACCTCGGGGCGCAGGATCACGCGGGTCTCGGGAAAGTCCGTTTGCAGTTTGCATAAGATGAGGGTCAGCGCGTTGAGGTTGGTGCTGGTATCCACCGCGATCGTGATCGTTTCTTCCTGCCCTTTCTCGAAATGCTGGATCAACTGACCCAGATCCTCCGCCTCCGTCAAAACGCGCAAGGATTGAAGATAAACCCGTTTGCCGACGGGTGTGAGTTCAAGCCGATACCCCGACCGGTCAAACAATTCGGTTCCGGTCTGGAATTCCAGGGCCTTCAACGCCTGGCTGATCGCTGGCTGCGTCCGGTTGAGGCGTTCGGCGGCCGCTTTGACCGAGCCGGTTTCAACAACGGCGCGCAAGACGTTCAGTTGATCGAGTTTCATCAGGCACCATAAGTTAATAATATCTTATGTAGATACTAAAAAAGTATAAATATCAATCAAGTTCTGCTTCGCCTATCTCCGGATCAACAACCGGAGCAATCCAATGAAACAAGTTTCTTTCCAAGAGCCAGCGCAGCCCGATCGGGTCGGTACATTTACCATCGCACGTGCCCTTCCGAACCGGGCTGTGAACGCGGTCGGCCCGTTCCTGCTTCTCGATCATCTGCCCAAGCGCAAAATTGCTGCCGGTGAGTTGCCCGAGCCCGATGGCAGCTTCGCCCATCCCCATCGGGGTATCGTGACCTTCACCTATGTCATGGAAGGCGCAATGACCCATTTCGACAGCCTGGGAAACAACAGCACCGTCACGGCGGGAGGCGTGCAATGGATGAACGCGGGCAACGGCATTATCCATGACGAAATGCTCGCGACGCCCGTGCGCCGTGATGGCGGGGTGCTGCATTCCTTTCAATTCTGGATCAACCTGCCCGCGCCGAACAAGATCGAGCCTGCGCAATACATGCCCGTCTCATCCCCGGACCTGCCCGTTGTTATGCTCGCGGGTGGGCGTGGGGAGGTCAAAGTTCTGCTTGGCGGTTATGATGGGCAATCCTCGCCCATCCCCACCTATGCGGGCGAATTTATCTGGCACGTCAGGATCGAGCCGCTTGCGACGGTCGATATCGCCTTGCACGCCGGTCTGCCTGTAGCGGGATTCCTGCCGACGCATGGGGCCGTGGTCGGTGATGCCAAGATCGACGCTCATACCCTCATCGGATTGGACGCCCGGGGGGGGACGTTGGAGATAACCAACCCGGCTGTTGAACCGCTCGATCTGCTGCTGTTTGGCGGTGAGGCGATCACCGACCCCATCGCCATGCGCGGCCCGTTTGTCATGAACAGCGACGGCGAGCTGACCGAGGCGTTCCGCGAGTATCGCGCCGGGAAATTCGGACAGATCACCTATCCCGCCGATCACGCCGCCCACAAATCATAGAACAACGCCGCAAGGCCCCCAAGAAGGTTAGAAATCATGTCACAGAAAATTGCCATTGTCGGCGGCGGTCACGCAGGTGCCGAACTCGCGAAGTCTCTCGACGACACTGCGGAAGTCACATTGATCGAGCCGCGCAGTCACTTCGTTCACGCGCCGGCCATGATCCGCGCGGTTGTCGACCCTTCGCTGCTGGATCGCGCTCTCATTCCCTATGATCGGCTGCTCACGAACGGCAGGGTCATCGCGTCCAAGGCAAAAGCCATAGACGCCAAGGGTGTCACGTTGGAGGACGGCATTCGGGTAGAGGCGGATCAAATCGTTGTTGCCACCGGATCTGGCAACGCCATTCCCTTCAAGCCTCAAGGCGCCGATATCGCGGGCCTCAAGGCGGACAACCAGCGCATTCACCAGCAACTCAAAGCGGCGCGGAACATCGGCATTGTCGGGGCTGGTGCCGTTGGCACCGAGCTTGCGGGCGAAATCGCCTATGCCATGCCGGACAAGAAGGTGACGTTGATCTCAAGCGACGAGGCGTTGTTCCCGACGATGCCATCAAAGCTGGGCACCTCTTTGGCTGCGAAACTGCGCAAGGCTGGCGTCACGCTCATTCTTGGCCAGATGGCGGAGAACCTGAAAAGCTTGACCGAGCCTTATGCGGGCACCCTGCAACTCGCCGATGGGTCACAGCACGGCTTCGACCTGATCTTTCCGGTTATCGGATCGCGCGCGCATTCCGAGGTGCTTGAAACGCTTAGCGGTGTCCAGAAAACGACGGCAAACCGGATCAAGGTCGACCCGTGGATGCGCCCATCCTCGCTGCCGAACGTTTTTGCGGTGGGTGATGTTGCCGATGCAGGCGACGCCATGACGATCGTCGCCATCAGCCGCCAACTGCCTTGGCTCAAGGCGACGCTGGTCGGATTGGGGCAGGGCAAAACCGTCGAAGGCATAAAACCTTACAAGCCATGGGGCAGCAAGGCGCCGATCCTTGTGCCGCTTGGCCCCAAACAGGGGAATTCCTTCCTTGGTTTCTTCACCGCAGGGGACTTCCTGACCAGCAAGATGAAGGGCGCGGACCTGTTCCTCAAGAAAAGAGCGAAGCTGCTGAACCGGCCCGAAAGCTGATCAGCTCGCCACTTAACCAACCCTTCCGAAAGGTGAATAGCCCCGCGTTTCTTAGACGCCTTCGGCTCTCAGTTTCCGCTGCCGTTCGAACTCGACGGGCGACAGCATCC